>CAWHZO010000001.1:0-61246 GCA_963833915.1 uncultured Actinomycetota bacterium
CACAACACGTTAAAACTGTGTCGCTAAATCGACAACCCGCGCCGTGGTGGTGTATTCCTCGCCATCCACGCAGCGCGGGTTGGCCCGCCAGGGCCTTGGCAGCGTCCAGTCGATCCAGATTAGGGTTCCCGCGCGACAGCGTGGTCCCCGCATTTACCGATGCCATCCGCTACGTCGCCGCCGGTGCACACGTCCCGATTCGGGGTTTTTTTATTGTGCGGGTTGGTTGAAAAGCCTTTGTGGGCAATCTATGTCGGGAATGGCAATGATTCGGTCGGCTGCAGACCGGCCTACACGGTCACCGTCGACGCATGCAGCGGCATCGGGACCGGGATCTCGGCCGCTGACCGGGCCATCACCATCCGGTTGCTCGCCGACGCCTCCGCCCGCGCTGGGGACCTCACCCGGCCCGGACACGTCCTCCCCCAGCACACCGAGGATGGCGGCGTCCTGGACCGGCCGGGTCGGCCCGAGGCCGCCGTCGACCTGGTACGCGCCGCCGGACTGCGTTCCGCCGCCGCGACCTGCACCATCGTCAGCGTGCACCCCCCCACCGAGATGGCGGCAACTGATGAACTCCGTGACTTCGCGGCCGAGCACGGGCTCGCCACCGTTTGTCTTAGCGACGTCGTCAGGTGGCGCCGCGAACGCCAGAGCAACGCCGTCGCACCTGCGATAGTCGAATCGTTCGAAACTCAGGCGAATGACCGCGAATACCAGACGCCGCGGCCCGACAGGAGAGTGACAGCATGAGCAACCACACCTACCGCGTCATCGAAGTCGTCGGGGCTTCCCCCGACGGCGTTGACGCCGCCATCCGCAGCGGCCTGTCGCGGGCGGCGGCGACAACGCGCAACCTGGAATGGTTCGAGGTTGAGTCGGTCCGCGGCGGCCTGGAAAACGGCGCCATCCGCTCCTACCAGGTCACGATGAAGGTCGGCTTTCGCATCGAGGACACCAAAAGCTAAGTGACGCCTGTTGCGGTGAGCTTCAGGAAGTGAGCCCGGCTCCTTTTTGGACGGTGATCGGCCGGGCTTCGCGATTAGACGATGCACTCAGAGGTGGCGGTCGACGTCCATGCTTTGGCAGGACGCACGACGTCGGTGACGCCTTCGGTGCTGACCCGATAGAACAGCGTGTGTGACCCGGCGGCGAGCTTGCGATAGCCGCGGCGGATCTCATCGCAGGCCCGGCCGATCCGTGGATTTGCCGCGGCGCGTTCGATGGCGCGTTGAAGTTCGCGCAGGTACTCCTCGGCCTGGTCGACGCCCCAACGGTCGTGGGTAAGAACCCGTCCTTCAGCCTCGACGCGCATTACAGCGCCTTCATCACCTGTTCGGCGTGCTGAATCGATCGGGTCCAGCGGGGTCTTCACATTCAGTGTCCGCTGCGCGATGCGCATTTTTCCATGTGCTGGATGTAGTCGACCACGTCGCCGACGGTGCGAAAACCGGCCAGGTCCTCGTCGGAGATATTCACGCCGTACTTGTCCTCGGTCTGCACCGCGATTTCGATCGCGGACAGAGAGTCGAGGTCCAGGTCGTCGACGAACGCCATTTCCACGGTGACCTCGGACGGTTCGATGCCGGTCACCTCCTCAATGATGTTGGCGAGTCCGGCGACTATCTCTTTCTCACTGATCATGCTGGGGTTCCCCTCCATCGGGAGCGGATGCTTTTACGGCAAAGGCGGCACAGGAATGCTTTACAACAGGCTCCGTGATGTCGAGCAGTTCGGCTATCTCACCCTGGAGTACCCACCGCCGATGAGCACGCGGTCCTCTTCCTAAACCGAACGTTTTCTGGATGCGGTGCGCACCACGCAGAGGCGGTCGTGTCGAACGGAGGTACGAGAACCGCGCCGATGTCGTTCAACTTTCTGGCGTATTCCGACGATTGACATCGAATGAAGGTTCGAGCCGAGGCCTACCTCACATGCGTTGATGGCGGACTAACGATCGTTTTCGGAACAGTTGGTCTCGTTCGGCTTCGTGGTGAGGCAGAGTTGATCCTGCCGGTTAGCTAAGAAGGAACAGCAAGTGAGCCATAAGGACAAAGACGGGCCGCCTGACGAAGTCGCCACGGAAACCACCTCCGCTTTCCGCGACGACTTTCTCGGCGAGCTTGACGCGGCGGCCCCCGCCAGCGCGGAGGGCCCGATGTGGGACGTCGAAGATTTGCCGAGTGGCTCGGCGCTGCTCATCGTCACACGCGGCCCCAACGCGGGATCGCGATTTTTGCTGGACCAGCCCGTCACATCCGCGGGCCGCCATCCCGACAGCGACATCTTCCTCGATGACATTACCGTCAGCCGCCGCCACGCCGAGTTCCAGCGGAAGCAAGGCCAATTCCGCGTCATCGATGCCGGCAGCCTCAACGGCACCTATGTCAACCGGCAACCGGTGGATTCGGCGGTGCTGGTCAATGGTGATGAGATCCGGGTCGGAAAGTTCCGTCTGGCCTTCCTGAGCAGGTCCGCACCGAGTTGACGCTAAAGGCAACGGCCAGCACTTAGGGCGGTCCCGACGGCGCCCCCAACGGTCAGTGAATGGCGCTTACCTAGCTGAAGACAGATAACGATATGCGGTTGCCGGCCAATCCCGAACGCCTTGGCGAGCTCATGCACGGGTTCTCCGGTAGCCGCTAATCGCAGTAGCTGGTGTTGTCGCTGTTGGGAGTGTTGCGAGGTTCCCTAGATTCCGCCCGTCAAACCCCGGGCCACATTAAGTTCACATTGCGAACCAGCGGCTTAGTAATCGGTTCCTAAGGGTACGACGTACGTCGCAAATCAGCGTAGGTGTTGTTTCAGGAAGTCCAGGGCGCGATCGGCGACCTCGGGCCAGCCGCTGTCGAAGACCAGCGAGTGGCCGCGGTTGGGCATCTCAATGAACTCGGTGGGAGAATTGTTGCGGCGCTGCTTCTTAAACGACGCGGTAGCGATCGCTGAGGGCGCGATGTGGTCTTTTTCCCCGCTGATGATCAGCATGGGGCCGCGGCGGGGGTTGCGGGTGTCGGCCGTGATCTGGGTCGCCGGATTGAAGTTGGCGATGGCCGCCTGAAACAGCGGCATGCCCGAGCCTGGTACGGGCAGGGCCGCGTAGTGCTGCTGGCATTCGGCGTCGCTGATCGCGTTGCCGAAGGAATACCGGAACTGGCGGTAGGTCAGCGTGACCGAGCGTCGATAATTCAACGGGTTGCCGATGACCGGCCACGCGGAGCGCAGGGCCGACAGCGGTAGCGGCAGGACACCTCGAAAGGGTGCGGAGTCGATGGCCACCGATGCCGTCGCCAACCCGCGCCCGGCCAGTTGTTGGGTGATCAGCCCGCCGAAGGAGTGCCCCACGACGGCCGGCTGCTGATTGAGCTGCGCAATGGCCTCGGCCATATGGTCGGTGACTTGGCGCACCGTCTTGCCGGCGAAGACCTCGGGGTGCGCCCGGCCCTGCTCGACCGTCTCGGGGTCGTCGGGCCAGCCCGGGGCCACCGTCGCGTAGCCATGCGATTCAAACAGCTCACGCCACGGCTGCCAGCTTGACGCCAACATCCATAGCCCGTGCACGAAAACGACGGGTCTGCGCCCGGACGCATTCGCCTGATCGATTTCGCGCTGCTCGCGTGCGGTCAACACGTTCATCACCTCATCTCGGAGCTATGTCGGCGGACCTGGCGCGCGGCGGTGCGCGGCGGATCCTCGCATTGATCGTGGTCGAGTTCATCTCGTTGGTCACTGTTTGTGGCGACAACTCTGTATCACGGAGAGTTGTCTCCACAAACAAACCATTGGCGAAAATGCGGTCTTGAAGCGGTCAGCTCCTGCACTAGGATCGTTTCGTGGGACAAATCTTCGATCGCGACGTGGCGCGGCAGGTTACCGCGCTCGGCAAGGTTCTGCTCAAAGATGCTGACGAGCTGGCCGCCGAAATGGCCGACAGCATCCGGGCTGCCGTCCCGATCTACTGTCGCGCTGACATCGTCACGACTGACCAGTTGCGCCAGGCCAGTCTGGCCAACATTGAGGTCATCTTCACCGAGCTCGGCGGCGCGCCGGCCACCTCATCGGCGCGGTCATACGACAACGGGCGCGCCCGTGCTCGCGCGGGGGTACCGCTGACCGCGGTGATGGCCGCCTACCGCGTTGCCGCCGCTTTCCTGTGGGAAAAACTGGCCCAAGTCGCCCGGGACAGCGCTGCGGGTGCCGAGGTCATTGTTGCCGCGGCCACCCAGATGTGGCTGGTGCTCGACACGTTCACCACTGAGATGGCCGACGGCTATCGCGAAGAGATCACCGCCCACGCCATCTTCGGCGAGCAGCAGCGCTCCAGCTTGGTTCAGGCGATCCTGCACGGCCAGCTCACCGACACCAGCCTGTGGGAGGCCGCCGAGACTTTGCGGCTGCCCCCGCAAGGTACCTACACGGTGATCACCGCAGCACTTGCCGAACCCGGACGGCCGACACCCCACGACATCACTGGACGTCTTGCCGTGCGCGGCATCCCTTCCGTGTGGGGACTGACCCACGACACTGAAGTGGGCATCGCTCTGACGCGTGACCCGGTCAGCGACATCCGCACTCTGATCGCTGTGCTGCGGGAAACCAACCGTAGCCGCGTCGGTATCAGCCCCGCCTACCACAGTCTCACCGATAGTCCCGAGGCATTACGGTTGGCGCGCATCGCTCTTCGTGCCTGCACACCGCAAAACCCTGTGAGTGTGTTCGATCGCGACCGGATGGCCATCGCCGCGGTCGCTGCACCCGATGTCATGCGACGCCTCGCCGACTTGACCCTCGTCGGACTGGCCGACCTGCCGACCGCGGAGCGACATAGGTTGCTGCAAACGTTCGGGGCTTGGCTAGATCATGACGGCTCAGCCACCCGCGCCGCCGAACAGCTCTACTGCCATCCCAACACGGTGCGCTACCGGCTGCGACGGCTCGCCGAATACACCGGTCACACCCTCGACGATCCCCATTGGATCGCCGAGCTCGCACTCGCCTACCAGATCGACCTGCACAGCGACACCGGCCAAGTCGATCGTCCTACTCCGCTGAAGCGATGAGAAAATCACGGCCCACCAGCCCGGAGCCAATTCGCGCCGTCACTCCGGGGCCACTTCAAGTTGACATCGCGAGCCGGCCCAGCAGCAGTGAAGTGGCTTAGCCTTCGACGACACCCCTGTGGTGACAGCGAGCCAAATTTCCGAACGCAGTCAAGTGGATTCCTTGCGGGGGGCTCGTTTGACTGGCAGAGGGTACTTATTCGAAACGTGCAGTATTTGTCGGCGCTTCTACGCCACGTCTGAACCCGTGCCGACATGACTCGTCGACTAGGTCTCGCGACAACGACGCATTAAGGCTAATTCAAACTCTTCCAGTGCTGGCGCGCTTCTCGACGAATCCTGCTTGCGTGCTGGGGATCTGACAGCTCATCGCGCGTACGGACAGATTCAGGAGCAAAGTCGAGCCAACGATCGCATTCGCCCAACGCATCGGTCGGAGCTACGCCGTATTCCGTGCGCTCCTCGACCCGCTCCTCCGTAAGCTCAGCCTCGTTGAATGGCCCGACGGTGGCGGTGCTGAGGGTTGCGGTCGGCACTACGACCCGACTGTTGTGATGCAGCCAACGCTGCAATAGCAAATTCACGCCGTAATGGCTAAGCGTCACAAGTCTCGGGCTGGATGCTAGGACATCCGACAATGCGAGGTCAAGGTCGACGAAATCGGCACAGTGGTCTTGCTTTTCAATCATTGCAGGCAGCGGCATGATTTTGTATGGACACTTTCGCCAGTCCGAGCGAAGAGAGTCGACGATTGAGACAGGGGGCGACAAGGATTTTGGAGTTCAGCGTCGAGCCCCGGCGGATGGCACACGGATGCTGAACAACCATCCATAGACCGTCGTCGGACTTGTACACGTCACCCGTGAACATCGGGCGATGTGGTGATATTTCTTCTCCGACAGCGAAATAGACGTCCTCAGCGTTCGAAGGGGTGTCGAGATCACTCATCTGCCTGCGCCTGAAGCCGAATTGAGACGGCGCCATCATCGGCGATAAAAGACTCGAACTTCGTATCGACAAAGGTTGCGCGCCAACCGCTGTCGAATTCATCTAGAACTGACTCGGCAGTCCGGTCGCCTGGATGCGCTCCAGCCAGTTCGAGAACGAGGTCGTAGCGACCAGCGACGAGAAGATCGAGGCCAGTGAGTGCTACTCCATCGAGCAGCGGCATTTCGAGCCACGATGCCGGCTCGCTAATTGAACGATCCGCGAGCATGTCAAGTAGTGCCGACAGCCGCGCAATAGCGAGCCGATTCTGACCACTGACGCCAGCGCCCTTCCGCCACTTCGTGATCGCTGGAACTGTCACCCGCAAGACGCGAGCGATGTCCCGCCAGGCGAAGCCCTCATCCGAGAGCCGATTTAGAGCCTGGTTTGACGCCTGCTTCGCATGTAATGAAGTCTGCCGGTCAAGGTCAATCGAATTCATGTCACGCCGATGATCCAGAGCGTCCACGTGATATCCGCGGTACTCATTAACGATCGAATCAGCGTGGCTGAGCAAAGACAGGGACGGCGTCGTCGCGTAACCGATTGGCTTTAGGATGTACTCGGCGTCTCCGCGGGTGACCCCTTTGTCCCACTTGAGCCCTGCCATCAGCCGAACACCTTTCTGAGATCGTCGGTGATCAACGATTCAAAAATATCTCGAATTGGTTGATGCACCCGCTCTAATGTCTGGACCACTAGCTCTCGCGTCAGTTCCGGCACTGCACCCTCGCTATCAGACCAGGAGCCGTCGAGATCGATGAGGAAAAACGGAGCTGCGGGGTTTGACGGCTCGGTACGCCGCCGCAACGCAGGCGTCGACTGAATAACCGCCCCGTTCGCCACCCCATAACGAAGAGTAAGCGCATCACCTGGCGAAGATCCTGCGCATTGAAGTGCGTGTTGCTCCGCGACTGAATGGAACCCGAATTTGGCCAGGTCTTCATGAGGCCCCAGGAGCGAGCTGGCTACGTACTCTGCCCAATTCGGTTTGTCACCCGTCGGCAAGCGGATCTCGTTGATGTATCGCAGACCGATTCGAAAACATCCATCGACAGGTGCTACGTCTTGGCGCGCATCAACCAGAGCATCCACTAATGCGCGGAATTTTTCCCATCCCTGATAGTCAGTTACCTCGACTGTCATCGCGTCTGGGCGAAAGGTTGTTGCTACGCGTCGGTCACGCGACACCAACTTCGTAGACACGGAGGTGGTTTGCTCTCCCGTCTCGATGTTGATCTGCTTCATGACTTCGCGATCCTCGATCGGCGTCCACTGCTGTAGCGCGGTTTTGAGCTCGCCGAGCGTTGATCGTTCCGGAGGTGGGCTCTGTGGATGCCGGATCTCGGTCAGCACAAGAGCAAGCGGATCAGAGCGATAAATGGGGTTGGCTGCCACACCAGCAATGATACTGAAACAAATACCAAAAGTGAAACTTTCGGGTTTCATGATCTCGGGACCGCCAAGCAACATCGAAGACACGGCGGATAAGTCGGCCGACGCCCTAACGTTCACAAATCCGTTCACAAGCGGCATGAAAACGGCCCCCAGCGTGATCTCCGGGGGCCGTTTCTAGTAGTAGCGGGGACAGGATTCGAACCTGCGACCTCTGGGTTATGAGCCCAGCGAGCTACCGAGCTGCTCCACCCCGCGACGGGTAAATACCAGGTTACCGAACGCCCGCTAAGCATCCAAATCGCGGGCTCAGCAGCCTGGACGGGCCTCCATCTCCTGGTTCAGTGCGAAGGCGGGTTCAGTCCATAACGTCGTCTGATGTCGTCCATCCAGTCCGGTGATCCGTAAGTCAGCCCATATTTGTTGGCCAGCTCGCCAAATTCGGGCAGCTCGTGCAGAACCTTGCCGACCGGATCGTCGGCGTGCTCGACGAGCAGCTCGCCCAGCTCCCGAAAATAGTTCTCGAACCCACCCGGAGTGATGATCTCGACGATGCGGCCGGGCTCGCTGCCGGCGTTCCACATGGCGTGCATTTGCCCGCGCGGCTTGGTGATGTAACCACCGGGACCGAGGACGACTTCGCTTTCGTCGGAGCGGAAACCGATCTCGCCCGCCAGCACGATCGAATGCTCGTCCTCGCGGGTGTGTTGGTGCGCCGCGGTGAGCAAGCCCACCTCGAATGGATGCTCGACAATGGACACCTCGCCCCCATTGGTCCGGCTGGACAGCTTGAAGACGGCCCCAAATCCCGGGAGCGCAACATACTCCCCTTCCCCAGGCTGGACGACCGTCACACCGATCTGATTCTCACCGACCATCTGCCGTACCTCCTCGGCTCGACCGGGTTACTGGGTGTTGTTGTATTTGGTGATCGCATCGTCGAGCCGCTGCAGCGCCGCGCCGTAGGCGGCGAAATCGCCGTTCTTCTGCGCGTCGCGCGCCCCGCCGATCGCCGTCTCGACGTCCTTGAGGGCGGCGGCCTTGGCCGGCGACAGCGTAACGGCCCCGTTCGGCGACGGTGGGACGGCCGCAGCCGCCGGCGGCGGAGCCGCACGCGAACCCTCCGGGGGCGGGTTGCCCGGAGCGCCGGCGGGCGCGCCCGAATCGGTGGGCGCAATCCCGGCCGCGGTCGCCGCGGCGCCAGGCCCGAACAACCCGGTCAGCGCGTCGCCGACGGTGGGGCCGTAGCCGATCTTGTCGTTGTACATCATCGCCACCCGTATCAGGCGGGGATACGACGAGGCGGCATCGCTGGCGCCGGGCGAGGCGTACACCGGCTCGACATACAGCAGCCCGCCCTGAGCGACCGGCAGCGTCAGCAGGTTGCCCCACTTGATCCGGTTCTGGTTGTCACGCCCGATCACGCCAAGGTCCTGCGACACCGCGGTGTCGGTGGTGATCGCGTTGTTGGCCAGCTTCGGCCCGTTGACTTGGCCAGGGATGGTCAGCACGGTGATCTTGCCGTAGGTCGCCGGATCAGAACTGGCGCTGATGTAGGCGGCCAGGTAGTCACGCTTGAACCTGTTCATCGCACTCGTTAACTGGAATGACGCCGAATTATCTTCCTTGGCAATGTTTTTCGCGACAATGTAGTACGGCGGCTGAAAGCTGCTGGCCGTCGGATTCGGGTCCAGCGGCACGTCCCAGAAATCTGACGTGGAGAAGAACGTCACCGGGTCGTTGACGTGGTATTTGGCCAGCAGCATCCGCTGCACCTTGAACAGGTCTTCGGGATAGCGCAGATGCGCGGCCAATTCGGCGGTGATGTCACTCTTGGGTTTGACCGTCCCGGGGAAAACCTTCATCCAGGCTTTGAGCACCGGGTCGCGCTCGTCCTGCTGATACAGCGTCACCGTTCCGTCGTAGGCATCGACGGTGGCCTTCACCGAGTTGCGGATGTAAGACACCTGCTTGTCGGGCGCCAGCCGATTGAACTCCACTTCAGTGGAGTCGGCGGTGGCCGACGACAGCGAGGTGAGCTCGGAGTAAGGGTAGTTGTCCAGCGTGGTGTAACCGTCGAGGATCCACACCAGCCGCTTGTTGACGACCGCCGGGTACACGCTGCTGTCGGTCGTCAACCACGGCGCCACCGCCTCTACCCGCTGCGCCGGATCGCGGTTGAACAGGATCTTGCTGTTGGACCCGATCACATTGGAGAACAAGAAGTTTCGCTCGGCGAACTTCGCGGCGAAGACGCTACGCGAGACCCAGCTGCCGAGCGGCACTCCGCCGCCTCCGGTGTAGGTGTAGTTCTTGGTGTCGGTGTTGGTCTCGTAGTCGTATTCCCGGTCGACACCGTTGCGTCCGACGATCGCATAGTCGGCGGGTGCGCTGGCTATCACCGGTCCGTAGTAGACGCGCGGCTGGTCCAGCGGGGCCGGACCCGTGGACAACACACTGCCGTTGGCCCCGACGACGTTGACCAGGAACTCCGGGTATCCGCCGTTCTGGTTGGGATCGTTGGCGATACCGCGCACGGTGTTGGCTGGCGAGGCGATGAACCCGTTGCCGTGGGTGAAGACGGTGTGCCGGTTGATCCAATCTCGCTGATTGTCGATCAGATGGTCCGGGTTCAGCTCCCGCGCGGCGACGACATAGTCGTGGAGATTGCCGTCGTGATCGCGGTAGCGGTCGATGGACAACTGGTCGGGAAAGTAGTAGAAGTTCTTGCCCTGTTGGAACTGTGTGAAAGCCGGGCTGATGATGGTGGGGTCAAGCAGCCGGATATTGGAGGTCGTGGCGCGATCAGCCGCGACCTGCTCGGCGGTTGCCCGCCCGTCGCCGCTGTAATCCCGGTAGGTCACGGCGTCATCGGTCAGGCCATAGGCCTGCCGGGTCGCCGTGATGCTTCGGCTGATGTATTCGCGTTCCTTCTGCGCCGCATTGGGTTTGACGCTGATCTGCTCGATGATCAGCGGCCACGCGGCACCGACAATCACCGACGACAGCAGCAACAGCACCAAACCGATCGATGGAATCCGCAAGTCCCGCAACACAATCGCCGTGAACACCGCCGCCGCGCAGATCACCGCGATCGCCAACAGGATCAGCTTGGCCGGCAGCACCGCGTTGATATCGGTGTACCCGGCACCGGTGAACGGTTTTCCCGAGCGGGTGTGCGAAAGCAGCTCAAAGCGGTCCAGCCAGTAGGCGACCGCCTTGAGCAGCACCAGCGTTCCGACCAGACTGATCAACTGGATGCGCGCCGAACGGCTCAGCGCGCCGGTGCGCCCGGACAGCCGGATGCCGCCGAATATATAGTGCGCCAACACATTCGCTGCAAAAGCGAGAAAGAGCGCAACGAAAAAGAAGCTGAGCACAAGCCGGTAGAAGGGCAGGTCGAAGGCGTAAAAGCCAAGGTCCTTACCGAATTGCGGGTCGTGAATACCGAAGTCGCCGCCGTGCAGGAACAGCTGAATACGGACCCAATAGGTTTGCGCAACAACCCCGGCGAGCAGCCCGATCGCCACGGGGATGCCGGTCCCGATCACCCGCAACCTCGACATCACCACGGTGCGATACCGCGCCACGGGATCGTTGCCGTTGCTTGGGACGAACACCGGCCGGGTGCGGTACGCCAAGCCCAGGCCGGCGAACACGATGCCGCCGACCAGCAACCCGATCACCACGAACACGATCAGCCGAGTCACCAGGACGGTGCCGAACACCGATCGGTAGCCCAGCTCTCCGAACCAAAGCCAGTCGACATAGGCGTCGATGAGTCGCGGGCCCACCAACAGCAGCCCGATCACGGTCAGAGCGATAGCGATCAGAGTCCGGCTGCGTCGAGTCAGCTTCGGCATTCTGGCGGCGGGCCGCATCCCCACTAGCTACGCTCCCTGCTCGGTCTCGACAGTGCCCGTCGGCGTTCGTCCACGACGTATCCCAACTGTACGCATTACCTTTGACCTGCCCCGGGCTAGATCTGATTGCCGGGCTAGCAACTCGGCGGCTGACCGCCGGAGGTCACGGTGTGCAGCGCCTCCACCGCCCCACCGAGGTTCGCGACCTTCACCAATTCCAGGCCTGCCACCTTGTCGGAGTTTGCCTCGTAGCAGTTTTCGGCCGGCACCAGAAACACCGTTGCCCCGGCGTCGCGGGCCGCCGTCATCTTGTGCACGATCCCGCCGATACGGCCCACCTCGCCGTCCGGCTTGATCGTGCCGGTGCCCGCGACGAACTTCGAGGCGACAAGGTTGCCGGTGGTGAGTTTGTCGATGACCGCCAAGCTGAACATCAGACCCGCCGATGGCCCGCCCACGTTGGCGAGGTTGAAATCGACCGCGAACGGCGCCCACGGCGCGTCCGTCACCGAGACGCCGACAAAGCCGTACTTGCGGTCGGGGTTGCCGCCCAACGTGATCTGGGCGACCCCGGGCGGTGCATTCTTGCGGCGGAAGTCGATCGCGACCGGCTGCCCGGGCTTGGTGCCCTTCAGCAAGGATGTGAACTGCGCCACGGTCGCCACCGGCTTGCCGTTCACCGCCTGTACTGCGTCACCGGACTGCAGCTTGCCCACCGACGGCCCCGGATCGCTGACCGTCACGACGGTGACCGCCGGCGGGTACTTCAGATATCCCAGCGCCGCGAACTCGGCGTTGTGCTCGGACTGCTTGAAATCGGCGTCGTTGGCCTTATCGATGTCATCCCGCGACGTGCCCGGCGGGTAGACCAGGTCGCGCGGCAACAGCTGTTCCTGCCCGGACAGCCACAACGTCAGCGCCTCAGCCAAGCTGAGTTCGTCACGCTGGGAGACCGTCGTCATGTCCAAGTGACCCGTCGTCGGATGGGTCTGGGTGCCTTTGATGTCGACCACCTGCTTGCCGTCGACTTCGCCGAGCGTGTCGAACGCCGGACCCGGGCCCAGTGACACGTAAGGCACCGTCACCACTGCGAGCAGCCCACCGAAGACCACGATCGGGACCAGCGCCACAATCAGCGTCAGAATCCGCCTGTTCACGTCGCTAACACTAGACGGAGGGCTCACCCGGCCCCGATTTCATGGCCCGGCTCGCCCCAGACCGTTCCGGGTCTGCATCGTCGCCGGGCGGGTTCACTCACAGCGTGACGGAGGGTCGCGCGTCGCGCCCAGCAGATGAGTACCGTTGTGGGCATGGCTGACCTGCCTTTCGGGTTCTCCCCTGGAGACGACCCGGACCGCGACAAGCACCGCGAACACGACCCCGATTCCGGCTCGGGATCTGCTGACCCATTCGGTCTGGGCGGCCTCGGCGGCGATTTCAACATGGCCGACCTGGGCCAGATCTTCACCCGTCTCGGCCAGATGTTCAGCGGGGCCGGCTCGCCCATGGCCGGCGGCAACGCCTCGGGGCCGGTGAACTACGAGCTGGCCCGCCAGCTGGCGTCGAGCTCGATCGGATTCGTGGCCCCGATTCCGGCCGCCACCCGCGACGCGATCAGCGACGCCGTCCACCTCGCCGAGACCTGGCTGGACGGGGTGACCGCGCTGCCGGCGGGCACCAGCAAGGCCGTCGCCTGGACTCCCAACGACTGGGTGGACAACACCCTGGAGACCTGGAAGCGACTGTGCGATCCGATGGCCCAGCAGATCGCCACGGTATGGGCGGCGGCGCTGCCCGACGAGGCCAAGAACATGGCCGGTCCGCTGCTGTCGATGATGTCGCAGATGGGCGGCATGGCATTCGGCTCGCAGCTCGGACAGGCACTGGCCCGGTTGGCCCGCGAGGTACTGACGTCGACGGATATCGGTTTGCCGTTGGGGCCCAAGGGCATAGCCGCACTGCTGCCTGACGCCATCGAGTCGTTCGCCGACGGCCTCGAACAGCCCCGCAGCGAGATCGTCACCTTCCTGGCTGCCCGTGAGGCGGCCCATCACCGCTTGTTCAGTCACGTGCCGTGGCTGGCCAGTCAGCTGCTTGGCGCCGTCGAGGCCTATGCCAAGGGCATGAAGATCGACATGCATGGAATCGAGGAGTTGGCGCGCGACTTCAACCCGACGTCGCTCAACGACCCGGCCGCTGTCGAGCAGTTGCTGACCCAAGGGGTGTTCGAGCCCAAGGCCACGCCGGAGCAGACCCAGGCACTGGAACGGCTCGAGACCCTGCTGGCGCTGATCGAGGGTTGGGTGCAGACCGTGGTGAACGCGGCGCTGGGCGACCGCATCCCCGGTGCCGCCGCCCTCGGCGAGACGCTGCGCCGCCGCCGGGCCACCGGCGGACCGGCCGAGCAAACCTTCGCCACGCTGGTGGGCCTGGAACTGCGGCCGCGCAAGCTGCGCGAGGCCGCGGCGCTCTGGGAGCGGCTGACCCAGGCCGCCGGTGCCGACGCCCGCGATGCGGTTTGGCAGCACCCTGATCTGCTGCCCGAATCGGAGGATCTCGATGACCCGGCCGCGTTCATCGACCGGGTTATCGGCGGTGACACCAGCGGAATCAACGAGGCGATCGCCGAATTCGAGCGCGACGCCGATGGCGGGCCCCGCGAAGGTCTTGACGGCCCTGTGGACAGCTGAATCACCCTGCGTGACGGCCGTGGCACAGTGCCAGAATGGCGCAGCCCACGCCGTCGCTGTATGTGCTGGACCCCGCGCTGCCGGTACTGCTGCGCCCCGACGGCGCCGTGCAGGTGGGCTGGAGTCCGCGCCGCGCCGTGCTGATCCGCCCGCCGCGCGGCTTGACGGCCGCCGGGCTGGCCACCCTGCTGCGGACGATGCATTCGCCGGTACCGATGAGCGAACTGCAGCGTCAAGCCGACCGCCAGGGCGGCCCCACCGCCGGTGAGCTCGGCGATCTGGTCGCGCAACTGGTGACTGCGGGGGTCGCCACGCGTGGTCGCCGCCAGCGGCCCGGCAGGTCGGCATCGATCCGTGTGCACGGACGCGGACCCCTGTCAGAACTGCTGATCGAGGGGTTGCGCTGTTCGGGAGCCAGGGTCAAACACAGTAGCCAACCCCATGCCGCGGTGACCGCTGCCGACGCCGACCTGATGGTGTTGTCGGACAACCTGGTCGCCGACCCGCGAATGCTGCGCGACCTGCACAGCCAGGGCGTCGCTCACCTCGCGGTCCGGGTGCGCGACGGCATCGGCCTGGTCGGCCCGCTGGTGGTTCCCGGTGTCACCAGCTGCCTGGGGTGCGCTTGAGTGGGACCACTTTTAGTGAAGTGACGCCCAGCACGCTTCTACCGCATCCGGCGGACAGCATGAAGCAGCCGTCCGATCCGTGAGATTGCAACCGCAACCGGGAATCCCAACGCGGTGACATCCTCACCCCCGGCCCAGCAAGCTGCCGCCGTCGCGGCCAGCTCGAACAACGAAACGCTAGCGCGCACAACATAATTTGCGCGCTGTTCACGGCATCGTTGCAAAGTCGACGGGCAGTGTGGGTAGCGTCCGAAGAGGTCGATCGCATCGGCCCGATGCACTAGGCCAGGAACGCGATGCTGGCCACGGACGATAGATCGAGGTGAAGGAAATGCGCAAACGACCAATCATCGCTGCGGGGCTGGCGCTAGTCACCCTGGCGTTCAGCGCCGGGGTCGCGCAAGCTGATCCGGACCCGAACGATCCCGGCGCCGAGCGCAACTGGCCCTGCGGCGTGACGGTCGGACCGGTAAGTGGCACGGCCTTTGGAACCATCATTGGAATACGCGGCGGCAAGCCGTGCCCACCGCCGCCCGCACCGGCTGAAGAACACTAACGATTACGGCCAGTTCAAGGTTGACGGCAACGTCCAGGCTCATGATCCTCGACGGCGTTCCGATACCCGGTGCAATCGCCGAGGACGGCGTGACCCAGGCCGGTGTCGATGCCCGCGATGCGGTTTGGCAGCACCCTGATCTGCTGCCCGAATCGGAGGATCTCGATGACCCGGCCGCGTTCATCGACCGGGTCATTGGCGGTGACACCAGCGGAATCAACGAGGCGATCGCCGAATTCGAGCGCGACGCCGATGGCGGGCCCCGCGAAGGTTTTGACGGCCCTGTGGACAGCTGAATCACCCTGCGTGACGGCCGTGGCACAGTGCCAGAATGGCGCAGCCCACGCCGTCGCTGTATGTGCTGGACCCCGCGCTGCCCGTGCTGCTGCGCCCCGACGGCGCCGTGCAGGTGGGCTGGAGTCCGCGCCGCGCCGTGCTGATCCGCCCGCCGCGCGGCTTGACGGCCGCCGGGCTGGCCACCCTGCTGCGGACGATGCATTCGCCGGTACCGATGAGCGAACTGCAGCGTCAAGCCGACCGCCAGGGCGGCCCCACCGCCGGTGAGCTCGGCGATCTGGTCGCGCAACTGGTGACTGCGGGGGTCGCCACGCGTGGTCGCCGCCAGCGGCCCGGCAGGTCGGCATCGATCCGTGTGCACGGACGCGGACCCCTGTCAGAACTGCTGATCGAGGGGTTGCGCTGTTCCGGGGCCAGGGTCAAACACAGTAGCCAACCCCATGCCGCGGTGACCGCCGCCGACGCCGACCTGATGGTGTTGTCGGACAACCTGGTCGCCGACCCGCGAATGCTGCGCGACCTGCACAGCCAGGGCGTCGCTCACCTCGCGGTCCGGGTGCGCGACGGCATCGGCCTGGTCGGCCCGTTGGTGGTTCCCGGTGTCACCAGCTGCCTGGGGTGCGCCGACCTGCACCGCAGGGATCGTGATGCGGCCTGGCCCGCCGTTGCCGCACAGCTGCGCGACACCGTCGGTGTGGCCGATCGCCCGACCCTGCTGGCCACGGCAGCGCTGGCACTCAGCCAGGTCAACCGGGTGATCGGGGCGGTCCGCGGGCCGGACGCCGAGCGTCAGCAAGGGCCTGACGTCGGACCGCCGCAGGCGTTGAACGCCACGCTGGAGTTCGACGTCCACGCCGGCTCGATCGTTGCGCGGCAATGGCCCAAGCATCCCCTGTGTTCCTGCTGACAGCACCTGTTGCCACATCGCTGGCGTCGAAGGCCGATCCGTCGTGGATGATGGGTGGCGTGGCAGACATCAAACGCGGGGGCGCCGCGCGCAACGCGAAGCTAGCGGGCCTGGCGGGCGGTATCGCAGGCCGGACGGCGCTCGGGTTCGGCAAGCGGCTGGCCGGCAGGTCGCAGGACGAGGTCAATGCCGAACTGATGGAGAAGGCAGCCAAACAGCTCTTCACCGTTCTCGGCGACCTCAAAGGCGGCGCGATGAAGGTCGGCCAGGCGTTGTCGGTGATGGAAGCCGCGATCCCCGAGGAGTTCGGCGAGCCGTACCGCGAAGCGCTGACCAGACTCCAGAAAGATGCGCCGCCGCTCCCCGCCGACAAGGTGCACCGGGTGCTCGACGCGCAGTTGGGCACCAAGTGGCGAAACCGGTTTACCGAGTTCAACGACACTCCGGTGGCGTCAGCCAGCATCGGGCAGGTGCATAAGGCAGTGTGGTCCGACGGTCGTGAGGTCGCCGTCAAGATTCAGTACCCGGGCGCCGATGAGGCGTTGCGGGCCGACTTGAAGACCTTGCGACGCATGATCGGCGTGGTCAAACAGCTCGCTCCAGGCGTGGATGTCCAAGGCGTCGTCGACGAGCTGATCGAGCGCACCGAGATGGAGCTCGACTATCGGCTGGAAGCCAACAACCAGCGCGCATTCGCCAAGGCGTACGAGGGCGACCCGCACTTTCTGGTTCCGCACGTAGTGGCCAGCGCCCCGAAAGTGGTGATCCAAGAGTGGATCGACGGTGTGGCGATGTCGGACATCATTCGCAGCGGCAGCGTCGAACAGCGCGACCTGCTGGGCACCCGGCTGGCCGCCTTCATATTCGACTCACCTCGCCGGCTGGAGATGATCCACGGCGACGCCCACCCGGGCAACTTCATGCTGCTGCCCGATGGGCGGATGGGCGTCATCGACTTCGGCGCTGTGGCGCCGCTGCCTGGCGGATTCCCGGTCGAGCTCGGGAGGACGATCCGGCTGGCCCGCGATAAGAACTACGACGAGGTGCTGCCGACGATGGAGAAGGCCGGCTTCATCCAGAAGGGCCAGCAGGTGTCGGTGCGCGACATCGACGAGATGCTGCGCCAATACGTCGAACCAGTCGAGGTCGAAGTCTTCCACTACACGCGTAAGTGGTTGCAGCGCATGACGTATCGTCAGCTGAACCAAGGTGTAGCCCAGATCAAGACGGCGCGACAGATGGATTTACCGCCCAAGCTGGCAATCCCAATGCGAGTACTCGCCTCGTCGATGGCGATCTTGTGCCAGCTGGATGCGCACGTGCCGACCCAGGCGCTCTCCGATGAACTGGTTCCCGGGTTCGCCGAACCCGATGCGGCAGCTATCTGAAAGCTAGCAACGCCAACGGCTTTCGCGGTGCAAGTCTAGGCCGCGATCGAGTCTTTACGGGGACGTCCACGTGGTCGCTTGCGGCTCACCACGCAACCACGGTCGAGGATCTCGCCCCCCCACACTCCCCACGGCTCTGCGCGTTTCAGGGCCGCGTCCAGGCACGCGCGTCGAATCGGGCAGTCAGCGCACAAGGCTTTGGCGCGTTCCAAATCCGACGGGCTGTCAGCGAACCACAGGTCGGGATCGCTGACATGACACGGCAACTCCGGCTCCTGCTCGTCGGGGACTGTCGGTGTCGACATGTCGGAGTTCACCTGCTTCCTGGTCTGGCGGCGTATTGCGGGGATCCGGACCAGTGGCGGGTTGTCGACCCAAATACTGTGGCCACGGATCCTTGACTTCGGGTCCGTGGCCATGTGGCGAGATTGCGGGCTCTTGCCTAAGTAGAGCCCCGATCCACGGACGCGTCGGTCGCGGCGGCGATGCGCTTGTGCGACGCCGCCGATACGGCGGCTGCGGCATGGGCAGCATGGTGGGAGCCAGTGGTGCCGGCCGCGCGTACACCGAACGCATTCATGTTGATCATCGTGGCTCCCTCCTCTCGTGTAGAAGCTGCCGCTGAGCGCGGCAATCGTGACTCGAGGCTAAATCTTAGCAGCGTGATCGGGCAAGCGATTTTCTGACCTGCACGTTTCCGTGGGCAACCCAGCGTTCAGGAGCGGCTGCGGACCAGATCCAAGACGTCGGGCCCGAACTGCTCGAGCTTGCGGGCGCCGATACCGGGGATGGCGACCAGCGCGGCGTCGTCGGCGGGCAGCAGCTCGGCGATCGCGATCAGCGTGTTGTCGGTGAACACGACATAGGCCGGAACATTCATCTCCTTGGCGGTGCGCAGCCGCCAATCCTTGAGCTGGAGCAGCAGCTCGTCATCGATATCGGCGGCGCACGTCTCGCAGCGGCGAAGCATGATCGTCGTCGGCGTGCTCAGCTGGTTGTTGCAGATCCGGCAACGTGACGCGGCGCCACGATTGCGCCGCGGCCGGCTCGGGTTGGGGTCGGGTTGAGTCTGGGGGGACAGGCCGTTGAGAAAACGAGACGGCTTGCGACTCTGCCGTCCGCCCGGGTTTCGGGACAGCGCCCAGCTGAGGGCCAAATGCATTCGGGCCCTGGTGATTCCGACGTAGAGTAGCCGACGCTCCTCTTCGACCGCCTCGCTTTCGGCACCGTGGGCCAGCGCATGCGAGATCGGCAGCGTGCCATCGGTCAGTCCGACCAGGAACACCGCATCCCACTCCAGCCCTTTGGCGGCGTGCAGCGAAGCCAGCGTGACGCCCTGCACCACCGGCGGGTGACGCGCATCGGCGCGGCTCCTAAGCTCGGCCAGCAGATCGGGCAAGTTCAGCTGCGGCCGGTGCGCCACTTCTTCGTCGACCAGTTCGGCCAACGCGACCAGGGCTTCCCAGCGCTCCCGGGCCCGGGTTCCCGTCGGCGGTTCGGCCGTCAGACCCAGCGGTTCGAGCAGCCCCCGCACCATCTCGGGCAGCGGGTTGCCGCCATCAGGTAGCGGCGATCGCAAGCGCGGCGGAGCCGGGCGCAGCGGGTCGCCGCCATCAGGTAGCGCGCCGTCGACGTCGGCGCCGCGGTTGGCCGCCCGCTGCAACACCAGCAGGGCTTGCCGGATCTCCTGGCGGCTGAAAAAGCCCTCGCCGCCGCGTACCTGATAGGCAATGCCGGCCTCCGTCAACGCCTCCTCGTAAACCTCGGACTGCGCGTTGATCCGGTACAGCACCGCGATCTGCGACGGCGGCGTGCCCGCTTCGACGAGCTGCGAGATCGCCGCCGCCGCGCCGGCGGCCTCGGCGACCTCGTCGGGATATTCGCGAAACGTCGGAGTCGGCCCGGGGTCACGCTGGCCGACCAGGTGCAGCTTGCTGCCGGCCACCCGTCCGCGGGCCGCGGCGATCACCCGGTTGGCCAGCGACACCACCTGCGGTGTGGACCGGTAGTCGCGTTCCAGGCGCACCACGGCGGCGTCGGGGAACCGCCGCGAGAAGTCCAGCAGGTAGCGAGGTGAGGCCCCGGTGAACGAGTAGATGGTTTGGTTCGCGTCGCCGACGACAGTCAGGTCGTCGCGGTCACCCAACCACGCCGACAGCACGCGCTGCTGCAGCGGTGTCACGTCCTGGTATTCGTCGACGACGAAGCAGCGGTAGCGGTCCCGGAACTCCTCGGCGACCGCGGCGTCGTCCTCGATCGCGGCCGCGGTGTGCAGCAGCAGGTCGTCGAAGTCGAGCAGGGCAACGCCGTCCCCGCGGGACTTCAGCGACTCGTAGGCCGCATACACGGTGGCGACCTGCGTGGCGTCCAGCGGAACATCGCGGGCGACGGCCGCCACCGCGTCGGGATACTGCTCGGGCGAGATCAGCGACGCCTTGGCCCACTCGATCTCACCGGCCACGTCGCGGACGTCGTCGGTGCTCAGGTGCAGGCCGGCTCTGCTCGCCCCCCGCGCGACGACGGCGAACTTGGTGTCCAGCAACTGCCAGCCGGTGTCTCCGACCACCCGCGGCCAGAAATACCGCAGCTGCCGGTGCGCGGCGGCGTGAAACGTCATCGCCTGTACCGATCCGACGCCAGACCCGGTCTGCGCGGCGTCTCCCAACGCCCGCAGCCGAGCCCGCATCTCACCGGCCGCACGTTGGGTGAATGTCACCGCCAAGACCTGGCCCGCGGCGACGTGTCCGGTCGCGACGAGCTGCGCGATGCGGTGGGTGATCGTGCGCGTCTTACCGGTTCCCGCCCCGGCCAGCACGCAGACCGGCCCGCGGGGAGCCAGCACGGCCTCGCTCTGCTCGTCGTCGAGGTCGGCAACCAATGAGTCCGCGATCACCGCCATGGCGTCCATCTTGGCAGTGATCGCCGACAAACCTCGCGCAGCGCCACGCCGCGGCATACCAGCGGCGCCGTCTATGTTTGAACAACTATGACTAGTTCTTCTGGTGCTTCGGTCACCATGTACACGACGCAGTGGTGTGGCTACTGCTTTCGACTCAAGACGGTGTTGAAGTCCGCCGGAATCACCTATGACGAGGTCGACATCGAACACGACCCCGCGGCGGCAGAGTTCGTCGGCTCGGTCAACGGCGGCAATCACACCGTTCCGACGCTGAAGTTCGCCGACGGGTCAACCCTGACCAACCCCGCCGCCAACGAGATCAAGGCGAAGCTGGCCCAGCTGACCGGCTAAGGCCGATTGCCCGGCCAAGTCAGCCGGCTTCCGCCCACGATTCGATGATCACGCGGGCGATCGAAACCGACCCGGGCAGCAGCAGTTTGGCTTCCGAGTCGCTGCTCCAGTCACCGAGGGCCAGCGCGGCACGAATCTCGTCGCGGGTGAACCATTCGGCCTCGGCGATCTCCCCGTCGTTGAAGGAGAACGGCTCGTCGGGATCGCCGATCGCGTGGAAGCCGATCATCAACGAGCGCGGAAACGGCCACGGCTGGCTGCCCAGATAGCGGATGTCGCGCACGGTCAGCCCGATTTCCTCGCGGATCTCCCGGGCGACACAGGTCTCGAACGATTCCCCGGCCTCGACGAAACCGGCCAGCAGCGAGAACATCCGCTGCGGCCACACCGTCTGACGGGCCAGCACGGCGCGGTCGCCGCCGTCGTGCACCAGGCAGATCACCGCGGGATCGATCCGAGGGAATTCCTCGTGGCCGGTGGCCGGATTGACCCGGGCCCAGCCCGCCCTGATCGATTTCGTAGGCGAGCCGTCCACCGAGCTGAACCGGGCGCTGGCATGCCAGTTCAGCAGCGCCGCGGCCGCCGACACCAACTGCGCGCCGACATCGTCGAAAAGCTGGCCCGCCCGGCGCAGATCGGCCACCTCGGCCTTGACGTCGGGATCTTCCGGTGCTTCCAGCGGACCCCGCACCGCCCACACATGTCGACCATCCTCGACGCGGCCCAGGAATACCGCGTCCGGCGGCGGCTTGTCGGCAAATGTCTTCGCCTTGCCGAGCAGCACCCGGCCGTCGGCGACCAAGACCTGATTGCGCGAGTCCAGCCGCAGCAGTGCCGCATCGGCCCAGCCGGCGGTGGCCGCCTCGACGTCGGTGCGCACCTGGTCGGCCCGGTCGGCGCCGATCCGCGACAGCAGCGGCACGCTTCGTAGCTGGAAATCCACGTTGCTAAACCTCCTGGCGGCGGCCGGCCACCACGTCACTTCCCCGTATTGCGGACATAGAGCAGCCGATCGCCAACCTCGATGGCGTCGACCTCTGGTGCATCGACGCGCAGCAAATGGCCGTCACGAACCACACCGAGCACGATGTCGGGCAGGTGCCGCGGAGAGCCGCCGAGCTCGGTCTGCTCGACATCGCGCTCGGCGATGGCGAATCCGCGGGCCGGGGTCAGCAGGTCGTCGATCATCTCGACGACGCTGGGCATTGTGGTGGCCACGCCCAGCAGTCGGCCGGCGGTCTCGGAGGAGACCACCACCGAATCCGCTCCGGATTGCTTGAGCAGGTGCTGGTTTTCCGCCTCGCGAATCGACGCGACGATCTTGGCGTTGGGCGAGACTTCCCTGGCGGTCAAGGTGACCAGCACCGCGGTGTCGTCGCGACCGGTGGCGACGATGATTGCCGACGCATGTTGGGCAGAGGCCAGCCGCAGCACATCGGATCTGGTGGCGTCGCCGCGCACGGTGACCAAGTCGGCGGCCGCCGCGTGGTCGAGGGCGGCTTGGTCGGTGTCGACGACGACGACATCGCAGCTGACCGTGTCGTCATCCCGGATTGCGGCGACCGCCGTTTTGCCTTTGGTGCCGTAGCCGACGACGACGGTATGGTTGCGCACCCTGCTCCTCCAACGCTGAATCTTCCACGCTTGCCGAGACCGCTCGGTGAGTACCTGAAGTGTCGTGCCAACCAACACCACGAGGAACAGGATCCGCAGCGGCGTGATGATCACGATGTTGATCAATCGCGCGAATTCCGAATACGGAGTCACGTCGCCGTAACCGGTGGTCGTCAGCGACACCGTCGCGAAGTAGACACAGTCCAGAAATGACAGCGGCATGCCGCGCACGTCGGTGTACCCGTCGCGGCCGAGGTAGACGGTGATCACCGCGAATAACAACGCCAGCAGTGCGATCAAGACTCGCTTCGAGATGGCGCGGACCGGGCTGATCCGGCTCTCCGGAATCCGCAGCACGCCGACTAGCGCGTAGCCGGGCATTGCGGTCAGCTTCTCGTCGAGACCGCGTCGCCGCAAGCTAGGTTTGACCACAGTTCATCGGCTCGACCTGACGCACGCCACAATGTAACCATGACCGCAATCACACCCAGACCTCAGCGGGACGCCAGCCAGGCACCCGCATACCGAATCGCCGCGCTGTTGCTCGGCATCGGCACCGTCCACTTTCTGGTGCCGAAGCCGTTCGACGACATCATCCCCGTCGAACTGCCCGGCAGTCCGCGGTTCTATACCTACGCGTCCGGCGTCGCCGAGGTCGGCATCGGTGCTTTGCTGCTACCGCGGCGCACCCGGCGGTTGGCCGCGTTGGCGGCCGCCGCGCTGTTCATCGCGGTCTTTCCGGGAAACGTCAACATGTGCCGGCTGTGGTGGGACAAGCCGTGGCCGATGCGCATTATCGCGTTGACCCGGCTGCCGTTGCAGATTCCGATGATCACCGCGGCGCTCAAGGTCAGCCGCAACGCCTAGCGGGCCCGGCCAGTAGGGCGGCCAGCTCTTCCGGTCCCGGCAGCACATCGGGAACGACGGTGTTCCCGCTCCGAACATAGTGAAAAGCTGTGCGCACCAACGATTCCCGACAACCGCTGAGTGCAGCCCAGGCGAGCCGGTAGACGCCGAGCTGGATAGCAGCCTGGCGGGCGGCCTCCGAGCCGCGTGGCGGCTCGCCGGTCTTCCAGTCCACGACGGTCGCACCACCGTCGGGCTCGGCGAAGACCGCGTCGATGCGGCCACGCACCACAGTGCTGCCGATGGCCATCTCGAACGGCACCTCGACGGCCACCGGCGTACGCGCGGCCCACGGCGAGGCGAGGAAGGCATCCTGCAATGCGGCCAGTTCCTCGGTGTCGCGCTGCGCGATGTCGGTGTCCGCGGCACCAGGCAGGTCAGCGAGGTCGAACAGCCGCTCGGCGCCGTAGAAACGCTCAACCCAGTCGTGAAAAACGTTGCCCAGCAACGCATGCGGTTCCGAGCGCGTCGGCAGCCGACGCATCAGCCGCTGCGCGGCGTGCTCCGGATCACGGGCCAAGTCGACCAGGCTGCTGACCGACAGTCCGCTCGGCAGAGTTTGTGCCGGCGGGTGGGCGGCACGGGCACGCTCGTTGAGCAGAGCGTCGACGTCGGCAGCCCACTCTTCGGTATCGACGTCGGCCGTCGCTGCTGGCGCGCCCGCCGACATCGCAGCGCCGACAAGCGCCGCGCCGCGTTGCACGTCGGCGCGGCGACCGCCCAGCGGGTCGGCGGGCCAGGTCGCCTCGTGAACGCTGTCGCGCAACGGGTTTCGGTCGCCGTCCGCCGGTGCAGGCGCCCAGTGCTCGATCACTCCGCAGGGCTCGCCGACAGCGACTGACTTGTCGATGATGTCCTTGAGCTCGCACAGAAAATCCGACGGGCCGCGCGGTTTGATCCCGGTGGCTCCCCACTGGTGGCCGGACAGCAGCAGGGTGTCCTCGGACCGGGTAATGGCCACATAGAGCAGCCTGCGCTCCTCGTCGAGGCGGCGTTGCTCCAACTGGCGGCGGTGCATGGAAATCGTGTCCGACAGCTGCTTTCGATCGGTCACATCCGATGTGTCCAGAACCGGTACGCCGTGCACACCCGCTGTGGCGCGATCGCCGCGCAGCAGCGGCGGAAGGTCGGCAGCGTCGGTGAGCCAGCTGCGAGCCGCTGCCGTCGACGGGAACAATCCGCCCGACAGGTGCGGTACGGCAACCACCTGCCATTCCAAACCCTTGGCGGCGTGCACGGTAAGCACCTGCACCCGATTCTGCGCGACGACGGTCTGGGCCGGCGCCAAGCCGTTCTCGACGACGGCAGCCACATCCAGGTAAGCCAGCAGACCAAGTACTGAGGTCACGGAGTCGGTCGCGGCGGCGGCCCGCTCGGCGTAGCTGCTGACCACGTCGGCGAAGGCGTCGAGTTGCTCGGCGCCCGTCCAACCGGCAGCGGGCAGTGCCGCCCGGACCTCGCAGTCGACGCCCAGCAGCCGGCACACCTCGGCAACCAGATCGGGCAGCGGATGGCCGAGGTGGCTGCGCAGCAGACTCAGCTCCTCGGTGAGCGCCGCGATGCGCCGGTACCCTTCCGCCGAATAGCCGCTGGCCGGGCCCGGATCGGCCAGCGCGTCGGCCAGGCCTGCAGTATCGGCCTGCGGCCCGGCCGCCTCGGCGATCCGCTCGGCAGTGTCACCGGTACGTGCTGCCTGCCCGCCGTCGAGGGCCACCGCGCGCCGCCACAGCGCCGCGAGGTCGCGCGCTCCGAGCCGCCACCGGGGCCCGGTCAGCACCCGCATGGCGGCCGCGCCCGCGGTTGGGTCTGCGACCAGGCGCAGCATCGCGACCACATCCGCGACCTCGGACACCGAGAGCAGGCCGGCCAGTCCGACCACCTCCACCGGGATGCCACGGGCGCGCAACGCGGCGGCTATCGGTGCGGCATCGGCATTGCGCCGCACCAGAACCGCGGCGGTCGGCGGTGCGACACGGTCGGCGGCAGCCTGCTGGTAGCGCCGTTGCAGGTGATCAGCGACCCACTCTCGTTCGGCCTGCACATCGGGCAACAGCGCGCAGCGCACAGTTCCCGGCGCGGCGTCGGGGCGGGAGCGAAGTGCGTGCACCGCCACCGATCGTCGTCGCGCATCCGCCGAGACGGCGTTGGCGACATGCAGGGCCGTCGGCGGGTTGCGCCAGCTGGTGCGCAGTTCCAGCACCGGCGCCGGGCTGCCGCCGGGCCGCGGGAAGTCGGTGGTGAACCGGGGCAGGTTGGTCGCCGCGGCGCCGCGCCAGCCGTAAATGGACTGGATCGGGTCACCGACGGCGGTCAACGCGAGTTGCTCGTCGACTCCGCCGCCGAAAAGCGACGACAACAGGATGCGCTGGGCGTATCCGGTGTCTTGGTATTCGTCGAGCAGCACCACCCGATAGCGGCCGCGCAACTGTTCACCGACCTGCGGGACCGCCGCGGCCAGCCGCGCGGCGGAGGCCATCTGGGTGCCGAAGTCCATCACCTTGTCCGCCCGCATCCGGTGGTGCAGGGCGTCGATCAGGGGCACCAGCTCGGCGCGCTCGGCCTGGGTGGCCAGCATGCGGAGCAGCCACTGGCTGGGGCCGCGGTCGCGCTGGTAACGGCCCGCAGGCAGCGTGTGCACCAGGCGTTCGAGCTCAACGTGGGTATCGCAGAGCTGGCCGGTGTCGACCAGGTGCTCGGCGAGCTGACCTGACAGCCGCAGCACCATTGCGGTGATCGCGGCCGGTGTTTTGTCGGTGTGCAGCTCGCCCCGGTATGCGTTCACGACGTCGAATGCCAGCTGCCAGAGTTCAGTCTCGCTGAGCAACCGGGTGTCCGGCTCGACGGGCTGCGCGTACTCCCCCGCGCCCGGCGACAGCAGACCGTATTCGCGCAGCAGCTGGCCGGCGAAGGCGTGATAGGTGCCGACGAGCGGTGCTCCGGCGGGCTCGCCGACCGGTGGGCCCGGCTGGCTACCGATGGTGAGCCCGGTGCCGTCGAGCCGGGCCAGCCTGGACCTGACCCGGCGCAGCAGCTGGCCGGCCGCCTTGCGGGTGAACGTGAGGCCAAGCACCTGGCCGGGCTCGGCGTAGCCGTTGGCCACCAGCCACACCACCCGCGCTGCCATCGTCTCCGTTTTCCCGGCGCCCGCCCCCGCGATGACCACCAGCGGTCCCGGTGGAGCAGCGATGACCGCCGCCTGCTCCGCGGTCGGCTCGAAAAGACCGAGCGCGCTTGCCAGTTCGGCCGGGCTGTAGTGCGCCGACACCGGAGCAATGGCGGTCATACCGACCCCTTCCCGTCGACGCCGGTATGTGCCGGGCAGCTCGGTCGCAGCGGGCAGTGCGCACAGCCGTCGTTGATGCGGGCGATGAACTGCGGCCCGGCCGTAGCCTCGGCCGCCTCCCGGATCCGGTCGCGCCACTGTGCGCCCGCCTCGGGTGTCAACGGGTCCTGCGCGCGTTCGGTGGCGCCCGCGGACCCCGTTTTGCCCAGGTACACCAGCCGCCCGCCGCCTGGCTCGTCACCGTGCGCCATCAGCCCCTCGGCCACCGCCAGCTGGTAGGCCGCCAGCTGGGCATGCCGTTGCGCATCGTCCTTGCTGACCGGTGTCTTGCCGGTTTTGACGTCGACGATCACCAGTCGGCCGGCCGCGTCGCGTTCCACCCGGTCGACCCGGCCGCGCAGCCGGAGGGTCGCGCCCTCGCCTCCGTCGAGAACCCCGTCGACGTCGACTTCGACGCCGACCTCGGTCAGCTCGCTACGGGTCTGGGCCCGCCACCCCAGGAACGCCTGAATCATCGCCCGATGCCGGGCCAGCTCGTTGGCTGAATACCAACGAGATTCGAACGGCAGATGCTGCCATGCCCGCTCCAGGGCGGCCAGCAGCTGCGACTCGCCGCCTGCAGGCTCGGCGATCAGCGCATGCAGCACCGAACCGACGGTGGAACCCAGGTCGCGAGGATCGGTCCCGCCGTGGCGCTCGACCAGCCAGCGCAGCGGGCAGTCGGTCAGCGTCTGCAGGCTCGACGGGGTCAGCGTGACCACGTGATCGTCACCGCTCCACAGCGGTTCGGTGGTGCTGACCGGCGACATGCCATACCAGCCGGCCGGGTCGGCGCCCGGCACACCCGCCGCGGCCAGACGGGCCAATTGCGTTGCCGCGCAAGCCCGCATCGCGTCGCTGACCGCGTCCTGCGGTGCGCACACCACCCCTCGCAGCCGGCCCACCACCGCGGCTGCCGACAGCACCCGCGGCGCCGTCACCGGCTGCAGCTCGGCATCGGCGGCTCCGGTGGCCCACTGCGCGATTTCGGAGAAGAACGGCGACGGCAATGCTGGCCTCGTTGTCGCCGTTCGCCTCGCCGTCGATGGCCGTCACCAGCAACCGCTTCCGCGCCCGGCCCATCGCGGCCACCAGCAGCCGCCGCTCCTCGGCGAGCAGCGGTGCCGCGCATCGAGGCGCTCTCGGCTACCCCGTCGAGCACGTCCAGCAGCCGCTGGGTGCCGAGCACTCCGCCGCGCGGAATCGTGTTGGGCCACAGCCCTTCCTGCAGGCCGGCGATGACCACCAGATCCCACTCGCGGCCGAGCGCCGCGTGCGCGCTGAGCACCGCGACCTGCTCGGTTGCTGCCGCGGGCTCGGCGCCGACCGCGCGGCAGTTGCAGTGCGCGCAGGTGGTCGATCAGACCCGCGCAGCGACGCGCCGGCGGTGCGCGACAGGTATTGGTCGGTGGCGTCGAACAACGCCGTCACCGCGTCGAGGTCCCGGCCGGCCGCAGCGCCGGACGGGCCGCCGCGCTCACACGCCGCCAGCCAGCGACGTTGCAAACCCGAACGATGCCATGCCGCCCAGAGCGTGTAGCGCGGATCCTGGCCGCGCCGGTGGCAGCCGGCGGCGGCATCCAGCACCGCGCGCACCCGCCGCAGCGGCCGGGCCTGGGCCGCGGTCAGCCGAGCCGACGGTGCGCCGTTCACGGCCTGCGACCAGCAGGTCGCCGAATTCCCTTGGCGGCCCGTCCATATCGGTGCGGCGCAGCGTCCGTCGCAGCTGGCGCAGCGAAACCGGGTCGACGCGCCCGATCGGGCCGGTCAGCAGCGTCAGCGCCTGCTCGCCGTCCAGCCCGTCGGCGGTGGCGGCCAGCACCGTCAGCAGCGCCTGCGCCGCGGGCTGCTCGGCCAGCGAACCCGTGACCGCCGGCGGCGCCACCGGAACACCGGCCCGCGCCAGCGCGTGCGGCAACCCGGCCGCGGCCCGCGGCACCGACCGGACGATCGACCGCCATCTGCGACCACGGCACCCCGTCGAGGAGGTGCGCGCGCCGCAGAAAATCGGCGATCAACGCCGCCTCGGCGCCGGCGGAGGCGGCCAGCTGCACCATCACCGATCCGGAATCGTTCCGGCGCCGTCGATTTCGCAACCGCCGGGAAGTCGGCCGGCGATGCCCGAGACAGCCCGCGCCACCGCCGGCGCGCACCGATGTGACGTCGTCAGCGTCACCGACGGCGTGCGAGTCGCCGCCCAGCAGTGCCGCCGGCTCGGCGCCGCGGAAACCGAACACCGCCTGGGCCGGGTCGCCGGCGAGCAGCGTCACGTCAGCGCCGGCGGCCAGCACCCGAACCAGCAGGGCGGCCTGCGGGTCGAGTTGCTGGGCATCGTCGACCAGCAGGACGCCGATCCGGGCGCGTTCGGCGGCCAGCAGCTCCGGGTCGGCCGCGAATGCCTCGAGAGCGGCCCCGACCAGTTCGGCGGCACCCACCGCCGGAGTCGTCGCCTGCGGTGCAGCCGTTCCTACGGCGGCGCGCAGCAGCATCACCTGCTCGTATCTGCGCGCGAACTGGCCTGCGGCCGCCCATTCCGGACGACCGGACAGCCGGCCCAGCCGCTCGCAGCTGCTGCGGGGTCCACGCCGCGTTCGGCGCAGCGGGTCAACAGCTCACGCAGCTCGGCGGCGAACCCGCGGTGCCCAAGGCGGCCCGCAGCTCAGTGGGCCACGGCGTCGTCGCATCGGGACCGTCCTCTATCTCGCCGGCAAGCAATTCGCCGATGATCGCGTCCTGTTCAGCGCTGGTGATCAGCCGGGGCGGCGGACCGCCGGCGCGCTGCGCCGCCAGCCGCAGCACCGCGAACGCATAGCTATGCACGCTGCGCACCAATGGTTCTCGGATCACCGCGCGGCACGGACCGACCTGCTGCGAGCGCAGCAACGTCGTCGTCAGCGCGCTGCGCGCCTGTGCCCCGATGCGGCCCGAACCAGTCAGCAGCAGCACCGATTCCGGATCGGCGCCAGCGGCGATCCGGGCTGCCGCGACGTCGATCAACAGGCGAGCTCTTACCGGTTCCCGGCCCGCCCAGCACTCGCACCAGCCCGCGCAGACCGGGATCGAGCACAGCGCGGGCCTCGGGGCCCCAATGGTAACGACATAGCGGCATGACACCACGGGGGTCCGACAAGTCGGCCCGGCCGGCGTTGCGATGAACGTCGAACTGGCACCATCAACGCGTGACCCGCACTGCACGTGCATCGCTACGGCCCGTCCGGTCCCCTGCGACTGCTGGCGATGCACGGGCTGACCGGGCACGGCAAGCGCTGGGAACCGCTGGCGACGCAGCACCTGCGCCGAGATCACCGTTGCCGCACCCGATCTGATCGGGCACGGCAGGTCGTCGTGGGCGGCACCGTGGACGATCGATGCCAACGTCGCCGCGCTTGCCGACGCTGCTCGAGCATCAGGCCGACAGCCCCGTCGTGGTGGTGGCGCATTCGTTCGGCGAGCGCGGTCGCACTGCACCTCGCCGCCGCCCATCCCGACCGGGTCGCCGCACTGGTGCTGCTTGACCCGGCCATCGGCCTGGACGGCGCGTGGATGCGTGAGATCGCGGACGCCATGCTGGCCTCCCCCGACTATCCCGACGCCGCGGAAGCCCGCGCCGAGAAGGCCAACGGCTCCTGGGCGGAGGTGGACCCGGCCGTGCTCGACGCCGAACTCGACGAGCACCTCGTCGCGCTGCCGGGCGGCCGGTACGGTTGGCGGGTCAGCCTGCCCGCGATGATGTCCTATTGGAGTGAGTTGGCCCGCGAAATCGATATTGCCGCCCAAAGGAATTGGAACGACGGTGGTGCGGGCGGCGTGGACGTCGCCACCGTATGTCACCGACCGGCTCATCACCAGCCTGCGCGACCGATTGGGAGCCGACTTTCAGCTGATGGATTTCGACTGCGACCACATGGTGGCGGAGACCAAACCCGCCGAGGTCGCCGCGCTGATCCGCGAACGGATGCGCTGACCGTGGCGCCGGTGACTGACAAGCAGGTCGAACGGGTGCGCGCGCTGGTTGCCTCGATACCCGCCGGCTGGGTCTCCACGTACGGTGATATCGCTGCTGCCGCAGGGCTTTCCAGCCCGCGAATTGTCGGGTGGATCATGCGCACCGACTCCTCGGACCTGCCCTGGCATCGGGTGATCACTGCATCGGGCCGGCCCGCAAGGCATCTGGCCACCCGGCAGTTGGAACTGCTTCGGGCAGAAGGGGTTCTCGCGGTCGACGGCAGGATCGCGCTGGACGAGGTCCGCTACGAATTTCAGGGCTAGAGGATCAGCCGCACCAGGGCGGCAGTGCGCGCCAGACCCGGGAAGGCCGCCGCCGTCGAACGTGGGTGCAGCGCGTGGACAGCGAGCCGGAACATCAACGCGCGCAACAACATCTGCGGCCACTCCGGCAGTGCGTTCCAACGATCGATGAGCCCTTCGTCGGCTTCGCCCCAGGACAACGCGTCGACGACGACGACTCCCGCCGCCCACGACGCGGGCCGCCAGTAGGGCGTGATGTCGGTTATCCCGGGCGCGGCGGCACCCGCGAACAGCACGGTGCCGTAAAGATCTCCGTCGACCAGCTGGTTGGGGCTCTTGGTCGGCCGCCGCAGTCCGGCAAGCTGATTGATCAGCTCGATCGACCGCTGCCCGTCGGCTGTGGGCGACGCTGCGCGCGCCGCCGCCGGCACCGACTGCAGCGGCCGTTCTTCCCACGCGGCACGGTCAGCGGCGACGAAGACGTCGACGTCGGCCCACGGCGCCGTAGGCCCCTGGGTCAGAAATCGAGGGCGTTCCAGTTTGCCGGTTGCCTCGTGCAGCCGCACCGCCGCGGACACCACCTCGTCGTGCCGAGGCTCAGGTTGGCCGGCCACGAAAGTGTCCGCTCGCCAACCGGAAACCACGTAGCGCCCATCGGTCGAGCGGACTGGCCGGGCCAACCGCACACCGTCGACGAACAACGTCTCGCGTACCCGCGCCGACCAGGCGGCGCGGGCGTTGTCGGCGACCATCGACAGCACCACCTCGCCGCACCGCCAGCCACCCTCCCAGCTGGCGCCCAAGGGTATCGGCTGAATGCCGCTCAAACCGAACGCCGCCAGCACGTGCTCGGGCGGCGGCTCGACACTCACCCGGCTAGCCTAATCGGGCCCAGCGAACTCTCGGGACTAGACACGAGGACGCGGTATGCCCACAACGGGTCAGTACATCACCATGTCGGGCTGCATCTGCTTCGGCCCATGCCACGATGCCGCCCTGTAGGTGCACCGCGTCGGCAAACCCGGCTTGCTTCACCGCGGCCAACGCCTCCGCCGAGCGCACTCCCGTCTTGCAATACAGCACCGGCGTACGGTCCTGCGGCAGCCTGGCCAGACCCACGCCGGAGCTGATCAACGACTTCGGGATCAACTGGGCTCCGTCGATGTGGTTGATGTCCCACTCCGCCGGCTCACGCACGTCGATCAGGGCAACTTTCTTGCCGGAGTCCAGCAGGTCACGCAGCTCGCGTGGGGTGATCGCGGAGTCAGCGGCCGCGTCGGCTGCCTCGGACACCACTCCGCAGAATGCTTCGTAGTCGATCAGCCCGGTGATCTCACGCGTAGCCGGGTCCTTCCGAATCGTGATGGTGCGATAGCTCATCTCCAGCGCGTCATACACCAGCAGCCGGCCCAGCAACGACTCACCGATTCCGGTGATCAACTTGATCGCCTCGGTGCCCATCACCGACGCGATCGATGCGCACAGCAATGCCCAGCACACCACCTTCGGCGCACGACGGCACCATGCCCGGTGGGGGCGCGTCCGGGTACAGGTCGCGGTAGTTGAGGCCGCGGCCGCCGGGGGCGTCCTCCCAGAACACCGAAACCTGGCCTTCGAACCGGTAGATCGACCCCCACACGTAGGGCTTGCGCGCCAGCACCGCGGCGTCGTTGACCAGATACCGGGTGGCGAAGTTGTCCGTGCCGTCAAGGATCAGGTCGTAACACTCGAACAGGTCGACGGCGTTGCGAGCCTCCAACCGCACCTCGTGCAGGTGCACCTCCACCAGCGGGTTGATCTCGGCGATCGAGTCGCGCGCGGACTGCGCCTTGGATCGGCCGACGTCGGAAACGCCGTGGATGATCTGACGTTGCAGATTCGACTCGTCGACGACGTCATCGTCGACGATGCCGATCGTGCCCACACCCGCCGCGGCCAGATAGAGCAGTATCGGCGCGCCAAGACCCCCGGCGCCGATCACCAGCACCCGCGCGTTCTTGAGCCGCTTCTGCCCGTCAACACCTAGGTCGGGGATGATGAGATGCCGGCTGTAGCGGGCGACCTCATCACGCGTCAACTCGGCAGCCGGCTCAACTAACGGTGGCAACGACGCCGACACCGACATCTCCTTGATTCGTCACTGGCTAGGCCCGATTGACCCGTCTCCTCCTCAGAACGCTACTTGTTCTGCACCGTCGCCGGGCTAGGCCCGATTGACCGCCTCCTCAGAACGCTTCGCGTTCTGCATCGTCGCCGGGCTAGGCCCGATTGCCCGTCTCCTCCTCAGAACGCTTCGCGTTCTGCATCGTCGCCGGGCTAGGCGATCGGGTAGGGCCAAGGATTGAACCGGCACGTCTTTCCGTCGGCCTTGACCCATTCCGGGTCGAACTTCGCATCGTCGTCATTTGAGGTCGAAAAGGTCTGCTGCATCATGATCGGAGCCAAGCCGCCCTGCTGGTCGCAGGGCTCGTGACGCAGATACCCGATGGCGTGGCCAACCTCGTGGTTGATCAAATATTGCCGATACGAGCCCACATCGCCCTGAAAGGACAACGCACCGCGCACCCAGCGTGCCTCGTTGATGAAGACTCGCGGTTGGGCCTCAGCCCCGTAGGACGGGTTGTAGCAGGACGTCTCGAGCGGGAACTCGTAACCGCAGCCCTCTCGCACGGTCATCGGCGAGCTCAGCGAGATTCGGATGTCCGGTTTGCTCTTGTCGGTCGCATCGATCTTGACGAACGCGAACTGCGCGTCGTGGATCCAGCTCTTGGGATTGGCCAGCGTTTGGTTGACCATTGCGGCGAACGCGTCGGCACCGCCGAACGCGGTGGGGTCCATGCCGTTTTCGACCTCGACGGTGTATTTGAAGACTTTGGCGGTACCCTGGCCAACCTGCGGCGTGCCACCGGGGACGATCTGCCATGACTTGTCGCCCGCCCCGGTGAATGGACCGCCGTTCGGCAGCATCCCGGTCGGCAGGCTGGCGTCGAACTGGGTCAGACCGCGGGGCGGCGCATCGATGATGACCGTGCCCACCGCGCCGATCTTCGGCGGACCCTGCACCGGCTGCCCGGAGGCGGGTGCGGACGCGCTCGTCCCGGTGACCGTCTGGTAGAGCACCACCGCGGTGACGGCAACCAATGCCGGCAGCGCGTAGGCGCGCCAGCCGTAGGTGGACACAAAACGTCCCAGCCAACTCTGTTTGCGCCAGCGGCTAGTGTCCCGATTCGACCGAACCCGCCCCGCACCCCACGCGAGCGGGTCGCGCTGGGCGCGCAGCGGTTCTCGCCAGTCGTCGCGAAGGACCGGTGTCCGGTTGCCCCCGCGCCGGTCGGGGTCATACGTCACTTTCACAGGATGGCACAACAGCCGCTAGCTGGGACTCTCGGCGCGCCAGAAGGTAATCGTAGGACGCTGGTATGCCGACATTCAGGGCGCGGATGTCGGTCGAAAATGCGGGTCGGTAGTAGTGTCGTTGCGAGCAGCCGCGTATCGCTACACCGGCGCTACGACAATCAGATTGAGGAATCGATGAGCGATCTTGCCAACGCCGGAAGGAGTGGGGTCAAGCCCGGCACCCCCGCTCGGCGCGGCAACCGACTGCCTCGTGATGAGCGTCGTGGCCAGTTGCTCATCGCCGCCAGCGAGATTTTTGTCGACCGCGGATTCCACGCCGCCGGCATGGACGAGATCGCCGAACGTGCCGGTGTCAGCAAACCCGTTCTCTACCAGCATTTTTCAAGCAAGCTGGAGTTGTACCTGGCGGTCCTGCACAGACATGTCGAAAGTCTGGTGTCTGGTGTGCGCCAAGCCCTGCGCACCACCACCGACAACCGGCAACGGCTGCGGTCCGCGGTGCAGGCTTTCTTCGACTTCATCGAGCACGACGGCCAGGGTTACCGGTTGATTTTCGAGAACGACTACGTCACCGAGCCTCAGGTCGCCTCGCAGGTACGGGTGGCCACCGAGTCGTGCATCGACGCGGTTTTCGACTTGATCAGCGCCGACTCCGGTTTGGAAGCCCACCGCGCCAGGATGGTCGCGGTGGGCTTGGTCGGGATCAGCGTCGACTGCGCCAGGTACTGGCTCGATAGCGACCGGCCGATTTCCAAAGACGACGCTGTCGACGGCACCGTGCAGTTCGCTTGGGGCGGGCTGTCACACGTGCCGCTTACCCGCTCCTAGCCGCGCTGCTGCCAATTCCGAAGCCGACTCGCCGCGAGTCCGCGACGCCGATTTCGACATAGGCGATCTTGGCTGGGTGGACCACGAAGCGGCGGCCTTTGTCGTCGGTGAGGCTCAGCACGTCGGAGTCGCTGCCCAGCGCAGTGGTGACTAATTCTTCGACTTCGCTGGGCGTTTGCGCGCTAGTGAAGACCAATTCGCGCGGGCTGTCCGTGATACCGATCTTGACCTCCACGTCGGCGCCTTCCCATTCCTCGGTAACTGCTCCCCGACAAGCAGGCTAGTGGACCGCCCGGCGACGATGCAGAGTGCGTAGCGCTCTGCGGAGGAGCCGGGCAACCCAACCTGCGTCGATGTGTTGAAAGCCGGTCGGCATCAAAGATTCGCGAGCGAGCGGTAATCCCGGCGCCCGTTGGCAAATCGTGACCCGACACGCCCGCACACACGCTTCCAGGTGTCATGTCACATCGATAACATCTGCATCATCAGCACCACGAACTCTCTGGATAGCGATATCCAGGACTACCCCGATGACGCTGTCGACGACATTTACGCCGACGGCGATGACCTGTTTGCGCCGGTCGATCAGCGCTGGCGCCCGGTCGCGGCAATCGCCGTCATCGTCTGCGTGCTCGCCGTGATCGCCACCGTGGTGATCGTCAACGGCGGCGACAGCGCCTCGACCTCGGCCACCATCGTGGCGCCACCGAATCGAAGCGTGACCGCTGCGCCACGGCCCAGCGCGGCACCAACCCTGCCCCCCGAGACGGTCACCACCGTGCCACCGTCGCCGCGACGGCCCATACCGACGGCCACCAGCACCGCACCAACGGTGATCCCGCCACCTGCCGCTGTCCCCACGGTTCCTCCGGACGTGTCCGCTCGCACGTTCATCTACCGGGTGACCGGAACCAAGGGGCTTTTCGATCTGGTCACCGTCGTCTACACCGATGCGCAGGGCGCGCCGCAGACCGACTTCAACGTGTCACTGCCGTGGTCGAAAACAGTCGTGATGAACCCTGGAGTGCAGATCCGGTCCGTCGTTGCGACGGGCCTCACCGGTCACCTCAACTGCTCGATCACCGATGGCGCGGGTCAGCCCGTCGCCATCTCGACCAGCAGCGCGATGATCGCGACCTGCACCCTCTGACCGTAGGGCCAGGCTCGGCGAGACTGCCCGGCTAGGCCAGGCCCAGTTCGCGCATCCGTTCGTCGTGGGTGCGCTGCAGTCGGTCGAAGAACCCCGCCAACTGCGTTAAGCCATCGGTCTTCGACACCACGAGATCGACCAGCTCGTCGTGTTCGGCCAGCACGTATTGGGCTTGCGTGATCGCTTCGCCGAGCAGACGACGTGACCACAGCGCCAGCCGGCTGCGCTGTTTGCCGCTCTTGGTCACTGCCGCGCGCACCTCGGCGACGACGAACTGGGAGTGTCCGGTCTGCGACATCGTCGCGCGCACCACGTCGGCAACCTGGTCGGGCAACTCGTCGGCGATCTGCAGATAAAAGTCGGCGGCCAGCGCATCGCCGACATAGGCCTTGACCAGCGCCTCCAGCCAAGTGCTCGGCGTGGTCAGCCGGTGGTAGCCGTCGAGCGCCGAGGCATACTTCGAAATCGTCGGGACCACGTCGACGCCGCGGCTCTCCAGGGCGTCGCGCAGCAGCTCGTAATGCCCCATCTCGGCGGCCGCCATGCTGGCCATCGAAATCCGCCCCCGCAGATCCGGCGCCATCTTCGCCTCTTCGGTGAGCCGGTAGAACGCCACGACCTCGCCGTAGGCCAACAGCGCGAACAATTCATTGACGCCGGGATGGTCCGCCGGCAGCCGTGCCGGAGACGGATCAGCCAGCTCGTCGCCCGGCGAAAGCGAAGTCATGGCAACCACTCTAGGCCGCAATGGTGGCGACCCGCGGCGCGTGGCAGGCCACGCTGGCGATCACCACGAGGCCGCAATGGTGGCGACCCGCGGCGCGTGGCAGGCCACGCTGGCGATCACCACGAGGCCGCAATGGTGGCGACCCGCGGCGCGTGGCCGGGGCGGGAATCACGGTCACGACGGCCGACCAGCTATGATCGTCGTAGGAAATGGCGGTAGATCGATATCCCCGTTACCTAAGCAATGTGCGTGCATGCAGTTGGTCCGCCTGAGAGAGCGCAGGGCCCGCGAATCGGCAACGTATTCGACTGTCAACTGGTGCGCGCGTGACCGCAACGATTGACCAATCGAATACAAGACCGAAAGGCATACGTGCTTCTCGCATGACCCCGCTTATCACACCAACCCGAGCCGCATCCGAATCTACCTTTGCCGAAATCGGCGTCCGCGACGAAATTGTGCGGGCACTGAGCGAAGAAGGCATCGAACATCCCTTTGCCATCCAGGAGCTCACGCTGCCGCTGGCACTCGCAGGCGACGACCTGATCGGGCAGGCCCGCACCGGAATGGGTAAGACCTTCGCGTTCGGGGTGCCGCTGTTGCAGCGCATCACCACACCGGGACCCGATCGGCCCCTCAACGGCACTCCCCGGGCTTTGATCGTGGTGCCCACCCGCGAACTGTGTCTCCAGGTGTTCGGCGACCTGTCCACCGCCGCCAAGTACTTGAGCGCCGACGAGGGCCGACGGCTGTCAGTGGTGTCTATTTACGGCGGCCGACCCTACGAGCCGCAGATCGAGTCGCTGCGCGCCGGCGCCGACGTGGTGGTGGGTACCCCGGGTCGGTTGCTCGACCTGGCCCAGCAGGGGCATTTGCAGCTGGGCGGCCTGTCGGTGCTGGTTCTGGACGAGGCCGACGAGATGCTCGACCTGGGCTTCCTGCCCGACATCGAGCGGATTCTGCGTCAAATCCCCGACGTGCGGCAATCGATGCTGTTCTCGGCGACAATGCCGGATCCGATCATCACGCTGGCCCGCACCTTCATGAATCAGCCGACCCACATCCGGGCCGAGGCGCCGCACTCCTCGGCGGTGCACGACCTCACCACGCAATACGTCTACCGCGCGCACGCCCTGGACAAGGTCGAACTGGTCAGCCGGGTGCTACAGGCCCGTGGACGCGGCGCCACGATGATCTTCACCCGCACCAAGCGCACCGCTCAGAAAGTCGCCGACGAGCTTGCTGAACGCGGTTTCTCCGTCGGTGCCGTGCACGGCGACCTCGGCCAGATCGCGCGCGAAAAGGCGCTCAAAGCGTTCCGCAGCGGCGGCATCGACGTACTGGTCGCCACCGACGTTGCCGCCCGCGGGATCGACGTCGACGACGTCACGCACGTCATCAACTACCAGATCCCCGAGGACGAACAGGCTTACGTGCACCGGATCGGCCGCACCGGCCGTGCCGGCAAGAGCGGGGTCGCGGTGACGCTGGTCGACTGGGACGAGCTGCCTCGCTGGACGATGATCGACAAGGCACTTGGCCTGGGCTGCCCGAATCCAGCCGAGACGTACTCGAATTCGCCGCATATTTATGTCGAGCTGGACATTCCGACCGAAGTCCAAGCCGCCGTCGGAGCACCACGCAAATCACCGGCCAAAAAGACCACATCGTCGGGTGGGCGCAACGGAGACCAGCCCGCACAGCAGCGCAGCAGCAGCAGTAGCAGCAGGCAGCGGCGGCGTACCCGCGGCGGCCAAACGGGGACGGGCCACCCCGCTACCAGTGCTAACGGCAAAGCCGAATCGGAGTCGCCGTCAACCGGCACCGCGAATGAACCGTCCGGCGACGGCACCGCACGGCGCCGCCGTCGGCGCCCCCGCAAGTCAGCGGGCGTGACCGCCAGCGCCAACTAGACCGGCGTCGCCGCCGCCCGATGGTCAAACCGGAACGCCGCACCAGGGCTGACGTGTTGGCAGCGGGCGCAATCGTCGCCGTGATCACCGCGGCCGCGGCGTTGATCTGGTGGACCAGCGACGCCCGCGCCACGATCAGCCATCCCGCCGTGGGGCCGGCACCCAGCCCGAGGCTGGCCCGCGAGGTGCCGGCTTCGCTCAAGCAACTCTGGACCGCCCCCAACGCGCCGACCGACCAGCCAGTCGTTGTCGCCGGAACCGTCGTCACCGCCGACGGGCGCGCAGTCCAGGGGCGTGATCCGGTCACCGGCAAGGTGCGGTGGAGCTACTCCCGCGACAGCGATCTGTGCGGCGTCGCGGGGGTCTACCGCTTCGCGGTCGCGGTCTACCGCGATGACCGTGGCTGTGGTCAGGTCAGCACGATCGAAGGACCCGCCGGGACCCGTGGACCCGCCCGAAGCAGCTACGCCGACAAACGGGTCAACCTGTCCTCCGATGGGTCGACGGTGTTGTCAGCCGGTGACACCCGGCTGGAACTGTGGCGCTCGGACATGGTCCGGATGCTCTCCTACGGCGAAATCGACGCGCGCGTCAAGCCGTCGTCCAAGGGATTGCACACCGGGTGCCGGTTGACGTCGGCGGCGGCCAGCTCGGCGGCGGTGTCGGTCTTGGAGGCGTGCGGCAGGCAGGCGGATCTGCGGCTCACCCTGCTGCGTCCGAGCAAGGAAGAGGACGAACCGGATCAGCACGATGTGCCGGAGCCGGGAATCAGCGTGGATTCCGGCGCCCGGGTCCTGACGGTGGCGGAGACCAGGACGGCGGTATATCTGCCGGTGCCACAGCCCAGGGTCGACGTGGTCGACGAGACCGGCACGACCGTGGCGAGCACACTGCTGCCCAAGCCGCCGGCGGCGTCCAATGTGGTAAGTCGGCCCGGCAATCTGATCACCTGGTGGACCGGCAACACAGTGATGGTCTTCGACGCGGCGAACCTGACCTACCGCTACTCCATTGCGCCGGCAGGCCCGTCTGCTCCGGTGGGGCCGGCGACGATTATGGCCGGCAAATTGCTTGTCCCGGTCACCGACGGCATCGCCGTCTGTGATCCGGTGAGCGGGGTCGGCGAGGGGTTTCTGCCGGTGCACCGGCAGCCGGGAAGCTCGCCGGTGATCCCGGCCGTATCGGGGTCACAGGTGCTGGAGCAGCGCGGCAACACCCTCGTCGCGCTGGGCTAGCCCGACGCGCCCGACATCAGGCGTCGAGGTTGAACGTCGGCAGCGCTTTGCCTGACTTCCAGTGCTTGAGCAGCGCCTCGGCCAACTCTTGGTAGGCGATTGCGCCTTTGTTCTTGCGTGCGGCCAGCACCGACGAGCCGGACGCGCTGGCTTCGGCGAAACGCACGGTGCGCGGGATGGGCGGCGCCAGCACCTGCAGGTCGTAACGGTCAGCGACATCGAGCAGCACGTCGCGGGTGTGGGTGGTGCGAGGGTCAAACAACGTCGGCAGGGCACCCAGCAGCCGCAGGCCCGGATTGGTGATCTGCTGAACGTCGGCGACCGTCCGCAGGAACTGCCCGACGCCGCGATGGGCAAGCGTCTCGCATTGCAACGGCACGATGACCTCGCCTGCGGCGGTCAGCCCATTGAGCGTCAGCACGCCCAGCGACGGCGGGCAATCGATAATGACGACGTCGAACGCGTCGCCGAGTTTGTCCAGCGCACGCTTGAGCGCGTACTCGCGGCCGGCCCGCATCAGGAGCATCGCTTCCGCGCCGGCCAGGTCGATATTCGCCGGCAGCAGCGTCATCCCTTCCGCGGTGCCCACCAGGGCGGCGTTGGGCTCCACGTCACCGAGCAGCACGTCATGGATGGACACCGCCAACTTGTCCGGGTCCTGGCCCAGCGAAAACGTCAGACACCCCTGAGGGTCCAGATCGACGAGCAGCACTCGCCGTCCCGCGTCGGCCATCGCCGCTCCTAGCGAGGCGACCGTCGTCGTTTTGGCCACCCCGCCCTTCTGGTTGGCCACGGCCAACACACGGGTCGTCATAAAGCGCCGCTCCTTCGTATTGTCGGCGGTTAACAAATGCCATCCTGGCACTTACCCACGGTGCCCGCGCGCGGATGGCTATGTGTGTCAGGCAGAATCGGTCGGCATGGGTGTTCAGAGCCATCGGCTGGTGCTGTTGCGCCATGGGGAGACCGAGTGGTCCAAGTCCGGCCAGCACACCGGGCGCACCGATCTGGACCTCACCGACCACGGGCGCGCGGAGGCCACCAAAGCCGGCCCGGCACTGGCCGACCTGCACCTTGACAACCCGAAGGTGATCAGCAGCCCGCGCCGGCGTGCTGTGGAGACCGCCGAACTCGCCGGACTGACCGTCGATGAGAAAACGGAGCTGCTCGCCGAATGGGATTACGGTTCCTACGAGGGCGTGACGACCGCGCAGATTCAGCAAACGCGGCCCGACTGGTTGATCTGGACGCACGGCTGCCCGGACGGCGAAAGCGTCGCGCAAGTCAGCGACCGCGCGGACCGCGCCGTTGCGCTGGCTTTGGAGTACATGGCGTCGCGTGATGTGGTGTTCGTGGGGCACGGCCACTTTTCCCGCGCCGTGATCACCCGCTGGGTGCAACTGCCGCTGGTGGAAGGCAGCCGGTTCGGCATGACCGCCGCGTCCATGGCGGTCTGCGGCTTCGAACACGGGATCCGCCAGCTGGAAGCGCTGGGCTATCCGAATCCGAATGACGGCTGAGCCACCGTTCGTGCTGTGCGGGCCGGCCGGCGTGGTGATCGCCGACGGTACGCACGCCTGCTATCACGACGTGGCCGGCGCTCAGTCGGCGTTGCGCTCGCGCACCGTGCCAATAATCATGGGCGCGTTAGCTTTTGACGTTCACGGTCCCGCGGCGTTGATGGCGCCGCGCTCAGTGCGGCGCGCAGCTGAACTGCCCGACTGGCCGACCGGACCGCTGCCGGCGGTACACATTGCCGGAGCAGTTCCCGCACTCGACGAGCACCGCGATCGGGTTCGACGCGCCCGCGACCAGCTGACCGCTGCAGACAGCCCGCTGCAGAAGGTGGTGTTGGCCCGCGCCTTACGGCTGACCGCCGATGCTCCATTGGACGCCCGGGTCGTCTTGCGCCGGTTGGTCGCCAACGACCCGGCCGCCTATGGCTACCTGGTCGACCTGTCAGCAGCTGGCGACCCGTATTCGGGCACGGCCCTGGTGGGCGCCAGCCCGGAGCTGCTGGTTGCACGCGACGGCGACCGGGTGACCTGCCAGCCCTTCGCCGGTTCCGCGCCGCGTGCCGCCGACCCCGAGCTCGACGCCGCCGCGGGCGCCGCGCTCGCCGATTCAGCCAAGGATCGCCACGAGCACCAATTGGTCATCGACGCCATGGCGCAGGCGCTGCGACCGTTGTGCAGCGAATTGACTTTTCCCCCCGCACCCACCCTGAGCCGTACCAGCGCGCTGTGGCATCTCAGCACACCGATCACCGGGCGGCTGCGCGACGCATCCACCACCGCAATCGATTTGACACTCGCCCTGCATCCCACCCCGGCGGTCGGCGGGGTGCCCACCGATGCCGCCGCCGAACTCATCAGCGCGCTGGAAGGTGATCGCGGGTTCTACGCCGGCGCTGTGGGCTGGTGCGACGCTGACGGCGACGGGCGCTGGGTGGTGAGCATCCGCTGCGCGCAGCTGGCGGCCGACCGTCGCGCTGCGCTGGCTCACGCCGGCGGCGGCATCGTCGCCGAATCCGATCCTGATAGCGAAGTTGCCGAGACGACAACAAAATTCATCACTATTCTCACTGCGCTGGGAGTTCGACCGTGACCGTGCGCATCCGCCGAGCCGCACCTGCTGACGCCGCAGCGATCACCGCGATGATCCACGATCTGGCCCGCTTCGAGCATGCAGCCGACCAATGCACCGTAGTCGAGACACAAATCAGCACAGCGCTTTTCGACGAACCCGCGACGCTGCGAGCGCACGTCGCCGAGGTGGACGGCGAAATCGCCGCGATGGCACTGTGGTTCCTCAACTTCTCGACCTGGGACGGCGTCGAGGGCATCCACCTGGAGGACTTGTTCGTGCGACCACGATTTCGCCGTCTCGGACTGGCCCGCGGGCTGCTGACGGCGCTGGCAAAAGAATGCCGGAACAACGACTACACCAGGCTGTCCTGGGCGGTGTTGAACTGGAACACCGATGCGATCGCGCTCTATCGGGGTATCGGCGGTCAGCCGCAAAGCGAGTGGACGACCTACCGGCTCTCCGGTCCGGAGTTGGCCGAGGTGGCCGATCCGGGCTGATCGCCCCCGGAGACCCAACGCAACGCGGCCGGACTGAACAGCAGTACCAACCCGGTCAGCGCCATGGCACCTACCGGGATCCCGATCAGCGCCCGATGCGAACCCACCGTCAGGTACCACGCCACGGGCAGCAGCAACAACTCGGCAAACACCGCCAACCCGCGGCCCCAACGCCGGCCGACCAGCAGCGCCCAGCCGGCGGCCAGAACCGCGCCACCCGCCAGACCGAACCACACCGCGGTACCGAACCCGTTGGCCGCCCGCTGATCCGCACCGCCGATCGCGCGAAGTAGCAGAACCACAGCCACCACCACGCCCGCCAAGCCTTGAGCCGCAACGATCAGTCCCGCGCTACGCACACTGGTCGGAGGACGCGCCGTCACCGCCTCAGCGTATCCACACAGCTCCCGTAGGCTTTGGCATCATGCGCGCGGTGCTGGTCGTCAACCCCACAGCCACCTCGACCACCACGGCAGGGCGCGACCTCCTGGCACACGCGCTCAAAAGCCGCCTGCAGCTGACCGTCGAGCACACTCGGCACCGGGGGCATGGTGGTGAGATCGCACAGGCCGCGGTCCAGGACGGGGTTGACCTTGTCGTCGTACACGGTGGCGACGGCACGGTGAGCAATGTGGTCAACGGCTTGCTCGGGCGCCCCGGACAACCGCCCACCGGGCATGTCCCGGCGCTGGCGATAGTCCCCGGTGGATCAGCGAACGTGACAGCACGGTCGCTGGGAATTCCGCCTGGGCCGGTCGACGCCACCAACCAGCTCATCTGGCTGCTCGACAAATACGGCCGGGAAAAGCACTGGCGCCGGATCGGGCTGATCGACTGCGGCGAGCACTGGGCGGTGCTGAACGCCGGGATGGGCGTCGATGCCGAGGCGGTGGCCAAGGTGGAGGCCCAACGGGAGAAGGGCGTCAAAGTCACGCCGACGCGCTACATCACCGCGGCGGTGCGCGCCACGGTGGGTTACTCCCGCAAAGAACCGCGGCTGACCGTGGAGTTACCCGGACGCGAGCCGATATCCGGGGTCTATTTCGTTTTCGTCTCCAACTCCAGCCCGTGGACCTACGCCAACGACCGACCGATGTGCACCAATCCCGGCACCAGCTTCGAGGGGGGGCTAGGGGTGTTCGGCGTGACTCGTCTTAACGTGGTGCCTAGTTTGCGTCTGGTTGCGCAGATGTTCTCCAAGCAGCCGAAGATCGAGGGCGGCCAGGTCGTCCGCGACGACGACGCCGCCTGCGTGCGCGTGAGCTGCGCCGACCCGCCGATGGCCAGCCAGTTCGACGGCGACTATCTGGGGGTGCGCGAACGGATGACGTTCCGCGCCGTTCCGGACGTGCTGGACGTCGTCGCCCCACCCCTAAATAAGCTTCCCGACCTGCGGTGATCGACCAATGTGGCCAAAAGCACTGGTCAGGCCCGCGGGGAGTGTAGTACAAACGATTAAGAGGTTTGGTAACAGATCTCTAAAGTGAGATAGCCCACGGACCAGCGAGCACCCTTGACATCTGTTGAGCCTGTGAAACGATCGAGTGAACGCACGCAACGGTACGGAAACATTTCTTGTGCCTGCGTTAACAGCCGAAGAAAATTATTCGTGCGCACTGCTGCGCACACGGTAAGGAGTAACGACTTATGGATTGGCGCCACAACGCGGTCTGTCGCGACGAAGACCCGGAGCTGTTCTTCCCTGTCGGGAACAGCGGACCGGCTCTCGCACAGATCGCCGACGCGAAATTAGTCTGTAACCGGTGTCCGGTGACTACTGACTGCCTGTCCTGGGCGCTCAACACCGGCCAGGACTCCGGCGTATGGGGCGGAATGAGCGAAGACGAGCGACGGGCACTCAAACGTCGCAACGCTCGGACGAAGGCCCGTAGCGGAGTCTGACCAAAGCCCATCAAGTCGCTTTACGGTGCGGCCCCGACCAACTGTCGGGGCCGCACCGTTGCGAGCGGCCCTACTGGACGGCCCGGACGCGACGACCGATCGGGACGCGTAACACCACGTCGGTTCCGCCTTCGGGGGCGTCCTGCATCGCCAGCGAGCCGTCGATTTCGGCGGATACCAGCGTTCGCACGATCTGCAGGCCCAGCCGGTCGGACTGCTCGATGCTGAAGCCCTCGGGCAGCCCGCGACCGTTGTCGTGGACCACCACGTCCAGCCATCGCGCCGAACGTTCTGCGCGAATCGTGACCGAACCGCCCCCGCCAGCGGCGGGTTCCCCGACTGCCGGGTCAAACGCATGCTCGATGGCGTTTTGGACAAGCTCGGTAATCACCATGATCAACGCGGTCGCCCGATCCGAGTCCAGGACGCCGAGCATGCCCGTCCGATTGATCCGGATCGGCGTATCCACCGTCGCAACGTCATTCATGATCGGCAGGATCCGGTCGATCACCTGGTCGAGGTTGACTTCCTCGTCGACGGACATCGACAGAGCATCGTGGACCAACGCGATCGACGACACCCGTCGCACCGATTCGATCAGCGCCTCTCGACCCTCGACGTTGGTTGTCCGACGAGCCTGCAGGCGCAGCAGCGCCGCCACGGTCTGAAGGTTGTTCTTCACCCGGTGGTGGATTTCCCGGATGGTGGCGTCCTTGGATATCAGCGCGCGGTCGCGGCGTTTGATCTCGGTGACATCGCGAATCAGCACCGCAGCGCCGGCTGCCGAGCCGTGAACCACCAGCGGCAGCGTCCGCAGCAGCACCGCAGCACCGCCGGCGTCGACCTCTATGCGCATGCTGGCCCCACCGGCCAGGGAGTCGCGCACGTGCGTGGCGAGTTCTTGGGCCTCGAAGGGGTCGGAGATCAGCGGACGGGTGACCTCGATCAGGTCGTGGCCCTCCAACTCCACCGTCAAACCCATCCGGTGATAGGCCGATAGCGCGTTCGGGCTGGCGTAGGAGACGACTCCGTCGACATCGAGGCGAATGAATCCGTCGCCTGCCCGTGGGCTCGAGCGCGACATCGCCAGATCCCCCACGTTGGGAAAGGTGCCCTCGGACAGCATGTGCACCAGGTCCGCGGCGCAGTCGAGATAGGCGGTCTCCAATGGGCTGGACTGAGGGGTGTCCGCGACGGCCGTCTGGTGTGTCAACACGGCGACCGCCATATCGCCGTGCCGCACCGGCACCGCTTCGATGTTCACGCCGGTCTGTTGCCACGAATACTGTTGGCCCGCATTGCTGTCCAGGCCGATAGCGCCTGATTCGAACGCCGCGGCGATCAGCGGCATTTGATCGGCGGCGACGACCGTCCCGACTGCGTCCCGAAGCAGGACGGTGGGGGCGGTGTTCGGCCGGCACTGCGCGACGCACACCAGCGAGCCGTCGTCGCGGCGAACCCACATCAGGTAGTCGGCGAATGAGAGGTCGGCGAGCAGTTGCCACTCGCCCACTACGGCATGCAGGTGATCGACCGCACTACCCGGCAGAACGGTGTGTTCGGCAAGCAGGTCACCGAGGGTGGACATCGGCGACTCCCGCCGTGAGGTACGGACGAGTCAATGGCTAGCTGATCACGGCGATGAGGTCGCCGGCTTGGATGACGTCGCCCACCGACACGCTCACCTTGCTCACCGTGCCGGCGACCTCGGCCAGGACCGGGATCTCCATTTTCATCGATTCCAGTAGCACCAGGATGTCGCCTTCGCCGATCTGGTCGCCCTCGTTGACCACGACTTCGAGCACGCTGGCCACGATCTCTGCCCGGACGTCCTCGGCCATCATCACCCCGTTCGTCACCCAGCCGGTTTGCGCAATTGCGTTGCTCCATCGAACCACAATCGATTTACTCAGGCGCGAGGGTGCAAGGTGTAACCGCCGGTCATGTCTGGGTTGACGGCTCCGTGCGCCCGCCGATTCGCGCAGCTGAGAGGCCACAGTTGGTGTCGCGGAGATATCAATAAGCAAACTCCAAGATTACTAAGCGAACCTATAGAGCTTCTTCTGTGATGGTGTCGTGTTGTTATTGTGACATTTGGATAGCAGAGTTCCCAGAGTGATTGGAGTGCATGAATCACATTTAGTGACTCAGCCGAATTTTAGGAGTATTCCGTTGTCCGAGAACACGTTTGCGCATTCGACTACTCGCGGACCACTGACCCGAGTGGCAACCGGCATCGGGGTGGCGCTGGCAGCAATCGCCACGATCGGGCTTGGCGCCGGCGTCGCCGCTGCCGCTCCCCAGCAACCATTCGCCGCCGACGACCCAATCCCCGGAATGCCGGGCGCCGGCAGCGCGGTGAATATCGCCAACTCACTCTTCGGCTCGCTCAGCGGCCTGATGAACAACGTCTTCCCGGGCGCGGGGGACCTGCTGAACCCCGCGGGCAGCTTGATGTCCGGCGGCGCCGGTGGCCTGCCCGGTCTCTCCGGCGGGCTTCCGGGCGGTGCCGGTGGCCTGCCCGGCCTCTCCGGTGGGCTGCCGGGCGGTGCCGGTGGCATGCCCGGTCTCTCCGGCGGGCTGCCGGGCCAGACCCCCGGACTGGGCGGCGGCTACCCCGGCGGGTTGCCCGGCCAGAACCCTGGCTATCCGGGCGGGCTGCCCGGTCAGAACCCCGGCGGGCTCTCCGGCGGGCTGCCCGGTCAGAACCCCGGCGGGCTCTCCGGCGGGCTGCCCGGCCAGAACCCCGGCGGGCTCCCGGGCGGGCTGCCCGGCCAGCAGCTACCGGGACAGACCCCGGGCCTGGGGGGCCACCCCGGCAACACCCTGCCCGGGGCTCCCGGTCAGCCGGCGCCGGGACAGCTGCCCGCAACGCCCGGCGCTGCGGGTCCGGTCGCGCCGGCGCAGGCTCCGCTCGCCGGGCAGCCGGGTCCGGTCGCATCGACGAGTGCCACCGCCAGCACCCTGGCGCACGTGCCGGTTGTGTAGCCCCTGAGCTGCACAGCACCACCGGCATGAAAGACTGGTAGCCAAGCAGACCTGCGAGGAGGATCAGTCATGGCCAAGCGTGGCCGTAAGAAGCGTGACCGCAAGCACAGCAAGGCCAATCACGGCAAGCGGCCCAACGCATAGTTCGACCGCATACTTCGACGAAAACGCGGACCGTCCGACAGGCGGCCCGCGTTTTCGCTTCTAAGGCTGTGACGGCGGCTAGCTGTACTGACCGCGGATGATCGTGGTCTGGCTGATCTCGAGCCGAAGCCGCTCGCGCAGATGCTCCGGAGCTTTCTCGCCGCTGCACTTGGTGGCAATCAACCCCTTGATACGCTCCTCGAGCCCGTGGAGATGCTCACAAGGCGGGCATTCCTCGAGATGCTTGCGCAGCTTCTCTCGGTCCTCGGGTTCGCATTCACCGTCGATAAACTTCCATACCTTCGCGATCAGTTCGGCGCACTCGGCCTTGACCTGCGGTTCGCCACCTGACGAGAAGTCCGTCATGACGAGACCTCCTCGGGTGCCTGGCCTCCGCGAATGAAACCCCGCTCTTTGGCCACATCGGTCAGCAATTCTCGCAGCTGACGCCTGCCGCGGTGCAGTCGTGACATCACCGTCCCGATCGGAGTGTCCATGATCTCGGCGATCTCTTTGTAGGGAAAACCTTCGACGTCGGCGTAATAGACCGCCATCCGAAACTCTTCGGGCAACGCCTGCAACGCTTCTTTGATTTCTGTGTCGGGCAGCGCTTCAAGAGCCTCGACCTCGGCGGAACGCAAGCCGGTCGACGTGTGTTCGGCGCTGGCAGCCAACTGCCAGTCGCTGATCTCGTCGGTCGGATATTGCGCCGGTTGCCGCTGCTTTTTGCGGTAGCTGTTGATGTAGGTGTTGGTCAGGATGCGGTACAGCCAGGCCTTGAGGTTGGTGCCCTCTTTGAACGAGCGAAAGCCGGCGTAGGCCTTCACCATGGTTTCCTGGAGCAAATCCTCGGCATCGGCCGGATTGCGGGTCATCCGCAGGGCGCCACCGTATAGCTGATCCAGCAGCGGGATCGCGTCGCGCTCGAACCGCGCGGTCAGCTCCGCATCGGTCTCGTTTGAACGGCTGCGCACAGCCGCGTTGGAGGCATCAGCGGCCGCCGCGCTCTCCGATTGGGTCGCGCCATCGATCTCGGCCATGTTGACGAACACAGTCCCTTCTGTCGCGATGCCGCTGAACAGGTCCATCAATACCGGACCCGCCTGGCACCCGGCCAACCGCTCCTCGCCGATAAGGCTGATCGCCGTTGACACCGACTCCCCCTCTCCCAATCTAAAGGTTGCGACCGACAAGTGTCTGCTGTGTTCTCCAAGCCACTTAAGGCATGGACCAGATAGCTGAGTCAACAGCAAAGATCGCCGGGCTATTTCCGGGCCATCTTCGCGTCGTGGCGACGTAACGCGGACCACTGATTCGAGCCGCGGCGGCGCGGCGTTACTGTGACGCTCATGTCTTTAAATGGCAAGACCATATTCATCTCCGGAGCCAGCCGCGGAATCGGCCTGGCCATCGCCAAACGCGCCGCACAAGACGGCGCCAACATCGCGCTGATAGCCAAGACCGCGGAGCCGCACCCGAAGCTTCCGGGCACGGTGTTCACAGCCGCCAAGGAGCTCGAAGACGCCGGCGGCCAGGCGCTACCGATCGTGGGCGATGTCCGCGACCCGGATTCGGTCGAGTCCGCGGTGGCCAAGACCGTCGAGCAGTTCGGCGGAATCGATATCTGCGTGAACAACGCGTCGGCCATCAACCTGGGGTCCATCACCGAGGTGCCGATGAAGCGGTTCGATCTGATGAACGGCATCCAGGTGCGCGGCACCTATGCCGTGTCGCAAGCCTGCATCCCCCACCTGAAGGGCCGGGAGAACCCGCACATCTTGACGCTGTCGCCGCCGGTGCTGCTGGGGAAGGAATGGCTGAAGCCGACGGCGTACATGATGGCCAAGTTCGGCATGACGCTGTGCGCACTGGGAATCGCCGAAGAGCTGCGCGAGGAGGGTATCGCCTCGAACACGCTGTGGCCGCGCACGCTGGTGGCCACCGCCGCGGTGAAGAACCTGCTCGGCGGCGACGAGGCGATGGGCCGGGCCCGCACGCCAGAGATCTATTCCGACGCCGCCTACGTCGTCCTCAACAAGCCGTCGAAGGAGTACACCGGCAACACGCTGTTGTGCGAGGACGTGCTGGTGGACTCCGGCGTCTCCGACTTGTCAGTGTACGACTGCGTGCCGGGTGGCAAGCTCGGCGTCGACTTCTGGGTGGACGGCGTCAACCCGCCGGGGTATTCCGGCCCCTAGGTGGTGATCGCAAGCGCGGCGAAGCCGGGCGCAGCGGGTCACGACGGGCAATAGAGGTGGCCGGCGCGACTCCGGCGCTCGCGGCGTTGGTCGACGCCGGGGTGCCCCATGAAGTGGTGAAGTTCGCTCACGCCCCGCGAGAACGTTCATTCGGCGACGAGGCCGTCCGGCAGCTGACCACCACGGGCCGCGTCGCGCCGGAGCAGATCTATAAGACGCTGGTCGTCGCACTTCCAAACGGATTGGCCGTCGCGGTGTTGCCGGCGTTGGCACGGCTGTCACTCAAGGCGGTCGCCGCCGCACTGGGCGCCGTCAAAGCGACGTTGGCTGACCGAAGCGCCGCTGAGCGGGCCACCGGCTATGTGATGGGTGCCGTTTCGCCGTTCGGGCACCGCACGCCGCTGCCCACCGTCGTCGACTCCGGCGCACTGACCTGGGATCGGGTGTACTGCAGCGCAGGCCGACGCGGCTGGGACGTCGCGGTTGCGCCGAAGGATCTGGTTCGGCTGACCCGCGCGGTAACTGCGGCGATTCAGGCTTAGGCCGGTGGCGGTCCGGCGGTCAGGGGCGAGCGAGATCCGAGACAAGGAGGCGGTATCCGAGATCGAGCTGTGGCATGTCGAGAAGATCGGCATGGCGACGTGTCCAGGCGCCACTGGCAAGGTCGGCCCTGAGTCGCTCTAATCCCTTCACCAGCAGGGGTTTCGGTGTCAGGGCGAACATCGAGATCCCGGCTCTCACGGTGTCGTCGAGGTAGGCGTGCGGGCGGCGCCAGTAGGCTCCGCCGAATCCGTCGACACAGTCGTGCGGTATGGGCACCGGCTGGATCGACGCCGTGCCTAGCAGCGAAACCAGTTTCGTGATCGGCACAGCCAGCCGCGCGTCGGTCTCCGCCGCGGCGGGAAAATACTCCCGTAGCAGCCAGAATCGGCGAAAGACAGTGTCGTCCCAGGTGAGGATGACGACGCGGCGCCGAGCGACGCGGATCATCTCGGCGACCCCGGCGTCAAGGTCCGACCAGTGGTGCACGGTCAGGAGCGCGATCGAGGCATCGACGGCATTTGTGTCGATGGGCAGGCGTTCGGCAACAGCCCGCACCGCAGGGGCGGCGTCAGCCCGGCGTTGCGCAACCATGACATGGCTGGGTTCGACGGCGATGACGGTGTTCGACGGTTCGTAGGAACCGGTCCCGGCCCCGATGTTGGCGACCGTCGCTATACCGTGCAGCGCTTGCCCGAGGACCGCCGCGATACGTGGATCGGGTTGGCGGGTGAGCGAGTACGTTCGTCCGGCTCGGTCGTAGCGAATCAATGTCTGGCCAGCATGGTGTGCACGCTGTCCGCGAATGCGGCAGTGGTGAAGCAGGTGGGCTCGGCGAATTCCTCCATGGTCAGCGCCTCGTTCCAGCCGGCGTCGGCCGCGGCACGCAACAGTGGCTTGGTCATCGCGGCCGCGTGCGCGGGCATCTCCGCGACGCGGTCGCACCACTCATCGGCGGCCGCAAGAAGCTGGTCGTGGGCGACGACCTGCTGCACGATTCCCAGTCGTTGTGCGGCGTGCGCGTCGATGTGCTCGCCGCGTAGGTAGTAGGCAAGCGCGCCTTGGTAGCCCAGGCGGCGGGTCAGCGCCCAGCTCGTGCCGACCTCGGGGATCAGACCGAGGCGACCGAATGCAGGCACGATCACGGCGCGCTCACTGGCGATCGCGAGGTCACAGGTCAGTGCCCAGGCCAGTCCGACCCCGGCTGCCGGACCGTTGATCGCGGCCACGAAAATCGTGTCCGACCCGGCGATGAGCCGGGCGATGCCGCCGAATTCGCGGCGGATCCAGCGCCAGACGTCGGCGACACCCTCCGGTTGGCTCAGCTGCTCGGTGGCCGCACGCATCATCGTCAAGTCGCCGCCCGCGCTGAAACCCGGGTCGCTGCCGGTGAGCACCACGCTGCGAATGTCGGCGTCGACAACGAGAGCCTCCAGCGCGCCACGTAACTGCCGCACCAACGGCGCGGAAAGCACGTTGAGCCGGTCCGGTTCGTCGAGGGTCACTACCGCCCGGTCGCCGCGGTGCTCGACGCGGACCCGGCGCGGCGCCTCGGGGTCATCGCCGTCGGTAACCATGCTGTTGTACAGCGATCCTGCTGCGCTCATCATTTATCCTCCTCGATATCGTTGGCCCGCAACACCATCCACGCGGCGTCGGCGAACGTCTTGACCACCCCGCGCGGCATTCTCGGTTCATCGCCGGCAATCCAATTCCGGCTGAATTCCTGCGCCGGGCCGAACCACAAGGCCGCGGTGACTCCGGCCTGCATCGGACGCAAGGCCCCGTAAGTGTGATGCGGGCGCCACCAGTCCCGCACGGCCGCGAAAAACTCGCGGTTGCAGTCGCGCAACTCCGCGCTGTCCAGCCGGTCCCCCAGCAGCAACGCCGCCTCGCTGCGGTTGGCAGCCACCCACCGCAGGTGGTGCGCGACGCCACCGCGGATGCCCACTTCCGCGGTGTCGTGTTTGCGCAACATCGCCACGAATCCCGCCTGGTACTCGCTCATCACCTGGGCGTAGACGGCAGCTGCCAGAGCAGGTTTGTCCGGGAAGTGGTGATATAGCGCCCCGACGCTGACCTCGGCGTCGCGTCGGATCTCGTCGAGCGTTGCCGCGATGGCGCCATCGACCGCAAACCGGCGGCGGGCCGTCTGCATCAATCGACCTCGCGCGTCGCCCGCAACCGATCTCGGCACGAGGAATACTCTACTGCTACCGAGGAATCCTCTGTTGCCTGGTCAGGCGAACGCGCTCTGCCCGGTGATGTGCCGACCGACAATGAGGGACTGGATTTCCGCAGTTCCTTCGTAGGTGACCAGGGCTTCCATGTCGCATAGGTGGCGCATGACATGAAAGTCGAGCAGGACGCCGTTGCCGCCTAATACGTCGCGGGCCAGTCGACACACGTTGCGGCCCTTGACTGTGCAGTAATACTTGGCGAGCGCCGCCATCGTTTCTTCGGCCTTGCCGTCGTCGATGAGCCGGGCCATTCGGATGGCGTACAGCTGCATCGAGGTGAGATCGCCGAGCATCTCCACCAGCATCGACTGGATGATCTGGGTCCTGGCGATTGGCCTGCCGAACTGCTTTCTCCGCAGCGCGTAGGTCAGGGCGATGTCGTAGGCCGCGACTGCGTGTCCAGCCGACGCCCACGCGACAGAATTACGGGTACCCGCAAGCACTTTGCCCACATCTTTGAAGCTGTTGCAGTTCTGCAGTCGGGCGTCTTCGGACACGCGACAGTCGGTGAGGGTGATGTCCGCGTTCTGAACCATCCGCAGCGACATCTTGGCGCCGATCTTGGTCGCCGCGTAGCCAGGATTGTCCTTCTCCACGACGAACGCCTTGACTTGGTTGTCCGCGGTGTCGCGGGCGTAAACGACGATGTAGTCGCACCACACGGCGTTTCCCGGCCAGCGCTTGCGGCCGTTGAGCACCCATTCGTCGCCTTGCCGCTCGGCGGTGGCCTCGAGGATGACGGCGTCCGAACCGTGCTCGGGCTCGGTCAGGGCGAACGCGCCGATCTTTTCCAGGCGCGCCATCGCCGGCAGGTAGCGCTGCCGCTGGTCCTCGGAGCCCAGGATGTTGATTGATTGCATGGCCAACCCGAGGTGTACCGCGAAGAACGTGGCAATGCTCCCGTCGATGCGGGACAGTTCGTAGGTGACGAGGCCGGCGGCGACCGCGCTCATCGATGTGCACCCGTGGTCGCCCAGGTTGTAGTCGCCGACAACGTTCAACGCGGCAAGCTTCGGTATCAGGTCAAATGGGAATTCGCCGCGTTCCCAGTACTCGTTGACTATCGGCAGGATCTCAGCCTCGCCGAACGCCCGGACCTTGGCAAAGACCTCCTTTTCCGGGTCGGTCAGCTGATCGGCCATCAGGAAGTAGTCGGTCTCCCGGGCAAGGCCGATGTCCTCGACCAGCGAGGCGGTGGCCGGATCGGTGTCCTTTGCACCTCGTGTCTGAAATGAGCTGAGCGGTTTTGGCATCGTTGTCATGGTTGTTCCCAGGTCTGTGTAGGAAAGCTCCGATGTTGCTGTGGCTCAAGGCCGCTCGCCATGTTCGTGCAGAAACGCCTCGATGACAGGCACGAGCTCGATGGCGTTGTGCACCAGATCGATATGGCCGCCGCTGTGTTGGTGCAGTCGCGAATGGGGCAGCAATGCGTTCATGATGTGCGCGTTGACCATCGGGATGATCGGGTCATCGGTACCCGCCACGATCAACGTCTGCTGCCGCACAGCAGGCAGAGCGAAGAGGCTAGACCACACCGAACCCGCGAGAAGCTGGTGCAGGTAGCCGATCTTCGATCCGGCATGCAACTGCTGGAGAAATAGTCGCGCCACATCCTCCCCGTGAGCGCGGACAGTGCCGCCGTATAGCTCACCGGCAATGGATGCGGCGTAGTCCGGATCCGAAAACCTTCGGGGAGTGGCCATTTTCGCCAGCACACGCGGATGAGCAGGCACCATAATCGCACCGGTACCTGTCGCCACCAGAATCAGGCGGCGGCACCGGCGCGGGTTCTGAAAGGCGAACTGTTGCGCAAGCGCCCCGCCCCAGGACAGCCCGAGCACGTCCACCACGCCGATTCCCAGCTGGGACAGTACCCGGCCGAGCACCCAGGCAAGGTACGGGAACCCATAGGGTGCAAGGGATGTGGGCGATCCTCCGGTTCCTGGCACATCGAATCTGACCACCGTGGTATCCGAATCCAGCTGCTCCACCAGTGGATCCAGCACTTCCAGGCTCGCCCCGATGCCATTGCACAACACCAGCGGCACACCAGTTCCCCACCGCACGTTCACCCGAATCCGCTGCCCGCCGGTGGCGACGTAGCACTCCTCGCCAAACTGACTCACGGGTAGCGCACGAAGACGTCGCCGATCTCGGGCCGATTGACGCTTGTCGCCAGCTTGTGACTTCACTGCGTCACTTTTCCATCACGTAGCTACCCGGAGCGGGGCCCAGCGGCGGAAGCTCCTCCCCGCCAAGCATTTTCGGAGCATCAACCTCCGGGCCACTGCGCTCAGCGAGCCAGGCCGTATAGTCCGGCCACCATGAGTCAGCGTGCTTTTCAGCAGAGTCCAGCCATTGTTGGGGATCCTCGGCGTCGACTGGCCCGGTGCGGAACGACGCCCTGGGGTTGCCTGGCGGGTTGACCAGCGCCGCGATGTGACCGTTGGTGGATAGCACGTAGCGGTTGTCCTTGCTGCCCAGCAGTCGCGCGCTGCGATAGGTGGCCTGCCATGGAGAGATGTGATCGGCGATGCCGCCGACGATGTAGGCGTCTGAGGTGATCTTGCCCAGGTCGACCGGGCTGCCCAGCATGCTGACCCCGCCGGGGGTGACCAGCGCATTCCGAAGCCCCATCAGCACCAGGTCGCGGTGCAGTGTGGCGGCCATCCGGGTGGTGTCAGCGTTCCAGAACAACACGTCGAACGGTGCCGGTTTCCGGCCCTGCACGTAGTTGTTCACCACATACCGCCACACCAGATCCGTGGGACGCAGCCAGGCGAACATCTCCGCCATGTCGCGCCCGTCCAGGAAACCCTTCCTGGCCGAGACTCGAATCGCCGCCTGCGCCGCGCGGTCGCTCATCGCCGCGGCCGCGAACCCGGCGCGGGTCTCATCCAGCACGGTGACCGCCAGGTTGAGACTCGCGACCCGATCGCCTTCGCCGATCTCTGCTAGGTGGGCCGCCGTCATCGCCGCGAGAATGCCGCCCGAGCAGGTGGCCAACAGATGGGTGCTGTCGGTTCCGGTGATCTTCTCCGCCGCGTCCATTGCCTCCACGATCGCCTTGCCATAGGCGTCGAAGCCCCAATCCCGATGGCGCGCTTGCGGGTTCCGCCATGAAATTGCGAAGACCTGCTGACCCTGCTGGACGAAGTACTCGATCATGCTGCGCCCCGGCGCGATATCCATGACGTAGTACTTGTTGATCACCGGCGGCACCATGAGCAATGGAATCGCGCGCACCTTGGGTGTCTGCGGGGCGTACTGGATCAATTCGAACACCGAGGTTTGCAGTACAACGGCCCCTTTGGTGACAGCCAGGTTCTCCCCCACCGCATAGGCATCGGGCTCGATCATCGCCGGCACCCGAGGTTTCGAAAGCATGTCTCGGGCAAAGGCCCTCGTGCCTCGTACCGCGCTCAGACCGCCGGTGTCGATCAGCGCCTTCCAGCCGAGCGGACTGAGCAGCGGGTTGTTGCTGGGCGCTAGGCCTTCGACAAAATTGTCGATGACGAACTGCATCTTCTCGTTGTCGCGCCAATCCAACTGCGCGTCCGAGAGCAACTGCTCGGCCGTCTCGGAGCCTGCCAGATAGGCCTGCATGATTCTGTGCAGCAGCGGATTCTCTTGCCACGCAGGGTCACTGAAGCGCTTATCGGCGCGTGCCGGAGCGCGGTGCGACTTGCCCGCGGCGATAGCGCCGAGCTCACGGGTCAGCGTGGCAACCCGGTCGGCCACCGCGCCGGGGTGCTGGGCGAGGTTGCCGGCGAAGCGGGCCCAGGTGGCGTTCGGCATCATCCGGCCGGCGAAGGGCTTCGTGGCGCTGGTGAGAAGCAGGTCGAGCGGGGCAGCCAGTTCGTCAACTTTGGCCGTGGGATCCTTGGGAGTTGCCATACTTATCGTTTACTTTCCGTAGTCGGAACGGCGATTTCGCGCTTGAGAACCTTGCCGGTGGGACCCTTCGGCAGGGCGTCGACCAGCCAGACCTGGCGCGGATATTTGTAGGCGGCCACCCGCTCCTTGACGTAATCGCGCAGCTCTTCCGCGCGCACATTCGCGTCTTTCTTGAGCGCTACGCACGCGCCGACTTCCTCACCCAGCGAGTCGTGCGGGATGCCGATGACCGCGGCTTCGGCCACGTCGGGGTGCTCGTAGAGCACCTCCTCGATCTCGCGGGGATAGACGTTGTAGCCGCCGCGGATGATCATGTCCTTGGTCCGGTCGACGATGTAGAAGTAGCCGTCCTCGTCGATCCGTCCGACGTCGCCGGTGGCCAGCCAACCATCCGGCGTGATGGTGGCCTTGGTTGCGTCCGGGAGGTTCCAGTAGCCCTTCATCACGTTGTGGCCGCGGATCTGAATCTCGCCGGTCTGCCCTTGCGGGACCTCAGCGCCGTCCAGGTCGACCACCCGCATCTGCACGCCTTCGATCGGAGTACCGATCGAGCCAACTTTGCGCGCCCGATTCGGGTGATTGAATGCGGCCGCCGGCGAGCTCTCGGAAAGCCCGTATCCCTCGAGAACGGTGCAGCCAAAGGCTTTCTCGAAGTCGGCGAGAACCTGAACCGGCATCGCCGCGCCCCCGGAGACGCACACCCGCAACGTGCGTGTCGCGTCCGGCGCGGCCTCGTCGGCCACGCCCAGCAGCGCCGAATACATCGTCGGCACACCTTCGAACACCGTGACGGCGTCCCGCTCAATCACCTCGAGCGCCTTCCGCGGGTCGAATCGAGGGATCAGCGTCAACGTCGCGCCAGCCAGCACCGCCCCGTTGAGGCCACAGGTGAGGCCGAAGACGTGAAAGAGCGGCAGGCAACCCATCACCACATCGTCCGGCCCGGTCTCGACCAGGGTGCGGACGCTGACCTCAGCGTTGCGGCCCAGATTGCCATGCGTGAGCATGGCGCCCTTGGGCTTTCCGGTGGTTCCGGAGGTGTGCAGGATGACCGCGACATCGTCGGCGCCGCGTTCCACGGGGGCTTCTTGCTCGGGCAGGTCAGCAATCAGATCCGTGAGCCTGGCGTCGTCGACAATCCAGCATTGGGCGCCTACTTCGTCGGCGCCGGCGTTGGCCTCGTCGGCGAAGTCGGGTGTCCCGAACAACGCCTTGGCGCCGCTGTTGGACAGGTAGAAGGTCACCTCCCGCGCTTTTAGCAGCGGGTTCATCGGGACCGCGACCGCGCCGCGATAGATGATTCCGTAAAACACTATGGCGAATGCGGGCGTGTTGGGCAGCATCACACCCACCCGGTCACCCGGCTCGACTCCGGATTGCTCGAGCAGCGTCGCCACCCGGGCGGCCGCCGCGTCGAACTCCGCGAAGGTGACTTTCAGGTCGTCGCAATGCAGCGCAACGCGGTCGGGGTCGCGTTCTTTGGCTGCGACGAGATTGATGCTCAAGCTGGTCATGGTCTACCTCTGCGGATCGAATCGGCTGCCCGGTTTTAGGGCTTGTCCCGAGGATTCCAATCCTGCTCTCGGCGAACTCACGCGACAATGTCGGCGGATACAACAACCTGGCCGCCTCGGTGTGATGGCGCACAGCTGACTAGGAGGGCTACTTCTAGATTGTTGCCCGCAGGAAGATTTGACCTCGGAGGAAGCAGGCGATTGTTTCCCACGACATCGGCCGGGGTTCGACGTTGTTGCCGCAAACATCGACAAGCATCTGCGGTTCGGGTGAGGTGTTTAGTAGCAGCGCGTGATCCGAAACGCGCTGACGAGACTCAGTAGTGGAAGGTCGGGTAGGCGCGATGACTGATAAGAAATCCGTTCACGAGGTGACCTATGACCTGTTGCGCACCCTGGGTCTGACCACCGTGTTCGGCAACCCGGGCTCAACTGAGGAGACGTTCTTGAAGAACTTCCCCGACGACTTCACCTATGTCCTGGGATTGCAGGAGGCGTCGGTGGTGGCCATGGCCGACGGATTCGCCCAGTCCACCGGCAAGCCCGCCCTGGTCAACGTGCACACCGCTGCGGGGATGGGAAACGCGATGGGCAACCTGGTAGCGGCGGCTAAGGGCAACACTCCGCTGATCGTCACGGCCGGTCAGCAGACCCGCGAAATGGTGTTGTGCGAGCCATATCTGACCAACAAGGACGAAACTGTTTTTCCGCAGCCGTGGGTGAAGTGGGCGTACGAACCCAAGCGCGCCGAGGACGTGCCAGCGGCGTTCATGCGGGCTTACACGGTCGCGTTGCAGCCACCGGCCGGCCCGGTGTTTTTGTCTATCCCGCTTGACGACTGGGAGAAACCCGCGCTGGGGCCGGCGGTGATCCGCACGGCCAGTCATCGCGTCAGCCCTGATGCTGCCCGGCTGCGTACGTTCGCCGAGCAAATCAACGCTGCAAAGCGGCTGGCTCTGGTGTTCGGGCCTGAAGTCGATCGCAGCGGCGCCTGGGATGCCGGTGTGGCGTTCGCGGAGAAAGTCGGGGCGCCGGTATACGCTGGCCCGCTGCCCGACCGGGCGTCGTTCCCCGAGGATCACCGGCTGTTCCAGGGACAGCTGCCGATGACGATCGCCGGTGTCACCGAGGTACTGCGCGGCCATGACCTGGTTGTGGTGATTGGGGCGCAGGTCTTCCGGTACTACCCCTACGTGGCGGGCGAGTACCTGCCCGAGGGCACCGAACTGCTGCAGATCACCGCCGATCCGGGACTGGCTGGTGCGGCGCCGGTCGGAGACAGCGTGCTGGGTGACACGCTGCTGGCGTTGGAGCAGCTGGTGGACTTGGTCGACGATCACAGTGATCGCTCGGTCCCGGCCAAACAGGCGAACACTGCCGCCGTTGACGTGACCGGGTCGGCACCACTGGAGCCAGATGCGGTGTGGTCCACCTTGAGAACCGTCACGCCCGCCGATTCGCCGTTAGTCACCGAATCGACGTCGACGATGGCCCAACAACTGCGATTCCTGCCCAGCACCCGGCCGGGGTCGTTTTTCGCCACTGCCAGCGGGGGTATCGGCTGGGGGTTGCCCGCGGCGGTGGGCGTCGCACTGGGCGACCGCGCCCGTGGCGTCAAGCGCCACGTGCTTGCCACCATCGGCGACGGGTCGTTCCAATACTCGGTGCAGGCCCTCTACACCGCCGCCCAACACCGGCTACCGATCGTGTTCGTCGCGATGCGCAACGGCGAATACTCGATCCTGAAGTCGTTCGCGGTATTGGAAAAGACGCCCGGCGTGCCGGCACTCGACTTGCCTGGACTCGACATCGCCTCCATTGCAACGGGTTTCGGGTGCCGCGCGGTCAACGTGGACAACTGCGAGAAGCTCGCTGCCGAATTCAATGCCGCGCTGAAGGCCGACGGGCCCACCGTGATCGTCGTGCCGACCAAAGTGCAAGCCGCTCATCTGGGCTGACGCCGCCGCTCATCGACTATTTCAAGGAGCGACCATGCCGGTCTATACCTGCACGACGACAACATCGACGCTGACTGCCGACGTCAAGGGCGCATTGGCTCAGGAGATTAGCCGAATCCACGCCGAGATCAACCACGTGCCGACCACCTATGTCAACGTCGTTTTCCACGAGCTGCCCGCCAGCGGGATTTACACCGACGGCGTGCCCGCGAATCCGGTGCTGGTTAACGGCTGGGTTCGATCCGGCCACCCCTTAGACGAAACAACCCGTCTCGCAACGGAAATCGCGGCCGCCGTGTCCAGGATCGCCGATGTCGAGCCTGAGCGGGTAATGATGGTGATCCAAAACAGCCCCGCGAGTGGCGCTGTCGAAGGCGGCCGCGTCCTGCCCGAGCCCGGCCAAGAGCAGGCGTGGATCGCCGGAGCATGACAAATTGGAACCGAATCACCATGACCACTA
>CAWHZO010000002.1:0-473910 GCA_963833915.1 uncultured Actinomycetota bacterium
TTTTAGGGAGAGGATCGAAGGTGAGGGTCCTTATCCAGCGCGCGTTCTTTCGCGCGCGATTCAAGATTCTGATCCTTGACGTCGTAGAAGGAGTCCCATCATGCCATCATCATCGATTTCACTAACCAATCGCCCCGCGTGGCTAGGTGCCCCCGAGTAGATGTCTGCGCTGCCACCGCAAACTGCGGACTAGCCGATCGCCTACAAGCCCGACTCTAAGCAATGTTGCCGACATTGGGGCCATGACGAAAGAGGCCAACCGAAAAATTTCTTCAGATTCTGAAGAAATCCATGTCAGGAAACACCTGCGTCATGACGTCGCCGATGACATATCCGGCAACTGCCAGGATGGGGGTTGAGCAGGCCACACTTGCCGGATTGTCAGAGCTCGAATTTCACAGCAATCACATCTGTCTACCCGGATAGGCCGCTCAGAACGTTCGCTGGGTTTCGCCCTCTGCGCCAGGAAACGGAGGCGGGATGACGAATTGTCGAGCCGGATGCGCGCACAAGCGTTGGTCCCATGGCTGGTCGCGCCAGGGCACTCGCATCGATAAATGTGTGACCATCTTCGCCTACTTGCGCCGCAGCTCATCTGGAAGCGGGCGGGCATGAACTATGGAAAGCTCGCGGTTCCCTCGGGTGAGTGCTGTGTACAGCGGGCCCTTCCGACTGAAGTTCTCTGGGAAGTCGGCCGGCTCGACCACCACAACCGCATCAAATTCGAGACCTCGCGCCGCGTCGTGAGAGGTGACAGTGACCTCCCGGCCATTCTTCTCCCAGAGCTGCGGACCGCGGTCAGAAGCTCTCCATCCTGCCGACCGCAAGGCAGTTTCGATGACTGCAGGCGTAGGGGAGATGACGGCAACGGTACCTGTCGGATACTCGGCATTGAGCGCTTGATTTCTCGAACGACGCTGCCGTCAAGTTCTTTTGGGTCACCTTCTGTATAGGCTGGCTCGGCCCGCGGTCCTGCAGCGCGTGCGTTTTCCGGTCGTGGTCGCGGCAACAAGCGATTGGCGAAGTCCAAGATGGGTTTCGTGGAACGGTATCCGCGCTTCATCCGTCGAATCGGGGTATCCGCATCGATGGCGATGACATCCAGGACGTGCGCCCAGTTACCGAGCGTGTGGTCCGAACGGCGCTGATTGAGATCGCCAAGGATCGTCCACGCGTCCGCTTCGTTGATCTCATCCAGCAGGAGCCACTCCAACGGGGTCACGTCTTGCGCTTCGTCCACGATGACGTGCTCGATGTTGGTAGTTCAGGCGGCTTGGCAATCTCCCATTTGATGAAGGCAACCAGCGGAGCGTGGACTCGCTGCGTCAACGCCTTCTTGTAGGGCGGAAGCTGGCATAGGTAGAGCGCCGTTCTTCTCTTGCGTGACTGCTCCCGCTGTTGAGATCGCAGATAGTCGTATACCTGTTCAGTCGTGGGCGTGCACCCCCTTAGCGGACTTCAGCTTGTTGATTGCAGAGCGGGCGAATTTGGACCAACTTCCAGTCGACGTCGTGGTAGCTACGCGAGGCGCCTCCGTGCGGAGCCTTGCGGCCCCCAATGATCAAGTCAGCGAGCTCGTGGAGTGACAAGCACCTTGACCCGTTGCGTCTCGCCCACAAGTCTCGCGATCACCTGACGAACGTGCCGTGAATAGCCGGTCGTGGGTCCGACCAGAAGCACGTCCCCGTCGAGCCCATTCTCGGGAGGGTCTCTTCGTTCACCAGATACGCGGCGCGATGGGAGGCCACGATCGTCTTGCCGGTGCCAGGCCCGCCTTCGATGATCACGCTGTCCATGGCGGGAATGGTGACGAGTGCATATTGGTCGGGCTGCAACGTCGCCAGGACGGGCGCAAGGCTTGTCGTCCTCGGTGCGAGCATCTGCGCTCGCAATAGGGGTTCGGCGCGCAACGGCGGCAGTTCGTCGGCTGCCCGTCCGGCTCGTGACTCGCGATTTCATTGGCGGGTCGCTGCATTTGGGCTGGAAGTGGGCCCTGCGGTACGCGTATGCGGAGACGGTGCCGGGTCGGTCACGGATTTTGATTGCGTCGGAAGTTTGGGCCGGATTCGGGGGGCGCAGGAATGGGGAAGCTCTGCGCGTCTTGAACGGCTCTGCGGGAGCTCAGGTCGCAAGGTCTCGTCGATGAAATCGACGATTTGCCCGTTTTGCGGCAAAAGCACGAACGACCGCGACGTCTTCGTAAAGGCGTGGTTTCGCGGGCCGCGAAAGAACGTGCAGGCGATGGGCGCTGCCCATCCAAACACGTTGATGCCGTTGATATCAGCGTAGGTTTCGCCGATGTAGAAATCGGACCCGCCGTCAAGAATCTCCGCATCGGGATGCGCGACGCGACCCGCCCGATCAGTTCGCCGCTGAGAATTTCTCGCTTCTCGGCAGACCGCGCCAACCCTCAAGCTCTTCCGTGGTCCTTGATACGCGGATGGCTACGTGCTCGTTCCTCCAAGCCTTCGTGTACTGCTTCTGGGCCGTCCGCTCGTCTTCGAGTTCCAAGTGCTTTCCGTTTAGTGTTCATGCTTGACTTCCTGGGTGACGATCTCGAGGACGCACGCCGCCAGAGGCTCCAAGCGAATCTCCGGCTGCGATTCATTCGATACCTCCGCCCTGAGTCTCGCGAATCGTTCGTCGGCCCTGCGTAGTTGACTTTGAAACAACTCGATCGACTGCTCTCGTTCGACCGCGGCTGAGTGCCGTTGCTATACGGTTCTCAATGGCTTCTTTTCTACGCCGATATTGCGCTTCCAGGCTGATCAACTTCGCCTCCTTGAGCGCATCGAACTCGCGATCTCTTTTCGCCTGCTCATGGACGTGCCGAAAATGGAGTTGATTCGTCGCTCGCTCGGCGAGTCGATCGAGACGCTCAATTGGTGGCAAAGGCGCGTCGGCCAGGGAGCCTTTGGCGAGCGCCGCCAAAAGGGCGTGCACAGGCCCGTCTCCAACATTGCGTCCCTGCTCTGTCACCGCGCAGCCCCAAATCTCGTCACCAGCACGCGAAGCGGATATCGCCGTCGCTAATACCGCAACATAAATGCCAGGTACGACATCCTCTTCCGATGCGCTGACTTGCAACGATCCGAACCTCGCCTGTCTGTGGCCTGGGACGGCTGCTGCGGCCATGGCGAGCGGACTTGTCGCATCGAAAGAACACCGCCGGCTGAAGTCCCGGGCGAATTCCTCGTCGAGCGGAGGCTGCATCGGCAACTGGTTCCGACGAAGAAGGCGGTCACCGCGCTGATTTCGGAGGTACGTGTTCTCTGGTTCGACTTCGCAGAGCTCGTGCACCCGCGCCGCCATCGCAGGGGTTGCCGCGAAGTTCGACGGTCATGCCGTACCGTGCGAAGGTCACGCCCTAGGCGCCGTCGACTCGAGCCCAGTCGTCGATCATCGGCGCCAGTTCGCGCTGGCGATGACTGGCCCGTCCGGACCAGGTCGTCTTCCAAGCCGGCAACGTCAACGTCGTTGCTGACCAGAAGCGCGCTCGAAGCGTCGGAGCGTCCTTGCACGCCTGCCTGTTGCTCCTCGATCGCGGTCGAGTAGCCTCGTGGAGTTTCTGTTCTCGTTGCTCTCGCGCTCAGAGTGAAGTCGAAGGCGGGCCTGAAGGACCTTCGTCGCATATCGGCGATGATCGGCTCGAGTGCGCCGATTGAGGATTCAAAGATCCCGATGCGGTCGAGCAGCCGGTGAGGATCGTTCGTCGATCGTGCTTCGTTCACGAAGTTGACGAGGAGGATCGCCTCTTCTTTACGGCCGATTCGGTCGATACGCCCGATGCGCTGCTCGATTTCCATCGGGTTCCATGGGAGGTCATAGTTGATCACCGCCGAGCAGAATTCGAAGTCCAGGCCTTCGCTGGCGACCCGGTTGGCGAGCACGAAGTCGTATCCACCAGCCCGGAACCGGCCATGATCTTGCGGCGCCGTCCCGCGGCTGACCCCGCCGTGCATGACCGCGACGCGGAAGTCCTCTCCCAGGCGCCCGGCCAGGTAAGCGAGGGTCGGGCGTGGAATGTGTGAAGAGGAGCGCCGCTTTCCCTGCGAGTGCAGGCCGTGGAGGACTCGTCTGGAGGTCGAACTTGGTATCGATGTCCCGGGCAGACGTTCAGCGCGGCCGACAAGGTCGGGATGGGGCTCAGGCCGCTCCGACTGGCGCCGGAATCGGCGTCCGAAATGGTGCCGAAGGAACGGGGTCGAGGACTGCGCGGCGGGCCATCGGCAGGCAGGCGCTCGCAAGTCGCAGCGGCATCTGCATCGCGAAGTACAGCGGGCATGCCGATGAGCCGCGCCCGGTCGTTGGCACCACGCAACGTAGTGGTCGTAGAAGTCCTTCTCGGCCTCGAGTCCAGTGGACTCCTGTCGGTCCTCGGTCCGCTTGGCCTTGCGGTCGTCGACCTCGACCTTCTTGGTCCGGGTGATGACGGTGGACAGAGTGTTCAGGTCGGCCAGGATCGCTTCGCCTGCACGATGTCGCGCGGCGGCCAATGGTCCCGGGCTAGCAGCCCGGACAGGAGCGCGAAGTCGGGCCGCTGCGTGAGGGATCGCCCGAGGGCCGTCGGGCGCAGCCCTGCAAGCCGCGCGTTCAGCAGGTGGCCGCTCGCGCCAGGCTCCGTCAGGCCCGCGGACACGGCGATGCTGTATTGATCGCGTTCGGCTCCAGGCGCAGCTCGAGGTCCTGCATGTCCCCGAAATCTCCGGTGCCAGAGCTCGAAGATTCAAGAGGTCCTGCTGGTGGAGGTTGATCGGCGTCGCGGTCAGGAAGATCGAGGCTGGCTGCCCATTCGGCAAGTCTCGGTCCCCAGCGCGTAGCTCTTCGTGTCGGAGTTCCGCATGGAGTGCGCTTCATCGACGATGACCAGGTCGAACTCCGGCGGGAGTGTCTTTCAGTCGTCGAGCCCGTCCCAGCTCCGGAGCCTTTCAAGACTGGAAAGGTAGGCATGGCGACGCGGTAATCGGTTTTGCGATGTCGCTCCGGCGAAGACTCCAAGCCTTCGTGTCTGAGCTCCGGGAGCTCGAAGCTCAAACCGGTCGGCCATCTCCTCCTTCCACTTGCCAAGCAGGCTCAGAGGGGCAAACGACGAGAACGCGGTCGGCTTCTCGCCGGGCCTCGAGCTCAGTCCAGATAAGACCTGCTTCGATGGTCTTACCAAGGCCGACCTCGTCCGCGATGAGGAGCCGAGCCTTGCCGGTTTGCAGCAACTTGAGAACGGGTTTGAATTGGTATGGACGAAATGTCGTTCTGGTTGCTCGGAATGAGAACAGGGTGTTCGCGAACTTGCCCAGCAGCTTCGCCCGAGTGAGCGTCGCGCCGAACCGAGTCGCGGGCGTGGGCTCACCTGCGACCCACGTCTGCGGGCTATCCAGGCGCGGACGGGGCCTGAGCTTCGATTCCACGATGTCCTGTTGACGACCCTGAACCACGACCGTGTACGACCATTGACCACCGAGGAATTTCCGGTCGCGCACGGTGACATCCACGTCACCTGACTCGGTGACTGCGTCGTCGTTGATTTGAAATTGCTGTTTGGGTATTTCAAGGGCTCTAGACCAGAGTTCTTCAGCCCACGCCAAAGCCGAAGCCAAAGGGTGGTCTTCGTCTACGTCTGCAAGTGGCGCGATTACCGAACCGCCCGGAGCCGCCCCATCACCGACCTGGAACAACATTGGTCTTTCGAGGCCCTCGAACCAATAGATACCCTCGGGCAGAGGTACATCGGCCTGCCATAAAGCACGGCATTCATCGACACGATCGACGAGGTCACGGACCGGGTAGTCGAGTATCAGCGCACGGGTGAACGACGTTCGATCAAGAGGTAAATCAAGACGGTCGACGTCGGGGAGATAGCCAAATGACAGCTCATCATCGATGCTTGACGAAGCATTCGAACTCACCCTTAGAAACCCCCAGCGATACAGCTATCAGGCAGCGATGCAGCCCCCTCTTGGCGTTGGCCAAGGAGTCTACGTAGCGAGACTGGGGACCGCTGCACTTTGCGCTGCCGACTCTGGAGCTGAGACCGCGATCCCGATGAGCGGAGAAGGGCTGGGCGTTGACAGCACCGCGGCACCGGGCACAGCGCCGCGTAACGCCTGTTCGACACGTGTAAAGCGGGCTTATAGAGGACGGTGATGGTTGTCGTACGGCTACTGCCTTCAAGAACGCGTTGTCATGACTGTAGTCGCAGTCGTAGCCCGGTCGCCCGCACCGCCCGCCGCTCGATCGCGGCCCGCACGGACGCCTCCGACCCGACCACCCGCACCTTCCCCTTCGCCCGAGTCACCGCGGTATAGAACAACTCCCGCGTCAACAGCCGCGAATCCTCCGTCGGCATAAGCACTGTCACCTCGTCGGCCTGGCTGCCTTGCGATTTGTGGATCGTCATCGCGTGCATGGTCTCGACGTCGGACAGCCGGCTGGTCGCGAAGTCCAGCGGTCCGCCGGCGCCCGCGATGACGGCCCGAAGACCGTCGGGGCCGTTGACGACCACACCGGTGTCGCCGTTGTAGACGCGCAGCCCGTAGTCGTTGGCCGTCACCAGCAGCGGGCGCCCGGGATACCACTCCGACCACGGCGGCTGGCCCGTCTCTTCGGAAAGCCACTTCTCGACCTGCCGATTCCAGTGCCGCACACCGTACGGGCCTTCGCGGTGCGCGCACAGCAGCCGGTGCTCATCCAGCGTCGCCAGCGCGACGTCGTCGGCGCCGAACAACGCCGCCTCGCGCAGCCGCAACGCATGCGGCAACAGAACAGAACGCATCGCATCGGACGCGTCGTCGTCCTCGATGAACTCGATGTGCTCGTCGCCCGAACGCAATAACGCCAGCGCCCGATCCGCGTCGCCGACCCGGATCGCCTCGGCCAGAACGCCGATCGCCTCGCCGAACCGGTGCGACGTCTTCAGCGCCGCCACGCGCACGTCGGCTGCGGGCCGAAAGGCCGTCCACCAAATCGGCCAGCACGGCGCCGGCTTCCACCGACGCCAACTGATCGGCGTCGCCGACCAGCACCAGCCGAGCCCCGGGCCGAACCGCCTCCAGCAACCTCGCCATCATCGTCAGCGACACCATCGACGTCTCGTCGACCACAATCACGTCGTGCGGCAACCGGTTTCCGCGATTGTGCCGAAACCGCGACGCCGAGTCCGGCCTGCTGCCCAGCAGCCGATGCAATGTCATCGCCTGCAACTCACCGAGCCGCGCCTGATCGGCCGCGTCCAGCTTGGCTACCTCCTGCTGCACCGCTTCCTGCAGTCGGGCCGCTGCCTTGCCCGTCGGCGCCGCCAACGCGATCCGCGGCCGCGCCGCACCCGCCTGCTCGGCCACCAGGGCCAGCAGCCGCGCGACCGTGGTGGTCTTTCCGGTGCCCGGACCGCCGGTCAGCACCGTAACCGCTTGCGCCAGAGCAATTTCAGCGGCCTCGCGCTGCTCTTCGAAGCCGGCCGGGAAAAGTCGCTCAGAGGCGGGCAGATCGACAGTCGGCTTGGACGCCTGCAACGCCAGCAAGTCGTCGCACACCTGCTTTTCCTCGCGCCAGTACCGGTCCAGGTAGAGCAGTCGATCGTCGTAGAGATGCAGCACCGGCGGCTCACCGAGCAGCGGGCTGGCCCGCACCGCCGCCAGCCACTCCGCCGGCGAGGGCCACGGCACGTCGTCGATGCCGACGGCCGAGGCGATGGTTGCCAGCTCGATGCACACCGATCCGCCGCGCAGCCCGCGCACCAGCAGCGCGACCGCCAACGCCACCCGCTCGTCGGTCTCCTTGCCAAGAAAGCAGATTCGCTCCGCCACCCGCACATCGGCGACGTCCAGCACGCCAGCCTCGTTGAACGTCTGCAGCAAGCCGCTCGCAGCCGACGGCGAGCTCCACATCCGTAACAGTCATGCCGCCTGCCGCCCCTCGTCGAGCAGATCCGACAGCGCGACCACCAGCTCGGCCGGCGGCTGCCAGCTGAACACCCCGCACGGCTGCCCGTCGATCACCGGTGTGTCGGCACCGCACATGCCCCGCACGAACAGATACAGCACCCCGCCGAGATGCCGCGCAGGCTCGTAGCCCGGCACCCGCCACCGCAGAAACCGATGCAGCACAACGGTGTACAGCAGCGCCTGCAGCGGATAGTCCGAATGCAGCATGGCCTCGGCCAACCGCGCATGGCTGTAATCGGCGGCGTTGTCGCCGAGATAGTTGGTCTTGTAGTCCACCACCAGATAGCGCTGGTCGGGCAGGCGCAGCACGGCGTCGATCGAGCCCGACAGGTATCCGCGCAGCGACTGGTCGCCCAGCGCGGCCGACGTCAGCCGATCGACATACGGCGCCAGCGGGATCATCGGCCGGCAAGGTGCGCGCGCAGCAGCTCACCCACATCGGCGACCGACACATTCGGGACAGCGCCGCGCACGTCGCCGCCGGCCAGCGGGATCTCGAAGTCCAACTCCCGCAACCGATCCCGCAGACCGATCTGCCGCAGCGTCAAGCCATCCGCCAGCGGGCCCAAGCGACGTGTCGTTCATCGGCACCAACGCCGCGGCCAGCTCGGCAGCGGACACGTCCACCGGCCACCACGCCAGATGCCGTCGCGCCTGCGTCTCGAGTTCGGCGGCAAAGTCTGCGCGCCGAAGGATCGGCCTTCTCCAGCACCGCGTGCACCAGCGACCCGAACGTCGCACCCCGCGGCAACGCCGCCATCGGCGACGGCACGTCCGGCCCGGATGCGCTCTCGGTCAACGGGATATCGCCGGTCTCGTCGTCCAGCTCGGTGACCTCGGGCTCGCTGGTCACCCCGGCGGCCTCGGCCACCCGGATCAGGCCGGAGTACGAGGTGCGCCGCCACCCGGTGTCGATGCTGCGGTGGAAGTGGCGCCTGCCCAGGTCCGGCGGCGCCGGCTTGGCCGGCACCGGCGGCGCCGCGGCCACCACCGACGCCTCGATGACCGGCCCGCCGGCGGCCTCCCACTCCCGAAATCGCGCCATCGCGTCGTCGTCGGAGATCTTCGCGGGCGCACATCGGTCGGGTACACGCGGCTCGCCGGGGCGGCGGCCACGCAGCAGCCGTGACAGCCCGCCGTTGGGCTCGTCGTTGGCCGGCGACCACCACGCCACCACCTGTGACTGTGCGCGCGTCAGCGCGACGTAGGTCAGTCGGCTGTCGTCGCTGGCTTCCTCTTGGCGGCCCAGCCGCTGGACGGCCTGGTAGTCCGGACTCTCCTTGCCGCCGATGTACAGGCAGCGCACCTCGTCGTCGTGAAACAACACGATGTCGCGGTCTTGGACGTTGCGGTTGAACGCGAACGGCACGTACACGACCGGGAACTGCAGTCCCTTGGCCGCATACACCGTCATCACCTGCACGGCGGTGGCGTCGCTGTCCAGCCGGCGGTTGCGTTCGGTTGCGCCGCTGCGTTCGTCGCGTTGCTTGCGCAGCCAGTCGCGCAGCCCCGGCAAGCCCAACCGCTCGCGATGCGCGACGTCCTGCAGCAACTGCGTGACGTGCGCCAGATCGGTCATGTGGCGTTCGCCGTCCTCCCAGGACAGCACGCGATCACCCATGCCGCGCAACTGCGCGGCCTCGTAAACCGCGGCGACTCCGCGCTCCCGGGCATGCGCGGCCCATTCGCGCAGCGTGTCGGCGACCCGGTCGGTCAGCCGATCACCGCCGGCCGCAAGCGTTTCCGCGGTTTCGCCGAAGAACATCGTCGCCGCGGCGGCGCGCACCATCCCGGGGCGGTGCGGTTGGTCGAACGCTTCCAGCAGGCACAGCCAATCCTCGGCGGCCTCGGAGGTGAACACGTCGGAGTCGCCGGTGTAGACCGCCGGAATGCCCGCGTCGCACAGCGCCTTGAAGCAGGCGCCGGCGTCTCTGTGCCGTTCGACGATCACCGCGATGTCGCGGGCCTGCACGCGGCTTGCCGTCGAATGTCGCGCCGCTGGCCAGCAGCGCGCGGATATCGGCGGCGAGGTCGGCGCCGATGTGCTCGCGCAGCTCGTCGATCGGGAGGTTCTGAATGCCGCTGCGGCCCAACGTCGGTCGCTGCACGACCCGCAGCCGGAACGGATCGTTGTGCGGCGCGCCCGCGAGCCGGTGACCTTGGTGATGGGCCTCGACGTCGTCCACGACGATCGCGGGATCGCCGAGCTCGGCGCCGCGCAGCACCACCTGCAGCCGGTCGAGCAGCGCCGCAGTCGCTGCGCCAGTTGGTGGCCAGGGTCTTCTGGTCGCCGGCCGTCTTGGCCGCCTCCAGATACGTCACGATGTCGCCGCCGCGGAACGCGTAGATGGCCTGCTTCGGGTCGCCGATCAGGATCACCGTGGAGCGCCCGCTGAACGCGCGGTCGATCACCTGCCACTGGACTCGGTCGGTGTCCTGGAACTCGTCGACCATGACGATCGGCCAGCGCCGGTGCATGCGCACTCGGGCGGGGGAGTCGTCGGTGTCCAGCGCGGCGGCCAGTCGGCTCAGCAGGTCGTCGTAGCCGAGGACGCCGAGCCGCCGCTTGCGGATTTCCAGCTCGGCCAGAACGTCTTTCGCGAAGTCGACACAGACTGCGGCTTGCGAATCGGGTTCCGGGTCGCGGGGCCGCAGCTCGGTTGCCGGGTTGTTGACCACCTCGCGCGCCAACTTCAGCGCGGCGCCGTACGGCAGCACCGGATCGTCGCGCTCCTGCCCGAAGTGGGCCAGATACAGGTCGTCGACGATCTCGGCGACCAGGTCGTCGAGGCTTTCCAGCAGCGTGACATTGGCGGCGGTGTCGCCGGCCACGCCGAGCGACTTCAGCACCAGCTGGCAGAACTGGTGCGTGGTGGCGATCGTCGCCGCGTCGAAACCGGCCAGCGCATCGCGCAGCCGCCGCTTGCGGTCCGAGCGCTCGATCGTCGGTGCCCGTGATCAGGTGCTGCCACCAGCTGGTTGTCGCCGACCGTCGACGGATCGTCGAAAGCGACTGACAGCGTCGACGATTTGGCGGCGCACCCGCTCGCGCAGCTCCTGGCTGGCCGACCCGACTGAACGTGATGAGCAGCATCTGGTCCAGCGTCGCCTCGCCCTCGGCGAGATAGCGGGTCACCAGACCGGCCAACGCGAACGTCTTGCCGGTTCCCGCGCTGGCTTGCAGCACCGTGGTGGAGCGATTCGGCCGGCAGCGGGCCGAGCAGGTCGAAGCGGCTCCATCACGTCGGGATTCCTCTCGGCGCGCAGCATCGGCAGCCAGAGCCGAGCGGCGTAGGCGCCGAGCCGGTTGTCTTCGCCGTCGAACTCCTCGCCCGGCCGCAGCGGTTGCATCAGGTCGTCCAGCCGCGCGTTCTTGCCCCACGCCCGCTCGTGGGCGGGCGCCTGGTCTTCGCCCGGGATATCGATCGGATCTTCCACCGGTAACCCGCTGCGCGAATCGGGTCGTCGCCTGCGATGCCGGGCGACCGCCCAGGCGTAGGACGTCTTGACGGGCAACGGCAGCGGCTCGCGACGGCCCGCGTCGTAGATCGCCACCAGCTCACGCAGCACCTCGACGGCGTCACCATCCGGGCGGCCCAGCGCCTTCGACCCGCGGCGTGGTGCCTCTCTTCGGCCGGCCGATGCACACCGCCGACCAGTCGCGGCGGGAATCGTGAGCGAACAACGCCAGCAACGGAATCCACGACTCCAGCAGATGCTTGCCGTCCAGCTTGGAATAGGTCACCGACACCAGGCGCTCGCCGTACACCGGCGACACCGTGCCGGTGAGCCGCCGCCCGCCGCCGAGTTCGATGTCGACGTCATACGGCCTGGCCGTCCGCCGGTCCGATATTGCTGCGCTTCGGACGCCAGCAGGTCCGCCTGGTCGCGGATCTCGGTGGCCTTGCGCCAGCCCAGCTGGCCGGGCGGCAGCGTGCCGCGGCGCCACTCCGCTTGGCGCGCTTGATCGGCGGTCATGCCGCGCAGGATGTCGCCGAGCATCCGGTCGCCGACCGTCCACTCCTCGAGGGCGTCGATGTCGACGGGCATCGCGTCTTGCGACACCGTCGACGTCGCGCGGCAGCGTGAATTCCAGCGCCCGGAAGAAGCCCTTCACCGGGTCTTTGAAGAAGCCGATCAGGTCGGCGAGGATGACGTCGTCGGCGGGCGGCGGCGGCAGCGGTCCGGAGATGAACTTGGGGTGCTCGCTGCGTTCGCCGGCGCTGACCTGCGCCGCGCGCAGCACGGTCGGGTCGAAGCTGAACGGCACGTCGGGCACCAGCTTGCCGGGGATGACGTTGCGAATGTCGAACGGCTGCAACGGATGTTCGACGACGATGCGCTTGCGGATCTTCTCCGGTGTGGTCATGTCGAGGGTGTCCAGCAGTTCGGCCAGCGGCACCGCGGGCGGGCGGGGTTGGCCCGAGTACTCGTTGGCGCCGGTGTAGGTGATGACCAGCTTCTCGGTGGCCGCGCCGATCGCGTCGAGCAGCAATTGCCGGTCCTCGGAACGGATGTCGCGTTCACCGGTCATCGGGTCGCGGGCCAGCACGTCGTCGCCGTCGACGACGCCGAGGCGCGGGAACACGCCGTCGTCGAGGCCGACCAGGCAGACCACCCGGTGCGGCACCGAGCGCATCGGCACCATCGTGCACACGGTGAGCGTGCCGGTGCGGAAGTTGGCCCGCGTCGGGCGACCGGCCAGGTGCCGGTCGAGCAGCGCCCGGATGTCGGGCAGCCGCAGAGCGGTGTCAGCGCGAGAACCGGCCTGCTCCAACACTTCTGCGAACTCGCGCTCGCATCTGGCTGGTCTGCCAGGCGTCGGAATCGCTGATCCGCGTCAACGTGGTGATGCCGTCGGTCAGCGCGTCCAGCCAGTCGCTGCAACGGCCGCGCACCGGTGAGCGAGTCGACCGCACGCTCGAGCCGGCAGACGAATTCGGCGAGCTGGCCGGCCAATTCGACGCGGTTGCTGCTGACGTCGTCGAGCGGCAGGGTGTTGTCGATCCAGGCGTGCGCGTCGTCGGACATCGCGACGCCGGCCAGGATCCGGTCGATACCGAAACGCCACGTGTTGTGCACGAAGTCGACGTGATACGGCTGGCGATGCTCCTGGTCGAAGCCCCACCGGATGTTCGCCTGCCGGACCCAGCGGGTGATGGACTCCAGGTCGTCGTCGGTGAAGCCGAACCGGGCACGCACCGGCGCGGCCTCGGCGATGTTGAGCACCTCGCTGGCGGTGACCCTGCTGCCGGCCAACGCCAGCAACTGCGAGGCCAGGCCGAGCAGCGGATTGGTCTGGATCAGCGAGCGGTCGGCGAGCTTGACCCGCAGCCGGTGAGCCGGATGCGCGCCGTGCACCACGTCGCCGAGCCCGAAGTCGGCGACGATCAGCGGCGCATACGTCTCGATGTCCGGGCACATCACCAGGATGTCGCGCGGCTCCAGCGTCGGGTCGTCTTGCAGCAGGCCGAGCAGCACCTCGCGCAGCACATCGACCTGACGGGCCGGGCCGTGGCAGCTGTGCACCTGCACCGAGCGGTCATCGGCTCGCGAGCGTGCGCCCTTGTGGCCGAACGGCATTGGCGGCGATGTCGGACTGCAGCCAGCCGAGCAGGGTGTCGGGCGCGGTCCTCGCTGGGCAGGTATTCGTCGGTCTGCGGATCTGGCGGGCAGGCTGCGTTGCAGTTCGCGGAGATCGCGTCCGAGCGTGGCGAGCAGCGGATGGTCGACCTCGCGGTGGCTGGTGTCGTCGCGACGGGGGATCGCGCCGTGGCTGTCGCCGAGCTTCTGCCACAGCTCGTCGCTGGGGTGCGGCAGCCACAGATGCAGCTCGTGATGGGTGGACAACGCCTGCAGCAGTTCGATGTCGGTGCACGCCAGCCGGGTGTGCCCGAACAGCGACAGCCGTGCCGGCAGGTCGCTCGGTCCTTCCTGCAGCCGGGCGACGGTCTTCTGGTGCCGGATGTGCGGGGGATCGGCGTCGACGCGCTCGACGAGCGCCCGCCACAGTTCGGGTTGCCAGGCTAGGTCGGCGTCGAGGCCTTGCGCGTCGCCGTCGAGCCAGTCGATGAGCAGTTGCGGACGCTGCCGGGCGTAGGAGGCGAACAGTCCGGCCAGCCGTCGCGCCACCGAATACCGCCGGCCTCGCCGCAGCTCGGCTTCGTCGCCGGTGTCGAAGTGGCCCAGGTGCCTTGCCAGGATGCGGCACCAGGGTTGGTCGAGCGAGGCGTCGATGACTTCCAGCAGCGGCCAGGTCATGGCGTCGGGCGCCCACGGGTCGTCGTCGACGGTGCCGGTGATCTCGGCGATCAGCGAGCCCGGGCTGCGGAACGACACGCCCGCGCATACCCCGTCGCCGCCGCGGCCGGCGCCCAGGACGTGCGAGAGCCGCTGGCTCAGCCAGCGTTCGACGCCGCGCGCCGGCACCAGGACGAGCTCTTCGGCGAACGGGTCGGGCAGCGGGTTGGCCAGCAGGGCGCCCAGCCCGTCGGCCAGCAGGTCGGTGCGCTCGGCACGGTGGAGATGAAGTGCCATCGCGGCAACCTTAGAGCGGGGAGCCGACGTCGATGGCCGGTTCGGAGGATTTGTCGTACGTGCGTGCCAGAGTGGGGTGAAAGGAGTCAAACGATGACCAGCCAAACAACATCACCCCGACTGACGCCGAAGTTCGTCGAGGCCATGGCGTACGCGGCGGAGAAGCACGCCACCCAGACACGCAAAGGCAGCGACATCCCGTACCTGGGGCACCTGCTATCGGTGGCCGGGTTTGTCATCGAGGCGGATGGCACCGAGACGGAGGCCATCGCCGCATTGCTGCACGACGCCGCCGAGGACCAGGGCGGCGAAGCGACCTTGGCGGAGATCCGGGAGAAGTTCGGCGACGAGGTCGCCGAGATCGTCGGTGAGTGCAGCGACACGTTCGAGACGCCGAAGCCGCCGTGGCGCGAGCGCAAGGAGAATTACGTCGACCACCTGCCCGAAGCGTCGGACAGCGCGCATCCTGGTTTCGCTGGCCGACAAGTTGCACAACGCGCACGCGATCCTGCGGGACTTCCGCGCGCATGGCGACGAGCTGTGGCAGCGGTTCAACGTCAAGGACCCGCAACAGCACCTGTGGTACTACCGCTCGCTGCTCGATGTGTATGTCCAGCGCGTCGACAACTGGATGGTCGACGAGCTTAGCGGGGTGATCGACGCGCTGGAACGCGAGATCGGCCAATCGGCTTAGCCAAGGCCTACCAGCCCAGTCAGTGGCTTATATTGCTCTAGCTGCGTAAGTTGCGTATCCTTCGGTCAGAGGAGTGGCGTCATGACTGAATTTTTTATGTTGGAACCGGTCGCGGCGGATGAGCAGGTTCGTCGTCTTCCGGACGATCTTCCTGTGCAGGCACCCGAACGCGACAAGCTCGAGAATGCCCTGCGGGAGTCCGGGTACGCCATCATCGCGATCAACGCCGACCCAGCCGCGTCCGCCAGTCCGCTCGGGCCTACCGACTCCACGCGGTTGCGCGCCGCCGTCGAGGCCTTGGTGAATGAGGCAGACGACTCGGAGGTCGCCCGACTGGAGGCTGCGGCAACCGCTGAGTCACCCGATGATCTCGACGAGCGTTTCTGGGGCCCCGCCCCTGATTCGGTGACCGCGGTGAAAGCTGTGTTCGCCGACCTTAGTGACCAGTTCGCGCAGCGACAGCAACTGGCGGCGAACGGCATCAGCCGCGATGCCGCAGCAGAGCTTCTCGGCATCACCGCACAAAGCGTCACCGCCAAACTGGCTTCACGGAAGCTTGTCGGCATCAAAGTAGGTCGCGAGTGGCGGGTTCCCACTTGGCAATTCGACCCTGACGTTCCCACCGGCGTCCTACCCGATCTGGACACTCTGCAAGCCGTGTTTCCCGGGGGGCCGGTGAGCCTTTCCCGGTGGATGCTGAGGACTCAGCCGGACTTCGACGGACGAAACGCCCGCGAGGAGATGATCCTGCACGGCAGTAAACCGGTCATCGAACTCGCGCGGGTTTTGACCGCCACAGGATGGTAAAGAAACTCGACCATCCAACGGGCCAGCTACCGACGGCGCCGTACTTGTGGTGGTGGGAACCGCGGCCGGAGGCAACCCGCTGGCGGTGGTGCCGCGTCTACCACCAAAGCAAGCACGCACCTGATGGGGCAACATTCCGGGGATATGGGCCGCTTGCTCGGCTCGACCATCATTACCCGGCGGACCCACCGGAAGTTGACGCGAGCGGTCGGCGGATCCTTTACGTCGGTGAAGATCTGGCAACCTCGGCCTGCGAAGTATTCGGCGAGAGCGGGGAGGCGCAGCTCTGTCCGCGCTACCGGGTCTCTATCCTCGCGCCGACCCGGAGTCTCGCGATGTTTGACCTCACCCGAAAGGGGTCAGCGTTGGCGATCGGGGCCTTGCCGTCACTTGCCGACGGAAGCGAGTCGCGCCCGTTGACGCAAGAGTGGGCGCGCGCCATTTATAAAGATCAACCGGCGGGGCCGGAAGCCACCGGAATTCGCTATCGGTCCGCTTACAACTTCGGTTACTCGCTCGCACTATGGGATTGCGACGATGGTGTCGAAATCGTCCGTGATGCCCGCGGACGCCTGCAAGATATGGCACTCACCGACTCGCGCGTACAAGAGCGCTTGCAGGTGCAAATGAGGAAGCGCCTGATCAAGGTCACCACGGTGTCCTCGGCCGACTGCACCGAGTGCAAAAAGGCACCCTAAACGTCGCACGCCGGTTGCAGCGCCTTCGCCCGCACCTGCCGATCGATGGTGGTGGCAGCATGGTGGGGGACAGGCAGATGAGAGGACGAGATGGAAGCTTGGGATGCGATACGTGCCCGGCGCAACGTACGGGAGTACAAGCCGGAGCCGGTGTCAGACGAGGATCTAGACCGGATCGCTGAGGCCGGATGGCGGGCGCCGTCGGCGAAGAACCGCCAGGCGTGGGACTTCGTCATCGTCACCGATCCTGCTCAGCTGAAGGAACTTTCGACGGTCTGGCAGGGCGCCGGTCACATCGCGGGGGCTGCGGCCGCGATCGCCTTCGTACTGCCGGTACCGCCGGACGAGCGGCGAAACGTGACAGACCAGTACGACGTCGGCCAGGCGACGATGGCGATGATGCTCGCGGCCACCGATCTGGGTATCGGTACCGGTCATTCGTCGGTGGGAGAGCAGGACAAAGCCCGCGCCATCTTGGGTGTGCCCGTGGGCTACTTTGTCGCCTACCTGCTCGGCATCGGATATCCCGCTGATCGCCCGCTAAAGCCGATCAGCAAACCGAACCGGCGGCCCTTCAATGAGGTTGTCCATCACGGGCATTGGTGAGTGTGGGCCCTATCGAACTTGTGGTCCGCGCCGCTTAAGCGATTCGGGGCGTTCCGTCGGGGTGGGTGAGGGTTTCGGCGAGGCCGGTGAAGAGCAGATCCAGGCCTCGGTCGAGTTCGGCGGCACCGTCGTAGGAGGCGAGGACCGCTGCCAGGGCACGTAGGTGGGGGAATTCGGTGATCGACAGTCGGTGCAGACCGAGCCGCAGAACGTGGTCTGTTTCTTCGGGTCGTTCGACGATTTCCTGCAGTTCATCGACGACGTGGCCGTGCAGGTAGGCGAATAGCACCCGGTAGATGTGCAGGGCGTCCTCGCCGGGGAACCCGGCGGCGATGAGCAGGGTGAGGACGTCTTCGAGGGGTCGTAGCGTTCCGGGCGGTCGCTGCCCAAGTGGGGTGGCCAAGGGGCGGGTCACCAGCAATGGCACGACGTTGGGGTGCGCGAGTGCGAGCCGGCGGAAGTCGTGGGCGACGGTGCGCAGCTGAGCGGCCCAGTCGGGGTCAGTGGTGTCCACCGAGAGCTCGGTGAGGACGAGTTCGGCGACGCCGTCAAGCACGGCGGCTTTGTTGGGTACGTGGCGGTAAAGCACCGTCGGATCGCGATTCACCGCATCGCTGAGACGGCGCATGGAAAGTGCCTCCACACCATCGCGGTCGACGATCCCTAAAGCAGTCTGCAGGATGAGCCGCCGGGTGATCGGGCGGCCATCGGAGCCGCCGGCTGTGTCGGAGGGGCCTGCACCGTCAGTGGTCATATCAAGACCAGTGGGCTGTTTCATAAGAGCAGCACCCCCTTTTTGTTCACACTGTAGACCGATGGTGTACGTCAACGACGTTGACAGGTGGTCTACCTGGGTGTGTACTGGGGTTCTAGCACCGGAAATAGAGGCATCGCCATGATGGTCATCGTCGGATTAGTTGTTCTGTTTGTCGCGGTGATTGTCGGGACTGTCGGGGTGCTGGGCAATGCCGGAGCCGCTCATCCGCTGGCGGAGAATTTTTCCGTGCTCGGTTATCACGTGACCGGATCGACCGGCACATTGTTCCTGTCTGGGATCGTGGTCGGCGCGGTGGGGTTGCTGGGTCTAAGTGTGTTGTTGGCCGGTGCCCGACGCAGCGCTGTGCGTGGGCGCGACGCTCGACGCGACCTTGCACGCTTTCAGCAGGAGACGGCATCTGTGAACCGTGGCCCCACCCAAGAGCTTGAAAATCCAGCCGCCGCCGACACCGACTCGACGGTGAATTCGACAGCAGCTAACCCCCGCAGGCACAGTGTTCCCCTGCTCGGTCGCTGGGCGCGTCGTCGGCAAACAATCGACGCCAGCCACGTCGACACCTCTCCGTAAAACAGCGCGCGTCGCTTGATATCGCTCAGCCCGCCGTCGCGGTCTGTGACCACCGAAGAAAAGAAGGAATCCGCTATGAGCATCGGTAAGAAGCTCGCCCACAAAGCCGAAGCCGCCAAGGGCGCCACCAAGAAGTATTTCGGCCGCGCCACCGGCAACACCCGCCTACGCACCGAGGGCCGCGCCGATCAGGCCAAGGGCAACGCCAAACAGGCAGGGGCAAAAGCCAAAGACGTCTTCAAACGCTAACCCCCAGTTCCCAAGTAATCTGCATAACCCGTCTTACCAACATAAGGAGCCGACATGGCTACCAACACAACCGTTTTGATCATCGTCGTTGCCGCAGTCGCGGCCATCCTGCTCATCGCAGGACTCACCTGGGTGGCACGCAACAAACGCCACCAACAGCGCCACGTCGAAGCAGACAAGATCCGCGACGACGCCACGCACGAAACACTGCTAGTCAAACAACAGGAAGCCCTCGCCGAGGAGACCGCCGCCAAAGCCCGCGTCGCCCAAGCCGAAGCCGACGTCAAAGCGGCGCAAGCCTCCGGTCTGCAACAACAAGCTGCCGTCCACCGCGATGAAGCGGTCACCTCGCGCGACAACCTCAACGAACAATTCGACCGCGCCGACAAGCTGGATCCGGCATCCCCAGCATCCGACACCCGCGCGGCCGCCCACGACGAACCACAACCCACAGCCGGGACCCGATGAACCCCGCGGACCTCACCACTGCGATTCACCCCACCACGCAGACAACATCGCGGTCACCGGCAACGCACCTCAAGATCATCGAACTTGAACTGCCGCAACAGAACAACCCTTGTTACGACGTGACGCTGCGGCTCTCTCGTCCCCTGACGGACTCCGAAAGCCACGAACTCACCGCGCACCGATCGATCGGCCTCGACTTCTCACCCGATGACCCATCGCAGCTGATCGCGACCCACACCACCGTCGAAGAGGTGCAAGACCGGCTGCCGGAGTTCCACGAACTACTAACCGCAGCCGCAGCCGGTGCTCACACTGCCCAAGATCCCGCCGCCCAGAGCCCAAAAGCCGTCGCCGTGGAAGAAGCACGACGCCAGAGCCTGGTCAGCGACACCAACGCCCGCTTTGGAGCGTCTCCACATACCGTCGAGCCCGTGGTGGACGCGGTGTGACGGTCGCTGCGATACAGATCGCCCAAAACAGCGTCTTCGAGCGCGTCGCCCGGGCCGGGTATGTCGTCAGCGGCTCGCTCCACGTCATCATCGGCTACCTTGCGATTCGGATCGCACTAGGTACCGGCGGCGGCAGCGCCGATCAATCCGGTGCGTTAGCGGCGTTGTCAGCCAAATCGGGCGGCATCATCGCACTCTGGGCTGCCGTGATCGCGCTCCTGATCATGGCGTTATGGCGGCTCGCCGAAACAGCGCTCGGCCGTTCCACCGACCCGAAAAGCCAGGGCACCATGCCTGAAATCCTGGATCGGGCGAAGGCCTTTGCGCTGGCCGTCGTCTATTTCGGATTCGCCTACTCCACTCTCGGATTCGCGCGGAATGCCGGCAAATCCACCGGCCACCAGAATTCCGCGCTCAGTGCGCGGCTCATGCAATCCGCCGGCGGCACTGTCGTACTCATCGTCGGCGGCGTCATCATCGTCGCCGTCGGCGGATATCACATCTACAAGGGGGCCAGCCGCAACTTTCTCGACGATCTCAACGGCACCTCCAGCGACCTGGTGCGACGACTCGGCGTAATCGGCTACATTGCAAAAGGCCTCGCCATCGTTGGCGCCGGGGTGCTGGTCATCATCGCGGCAAGTCTTTCTCAGCCCGACAAAGCCACAGGACTCGACGGGGCGCTGAAAACACTCGGCGCTCAACCCTACGGAGCGATACTTCTGATCCTCGCCGGCGTGGGAATCATCACCTACGGTCTCTACAGCTTCGCCATGGCCCGGTACACCAAAATGTAGTCGACCCGACCAGTTTATTTGAAGCATACCGGATTTCGTGCACACCTGGTTATGTGTGATCGGTGTGCTGCTCGACCGGTTGTCGAGCGTAGTACTCGGCCTCGGCTTCCGCCGCGGGCGTCGACCCAGGCGTGGCTACGGGTGTGGGATCAAACCTTGACAGCGCTCCATGCGGCCTTACCGAGGACCGGCGCTGCGCCGAGGATGTCGAACTCCGTCGCCCGCGCAAGCCACAGCCTGGCATATTCGACGCTGGGTCCCATCCAGAGCGCTTGGCACAACCTGGGCGGTAGGGGTTTGATGCGGCGCCTTTCCACGTGCGGCTGCAACCAAACGCTGGCCTCGCTGTAAAACTGCTCGTTCAGGGCGGAGATCGCCTGCCGAGATTCCTCGATTACCTCGTACTCTCGGCAATGAAACAGATAGCGCGCCCGCACCTCGTTTGACGCGACCCACTCTAGGTGGGTGCGAACGGACCCTTCGATCCCGCCGCGCGCGCTCGAACTGCCATGCAAGGCAGCACGATAGGCGTCGAAGTATTCGCGGAGTGTGGCGATGTACAGCTCGGCGGCGACGCCCTCTTTACTCCCAAAAAAGTGGTAGATGCTGCCCACGCTGGCCCCCGATTCACGATGGAGAGCCTCGATAGTGGTTCCCGCCACCCCGTTCTTGAGAAAGATCGTGAGCGCTGCGTCGAGGATGGCACGCCGGCGCGGAGCGCCAGTATTCGTGGCGGTGGGCATCACCGAACAATACTGGAATCGCCCATTGACTGGTAAATTATTCTAGAATAATATTCGGCCAACGAGCCACCAGCATATGGTGGGTCCATGCTCGGAAGGACTGTGGCGAATGACCGCGAGCACCGACGACCGAACGAGTAGTCGAGCGCGGCAGCTGAATCCGATCGACGTGGCTCTGGGTGTCGCCTGCGTGGTCTGGGTCGTGATGACTCTGTGGTCGGGGATACTGACCGGTGGCGCGGGCTTGCCGGTCATCCCGCAGGCGATCACCTCGCTGGCGCTTGTGGTGACGGTGTTCGGGCACATGCTCAAGCACCTGGGCGTAAAACTCGCCGCGGCATTCTTCTTAGTCGCGACCGTGGTGGAGTGGGGGTTCGAGCAGGCCAACATCATGTTCGGCGGGGTCATCTGGGGCGATCTGCGCTACGGCCATCTGCCCATGCTGGGCCCCCATATCGGAAGCGTTCCTCTGATGGTTCCGGTCGGGATGGTCGCGTTGTTATGGCCGGTATACGTGATCGTCAACGTGTTGCTTGACGGAAAGATTGTGGTGGACCCTCGTACGCTGCGGCCTTGGCAGGTCGTGTGGCGCTGCCTGCTCTACGGAATGCTGCACGCCTGGATCGCTTTCCTGGCCAACGGTTTTTGCACGAAGTTCGGTGTATATGAGTGGGTCGGAAGGTCGCGGGCCTTACCTCTCCAGGACGCGTTCTTCGGCGACCCCGCATTGCCGATCGGATGGACGGTCTGGGGCTTTGTCACCACCCTCATCATCTCATTGGTGCTCATCTCCACCCTCGGAAAGGCCGCCCTCGCCCGATCGGGGGCGCGCCCGCTAAGTTGGGCCGACGCCGCGCCGATCGTGGTTATCGGGTCATACGCGTTCGCACTATTCCTCAATCCGGTCAACAAGTCCGTCGGCAGCGTCACCCTTTTCATGTTCGGGTTTATCTCGCTCTTCGCCCTCTATCGCTTCGTGGGGCTCATGGTGGAGCAGAACCGATCCAGCGCGGCGCTCGAGGCAGCATTGCAGGGTCCCCGTTGACCGCCATGAGCTCCTCGGTCGCGCAGCTCCGCTCGCAGGGCTACGTCGTGCTTCACGACGTACTGAGCGACGGCGAAGTCGAACTCATTCGCGACGAGATGGCACCGTTGCTGGCATCGGCGCCCTTTGGCCGCAACGACTTCGAGGGCGTGCGGTCCCAACGCGTCTACGCGCTACTCGCGAAGGCGCCGTCAACTGCCGTTCTGGCAACGCATCCCGACCTGGCGACGTTGCTGGATCAACTTCTTCATTCTGCGTACCTTCTCTCGGCGCACATTGCGATAAATGTCCATCCGGGCGAGACGGCGCAGATGCTTCATGCAGACGACGGGCATTGCGCCTTGCCGCGCCCGCGTCAACACCTCGGTGTATCTGCTGTGTGGGCGCTCGTTGACTTCACGGCCACGAACGGTGCCACCGAAATCCTGCCGGGCAGCCATCTGTGGGGAGGCGAGACTCCAGATGAGTTCGATTCGCGGATCCGCAAGATCGAAATGGGCGCCGGCTCAGTCGCGGTGTTTCTGGGCAGCACCTACCACCGTGGCGGTGCCAACGTCAGTGACACGACTCGGTTGGGGATCACGACGCAGTTTTGCGAACCATGGGTACGACCCATCGAGACGATGACGCTGGCCGTGCCTCCTGCCGTCGCCGCCCAGTACCCGCCTCGTGTGCAGGCACTCCTCGGTTACGGGCTGTACCCGCCCTTCATCGGCTATGTCGACGGGCGCGATCCACGTCGTCTCGTTGAGGCGGCGGCCCATGATCGGGCCACGTAACCTACGGCAGGCCTCATCTCGCGCCGAAGCGTCGCCTGGCGGATGTGGTACGGCGGCCCGTGGGTGTCGACCCGTCTGCTCACCGCGACGAAGCCTGACTGAATCCCTCGCAAACATCGCGCCAACAGCTGGAAATCTATTGGTTGCGAAGGCGATGTCGGCATTCGGGTGGCCATATGAGCACCTAGACTCTGAAATCCGATGAGACTGAGCAGTCGTCTGCGCCATCCCCCGCTGGTTCCGCGCGTCGAAAAGCCGCGCGCGGAAGGCCAATTCCACCTTGTTGACGGTCGCCGCCTTGGCTACGCCGAGTTCGGTGACCCTGCCGGCCCGGTGGTGCTCTGGTTCCATAGCACCCTGGGCGCGCGGCGCCAATTCCCGATGCTCGGGCGGCGCACCGCGGAGAAGCTCGGCCTGCGGGTCATCATCGTGGAGCGACCGGGGACGGGGCTGTCCGATTCCCATCGCTACGCCGCGGTGAGCGACTGGGTTGCCGACATGGCACAGGTGGCCGACGCGCTCGACGTCGAGCGGCTGGGCATCGTGGGCCTATCCGGCGGCGGCCCCTACGCTCTGGCCTGCGGCGCGCAGGCGCCGATGGTGGATCGGATCGCCGCCGTGGCCATCCTGGACGGCACCGTGCCGTCAGTCGGACCCGAGGCCACCGGCGGCGGCGTCACCGACGTGGCTCGCCGGTATCACCGCGTGCTCACGCAGCTGCGCCGCCCGTTGGCAGTGCTCAGTACGGTGCTGCTGGCACCGCTGATCCCGTTCGCGCACAACGCCTACCGGATCTACGCCAGCAGGTGGCCCGAGGACGACCGGCGGGTGCTCGCCGATCCGGAAGTCGAGGCGATCTTCGTCGACGACATGGTCAATGCCTTCCACGGTCGCTGCCTGGCCATGGTCGACGATGCCCGGCTGTTGGGGCGGGACTGGGGTTTCCGGTTGGCCGACGTGAAGGTGCCGGTGCGGTGGTGGCACGGCGACACCGACCACGTCGTTCCCATCGCCGGTGTCCAGAAGGCCGTCTCGCGTCTACAAGACGGCGAGCTGACCGTGCGCTCCGGTGAGAGCCACCTCGGCGGCTTCGCCAAGATCGACGAGGTCCTCGAGTACATGCGCGCACAGCTCTGAGCCACAACGGCTTTCAGAACATTTCAGGCAGGGTGGGCCGCGAAGAACTGCCAGATGGTCTGGGTGGCGTTCAGCGCGTGCGACGTCGGGTCCGCTCCCTCAAGGGCGGTGGTACCCCCGGCCCACCCGTGTCGGCCGCCCTCGACGGTGATCAACACGACGCTGCGATTGTCGGCGCACGAAGCGGTCGATGTGGTGACCGGATCGTTGGTGGTGACATCGGGCGGGCCACACTGGTCAGCGTTGCGCCAGAACGCATTGACGTCAGCGACCGATGGCCCGTTGACGAAGCTCGCGCCCTGCCCGCCGTTGTAGGGGACCAGCCGGTCGGCGGTGCCGTGGATGTGGATCACCGACGTCGGGTGCGGCGCGGCGCAGGCGTCGAGCTGGGTGGCCGAGTCCGGACCGATGGCGGCGAAGATGTCGCTGTTGCAGGCCAGCGCGTAGCTCATGATGCCGCCGTTGCTCATCCCGGTGGCATAGATCCGCGACTTGTCGATCGCCAGGGTGGCGCTGATCTGGTCGACCATCGCAGTGATAAAGCCGACGTCGTCGATGTTCTCCCGGGCGGGCTGGCCACAGCAGCCGTGCCCATTCCATGCCCGTCCGACGCCGTCGGGGTAGGCGACGATGAACTTCGCCGAATCGGCCAATGGATCCCAGCCATAAGAGTTTTCGGCTTGCTCGCCGCTGCCAGAGACCCCGTGCAGCATCACCACAAGCGGTGCCGCCGCCGCCAGGCCCACCGGCTGGTAGACCCGGTAGGTGCGGTCCAGCCCGCCAAACGCCATGGTGTGCAGGCTTGTGCCGTCCGGGAATCCTGTCTCCGTCCGAGCCGCAGCAGAGCACCCCGACAAGGCAAGCAGCATGCCGAGCAGCGCGGTAAGCCGAACGAGCATGTCTCAAACCTACGGGTTACGCGTGCCTCATGCGACGGCCCGACGAAGTCTCTCTTACACTGAAAATCGCTCGGAGGCGGGCATTTCGTATAGTGGTTCGCCAGCCACACCGCCACCGCGGGCGTGTGTTGCAGCCTCCACCGCGGCCTGCGGTGGGTCGGGCGCGGTGGAAACCCGACTCCGATGCACACCCTTCCATGATGCGCCGCCCCCGATGCGACGAGACTGATCCTCATGCAGATTCCGTTCGCCAACGCGGTGCTGAGCCGCCTCGGCCGCCGCGAGGCTGGGCTCGAACTCGTCGAGTCATGGAGGCGATTCAGATGCCGACGAGTCGCTTTGCCCAACGGCCAAACCGCCTGACGTGAGCAAGGTATCTGTGCGAAAGGCCGTTGCGGTCGGAACTGCCTTGCTTACGCTCGCTGTGCCGTCCTCAGCCAGGTATGCAGCGCACACAGCAATAAGCGGCAGTGGGGCTCCCGCCACCGAATTCGCAACCGTCTCCAAGCTGATGAACGATGCGATTGCGGGAGAGCGGCTGCCGGGCGGTGTGGTTGTGATCGGGCATGGTGGCCGGATCGTCTTCCACCGTGCTTATGGTTCGCGCAAGCTTGCCGGCGAAGCGGGGCTAGATGGATCGCCCGCACCTGCCGAGCCGATGACCGAAGACACGATCTTCGACATGGCGTCGTTGACGAAGTGCCTCGCCACGGCGAATGCCGTCATGCAGCTTTACGAACACGGCGAAGTTCAGTTCGACGATCCCGTGCAAAAGTATTTGCCTGACTTCAACGCGGCGAACGATCCACAACGTGCAAAGGTCACGGTTCGCATGTTGCTGACGCACACCTCAGGCGAAGGGATAGACGTAAATCTCCAAGATGCGTGGGGACTGGACGCAGCCGACAAAGTTGAAGGCATTCATCGTGCGCTCACCACGCCGCTGCAGTCGGGTGCCGGTGAGGTTTTCCGCTACTCCGATATCAACTACATTCTGCTTGGCGCGCTTATCGAGAAGCTCACCGGCGAGTCAGAAAACGTTTACGTTCAGCGGAATGTCTTTGCGCCGCTTGGCATGGAAGACACCCACTACCTTCCTCCAGATAAAGCATGCGGTCCACAAAAGATTAGAGGAGCTGCGATTGCATGGGCTCCTGCGCCAAAAGGGCGCGTGCTGGTCGCCTGTCCCCCAGGTACCTGGAGCACCAGTCTGTTGTCGCGCATCGCACCAACGGCAATTGACGACCAAAGCAACGCCGATCCGGGCAAGAATCCCGATTTTGGTTATCTGCTTCGGGGCACCGTGCATGACCCGACGGCGCGCCGCATGGGTGGGGTGGCCGGGCATGCCGGTGTGTTCTCGACGGCGCACGACGTCAGCCTCTATGCGCAGGCGCTGCTTGATCGGCTTGCGAACCGCCCGAGCAGGTTTCCGCTGAAGCAGGCGACGCTGGAGTTGATGACGACTCCTGAGCAGCCCGGACATACAGCTCGACAGGTCGAAGCGGCGAACGATGCCGCCCGAGAAGCCATGGCGAAGACACCAAACACAACAGATCCGCTGCTCGCTCCGCACTATCCGGCGATCAGGGGACTAAACCTGTTTGGCTTTGGCTGGGATATCGATACGGACTTTTCCAAGCCGCGCGGCATGATCTTTCCCGTCGGCAGCTTCGGCCACACCGGCTTCACCGGAACGTCGGTGTGGATGGACCCAAGCTCAGATACCTACGTAATCCTGCTCTCGAACGCAATCCATCTGCGAGGCAGTACACCGATCTCGAAGCTGCGCGGTGACGTGGCTACGGCGGCAGCCCAAGCGTTGGGTCTCTGACAGACGCCGTCGTTGAGAAGTCGCTCGGAGGTGGGCATTTCGCATAATGATTCGGCAGCGTGACTACCGAGACGGAAGTGACCGAAGGCTTATTGCCTCCTCACCGCGGCGCCCACCGTCGCGAACACGCCCAGCACCGGACCGATGAGTACATGCGCGCATCCCGCTGAGCGGCACTAGCTAAGTGCTTTTCAGCGCTTCGATGTCCAGCGTGACGGTAACTTTGTCGCCCAAGACCACACCGCCGGTTTCGAGGGGCATGTTGATGTCGATTCCGAAGTCCTTGCGGTTAAGCATGACTGACGCGACCAAGCCAGCGACTGGGCCGCGGCCCATGCCGGGATTGGTTCCGCTGAACTCCAGTACGAGGCTGATCGGCTTGGTGATGCCCTTCAGGGTGAAGTCACCCTCCAGGACATAGCCACCGCCGCCGTCCGGCCACACGCCAGTGGAGGTGAAGGTGGCAGTCGGGTGCTGTTCGACGTCGAAGAACGCAGGCGCTCTGAGGTGCGCGTCGCGTTCGTCGTTGCCGGTACTGACCGAGCCCACCGCGATTTCGGCGCACACCGAGGGCTTGCCCTCGCTGGAGACGGTGATGTCACCGCTGAAGGTGCCAAAGGTGCCCCGAACCTTGGTGACCATGAGGTGGCGTACCCAGAAGCTGATCGACGAGTGAGCCGGGTCGATAGCCCACGTGCCGGCTGGTAGTTCGGTGGCTGAGACGCCGTTGCCCACCGGGTGACGGACGGGCTCCCGGATGGCGTGCAGCCCGGTCAGCGGACCGTCAACCTGCATCAAGCGGCCCACTCGAAGGGGACCGAGATCAACGGGCGCGAACCCGAAGTCGTCGACGACAGAGCGGAACCGTTCTTTGGAGTCTTGGTCGTCGCCGGCGTAGAACAGGATCCGACGACCGGTGTCGGTGACGGGATCGGCGGCAACTTTGGGGCCGTACAAGTTGTCGAACGCCTTGATGACGTGCGTCCCGGGAACTAGTGAGGCCACCAGTTCGCTTCCGCCGACCTCGAGTTGATCGACGATGGACTCGGGCGGCGGCGCGGCCCACTGGTTCGTGGCATCGATGAGTATTCGTCCCTCGCGGTGGGGAAGACTGCCCGCTGCCTCTCGGACCCGGTCCCAATTGACCGCCAGCACAACAAAATCGGCGTCGCCTGCCTCGGCTACAGTGCCTGCCGAGGCTTGTGGGCCGAAGCTGTCCACGAGGTCAGTGAGCGTCTCGGGACCGCGGCTGTTGCTGAAGACGACCTCGTGGCCGGCCTTGACCGCGTGGCCGGCGATGGCGCGGGACAACCGTCCCGCACCGATCATTCCGAACTTCATCCGAACTCCTCTCAATAGTTGATGCTTCAACGAAAGCTAGTTCAAGAAGGTTGAAGCGTCAACCAATGATGGTTAGGCTGGAGATCGTGACTTCAACCGCGCGATCCGAGCCGTGGCTCGACGACGACCAGCAACAGGCCTGGCGACATGTCGTGGGGCTGTTTATGACGCTGCCCGGCGCGATTGACAGCGATCTGCAACGAAACGCCGGAATGACGTTGTATGAGTACCTGGTGCTGGCGAGCCTGTCAGAGGCCCCCGACGGGACGCTGCAGATGAGCGATCTCGCGCATCGGGCGAACTCAACGCTGTCCAGGCTGTCGCATGTGATCTCCCGGCTGGAGAAACGGGGATGGGTCGTCAAGCGGCCCTGTGAGAACGACCGACGAGCAAGCACCGTCGTGCTCACCGCTGCGGGCAAAAAGAAGATCCACGGCGCGGCGCCCGGCCACGCGGAGCTCGTTCAGCAGCTCGTCGTCGAGCCCCTGAGTGCAGCGCAACTACGGCACTTGGGCGAGGCCGCCGCCGCAGTCGTTCAGGCCATCGACACCGCCAACCGCGGCCGCAAACAATCCGCCGAGAAATAATCCGGACCACAGTCCGGTTAGGCTGAGTTGTGTTCGTTGGTCCGACCCAAAGGAGAATCAGCATGACCGCAGCCGTTGATACCCACAAGCTCAGCCCCGGGACCTGGGCGATCGACCCAGTCCATTCCTCGGTCAACTTCTCAGTGCGCCATCTGGTGGTCGGCACCACTCACGGCAGATTCGACCAGTTCAGTGGTGCGATCACGATCGCCGAAGATGGCACTCCGTCCGTCAACGCCGAGGTCGATGTGAATTCCATCGACACCGGCAACGAGCAACGCGAGGTGCACATCAAGGCCCCCGATTTCTTCGACGCCACTCAATACCCGACAGCGACGTTCGTATCGACCGCGGTGCGGGCCGACGGAGACGACTACGTGCTCGACGGCGATTTCACCCTCAAGGGCGTTACCAAGCCGGTCACCCTGACGCTGGCTTTCAATGGCGTCAGTCCCGGCATGGGACACGGCGAAGTCGCTGGCTTCGATGCCTCGGTTGTGCTGAGTCGCAAAGACTTCGGAGTGGGCGGCGAGCTTTTGCTTGACGGCGGTGGCGCCATCGTCGGCGACAAGGTCACGATCACGCTGGCGATAGAGGCCCTCAGGCAGGCCTGACTCGACCGCTGCTAAGCGGGCTTGTCGCTGAAAAGTCGCTCGGAGGCGGGCAATTCGCATAGTGGTTCGGCGGCGTGACTGGTGGGACGAAAGTGGGCCCTCTCAGCCCGTCTCCGCCTCGCGATCCGAGTCCTCGCCACCACGATGCCCGCGCCAGTGCCGAAATCCGTGCCGCGCGGCGAACGCGCCGACGATTGCGGTCACGCACCACACCGCGATCGCCGCGTACGCCAACACCGGCGATCGGTTGCCAATCGAGGCACCCAGCGCGGTGTAGACGAACGCGCGCGGCACCGAACCGATCAGCGCGCCAACAGCCATCTGCCACAACGGAACTCCGAAAGCCCCGAATGCGTACGAGGCCAGCGCATCGGACAGGCCGGGGACAAAGCGCTGACCGACCACCGCCCACAGCCCCCCTCGTTCGATCAGCGCGTCGACGCGCTCGGCGCGTGAAGCCCCCAGCAGAGCCCGGGCGCTGTCGCGGCCGGCGCGACGGCCGACCAGGCTCGCGACGACCGCGGTGCCCACCGTCGCGCCCAGCGTCACGAACACACCCAGCACCGGACCGAACAGCAGCCCGCTGCTTGCGGCCAGGATCGGGCCCGGCACGAAGATCGCTCCGAGGACGGCCGACACCACGATGTAGGTCAGCGGCGCCGCCGGCCCCGTCGCGGCGACCGTGCGCCGCACGTCCTCGATGTTGACCACGTGCCGGACGGCCAGCAGGTAGAACATCACCACCAGGAAAACGGCGAACACGCCCAGCCGCACGATGTGGCGTCGTCGGGACGTCGGCGCGGAATCGGGGTTGTCGGTCATGCTGAGCGCGATTCTTCCGCAGTGACGCCAAACTCGAAGATCGCATCAATGCATCATGATGCAGCGATGTTAACCTTGGGTGTGCGTACCACGATTGACCTCCCTAACGACCTGCACAAACAGGCGCTGGCGATTGCACGAGACACCCACCGCACGTTGAGCGAGACTGTCTCGGACCTCATTCGACGCGGCCTGGGGGCCACCAGCACCGCCGCGATAACTAAAGACCCCAGGACGGGGTTGCCGCTGATAAGCATCGGGACGGTCGTGACCTCCGAGGACGTGCGCTCATTGGAGGATGAGGAGTGACGGCGCTGCTCGACGCGAACGTGCTCATCGCGTTGGTCGTTACCGAGCACGTGCATCACGACGCCGCCGCAGAATGGCTGTCGACATTCGACCCGGGATTTGCGACATGCCCGATCACGCAAGGAAGCCTGGTTCGGTTCCTGGTGCGCACGGGCCAATCCGCAGCAGCTGCGCGTGATGTGGTCGGCGCAATCGAGGATGCGAACCGCCACGAGTTTTGGCCCGACAGCATCTCTTTCGCCGATGTCGAGGTCGGCGGCGTGGTCGGTCACCGACAAATAACAGATGCTTACCTTGCTCAGCTCGCACGAAGCCGAAATGAACAATTGGCGACTCTCGACAGCGGCCTGGCGTATCTACACCACGACGTCGCATTACTCGTTCCCACGGGATCCTGAACTCGGTGCCTCACGTAGTGTCGGAGCGTGGCGAGAACCGATGACGACAGTTGGGAAATCACCGAGAGTGTCGGCGCGACGGCGCTGGGGATAGCGGCGGCGCGCGCGGCGGATACCGAGAGCGACGATCCGCTGATCAACGATCCGTTCGCGCGGGTGTTCCTTGACCGCGTCGGCGACGGCGTGTGGAACTGGTACGGCGCTCCCGAGCTGCCCGCCGCCGTCGTCGAGGCCGAACCCGACATGCCGCAGCGGATGCAGGGGCTGGTGAGCTACTTCGCAACGCGGACAAAGTTTTTCGACACCGAGTTCCTCGACGCCACCAATGCGGGGATCCGGCAGGCGGTGATCCTGGCCGCCGGCCTGGACGCGCGGTCCTGGCGGTTGCCCTGGCCCGACGGCACGACGGTCTACGAGCTCGACCAAGACCGGGTATTGGACTTCAAAGCGTCGACGCTGCACGAGCACGGCGCAGAACCGACATGTCATCGCGTCGCAGTTGCGGTGGACTTGCGACAAGACTGGCCAACGGCGTTGCAGCAGGCCGGTTTTGACCCGTCGGCGCCGAGTGTCTGGTCCATCGAGGGGCTGCTGATGTATCTGCCGGCGGCGGCCCAGGACCTGCTGTTCGCCCGCATCCAAGACCTGGCCGCGCCCGGCAGCCGGATCGCCGTCGAGGGCCTCGGGCCCGACTTCGCCGACCCCGACGGCCGCGCGCAGCGGCGCGAGCAGATGGACCGGGTCCGGGAATTGATGGAGAAGGCGGGCGTGCAGCTCGAGGTTCCCAAGACCGACGAGTTGTGGTACTTCGAGGAACGCGAAGACGTCGCCGACTGGTTGGGCCGCCACGGGTGGCACGTGACGGCGACGACGTCCGACGAGCTGATGGCCAGCTACGGCCGCCCGCCCGCGCAGGGCCTCGAAGAGGCCTCTCCGATGCATTTGTTCGTGTCCGCGCGGCGGGCGGATTCGTAGAGCGACCGCCAAAAATACGGCGAGCTTGGCTATCCGAGCGCAGGGGCGGGCGAGAAACCCTGTTGCTGGACTGCCCGTCCTCCGCTCTTGGGGCCTCCGCCAACCGGGGGCTCTACCCGTGTGCCGCCGGGGCCAGGGACTTCGATCCCCGGGGTATCCGCCGGCCCGCTGCCCGGTCCGGCCGGATCCGGTTGGCAAGTTGGGCATGGCGGGGGCGGATCCGACAGGGTGGCGTGGAAAACCCCAACGCCCAACGTAAATGCTGACAGCCCGACGCTGGTTGTGATCGCCGCTGCACCGGCTAATTGCTTGATGTTCAGATTCATTGGTCCTCCAGAAATGCGAGTTCACAGCGATTACCCAGGGAACTGGGAGCTAAACATCGCCGCAAGTCCAAATAGCATCGCCGAGCTGGCGTTGTGCGGGACGGGCATCGGGTTGGACCGCGACGGCGCGAGATTGCGGCCGCGCAGCGTGCTTAGCGGAGCCGCACCATCCGCGTCGTCGACTCTCGTCGAGCTCGACCACGAGTTCGTGACGAGTGAGATAACCAACCGGCGCAGTGCAATTCGTCATAGTGGCCGCCGTAGTCAGCGCATCGCTAATCGTAGTCGAGCGCGCTGTCGAACGCCTTCCTTGTCGCTTTGATGACGCCCCTTGCCATTAAGAAGTTGCCGCCACCCCCGATCGCGAAACCGATGCCGAATGGGGCGGCCCGACCCAGAACTAAAATACCCCGCTTTGTGCCATATTTGGTCACGAAATTCGCGCCAAGGACCCGGTTGATCTCACGAATCGTCTGCAGAGGAACGGCTTTCACGCTGCGCGCGCCCAGATGAGCGCCCGTCCTGCCCGCGGCGCGTGAAATCCCTCCGACCGTACCGCCACCGGTCAGGACCATCAACAGGAGAGCGCGTTGCCTTTCGTAGTTTTCGACATGAATGCCGTAGATGTCAGCTACAGCCAACACATGGGTGGCACTAGCTGTGAGGAAGAGTGTTCCGTCGCCGACCCCGGTGGCCAACGCGGCCACAGTACCAACACCGGGGAGAGCGGCGGCGGCGCCGGTTGCCGCGCCAGTAGTGGTCACCGTGGTTGTGAATAAGGCCTCGAGCTTATTGATAAGTACCTCATCGCTCGCATCGGGGTACTGGGAGCGGAGCTTGGTAACGGCTCCCGCCGCCAGCTTCGATGCGCGGCGGATGGCAGCGTCAAGGATATTAGTGATCTGTGGCAGTGCGCGCTGTTCGCCGTCGTCTGGGGGCCTCCCGTTCACGTCGTCCGTCACTGTTCCTCCGCATCACTGTGTTGGGAGTGGAAGCACCAAGGTTCACCTAGTGCCGCTTTTACTCGGCCGCGTTAAGCCCCGCAAACGTTAGGCCATCAGCGTACTTAGCGGAGCCGCACCATCCGCGTCGTCGAACTCTCGTCGAGCTCGACGATCTCAGTGCGCGAACGTAGGAAATCACTGAAAGACTTGAATCCTAAGGACTTTTCGCTGAACGACGGGTCCATCCGTTTCATTTGCGCCTTGACCGCGGAGTTGTGCAGCCAGTCGACGTCGTCTTTTTCCGTGCCGATCTGCAGCGCGCGGGTCAGCAATGCGGTGGCCGCGATCTGCGGATCGGGGCCGGGCGGCTCGTCGTCGGCGTCGGACTTGGTACGCCGTGCCTTCGGCGCCTGCTCCGGTTCGGGCTCGGGCACCGGAACCCCGGGCAGCCTGTCGTAAATGACGAACTCGTCGCAGGCCGCCGCCAGCGCCCGGCTCGACGAACCGGCAACCCCCACGCCCACCACGTAGCGGCCGAGCCGCTTGCAGCGCTGCGCCAGCGGGATGTAGTCGGAGTCGCCGGCCACGATCACCACATGGGTCAGGTCGGGCAGGCGAAACATGTCCTCGACCGCATCGACGGCCAGCCGGATGTCGGCGCCGTTCTTACCGTAGGCCGCTGCTGGGAACAACTGCACCAAATCGACTGCGCGGCCGACTAATTGCTCGCGGTAGCCGGTGTTGACCTCGGCCGACCAATCGGCGTAGGCGCGGGTGAGCACCAGCGTGCCGAACGACGATGCGAAGTCGATGACGGCGCCGATGTCCACGGTGGCTCGCTTGAGACGATCCTCGTGCTTATCGAGGCCCTTGGCCTTGTCCTTCTGAAACGAGCTGCGCCCATTGACCTGGTCGTAGCGGGAGATCACGATGTTGTCGAAGTCGAGGTAGACCGCAACACGGCCCGCATCGGGATCTGTCATGACCACAGTCTTTACCATCGGCCGCTGGGCGAGTGCGGATTGGCTCGGCAAAGAAGAATTCCGCTACCGGCTCCGGGAGTAGCCATACATGAGTCGGACGGCGCTCCTGACGAAAAGGAGTGCCGTCCGAAGCACCAATCACCTGGTTACCAAGCGTGCATGATGGCGCAGTGAAATGTGGCCTCGGCGTCCGGACACGGTTTCCCGGCCTTCGACGCAAGCCCACCGCGCTGTGCCCAGTTGATGGGCTTAGCTTCGCGTGGGTGCCTAGTGCTAGTGCTAGGTGCCACAGCCGAGAGGAGGAATCTTTTCTTCCGGTCCGACCTTGGTCTGCCGTGGATCCGTGCCTTGAGCATACGCCTATCGCAGGTAAAGCAACAGTAAAACGAGTCCGACCAACGCATCTGGCGGCTATTACTCGAAATTCCTTACGGGGGAAACGATCACAGATCGTGACCTCGCGGCACGACTGCAGGACGCGACGACCACTCAGGCGGTCGATCAGGCCGTCGGCCGCAACCCGTTGAGCATCATCGTGCCGTGCCATCGCGTTGTCGGGAACAATGGGAAGCGGACGGGCAAGAGAGTTAAGCATCCCAATTTTCATACCATCGCAAACTGCGACTTGCTTTCGAGACTCTCATATCTCGTCTTTATTGAGACACGTTCGCAGCTCCCGGATTTGGTGCATGGCAGACCTAGGTCCGCCGTTTGGCAACTTGCCGCCCAGTCTGACTTGCAAATGGAGAGCCAGGTGGTAACCTGAAGACAGTTGGCTAGCTTCGTGCAAGTCAGGAGGGAACCATGCCGACATACGTGTGCTACGTGCACCCGGATCAGGTCACCGCCGCAGCCAAAGCACAGATCGCCGCGGGGATTGCCGTAATCCACCACCAGTTCACCGGCGCCCCGATCGCCTTCACTCAGTGCGTATTTTGCGATCTCGGTCCCGACGGACATTTCATCGGTGGACAACCGTCGCCGGGGAATGGGGTGTGGGTCTGTGGACATATCCGCGCCGAGCGGACCACCTCGGCCAGAAACCACATCATGGTTGGCATTCGGGACCTCCTCACCCAAGTCCTGAAGATCCCGGAATCGGTGGTGTGGGTGTATCTGAACGAACTCGCCCACACCGACATGATCGAGTTCGGCCGGGTGTTGCCTGAGCCGGGCGAGGAGCAACGCTGGCTCGACCAGTTGTCGCCGGAATTGCGCGAGCACCTTGTTTCGCTGGAGCACGGCGCCGGCATATGAGCAGCTACCCTGCCCGAGTCTTGCTCACCGGGCGGTCTCGGAACTCGACCGTTCCCCTACCGGCGACCGGGTCAGCGAGGGTTGCCATCACGGGATCACGCCACGGCCTGACCCAGGCCTCGTGTTCACGCGGCACGGTGACATCGCAGCTCGGGCAGTATTCGCCGTCCTGGATTGGATTGCCACACACCGTGTGGACGAACCGGATCGGTTCGGCCTGTGCTCCGTGGACGGTCGTGTGTTTGTGACCCCAATCGGCAAACCGGTGCAGCAGCGGCAAGACGTCGGCGCCGGCTTCGGTGAGCTTGTACTCATGGCGTGTGCGGCCCACGCCCTGGTATGGCGCCCGCGTCATCAAGCCAAGCTCCACCAGCCGGCTAAGCCGCGCCGACAGGATATTGTCGGCGATCCCCAAATCGGCGCTGAACTGGTCGAAGCGCGTCATCCCCACGTTGGCGTTCTTCAGGATCAGCAAAGTCCACTTGTCCGCAAGCACATCAACAGCCCGGGTGATCGGGCAGTGTGCCTCCAAGATCGGGCTTCTGGGCAACGGCACGTGATTCCTCCTACCGAAGCTGACTTGCAAACAGCAAGTCTACTACAGCTTAGCGGCGAACTGCGCGGTCAACGCGGTGGCTGCTAGAGGAGTCACGCTCGGGCACACTTCGCCGCGAGCACGACTCCACGAAATCACTCCAAACAACTCGAAAGGACTCTCAATGATGAATCAGCCCAGCAGCACAACGCAGGAACGAGCCCAGCTATCGCTGGTATCGAACGATTCCAGCAGTATCGCCGGTGAACCGCTGGCCTACCCCAGCACGCCAGATCCGGAAATCTCGTCGTACATTCTGCCGATCGCGCCAGGAGCGGTGACCGAATGGATGGTCCACCCCGTTCCCGGCTACCTCTACGTGTTCGAGGGAACCCTCACCGTGGAATTCGCAGACGACGGCTCTCGCCAGAGCTTCGAGGCAGGTCAAGCATTCCTGCAGGCGCGCTCGAAATGGCACCGCGGTCGCAACGACGGCAACACCCCGGTACGTTTTCTCGCCGTCTTTTGCGGCGCCAAGGATGTACCCACCGTCCTACATCCACCTCAAGCAACAGACGGGTGACTCGTCGGCGTAAACCGACCGCGCGGCAACGCTGGCGGTCCACGTCGAAAGGGGAAAGCCAATGCCGTCCCTCCAACTCGACGTGCCCGCCACGTACGACAGCACAACCAAACGCTTGTTAGCCAAGCGATTCGGCAGCGTGTACGCGGCGGTCATGCAGACTCGACCCGACATCATCACCGTCAGCATCCGCGATCTGGGTGAAGGAGCGGTGTGGCGATGCGGCGAAGACGATCCGCAGCCGCATGCGCTATTGATATGCCATGTGCGCCAAGGCCGATCTGCTGAGACGCGAGCCGAGCTGGCCCGCCAACTCATCGGCGCCTGCCAGGACGTGCTCGGGTGGGACCCGCACCGACTCAAGGTCGAGTTCACCCAGCACTCCGGCGACGAGGTGTATCAACCGCATCTGAATGGCTTCAACCGCGACTGGCTCGGCGAATCAACGCATTGAGACCGCCCGAGTCTGGGTCCGTCAAGCAACACTCTCCGTCACCCGGTCGCGCATGCAGAATCGCCGTATTCCCGTACAGCAATGCGCGCGAGGACCGGAAAAACTGCGACTAGCTCTCGCGACTCTCATATCTCGTCTCTTTTGAGACGCGTGTTGAACCGTTTCGGGTTTGATGCCGGCTTCATGGCTTTTCGGCGACCAGAACGCTCAGGCGCTGGCTCAGCAGGTCGGGTGCAGTGCAGACCGACAAGCTGATCCCGCTGGAGACCGAGCACATCGGACTGAACTCCGTTGCAGCGGGTTTCGGTAGTTGGCGTCGAGTAGGAGGAGCGCTACATGCCGTCCCACGACGGCGCGTATCTCAGGCGCGTGAATCGTGCATGACCGGTCCGGGTGCCCGGGTAGCAGGAGATGACAGGATCAACGGACGGCTGGATTGGAGGATCCGATGCTGGTGATTGTGCTGGTGCTCGCTGCGGCCGCCGTTGGCGCGCTGGGTTTGGTGCTGTTGCGCAAAGCGACGCAGGCCGAACCGGAGCGTCCGCAGTTTTCGCTGAAGCTGCTCTGGCTGCTGATCCGTCGCCGCCCGGTCTGGGCTGGCGGAATTGTTACCCTTGCAGCCAGCTTCGTGCTGCAGGGGATCGCCCTGGCCAATGGGCCGGTGTCGCAGGTGCAGCTCGTGATAGTGCTGGAATTGCCCTTTTCTCTTATCATGTCCCGGCTGGTCCTGGGCGGGCGCCTGCGGGCACGGGAATGGTCGGCGATCGTTGCGATGACCCTCGGAGTGGCCGTTGTGCTGTTAACCCTCTCCCCGACCGGCGGCGACCCGAACTCCGTGAACCTGCTCACCTGGCTGCTTGGGCTCGGGGTGACGACGGCAGTGATCGCCGCGGTCCTCGTGGCAGGTCGGCGCACCCGACGCCCCGCGCTCAGCACCGCACTCGCCGGAATCGCGGCCGGGGTGGCATCCGGTCTGATCGCAACCCTGCTAAAGGCGGTGACGGCCGCAATGAGCGACGGGTTCCTGGCGGCTGTCGCTACCTGGCAGACCTGGGCGTTCCTCGTCGTCGGCGCCGGCGGCTTCTTCCTGCTGCAGAACGCTCTGCAGGCCGGGCGGCTGGTCGCCTCCCAGCCTGGCATCACGCTCGCCAACCCGCTGGTCGCGGGCGTGTGGGGTGTCGGACTCTTTCACGAGCAGGTGCGCACCGGGCCGTGGCTGCTCGGCGCGGGCCTAGGCACGGCCCTGCTGGCCGCGGGTGCGGTGCTGCTGTCGAGTTCCCCGCTGCTAGAAGGACACCAAGAGTCCCCCGACAACGATGGTCAGGCGTCGAAGAACCCGCACGCCGCCGAGGACCCCGGACGCCCGCGCCGCACCCGTGCTCGTCCTTGACGTGGGGCATGATCGCGAGAGGCAATGCGGCGCGAAGGAGGATCCATGATCGAGCTACTGCCGGACATGCCGAAAGGAGTGACGGGCATTCGCGTGTCGGGCCGCCTGGGAGGCGACGAGTTGCGCGAGGTCAAACCCACCATCGAAGAAATCCTGCACACCGACGAGATCAGGATCGTGGAAGTCATCGCGCCCGACTACGAGGGCTTCGGGCCCGGCGGGTTATTCGAGGATCTGAAGCTGGGCTTCGGCACTGTGCTGCCACATCATTCGGCCTTCAAACGAATTGCGGTGGTTTCCGATAAGGACTGGGTCGCCCGTACCGTGCACGCGCTGGCGTGGCTGATTCCCGGCGAGCTCGCCGTCTTCAAGCTCGACGAGCTCGAGCGAGCCAAACAATGGGCCGCCGGCTAAACGACAGGAGGCAGCCGATGAACGACGACACGGCCGCGAGGGTGACCGAAGCCATGGGCTTCCTCGTCGAGGCGGTAGAAGAGATTGCGCCGGAGAATTGGTACCGGCCATCAAATCTCGAGGGCTGGGGAATCCCGGAGCTGGTGGCTCACGTCACCGGCAGCGCGGCAAAACTCGTGACGCTCGTCGAAGGTGGGGATGGGCAGGAACCCTCGCAGCCGGATGACTTGGAGTACGCGGACCGAGCCGCACGGCTTCGCGAACTGGCCGACGGGTTGCAAAACGCCCTGGCCGACGCGGACCTGGACGCGACGCGACCTTCGCCGCAGGGCGAAGTCCCGCTGCACGAGGCGCTGAGGTTTCCGACTTTCGGCCTGACCATTCACGCCTGGGACGTGTACCGGTCACAGGCTCGGCCGGTCGAATTGCCCGCGGACCTGCTCGCGTTTTGCCACCAGGTGCTGGATGTGGTGCCAGATGTCGAGCTCCGTCGGCCGGGCTTGTTCGGAGCGGCCAGGATCCCGCCTGAGGATGCCACTCCGACGATGCGCCTCATGGCGTATCTCGGACGCCTGGTCGACTGAACGCCAGCTTCGCTAGTCGCGGTCATGATGACAGACAGCCTCAAGCTTGATGCCGAACGGATCGGACCAAAAAGTAGCGTAGTAATGACCCGGATACTGCGGAAAGTGTTGGGGCGCATGGATGACGCTGCCGCCCTGGCTGACCACATGGTGATGAACTCGATCGACCAGCGACCGGCGCCGGATTATGAAAGCCAGGTGCTGTAGGCCGGTCCGGTCCGGTGAGTACGGGCCGGCGACCGCGGTGGGGTAGAAGAACAGGTAGGTGCCATGTTTGTTGTCGGCCGGCTTGTAGGCGAACTCGTCGTCGCCGGCAAAGAACGGCTCGAATCCGACCAGGGGCATCAGCGCGTCGTAATAGTCCTTGGCCGTCGCGAGGTCGGGAACGTTGATTCCGAGGTGACCGAGCATCGTCTCAGTATCAATGAGCCGCGGTCAAATGCGCACTGCCGTCCTCCAATTCGTCGCGGCGCAGATTCATCGGAGTCTTAGCCGGGACATCGCCGCCGGCGACCACGGCACGTGTAACAGGAGTCAACGCCTGGAAGAGCGTCTCCACCTCGTCGTCGCTGAGCGCGTCGAGCGCCGACAACGCCAGAACGTCGGTGGTGGATTCGATGTGGTCTTTCAGTTCCCGGCCGGCCGCGGTCACCGACCCGTCGTCGTTGAGTAGTCCGCGCTCGGCCAGACGGTGCTCCTGATGGTGCCATTCTTCCTCGTCGTAGTCGCGAGTGCGGGCAATGTAGTCGCGCGGAATTCCGCCCGCCGCGGCGTGGAACACATTGGATTCCCGGCCCGAAACGCCCGCGGCGCTCAGGATCGCCACATGCCCGTCGCCACGGTGCTCGCGCAGCAGCGTCGCGGCATGCCACAGTGCCGCCAGCGGATCGTCCGGCCACGGCAGCGCCAGGTTCGCGGCGAACAGCGGCCGCCCGTCGAGTGGCGCCTGTCGAACCGCTTTACTGGCGAATTCTGCTGCGGTAGTGACGTTTTCATCTGCGTCGAGACCGTAGCGGCGCAGTGCCGCAACCGCCGACTCTTGCCGGGCGCGCAACGCGGCCTCCGGGCCGGCGATCTGCCACGCCGCCGGCAGCGCCTTGGCGACCCGCTCGGGGGCGAAGTTGTAGAAGATCGCGGTCACCACCTCGCGCGGCACTGTGCCCAGCGGCGCCGACCGGGTGGCGAAATAGCCCATCCAATAACCCTTGTAACCCAACCCGTCCAACGCCTCCCGCGCCTCCGGCGCAAAATACGTCACCCCGTGCACGGGCTCGAACCGATCGAAGAAGCGTCGCGCCAGCCCTGGTTCCCTGCCCATAGTTGCAGTCAACCAGCCATTCGGACCACGGCCAAGCCTTGTTGTCTTAACATGCGCTTGGAAAGACTGGGGGAACGCCATGACCACACCACCGCAACCAGGTTGGTATCCGAATCGTCGTGACGTGCCCGGCATTGCGGTGGTCACGCCGCAGCCGAATGATGACCCGTTTTACTCCTACACCGATCCACTGGATGGCGTCGCGCCGGGAACGGTGTTGAAAACGCGCAGCTTTCGCTATCACATCTTCGGCTTCCCGACGCTGCTCGAGACGACTCAGCTGCTCTACCGGTCGACCAGTCAGACCGGCAAGCCGACCGTCAACGTCACCTCGATCATTCGGCCGCTGATCCAGCTCGGTGCGACGAAAGTCATCTCCTACCAGTCCGCCTATGACTCGCTCAACCGCAATGACGAGCCGTCGTATGCGATCTCGGGTGGACTCAGGCTCGGCGGAGTCATCCCCAACGTCGAGGCGGCGGTCTTCGGCCCATTTGTCGCCGAGGGATACACGGTCATCGTTCCCGACACCGAAGGCCAAAGAGCGGACTTCGCCGCGGGCCCCGAGTATGGGATGAACACCCTCGACTCGATCCGCGCGGCGTTCAAATCGTCCACCATCCCCGGCGATGCGAAGGTGGCGATGCTCGGGTACTCCGGCGGTGCAATCGCCACCGAGTGGGCAGCCGAGCTGGCCCCGAGGTACGCGCCGGACGTCAACGAACGCCTGATCGGCGCGGCGATCGGCGGTCTACTGGTGGACCCGACGCACAACCTGCACTACGTCGAGGGCACCGGGTTCTGGTCGGGCGTCACGGCGATGGCTTTGGTCGGGATCGGGCGCGCATTCGAGGTCGAGGCCGAGCTGGCAACGTATTTGAGCTCCAAGGGCGCGAGGATCTTTCATGAGATGCAAACCGCGTCGATCGTCAACGTTCTCGGCCAGTACCCCGGTTTGAAATGGCAGGACCTGGTCAGTCCCGATTACCCGGCTCCTGAGCTTTTGCCGCTCTATGTGCAATGCGCCAACAAGTTGATCATGGGCAGCGCCGGTACGCCGACGATCCCGCTGTTCATCGGCCAGGGCGCCAAAGGGGAGCTCGAGGGCACACCGGGCGACAAGAAGGGCATCGGCCCCGGTGACGGGGTGATGATCGCGGGCGACGTGCGCACGCTCGCCCGCGACTACTGCGCGAGGGGCACCAAGGTCTACTACGAGCAATACGACGCGCTGAGCCACATTTGGAGCGTTCCGATCTGGTTGCTGAACTCGATCGCCTGGATCAAGGATCGCTTCGCGGGCCTGCCGGCGCCGGAAAACTGTTCGTCGATCCCGGAAGGCAACCCGCTCACGCCGATCCCACCCCCAACGTCTGGTTAGCGCTTCAGCATTCGCTTGAGTACCGGCACGGCCAACAGACTGGGCACGAACCGGGTGGAGCCCAGCGTCAGTTTCACCTGCGGTCCGCCCGGGACCACCGACGCGCGACCATGCTCGGCGGCTTTCAACGCGTCGGATACCACCCGCTCAGCGGAGACCTGGGTAAATCCCGGTAGCCGCTCGAGCAAGTGGTTGGCGTCGTTGGTGGCCACGAACTCCGTGGGTACCGGGCCGGGGCAGACCGCGGTGACCGTGACACCGCTGTCGGCGACTTCGGCGTGCACCGCCTCCGACAACCACAGCACATAAGCCTTCGCGGCGGCGTAGCCGGCGTTGTACGGCGCCGGCTGGAATGCCGACACCGACGACAGGTTGATGATCGCGCCGCGACCACGCTCGACCATGCCGTGCAGGTAGCGCAGCGTCAGGTCCACCACCGCTTCGACGTCGACGCGCAGCATCTGCAGTTCGGCGTCGCGGCCTTTGGCGCCGAACTTGGTGTAGATGCCCAGGCCCGCATTGTTGACCAGGACGTCGACCTGGGCGCCTAGCTCGTCGATGCGGGCCACCAGCCGGTCGCGGTCCTCTGGGACGGCGAGATCGGTACCCACTGCGACGGCGTGCTTCTCGCCGCCAAGTTCTTCACACAACTGTTGCAGCCGGTCTTCCCGGCGGGCGGTGACGACGACGCGGTAGCCGCGGGCCACGAGCTGACGGGCGAATTGCTCGCCGATACCCGAGGATGCGCCGGTGACTAAGGCGACCGAGCCTGACGATGGCGGTGGAAGTGTCATGTAGCGCGAGCGTAGTCGGCCGAATCGCCGTCGGTTGGCAAAGTCCCGACGACGCGGGCGCCGCCGCGTTAAAGTGCCGCACGTGACCGAGGAACCGCAATCACCGCGGGGCAAGCGGATCGTCCTCTGCTTTGACGGCACTGCCAACCAAATCGGCGCGGGCAATCTCACCAACGTCGCCAAGCTGTTCGAAATGTTGGAGAAGGACGACCCGGCCAGCCAGCTCGCCTACTACGACCCCGGCGTGGGCACGCTGGCGCCGGCGGCGGCACATTCTGGCCTACCTCGGACCCTGTCCTTGCTGTTCGAGCAGGCATTCGGCTTGGGTCTGAAAAACAATGTTGCGCAGGCATACCGCTACGTGATGCAGCATTGGCGGCCCGGCGACGCGCTCTACATCTTCGGCTTCAGCCGCGGCGCCTACACCGCGCGTGCGGTTGGCCGGCATGTTGCTGCGGCCGGGATTAATGCGGCCCGGCTCGGAGAACCTACTGCCCTACGCCGTCGAAAAGTACGCCATCAACCGGGATTTCACCCAAAACGAATTCGACCTCTGGGCCGAGTTCGCCCGTGCGTTCTGCTGGCGCACCGACGGCGAGCCACTGTTTTCCACCGTTCGTCAAAACAGCCCGAATCAGGTGTGGCACTACGCGGTACCGGTGGCCTATCTCGGCCTGTGGGACACCGTGAAGGCGGCCGGCTTCCTTGGGTTGGGTGGTTTGCGATGGCCCTACACCCGCGCGCTGCCCAACGTGGCGCGCATCCGCCACGCCGTCTCCATCGACGAACGTCGCCGTCCCTACCGGGAATACCTCGTCGAACGACACCCACTGGGATTGGAGGAGCGATGGTTCGCCGGCGTACACGCCGACGTCGGCGGGACGTTCCCCGACCACCGGCTCGCCACGATCGCGCTGAAGTGGATCACCGACGGCGTCGTCGGCGAACTGGCGCTCGACGCCGGCGCCTACCAGCAGCAGTGCGCGGTGCTCGAGGACTTCGCTGACGCGCCGATTCATAACAACGGCAAATTGTGGGACCTGGTGGGGCGTCGGCGCCGGCCGATGGGCCCCGACGCGCTGGTCCATCCGAGCGTCCTGGTGCGCCGCCGTGACATCCCGGGCTACTTGCCGGACCTGTCCGCCCAGCAGCAACAGCTGAGCGCCGACCCGACCGACTGGACCACTCCAGACTTGTAAAGGAGCAACCGCCATGGCATTGAGTTCGCTGACCGAGCTGGACCAGTACAAGGCCGCGCCGTTTCCGCCCGGCTATCCCGACGCCACGCGATCGTTTTACAGCCCGGTCGACCAGGTACACGAGGCGCTCAAGGCTCTGTTGGCCTCGGCCAACAAAAGCATCGTGGTGGCGATGTACGGCTATGACGATCCAGAACTGAATACAGTGCTTCAGTCAGCGCTGAAAGACGAAAAGATGTATGTGCAAATGAGTCTCGACTCCACCCAGGCTGCAGGGAAATCCGAGCACGCGCTGCTGACGCCGTGGCTCAACGAGAAGATCGGCAACAGCATCGCCATCGGTCACAGTGAGAAATCGGCGATCATGCACTTGAAGATGGTCATCATCGACGGCGTCGACGTCATCACCGGCTCGACGAACTGGTCCACCGGCGGCGAATCCAAGCAGGACAATCAACTCACCGTTATCCGCGACCCCTATGTGTGCGCGGAAGCCCGCTCACGGATCGACATCATCCACGACAGCATGCTGAAACAGATGGCCGCGCAGTCGGCCAAGACTCAGTGACCGCTTCGGCGAGACGCGTAAGGCCACGGCTGATTTCGCTCCGGAATGGAGCTTGCTCGTGCTTGCTTCAACTGCGTCCGCAAGTGCTGTCGCAACTCGTGTAGGTCCGGATCGGTCCACCGGTTGCGGGCCTCGTCCGGATCGGCAGTGAGGTCATAGAGCTCCCACTGATCGTCCAGCGGGCTCATCCGATACGCCTCTCCGCCAAGCCCATTGGCCGCGAGGTGGCGAACACCGGGTTCGGTCCAGGTGGCTGGGTCGTCGAACGTGCGCACCAGCTTCCACAGGTGGCCGTCGCCGCCGGGAGCGTCGTCGACGCGGAGCACCAGGCCCTCGAAGTTCGACGCCACGTGTGCGGGCACCCGGATACGCAGCGGCGCTGGTGGATTGGCTGTCCGTCGTAAACGCCGTGCCGCCGCCGAGGCGCCGGTGTCGCCCTCGAGCATGTTGTCGCGGGTCATCAGGTAGACGGCGCGGGTCTCGTCGGCCGCAGCGCCGTCGACCACCGGCATCAGGTCCTGACCCGGCAGCGGGTGTACCTCGGAGAACGACTTCGCCAGCGTGCCGGCCACCGCCGCAACGTCGACACCAGCCGCGGCCAACAGGGTGGGCACCAGGTCGATATGCGACGTCGGCGCCGTCACCACCCGCGACGACGTTGCACCCGAACCGATCCGGGCGATCACGAACGGCACCCGGGTGGCCTCGTCGTACAGGTTGAACCACTTCTGGTGCAGCCCACCATGAGCACCGAGCAGGTCGCCGTGATCGGAAGTGCGCACCAGCACCGCGTTGTTAGAACCGCCCTCGGTGACGGCACGGCGAACGCGGTCGAGCGGCCCATCCACCTCGGCGTGCAGCCGGTAATACAGGTCGCGGTAGCGCTGCGCGTTGCGCCCGTAGGCCCGATCGATCACCGGCGCCGGGCCGTAACCGGAGTAGTAGGCCTCCCGGAACGCGATCTGTGCGGCGGGCTTGCTCGCCAAGTCTTCGTCGGCGGTCGGCGCCGCGGGCACATGCGGCGGATCCAGGTGTGACGCCTTAAGCGGGCTGCGGCGCACCCAGCCCGGGAACAGCACGATGTCGTGCGGGTTGACAAAGCTGGCCACCAACAGAAATGGACGCAGCGCCGCGGGATCGCCGGCGCGGCGCCGCGCATAACGATCGGTGAGCCACCCGACGACGCGGTCGGCGGCCAACGGGTCCCTACGCAGGCCCGCATTACCCGGCAACGCACCGTGCGGTTCCGGACCGACCCATCCCGAGAAGCCAAACGGCGCAAGGGGATCGGCGTCGAGATAGCGTTGCACCGCGACAGGGTCGACGACACCGTCGGCGTCGTTGGTCGCCAGCACGTGTCCGTCGGCGTCGTGCAGGTCGGCGTGCGAGATGTGCCATTTGCCGTCGTAGTGGGTGTCGTACCCCGCGGCGCGGAACCAGTTGCCCAGCGTCGGCACCTCACCCTGGCGCAGCCAGCGCATGCGTGAATCGTCGGGCATCTTGCCCAGGCCGTCGGTCTGGGTGACGCCGTGCAGGTCGGGATAGTGTCCGGTGAAAATGGTTGGGCGACTGGGTGCGCAGGCCAGCGAACCGGTGTAGTGCCGGAAAAAACTGATGCCGTGCTCGTCGAACCACTTGCGGCCGTGCAGCGTTCGGTCGCGCCAGGCCAGCACCTGGGGTGACTCGTACGGCGGGATGGCACGTTCCTCGTCGGTCATCAGGACGACGATGTCGGGCTGATCAGACATGGGGCTTCTCCAATCGGTTCGCAAGGCCGGCGAGCATCGCGTCGGTCTGTCGGCAATTGAAGGCGGCAAACCACTCGTTCGGCGAGTTTTTGCATTGGACCAGAACCGATTTCGGCTGTGCTGGATATTGTCACGACGGTACTGCCGTCGTGGGTCGGCTGCAGGCTCCAGCGGTTGTTGAACCGGCGCAGCCGCTTGGGCAGGCCTTCGATGTCATAGGCAAGTACCCGCGATTGTTCGAACTCGGTGATTCGCTCCACGACGGTGTTGCGACCGACCTGGATTCGTCGAGTCGTGCCGACGGGCTCGATGTGTTGGTTGAGGATGGACGAGTGGTCGATGCTGTGCGCCCAGGAACTGATCGAGCCGAAGTCGGCGAGGACATCCCAGACTGCGTTCGCATCGGCCGCGATGGTACGGCTGCGGTCAATGTGGGCCACCGCCTCACCGTACGCGGCGAAAAGCGGCGCAGGTATTACGTCGAATTTCCGGGTCTTGACGCGTGCAAGCGTTAGTGTCTCGGGTGGGCATCGCAAACGACGCTTCGGAGGGGAAATGACGGCCTATCAGACAGTGGTGGTCGGCACTGATGGCTCGGAGTCGTCACTGCGCGCGGTCGACCGCGCGGGCGAGATTGCCGCCGAGTCCAACGCGAAGCTGGTCATAGCGTCGGGCTACTTGCCCGAGAAGGATGATTTGCGCGCGGCCGACGCCCTCCGGGACGAGGGCTACAAGGTTTCCGGCAACGCACCTATCTACGCGCTGTTGCATGATGCCCGCGACCGAGCCAAGGCGGCCGGTGCGAAGAACATCGAGGATCGGCCGGTTAAAGGTGCTCCGGTACATGCGCTGGTGGATCTTGCCGAGGAGGTTGGCGCCGATCTGCTAGTGGTCGGCAATGTGGGACTCGACGCGCGATCCGCGATTATCGGGCGGGTGTTCTCAATCCCCGGGGCTGTCGCCACCCGAGCCAAGGTCGACGTCCTGATCGTTCACACTGTCTAGCTGACCCGGGCAGCTCCCGGGTAGCGGCGGCTTTCACCGGCTCTCCCACAGATCCGTCCGGTATCAGTGGGCTGAGGAGGCGGTCATGAAGATCATTGGTTTCGAAGAGCACTACACGCTCCCGGCTATCGCGGACGCGAACCCCAACAGTCCCCGCAAATTGTTCGATGTGAGCAGAGGCGGCGGCGGGTGGCCGCCGCCAGGCATTACTGACCTGGGGGAGGGCCGGATTGCCGCGATGGACGCGGCCGGCATCGACGTGCAGATCCTCTCGAACGTTCCCGGCGTTGAGGCCGTCGAGGCACCGCTGGCCGTCGAGCTGGCCAGGCAGGCCAACGACGCCGTGGTAGCCGCGGTCACCGAGCATCCCGACCGGTTCCTCGGCTTTGCCACCCTGCCGATGCGCGACCCGGAGGGCGCCGCAGCCGAACTGGAGCGCACCGTGCGCGAGCACGGCTTCGTCGGCGCGCTGATCAACGGCCACGTCGACGGCCGCTACCTCGACGACGAATTCTTCTGGCCGGTCTTCGAATCCGCCGAAACGTTGGGCGTGCCGATCTATCTGCATCCGACCGTGCCGCCGCAGCCGGTGATCGACGCGTACTACCAAGGCTTTGCGCCGGCGGTGTCGGCCAAGCTGGCCGTCGCAGGAGTCGGCTGGCACATCGACACCGGAATCCACTGCGTCCGGCTCATCCTCGGCGGCGTCTTCGACCGCTTCCCTGCGCTGCAGATCATCGTTGGCCATCATTTCGAGGCACTGAGCTGGATGGCGTGGCGGACGGACTATGCGTTCCCGACAGCGGAGAGCGGCCTCAAACGGACCGTCAAGGAGTATCTGCGGGAGAACTTCTACGGCGGCATCCTGGCCGGCGAGTTCGCCAGTCAAGAACCCGGCGGTCCCGATCCCAGTTGGAGCCTGTCGTTCAACGCCTATCAGGCGATGGTCAACGTGATCGGCATCGACCGGATCGTGTTCACCACCGACTATCCGTTCGCCAGCATGGAAGCCGGCCGGCAATTCCTCGATCGGATGCCGATCCCTCCGGCGGACAAGGAAAAGATCGCCCACCTCAACGCCGAGCGTCTGCTGCGGCTCTCGAATTAGGCTCCGCCGCAGCATGTTCAGCGCCCGAGGTGATATCACCTGCAACATCGCATCCGAGAGTCGTCTTATGGTGGAGACATGACGCGAAACGAGATCACCGAACAGATCGTGGTCGCCCGCCTGGCCAAGGGCCTGACCTGGCAGGAGTTGGCCGACGCGATCGACCGACCGGTCGTGTGGACCACGTCGGCACTACTCGGCCAGCAACCGATTCCCGCCGAACTCGGCAAGGTGCTCGTCGAGATGCTGGGTCTCGACCAGTCGGCGGTCGCGGTGCTGGCCGCACCGCCCATGCGCGGCGGGCTGCCCACCGCGGTGCCCACCGACCCGACCATCTACCGCTTCTATGAGGCGCTACAGGTATACGGCGGGGCGCTCAAAGAGCTCATCCATGAGCAGTTCGGCGACGGCATCATGAGCGCGATCAACTTCAGCGTCGACCTGCAGAAGAAGAGCCACCCGTCGGGCGACCGCGTGGTGGTGACATTTGACGGGAAATTCCTTGCTTACGATTGGGTTTCTGCCGACCCGTAAAGAATCCGTCAATAACCGAGCGCCGAGAGTCCCGCGCGCTTAACGTCTTTGCAAAGGGTGGCCCCTCGGCGAAGGAATGCATTAGATGCGTGGTCCCTACTTCGAGGCCGACTGGCGGCGGGAGCAGCTGCGAACCAACCTGTGGCTCGTTCCGGTGGTGCAGACGCTTGGGATATTAGTGCTGTTCGGCAGCACCTACGCGGTCGACCGCTCGGCTTATGACGGATGGTTCCGGCTGCCGACCTGGGTGCTTAATGGCAGCGCCGATTCGGCTCGAGTCGTGTTGGCCACGGTCGCGGCGGCGATCATCACCGTCGTCGGCATCGTTTTCTCGATCACCATCGTTGCGCTGACACTGGCTTCAACGCAGTTCGGTCCGCGGATGCTGCGCAACTTCGTGCGCGATCCGGGAACTCAAGTCACGTTGGGAACATTTGTCTCGTCGTTTTGCTACGCGATGGTCGCGTTGGTTTCGGTGGGCGGCGGGCCGCACGGTGATTTCGTTCCGCATTTGTCGATCACGGTGACGTTTATGCTGACGTTGGCCGACGTCGCCGTACTGATCTTCTTCCTCAATCACATCGCTTCGATGATCCAGCTTCCGGTGGTAATTGCGAACATCGCGGGAACATTGGACGACGAGATCACGGCGCTGGATCGCAGTGGCGAGCTCGGGGTCGAGGCGACGCACGGCCCGTCGCACGAGGAATTGCTGGCCCGGTTCGCGGAGTCTGGTGCACCGATCAACACACCGCGCAGCGGCTATCTGCAGGTCGTCCGGCATGACTCGCTGCTGAAGATCGCTACCAAGGCCAATGCCGTTATCCAGTTACCCTACCGCCCTGGGCATTTCATGGTCGCAGGTCAGGTGATCGCCTGGGTGTGGCCGCCCGAGGCTGCCGAATCTGTCGCAGTGAGGCTTGCATTGGGCCACATCACGGGCGCCTATCGCACGCTTCCACAGGACATTTCGTTCGGCTTCGATCAATTGGTCGAGATCGCTTTGCGTGCATTATCGCCGGCAGTCAACGACACGTTCACCGGGATGACCTGCGTCGACTGGATCGCCGATGGCTTGTGCCGAATTTCCACCTCATGGCGACCGCATCGGATCCGGCGTGACAAAGAAGGCCACATCCGTGTCATCGCCTTCCAGCCCGATTTCGAGCGGCTGGTGGAGCGCACCTTCGACACCATCCGCCAGGCCGCAGTTGGCATGCCCGCCATCATGATCCGGCAGCTCGATGCGCTAGCTAAGATCATCGAACAAACCCCTGACCGTACATACCAGACCCCGTTGATCCGCCAAGCCGAGGCGATCCAGCGGTCCAACCTCGCCACGGTCGCCGACCCATCAGACCGCGACGACGTCACCGCCCGCTACGAGGCAGTCATGGCGATGGTCAGCCCAGCGGCTACAGTTCGGGCGTGACCACCGAACTCAAAGCGGACCTTGTCCTATCGGGTGGCGGCGTCAAAGGTATCGGGCTGGCCGGCGCTACCGTCGCGCTGATGGAAGCCGGGTATGCGATCCAGCGCGTCTCCGGCACGTCGGCGGGCTCGGTCGTCGGCGCGATCCTGGCGGCCGGCGCCGACCAACTGACTCCCGAGCAGGTCGAGCAGATCACCATGACGTTGCCCTACCGAAAATTCCTCGACCCGACGACGATCACCGGCATCCCAGCTGGTCGGCCCCGCTTGGGGTGTGTTGAGCGAAACCGGTATCTACAAAGGCGATTTCGCCCACGAGTGGATCCGCTCTCAGCTGGCCAAACTAGGCGTACGCACCTTCGGCGATCTGGCTCTCGACGACGAGAACCTACCGCCGGAACAGCGCTACCGGCTGGTGGTCACCGTGTCCGACGTGACCACCGGACAGCTGGTGCGGCTGCCGTGGGACTACCGCAGGCTCTACGGTCTGGACCCCGACGAGCAAGAGGTCGCCGACGCGGTCCGCGCGTCGATGTCGATTCCGTTCTTCTTCCGGGCGGCCAAGCTGACCAGCACCAGCGGCTTGACGTCCACACTGGTCGACGGCGGCCTGCTGTCGAACTTCCCGATCGATTCATTCGACCGCCGTGATGGCAACCCGCCGCGTTGGCCGACCTTCGGAGTTACGTTGCTGCCCAACCTTCCTCAGGGGAATGACAAAGTGATTCCGGCTTTGGCGCCGGTGAATTGGGTCTTCGGCGGTCCACCGCTGATCGAGGAACTGATCACCACGATGATCGTCGGCCGCGACCAGGCTTACCTGAACCAGCCCTGGGTGAGTTCCCGGGCGATCCGCGTCGACTCGTCGAACGTCGGATTCCTCGACTTCAGCATCGGCAAAAAGCAGATGCAAGAGCTTTACCAGAGCGGCTACGACGCGGCGGACGCGTTTCTGTCCACCTGGAACTGGACCGAATACCTCGACCGCTTCCGCCGGCCAGGAACCTAAGGCTTAATTGAATTCGGCTGCCATGTTGTCGATTCCAGCGCGAATGGCGGTCAGCGCATCGGCCCGGGTCCGCAGCTTCGTCCCGAGCATGGGCGTGCTGCTTGAGCGTGACGAATTCCCGCGCGGCTTCTTCGGCGCGGCTGAGCACAATGTCGGGCAACACGATTTCGTCGAGCCAGCCGGCGGCGACCGCGGTTTCACCGAAGAACGTCTTCGCCAGCCCGGTGGCTTGCTGGTACGCCGACGGCGTCAGGCGCAGCTTCATCACTGCCAAGGCCGAGTAGGGGATCGTCATACCGATCGCGACCTCGTTGGCCTGAATGTTGTAGGCGGGAGCCGCGACTCGGTGATCGCCGCTGGCCAACAAAAACGCACCCATCGCGATGGCGTGGCCGGTGCAGGCGATCACCACCGGCTTGGGGTAGGAGAGCAGCCGATGAGACAGCTCGAAGCCGCCCTTGAGCATGTCGATCGCGGGCGCAACTTCACCGGATGTCAGTACCTTCAGGTCGAACCCGCCGCTGAAAACCCGGTCGTTTCCGGCGATCACGACGGCGCCGGCATCGTCGCGGTCGGCGTTGTCAAGCGCGTCGTTGAGAGCCTGCTGCATGGTGGGGCCGAGGACATTGACCTTGCCGTCATCCATGGTGATGAAGGCGACGGAATCATCAAAGCGATAGGTGACCGGGCCGCTCATAGGAAACTCAGACCCGCTCGTCGTGATGCTTGCCCAGTTCGTCGGCGCCGTTACCCCATCGCAGGCTGACATCGGTCGGCGGAGCGTCGATCTGGCGGGTGCGCCACCGATCCTTGGTTTCGTCGACCGCGCGATTGATGCGCTCGATCTCGGCGCGGAATACATCCGCGCGAGTTTCCTTGGTGGCGTAGTGGAAGTAGGTCAACAGGCTGCGCAACAGCTCCAGCTTCTGCTTTTCCCGCTTGGCCAGGTCGTGGTTCGTCATCAACTCGATCCGCTGCACCGGCGGCAGCGAAGCCCAGTCCAGCACCACCTTGGTCTCCAGCGGGCGCCGGCGGGGCTCCCAGAATTTCCACCCTCGGGGAGTCTCGATGCGGTCGTAGTAGGTCACCGTGCCCGGGAAACGCGACTCGATGCCCTCGCCGAGCTCGGCGCGGTCCAGCGCCGAATCCCACACCGTGCGCCATTCCTGGCTCGGCGCGAGTGTCGGCAACTGGCGGGGGAGTGACAGTTCGACGACGTCGGCATAACCATCGGTGGCGTTTTCGTATTCGGCGACGGTCGGTGGGTGCGGAAAAGTGAACGAGACATCGTAGGCCGGGGTTTTTCCGAAATTCCGGACGACTAGTTCGATCACATGCCAGTCCGCGGCGTGCGGCTCCATGAACATCCCGACATGCGGACGGATTTCATCGGATGCCAATCGGCGATTGCGACGGATTTGCACATTCGCGTAAATGAGGGCGATGACGGCGAGGCCGAGGAGGGCCCAGACGGCCCACGCCAACCAGGTACCGGATCCTGCCCCCGCCACCTGGTGCCACCGATCGTGGATCCATCCCATCGAAGAACCCATCCTCCGCTTATATCACAGCAATTAAAGGCATTAAAATTCGCTGGAGGACCCGTTGGAGCACAACTATCCACCCATCAGTGTTCGCCACTGCTCGAGATTAGCGACACGGTAAACGTAGTTAGAGCGTTTGACCTCTGACAGTGAGGCACTCGGTTCGAGTGAATACCAGTGTCCGGGAAATACCGTCGGATCGCCAGGGAGCTGAGCAATCTTCTGCAGGCTGCGAAAGATCTCATCGGAATCCCCGCCGGGAAAGTCGGTTCGCCCGCAGCCCTCCAAAAACAGCGTGTCGCCGGCGACCAGCCTGCCGTCGAGCAGAAAGCATTGGCTGCCTGGGGTGTGGCCCGGAGTGTGCAAAAGCTCGATGTCGATATCGCCGACGCTGACCTTGTCGCCGTGCTCATGCGAGGTGAGATCGCCCAACGCGATCCCGGTAATCCGCGAAACGAACAGCGCCTCGTGCGAGTTGACGTGGACGGGGACGCTGACGCGCTCGAGCAGCTCGGCCAGACCCTTCAGCTCGAAGCCCATCATCGAGCCGCCGACATGGTCGGGGTGGTGGTGGGTGACCAGCACGCCGGACAGGTGCATGCCGTCGGCCTCGAGCGTGTCGACCAGATCGCCGGCTGCATACGCGGGGTCGACCACGACGCAGTCACCGGTCTGGCGGTCCCCGATCAAGTACGCGAAGTTGCGCATCTGCGCCGCGATCCCGTCACCGGCAGCGAAGTCACGGCCGGAGAGCAGTTGACGAAAGTACAACCGGTCGGTGTCGGGCACCCGCTCAGCCTAGACTGGGGTGTACATGATCGTTTGGTGCCCTCGCAGACCAGGCTGTACCCTCTTCTAGGCCCGAGGCACGACTGTTCGCTACGGGTTTACGGCCCCCTTAGCTCAGTCGGTAGAGCGTTTCCATGGTAAGGAAAAGGTCAACGGTTCGATTCCGTTAGGGGGCTCGGCGGACGCCGAGCAGGCAGGCGGCGCATAACCGGGGGCGTAGGTCCCAAGGCGGTGTAGCTCAGTCGGTTAGAGCGAACGACTCATAATCGTTAGGTCGCCGGTTCGAGTCCGGCCATCGCTACAAGAAAACAACGAGAACCCGAAAAGAGAACCGACGTGGCCTCCAGTACCGACGTACGGCCCAAGATCACCTTGGCGTGCGAGGTGTGCAAACACCGCAACTACATCACCAAGAAGAACCGCCGCAACGATCCCGACCGGCTGGAGCTGAAGAAATTCTGCCCCAACTGCGGCAAGCACCAAGCCCACCGCGAGACACGCTAGCGCTGACGCGCGAGCAAATACTCAAACTGACTAGGTAGGTTCTAGAGACGTGGCGTTGGGCGAAGACGTCGTCGGGATGCACTACCGGTACCCGGACCACTACATCGTGGAGCGGGAAAAGATCCGGGAGTACGCCGTCGCCGTCAAAAATGATGACCCCTTCTACTCCGAGGACAAGGCCGCCGTCGAACTGGGCTATGACGGGCTGCTGGCACCGCTGACCTTCATCTCGGTGTTCGGCTACCAGGCCCAGCGCGCGTTTTTCGCTTACGCCAACATCGGCATACAGGACGCCAACATTGTGCAGGTCGACCAGGTGCTGAAGTTCCTGAAGCCGATTCAGGTCGGCGACAAGCTGTACTGCGACGTCTATGTGGACTCGGTGCGCCAGGCGCACGGCACCGACATCATCGTCACCAAGAACATCGTCTCCAACGACGCTGGCGACGTGGTGCAGGAGACTTACACGACCCTGGCGGGTCGTTCTAACGACGACGGAGACGAGGGTTTCAGCCATGCCACTGCGTGAGTTCAGTTCGGTGAAGGTCGGTGACCAGCTTCCCGAGAAGGTCTACGCGCTGACCCGGCAGGATCTGGTCAACTATGCGGGTGTTTCGGGCGATCTCAACCCGATTCACTGGGACGACGAGATCGCCAAGGTCGTCGGGCTGGACACCGCGATCGCGCACGGCATGCTGACCATGGGCCTGGGCGGGGGCTTCGTCACTTCGTGGGTCGGCGACCCCGGCGCGGTGACCGAGTACAACGTGCGGTTCACCGCGGTGGTGCCGGTGCCCAACGACGGCAAGGGCGCCGAGATCGTGTTCACCGGCAGGGTGAAGTCGCTCGATCCCGACGACAAGTCGGTGACGATCGCCATTACAGCCACCACTGGCGGCAAGAAGATCTTCGGCCGGGCCGTTGCATCGGCGAAGTTGGCGTAACGGTGGCGATCAACACCGACATCGACGGGATGTTGTGGGAGTACCCGGACAGCTACGAGGTGGGCCGGGAGAAGGTGCGCGAATTCGCCAAGGCGGTCAAGGCCGACGACCCGGCCTCCCTGGACGAAGAGGCGGCCGCCGAACTCGGGTATGACGGCCTCGTCGCGCCGCCGACGTTCGTCACGATCCTCGGGAAGATGGTCCAGGCGGACTTCATGCGGAAGGTCGACACCGGCTACGAGACGCTGCAGATCGTCCAGGTCGACCAGCGGTTCGTCTTTCACAAGCCGATCCTTGCCGGTGATGTGCTGCATGCCCGGATGGAGGTCCACTCCGTCGTCGAACGGTTCGGCGCCGACATCGTGGTCACCAGGAACACCTGCACCAACCAGGCCGGAGAGGTCGTGTTGGAGGCCTGGACCACGGTGATGGGTCACGAGGGCGACGACTCGATCAATCTCAAGTGGGACATGGAGTCCGGGCAGGTCGTCAGGACGGCGTAATTAGTACCTGAGACTTGCTCCGATGTACACTCGGACCTCGGGGTTTTCCCATTACCAGCGTGTTTTCTTCAGTCGAACAGCGGGAGAGCGCGCGCACAGGGAAGGCCCCGGCACGCGCAGGTTGGCCTGCCAACCAGCGAAGGGGCGTAGCTCAACTGGCAGAGCAGCGGTCTCCAAAACCGCAGGTTGCAGGTTCAAGTCCTGTCGCCCCTGCTTAGGGCGTACGCGTGCCATGGTGGACACTGGAGAGAAGCCACCAGGCACGAGGTGGATGAACGAAAACGAAGGAGCATGCGGTGAGCGACGAACGCGACGTTGCCGACGCAGCCGACGGCAACGCGACCGACGAAGAGCACGGCGGTCGTACGGCGGTAGTGACGCGGCCGCAGCGGCCCACCGGTAAGCGGTCCCGTCAGCGCGCGGAGGGCCACGACAGCGGCGACGACAGCTCGTCCGGTGCGGTCGAGCTCACGGAGAGCAGCGCCGACGACGCGACGGGCAAGAAGGCGAAGAAAGCCAAAAAGACCCGCAAATCCGACGAGCCGTCGAGCAACCCGATCGTCTTTGTCATCACCTACCTCAGGCAGGTTGTCGCCGAGCTGCGAAAGGTCATCTGGCCCAACCGCAAGCAGATGGGCTCCTACACCTCGGTGGTGCTGGCGTTCCTGGTGTTCATGGTGACGTTGATCGGCCTGGTGGATCTGGGCTTGGCCAAGCTGGTTCTGCTGGTGTTCGGCTGAGCTTTTTCAAGGCCGCCAAGAGCTGACATATTAGGAAGGACTCCACAACCGTGACTACCTCCAACGGCGATCTGCCGGCGGGTGAGACGGTCGACATCGAAGCGGCCCTGCAAGAGGTCACCGTCGACGACGCACCCGGGACGGCCAGCGCCGAACCGGTGGCAGACGAGACCGCTGAGCCGGCCGAGCCCAAAGAATCGGCTGAGCCCGAGGAGTCGGCTGAGCCCGAAGAGGTCGACCCGGCCGCCGCGCTGAAAGCCGACCTGCGCGCCAAGCCCGGCGACTGGTATGTCATCCACTCCTACGCCGGATACGAGAACAAGGTCAAAGCCAACCTCGAGACCCGTGTGCAGAACCTGGACGTCGGTGACTACATCTTCCAGGTGGAAGTGCCCACTGAAGAGGTCACCGAGATCAAGAACGGCCAACGCAAGCAGGTCAACCGCAAGGTGTTGCCGGGCTACATCCTGGTGCGCATGGACTTGACCGACGATTCATGGTCGGCGGTGCGCAACACCCCGGGCGTCACCGGATTCGTCGGCGCGACGTCTCGGCCATCGGCGCTCCGACTCGACGACGTGGTGAAGTTCCTGCTGCCGCAGGGTGCGGCCAAGAAGCCCGCCAAGGGCGCGGCCAGCACCGCGGCGTCGGCAGGCGAAGGTGGTTTCGAACGTCCGGTGATCGAGGTCGACTACGAGGTTGGCGAATCGGTCACCGTGATGGACGGGCCGTTCGCCACGCTGCCGGCCACCATCAACGAGGTCAACGCCGAACAACAAAAACTCAAGGTGCTGGTGTCCATCTTCGGCCGCGAAACACCTGTGGAACTGGGCTTCACCCAGGTCTCCAAGATTTAGGAATAGGGCGCCCGGCGACGATGCAGGCCACGCAGTGGCCTGAGGAGAAGCCGGGCAATTAGGAAGGAACACCAACACTCATGCCCCCGAAGAAGAAGAAAGCCGTCGGGCTGATCAAGCTCCAGATCAAGGCCGGTGAAGCCAATCCCGCCCCGCCGGTCGGCCCGGCGCTCGGTCAGCACGGCGTCAACATCATGGAGTTCTGCAAGGCGTACAACGCCGCGACGGACAGCCAGCGCGGCAACGTCATCCCGGTGGAGATCACCGTCTACGAGGACCGCAGCTTCACCTTTGCGCTCAAGACACCGCCGGCAGCCAAGCTGCTGCTCAAAGCCGCCGGCGTGGGCAAGGGCTCGGCCGAACCGCACGTCACCAAGGTGGCCAAGGTCAGCTGGGCTCAGGTGCGCGAGATCGCCGAAACCAAGAAGTCCGACCTCAACGCCAACGACATCGACGCCGCCGCCAAGATCATCGCCGGCACCGCCCGGTCGATGGGCATCACCGTCGAATAGCAATACCCGTGGGAGGGCCAGCTTCGGCCCGCTTCGTCAACCACAACCCAACACCAGATTGGATTATCGAATGAGCAAGAACAGCAAGGCATATCGCGCCGCCGCCGAAAAGGTGGACCGCGACAACCTCTACACGCCGTTGCAGGCGGCCAAGCTCGCCAAGGAGACGTCGTCGACCAAGCAGGACGCGACCGTCGAGGTGGCCATTCGGCTCGGCGTGGACCCACGCAAGGCCGACCAGATGGTGCGCGGCACGGTCAACCTCCCGCACGGCACCGGTAAGACCGCCCGGGTGGCGGTGTTCGCGGTCGGCGAAAAGGCCGAGGAGGCAACGGCGGCCGGCGCTGACGTGGTCGGCAGTGACGACCTGATCGAGAAGATCCAGGGCGGCTTTTTGGACTTCGACGCGGCGATCGCCACGCCTGACCAGATGGCCAAGGTCGGCCGGATCGCGCGCATCCTCGGGCCGCGTGGGCTGATGCCCAACCCGAAGACCGGGACTGTCACCCCCGACATCACCAAGGCGGTGTCCGACATCAAGGGCGGCAAGATCAACTTCCGGGTCGACAAGCAGGCCAACCTGCACTTCGTCATCGGCAAAGCGTCTTTCGACGAGCAGCACCTCGTGGAGAACTACGGCGCTGCTCTCGACGAGGTGCTGCGGCACAAGCCGTCGTCGTCGAAAGGCCGCTACCTGAAGAAGATCGTCGTGTCGACGACCACCGGCCCGGGTATTCCGGTCGACCCGTCGGTCACCCGCAACTTCTCCGAGGCGTAAGCAAGGCGGTTGATCCCGCCTCGATGTCGCATGCGATATCACCTTCCAACCCACACTATGGTTGGCCTGGCGGTACGGATGTGGTCGGTGTGGTTGCCACACTGACGGACCGCCTTGGTGCAGTCCGGACCCATAGGCTTACTTCGGAATCGATATCGCATGCGATATCAGTCCGGTGCGATGCCCGACCGGCTATCCGCCGCACTCGGCTATCCTTCGGCGAAGGTAGTCGCGGCCCGGCTCGGAACCGTTGGACGCCAACGCCGTTCGATACCAGGTGAGGGCATCCGCTTGCCGTCCTGCGCGCCGCAGCAAATCGGCTCGCACCGACGCGACCAGGTTGGATCGCGCAAGCCGCGGATCGTGGGCCACCTTCTCCAGCGCGGCCAATCCGGCCTCCGGCCCGTCGCGGAAGCCCACCGCCAAGGCCCGGTTGGCCCGCACCACCGGCGAATCCGTCATCGCCGACAACGTGTCATAGGCCGCACAAATCGCGCGCCAGTCGGTCTGATCCCAGGACGGCGCCGTTGCATGCAGTGCGGCGATCACGGCCTGCGGCAGGTAGGGGCCGGTCGAACCGTGCGCCAGCCGAAGCCGATCCAGGCCACGCGAGATCCGGCCACGGTCCCAGCGCCCACGGTCCTGCTCTTCGAGCGGCACCAACGCGCCGTCAGCGTCCACCCGGGTTACCCGTCGCGAATCATGCAGCAGCACAAGGGCCGCCAGCGCATGGGCCTCCAGCTCGTCGGGCATCAGTGCGCACAGCTCCGAAGCCAGCCGGACCCCTTCGTCGCACAACTCGTCGCGAATAGCCGACGGTCCCGCCGTCGACCAGTAGCCCTCGGTGAACACCGAGTAGATACAGCTGAGCACATGCGGTGTGCGCTGCGGTAGCAACTCGGCCGGCGGCACCCGCAGCGGGATGTTCGCATGCCGGACCTTGGCCTTTGCCCGGGTAATCCGTTGGCCGACGGCGGTTTCCGTCTGCAGCAGCGCGCGAGCGATCTCGGCGACGGTAAGCCCGGACACCAGCCGCAGCGTCAGCGCCAGCTGTGACAATCGGTCGAGGGCCGGATGCGCGCAGGTGAACATCATCCGCAGCTCGTCGTCGCGGACCCGGTGCACATCTACCTCGGTTCGCGCCCGGATGTTGTCGACCACCGCGGCTAATTCCTTTCCCGGGCGCACCGACTCGCGACGCAATCGGTCGCGGGCGCGGTTGCGCGCCACGGTCAGCACCCATCCGCCGGGGTTGTCCGGCACGCCATCACGCGGCCATGCCCGCAGCGCCTGGGCGAATGCTTCCTGGACGGCGTCCTCGGCGACGGTGAGATCACCCGACCACCGGGCCAGCGCGGCCACGGCCGGTCCCCACTCCCGCCGAAAGACGCCGTCCAGGTTGACCATTCGTGGGCTAGAGCCCCGACACCCCAGCCAACTGCCGTAGCTCCACAGCAGAAGCGGGGATCATGGATGCCAATTTGACCGCCTCGTCGCGGTCGGCGGCCAACAGCAGATAGAAACCCGTGGCGATCTCGGCGCTTTCCGCGAACGGCCCGTCGGTGAGCAGCACCTCGCCGTCCCGGACACGCACCGTGGTCGCCGTCGCCGGCTCGTGCAATGCCGCGCCGCCGACGATGTGATCGCCTGCCGCAGCAGCGAATTCAGCGTGTCGCGCCGCTTCCGCCTGCCACTCCGGTGTGCCCGGGGTATTCACAGCTGCCGGCGGCTCCAACAGTAGCGCCAGCCACTGACCGTCGGAGCGCGACCACTCGGGGTCGACGGTGTGATAGATCGGCCGAACTTCAATTGCGCCATATCTGGCGGCGGGAATGCCGCGGGCCAGTTCCAGTGCTTCATCGAGGTTTTCGGCTTCGAATACGTAGTAGCCACCGGCGACCTCAGCGGCCTCGGCGAACGGGCCGTCGGTAATCGTCGGGGCGTCGGGGCCGCCGGCAATACGGACCGCGGTCGCCGCAGGCAACAGCGCGTCACCGGCACGGATCGCCGGTCCGGCTTTGGCGTGGAAACTTTGATAGGCCGCCATCTCGGTGGCCCGCTGATCGGGCGTGAGGTCCCGCTCCTTGCTGACCAACAGCGCTAAATACTGCATCGTCGTCACCTCCGGTAGTGAGCGAAACCCTGTGTTCCACTCTCTACCCGTCCGACGAACGGCGCAGCCGCAATCCGACAGCGGCGCGGAGAAAAGTTACGCCGCGGCGCCCGGCTTGAGGTAGGTGACCAGGCTGACGTCGAGCATTTCATCGCTGAAGTAGTACTCGGCGCCGCGAAGGTACTTCATGTAGCGCTCGTAAACCTCTTCGGAGGTGATCTCGATGGCCTTGTCTTTGTTGGCCTCCAACGCAGCGCCCCAGATCTGCAGCGTCTTGATGTAGTGCGGCCGTAGCGAAATCACCTCGGGAACGACGAAGCCACCCTTTTCCCCATGCGCCACCATCATGTCGGTGGACGGCAGGCGACCGCCCGGGAAGATCTCGGTGAGGATGAACTTGATGAACCGCGCCGTCTCGAACGTCAGCTTCTTGCCGCGCGCGTTCATGTCGTAGGGGTGATAGGTGACGCTGCTCTGCACAGTCATGCGCCCGTCGTCGGGCATGATGTTGAAGGAGTTTTTGAAGAAGTGGTCGTAACGCTCGAAGCCGAAGTGCTCGAAGGCCTCGATCGAGACAATCCGGTCGACGGGGTCGCTGAATTCCTCCCAGCCGCGCAGCAGCACCTGATGTGAGCGGTTGCTGTCGACGCTGTCCAGCAGCTGCTGGGAGTGGGCGCGCTGGTTCTTCGACAGGGTCAGGCCGATGACGTTGACGTCGTATTTCTCGATCGCGCGTTTCATGGTGGCGCCCCAACCGCAGCCGACGTCCAGCAGCGTCATGCCGGGCCGCAGGTCCAGCTGGTCCAGGTTCAGGTCGACCTTGGCGATCTGGGCTTGCTCGAGTGTGAGGTCGGGCGGCTCGAAGTAGGCGCAGCTGTAGATCCGAGTCGGGTCCTGGAACAGGCCGAAGAAATCGTCGGAGAGGTCGTAGTGGGCCTGGATGTCCTCGAAGTGCACGCGCATCTTCGTCGGAGTGGCTTGCTTGTCAGGCATCAGCGTTTCGTCGCCCTTCCTAGTGCTTTGGGGTGTTGCCTCAACCGGGTGGCGTGCTCGCCGACTGTGCACGTTATCGCGTAGTGCATGCACGATACCTGCCATTCGTCCAATACTTGGACCGACTCCCTGGTTTTCATTGGTTCGCCGGACGCTATTTCTCCAGCGTGAACTGGTTGACGTCGATGTAGCCGACCCGGAATGCATCAGCGCATCCGGTCAAATAGTGCATGTAGCGGTCGTAGACCTCTTCGGACTGGATCTCGATGGCTTCGCTCTTGTGCGCCTCCAGCGCCTCGGCCCAGTGGTCAAGGGTCCTGGCGTAATGCGGCTGCAGCGACTGCCTGCGGGTCAGCGTGAAGCCCGCCTTTGACGAGTGGTCCTCCACCTTCTCGATCGACGGCAACCGGCCGCCGGGGAAGATCTCGGTCATGATGAATTTCATGAACCGGGCCAGCTCGAAGGTCAACGGCATGCCGCGCTCGACCATCTGCGGGCCGGTCAGCCCGGTGATCGTGTGCAGCAGCATCACCCCGTCGTCGGGCAAGGCGTCGTAGGCCATCTTGAAGAAGTCGTCGTAGCGGTCGTGGCCGAAGTGCTCGAACGCACCGATCGACACGATCCGGTCCACCGGCTCGTTGAACTGCTCCCAGCCCTCCAACAGGATCCGCTTGGTCCGCGGACTGTCCAGCTCGTCGAACTTCGTCTGCACGTGCGCGGCCTGGTTCTTGCTCAGCGTCAGGCCGATGACGTTGACGTCGTAGGTCTCGATGGCGCGGCGCATCGTGGCGCCCCAGCCGCAGCCCACGTCGAGCAGCGTCATCCCGGGCTGCAGGCCCAGCTTGCCCAACGCCAGGTCGACCTTGGCTTGCTGAGCCTCTTCCAGCGTCATGTCGTCACGCTCGAAGTAGGCGCAGCTGTAGGTCTGGCTGGGGTCGAGGAACAGCCGGAAGAAGTCGTCAGACAGGTCGTAGTGGGCCTGGACGTCTTCGAAATGCGGCCTGAGCTTTTGGGCCATCCCGCTGCGCGCCTTCCTGGTTTTCACGGTGTCCACCCCGTGCCGGGCGACCACCCGCCCCCCGGATTATCCGCCCGCCATGCTAGTCGATCGGCCTGGTCAGACCGAATCGGAAAACGTGCATGCCTCGATCAGCCTTGGGCGAACGTGGCTGTCAGCTCGCCGGTTATCCGGTCCCACAGTTGCTCGGGTAGGTCGTGGCCCATGCCGTCGAACAACACCAGTCGGGCACCGCGGATCGCGCGGGCCACGACCCGGCCGCCGAACGGGCGCTGCAGCCTGTCGGCGCGGCCGTGCAGGACGACGGTGGGCGCGCTGATCTGCCGGTCATAGCGGGCCAGGCTGCCGCTGGCGATGACCGCGCTGAAATGCCGGGCTACCCCCCACGGGTAGTAGCAGCGCTGGTAGGCCTCGATCGCGTCGTCACGCAGCCGCTGTTCGGGCGCCGGGTAGCGCGGGCTGCCGATGATCTTCCATACCCGCACCGCGTTGTCGGCGATCACGTCGATCGGTGAATCGGGCCTCGGTCCCCTGAGGAGCGCGAGCAGGGCGCGCGGGGCGGGCGGCGGCAACAACGGCTGGTTGTTGCTGGAGAAGATCACCGCCAGCGAGCGCGTCCGTTGGCCGAACCGCGCCGCGAAGATCTGGGCGATCATGCCGCCCATCGAGGCGCCGACGATGTGGGCGCGGTCGATCCCGAGGTGATCGAGCACCGCGGCGGCGTCGTCGGCCATGTCTTCCAGCCGGTAGTCGGCGTCGCCGGGCACACCCAGCCAGAACTTGAGCATGCTCGGGATCAGTGCCCCGCCGGTCTTGCGCCGTTCGGTCTTGCTGGACAAGCCGACGTCGCGGTTGTCGTAGCGGATCACCCGGAGGCCCTCGGCGACGAGCTTTTCGCAGAACCCGTCGCGCCACAACAGCAGCTGCGAGCCGAGCCCCATGATCAGCAGGACCGCCGGGTCGCCCGGCTCACCCATGTCCTCGTAATAGATGTCCAGGTTGCCCGAACGTGCTGTGCCGGTTCGAATTTCCATAGCGGTTAGACCTCTTTAAACTTCAATGTCGGACTGGTGCTCGCGGCTGATTTCGACCATGAAGTTGGCGAAGTATCCGGTGAGCTGCGGATCGGACATCATCTGCCAATTCGGCGCCAACAGCTTCATGTAGCGCTCCACGTAGAGGAACTGCTTGCCGATCAGCACCAGCTCGCGGGGGAGCTTGACGTCGTAGGCGTCGGCCAGCGTGGAGAGCTGTTTGCCGATGTCGGCATAGGACAAGTCGCCGAGGGTCGTCATCGTCAGCGGGGTGGAGAACGCTTCGAGGTCTTTGGCGGCCTGCGCCTCCGGTTTCATGGTGCCGACGGCGCCCATCAGCACGACGATCTTGCCCGCCGCCGCGTGGTCCTTCTTGACCAGCAGCGCGTGCACCAGCTCACGCAGCAGCCAGCGGGTACGCGGGTCGATGCGGCCCATGATGCCGAAGTCGAAGAACACGATGCGGCCCTGATCGTCGACGTAGAGGTTGCCGGCATGCAGGTCGCCGTGGAACAGGCCGTGCCGCAGACCGCCCTCGAACACGGAAAACAGCAGAGCTTTGACCAGCTCGGTTCCGTCGAACCCGGCCTTGCGGATGGCCGCGGCATCGTCGATGCGGATGCCTTGGATCCGTTCCATCGTCAACACCCGCTCGGTGGTGAGCTTCCAGTGCACCTGCGGCACCCGGATGTTCTTGCCGAGCGGTGACGCATGCAGGTGCGCGATCCACGCGTCCATCGACTGCGCCTCGAGCCGGAAGTCCAGCTCCTCCGCCAGGTTGTCGGAGAAGTCGGCGACGACGTCCTGGGCGGACAGCCGGCGGCCCAGCTTGGCCAGCTCCACGGCCTGGGCGAAGCGTTTGAGGATCTGCAGGTCGGCGGCCACCCGGCGACGGATGCCCGGTCGCTGGATCTTGACCACCACCTCCTCGCCGGTCTTCAGGGTGGCGTAGTGCACCTGGGCGATGGACGCCGACGCGAACGGCTCGTCATCGAAGCTGGCGAACAGCTCCGACGGGCTAGCGCCGAGCTCCTGGGCGAACAGCTTGTGCACCTGGTCCTTGTTCGCCGGCGGGACACTGTCGAGCAAGCCGCGGAATTCGCGGGACAGCTGTTCGCCGAATGCGCCCGGGCTGGACGCGATGATCTGCCCGAATTTGACGTAGGTCGGGCCCAGGTCGGAGAAGGTCTGCGGGATTTGCTTGATCACCTTGGTCTGCAAAGGACCGCGGGTCGGCAGCTTGGTGACAATGCGTGCGGCGGTGCGGGTGAGCTGCCAACCGGTCACGCCGATGCGAGCCGCCTCGACCGGCAACGGCACCCGGTCAAGCTTGACCGCCTCGCGGTGGTTGTTGGTACTCATTGGTGCAGTCTGCCAAACCTGTGGTGTCAAGTCCCAATTGCTGTGAGCCCACTCACCGGATACCGGCCCGGGCAAAGTTCTCGGTGAGGGCCTCCAGGACCGGGCGCCACACCGGTTCGGGTAGGTCGTGACCCATGCCGCCGACCACGACGAACCGGGCGCCGGGGATGGTTGCGGCGACCGCCCGGCCGTTGCGTGGGCGCACCATCGGGTCAACCGAACCGTGCAGCACCACCGTCGGCGCGGTGATCGCCTTGCTGTACCCCCGCAGGTTGCCGGTGCCCAGCACGGCGTCGAATTGGCGCAGCATGCCGGGCGGATAGCTGCTGCGCTCGGCGAGCTGCCGGACCCGCCTGCGCAGGTCAGCTTCGGGCGGCAAGAAGTTCGGGCCGTTGAATATCGCGACGTTGCGCACCTCGAAGGCCAGCTTCTCCTCCTCGGATGCGTCCTTCGGCGGCGAGTCGAACGCCAGCCGGATCACCCGCCAGGCCGGCAGCGCAGACAACGGTTTGCCGGTGCTGGACATGATGACGCCCAGCGACGCCACCCGCTCCGGCTCGGTGCCGGCCAGGATCTGCGCGATCATCCCGCCCATCGATGCGCCGACGATGTGGGCCCGGCCGATACCGAGGTGATCGAGCAGCGCGACCACGTCGCGCGTCATATCGACCAGCGTGTAGGGCACCGGGCTGCTGCGGCCCAGCAGATAGCGGCATACCCGCCGATAGACCGAGTTCTCGGCGCGCAGCCCGTGCATTTTGACCGACAGCCCGGTGTCGCGGTGGTCGAACCGGATCACCCGGTATCCGGCGTCGACGAGTTGCGCGCAGAAGCCGTCGGGCCACATCGGCAGCTGGGCGCCCAGCCCCATGATCAACAACACCGGCGGGTCGGCCGGGTCGCCGAGGTCCTCGTAGTACAGCTCGATGGCGCCCTGCGCAGTGTCGCGGCGCGCCAGGCCGCTACGGGTCAGCACGGGTTTGCTCCGGTTTTTGCTGTCCTTTTTCCCAAGGCGTCACCCAACCCGAGATCGCCCAGCCCTCCAGCCCGGCGAGCAGTTCGTACATGGTGGCGCCGTCGATGCTCTCCCGGATGATGTCGGCATGGCCGGAGTGGCGGGCCAGCTCGTTGATCACGTGCAGGATCACCCACCGCACCGACCAGGCGGCAAGGCCCTTCGGGAACCACGGGATATCCTGCGGAACAGGAACTTTCGCATCCAGGTCGGCAGTTTCGACCAAGCGCAGCGACTTGGCGTTCTCGGCCCGAAGCGCGCTCAGCAACCCGTCCAGCGTCTCGTCGGGCCGCATCACATGCTGATCGCCGAAATCCTTGGCGATCTCGTCGAACGGCCGGGGGTCCCGCGGCGGGGCGTCGGGTGCCGCGGCGGCCCGCGCCATCCAAGTGCGTTGCATAGCGGTGACGTGCTTGACCAGCCCGCCGATCGACAACTCGCTGACCGTCGGCCGTAAACGAGCCTGTTCGTCGGTCAAACCGTAGGCCACTGCGAAGAACGCGCTCTGGTGATAGGCCAGGTACTCCCGCAGCGCGCTGCGTTCATCGGTCACGGGTGAGGCGAGGGCGGGCATCAGCGTTCCTTCCGGTTCTGCTCCAAGCCTGTCACCCGTGTGCCGCACATGCCACGGCGCCCGCCCCGGTCGTAGGGTGCGGGAATGCGGGTGAACTCGGCGGAGTCGACGGAACTTTTCACCGGCCCGCCGGACACCCCGCTGCAGCTGGTTCGAGTGACGGTCAGTGAAATCACCGAGCCGACGCTGGTTCGAATCGACGGCGACGGCCTGGCGGGGGAGACGCTCGCCGGAGTCGGACAACACCTCATCGAGGTGCCGGTTGCCGTCGAGCATCCGGTCATCGGTCAGCGACGGGCCGGGCGGGCGCATGTCGCGGGCAGTAGCACGCCGTTTTCCTTCACGGTCGCCGAGCCCGGGTGGACGATGTTCATGATCAGCCACTTCCACTACGACCCGGTGTGGTGGAACACCCAGGGCGCCTACACCAGCATCTGGACCGAGGACCCGCCCGGAAAGTGCCGGCAGACCAACGCTTTCGAGCTGGTTCACGCACATCTGGAATTGGCTCGCCGCGAACCCGAATACAAATTCGTGCTGGCCGAAGTGGACTACCTCAAGCCGTACTGGGACACCCACCCCGAGGACCGCGCCGACCTGCGCCGGCTGATGACCGAAGGTCGGGTGGAGATTATGGGCGGCACCTACAACGAGCCCAACACCAACCTCACCAGCGCAGAGACGACAATCCGAAACTTCGTGCACGGCAGCGGGTTTCAGCGCGACGTGCTCGGCGGCGACCCGGCCACCGCATGGCAGCTCGACGCCTTCGGCCACGACCCGCAGTTTCCGGGCATGGCCGCCGACGCCGGGCTGACCTCGAGTTCGTGGGCCCGCGGACCACACCACCAGTGGGGGCCGATGCACAGCGACGTCGGCGTCGCGGGCATGCAGTTCAGCAGTGAATTCGAGTGGATCTCACCGTCGGGGCGCGGACTGCTCACCCACTACATGCCGGCGCACTATTCGGCCGGTTGGTGGATGGACGAATCGACCACGGTGACCGAAGCCGAGCAGGCCGCCTACGAGCTGTTCGCAGAGCTGAAGAAGGTCGCGCTGACCCGCAACGTCCTGCTGCCGGTCGGCACCGACTACACCCCACCGAACAAGTGGGTCACCGAGATTCACCGGGACTGGGCTTCGCGCTACACCTGGCCGCGGTTCGTGTGCGCGCTGCCGCGTGAGTTCTTCGGCGCGGTGCGTGCCGAATTGGCTGCCCGCGCAGAGCTGCCGTCGCCGCAGACCCGGGACATGAACCCGATCTACACCGGCAAGGACGTGTCGTTCATCGACACCAAACAGGCCAACCGGGCCGCCGAGGACGCCGTGCTGGACGCGGAGAAGTTCGCGGTGTTCGCGGGCCTGCTCGCCGGCGCCGACTACCCGCAAGCCGCGCTGGCCAAGGCGTGGGTGCAGTTGGCCTACGGCGCGCATCACGACGCCATCACCGGCTCGGAATCCGACCAGGTCTACCTCGATCTGCTGACCGGATGGCGTGATGCGTGGGAGCTTGGCCGTGCGGCCCGGGACAACTCGCTGGCGCTGCTGTCCAATGGGGTAATCGGCGATGGTTCGATAAACACAGTGGTGTGGAACCCGTTGGCGCACAACCGGACCGACGTCGTCACTGTCCGGTTCGATAATCCGATCGGCCCCGGTGTGCGAGTGCTGGATCACGACGATACCGAGCTGCCCGCACTGGTCGAGCACGACGGACGGTCGGTCAGCTGGCTGGCGCGCGACGTGCCGTCGCTGGGTTGGCGGGCTTACCGGCTGGTCGCCGGCGACCTCGGCCGCGGCTGGGAGTCGTTGGCGGGCAACGAAATCGCCAACGAGTATTACCGGTTGGTGGTCGACCCCGCCCGTGGCGGCGCGGTGTCGTCGCTGGTGCGCGATGGCAGACAGCTGATCGCCGAGGGCCGAGTCGGCAACGAGCTGGCCGTCTACGAGGAATACCCGGCGCACCCGACCGGCGGCGAGGGCCCGTGGCACCTGCTGCCCAAGGGACCGGTGGTCGGCTCGTCGGAAACGTCGGCGAAGGTGCGTGCCTATCGCAGTCCGGTGGGCCAGCGGTTGGTCGTCCAGGGCCGGGTCGGTGAGCTGCTGCGCTACACCCAGACGCTGACGTTGTGGCACGGCGTCGACCGGGTGGACTGCGCCACCACGATCGACGACTTCACCGGGGAAGACCGGCTGCTGCGACTGCGCTGGCCGTGCCCGGTGCCGGGTGCCATGCCGGTCAGCGAGGTCGGCGACGCCGTCGTCGGTCGCGGTTTCGCGTTGCTGCACAACGACTCTGGATCGGTGGACGCCGCAGACCATCCGTGGACGCTGGACAACCCCGCCTATAGCTGGTTCGGGTTGTCCTCGGCGGCGCGGGTGCGCGTCGGAGACGGTGTGCGTGCGGTGTCGGTGGCCGAGGTGGTCGCATCGACCGAGCCGATCGGCGGCCTGCTGGCGCGCGACCTCGTGGTCGCGCTGGTGCGGGCCGGGGTCACGGCGACCTGCAGCAGCGCCGACAAGCCCCGCTACGGGCACCTCGGCGTCGACTCCAACCTGCCCGACACCCGTATCGCGCTGGGCGGGCCGGGCCAGAACGCGTTCACCAAGTCGGTGTTGGCCGCCGCCGATCCGTCCTACGCGAAAGAGGTCGAGCGGCAGCTAGCCGATACCGGCCGGGCCAGAGTGTGGGTGCCCGCGGCGGCGCCGTTGGCGGCCGGCTGGATTCCGGACGCAGACCTGCGGGATGCACGAGCGCTGCCGGTGCTGGTGATCGCCGGCCGCGACGACGCCGACCTCACCGCGGCGATCTCGTCGGTGGCCGACGACCTGGCGGACGCCGAGATCCTCGTCACCCAGCAGGCACCGTCGGGCCTGCAACGCTTCGAACCGCACACGGTCGCACTGTGCAACCGCGGGGTGCCCAGTTTCGCCGTCGAGACCGACGGGACCCTGCACACCGCGCTGATGCGGTCCTGCACCGGGTGGCCGTCCGGCGTCTGGATCGATGAGCCGCGGCGCGGCGCGCCCGACGGCTCCAGCTTCCAGCTGCAGCATTGGACGCATGTTTTCGACTACGCGTTGGTTTGCGGCGCCGGCGATTGGCGCCACGCCGAGGTCCCGGCCCGCAGCGCCGAGTTCTCCCGCCCGCTGCTGGCCGTGACGGCGACTGGGCGGGTTGGCGGGCTGCCCGCCACCGGCTCGCTGCTGCACGTCGACCCGGCCGGCGCGGTGCAACTGGGCGCGCTCAAAGCCGCCGGCAACCCGCTGGCACGCGGCAGCGCTCACCCTGTCGACCCCGCCCACGTGGCCATCCGGCTGGTCGAAACCCGCGGCGGTGACGCCGCCGTCGTCGTGCGCTCGTCGCTGGGCACGGTGTCGGAGCTGTGCCCCGCCGATCTGCTGGAGCGGCCACTTCGCGAGCGCCACCACACCGCGCTGCACGGCTACCAGATCTGTACCGCGCTGGCGCGACTCGACCTGCCAAGGCTGCTGCACGCCGAAGGCACCGGGTTGGCGCCGCAGACGGAGAACTGCCAGCCGCTGTACGCGCGGTACTGGCTGCACAACCGCGGACCGGCGCCGCTGGGCGGGCTGCCCGCCGTCGCCCATCTGTACCCGCACCGACTCACCGCCTTAGCGGGCACCGACGTGGCGCTGCGCTTGACGGTGGCCAGCGACAGCAGCGATACACCGCTGGCCGGGACCGTCACGCTGGTGTGTCCGCCCGGCTGGTCGCCCAGCCCCGCCGCGCTGCCTTTCACGCTGCCGCCCGGCGAACACCTGACGGCCGACATCGCGCTGCGGATGCCGGCGCGTGCCGAACCCGGCCTGTATCCGGTGCGGGCGCAGCTGCAGGTCACCGGCGCCGCCGACATCCCGCCAGCCTGGCGTCAGGTGGTCGAAGACGTCTGCGTGGTCTCGGTCGACGGTGCCGATGACGGCGGGCTGGTCTACCTGACCGACGAGCCGGCCGATGTCGAAGTGGCCGCGGGCAATTCGGCTCGGCTGGCCGTCACCGTCGGCACCGACGCGTGGGCCGACCTGAGCCTGGAGGCGCACCTGATCAGCCCCTGGGGGACCTGGGAGTGGATCGGCCCGCCGACGCTGGGCGCGGTGTTGCCGGCCCGCGGCACCGTCGAGCTCGGCTTCGAGGTGACCCCGCCGGCCTGGGTGGAGCCCGGCCAGTGGTGGGCGCTGATCCGGGTCGGCTGCGCCGGCCACCTGGTGTACTCGCCTGCGGTGCGGGTGACGGTGCGATGAAGCCGATCCGATTGCCCGGCTCCACCTCACCCCGCTACGCGGGCCGCATCGTCGACCGGGCTGCGACGGTGGGAGGGGTTCTGGTGCCGGTCGACGAGGTCGACGCACGCGAGGCGCGACTGCGCGGCGGATCGCTGGCCGCCGCATTACCGGCGGCAGGTACCAGTGAGGGCAGGCAGCTGCGTCGCTGGCTGACCCAGCTGATCGTGACCGAACGGGTGGTCGCCGCCGAGGCCGCCGCACGTGGCGTGACGGCCCAGGACGCGCCCAGTGAAGCCGAGCTGCTGCCCGACGTCACGGCCCGACTGGAGATCGGCAGCATCGCCGCCGCGGCGCTGGCCGATTCCGACGCGCGGGCACTGTTCGCCCTCGTCACCGCCGGAGTCGATGTCAGCGACGACGACATCGCCGCCTACCACGTCCGGAACCCGTTGCGGTTCGCCGCCTCGTCCCCCGACCGCCACGGCTGGCGTGCCCCGGCGGTCACCGCCCCGCCGTTGGCGCAGGTGCGTTCGATGATCGCCGAACACCTGCGGGCCGCCGCGCGGCGACGGGCCTTCCGGGTTTGGCTCGACCAACGTCGGGCCGAGCTGGTGCGGCTGGCACACGGATACGAGCACCCCGGCGACCCGCGTCAACCCGACAACACCCACCGGCACTGAACCCAGATGCTGACCCTGGCCCTCGACATCGGCGGCACCAAGATCGCCGTCGGACTCGTTGACCCCGCCGGTGAACTGGTGCACGCCGCTACCCGACCGACGCCGAAAGGTCAAGCGGCAGAACAAGTGTGGGGCGTCGTCCAGCAGATGATCGCCGATGCGATCAAGGTCGCCGACGGTGCGATCCGCGCGGTAGGGATCGGCTGCGCGGGCCCCATCGACCTGGCCGCCGGGACCGTCAGCCCGATCAACATCGCCTGCTGGCGCGGCTTTCCGCTACGGGACCGGGTCGCGGCCGCGGTGCCCGAAGTGCCAGTGCGACTGGCCGGGGACGGCTTGTGCATGGCACTCGGTGAGCATTGGCGTGGCGCCGGCCGCGGCGTCGGCTTCCTGCTCGGCATGGTCGTCTCCACCGGTGTGGGCGGTGGGCTGGTGCTCGATGGGGTGCCGTATCACGGGCGGACCGGCAATGCCGGTCATGTCGGCCACGTCGTCGTCGAGTCCGACGGGCAGCCCTGCTCGTGCGGTGGCCGCGGCTGCGTCGAGACCGTCGCGGCCGGCCCGTGGATGACGCGGTGGGCGCTGGCCAACGGCTGGGCTGCACCGCCGGGCGCCGACGCTGCGGTGCTGGCCGAAGCGGCGGCCGCCGGTGACCCGGTGGCGCTGCGGGCGTTCCACCGTGGTGCCACCGCACTGGCCGCGATGATCGCCTCGGTGGCCGCGGTGTGCGACCTGAATCTCGTCGTCATCGGCGGAGGAGTGGCCAGGTCGGGTCGCATACTGTTCGATCCGCTGATTGCGGCGCTGGCCGACTACGCGGGGTTGAGCTTCATCCGCGACCTGCGGGTGGTGCCGGCCGCGCTTGGCGGCGATGCCGGCCTGATCGGTGCGGCAGCGCTTGTCTCAACGAACCGTTTTGGCTGATAGCGGCAGGCCACGGTATGGTGGTCGGCGATCCACCAAAGACCGTTGGTCACCGAGCAATCGGTTGAAGGTCCGGGAATTCCCGGCGGCCCACGCAGGAGGACGAGGCAAACCTTCGTTGGCGCGCGCCGACGAAATATTCACGCCCCGACCGCTTCCTGCGTCGGGGCGTTGGTTTTTTCTGGCCTAGAACCCAAGGAGGTATGCATGGCCCGGGCTGACAAGGCCACCGCCGTTGCAGACATCGCCGAGCAGTTCAAGGCTTCGACTGCGACCGTGATCACTGACTATCGCGGTCTGTCGGTAGCCAACCTGGCCGAGCTGCGCCGGTCGCTGGCTGGTTCGGCGACCTATTCAGTCGCGAAGAACACGCTGATCAAGCGGGCCGCTTCGGAGGCCGGCATCGAAGGGCTCGACCAGCTGTTCGTCGGACCGACCGCGATCGCGTTCGCCAGCGGCGAGGCCGTTGACGTCGCGAAGGCGCTCAAGACCTTCGCCAAGGACCACAAGTCGCTGGTCATCAAGGGCGGCTACATGGACGGTCGCGCGCTGACCGTCGCCGAAGTCGAGCGCATCGCCGACTTGGAGTCCCGCGAAGTCCTGCTCGCCAAGCTGGCCGGCGCGATGAAGGCCAACCTGTCCAAGGCGGCCGGGCTGTTCAACGCGCCCGCCTCGCAGGTGGCCAGGCTGGTTGTCGCACTGCAGGAAAAGAGAGCCTCAGAAGAGCCTGCGGCTCCCGTCGAAGCCGCGGCCCCCGAGGCGGAGCGGCCGAGGCTCCACGCCGAGGCCACGCCGCCGAAGCGACACCAGCCGATACGCCCGCCGAATCCACTGAATAACTCCGCACTAACCACCCAGGAAGGACCCACACCATGGCCAAGCTATCCACCGACGACCTGCTCGACGCTTTCAAGGAACTCACCTTGTTGGAGCTCTCGGAGTTCGTGAAGAAGTTCGAGGAGACCTTCGAGGTCACCGCGGCTGCCCCGGTCGCCGTGGCCGCAGCCGGCCCCGCCGCCGGCGCCGCGCCCGCCGAGGCCGCCGAGGAGCAGTCCGAGTTCGACGTAATCCTCGAGGCCGCCGGCGACAAGAAGATCGGCGTCATCAAGGTTGTGCGTGAGCTCGTGTCGGGCCTGGGCCTCAAGGAGGCCAAGGACCTGGTCGACGGCGCGCCCAAGGCGGTGCTGGAGAAGGCCCCCAAGGAGGCCGCCGAGGAGGCTAAGGGCAAGCTCGAGGCCGCCGGCGCCACCGTCACCGTCAAGTAGTCGACTCGCGAGAACCCCCGGCTCCGGGGGTTTCGTGTACTCAGCGCTGCTGGACCGAGGCGTGCTGCGACTCTCGCGCTCGCTCGGGCGAATCACCCAGCGCAACAAGAAGATTCGTCGTCAACGCCGCCAGTACCGACCCGACGGCGCTGCCCTGGGCGCCGTAGTATCCGGCGAGTTCGAGCATGACGAAGCCGTGAATCGAGGCCCAGAACTGCCCGGCTATGGCCACCACCGTGGCATCGTCGGCGGCCGAGCCGGCGGCGATCCGCCCGGCCAGCATGCAGCGGTGCACACCACGTACGACGTGAGCGAAGCTGGGGTAGTGGTCGTCGATCTCGGCCACGGTCAAGGTGAGGACATCATGGGCCGGCGCATTGATGCCGTGCGCGCTGGTGCTACCGAACATCAACCGGTACATGTGCGGACGCTCGATCGCGTAGCGCCGGTAGGCAATCCCGGTGGCCATCAGATCCGCGACCGGATCCGACGTGGCCGGCATCGTCATCGCGGCATCGAACTGGCGTAGCCCCTCTTCGGCAACCGCGGCGATCAATCCGGGCATGCCGCTGAAATAGGTGTACACCGCCATCGTGGACGTCCCCGCTGCGCTGGCGATCTTGCGGGTTTGCAATCCGTCGGGACCGTCCTGGTTGAGGATGTCGACGGCCACGTGCAGCAACTGATCACGCACGTTGCGCTCGGTCTGCGAAGTCATCGTTGCATCTTGACACAGTCGGCCTGAGGTTGGTATAACGGTGAAATATCAATATTATAGCAGCTAGGAGATCAAAATGTCCACTGCCGCAACCGCCATACCGGCCAATCCGTATCTGGACGACTTCCTGGCGCCGGTGAGCGCCGAGGTGACAGCGACCGACCTACCGGTTACCGGACACATCCCCGACTTCCTCGACGGGCGGTACCTGCGCAACGGGCCCAACCCTGTCGCAGAGGTCGACCCCGCCACCTACCACTGGTTCACCGGCGACGGCATGATCCACGGTGTCGGGCTGCACGATGGCAAAGCCGCCTGGTACCGCAATCGCTGGGTCCGCAGCGCCGGTGTGCGCACGGCGTTAGGCGAGCCAGCGACGGCCACCCGCAACCTGCGTGCCGGCATGCAATCCCTCGGCGCCAATACCAACGTGCTGGCCCACGCCGGCAAGACCCTCGCCCTCGTCGAAGGCGGCGTCGCCAACTACGAGCTCAACGACGACCTCGACACCGTGGGTCCGTGCGATTTCGACGGGACCCTGGCGGGCGGTTACACCGCTCATCCGCATCGTGACCCGCGCACAGGCGAACTGCACGCGGTGTCCTACTCGTTCGCCCGCGGCCGGACGGTGCAGTATTCGGTGATCGACACGCACGGCCACGCTCGGCGCACGGTCGACATCGAGGTGTCGGGATCGCCGATGATGCACGACTTCTCGCTGACCGATAAATACGTGGTGCTCTACGACCTGCCGGTGACGCTGGACCCGATGCAGGTTTTACCGAAAAAGATGCCTCAGTGGATGCAACACCCGGCCCGGTTGGTGGCGCAGTCCCTCGTTGGGCAGGTACGGGTGCCGGGCCCGATCGCGGCGATGTTCAATCGCAACGAGCGCTCGGCCTACCAACTGCCGTACGCCTGGAATCCGCGCTACCCGGCCCGGATCGGCGTCATGCCCCGCGACGGCGGCAATAAAGATGTCCGGTGGTTCGAGATCGAACCCTGCTACGTCTACCACCCGCTCAACGCCTACTCCGAGATGCGCGGCGACCACGAGGTCCTGGTGCTCGACGTGGTGCGCTACGACCGGATGTTCGACCGCGACCGGCGTGGGCCCGGCGGCGTCACCCCCAAGTTGGACCGCTGGACGATCGACCTGACGACTGGCGCGGTGACCAGTGAACGCCGCGACGACCGTTCCCAGGAGTTCCCCCGGATCAACGAGACGCTGCTCGGCAGCCGGCATCGTTTCGGCTACACCGTGGGCCTCGAGGGCGGCTTCGTCGATTCAGGCGGAACGAAAATGTCGACATCGCTTTACAAGCACGACTACGCGACCGGATCGAGCACGGTGGCCCCACTCGACCCCGAGTTGCTGATCGGCGAGATGTCCTTCGTGCCGCGTCCCGGCGGCGAATCAGCGACCCCGGCCGAGGACGACGGAATCCTGATCGGCTACGGCTATCACCGCGGACGCGACGAGGGCCAGCTGGTTTTGCTCGATGCCCAAACCTGCGAATCGGTTGCTACTGTCCACTTACCGCAGCGCGTGCCGATGGGTTTTCACGGTAATTGGGCGCCTCGGGATTGATCGAATCACCGCTCGCGGGGAATTTCCGGCGATGGCTGCACTAGGCCACTCCGTACCTACCTGTGCGCTACAGTGACTCAAGCCACAAGCTGGGCTTGGGTGGTGGTGAGCAACGTCGGCGGGAGGATTTCGCATGGGTATCGGTATCCAGGTTGAGGGGCTGACGAAGTCCTTCGGGTCCCAGCGAATTTGGGAAGACGTCACGATGGACATCCCCGAGGGCGAGGTCAGCGTGCTGCTGGGGCCGTCGGGTACCGGCAAGTCCGTGTTCTTGAAGTCGCTGATCGGATTGCTGCGTCCCGAGCGCGGGTCGATCACTGTCGACGGCACCGACATCACCGAGTGCTCGGCCAAAGAGCTCTACGACATCCGCACCCTGTTCGGGGTGATGTTTCAGGATGGCGCGCTGTTCGGGTCGATGAGCCTCTACGACAACACCGCGTTCCCGTTGCGTGAGCACACCAAGAAGAAGGAAGGCGAAATCCGTGACGTCGTCATGGAGAAGCTGGAGTTGGTGGGTCTGGGCGGGGATGAGAAGAAGTTTCCCGGTGAGATCTCCGGTGGTATGCGCAAGCGTGCCGGGCTGGCCCGCTCGCTGGTGCTCGACCCGAAGATCATCCTGTGTGATGAGCCTGACTCGGGTCTGGACCCGGTCCGTACGGCGTATTTAAGCCAGCTGCTCATCGACATCAATGCTCAGATCGACTGCACCATCTTGATCGTGACGCACAACATCAACATCGCCCGCACGGTGCCGGACAACATGGGCATGTTGTTTCGCCGCAAGCTGGTGATGTTCGGTCCCCGCGAGGTGTTGCTGACCAGCGACGAGCCGGTGGTGCGGCAGTTCCTCAACGGGCGCCGGATCGGGCCGATCGGGATGTCGGAGGAAAAAGACGAGGCCACTATGGCCGAGGAGCAGGCTCACCTGGAGGCCGGTCATGTCGACGGTGGTGTCGAGGAGGTCGAGGGTGTGCCCCCGCAGATCCTCGCGACTCCCGGGATGCCCGAGCGCAAGGCGGTGGCCCGTCGGCAGGCCCGGGTCCGGGAGAACCTGCACCTGCTGCCGAAGGACGCGCAGGAAGCGATCCTCGAGTCACTCGACAGCGATAACAACCAATCCGCACGCGACGGCGATAACAACCAACCCGCGCGCGACTACGACGACGAAGACGACCGCGGCCGGCACCGCGACGACGACACCGACACCGCATCGATCCCCACCCAGCGCGGGCACTGAGGCCGCACCCCGGACGCCTGACCGTTTGCTTTTGTGCCAGCCCGCTGCGCCCGGCTCCGCCGCGCTTGCGACCGTCACGGAAGGAGTTGCTCCACCAACTTGGCGCGTCACCTCTTGACGGAAGCGCCCGAAAGAGTCACTCTGTTGGGCAGCATGTATGCACGGGTAGTTCGAATCGCCAGCCAGCGCCGACCCCGAGCAGGGTAGTTGAGGAATGCGCCGTCCTGCGCTATTGTTGGACGTTGCGCTGGCTTCCTCCTGCCCATCTCACCCGCCACTTGACACCGTGGTCCTAGCCTGAGCTTTCGCTGGTTCAGCGATCTAGCTGTGTGCGTGAGATTTGGACAGTCGTCCGCCAGCCGAATTGACACAGTGGTAGCGGCAAACAGGTCCGGCGGTCGCCGGGTCTTCAGTCGCATGGGTGCTGGAAGGATGCATCTTGGCAGTCTCTCGCCAGAGCAAGAAAAACCCTCAAAGTTCGATCTCCTCCAACAGCTCCGTCCCCGGAGCACCTAACCGCATTTCGTTCGCCAAGCTGCGGGAACCGCTTGAGGTTCCGGGCTTGCTGGACGTGCAGACCGACTCATTCGAGTGGCTGGTCGGTGCACCTCGCTGGCGCGAGTTGGCTAGTGCCCATGGCGGAAGCGCGGGCGGAGCCAACCCCATCGGTGGCCTCGAAGAGGTGCTGTACGAGCTGTCACCGATCGAGGACTTCTCGGGCTCGATGTCGCTGTCCTTCTCCGATCCACGGTTCGACGAGGTCAAGGCCCCGGTCGACGAGTGCAAAGACAAGGACATGACGTACGCCGCCCCGCTGTTCGTCACCGCGGAATTCATCAACAACAACACCGGTGAGATCAAGAGCCAGACGGTGTTCATGGGTGACTTCCCGATGATGACCGAGAAGGGCACCTTCATCATCAACGGGACCGAGCGCGTGGTGGTCAGCCAGCTGGTCCGCTCGCCCGGTGTGTACTTCGACGACACCATCGACAAGTCCACCGAGAAGGTGCTGCACAGCGTCAAGGTGATCCCGAGCCGCGGTGCGTGGCTGGAGTTCGACATCGACAAGCGCGACACCGTCGGTGTGCGCATCGACCGCAAGCGTCGCCAGGCCGTCACCGTGCTGCTGAAGGCGCTGGGCTGGAGCAACGACCAGATCCGGGAGCGCTTCGGGTTCTCCGAGATCATGATGTCGACGCTGGAGCGCGACCCCACGTCCGGCACCGACGAGGCGCTGCTGGAGATCTACCGTCGGCTGCGTCCGGGCGAGCCGCCGACCAAGGAGTCGGCGCAGACCCTGCTGGAGAACCTGTTCTTCAAGGAGAAGCGCTACGACCTGGCCCGCGTTGGTCGTTACAAGATCAACAAGAAGCTGGGGCTGAGCGCCACGCCGGCCGAGACGTCCTCGACCACGCTGACCGAGGATGACGTCGTCGCGACCGTCGAGTACCTGGTGCGCCTGCACGAGGGCCAGACCTCCATGACCGTCCCGGGCGGCGTCGAGGTTCCGGTGGAAACCGACGACATCGACCACTTCGGCAACCGCCGGTTGCGCACGGTCGGTGAGCTGATCCAGAACCAGATCCGGGTCGGCATGTCCCGGATGGAGCGGGTGGTCCGCGAGCGGATGACTACCCAGGACGTCGAGGCGATCACGCCGCAGACGCTGATCAACATCCGGCCGGTGGTCGCCGCGATCAAGGAGTTCTTCGGCACCAGCCAGCTCTCGCAGTTCATGGACCAGAACAACCCGCTGTCGGGTCTGACCCACAAGCGCCGACTGTCGGCGCTGGGCCCCGGTGGTCTGTCCCGTGAGCGCGCCGGGCTGGAGGTCCGCGACGTGCACCCCAGCCACTACGGCCGGATGTGTCCGATCGAGACCCCGGAGGGCCCGAACATCGGCCTGATCGGCTCGCTGTCGGTGTACGCGCGGGTCAACCCGTTCGGCTTCATCGAGACGCCGTACCGCAAGGTCGTCGACGGCGTGGTCACCGACGAGATCCAGTACCTGACCGCCGACGAGGAAGACCGCCACGTCGTCGCGCAGGCCAACTCGCCGATCGACGCGAACGGCCGGTTCACCGAGACCCGCGTGCTGGTTCGCCGTAAGGGCGGCGAGGTGGAGAACGTGTCGTCGGCCGAGGTCGACTACATGGACGTCTCGCCGCGCCAGATGGTGTCGGTGGCCACCGCGATGATCCCGTTCCTCGAGCACGACGACGCCAACCGCGCCCTGATGGGTGCCAACATGCAGCGCCAGGCGGTTCCGCTGGTGCGTAGCGAGGCGCCGCTGGTGGGCACCGGTATGGAGTTGCGTGCCGCGATCGACGCCGGCGATGTCGTCGTCGCCGACAAGAGCGGCGTCATCGAGGAGGTGTCGGCCGACTACATCACGGTGATGGCCGACGACGGCACCAGGCACACCTACCGGATGCGCAAGTTCGCCCGGTCCAACCACGGCACATGCGCCAACCAGCGTCCGATTGTGGACGCCGGTGAGCGGGTCGAGGCCGGCCAGGTGATCGCCGACGGCCCATGCACCGACAACGGTGAGATGGCGCTGGGCAAGAACCTGCTGGTGGCGATCATGCCATGGGAGGGCCACAACTACGAGGACGCGATCATCCTCTCCAACCGCCTGGTCGAAGAGGACGTGCTCACCTCGATCCACATCGAAGAGCACGAGATCGACGCCCGCGACACCAAGCTGGGCGCCGAGGAGATCACCCGGGACATCCCGAACGTCTCCGATGAGGTGCTGGCCGATCTCGACGATCGCGGCATCGTCCGCATCGGGGCCGAGGTCCGCGACGGCGACATCCTGGTCGGCAAGGTCACTCCGAAGGGTGAGACCGAACTGACCCCGGAGGAGCGACTGCTGCGGGCGATCTTCGGCGAGAAGGCCCGCGAGGTCCGCGACACCTCACTGAAGGTGCCGCACGGCGAGTCCGGCAAGGTGATCGGTATCCGGGTGTTCTCCCGCGAGGACGACGACGAGCTGCCCGCCGGTGTCAACGAGCTGGTCCGCGTCTACGTCGCCCAGAAGCGCAAGATCTCCGACGGCGACAAGCTGGCCGGTCGACACGGGAACAAGGGTGTGATCGGCAAGATCCTGCCCGCCGAGGACATGCCGTTCCTGCCCGATGGCACCCCGGTGGACATCATCCTGAACACCCACGGTGTGCCGCGACGGATGAACATCGGCCAGATCCTGGAGACCCACCTGGGGTGGTGTGCTCACAGCGGGTGGAAGGTCGACGTCGCCGGTGGCGTGCCGGGCTGGGCCGAGCACTTGCCCGAGGGTCTGCTGGACGCCGAGCCGAACAACATCGTCTCGACCCCGGTGTTCGACGGCGCCAAGGAGGACGAGCTGACGGGCCTGCTGGCCTCGACGCTGCCCAACCGCGACGGCGACGTGCTGGTCAACAAGGACGGCAAGGCTGTGCTGTTCGACGGGCGCAGCGGCGAGCCGTTCCCGTACCCGGTGACGGTTGGCTTCATGTACATCATGAAGCTGCACCACTTGGTCGACGACAAGATCCACGCCCGCTCCACCGGTCCGTACTCGATGATCACCCAGCAGCCGCTGGGCGGTAAGGCGCAGTTCGGTGGTCAGCGGTTCGGGGAGATGGAGTGCTGGGCCATGCAGGCCTACGGCGCCGCTTACACGCTGCAGGAGCTGTTGACCATTAAGTCCGACGACACCGTCGGGCGGGTCAAGGTCTACGAGGCGATCGTCAAGGGCGAGAACATTCCCGAGCCCGGCATCCCCGAGTCGTTCAAGGTGCTGCTCAAGGAGCTGCAGTCGCTGTGCCTCAACGTCGAGGTGCTCTCCAGCGACGGCGCGGCCATCGAGATGCGTGACGGAGATGACGAGGATCTGGAACGCGCAGCGGCGAACCTGGGAATCAACTTGTCCCGCAACGAATCCGCCTCGGTTGAGGACCTTGCTTAATTTGTGATGAGCGCTTGCGCGAAGAAATATTTGTGAATGTCTAGTCCCGCAAGGGGAAAGGGAGTTACGTGTTAGACGTCAACTTCTTCGATGAACTCCGCATTGGCCTGGCCACCGCAGAGGACATCCGGCAATGGTCTTACGGCGAAGTCAAGAAGCCGGAGACGATCAACTACCGCACGCTGAAGCCCGAGAAGGACGGCCTGTTCTGCGAGAAGATCTTCGGACCGACTCGCGACTGGGAATGCTACTGCGGCAAGTACAAGCGCGTGCGCTTCAAGGGCATCATCTGTGAGCGCTGTGGGGTCGAGGTGACCCGCGCCAAGGTGCGTCGTGAGCGGATGGGTCACATCGAGCTGGCTGCGCCGGTCACGCACATCTGGTACTTCAAGGGTGTGCCGAGCCGGCTTGGCTACCTGCTGGACCTGGCTCCGAAGGATCTCGAGAAGATCATCTACTTCGCCGCCTATGTGATCACCGCGGTCGACGGCGAGATGCGGCACAACGAGCTGTCCACGCTCGAGGCCGAGATGGTTGTCGAGCGCAAAGCCGTCGAGGACCAGCGCGACGCCGACCTGGAGGCACGCGCGCAGAAGCTGGAAGCCGACCTGGCCGAGCTGGAGGCCGAGGGCGCGAAAGCCGATGCGCGGCGCAAGGTTCGCGACGGTGGCGAGCGCGAGATGCGTCAGCTGCGCGACCGGGCGCAGCGGGAGCTGGACCGGCTGGAGGAGATCTGGACCACCTTCACCAAGCTCGCTCCCAAGCAGCTCATCGTCGACGAGAATCTCTACCGCGAGCTCATCGACCGCTACGGCGAGTACTTCACCGGTGCCATGGGCGCGGAGTCGATCCAGAAGCTCATCGAGAACTTCGACATCGACGCAGAAGCCGAGATACTGCGTGACGTCATCCGAAATGGCAAGGGGCAGAAGAAGCTTCGTGCTCTCAAGCGGCTGAAGGTGGTTGCGGCCTTCCAGACGAACCGCAACTCGCCGATGGGTATGGTGCTGGACGCCGTTCCGGTGATCCCGCCGGAACTGCGGCCGATGGTGCAGCTCGACGGTGGCCGGTTCGCCACCAGCGACCTCAACGACCTGTACCGCCGGGTGATCAACCGCAACAACCGCCTCAAGAGGCTGATCGACCTCGGCGCGCCCGAGATCATCGTCAACAACGAGAAGCGGATGCTGCAGGAGTCGGTGGACGCTCTGTTCGACAACGGCCGCCGCGGCCGCCCCGTCACCGGGCCGGGCAACCGTCCGCTGAAGTCACTGTCGGATCTGCTGAAGGGTAAGCAGGGCCGGTTCCGGCAGAACCTGCTCGGTAAGCGCGTCGACTACTCGGGCCGTTCGGTCATCGTGGTCGGCCCGCAGCTCAAGCTGCACCAGTGCGGTCTGCCCAAGCTGATGGCGCTCGAGCTGTTCAAGCCGTTCGTGATGAAGCGGCTGGTCGACCTCAACCACGCGCAGAACATCAAGAGCGCCAAGCGGATGGTGGAGCGTCAGCGTCCGCAGGTGTGGGATGTGCTCGAAGAGGTCATCGCCGAGCACCCGGTGCTGCTGAACCGCGCACCGACCCTGCACCGGCTGGGCATCCAGGCCTTCGAGCCGCAGCTGGTGGAAGGCAAGGCGATCCAGTTGCACCCGTTGGTGTGTGAGGCTTTCAACGCCGACTTCGACGGTGACCAGATGGCAGTGCACCTGCCGCTGTCCGCCGAGGCACAAGCCGAGGCCCGCATCCTGATGCTGTCCTCGAACAACATCCTGTCGCCGGCGTCCGGCCGTCCGCTGGCCATGCCGCGACTGGACATGGTGACCGGGCTGTACTTCTTGACCACCGAGATCGACGGCGACAAAGGCGAATACCGGTCGGCCGCCAAGGATCGTCCGGAGTCCGGCGTGTACTCCTCACCGTCCGAAGCGATCATGGCGATGGACCGCGGCACGCTGAGCGTGCGCGCCAAGATCAAGGTGCGACTGACTCAGTTGCGTCCGCCTGCCGACGTCGAGACCGAGCTGTTCGGCAAAAACGGTTGGCACCCAGGCGATTCCTGGATTGCCTCAACCACGCTGGGCAGGGTGATCTTCAACGAGCTGCTGCCCGTCGGGTATGCGTTCGTGAACAAGCAGATGCACAAGAAGGTGCAGGCGGCGATCATCAACGACCTGGCCGAGCGCTGCCCGATGATCGTGGTCGCGCAGACCGTCGACAAGCTCAAGGACGCCGGCTTCTACTGGGCCACCCGCTCGGGTGTGACGGTCTCGATGGCCGACGTGCTGGTGCCACCGGGCAAGCAGGAAATCCTCGATGCTTATGAGGAGCGCGCCGACAAGGTCGAAAAGCAGTTCCAGCGTGGTGCTTTGAACCACGACGAGCGCAACGAGGCGCTGGTGGAAATCTGGAAGGAAGCCACCGACGAGGTTGGTGAGGCGCTGCGGGAGCACTACCCCGCCGACAACCCGATCATCACGATCGTGGACTCGGGTGCCACTGGTAACTTCACCCAGACCCGGACGCTGGCCGGCATGAAGGGTCTGGTGACCAACCCGAAGGGTGAGTTCATCCCGCGGCCGATCAAGTCGTCGTTCCGTGAAGGCCTGACGGTGTTGGAGTACTTCATCAACACCCACGGCGCACGGAAGGGTCTGGCGGACACCGCTTTGCGTACGGCCGACTCGGGCTACTTGACCCGTCGTCTGGTCGACGTGAGCCAGGATGTCATCGTCCGCGAGGCCGACTGTGGCACCGAGCGCGGCATCATCGTCGAGTTGGCCGTGCGTCAGCCCGACGGCACGCTGATCCGCGACCCGTTCATCGAAACGTCGGCGTACGCCCGCACATTGGGCACCGATGCGGTGGACAGCGACGGCAACGTCGTCGTCGCACGCGGTGAAGACCTGGGTGACCCGTCGATCGATGCATTGCTGGCGGCGGGCATCACGCAGATCAAGGTCCGCTCGGTGCTGACGTGCACCACCGGTACCGGTGTCTGCGCGACCTGCTACGGACGGTCGATGGCCACCGGCAAGCTGGTCGACATCGGCGAGGCCGTCGGTATCGTGGCGGCCCAGTCCATCGGCGAGCCCGGCACTCAGCTGACCATGCGCACCTTCCACCAGGGTGGTGTCGGTGAAGACATCACCGGTGGTCTGCCACGTGTCCAGGAGCTGTTCGAGGCCCGGGTGCCGCGCGGGAAGGCGCCGATCGCCGACGTCACCGGGCGAGTCCGCCTCGAGGACGGCGAGCGCTTCTACAAGATCACCGTCGTTCCCGACGATGGTGGCGAGGAAGTGGTCTACGACAAGCTCTCCAAGCGGCAGCGCCTGCGGGTGTTCAAGCACGAAGACGGTTCCGAGCGGGTGCTCGCCGACGGCGACCACGTCGAGGTTGGCCAGCAGCTGTTGGAAGGCTCGGCCGACCCGCACGAGGTGCTGCGGGTGCAAGGCCCCCGCCAGGTGCAGATCCACCTGGTCCGGGAGACCCAGGAGGTCTACCGCGCTCAGGGTGTGTCGATCCACGACAAGCACATCGAGGTGATCGTCCGGCAGATGCTGCGGCGGGTCACCATCATCGACTCGGGCGCAACGGAGTTCCTGCCCGGTTCGCTGATCGACCGTGCCGAGTTCGAGGCTTCGAACCGTCGGGTGGTGGCCGAGGGCGGCGAGCCCGCGGCCGGCCGCCCCGTGCTGATGGGTATCACTAAGGCGTCGCTGGCCACCGACTCGTGGTTGAGCGCGGCGTCGTTCCAGGAGACCACGCGGGTGCTGACCGATGCGGCGATCAACTGCCGCAGCGATAAGCTGCAGGGTCTGAAGGAGAACGTGATCATCGGAAAGCTGATCCCGGCGGGTACCGGTATCAACCGGTACCGCAACATCCAGGTGCAGCCCACCGAGGAGGCCCGCGCTGCGGCGTACACGATCCCGTCCTACGAGGATCAGTACTACAGCCCGGACTTCGGCCAGGCCACCGGACCCGCGGTTCCGCTGGACGACTACGGCTACTCGGATTACCGGTAGTTCTCGATAGCGCCGTACACGAAAAAGCCCCGGGCCCGGCCCGGGGCTTTTTCGTGCGTAGCTGGCAGTCATGCCTCGCCACTAGACTGGCCGCGTGCTCATCGGTTCACATGTCAGTCCGCAGGATCCGCTGGCCGCAGCGCAGGCCGAGAACGCTGACGTCGTACAGATCTTCCTCGGCAACCCGCAGAGTTGGAAGGCGCCCAAACCGCGTGATGACGCCGCACAACTCAAGGCCGCGGCCCTGCCGATCTACGTGCACGCCCCCTATCTGATCAACGTCGCGTCGGCGAACAACCGGGTGCGGATCCCGTCGCGCAAGATCCTGCAGGACACCTGCGACGCGGCGGCCGACATCGGCGCTGCCGCGGTCATCGTGCACGGCGGCCACGTCGCCGAAGACAACGACCTCGACGAAGGTTTCCAGCGTTGGCGCAAGGCGCTCGACCGATTGCAATCCGACGTTCCGGTCTACCTGGAGAACACCGCCGGCGGCGATCACGCCATGGCCCGCCACTTCGACACCATTGGTCGGCTGTGGGATCATATCGGCGACAACGGCATTGGCTTCTGCCTTGACACCTGCCACGCCTGGGCGGCGGGCGAGGCGCTGGTCGACGCCGTCGACCGCATCAAGGGCATCACCGGCCGCATCGACCTGGTGCACTGCAACGACTCCAAGGACTCGGCAGGCTCGGGCCGCGACCGGCACGCCAATTTCGGTACCGGGCAGATCGATCCCGAGTTGCTGGTGGCGATGGTCAAGGCCGCAGATGCGCCGGTGATCTGCGAGACGGCCGAAGAGGGTCGCAAAGACGACATCGCTTTCCTGCGGGAGAAGACGAGCGGCTGAGATGCTTCGTCGGGGCGCGATGCTGCTGGGCGTCCTGCTGGTCATCGCCGGTTGCGCGCTCTTGCATCCGAGGCCACCGTCGGGCTTTGTGGACGGCACCAGCATCCACACCATCAACGTCGGTGGACGCGACCGGATTTATCGGCTCCATAAGCCCTCCGGACTGCCCGCTTCGGCGGGCCTGGTCGTTGTGCTGCATGGCGGCTTCGGCACCGCTGAGCAGGCTGAAAGATCCTACGGCTGGGACCAATTGGCCGATTCGGAAAGGTTCGTCGTTGCCTATCCCGATGGCGTCAACCGGGCCTGGAACGTCAACGGCGGAGGCTGCTGCGGGCGGCCCGCCCGCGAACACGTCGACGACGTCGCCTTCATCAGCACAGCCGTCGCCGATGTCACCAGGAATGTCGGCATCAACGCCTCGCGGGTGTATGCCACCGGCATGAGTAATGGCGGCATCATGTCGTACACCCTGGCCTGTGACACCACGCTTTTCACCGCGATCGGCCCGGTTGCCGGCACACAGGTGGACCCGTGCCGGTCACCCCATCCGGCATCGGTGATGGCGATTCACGGCACCGCAGATCCGCTGGTGCCCTACGGCGGCGGGCCCGGCCGCGGCTTCGCCCACATCAACGGCCCACCGGTAACGGAATTGAATGCGTTCTGGCGCAAGGTCGATCAATGCCAAACACCGGCCACCACGACCACCGGTTCGGTCACCACCTCGACCGCGGCGTGCGCCGACAATCGCGGCGTGGTGCTGATCACCGTCGGCGACGGCGGCCACCACTGGCCCGATTTCGCCACTGGAAAGCTGTGGCAGTTCTTCGCCGCTCATCCGCACTGAGCATTACATCGCTTGTGCGGTTGTAGAAAAAATGTAATATTGGTGGCATGCCAGATACTCATGCCGTCATCAACCAGGTGCCGCTCTTGGAGGAGCACAACCCGGCGTCATCGCCGGTGCTCATCGAGGCTCTGATCCGCGAGGGCGGGCAGTGGGGCTTGGACGATGTGACCGCCGTCGGCGCGATTTCCGGTTCGAAGCAGACACAGCGCTGGGGCGAGCTGGCCAACCGCAACCGGCCCATCCTGCGCACCCACGACCGCTACGGACACCGCGTCGACGAGGTCGAGTACGACCCGGCCTACCACGAGCTGATGCGGGTCGCGATCGAGCACGGGCTGCATGCCGCGCCGTGGGCCGACGACCGGCCGGGCGCACACGTGGTCCGCGCGGCCAAGACCAGCGTGTGGACCGCAGAGCCAGGCCACATGTGCCCGATCTCCATGACCTATGCCGTCGTTCCGGCGCTGCGGTTCAACCCGGAACTCGCCGCCGTTTACGAGCCCCTGCTGACCAGCCGCGAATACGACCCCGAGCTCAAACTCGCCACCACCAAGCCCGGCATCACCGCGGGCATGTCGATGACCGAAAAGCAGGGCGGCTCCGACGTGCGCGCCGGCACCACCCAGGCGACCCGTAACGCTGACGGCACCTACAGCCTGACCGGTCACAAGTGGTTCACGTCGGCACCGATGTGCGACGTCTTCCTGGTGCTCGCGCAGGCTCCGGGTGGGCTGTCCTGCTTCTTCCTGCCCCGGGTGCTGCCCGACGGTAGCCGCAACCGGATGTTGCTGCAGCGGCTCAAAGACAAACTCGGCAACAACGCCAACGCTTCCAGTGAGGTCGAGTACGACGGCGCCACCGCGTGGCTGGTCGGCGAGGAGGGGCGCGGCGTTCCGACCATCATCGAGATGGTCAACCTGACCAGGCTGGACTGCACACTCGGCAGCGCCACCAGCATGCGCACCGGGCTCACCCACGCCGTCCACCACGCCCAGCACCGCAAGGCATTCGGCGCCTATCTGATCGATCAGCCGCTGATGCGCAACGTGTTGGCCGACCTGGCCGTCGAGGCCGAGGCTGCCACCATGGTTGCCATGCGGATGGCCGGCGCCACCGACAACGCCGTGCGCGGGGATCAGACTGAGATCCTGCTACGCCGTATCGGCTTGGCCGCCAGCAAGTATTGGGTGTGCAAGCGCGCCACGCCGCACGCTGCCGAGGCTCTGGAATGCCTGGGCGGCAACGGCTATGTCGAGGAGTCGGGCATGCCGCGGCTGTACCGCGAGGCACCGCTGATGGGAATCTGGGAAGGCTCCGGCAATGTCAGCGCGCTGGATACGTTGCGTGCCATGGCAACTCGATCCGAGAGTGTTGAGGTGTTGTTCGGCGAGCTGGCCAAGAGCACGGGCCAGGACGCCCGGTTGGATCACCACGTCGAGCGACTGCGCCCGCAACTCGGTGATGTGGAGACGATTCAGTACCGGGCCCGCAAGGTCGCCGAGGATATCTGCCTGGCGCTGCAGGGCTCACTGTTGGTGCGGCACGGGCATCCGGCCGTCGCCGAAGCGTTTTTGGCCACCCGACTCGACAGGCAGTGGGGCGGTGCTTTTGGCACCATGCCCACCGGCCTGGATCTCGCGCCGATTATCGAGCGTGCTCTAGTAAAGGGATGACACATGCGATCAGACCGGTCGACTTCGACAACTTGAAGACGATGACCTACGAGGTCACCGACCGGGTTGCGCGGATTACCTTCAACCGCCCCGACAAGGGCAACGCGATCATCGCCGACACCCCACTGGAACTCTCGGCTCTGGTGGAACGGGCCGATCTGGACGCCGGCGTGCACGTCATCCTGGTCTCGGGCCGCGGTGAGGGATTTTGCGCGGGTTTCGACCTGAGCGCCTACGCCGACCGTACCGGCTCGGCCGGCGGCACCGGCGCATACCACGGGACCGCGCTGGACGGTAAAACCCAGGCGGTCAACCACTTACCGAATCAGCCGTGGGACCCGATGATCGACTATCAGATGATGAGCCGGTTCGTGCGCGGTTTTTCCAGCCTGATGCACGCGGACAAACCGACGGTGGTCAAGATCCATGGTTACTGTGTGGCCGGCGGTACCGATATCGCGCTGCACGCCGACCAGGTGATCGCCGCTTCGGACGCGAAGATCGGCTATCCGCCGACCCGGGTCTGGGGGGTGCCGGCCGCCGGGCTGTGGGCGCACCGGCTGGGCGATCAACGCGCCAAACGCCTTCTGCTGACCGGGGATTGCATCACCGGGGCACAAGCCGCCGAATGGGGCCTGGCGGTCGAGGCGCCGGACCCGAAAGACCTCGACGAGCGCACCGAACGCCTGGTGGAGCGGATCGCCGCGGTGCCGGTCAATCAGCTGATGATGGTGAAACTTGCGCTTAATTCCGCACTGCTGCAACAGGGGGTGGCTACCAGCAGGATGGTCAGCACCGTGTTCGACGGTGTCGCGCGGCACACGCCCGAGGGACATGCGTTCGTAGCCGACGCGGTCGAGCATGGCTTCCGCGATGCCGTGCGTCACCGCGATGAACCGTTCGGAGACTACGGCCGCCGAGCGTCCGAAGTCTGACGGGTCACACGATGCCGAAATCGCTGGCACGCATGACTGCTCGGTCGGTAGTGCTGAGTGTTCTGCTCGGCGCCCATCCGGCGTGGGCCAGCGCGGCCGAACTCATCAGGCTCACCAGTGATTTCGGCATCAAGGAGAGTACGTTGCGGGTTGCATTGACCCGGATGGTCAGTGCCGGCGACCTGGTCCGGTCGGCCGACGGCTACCGGCTCTCGGACCGACTGCTGGCTCGTCAGCGCAGACAGGACGACGCCATGCGGCCCCCGCTGCGAAGCTGGCGCGGATACTGGACCACGGTGATTGTCACCAGCGTCGGCACCGATGCCCGCACCCGTGCGGCGTTGCGAACGACTCTGCACCACAAGCGTTTCGGTGAACTACGCGAAGGAGTGTGGATGCGGCCCGACAACCTCGAGCTCGACCTGGACGCCGAGGTCCGCGCCCGGGTGCGGATCGTGCAGGTCCGCGACGACGCGCCCGCCGAATTGGCCGGCCTGCTGTGGGACCTGCCGTCGTGGGCTCGCACCGGTCATCGGTTGCTCGCCGAATTGTCGGGCGCAACCGATATTCCTGCGCGGTTCGTGGTAGCGGCCGCCATTGTGCGCCACGTGCTGACCGACCCGGTGCTGCCGGACGAATTGTTGCCGACGGACTGGCCGGGCACGCGGCTGCGCGCCGCCTACAACGACTTCGCCGCCGAACTGCTCGAGCGGCGCGACGGTATCCGATTAGTGGAGGCGACATGAACGATCCGGTACGCGTAGAACGTAGTGGCCCGGTGACCACCGTGATCCTGAACCGGCCCGAGGCCCGCAATGCCGTCAACGGTCCGACGGCTAAGGCGCTGTTCGCGGCGTTCGAGGAGTTCGATCGCGACGAGACGGCATCCGTGGCGGTGCTGTGGGGTGATCACGGAACCTTCTGCGCGGGAGCTGATTTGAAAGCGTTCGGCACGCCGGAAGCTAATGCGGTGCACCGGACAGGTCCCGGGCCGATGGGACCGACCCGAATGGTGTTGTCCAAACCCGTGATTGCCGCGGTCAGTGGCTACGCGGTCGCCGGCGGTCTGGAGCTCGCGTTGTGGTGCGATCTGCGGGTGGCTGAGGAAGACGCGGTTTTCGGGGTGTTCTGCCGCCGTTGGGGGGTGCCGCTGATCGACGGCGGCACTGTCCGACTGCCTCGGCTGATCGGGCAGAGTCGGGCGATGGACATGATCCTCACCGGTCGTGCGGTCGACGCCGAGGAAGCGTTGGCGATCGGTTTGGCAAATCGTATCGTGCCCACAGGGCAGGCTCGTGACGCCGCCGAGCAGCTGGCCGCCGAGCTGACCGCATTGCCCCAGCAGTGCATGCGATCGGATCGGCTGTCGGCGCTGCACCAGTGGGGGATCACCGAATCAGAGGCGCTGGACTATGAATTCGCCAGCATTTCCCGGGTGGCTGCCGAAGCGAACGAAGGCGCCGGACGTTTCGCGGCCGGTGCCGGCCGCCACGGCGCCGCGGCGAAATAACTTGCGACGGCTAGCCGGCCTTGTTGATTGTGTTGCCGCTGCCCAGGTTCTCGACCTTGGGGTCGCCGTTTTTATAGCTGATCGCGTTGTGGGAGCCGACAACGTTGAGTTGTTTGTCGATCTTGTCGACGGTGATCTTGTTGTCTCCGCCGCCGATGCTCACCGTCCCGCAGGTGCCTCTGACCGTCAGCGTGTTGTTGAACCCGCCCACATTCAGCGACTTGCCATCGCCGCAATCGAGAGTGGTTGTGGTGCCGGTTGATACGTAGTTGATCGTGTTGCCGATGTCGAACTGCGCACCCGTGCTTGTGGTCGACGGGGCCGCAGTGGAAGAGGCGCCCGGGGATGTCGACGGGACCGTGTTGTTGTTCTTCGGCCCGCAGCCGGCCATCGCGAATACCACTACCGAAGACAGCGCGAGGACCGCCGCTGCGGCTATCGGTCGAGACGAGTCGTCGGTGTTGTGCGCGCGCATGAAGCTCAAGATCCCACGTGACTGATGCGGTTGACCATGCCGAGTTCGCGACCGCGATCCCACACGAACGGCTCGCCGCTTTTGTAGAACACCGACTCGTTAGACCCGTAGACGGTGATGTCGTGGACGACGTTGTCGGCGACCACGGTGTGGCCCGAGCCCATCACCGTCACCGCCCAACACGTCCCGAGCGCATTGACGGTGTTGCGGGTGCCGTCGACCAACAGCGTGGCGCCATTGCAGTCGATCGTCTGCTCGAGACCAATACCGGTGACGTGGGTATCCCCATTTTTGGCGTGCCCGGTCGGCGCGCCGGCGGCGGAGGTGAATGCGATGGCGATCACGCAGGCCGCCACGGCACGGCATCCGATCGTCCGTTTCACCGCGGCTCCTCTCGCCATGGCGCGTGATCTGCTCGAAAAGAGCCTACGTGTTTCGGGAGCATGTCAACTGGGTTTGATGGTCCGCCTCCTCCTCGGGCCGTTTGTCACGGCCCGCATCGTCGGCAGACTGGTTTGATGGTCGGCACACGAGAGTCCTTCGCTGCCGGGCGGCCTCAACTAGAGTTCGTTGCCTAGCCATCGAGACGGCGGTGCGTGACTAACCCGGTCGATGCAACCGAAGGACGATCACCATGCCAGCTGAGCCGGTGTCATCGGCTGGTCGGTCGGGCGCCGGGGCGAAGTCCGCGACCCGCTCGGCCAGGCTGAGTCGCGAGATCATCGTCAAGGCTGCGCTCACCTTCTTGGACCGAGAAGGTTGGGACGCGCTGACGATCAACGCGCTGGCAACGCAACTCGGAACCAAGGGCCCGTCGCTGTACAACCATGTCGACAGCCTGGAGGACTTGCGCCGCACGGTGCGAATCCGGGTCATCGACGACATCATCACGATGCTCAGCAGGGTCGGCGAGGGCCGTGAGCGCGACGATGCGGTGTTGGTCATGGCCAGCGCCTACCGCAGCTACGCCCATCACCACCCCGGCCGGTATTCGGCGTTTACCCGAATGCCGCTCGGCGGGGACGACCCCGAGTACACCGCGGCCACCAGGGGTGCCGCTGCGCCGGTGATCGCCGTGCTGTCCTCCTACGGGCTCGACATCGAACAGGCCTTTTACGCGGCACTGGAATTCTGGTCAGCACTGCACGGGTTTGTGCTGCTGGAGATGACCGGCGTGATGGACGACATCGACACCGACTCGCTGTTCTCGGACATGGTGCTGCGGCTGGCGGCCGGCATGGAGCGTCGATCGGACCCAGCGCTCGATAAGCCCCGGTAGCATCGGCACCAACGCCGACGGCGTCACTTTGACCTGCCCGACCAGCGGCGGGTATTGTGGAGGCTCGTGCCTGGCGGCATTACGCGCTCCACCTAAGGTGCGCACGCCGGGCCAATTCGTATGTCCACTACGCAACGGATTAGCTCCGCGGCGGGCGCCTGCGACACACCCGGCCGCGGGTAACTGCGACAGGGGCATAACTGCACTACAGAGACTTGAAATCGAACAGCAACACAGGAAGCCGGTAGATGCCAACCATTCAGCAGCTGGTCCGCAAGGGGCGCCGCGACAAAGTCGCCAAGGTCAAGACCGCGGCCCTCAAGGGCAGCCCGCAGCGCCGTGGCGTATGCACCCGCGTGTACACCACCACTCCGAAGAAGCCGAACTCGGCGCTTCGGAAGGTTGCGCGCGTGAAGCTGACGAGTCAGGTCGAGGTGACGGCTTATATCCCCGGCGAAGGCCACAACCTGCAGGAGCACTCGATGGTGCTCGTGCGTGGTGGTCGTGTGAAAGACCTGCCCGGTGTCCGGTACAAGATCATCCGCGGCTCGCTGGACACCCAAGGTGTCAAGAACCGCAAGCAGGCCCGCAGCCGCTACGGCGCCAAGAAGGAGAAGAGCTGATGCCGCGCAAAGGCCCAGCGCCCAAGCGTCCGCTTGTTAACGACCCGGTATACGGCTCGCAGTTGGTCACCCAACTGGTCAACAAAGTTTTGATGCAGGGGAAGAAATCCCTCGCCGAGCGCATTGTATATGCAGCGCTCGAACAAGCCCGCGACAAGACCGGCACCGATCCGGTGATTACGCTCAAGCGGGCCTTGGACAACGTCAAGCCGGCGCTGGAGGTGCGTAGCCGCCGCGTCGGCGGTGCCACCTATCAGGTGCCCGTCGAGGTTCGGCCCGAACGGTCGACCACTCTGGCTCTGCGGTGGCTGGTCAGCTTTTCGCGGCAACGCCGGGAGAAGACGATGACCGAGCGGCTGGCAAACGAAATCCTGGATGCCAGCAATGGCCTTGGGGCGGCCGTCAAGCGGCGTGAGGACACGCACAAGATGGCCGAGGCGAACCGAGCCTTCGCACACTACCGCTGGTGAGTAATCCCGCCGGCGAGTAACGCGGCCGCCGAGCGTAACGACAACAGCAACCACGCGAACGAAAGAGAAGACTGCCGTGGCACAGGACGTGCTCACTGACCTGACGAAGGTCCGCAATATCGGCATCATGGCGCACATCGATGCCGGCAAGACGACGACTACCGAGCGCATCCTCTACTACACCGGCATCAGCTACAAGATCGGTGAGGTGCACGACGGCGCCGCCACCATGGACTGGATGGAGCAGGAGCAGGAGCGGGGGATCACCATCACCTCCGCCGCCACCACCTGCTTCTGGAACGGCAACCAAATCAACATCATCGACACCCCGGGGCACGTCGACTTCACCGTTGAGGTGGAGCGCTCGCTTCGCGTGCTCGATGGCGCCGTCGCCGTCTTCGACGGCAAGGAGGGTGTCGAGCCGCAGTCCGAGCAGGTGTGGCGGCAGGCCGACAAATACGACGTCCCGCGCATCTGTTTCGTCAACAAGATGGACAAGGTCGGCGCCGACTTCTACTTCTCGGTGCGCACGATGGAGGAGCGCCTCGGCGCCAACGTCATCCCGATCCAGCTGCCAGTCGGCTCCGAGGGTGACTTCGAGGGCGTCGTCGACCTGGTCGAGATGAAGGCCAAGGTGTGGCGGGGCGAGACCAAGCTCGGCGAGACTTACGAGACCATCGACATCCCTGCGGAACTGCAGGAGAAGGCCGACGAGTACCGCACCAAGCTACTCGAGGCGGTCGCCGAGACCGACGAGGCACTGCTGGAGAAGTACTTCGGCGGCGAGGAACTCACCGTCGAGGAGATCAAGGGAGCGCTGCGCAAGCTCACCGTCAGCTCCGAGGCCTACCTGGTGTTGTGCGGTAGCGCGTTCAAGAACAAAGGCGTGCAGCCCATGCTCGACGCCGTGATCGACTACCTGCCTTCGCCGCTTGACGTGCCGCCTGCTGTGGGGCACGCCCCCGGCAAGGAAGACCAAGAGGTCATCCGCAAGCCGTCGACCGATGAGCCGTTCTCCGCGCTGGCGTTCAAGGTCGCCACGCACCCGTTCTTCGGCAAGCTCACTTACGTGCGGGTGTATTCGGGCAAGGTCGATTCCGGCTCGCAGGTCATCAACTCCACCAAGGGCAAGAAGGAGCGTCTGGGCAAGCTGTTCCAGATGCACGCCAACAAGGAGAACCCGGTGGAAACCGCCTCGGCGGGCCACATTTACGCGGTGATCGGGCTGAAGGACACCACCACCGGCGACACCTTGAGCGACCCGAACAACCAGGTCGTGTTGGAGTCGATGAGCTTCCCCGATCCGGTGATCGAGGTGGCCATCGAGCCGAAGACCAAGAGCGACCAGGAGAAGCTGAGCCTGTCGATCCAGAAGCTCGCCGAAGAGGATCCGACCTTCAAGGTGCACCAGGACGACGAGACCGGCCAGACCGTGATCGGTGGCATGGGCGAGTTGCACCTGGACATCCTGGTCGACCGCATGCGTCGCGAGTTCAAGGTCGAGGCCAACGTCGGCAAGCCGCAGGTGGCCTACAAGGAGACCATCAAGCGCAAGGTCGACAAGGTCGAGTTCACCCACAAGAAGCAGACCGGTGGCTCCGGCCAGTTCGCGAAGGTGCTCATCAGCCTCGAGCCGTTCACCGCCGAAGACGGCGCGACCTACGAGTTCGAGAACAAGGTCACCGGTGGACGCATCCCACGCGAGTACATCCCGTCGGTGGACGCCGGTGCGCAGGACGCCATGCAGTACGGCGTGCTGGCCGGCTACCCGCTGGTGAACCTGAAGGTCACCCTGCTCGACGGTGCCTTCCACGAGGTCGACTCGTCGGAAATGGCATTCAAGATCGCCGGTTCGCAGGTGCTGAAAAAGGCTGCGCAGCAAGCGCAGCCAGTCATCCTGGAACCGATCATGGCCGTCGAGGTCACCACACCCGAGGACTACATGGGTGACGTGATCGGCGACCTGAACTCCCGCCGCGGCCAGATCCAGGCCATGGAGGAGCGCAGTGGCGCGCGTGTGGTCAAAGCCCATGTGCCGCTGTCGGAGATGTTCGGCTACGTCGGCGACCTGCGGTCGAAGACTCAAGGCCGGGCGAACTACTCCATGGTCTTCGACTCCTACGCCGAAGTTCCGGCGAACGTTTCGAAGGAGATTATCGCGAAGGCGACGGGCGAGTGAGCGAAGACGGTGGCGAGTAAGCATGAAGCTTACGAGTCCGGATTCGGGCAATGAGCCCGGCTCGGAGTAACCTTGCCCGGTCACTACCGCGGCACAACTGAAATAACAACACTGCTTTTAACAAGCACCAACAAGTCCAGGAGGACACAGAAGTGGCGAAGGCGAAGTTCGAGCGGACGAAGCCGCACGTCAACATCGGGACCATCGGTCACGTTGACCACGGCAAGACCACGTTGACCGCGGCTATCACCAAGGTCCTGCATGACAAATACCCCACGCTGAACGAGTCGCGCGCGTTCGACCAGATCGACAACGCGCCCGAAGAGCGTCAGCGCGGTATCACCATCAACATCTCCCACGTGGAGTATCAGACTGAGAAGCGTCACTACGCGCACGTCGACGCGCCGGGCCACGCTGACTACATCAAGAACATGATCACCGGCGCTGCCCAGATGGACGGCGCGATCCTGGTGGTCGCCGCCACGGACGGCCCGATGCCGCAGACCCGCGAGCACGTGCTGCTCGCCCGTCAGGTCGGCGTGCCCTACATCCTGGTCGCCCTGAACAAGGCCGACATGGTCGACGACGAGGAGCTGCTGGAGCTCGTCGAGCTGGAGGTCCGCGAACTGCTGGCCGCCCAGGAGTTCGACGAGGACGCCCCGGTGATCAAGGTATCCGCGCTGAAGGCCCTCGAGGGTGACCCGGAGTGGGTCAAGTCGGTCGAGGAGCTCATGGACGCGGTCGACGAGTCGATTCCGGACCCGGTCCGCGACACCGCGAAGCCGTTCCTGATGCCCGTCGAGGACGTCTTCACCATCACCGGGCGTGGCACCGTGGTCACCGGCCGTGTCGAGCGCGGCGTGATCAACGTCAACGAGGAAGTCGAGATCGTCGGCATCAAGCAGAACAGCACCAAGACCACGGTCACCGGTGTGGAGATGTTCCGCAAGCTGCTCGACCAGGGGCAGGCCGGCGACAACGTCGGGCTGCTGCTGCGTGGTATCAAGCGCGAGGACGTCGAGCGCGGCCAGGTCGTGGTCAAGCCCGGCACCACCACGCCGCACACCGACTTCGAAGGCCAGGTCTACATCCTGTCCAAGGACGAGGGCGGCCGGCACACGCCGTTCTTCAACAACTACCGTCCGCAGTTCTACTTCCGCACCACCGACGTGACCGGTGTGGTGACGTTGCCGGAGGGCACCGAGATGGTGATGCCCGGCGACAACACCGAGATCTCGGTGGCGCTGATCCAGCCCGTCGCCATGGACGAGGGCCTGCGGTTCGCGATCCGCGAGGGTGGCCGCACCGTCGGCGCCGGCCGGGTCATCAAGATCAACAAATAGTTCGACAGCAAAGCGGCGCTCACCTGCAAGGGTGGGCGCCGCTTCTGCGTTTGACAGCGTATTGGTGCAGACCAGTATGCTTTTCCGCGTAGCGATGCGTTGTCCCGCGTCATCGATCGACCGACGATGGGAACTGCCATGCTTGCGCGCTATCTCAAAGCCCAGATGATCGTTCTGATCTGTGGCGGCATCCTCGGCCCGATCTGGATTATCTGGGACTTCGCGGAGACACAGATGCTGAGTTCGACGTTCGGCCCGGACGTGGCTTCGACGGCCGGGAGCTCTTTCTCGTGGATGTTCTGGGCCGGTCTGCTGATCACGGTCGCCGACGTGCTAGTCGCGCTGTGGCTGGCCAACCGCGGCGCAAAGTCCTCGGCCAAGAGCGCTGCTCTGCACCAGACCGGCATGCTGACGACGGCTCAGATCATCGGTCTGGGCGAAACCGGGATGCGCATCAATGACCGCCCGGTGGTCAACGTCGACCTGCACATCGCCGGACCCGGATTCGACTTCAACGATCGCAAGCGCGTGACCGTCCGGCCCGCTGATGGAGATCCTGCAGATCTATAAAGCCAACAATCTGCCATTCGGGGGCACAATCGACCTGCGCTCCTATCCTGGCGTGCGCCAGCAGGTCATGGCTGTGGTCCGGCGCGCAGCCGAACAGCCCGCGCCGGCCGCGGCCGGTGGGGTGGCCGCGCCACTGCAGCAGTCCGTTGCTCAGCGACTAGAGGAGTTGGAGAAGTTGCATGCCAGCGGGGCGATCTCGGAAACCGAGTACGCCGCGGCGCGACAGAAAGTCATCGCCGACCTCTGAGGCCCGCCGGTCCGGGCGATTAGAACACGTTTCAATTTCGCTGCTAGCCTGATCGGCAGTCGGCGAAAGGGGCTGGTGTGTCTGGTCCGTCAGGAACACTGCAGGGGCGGGTGGCATTCATCACCGGTGCCGCGCGCGGCCAGGGACGGGCCCATGCGGCCCGGCTGGCCCGCGAGGGTGCCGACATCATCGCCCTGGACATCTGCGCGCCGGTGTCCACCAGCATCAGCTACCCCGCGGCCACCCCCGAGGATCTGGCGGAGACCGTCCGGGCGGTGGAAGTCGAAGGGCGCAAGGTGTTGGCCCGGGAGGTCGACATTCGCGACGACGACGCGCTGCGGCAACTGGTGGCCGACGGCGTCGAGCAGTTCGGTCGTCTCGACATCCTGGTCGCCAACGCGGGTGTGCTCAGTTGGGGACGGGTTTGGGAACTGACCGACGAGCAGTGGGACACCGTGGTCGGGGTGAACCTGACGGGCACGTTCCGCACCCTGCGTGCCGTGCTGCCGGCGATGATCGAGGCCGGCAACGGCGGCTCGGTCGTCGTGGTCAGCTCGTCGGCCGGCCTGAAGGCCACGCCGGGCAACGGACACTACTCGGCGTCCAAGCACGGACTCGTTGCGTTGACCAACTCGCTGGCAATCGAGCTCAGCGAGTTCGGCATTCGGGTCAACTCCATCCACCCTTACTCGGTCGACACGCCGATGATCGAGCCGGATTTGATGATGCAGGTGTTCGCCAAGCATCCCCATTACATCCACAGCTTCGGGCCAATGCTGCTGCAGCCCAAAGGCTTCATGGCCGCAGGCGAAGTATCCGATGTCGTGGCGTGGCTCGCCGGGGACGGATCTGGCACGTTGACGGGAGCGCAGATCCCGGTCGACAAGGGCGTATTGAAGTACTAGCTCGCCCTCTCTGCCAGGGTGTCGGCGAATCGGTCGACGGCCCAATCGATTTCCGACGCAGTGATCACCAGCGGGGGTGCGATGCGCAGCGTTGATCTGTGCGTGTCTTTGACGAGAACGCCACGCTCGGCGAGTCGCAGGCTGAGTTGTTTTGCGCTGCCGAGTGCCGGATCGATGTCGACGCCGGCCCACAATCCGCGCCCGCGCACCGCAAGCACGCCGTGTCCGATCAACGTTCTCAGCCGCCAATGCAGGCGTGCTCCCAGGCGTGTTGCGCGGTCCTGGAATTCACCGCGGGCCAGCATCGACACCACGGTGCTGCCGATCGCCGCGGCAAATGGGTTGCCGCCGAACGTCGAGCCGTGCTCGCCGGGGTGCAGCACCCCTAAAACCTCGCGATCGGCCACCGCCGCCGACAGTGGTACCACGCCGCCGCCCAATGCCTTGCCGAGTAGATACATGTCGGGCACCACACCCCAGTGGTCGCAGGCGAAGGTGCGGCCGGTGCGGGCCAGGCCCGACTGGATCTCATCGGCGATCATCAGAACGTTGCGGGCTGTGCAGATTTCGCGCACTGCCGGCAGATAGTGGTCCGGTGGCACGATGACACCGGCCTCACCTTGTATCGGCTCCAACAGCACCGCGACGGTGTGCTCGTCGATCGCGTCGGCCAGCGCGTCGGCGGCACCGAACGGGACCGAACGGAAACCCGGCGTGAACGGGCCGAAGCCACCACGCGCCGTCTCGTCAGACGAGAAGCTGACGATACTGATGGTCCGGCCGTGAAAGTTGTTGTCGGCAACCACAATATTCGCTTGCCCGGCGGGAACGCCCTTGACGTCGGTTCCCCATTTGCGTGCGACCTTGATCGCGCTTTCGACCGCTTCGGCACCGCTGTTCATCGGTAACACCATGTCCTTGTCACACAGCGTCGCCAATGCCGCGCAAAACCGCCCGAGCGCTTCGGCGTGAAATGCGCGGCTGACCAGCGTGACGACATCGAGTTGGGCGTGTGCGGTCGCGGTGATCTCGGGATTGCGATGCCCGAAATTCACGGCGGAATACGCGGCCAGGCAGTCGAGGTAACGGTGTCCTTCGACGTCGGTGATCCATGAGCCCTGCGCGCTGGCGGCCACCACCGGCAGCGGCGAATAGTTGTGTGCTGCGTAGCGCTCATCCATCGCGATCGCGGACGCGGTCAGAGCGCCGCGGCCGGCGGTCACGGTGTCCAGGACGGTCACGAATACACCTCCAGTGTGCAGCATTTGACGGATCCGCCGCCCTTGAGCAGCTCGGACATCTCGACGCCGACCGGTTCGAAACCGGAGTCGGACAACTGCTTGGCGAACCCGAGCGCGGCGGCCGGGTGCACAACATGGCGGCCGTCCGAAACGGCGTTCAAGCCGAACACGTAGGCGTCGGCACTGTCCACCACGATTGCGTCGGGAAACAGTGTTTCCAGTTGTGCTCGTGAGGATTGGGTGAAGGCCGGGGGATAGTAGGCAATGGTCGTGTCGTCGAGGACGGTCAGCGCGGTATCGAGATGGTAGAAGCGCGGATCGACCAGTTGCAGGCTGACGAGCGGGCGGTCGAAGATCTCGGCGATCTCGGCGTGCGCCCGCGGGTCAGTCCGAAAACCCGTTCCGGCCAGAATCATGTCACCCACGGGGAGCAGGTCGCCCTGGCCCTCGTTGACGTGGTTAGTCTGCACGGGATTGTACCCGCGCGATCTCATCCAGTCTGCATAGGCGATTGACTCTTGTTGGCGCTGAGGGTATTTGAATCGGGCAACCAACGCCGTGCCGTTGACTATCAACCCCCCGTTGGCGGCGTAGACCATGTCGGGTAGACCGGGCATCGGATCGACCAGGTCGACGATATGTCCCAGCCCCAAGTAGATGTCGCGAAGGCGCTGCCACTGCGCTACCGCAACGGTCGGGTCGACATGGTTGGTGGTGTCCATCCACGGATTGATCGCGTAGTCGACCGCGAAGAATTGCGGAGGCGTCATGACGTAGTGCCGAATCCGCGCCTGGCGTTCGGTTGCTGTTGCGGCTTTCGGCGCGACCGCCCCGACCGCCGGTTCCGCGAAGAGCGTCATAATTCAACGGTATTGAAGAATTGGCGCGCAATCAATCGTCGAATGTTGCTTTTGTACGCCGTGTTTATTGCGCCAAATGCCATAATGCGGCAGTCTGTTGTGGCAGGAGGGGTAATGGACCGGTTGGATGGCACCGACGAGCAGATTCTCGCTGAGCTCGCGCAACATGCCCGGGCGACATTCGCCGAAATCGGCGAACGGGTGAACCTGTCGGCCCCAGCGGTCAAGCGCCGCGTCGACCGGATGCTCGACAGCGGTGTGATCCGGGGCTTTACCACCGTCATCGACCGCACCGCGGTGGGCTGGAACACCGAGGCCTACGTGCAGGTCTACTGCCACGGCAGGATCTCGCCCGACGAGCTGAGGCGGGCCTGGGTCGACATTCCCGAAGTAGTAAGCGCCGCAACGGCGACCGGCACCGCCGACGCGATTCTGCATGTGTTGGCGCACGACATGCGGCATCTGGAAGACGCGCTGGAGCGCATCCGCACCGCCGCCGACATCGAACGCACCGAGAGCATCGTCGTGTTGTCGAACCTCATCGACCGCTCGCGGGCCGAAGACACCGCTGAGCTGGATCGGCACCCCGCGCCACAAGACATGGGGTGAGCAACCATTCGCCACCGCGATCGTGTATGAACGCCACGTGACCAGTAGCGCAGACAGCAAGGGAATTCTGATCGTCGGCGGAGGGCTCGCCGCGACCCGGACCGCCGAGCAATTGCGTCGGGCGGGCTTCACTGGTTCCGTCACCATCGTCAGCGACGAGGTCCATTTGCCCTACGACCGGCCCCCGTTGTCCAAGGAGGTGCTGCGCAGCGAAGTCGACGACGTGACGCTCAAACCGCGTGAGTTCTACGACGAGCAGAACATCACGTTGCGGCTGGGGTCGGCGGCCACCCGCCTGGACACTGCGGCACAGACGGTGACGCTGGACGATGGATCAACGCTTGGCTATGACGAACTCGTCATCGCGACAGGCTTGGTACCGCGGCGCATTCCGGCTTTCCCCGACCTGGACGGCATCCGGGTGCTGCGTTCCTTCGACGAAAGTCTGGCCCTGCGTCGACACGCATCGAAAGCGCAGCACGCGGTGGTGGTCGGTGCGGGATTCATCGGCTGTGAGGTGGCGGCCAGTCTACGCGGGTTGGGCGTCGACGTCGTGCTGGTCGAGCCGCAGCCCACGCCGCTGGCATCAGTCCTTGGTGAGCAGATCGGCGAACTGGTGGCTCGGCTGCATCGCGCCGAAGGTGTCGATGTGCGCACCAGAGTCGGGGTGACCGAGGTCAGAGGCGGCGATCATGTCGAGGCCGTCCAGCTGACCGACGGCGCCGAGGTGAGTGCCGACCTGGTCGTCGTGGGCATCGGGTCGCGGCCCGCGACCGAGTGGCTCGACGGCAGCGGCGTCGAGGTCGACAACGGCGTCATCTGCGATGCGGCCGGCCGGACCAGCGCGCCGAACGTGTGGGCGCTCGGCGATGTGGCGTCCTGGCGTGACCCGAAGGGACATCAAGCGCGCGTGGAACATTGGAGCAATGTTGCCGAACAGGCCCGGGTCGTCGTGCCCGCGATGCTCGGCCAAGACGTGCCGTCCAATGTCGTCGTCCCGTATTTCTGGAGCGACCAATACGACGTCAAGATCCAATGCCTGGGCGAGCCCGTCGCCACCGACACCGTGCACGTGGTCGAGGACGACGGCCGCAAATTCCTCGCCTACTACGAGCGAGACGGCGCCGTCGCCGGCGTCGTCGGCGGCGGCATGCCCGGCAAGGTCATGAAATCTCGCGCCAAGATCGCTGCCGCGGCGCCGATTTCCGAGGTGCTGGGGTAGGTCGGCGGCAGGAGTCTAGAACTCGCCGAGGTAGAAGTGCGAGCCCTGGTCGTCAGCACACTCGGCGGTGATCCCGTACGGCTGTCGCGTCGGCTCTGCCAGCACAGTGCCGCCGGCTTCACGGACTCGCGTGACGGCGGCGTCGATGTCGGCCACCGTCCACATCGGAACCGTTGTCGGCCGTGCACTGCCGCCGGCGACGCCGGCCATCGGATGGACGCGTTGCACCTGCCATCCGCCGTCCACCCGCCCCGGCGTGAATGTCCAGTGCAGAATTGCAGTGTAGAAATCGCGGAAGACCGCTGAATCCGGCACTCGGTAGGTGACATAGGACAGCTCGCCCGGGCCGGATCCGTTGATTCCCAGACGTTTCTGACCGCCGGGCGGTTCGTAGACCGCGAACGCGACGCCCAGCGGATCGGCGGCGTCCAGGATGGTGCCGTAGTCGGTTCGACGGACCTCACCCGAAGTGCCGCCGGCTTCGGCGATCGACCGCCGGGCCGCCTGCACATCGGTGACGGCGTAGCAGCAGAACAGGGTCGGTTCTCCAGAAGTGGCGACGATGCCGACCGGGAGGGAGGTATTCGTCACCTGGTGTGCGGCGGGAGCATAGGACCAGCCGAGCACGTGGTGGTAGAAAGCGGCCGCGCGGCCGGCGTCGGGCACCCAGACCGAGACATACCCGATGTCGCCGTGCTGGATGGGCTCATCGGTCGACGGCTCGTTCAGCGTGGCGATCTCGGTGTCGGTATCACTCATCACAACTCCTTCTGCTCCAGTGGGCGGTGTCAGTGCTGACTCCAGGCGCCGCCGCAGTCGCGCGGCGAACACCGGATCGGGCTGTACCGGAGGGTCTTCGGCGCGCAGCACGTTCAGTGGGTCTTCAAGCGGGTCGTGTTGACTCATGACGTGCCTCCTTCCGGGTAGTGCTGTTTGAAAGCGCGTCGAGCCCGGACCAACAGCGCTTCGGTGGCATGGACCGTGCGTCCGATCAGCTCGGCGCATTCGGGTACCGAGCAGTCGTCCATGTAACGCAGTGCCAGCACCGTGCGGTGTGGTTCGGACAACCGCGTCAGCACGCTCTCGGCGACGATGCGGTCCAACTCGGCGTCCCAGTCGTCGACGGCGTCGACTGGCTCCGGCGGTTCGGCTACCGGCACGGTGAGTCGATCATGTCGACGCCGGTAGTGATCGTGGAGCTTGTGCCGCGCCACCCCCATCAGCCACGGCATCTCGATGGGCGGCGGTTGCTTCTTGCGGGCAGCATCCATTGCCGCAAGAAAGGTCTCCGAGGTCAGATCCTCGGCGGTCCCGCGATCGGCGCAACGACGGACGAAGTACCCGTACACAATCGGCAGCGCCTGGTCGTAGAGCGCCAGCAGCGCCCGGCCGGCGTCGTTGGGGTCTGGTAGCGCGCTCACACTTCTATCGTCGCGACAGCACCACAAACTCCGACGGGTAACCGAGAAATTTCTGCCTTCGCTATTCCCAGGTGACCGGCGGACCGTGCGGCGAGCACACGGCCAGCAGCCGGTCATCCCCACCCGGCCAGCAGCGGGCACGGACGCCGAACTCGACCGGAGAGTCGGGTGTTCGCCGATGTGGTTCCAGCGCCAAATGGGCGAACGGTGAATCGGACCGGGCCCGCGCTCCTAGCGCGTCGACCTCGGCCACGACGGTGTCTTGTTCTGTGGTGGAGAGGTATTGCCACATGATGGAATGCCACAGCACGGTCAGCGCTCCGCCGGCGACGTCCAGGTCGGCGACGGCGTCGATGGCATTGCGGCGGTGCAGCGGAGCCGGCACACGCCGGGCGACGCTGATCGCGCCGCGCAACCGATCCAGCCGTGCAGGCTGATCGGGCCAGACGTAGCTCAGCAGCGTCAACTCGCCGTCGGGGCTGGTGGCGTCCAGCGGCGCGATGTCGTAGCCGTGACGTTCGACGATCCGCAGGGCAGCGGCGGGAGGCAGCCGGTTCCGCCAAGCGTCGTCGACGGTCACCGGCGATTCGGCCGGGCCCCACTCGCCACCTGGGTAGCGGTAACGGTAATAGTCAGCGCGCAGGTTCAGCCCAGCACTACACCCGATCTCGAAAAGCCTTATCGGCAAATCGAATCGGCCGGCGAGAATCAGCAGGCCGCCGATCAGCGCGGCAGACCGGCCCACTTCGTTGGTCTGCGGGGGCTGATCGAGGGCGGCGCGCAGATAGTCGATGTGCCCGACGGCGGTCAGCGCGATATCGGGCCAAGCGGCCTCAGCGTCCCACCGCCCGCCGGTGCTCGGATACCAACGGCGTAACCCCGACGCGCGGCCGTCGAGCACCAACCGATGCAGCCCGCCGAGCAGTCTCAGTGGCAACGCGAGTCGGCCGGAATCGTTTTCGTGTCCGGACAGGATCGAGGCGAAGACACCGCCGGCTTCGACGTCTGCGGCCACCCGTTGCAGCACGTCGCCGTACATCAACGAGCCCATGCCTGCGCAGACCTGCCCCTGGAATCGAAGGGACCGCAGCAGGCGGCTGTCGTCGTCGGGACTCATCTGCGCCACTAGTCGATCCCGGCACGGACTACGTCGAAAGCATCTCCGAGAGCCTCCGGCAGCGAGACGGATTCGTCGTCCAGCCAGTGCTCGTAGGCGCTCAACGCGACGCCGAGCATTGTCCATGCCACAGTCTGAGGGTGTAGGTCGGTGGTCTTGACGCCGGTTCGGCGCGCCACGAAACCCGCGATGACTTCCCGCCATCCTGCGTACATCGTCATCGAATATGCCTGCAGCTCGGGGGTTTGCAGGATCACCCGCATCCGCTGCCGATGCCGGACGGTCTCAGATTCGTCAAAGGTGTTGAAAGACAGCAGCGCAGCCCGCAGCGCCTCACCAAGCGGCATGTCGGGATCGACATGGTCCAGCAGCTCACGCAGGTGCTGCAGATGGGCGTTGAAGTCCCCCCAGGGAATTGCGTTCTTCGACGCGTAGTAGCGAAACACGGTCCGGCGGGCGATGCCTGCGGCTTGCGCGACGTCGTCAACGCTCACCTCCGAGAATCCGCGGTCGGCGAACAGCCCAAGTGCAACGTCGGTGACGTGCTGCGGAGTGGTGGAACGGCGTCGGCCGACCGGCGGATGCTGCGGCATGCGGCGAGTCATCAACAGAAGCCTCTTCCCTTTCTGGCACTCGATGCCATATCCTTACCGAGATTCTGACCAGATCGACGCGACTTGTCGAGCCCCAACTGAACGAAAGGCAACGTCATGGAGCCGAACCAGCAGACCGACACCGACGCCCAGCTCGTTACCGAGACCTTGGTCGAAGAGGTGTCCATCGACGGGATGTGCGGGGTCTACTGATTGTGAGCGCTCCCGCGCAGGAGCCCGGCGCGGGCGAGTTCGATCCCGATCACGCGTGGCGGTTGCACCCGCAGGTGGCCGTGCGGCCCGAACCTTTTGGCGCGCTGTTGTACCACTTCGGCACTCGCAAACTGTCGTTCCTGAAGAACCGCACGATCCTTGCGGTGGTGCAATCGTTGGCCGACCACCCAGACGTTAGAGCCGCCTGCCGCGCCGCCGGAGTCGATGACTCCCGACAGGGCCCTTACTTGCATGCGCTTGGCGTGCTGGCCGGGTCCAACATGCTGGTGCCGGCCGCGGCGAACGAGGCAGCATGACACCGCCGGTGACGATGCAGAGCGAAGCGATGAGGAGGAGCGGCGCGATGACACCGCCGGTGACGATGCAGAGCGAAGCGATGAGGAGGAGCGGCGCGATGACATCGACGGTGCCACGGCTGGTCGAGCAGTTCGAACATGGGTTGGATGCCCCCATCTGCCTGACCTGGGAGCTGACCTATGCATGCAATCTGGCGTGCGTGCACTGCTTGTCGTCATCGGGCAAACGCGATCCAGGTGAACTGTCCACGCAGGACTGCAAAGACATCATCGATGAGCTCGAGCGCATGCAGGTTTTCTACGTCAACATCGGTGGTGGGGAACCGACTGTGCGGCCGGACTTTTGGGAGTTAGTGGACTACGCCACTGCTCACCACGTCGGCGTGAAGTTCTCGACCAACGGCGTGCGGATCACTCCGGAGGTGGCTACCCGGCTGGCTGCCAGCGACTACGTCGACGTCCAGATCTCGCTGGACGGCGCTACCGCCGAGGTGAACGACGCAGTCCGGGGCCTGGGGTCCTACGCGATGGCCATCCGCGCCCTGGAGAACCTTGCCGCCGCCGGTTTCTCCGACGCCAAGATCTCGGTGGTCGTGACCCGCCACAACGTCGACCAACTCGACGACTTCGCAGCGTTGGCAAGCCGATACGGCGCCACACTTCGGATCACCCGGCTGCGGCCTTCTGGTCGCGGCGCGGACGTCTGGGATGAACTGCATCCGACCGCCGACCAGCAGGTCCAGCTTTACCAATGGCTGGTCGCCAAAGGAGATCGGGTGCTGACCGGCGATTCCTTCTTCCACTTGTCCGGACTGGGCGAACCGGGCGCACTGGCCGGCCTGAACATGTGCGGCGCCGGGCGGGTGGTGTGCCTGATCGACCCGGTCGGCGACGTGTACGCGTGCCCGTTCGCCATCCACGACCGCTTTCTTGCTGGAAACATCTTGTCCGACGGCGGGTTTGACAAGGTCTGGAAGGACGCCCCGCTGTTCCGGGAGCTCCGCGAGCCGCAGTCCGCGGGCGCCTGTGGCAGCTGTGGGCACTACGACAGCTGCCGCGGTGGCTGCATGGCGGCCAAGTTCTTCACCGGCCTGCCGATGGACGGACCCGACCCGGAGTGTGTCCAGGGCTACGGCGCGCCGGCGCTGGCACAGGAACGCGACAAACCACGTCCGGCAGGTGACCACTCGCATGGCCGGCGGAAGAGCGGACCCGTATCGCTGGCGCTGTCCATGCAGCCACCCACACCGCCGCAGCGGCTGTGTAACGAAAGCCCGGTCTAGCCGTGGCCCGTGATGTCTGGTTCGAGACGGTTGCCATCGCGCAGGAACGCGCGAAGCGGCGGCTGCCGAAGTCGTCGTATGCCGCGCTGGTGGCCGCCAGCGAAAAAGGGCTGACCGTCTCCGACAACGTCGAGGCGTTCGGTGAGCTGGGTTTCGCGCCTCATGTGGTCGGCGCGCTGGAGAAGCGTGACATGTCGACCACCGTTATGGGACAAGAGATTTCCCTACCGGTGATCATCTCGCCGACGGGTGTGCAGGCGGTCGATCCGGACGGCGAGGTGGCTGTCGCCCGCGCGGCCGCGGCACGCGGCACGGCGATGGGATTGTCGTCGTTTGCCAGCAAGCCGATCGAGGATGTGATCGCCGCCAACCCGAAGTTGTTCTTTCAGGTCTACTGGTCGGGTGGGCGCGACGTGATCGCCGAGCGTGTCGAGCGAGCCCGGCAGGCCGGCGCCGTCGGTTTGATCGTCACGACCGACTGGTCGTTCTCGCATGGCCGGGACTGGGGCAGCCCCAAGATCCCGGAGCAGATGAACCTGCGGACCATGCTGCGGATGTCGCCGGAGGTGATAACTCGGCCCGGTTGGCTGTGGAGATTCGGCAAGACGCTGCGTCCACCCGATCTGCGGGTGCCTAACCTGGCCCGCCGGGGTGACCTCGGGCCACCGTTCTTTGCCGCCTACGGGGAGTGGATGGGCACTCCGCCGCCGACCTGGGCGGACATCGCCTGGCTGCGCGCACTGTGGGGTGGCCCATTCATGCTCAAGGGCGTGATGCGACTCGACGACGCGAAAAGGGCTGTGGATGCCGGTGTTTCGGCGATCTCGGTGTCCAATCACGGCGGCAACAACCTGGACGGTACCCCGGCGGCGATTCGCGCCCTGCCCGCGGTTGTCGACGCGGTCGGCGACCAGATCGAAGTTTTGCTGGACGGCGGTATCCGGCGTGGCAGCGATGTCGTCAAGGCGCTGGCACTGGGCGCGCGTGCGGTCATGATTGGCCGCGCCTACCTGTGGGGTCTGGCGGCTGCCGGGCAAGCGGGCGTCGAGAACGTGCTCGACATTCTTCACGGCGGCATCGACTCGGCTTTGATGGGCCTCGCGCGAGCCTCGGTTCATGACCTCGATCGCGACGACGTCCTGGTTCCGCCCGGCTTTGGTCGCGTGCTCGGGAAATCCGCCGCCGACGGTGAGGAGTCCCCGCCGCCGCCGGTGGGACGGTAGGGCCGGCTGCGCACGCGAGACCAGCGAGCATCCTGATACTGACGGGGCGGACGTGGCTGCGGTGACCGCCGATAGTGAACGTCCTGCGGCGAAATCTTTTTCTGGTGCGCCAACAACCGATGCACGACAGGTTAATTCGGCTTACCATCACCGAGTGGCACTGTACGCCGAACTGGGGGACTCGACGTCGAGCCAACTTCATAGCACGCCGTTGGGCCTGACGATACCGGTCGGATCCACCGAGCAGCATGGGCCCCACCTGCCACTGGACACCGATACGCGGATCGCGATCGCGGTAGCCCGCGCGGTTACGGCCCGGTTGAGCGGTCCGCCAGGGCACGGTGTTCTGCACTGGATGGTGGCGCCGGCGGTTGCGTACGGCGACAGCGGTGAGCACCAGAGCTTCCCCGGAACGATCTCCATCGGCACCGACGCCCTGACCACGCTTCTGCTGGAGTACGGCAGGTCGGCCACCTGCTGGGCGCAGCGCCTGCTCTTCGTCAACGGCCATGGCGGCAACATCGCGGCGCTGAGCCGGGCGGTGGGCCGACTGCGATTCGAGGGACGTGACGCCGCGTGGTGTCCCTGCGTGGTGGCGGGCGGCGATGCCCACGCCGGTCACGCAGAAACTTCAGTATTGCTGCATATTTCGCCCGCCGACGTGCTTACCGACCAGTGGCGCGCGGGCAACGGTGCGCCGCTGTCCGACCTACTGCCGTCGATGCGGAGCGGGGGAGTCGCGGCGGTCAGCGAGGTCGGGGTACTGGGAGACCCGACCACGGCAACCGCTGCCGACGGCGAGCGGATGCTGGCCGAGATGGTCGACGATTGCCTGCGCCGAATCGGACGCTGGGCGCCCGCGGCGGACGGGATGCTCACGTGACTCGCGCCGACGACGACGGTGCCGGTGTAGCCGGCACTGAGGAGTGGCGCTCATGATCCGCGCCGACGACGACGGTGCCGGTGTAGCCGGCACTGAGGAGTGGCGCTCATGATCCCGGCGCGGTTGCCGGACGGATTTGCTGTGCAAGTCGACCGCCGGGTCAGGGTGCTGGGCCAGGGCGCGGCTTTGCTGGGTGGGTCTCCTACCCGGCTACTGCGGTTGGCGCCGGCCGCTCAGGACATGCTTGCCGACGGCCGGCTCAAAGTCAGCGACGCGGTGAGCGCCGAACTGGCCCGAACCCTGCTGGACGCGACGGTGGCTCACCCGCGGCCCGCGGGCGGCCCGTCGCATCGCGACGTGACCGTCGTAATTCCAGTGCGAGACAACGCTTATGGCTTGCGACGGTTGGTTGCCGCGTTGCGCGGCCTGCGGATCATCGTCGTGGACGACGGCTCATCGACACCGATCGAGCAAGAAGATTTCGCCGGTGCGCATCCCGACATCGAGGTCCTGCGACACGCGCGAAGCAAAGGTCCTGCCGCAGCGCGTAATACTGGCCTCGCCGGGTGCAAGACGGGCTACGTCGCCTTCCTGGACTCCGACGTCGTTCCACGCCGCGGTTGGCTGGAAGCTCTGCTGGGTCACTTCTGCGACCCCACCGTGGCACTGGTTGCCCCGCGAATCGTCGGCCTGACGCAGACCGACCACATAGTGGCTCGCTACGAGGCAGTGCGCTCGTCGTTGGACCTTGGGCAGCGGGAAGCTCCGGTGATTCCTTACACCAGCGTCTCCTATGTGCCCAGCGCGGCAATCATTTGCCGCAGTTCGACATTGCGTGACATTGGCGGTTTCGACGAAACCCTGCGTTCCGGTGAGGATGTCGACCTGTGCTGGCGACTCGTCGAAGCCGGTGCCCGGCTGCGCTACGAGCCGATCGCTCAAGTGGCGCACGATCATCGGACCGAATTGCGAGACTGGATTGCGCGCAAAGCGTTTTACGGGGGCTCGGCGGCCCCACTATCGGTTCGGCACCCGGACAAGATCGCGCCATTGATGATATCCGGCTGGGCACTGACGGCATGGATCCTGATGGCCATCGGTTCGAGTTTCGGTTACCTCGCGTCGCTCTTCGTCGCCGGGCTTACCGGTCGTCGGATCGCGAAGACCATGCAAGGCGCCGACACCCAGATGTGGGATGTCCTGGCGGTAGCCACCCGCGGCCTCTGGTCGGCGGCGCTGCAGCTTGCGTCGGCGATTTGCCGGCACTATTGGCCGGTCGCATTGCTGGCAGCCGTCGCGTGGCGACCGTGCCGCCGGGTCGTGCTGGTCGCCGCTGTCCTCGACGGGGTGGTGGACTGGGCCAGCCACCGGCAATTTGCCGACGAAGATGCCAGACCGATCGGGCTGCTGACCTACTTGCTGCTCAAGCGTGTCGATGACTTGGCCTACGGCCTCGGACTGTGGTGCGGCGTGGTGCGCGAACGCAATGTCGGTCCACTCAAGCCGCAGATTCGGGTCTGACTCCTGACCTCAGCGGCTCTGCACAGCGATGTGCTGATCATCGGCGCGGGAAGCGCTGGATCCGTTGTTGCAAGTCGTCTTTCGGCTGACCCAAGCTGTGTCGTCACCGTGCTGGAGGCCGGGGTCGGCCTGACCGATCCGGCGCTGCGGGCCGAGACCACCAACGGGCTGCGGCTGCCCATCGGTGCCGCCAGTCCGCTGGTCCAGCGGTATGAGGCGCAACTGACCGATCGCCCGGCCCGCCAGATTGCGATCATGCGCGGTGCAACGGTCGGCGGTTCCGGCGCCGTCAACGGCGGATACTTCTGCCGGGGTCTGCGACGTGACTTCGACGGCTACGGGGTACCCGGCTGGGCGTGGTCTGACGTCGTCGATCACTTTCGGGCGATCGAGACCGATCTGGATTTCACCGGGCCGGCCCACGGTGATTCTGGCCCGATCCTGATCCGGCGGACTCGTGAATTCGGCGCAAGCACAGAGTCTTTCGTCGCCGCAGCGCAGCAGAATGGGTTCGGTTGGATACCCGATCTCAATGACGTGGGCGGTGCCGCCGCGCAGCCGTCGGGGGTGGGCGCCGTCCCGCTCAACATCGTCGACGGTGTGCGCATCGGCCCCGGCGCCGCGTATCTGCTGCCTGCGTTGGAGCGCGCGAATCTGTCGCTGCTGACCCAGACACGCGCGGTGCGCTTACGGTTCTCAAGGGGTCGTGTCGTCGGCGTCGACGCGATCGGTCCAGGGGGACCGATCGCGGTGACGGCTGATCGCATTGTGCTGTCCGCCGGGGCGATCGAATCAGCCCATCTGCTAATGCTTTCCGGGGTCGGGGACGAGGCCATGCTGCGCGCGGCCGGAGTAAACGTGGTGGCCCGGTTGCCGGTCGGAATGGCATGTAGCGACCATCCGGAATGGGTGCTGCCGACGACCTGGGGGGTCGCAACCGGCCGACCGGTGCTCGAAGTTGTGCTCAGCACGGGCGACGACATTGAAATCCGACCTTATACCGGAGGGTTCGTGGCGATGGTCGGCGACGGGACGGCGGGCCACCCGGACTGGCCGCACATCGGGGTCGCGCTGATGCGGCCACTGGCCCGCGGGCGCATCACGCTGGTCTCATCCGATTCCCTGGTGCCGCCGAAGATCCAACATCGCTACGACAGCGAACCCGGTGATGTGGCCGCATTGCAGAGGGGCAGCGAGTTGGCTCGCGAATTAGCCGGTCCGACAACTCAAATCGGTCAGCCTGCATGGTCGACGTCGCAGCATCTGTGCGGCAGTGCCCCGATGGGCCGCGCGCAGGATCCTGCGGCCGTCGTCGATCACCAGTGCCGGGTGCACGGTATCGACGGCCTGTGGGTGATCGACGGGTCGGTGTTGCCGACGATAACCAGCCGCGGCCCGCACGCCAGCACCGTGATGCTCGGGCATCGGGCAGCGGAGTTCGTCAGCTGACGTCAGCCCGGTCTCGCTCACCCACCTCGCGGCGGCGCGTGGAGAGCCTTACCACCCTGAGTTGTTGTCCGTCGCGGCCGGGCGCCCAGAGGCCGATCACCACCGCCGCGACGGCGATGATCAGGCCGAGCACCAGCAATGACGAGTTCATCGCCTGAAGGAATGCGGTTTGGCAGATCTCGGCGAGTTGATGGCCTTGCGGGCCAAGCGTTTTGGAGATCTCCAGGGCCTGAGCCAGCGAGTGTGAGGCCGGGCCGCGGACCGGAGCGGGAAAGGCGGCCAGATGAGATGTCACAGCGTGTGCGTACCGGGCCGCCAAGATGGACCCCGCCAAAGCGATGCCGAGGGCCGCGCCGACCTCACGGGTGGTGTCGTTGACGGCCGAAGCGACCCCCTGCTTCTCATCGGGAACCGCCGTCATGATCGCCGATGTGCTTGGTGCCGTACAGAACCCGATACCGGTGCTCATCACGAGCAGCGGCCACATCATGTCCCAGTACGGCGAGTCGATCTGCAGGACACGCATCCACAAGAATCCGGCGGAGATGAGCAGCAGGCCGATGAACATCACCAGCCGCAGGCCCATCCGCGGCAGGTACCACTGAGACAGCACGGACAACGTCAGCATCGGCACCATCAGGGGGCTCAACGCGAATGCCGTCTGGATCGGGCTGTAGCCCATGACCAGTTGGATGTACTGCATGATCACGAAAAAGAAACCGAACAACGCCAAGAAAAAGACTGTGATCGTGGCTGATCCGGTGGCGAAGTCCGGCCTGCGGAACAACCGAACGTCGAGCAGGGGATGGCGCCGTCGCATCTCGACGAATCCGAAGGCCACGGCCAGTACTACCCCGGCGCTCATCGACCCGTAGACCAGCGGGTGACTCCAGCCGCGCGCGGGAGCTTCGAGCACGCCGAACACGAAAACCGCTACAGCGCCCGCGATTAACCCTGCGCCCGGCCAGTCCAGCGGGGTGGCCTCGTCATCGCGTGAAGACGATACTGTGCAGGCCAATACGAAGATCAGTGCCGCAAAGACCGCGAACGCCCAGAAGATCGATCGCCAAGACCAGAAATGCAACAGCGTTCCGGATCCGAGCATGCCGATGACGGCGCCGCAACCCGCGACACCGGCCCAAATGCCGACGGCCTTAGCGCGCTCGTCGTCACGATAGGTCGCGGTCAATAGCGACAGAGTGGCGGGCATGATGAAAGCCGCCCCGGCGCCGGCCACACCGCGAGCCGCGATGAGTTGCACAGGACTGGTGAAAACGGTTGACGCCAGCGAGGCGATCCCGAATAGGCCGACGCCGAACAGCAAAGCGCCGCGGCGACCGTAGCGGTCACCGATGGCGCCGGCGGGCAACAACAGGCACGCCAGAACCACCGAATAGCAGTCGACTATCCAGGTCAGCTGCGATTGCGTCGCCGATGTGGCCACGGCGATGTCGCCTAGCGCGGTGTTCAGCGCAACCATCGACGCGATCACCAAAGTGACGCCCACGCAGGCCACGATCATCGTCCAGATTCGTGCGCGGTTCGAAACGGGTGCGGTCACCGCTTGAGTACGCTTGGCAGGCAGCAGAGTGTCGACCATGGTCATGCGCCTCCTTTCGGCAATGACGAAGTTTCGAGACTAACAGTCTCGCACGTAGACGGATAGTCTTGTTCTTGAGCAAGGAGGTGGTTTACATCACCGACAAGACCGACCCGCGGCCGGCGCGTTCCCGGGCCCGTTTGCTTGAAGCCGCCACCGCGCTGCTTCGCTCCGGTGGTCCCAGTGCAGTGACCGTCGATGCGGTCACCCGTGGTGCCAATGTAGCCCGCGCCACCCTGTATCGCCACTTCCCGAGCGGAAACGACTTGCTGGCAGCGGCTTTCAACGGCCTGATACCGCCGGCGCCGATGTCGTCCGAACCGGGCACTCTGCGCGATCGGCTGATCGCGGTGGTGCTGGCATTTGGACAATCGATTGCCGAGGCGCCGGGCATGCTGACGGCGATGAGTTGGTTGGCGCTCGGGCGGGACTTGGAACAGTTGCCGGAATCACATCACACCCGCACTGCCGACAGCCCAGCCGTCAGCACGCTACGCGAACGAATCGCTCAGCAGTACGCCGCGCCGTTCGACGCGATTTTCGACAGCCCCGAGGCCGCCGAGCTTGGCGATATCGACCGCTCGCGAGCGATCGCGTTGCTCATGGGCCCGGTGGTGTTGGGCCGGCTGTCCACTTTGCCCGATTTCGACTACCGCGAATGCGCGCGAGCCGCGGTCGACGGCTTCCTGCACGTGCAGCGCGCGCAATACACGTCGGTCAACACAGGTCGTAACGAATCGGCAGGTGCTTGAGACCGCCGACAAACGTCGTGGCGATGAGTTCTGGGTTTCCGTTCAGCTCTATGGATTTCAATCGCGGCAGCAGCTCGGTGAAGAAACTGTTCACCTCAATCCGCGCCAGCGCGGCACCCAGGCAGAAGTGCACCCCATAGCCGAATGCCAAGTGTTTGTTCGGATCACGTGCGACGTCGAAGCGGAACGGATCGTCGAACACCTCTTCGTCACGGTTAGCCGAGACATACGACAGATACACCGCCTCGCCTTTGGCGATCGGCACCCCGCGCACCGTGGTGTCGGCGGTAGCGGTGCGCATGAACTCTTTGACCGGGGTCACCCAGCGGATCATCTCCTCGGTGGCCAGCGGCATCAAATCAGGGTTGTCGCGCAAGCGCTTTCGTTGATCGGGGTTTTCGATGAGTGCCTGCAGACCTCCGGCGATCGTCGCGCTGGTGGTGTCATGGCCTGCGCTGGCGATGATGACGTAGTAGGAGGCGGTGTCGACGTCGGACAGCGGTTTGCCGTCGACACGGGCGTTGGCGATGGCCGACGCCAGGTCTTCGGTGGGATGCGCGCGGCGCGATGCGGTGAGTGCGCTGAAGTAGCCGAAAAACTCGAGCAGGACTTGGAGTTGTTCATCGAGGCTGGTGCCGCGGCGGAATTCGGCGTCGTCGCCGCCGAACATCTCCTGGGTGAGTTTGAGCATGCGGGGAAAGTCTGATTCCGGCAGTCCGAGCAGCGACATGATCACGTAAAGCGGATAGTTCACCGCGACCTCCTGCACGAAGTCGCACTCAGCAATACCACCGCCGGCCGCCATCATCTTGTCGGCGTAGATTTTGGCCAGCTCGTCGACCCGGACTTTGAGCGCCCGCATCGCCTTCGGGCGAAACCAGTCCGCGCCGATAGCGCGCACCACGCGATGCTGTGGGTCGTCCATGTGGATCAGGGTGCGCAACCCCATCCCGGCCTCAAGCTGTTCGCGCGCCATATCGTCGGCTTGCGCGGTAGCCAGCAACGGCCGCGGCTCGTTGATGAAAAGATCGTTGGCCCGCTCGATTTCCATGATGTCGGCGTGCTTGGTGATGGCCCAGAACGGCCGGTAAGGCGGGCACTCGACCAACGACACCGGTGCGTGGGCGCGCAGGTGGGTCAGCGCCGCATGCAGCCGTGGCTCGTCGGCATAAGATGTCGGATCCGCGAAAACCTTCGCGGCCTCGTCAATGATTGGTGCGCTCATCTGCCTTCTTGCCTGCTGGGTTGATGGCGATTCTTTTGACACGCGTCACTTCGCTCAGTCTCCGCGATCGCGGATTGCCCGATGATCACTTTCCGGTAATCCGTAGGCTGTCTTTTCGTGCCGATCCGATCATCTCGTCGCCGACGAGCCTGGGCCGCCTTGCTGGTGACGGCCGTGATGGTGGCAGCCTGCGGGCAGGGCGGCGCGATCACTTCGCGAAAGGCTGAACCGCCATACGCCGGCCCGCTGGATGCCGGCGTCGTGCGCACTTCGATGGGATCCGTGCGCGGTATGGTCGCCTCGGATTACCGGTTATTTCAAGGCATTCCGTACGCGGCGCCGCCGGTGGGACCGCTGCGGTGGCAATTACCGCGGCCTGCGGCGCGGTGGTCGGGGATGTTGGACGCCAGCAAAGCGGGGCCGCAGTGCATGCAGGACACCGGACGTGACCCGCGGGTGGGCAGGCCGACCAGCGAAAACTGTCTGACGCTCAACGTCTGGACTCCGGCGCGCGGACAACACGGCGACAAACGCCCGGTGATGGTGTGGATCCACGGTGGAGGCTTCGTCAACGGCACCGGCGACATCTACTACTCGCGCCGGCTGGCGGCTAAAGGCCGCATCGTGGTCGTCACGATCAACTACCGGCTGGGTGCGCTGGGATTCCTGGCCCATCCCTCGCTCGGTCCGCCGGGCGGCGTCGGGAACTACGGCCTGGCCGACCAGCAGGCCGCGCTGCGCTGGGTCCGCGACAACATCGCCGTTTTCGGTGGTGATCCGCGGAAAGTCACCATCGCCGGCGAATCCGCGGGCGGCATGTCGGTGTGCGATCACCTGGTGGCGCCGGGTTCGGCGGGGCTGTTCCGGGCGGCAATCATCCAAAGCGCGCCGTGCCAGGCGCAGGCCGACCTGGCAACCGGGCAACGCCACAGCGTCGATTACGCGGCCGCCGCGGGCTGCCGCAATCCCGCCACCGTCGCGGTGTGTCTGCGTGCGTTGCCGGCGACAATCCTTGACCGTCCGCCCTGGTACTACTTCATCGGCGACTCCGATGCGCTGTCTGGCCCGGTCACCGGGACAGCGATGCTGCCGGACACCCCGATCGCGGGATTCGCCGCCGGTCGGGCGGCCCGGGTTCCGGTGTTGATGGGCATCAACCACGACGAGTTCACGATGTTCGCGGCGCTGCGGTACACGAGGTTGGGCCGGGGGGTCAGGTCCGCCGAGTATCCGCACGTGCTCGCGGACATCTTCGGTGCCGATGGTGGCCCGGTAATGGCGCGCTATCCGCCCGATCATTATGGCGGGGACGTCTCGCTCGCCTACTCTGCGGCGGTCACCGACGGCGTCTTCGCCTGCACCACAGACCGGTTGGCGGACTCGCTGAGCCGTAACGCGGCCGTCTATGCCTACGAGTTCGACGATCCGCACGCACCGGCACCAGAGACGTTGCGAGACGCGCCGTTTCCGGTCGGCGCCAGCCACTCATTGGAGCTGAGGTACCTGTTCAGCGTCGGCGGCGCGCCGCGGCTGGATGCCGCACAGCAGATACTGTCCGACCAGATGATCAGCTACTGGAGCCATTTCGTCGCCAACGGTGCACCGAAGGCCGCCGGCCTGCCCGACTGGCCGGCTCAAGCCGACGGTGCTGACCAAAACTTCTGGATGTCGTTGCGTCCCGGGGGCAGCGGGGTCATCACCAACTTCGAGGCAGCACACCAGTGCCCGTTCTGGGCGTCATTGAAGGGCAGATCGTGAGCACGCCCGAGCCGGGCACCTTCGCCGAAGAGTGGTCAGCGGCCTGGAACCGCCGTGATGTCGAGGACGTGCTCGCGCACTTTCACGACGATGTCGTCTTCAGCTCCCCGGTAGCCGCTGAAATGGTGCCCGGCTCGGGCGGAGTGGTGCGCGGTAAAGCCGCGCTGCGCGAGTACTGGACCACGGCTCTGGCCGCGCTCCCCGAGCTGCGGTTCGAGGTCGTCGGCGTTTACCAGGGCCAATCCGTCTTGGTGATCAACTACCGCAACGAGCGCGGCCGTTTGGTCAACGAGGTGCTGGAGTTCGATGGGGCTCGAGTGCGTCGGGGGCACGGGACCTACCTGGACTAGCGAGTGGCGATTGCTAGCTGAAGGTCTGAACCTCGCCGCCATCGACGAACAGTTCGCTGCCGGTCACGAAACTGGATTGGCTGGTCGCGAGGAACAGCACCCCAGCCGCGATCTCGTCCGGATCCCCCAACCGACCCAGCGTCGTGGCTGACGCCTGCTGTTGCAACAGAGACGCGACCGATGCCTCGTCTGGCGCGATCCCGCGCAGTCCAGGTGTGTCGGTAGGGCCCGGAACGATGGTGTTCACCCTGACCCCACGTGGAGCCAGTTCCGCCGCCCACACTCGAACGAATTGGCGCAGCGCCGCTTTCGACGCGGAGTACTCCCCGAAGCCGGGGATACCGCGGTGCGCCGAAGTTGACCCGGTCACCACGATGGTCGCCCCGACATTCAACAGGGGCAACGCCTTCTGCACGGTGAAGACCGTCCCCTTCACGTTGATGCCGAACGTGTGGTCGAAGCTTTCCGGCGTGATTTCGTCGATCGTGGCTAAGTCACCGCCGCCGGCGTTGGCGAACACCACGTCCAGACCCGTCCCTCCGGCGGCCACCACCTCGAACAGTTGATCAAGGTCCTTCGGATCGGAGACGTCGCTGCGGACAGGGACCGCGTTCTGGCCGAGCGCTTGTGCGGCGGCGTCGAGTTCGGCCTCGCGACGGCCCGTGATGTACACCCTGGCTCCCTCGGCAACGAAGCGCCGCGCGGTCGCCAAGCCGATTCCCGTGCTCGCGCCCGTCACCAGCGCTGTCTTGCCGTCAAGTTGTCCCATATGTCGCTCAGCCCCTTCTCAAGTGGTTGTAGTCCAAACGGTCTAAAACCGTTCTACACCATTCGGTCTAAAACCGATACCATGACATCCATGGCGCGACCGCGGACTTTCGACGAGGAGACGGTCATAGAGGCTGCCCTCGGTCGGTTCCGGACTACGGGCTATTCGGGCACCAGTCTTGACGACCTGGTCAAGGCGACAGGTCTGGCCAAAGCCAGCATCTACAACGCCTTCGGCGACAAACACACGCTCTACATTCGCGCCTTCGAGAGTTACTGCTCCGCGGTGGTTGACACGTTGAGTGAGGAACTCGACGGCTCTGATGAGGCCGCCGCGGATCGCCTGCAAGGCCTTATCCGACGCATAGCTGACACAGCTGGGACCACGTCATCGCCGCCGATTTCGTGCTTTTTGTCCAAGGCGACAGCTGAACTAGCTGCGCGTGATCCGGAGGTGGCATGCCTGGCTCAACGAGCCTTTCAGCAAATCGAAGACGTTCTGACGGAAGCCATCTCCGCCGCCCAGCGAGCGCGGGCCGGCTCAGCTTCACCTGACTCCCGCTCAACGGCCCGCCATATTCTCGTCGCCCTGCGGGGTTTGGAGGCCCTCGCCGCCGCCGGAGTCAACCGCACCGTCCTCGCGGATGCAGCTCGTAGCGTTACGCAATTGACTCTCAACGTTGCCGGATAGCAGCGTCGCAAATCTAGGCAAGCGTGACCCAGGTGGTGATGTCGGCGTGCACGACCTCGGTGCCGCTGCGGTCCGGCTCCATCCGCACCACGTGCGGCATTACCGAGGCGAAGTATGGAAGTCGTGCCATCGCCGCCACCGAAAACAGCCAATTGCCGTCGGGACGGCCGGAAAGGCGTCGCCATGCCGCATATGTGCTGGTCGAGCCCGTCATGACGACATACCTCACTCTGGAGTAAGGATGCGTTCTCCCGCCATTCGATGTCGTGGCGCAACCCGCGGCTTCGGTGCTGATCAGTGGGACCAGCCACCCGGTCGGGAGGATTTGGCCGATACCGGGATCTGGGGCATACTGTTCGGGTTGCCTTGCGCCGGGTTTAGGCCTGGCCGGGCATAAGATCGGCGCTCAAACGGGCGCCTCCGGTCCCATTCTTGGAGCGCGACGAATTTCGGTCGCGGACCAGGCTGCGTGCGGGCGACACACCCGAGCGCGGGGGCCGGTGTACCACGACAGGTAAACAGCGGCGCAACATCCGGGCGCGCAGCCTGATCGGCCAGGCCGATCAAGGCGATCGGCGCCCGGCGGAACACCGGGTCCGGACCTGGAGAGTGAGGTAGGAGAAGCGTGGCGGGACAGAAGATCCGCATCAGGCTCAAGGCCTACGACCATGAGGCCATTGACGCCTCGGCGCGCAAAATCGTCGAGACGGTTGTCCGGACCGGCGCCAGCGTGGTGGGCCCGGTGCCGCTGCCCACTGAGAAGAACGTGTACTGCGTCATTCGCTCTCCCCATAAGTACAAGGATTCGCGGGAGCATTTCGAAATGCGCACCCACAAGCGGCTGATCGACATCCTTGACCCGACCCCGAAAACCGTTGACGCGCTGATGCGCATCGATCTGCCTGCCAGCGTCGACGTCAACATCCAGTAGGAGATCTGCGAGCAATGGCGAGAAAGGGCATTCTGGGCACCAAGCTGGGCATGACGCAGGTGTTCGACGAGAACAACCGCGTTGTTCCGGTGACGGTGGTCAAGGCCGGGCCGAACGTGGTGACCCGCATCCGCACACCCGAGCTTGACGGGTACAGCGCGGTACAGCTGGCTTACGGCGAGATCAGTCCGCGCAAGGTCAACAAACCGCTGGGCGGTCAGTACGCTGCTGCCGGTGTGAACCCACGCCGGCACTTGGCCGAACTGCGTCTCGACGATTCCGAGGCGGCAGCCGATTACCAGGTGGGCCAGGAGCTGACGGCCGAGATCTTCGCTGCCGGAACCTACGTCGATGTGACCGGCACCTCGAAGGGCAAGGGCTTCGCCGGCACGATGAAGCGACACGGCTTCAAGGGGCAGGGCGCCAGCCACGGCGCGCAGGCGGTACATCGTCGTCCCGGTTCCATTGGCGGTTGCGCCACTCCGGCACGGGTGTTCAAGGGCACTCGAATGGCCGGTCGGATGGGTAGCGACAGGGTGACCACCCAGAACCTGTTGGTGCACAAGGTCGATGCCGAGAACGGCGTGCTGTTGATCAAGGGTGCGGTGCCCGGCCGCACGGGTGGACTCGTCGTGGTCCGCAGCGCGATCAAACGAGGTGAGAAGTGATGGCTGCTGAAAAGGGCGGGAAAGCCAAAAAGATCGACGTCAAGACGCCGGCCGGGAAGACCGAAGGCTCCGTTGACCTGCCGGCCGAGCTGTTCGACGCACCCGCGAACATCGCGTTGTTGCATCAGGTTGTCACCGCGCAGCGGGCGGCGGCCCGACAGGGCACGCACTCGACCAAGACCCGCGGCGAGGTTCGCGGCGGTGGCCGCAAGCCATACCGACAGAAGGGCACCGGTCGCGCCCGGCAGGGTTCGACGCGCGCGCCGCAGTTCACCGGCGGTGGCGTCGTGCACGGTCCTACGCCTCGCGACTACAGCCAGCGCACTCCTAAAAAGATGATCGCCGCTGCGCTGCGCGGTGCGCTGTCCGACCGGGCTCGCAATGACCGCATCCACGCGGTCACCGAGCTGGTATCCGGCCAGACTCCATCGACCAAGAGCGCCAAGGCTTTTCTGGCTACGTTGACCGATCGTAAGCAGGTGCTGGTGGTCATCGGACGTAGCGACGAGGCCGGTGCGAAGAGTGTGCGCAACCTGCCTGGTGTGCACATCCTGACGGCGGACCAGCTCAACACCTATGACGTACTGCGTGCCGACGATGTGGTGTTCTCCGTGGAGGCGCTCAACGCCTACATCGCGGCGAACACCCATCCCGCTGAGGAGGTTTCGGCCTGATGGCGACCGTCACTGACCCCCGCGACATCATCCTGGCCCCGGTCATCTCGGAGAAGTCCTATGGCCTGATCGATGACAATGTGTACACGTTCCTGGTGCACCCCGACTCGAACAAGACGCAGATCAAGATCGCGATCGAGAAGATTTTTTCGGTCAAGGTGACGGCGGTGAACACCGCGAATCGCCAAGGCAAGCGCAAGCGCACCAGGGCCGGATACGGCCAACGGAAGAGCACCAAACGCGCCATCGTGACATTGGCGCCCGGCAGCAAGCCGATCGACCTGTTCGGCGCACCGGCGTAGCCGAGGATAGAGAGACTTAACAGACATGGGAATTCGCAAGTACAAGCCGACGACTCCGGGTCGCCGCGGTGCCAGCGTGTCCGATTTCGCCGAGATCACCCGCTCCACTCCGGAGAAATCGTTGGTCCGGCCGCTGCACGGTCGTGGTGGACGCAACGCGCACGGGCGGATCACCACCCGTCATAAGGGTGGTGGGCACAAGCGGGCCTACCGGGTGATCGACTTTCGCCGCAACGACAAAGACGGCGTCGACGCGAAGGTTGCGCATATCGAGTACGACCCGAACCGCACCGCGAACATCGCGCTGCTGCACTACCTGGATGGCGAAAAGCGATACATCATTGCGCCGCACGGACTTTCCCAGGGCGACGTGGTGGAGTCCGGCGCCAACGCCGACATCAAGCCGGGCAATAACCTGCCGCTGCGCAATATTCCGGCCGGTACGTTGGTCCACGCTGTAGAGCTGCGGCCGGGCGGTGGAGCCAAGATGGCTCGCTCGGCGGGATCCAGCATTCAATTGCTCGGCAAGGAAGGCACTTACGCCTCGTTGCGGATGCCCAGCGGTGAGATCCGTCGTGTTGACGTGCGCTGCCGCGCCACCGTCGGTGAGGTGGGCAACGCCGAGCAGGCCAATATCAACTGGGGTAAGGCCGGGCGGATGCGCTGGAAGGGCAAGCGCCCGTCAGTGCGCGGTGTGGTGATGAACCCGGTGGACCACCCGCACGGTGGTGGTGAGGGCAAGACGTCCGGTGGTCGTCACCCGGTCAGCCCGTGGGGCAAGCCCGAAGGCCGAACCCGCAAGAGCCACAAGCCCAGCGACAAACTCATCGTCCGACGCCGGCGCACCGGCAAGAAACACTCGCGCTAGGAGCAGCCGATGCCACGCAGCCTTAAGAAGGGTCCGTTCGTCGACGGCCATCTACTCAAGAAGGTCGACACGCAGAACGAGAAGAACACCAAGCAGGTCATCAAGACCTGGTCGCGGCGGTCGACCATCATTCCCGACTTCATCGGTCACACGTTCGCCGTCCACGACGGTCGCAAGCATGTGCCGGTGTTCGTCACCGAGTCGATGGTGGGCCACAAACTCGGTGAATTCGCACCTACGCGCACCTTCAAGGGACACATCAAAGACGACCGGAAGGCCAAGCGGCGATGAGCACGGCTACTGAATTTCCTTCGGCGGTCGCCAAGGCGCGGTTCGTGCGGGTGTCGCCGACCAAGGCACGCCGGGTGATCGACCTGGTGCGCGGCAAATCGGTGGCCGAAGCGCTGGACATTCTGCGCTGGGCGCCGCAGGCGGCCAGCGTGCCGGTGGCCAAGGTCATCGCAAGCGCTGCCGCCAACGCCCAGAACAACAACGGCTTGGATCCGGCGACTCTGGTGGTGGCCACCGTCTATGCCGACGGCGGTCCGACCGCCAAGCGGATCCGTCCGCGCGCCCAGGGCCGCGCTTTCCGGATCCGTCGGCGCACCAGCCACATCACCGTGGTGGTGGAAAGCCGGCCGGCCAAGGATGCCCGCGGCTCGCAATCTGCCAGCGCGACCCGTGCGCGTCGCGCGCAAGGCAGCAAGGCTGCGGGTACGGCACCTGCCAAGAAGGCATCGGCCGCGAAGGCCCCTGCCAAGAAGACGACTGAAGCGAAGGCCGCTGCCGACAAGGCGCCGGCCAAGAAGGCATCCGCCGAAAAAGCGCCCGCTAAAAAGGCGTCCCCCAAGAAAACATCTGAAGCGAAGGCATCCGCCGCGAAGTCCACTGGGACTGACGCGACTTCGGACGCGAAGGGAGGCTCGCAGTAGTGGGCCAGAAGATCAATCCGCACGGATTCCGGCTCGGTATCACGACCGACTGGAAGTCCCGGTGGTATGCGGACAAACAGTACGCGGAGTACATCAAAGAAGACGTGGCGATCCGCAAGCTGCTGTCCACCGGCTTGGAGCGCGCGGGAATAGCCGACGTGGAGATCGAGCGCACCCGCGACCGGGTCCGAGTAGACATCCACACCGCCCGTCCAGGCATCGTCATCGGCCGCCGCGGCACCGAGGCCGACCGCATCCGCGCCGACCTGGAGAAGCTGACCGGCAAGCAGGTCCAGCTCAACATCCTCGAGGTGAAAAACCCTGAGTCGACAGCCCAGTTGGTCGCCCAAGGCGTTGCGGAGCAGTTGAGCAACCGAGTCGCGTTCCGACGTGCGATGCGCAAGGCCATCCAGTCGGCGATGCGTCAGCCCAACGTCAAGGGCATCCGGGTGCAGTGCTCCGGGCGCCTCGGCGGCGCCGAGATGAGCCGCTCGGAGTTCTACCGGGAAGGCCGGGTTCCGCTGCACACGTTGCGCGCCGACATCGATTACGGCCTGTATGAGGCCAAAACCACCTTCGGGCGTATTGGCGTGAAGGTGTGGATCTACAAGGGCGACATCGTCGGCGGCAAACGCGAACTGGTCGCGCCGTCGTCGGCTGGCGCAGAACGTCCACGCCGCGAACGGCCGTCGGGCACCCGCCCGCGTCGTAGCGGCGCTGCGGGAACCACGGCGACCAGCACCGAGGCCGGGCGCGCCGCGTCGAGCGCGGAGGAGACTTCTGCCCCGCTGGCCGCGCCAGCGGCTGACGCGCCCGCCGTCGAGGCGCAGAGTACGGAGAGCTGAATCATGTTGATTCCCCGCAGGGTCAAGCACCGTAAGCAGCACCATCCGCGGCAACGCGGGATTGCCAGTGGCGGCACATCGGTGAGTTTCGGCGACTACGGTATCCAAGCGCTGGAACACGCCTACGTCACCAACCGCCAGATTGAGGCGGCGCGTATCGCCATCAACCGGCACATCAAGCGTGGCGGCAAGGTGTGGATCAACATCTACCCGGATCGTCCGCTGACCAAAAAGCCCGCCGAGACCCGGATGGGTTCGGGTAAGGGCTCGCCGGAGTGGTGGGTGTCCAACGTCAAGCCGGGCCGGGTGCTCTTCGAGCTCAGCTACCCCAACGAGCAGGTCGCGCGTGAGGCGCTTACCCGGGCGATCCACAAGTTGCCGATCAAGGCACGCATCGTGACCCGAGAGGAGCAGTTCTGATGGCAGTGGGAATTTCGCCTGGCGAACTGCGCGAGCTCACCGACGAAGAGCTGATCGACCGGCTGCGCGAATCCAAGGAAGAGCTGTTTAACTTGCGCTTCCAGATCGCGACCGGCCAGCTCAACAACAATCGTCGGCTCCGCATTGTGCGTCATGAGATCGCACGGGTCTACACCGTGCTGCGTGAACGCGAACTCGGCCTTGCATCGGGCCCCCATGGTGCTGAAAATGGAGAATCGTAATGGCAGAGGCGAAAACCGGCTCACAGGCCGCCGCAAAGTCCACCGCGTCCAAGGCTGCTCCGAAAGCTGGCGCGGCGAAAGAGACATCCGGCAATGCCAAGGGGCCCAGCCACACTCCGCCCACTCCGAAGCCCCGCAATCGGCGCAAGACCCGCATCGGCTACGTGGTGAGCGACAAGATGCAAAAGACCATCGTGGTCGAGCTGGAAGACCGTATGCGCCACCCGCTGTACGGCAAGATTATCCGGACCACCAAGAAGGTCAAGGCGCATGACGAGAACGGCGACGCCGGCATCGGCGACCGGGTCTCGCTGATGGAGACCCGTCCGTTGTCGGCGACGAAGCGCTGGCGGCTCGTCGAGATCCTGGAGAAGGCTAAGTAGCGTCATCGCGCTGGCTGCGAGACGCGACGTAGATCAAACTGTCGCGGCCGGCGCGACCTCACGGAACGCAGGGTCCACTCGGCGTACCGTGAACACGAACGCCAAGGCTATTAAGGGTGCGGCAAGACCGTAAATTGCTGCCGGGGTGGCTATTTCGGTGCTATTGAGAAGTTGCGGACTCAGTGCGATGCCCATCGCCAGCATGGCGTTATGCAATCCGATCTCCAGGCTGATGGCGATGGCCTGCCGTGGAGCGAGATGCAACCAACGTGGCGCCAGATAGCCGACTGTCAGGCTGATCACGCAGAACGACACGACGGCTCCGATCAGCACGCCAAAATTGCTCCATAGCGTCGCCCGGCCTCCGGCGATCGCGCCGATGCTAACGACCACCAGCAGCACTGCCGCCGCTATTCTGACTGGCTTGTTAAGTCGCTGGGCGAGCGCAGGGAAGCGGTGGCGGATGGCGACGCCGATCGCGGTAGGTATGAGGATCAGTGCGAATACCCCGAGGAACTTGTCCGCCTGTAGCGGGATAAACCGTCCTTCGCCGAGAAACCAAAACATCGAAAACGCCACCACTACAGGCAATGCCACGATCGACAGCACCGCGTTGATTGCGGTCAGCGTGAGGTTGAGCGCCAGGTCCCCGTTGACCAGATGACTCATGATGTTCGCCATCAAGCCGCCTGGAGCGGCAGCCATCAGCATCAGCCCAACCGCGAGCTTCGGCTGCAGGTGAAACGCTTCGGCGATCAGCAGGCACAGGCTGGGTAGGAGTACGGACTGGCAGACCAGCGCGACCAACAGCGGGCGGCGCAGTGAGGCCGCCCGCCGGAAGTCGGCGACTGTCAGCGTTAGCCCGAGGGCGAGCATGACCGCCACAACGACCAACGGAAAGAACCGGTTGTCCATACGTCTCCAATGAGTTGGCCGCCGACGCCGTGGGCGTCGATCGGCAGCAGGCGACAGCGCGACGATGCAGCAGGTCGTTAGCTTGCCTTACATGGCAGCTAGTCAGTCTACGGTTTGCCGTATCTGCCCGAGAGCAACGAGCGCGATGCAGCCGATTCCGGGTAGCGCGTCGGAGAATCCGTCCGGACAAGACGGGCGCTGATCCCGTCCAACGCGATGAGCTCGGCGTGCCACTGCGACCCACATTTTCATACTGAATGCTTACCACGGCGGCCAGCTGAGGTAGTCGAAAGATGCTGCAGCCACCTGCATTTAATTGACCATCGCACGCTCGAGCGAGTCGCGACCACGCGGCGCTGCCGAGCCGGCACCACCCCTGAACCAGATCGACCGCAACGGTCGTCTCTGGTGGAACTCGCTTCCGGACCTACGACGGGTGGGTATTGTGTTGGTGCGGGCTGAGTCTCAGCCATCTGGAATCATCATGAGCGAAATCACCGGTGGATGGTCGAGGCCGCGCGGTATAGGTAGCTCGGCGCCACGCTTTGCAGCGAAAGCGGATCGATGGTTTGTTGATCGAGACCGACTAGGTCCGGCTCGATCAAAACCACCGTGATTCAAAGCTATGCCGGCAGTCGGACTGCAATTGACGTATACACACCGGCCGCAGTCGGAATCCCGTCGTTATCAACATATTTCGCACTTATGGTTGCCAGAGTGCAGGGCGATGGAGCGCAACACCGTGCGGTTGGCGGCGAAAGCTGTCGGCTGAGCTACCCGCGCTGTAATTGGATAGCTTGCCTATATCTTGTGTCCGGTTCCGACCCGGCCGACCAAGGAGTGACTGTCATGACGTTGCGCGTCGTTCCCGAAGGCTTGGCCGCCGCGTCTGCGGGTGTGGAGGCTTTGACGGTGCGGTTGGCGGCCGCGCATGCCGGTGCGGTTCCGTTGATCGCGGCGGTGGCGCCGTCTGCGGCGGATCCGGTGTCGCTGCAGAGCGCGGCGGGTTTCAGCCTTGTCGGCGGTCAGCATGCGGCGCTAGCCCCCCAGGGCGCCGAGGAGCTCGGTCGCTCTGGTGTCGGGGTGGGCGAGTCGGGTGCCAGTTACGCCAGCGGTGATGCGTCGGTGTCGTATCTCTTTGCGGCCGACTGACGATGGCAGCGCCGATTTGGATAGCCGCACCGCCGGAAGTGCATTCGACATTGTTGAGCAGCGGTCCGGGGCCGGGGCCGTTGCTGGCGGCCGCGGACGCGTGGACCTCGCTCAGCGCCGAATACTCCTCGATAGCAGACGAACTCACCGTGTTGTTGGCACAGGTGCAATCCGGTGCATGGCAGGGCCCGAGCGCGGAGTCGTTCGTGGCCGCGAGCGCGCCTTTCCTGGCGTGGTTGACGCGGGCCAGCGGTTCAGCATGAGACCGTGGCCGCGGCCTACACCACCGCGCTGGCTGTGATGCCTACGCTGCCGGAGCTGGCCACCAATCACGTCGTTCATGGGGTGCTGGTGGGGACCAATTTCTTTGGTATCAACACCATTCCGATTGCGCTGAACGAGGCCGACTATGTGCGGATGTGGGTATAGGCCGCCACCACGATGTCTACCTATCAAGCGGTAGCCGGCTCGGCTGTGGCGGCGACACCTCTGACCGACCCGGCGCCGCCCATCTTGAAGTCGGATGCCCAAACAGAATCCTCCGCGTCGCCGGCCGACACGACCACCGAGACCCCACTGATCCAACTCATCGTGCAGTTCCTGCAAGCCAGGGGAATCACGTGGGATCCCACCGACGGCACCATCAACGGGATGCCCTACTCGGTTTACACCAACCCGCTCACCGAGCTGTATTGGGTGAAGAACACCGTCACCCTCGTTCAGTCGGTTGAGCAGTTCGCGCAATTGCTGGAGACCAATCCGGAAGCGGCCCTCGCGAGCCTCACACCGGCCAACATCGTGGCATTTCTTGTCGCGCATCCGGTGGTGGCCGCCGTGATCGCTGCCAGCTCGACCGCTGCTGCCGCACCCGCTGCGGCCGCTTCGGTGGCGGCAGTAGCCAGCATGGCGGGGCTGATCGATCCATCTGTATTCCAGCCGGTCGCGCCGCTGCTGCCTCCGATCGAGGCCTTGCCAGCTGCGCCGGCGACTGCGACGACACCTGCTGCCGTCGTCACGCCCGCAGCTCCGGCAACGACGCCGGCCGCTCCGGCGGCGCCCGCAGCAAGCAGCGCTCCCACTTCGCCGCCGCCGCCAGCCCCGCCGCCCACCGGCGTGCACGGTTTTGGCTTCCCCTATCTGATCGGTATGGGGGGCGACCCCGGCATCGGATTCGACTCTGGGGCGAGCGCCAAAGCCGGCGCCAGCGCAAGGCTGCGAGCGCCGGCCGAGGCTGCCGCGATCGCCACGGCCGCTGCCGCACGGCGACGGACACGGTCGCGGGCGCGTCAGCATGCGCGCAAGTACGACTACGCCGACGCGTTCATGAACGTCGACGTTGATCCGGACTGGGACGCAACGCCGCCCGAAGAGCCGGTCGTGTCGACGGTGGCCTCGGATCGTGGTTCGGGGTCCCTGGGGTTTGCCGGGACGGTGTCGCAGGGCAGCGAGCAGGCAACGGGATTGGCCACATTGCCTGACGATGATTTCGGAAACGGGCCGAGTATGCCGATGCTGCCCAATACGTGGTCGCCCGAGGCTCCGCAAGGTGACGAGAAGAGTAGCTGAGTGTCTTTGTGTGGCAACGATAGTCGATTAGCGAAAGGGTTTTGAGGGATGAGTTTGTTGGATGCGCATATTCCGCAGTTGGTGGCTTCGCAGTCGGCGTTCGGCGCCAAGGCGGGGTTGATGCGCTCGACGATCGGTCAGGCTGAGCAGGAAGCGATGTCGGCGCAGGCGTTTCACGCCGGGCATTCTGCGGCGGCGTTTCAGGCCGCTCATGCCCGGTTCGTGGCGGCCGCGGCCAAGGTGAACACGTTGCTCGATATCGCCCAGGCGAACCTCGGGGATGCCGCGGGCACCTATGTGGCCGCTGATAGCGCTGCGGCGAGCAGCTACCCGGGCTTCTGATCTAGACCGATACGGCTCGACGAAAGGTTTTTGATGTCGCAGATCATGTACAACTACCCGGCGATGCTGGCGCATTCGGCCGACATGGCCGGCTATGCGGGCACGCTGCAGAGTTTGAGCGCCGATATCGCCAGCGAGCAGGCCGCGTTGCAGGCGGGCTGGCAGGGCGACACCGGGTTGAGCTATCAGGCGTGGCAGGCGCAGTGGAACCAGGCCGCCGAGCAGCTGGTGCTGGCCTACCGCGCGATGGCCAGCACCCATGAGAACAACACCACCTCGATGCTGGCCCGCGACTCAGCCGAAGGCGCCAAATGGGGCGGCTAAAGACCGCGCCCGAGCCATCGAGCGAACGGATGGAAACGTAACGGCCATTGATCGACTCGATGGTCATCTGCAGCCCACTCGACCTTGATGGCCTCAAGCCTCGAGTTTGCGACGTTGATGGTGTGATTATCCGTCGCGCGCTGTTGGCCGGCAGTTTGGCGCGGCAGTGTAACCTGCATGCGAGGTCCTGGGGGTCCACTACGAGAGTGAGGCCAGCGATGGCTACCGAGTTCAACGGCAAGATCGAACTGGATATCCGTGATTCTGAACCGGATTGGGGCCCGTTCGCGGCGCCGACCGCGCCGGAGGGTGCGCCCAACGTCCTTTATCTGGTGTGGGACGACACTGGCATCGCGACCTGGGATTGCTTCGGCGGCTTGGTCGAGATGCCGGCGATGACGCGCATCTCCGATCGCGGAGTGCGGCTGTCGCAGTTCCACACCACCGCACTGTGTTCGCCGACCAGGGCGTCGCTGCTGACCGGTCGCAATGCCACCACCGTGGGTATGGCCATGATCGAAGAGTTCACCGAAGGTTTCCCCAACTCCAACGGTCGTATCCCCTTCGAAACCGCCTTGCTGCCTGAGGTTTTGGCCGAACAGGGCTACAACACCTACTGCGTCGGCAAATGGCATCTGACTCCACTCGAGGAGTCCAATCTGGCTGCAACGAGACGGCACTGGCCGACCTCGCGCGGCTTCGAACGCTTCTACGGGTTCATGGGCGGCGAGACCGACCAGTGGTATCCGGACCTGGTGCACGACAACCACCCGGTGGATCCCCCGGGTGCCCCGGAAGACGGCTACCATCTGTCGAAAGACATCGCGGACAAGACAATTGAGTTCATTCGCGACGCCAAGGTGATCGCGCCGGACAAACCATGGTTCAGCTACGTGTGTCCGGGCGCCGGTCATGCCCCGCACCATGTTTTCCAGGAGTGGGCGGACCGCTACGCCGGCAAGTTCGACATGGGTTATGAGCGCTACCGCGAGATCGTGCTGGACAGGCAGAAGTCGATCGGCATCGTGCCACCGGACACCGAACTGTCCCCGATCAACCCCTATCTCGACGTCAAGGGGCCCGACGGCCAGCCGTGGCCGCTGCAAGACACCGTGCGGCCCTGGGACACGCTCAACGACGAAGAGAAGAAATTGTTCAGCAGATTCGCGGAGGTGTTCGCCGGTTTCTTGAGCTACACCGACGCCCAGATCGGCCGGATCCTGGACTATCTCGAGGAGTCCGGCCAGCTGGACAACACCATCATCGTGGTGATCTCCGACAACGGCGCCAGCGGTGAGGGCGGTCCGAACGGGTCGGTGAATGAGGGCAAGTTCTTCAACGGTTACATCGACACCGTGGAAGAAAGCATGAAGCTCTTCGACCATCTCGGTGGGCCCGAGACCTACAACCACTATCCGATCGGGTGGGCGATGGCCTTCAACACGCCCTACAAGCTCTACAAGCGGTACGCCTCGCACGAGGGCGGTATCGCCGACACGGCAATCATCTCCTGGCCCAACGGAATTGCGGCGCACGGCGAGGTCCGTGACCACTACGTCAACGTTTCCGACATCACCCCGACCGTCTACGACCTGCTGAATGTCGAACCGCCGGAAACCGTCAGAGGTATCCGGCAGAGACCACTGGACGGCGTGAGTTTCAAAGCAGCTCTAGCAGATCCGGCTGCCCATACCGGAAAGGAGACCCAGTTCTACACCATGCTGGGCACCCGCGGGATCTGGCACAAGGGCTGGTTCGCCAACACCGTCCATGCCGCTACACCCGCGGGCTGGGGGCATTTCGACGCAGATCGCTGGGAGCTCTTCCATATCGATGCCGACCGCAGCCAGTGCCACGATCTCGCCGACGAGCACCCCGACAAGCTGGCAGAACTCAAGGCACTGTGGTTCTCCGAGGCCGCTAAATACAACGGTCTGCCGTTGTCGGATCTGAACATCTTCGAAACGTTGACGCGGACGCGGCCCTACCTGGCGAGTGAACGGGACAGCTACATCTACTACCCCGATTCGGCAGAGGTGGCCACCGGCGCCGCGCCCGAGATCCGGGGCCGTTCGTTCGCCGTGCTGGCTGACGTCACCATCGACAGCACCGGCGCCGAAGGCGTGCTGTTCAAGCACGGAGGCGGCCACGGCGGGCATGTTCTCTTCGTCCAGGACGGACGGTTGCACTACGTCTACAACTTCCTGGGTGAGCGCCAGCAGGAGATCTCCTCGTCGCAGGCAATACCGCTGGGCAGGCACCTGTTCGGGGTTCGCTATGCCCGCACGGGCACAGTGCAAAACAGCCACACGCCGCTGGGCGACGTCACGTTGTTCATCGACGATGCGACGGTCGGCACCCTGACCGACGTGCAGTCGCACCCGGGAACCTTCGGGCTGGCCGGTGCCGGTCTCACGGTCGGACGCAATGGCGGCTCGGCGGTGTCTAGCCGGTACAAGGCGCCGTTCGCGTTCACCGGCGGCACAATCACGCAGGTCAACGTCGACCTCTCCGGCCGGCCGTATGAAGACGTGGAAAAAGAACTGGCGCTGGCTTTTTCGCGTGACTGAGCTGCCGTTGAGCGTGGTGCGGGCCACGCTGGGAGCGGCCTGCCTGGCGGCGATCGCTTTGCTCTCCGGATGCGCGAGGACCACGGGAGGTGTCGCTGTTGCGATCGGCGGCCCGGTCGCGTCGACGACCGCGCGCTCGTCGACGGCCCAACAGCCCACAACGGGCAACCGCACACCGGTTCCCGGGATCGAGGAGACGCTGCCGGATCACATTCCGCCCAACGCATTTGTCTGCTTCCCGGAGCCGGCCGGGGTCGGCATCGGCACCGTCGCTCAGGTCTCCGATCCGGCGGCACCGAGGATCACCGTCTCGGTGCCCGACGGCTGGACTAGTGATCCGGGCCAAGGCGATGTGGCGTTGACGCTCAGCGGACCCGACGGCATGACAGGGACGGTGACCATCGCGCCGACGACGCTCGACCCTGCCGCGGCCTTCTCCGACTACGCCGCCATGCTGGGGCGCTCGAAGCCCGACCTGCAGGTCGACACCGCGGGCGCCAAGTTCTGCGGCTACAGCAGCCAGAAGCTGACCGGGACATTCCTCGGACCGCCGGACACTCGTGATTTCGCCGACCGCATCACCCACATCTGGACCAACACCGACAAATACCTCGTCACCATTCATCTGGAGGGGCCAGCAGACGCGCCGGGGTTTGACGCGGCCAAAACCGCGCTGATGCAAGACTTCGCGGTGGTCATACCCTGAAGCCATGCCCACCGAGTTGGTAGAACTGCCGTCCGGGTCATTCCGCATGGGGTCGACGAGCTTCTATCCCGAGGAAGCGCCGATCCACACGGTGGCCGTCAACGCTTTCGCTGTCGAGCGGCATCCGGTGACCAACGCTCAATTCGCCGAATTCGTCAGCGCGACAGGGTATGTGACGGTCGCTGAGCAGGCGATCGACCCTGCGCTTTTCCCGGGGGCCGACTCGGGCGAGCTGCAGCCGGGCGCAATGGTGTTCCGTCCCACTGCGGGCCCGGTCGACTTGCGGGACTGGCGGCAATGGTGGGTCTGGGTGCCCGGCGCCAGCTGGCGGCACCCGTTCGGGCCGGATGGTGACGTCGCCGGCAGCGCGGATCATCCGGTTGTGCAGGTGGCGTATCCCGATGCCGCGGCATACGCGCGCTGGGCGGGGCGGCGGCTGCCGACCGAGGCTGAATGGGAATACGCCGCGCGCGGCGGGGCCACCACGACCTATGCGTGGGGCGACGAGGAGAAGCCGGGTGGCAAGCCGATGGCCAACACGTGGCAAGGCAGGTTTCCCTACCGCAACGACGGCGCACACGGTTGGGTCGGAACTTCGCCGGTGGCCGCGTTCCCACCGAACGGGTTCGGCCTTTTCGACATGATCGGCAATGTCTGGGAATGGACGACCACCGAATTCTCCGCCCATCACCGGCTTGATCAGCCGCCGAAAGTCTGTTGTGCGCCAACCGGTCCCGCCGATCCGACCGTCGCCCAGACGCTCAAGGGCGGCTCGCACCTGTGCGCCCCCGAGTACTGCCACCGGTATCGGCCGGCGGCCCGCTCACCGCAATCGCAGGACACCGCGACCACGCACATCGGGTTCCGGTGTGTGAGCGATCTGCCTGCCGGATCAGCTGATGGCGTCGACCGCGGCTGAGACTTTTGCTTGGAAGTCGGGCGGCAACGGGATGTAGCCGTTTTTGTCGAGGTCGATTTGGCCGGGACCGAGCGTCGCCTGCAGCGCGGCTTTGACGGCCTGACCGACCTGGGGATCGGGGTATTTCGAGCAGACGATCTCGTAGGTGGCCATCACGATCGGGTAGACGTCTTCTTGGGTGGGGTTGTAGAACGACGAAAGATCGAGCACGAGGTCGTTGCCTTTGCCGACGAATTTGGCCCCGGCGATGGTCTTACCGACGGAGTCGGTGCCGATGCGTACCGGGCGTCTGGACTTTCGGCTCGCCGGGGTTTTGATCTCCGCGGCGAAAAGTCCCTCTTCCATCGCGAAGGACAACTCGTTGTAGGTGATCGCGCCCTCGGTGTTCTTCACTGCCGACGAGGTGCCGTCGTTGCCCTTCGCGCCGGTGCCGACGCCGCCCTTGAACGCCTTACCGGTGCCCTGCGTCCAGGTCCCGCCGGCTGCGGCCTTCAGGTAGGCCTGGAAGTTGGCGGTGCTGCCGGAGTTGTCGCTTCGGTAGATGACGTGGATGTCCTCCGACGGCATGGATGCGTTCAGCGCGGTGAGGGACGGGTCGTCCCACCGCGTGATGCTGCCGTTGAAGATCCCGGCCAGCGTGGGTGCGTCGAGCACCAGAAAGTCGACAGGGAGGTTGTAGGTGATGGCCAACGGGCCGAACACCACGGGCAGGTCCCAAGCCTCCGCACCGCCGCAACGCTGTTTGGCGGCGGCATGTTGGTCATCGGACAGCGGAGTGTCCGATCCGGCGAAATCGCTCTTGCCGGCGAGGAAGTCACTGATTCCATTGCCTGAGCCGTTGGCGGTGTAGCTCAGCGTGCGCCCAGGGCATGACTTGCCGTAGGCGCTGATGAACCGCTTCATCGCGTTGGCTTGAGCGGTCGAGCCGCTGGCGGATATCGCCGACTTGCCCGCGCAGGTCACGACCACGCTGGCGTAGGCCATGCTGGAGTGCGGGCCTTCGCATCCCGACACCGCGATGGCACCCGCCGCCAGCAAACTTGTCGCAGCGGCTAATCGACTGTGCTTCATATTGACTGCCTCACCCCGGACCTCGACACAATGTTGTGATTTACCGCTAACGAATCGAGCACGCGAACCGACATCAGATTAACCGGTGAACGGCCGAACTGTCCCGCGGCAGCGTCGAATTGACGACCAGCGTTAGTGATCCTGAACTGCGCGTTACCGCTGGGTGGACGGCGAGTGACAAAATTTCGGTACGGCGCTCGCATCATTCTTTCGCCGCGCGAACGGCACCTGTTTTCGCTAACCTGACGCCGTGTTGCCCCGACAGGCTGACGTCCGCCAGGCAGTGCCCGTCCGCTCCAGGCAAGCAGTTCCGCCCGGTGGCCAGCAATGACCGTCGAGGCTCCGCCGACGGTTCCTCCGGCGACGCCGAAGCAGCAGCGGCCGCGCATCTCCATTGGGGTGGGCATTCTGCTGGCGTTCGTCGCCGCCTACGCCCTTTCGCTGTTCGGAGTTCACCTCTTACAAAAGTCAGAAGCTCCGCTTCCGCCGCTGGACCTGAGCCAGGCCGGGCCCGATGAGACCGTCGTGCAGATACGCCTGGAGGAGCTGAAGCCCACGACGAATCGTCTCACGGTAAATGTGCTCATCTATCCGGGCGAGTCGCTGGAAGACAGACGCTTCGATGAGCTGAACACCGATATTGCCGTGCGACTGTATCCACCGAACGACCTGGGAGACCTGCAATTTCCGAAAGGAAAAGCGCCGGAGCAAGTCAGCACCGCGATTCAGGCGCGAGGCGATCCGGGTAACTGGCCGTTCGACTCCTACCGCACCCAACGGCTGTCGGCCGATGTGTTCGTCGGTATTGGGGTCGAGCGCAAACGGATACCCGCGCTCGTCGAGGTGACTGGGCAAATGGACGGCTGGGACGCCAGCGTCAGGCGCAGCACCGACACCAGCGAAACCGGAAGCCACAACAACAGCAGTGTGATAGTCACCCTGCATAGGGCCAAGGGCCCGTTGATCTTCGACCTGGGCATCATCCTGGTCCTGATCAGCCTGCCCACCTTGGCGCTGCTGGTGGCCATCCCGATGGCATTGGGCAGAAGGAAGTTCGTGCCGCCGTTCGCCACCTGGTACGCCGCCAACCTGTTCGCCATCGTTCCGCTGCGCAATATCCTGCCCGGCGCCCCACCGCCCGGCTCGCTGATCGACCAAGCCCTCGTGCAGTGGGTACTGCTCGCGCTGGCCACAGCGATGGCCTTGTACATCTTCGCCTGGGTACGGCAGGGGGACTGAGGGCCCGTTGTAAACGGGGCGGATTTTGCCTTCGATTCCCATGTCGGATGGCGGTGGCATGATCGTATGTATGTTCGAACAGCGGCCGCGGGTTGGTTCGTCGCCGGAGGTGATTGCCCGGTTTGATGAGCTGTTCGAGCGGCGCCATCCTTCGGCCACGCCGGAATCGGGGGTCCTGCTGGACCGAATCTGTGCGTCATGGCGCGCGCACAATCGCGCGGCCGCCGCTGCGCTGGTGGCGGTGGGCGAGTTGTTTGGTTACCGGTTGGCGCGCTGTTCTGACACCGAGGAGTGGGCCATCGACACCGAGGAGGCGGTGAGCGCTGAGCTGGCGGCGGCGTTGCGGATCAGTCAGGGCCTGGCGGGAAGTCAGCTGCGTTATGCCCGGGCGATGCGTGAGCGGCTCCCCAAGGTCGCTGACGTTTTCAAAGCCGGTGACATCGACCAGCGGACATTTGTCACCATCGTCTACCGCACCGATCTGATCACCGACCGCCAGCTGCTGGCCGTCGTCGATGAGCAGCTAGCCCTCAGGATGACGCGCTGGCCGTCGATGACCCAACGCCGGCTGGCCGGCCAGATCGACAAGATCGTGGCCACGGCCGACGCCGATGCGGTGCGGCGGCGCAAAGAACGCCACACCGAGCGCGAGATCTGGTTTGCAGATCTCGAAGGCGGCATCTCAGAGATCCACGGCAGCCTGCTCAGCCCCGACGCGCACGCCGTGGAGAAGCGATTGAACGCGCTGTCAGCCACGGTGTGTGAGCACGATCCCCGCAGCCGCGAACAGCGCCGCGCCGACGCGCTGGGGGCGCTGGCGGCCGGAGCCGATCGGCTTGGCTGCCGCTGTCGGCGATCCGATTGTGCCGCCGGAAAGCGCCCTGCCGCAACGCCGGTGGCGATTCACGTGATCGCCGAACAAGCCACGATTGATGGCCGCGGGGCGGCACCGGCATCCGAGCTGGGCGCCGACGGGCTCATTGCACCCGAACTGGTCGCCGAACTAGCCGCCTCGGCCAGGCTAATACCGCTGATTCACCCCGCCGATGCCGCGCCCGAACCCCGATATGTGCCCTCCAAGGCACTGGCAGATTTTGTGCGCTGCCGGGACATGACCTGCCGCTGGCCCGGCTGCGACCGGCCGGCGGCCGACTGCGACCTCGACCACACCGTTCCTTATGCCCAAGGCGGGCCCACCCACGCCTCGAACCTGAAGTGTTACTGCCGTACCCATCACCTGGTCAAAACCTTCTGGGGATGGCGCGATCAGCAGCTACCCGACGGCACAGTGATTCTCAACTCGCCCGCTGGAAAGACCTACGTCACCACACCCGACAGCGCACTGTTGTTTCCCAGCCTGTGCCTGCCCACCGGCGATGTACCCCCACCGGGAGCCGACCCGCCAGTTGACTACTGCGCTGACCGGACCGCGATGATGCCCCGACGACGCCACACCCGGATGCAAGACCGCGCCCACCGCATCGCCACCGAACGGCGACAAAACCACCACGCCCGCACGGTCAGTCGGACCGACTCGATGAGCTACCTCGGACCGGCCCCACCCCAAGCCGAGGATGACCCACCACCATTCTGAGGCGTCGGTACTCGGCCGCGTTGGAGAATATCCTCATGCCCGCATCGCTCTCGGAGAACCACGTCAACTGCGAGCAACTTCCGCCGCTGGCCGCCGAAGACCACACCTGTGCTGACTGTGCGCTGGCCTATTCAGAGATATCGATCGAAGACGCACCACCTCGGCGACATCCGCAGAATCGGCGGCATCAGCGGCTAGTCCGCCGCGTCTCAAGACCCGTGGCAGGTGAGCGCAGCGCGCACGATCACGCTGTCGGAGGTCAACAGGTTGGTTTCCACATCGCCATAGAAGTAGCTATTGTCGGGGCTCCAATTGGCGGTCTGCACGACGGTCGCGTAGACCCGCTTGTGCCCGAGTGTCTTGGCAGTTTGGTTGGAGCCATTGCTGTTGAAATCGCTCAGCCGCTGCGGATCTGAGCCGTCGGAGTTCATCGCCCACCAGTCGGTGCCATGCGACGGGTTCTCGGCGTTGGTCATCCACAACACCTGCCCATCGGGGGTGTAGCGGGGATGCTCGTTATAACTGTCACCTCCCGTAAGTCGAGTGATCGCACCGGAATTGAAGTCATAACGGTAGATCTGGTTGCTCCAGAAATTATGGGTTTCGAAGTCGCTGGTGAACACCAGAGATGACGAGTCGGCTGAGAAGCCGCCGGTTTCGTTGAAGGCGTCATCGGTCGGGGACACCGTGCGAATGTTGGACAGCGATGGTGCGGCATCGTGGGTGACGTCGAAGGTGGCCACCTTGATCGCCCAGAACCCGGCGAATCGATCCGGTTTCAGGGCCTTGGCGACCTTGGTGCGCTCGGTCCATTCGAGCAGCCTGCCGTCGGGCGAGAACTCCGGGATGATTGTGCCGTGGTCTTTGTCGGTCGGGACGTCGGTGAGCTGCCAGGCGTGTGAACCGTCGGCATTGGCCACCCACAAGTCGGAGTAGCTGCCCCAGCCGGGGGTAGCGCTCACCGAGTTGCCCGGGTGAGCCGGTTTCTCGGCGACAAAAGCGATGAACCGGCCCGATGGGCTCCAGACCGGCGTGCCGGCGGTGCGTTGCGGAAAACCCGCCGAACTCGCTCCCAACTGCACGGCCTTCCTACCGTCTGGTCCGACGGTATAGATGTGGTAGACGCCGTCGCTGCCTTTGGCGTTGTATGCCAGCAACCCGTTGGCCTTCGACCAGTCAGCGCCAAACGCGTCCCGCCGGAACACTTCGTAGTTGATCGGCGGACCGCATCCGGGACGCCCGACGGATTTGCCGGGCGGTGGTTTTAAGCCGCGGCGCGGGGCCGGCAGATATGCGCAGGAAGCGCAGAGAACGAGGGACAGCACGACGCAGGCACGCAGAACCTTGGTCCAAACGCGCCTCGGCATGTGCAACCCGGGCCCCTTTTCGCCGCCACATCCCGCCGGAAACAGCCGCCGACCAGGAATTTGGCTCTGAGCAGGTCTTCACCTAGACTCTAGGGGTTGCCGTGGGCAGACCTCGGCTGGCATTCGCAAGCGTTACCGTCAGCCCTGCGTGCCCTTCGGCGACAAAGACCATGCACGACGGGTCGGATGGACTATGTCCGCCGGTGTGTCAGCGCGTGGGCATGCTTATGTGAACCAGGTCAGGAGATCTAGTGATTCAGCAGGAATCGCGGCTGAAGGTGGCCGACAACACCGGCGCCAAGGAGATCTTGTGCATCCGCGTACTCGGCGGCTCGGGGCGGCGGTACGCCGGTATCGGCGATGTCATCGTCGCGACCGTCAAAGACGCCATACCCGGCGGCAACGTCAAACGTGGTGACGTGGTCAAGGCCGTGGTGGTGCGGACGGTCAAGGAGCGCCGTCGACCCGACGGCAGCTACATCAAGTTCGACGAGAACGCCGCCGTCATCATCAAGCCCGACAACGACCCGCGCGGAACCCGTATCTTCGGGCCGGTCGGCCGCGAACTGCGGGAGAAGCGCTTCATGAAGATCGTCTCCCTGGCCCCGGAGGTGTTGTAGATGAAGATCCACAAAGGTGACACCGTTCTGGTCATCTCGGGCAAGGACAAGGGCGCCAAAGGCAAGGTCCTGCAGGCCTACCCGACCCGCAACAAGGTGCTCGTCGAGGGCGTCAACCGGATCAAGAAGCACACGGCGATCTCGACCAACCAGCGCGGGGCGCAGTCGGGCGGGATCGTCACGCAGGAAGCCGCCATCCACGTCTCCAACGTGATGGTGGTCGATTCCGACGGCACGCCCGCTCGAGTCGGCTACCGGGTCGACGAGGAGACCGGCAAGCGGGTCCGCATCTCCAAGCGCAACGGCAAGGACATCCAGGCATGACAACTACCGAAAAGGTTCAGCCCAGGCTCAAGTCGCGCTACCGCGCTGAGATCCGTGATGCGCTCCACCAGCAGTTCAACTACGCCAACGTCATGCAAATCCCGACCGTGGTGAAGGTAGTGGTGAACATGGGCGTGGGCGACGCCGCCCGCGACGCCAAGCTGATCAACGGCGCGGTCAACGACTTGGCGTTGATCACCGGACAGCGGCCGGAGATCCGCAAGGCGCGGAAGTCGATAGCGCAGTTCAAGCTGCGTGAGGGCATGCCGATCGGGGCGCGGGTGACCCTGCGCGGCGACCGGATGTGGGAGTTCCTGGACCGGCTCACCTCGATCGCGTTGCCGCGTATCCGGGACTTCCGCGGGCTGTCCCCCAAGCAGTTCGACGGCTCCGGCAACTACACCTTCGGGCTGAGCGAGCAGTCGGTGTTCCACGAGATCGATGTGGACAAGATCGACCGGACCCGCGGAATGGACATCACCGTCGTCACCTCGGCGACGACCGACGACGAAGGACGAGCGCTGCTGCGTGGCCTCGGCTTTCCCTTCAAGGAGATCTGACCAGATGGCAAAGAAGGCACTCGTTGAGAAGTCGCAGCGCAAACCGAAGTTCGCGGTGCGCGGCTACACCCGCTGCAATAAGTGCGGCCGCCCGCATGCGGTCTACCGCAAGTTCGGGCTGTGCAGGATCTGCCTGCGCGAGATGGCGCACGCGGGCGAGTTGCCCGGCGTGCAGAAGAGCAGCTGGTAGCACCGGCTAACGACGAGACCGTTCTAAACCACCAGACCCATACTCAGAGAACAGGTGCGCAGCAGGCCCACTGGGAAATCTCTCCGGCTGGGAACCATTGCGAGGAAGGCGATACCGCTGTCATGACCGCGCTATTGACGATGCAGAGCGCAGCGATGAAGAGGAGTAGCGCTCGATGACGATGACGGATCCGATCGCAGACTTTTTGACACGTCTGCGCAACGCCAATTCGGCCTATCACGACGAGGTGACGCTGCCGCATTCGAAGCTCAAGGCGAACATCGCCGAGATCCTCAAGCGGGAGGGTTACATCAACGACTACCGCACCGAAGATGCGCGCGTCGGCAAGGCACTGACCGTTCAGCTCAAGTACGGGCCCAGCCGGGAACGCAGCATCGCGGGCCTGCGGCGGGTGTCCAAGCCGGGGTTGCGGGTGTACGCGAAGTCCACCAGCCTGCCCCGGGTGCTCGGCGGCCTGGGTGTGGCGATCATCTCGACCTCCTCGGGCCTGGTCACTGACCGTCAGGCGGCCAGACAGGGCGTGGGCGGCGAAGTCCTCGCGTACGTGTGGTGAGGGGGGACTGACATGTCGCGTATTGGTAAGCAGCCGATCCCGATTCCATCCGGGGTCGAGGTTTCCATCGATGGCCAGAACGTCTCGGTCAAGGGACCCAAGGGCGCCTTGGACTTGAAGGTCGCCGAACCGATCACCGTGGCGCGCAATGACGACGGCGCCATTGTGGTCAACCGTCCCGACGACGAGCGGCACAACCGCTCGTTGCACGGACTGTCACGCACCCTGGTGTCCAACCTGGTGACCGGGGTGACGGAGGGCTACACCATCAAGCTGGAGATCTTCGGTGTCGGCTATCGCGTGCAGCTCAAGGGGTCCAACCTCGAGTTCGCACTGGGTTACAGCCACCCCGTGGTGGTCGAGGCGCCGGACGGCGTCACCTTCGCGGTCGAGTCGCCGACGAAGTTCTCGATCGCGGGTATCGACAAGCAGAAGGTCGGCCAGATCGCGGCGAATGTCCGTCGCCTGCGCCGCCCTGACCCGTACAAGGGCAAGGGTGTGCGCTACGAGGGTGAGCAAATCCGCCGCAAGGTCGGAAAGACAGGTAAGTAGTCATGGCTCAAACACAAGGTGGTAGCACCGCGCAGAAGCCGTTGGGGCAGAGCGTATCCGCCGTCCGACGGAAGGCGCGGCTGCGACGGCACGAACGGCTGCGTAAGAAGATCTCCGGCAGCGCACAGCGTCCGCGCCTGGTGGTGCACCGCTCGTCGCGGCACATCCACGTGCAGTTGGTCAACGACCTCACCGGCACAACCGTGGCCGCAGCCTCGTCGATCGAGGCGGACGTGCGCGGCGTGGAGGGCGACAAGAAGGCCCAGAGTGTGCGGGTCGGTCAGTTGATCGCCGAGCGGGCCAAAGCCGCCGGAATCGACACGGTGGTCTTCGACCGCGGCGGCTACACCTACGGTGGGCGGATCGCCGCCCTGGCCGACGCCGCCCGTGAGGGCGGGTTGAAATTCTGATGGCAAGCATCGAATTCAACGTCTCGAACGACATTGGAAGGACCGCATAATGGCGGAGCAATCGGCCGGAACGGCCGGCCGGACTACCGGGCCCGCGCAGGGCTCCGGAGAAGGTCGCGCCGACGGCCGTGACACGCGCGATAACCGGGGACGCCGGGATGGTGGTGGCCGCGGCGGTCGCGACCGCGACGGGGACAAGAGCAACTACCTGGAGCGGGTCGTCACCATCAACCGAGTCTCCAAGGTGGTCAAGGGTGGTCGGCGATTCAGCTTCACCGCTCTGGTCATCGTCGGCGACGGCAACGGGATGGTCGGAGTCGGCTACGGCAAGGCCAAGGAAGTCCCGGCCGCGATCGCCAAGGGTGTTGAGGAGGCCCGTAAGGGCTTCTTCCGCGTGCCGCTGATCGGTGGGACCATTGTCCACCCGGTGCAGGGTGAGGCTGCCGCCGGCGTGGTGTTGCTGCGTCCGGCCAGCGCCGGTACCGGTGTGATCGCCGGCGGTGCTGTCCGTGCGGTGCTGGAATGCGCCGGCGTACGCGACATTCTGGCCAAATCGCTGGGCAGCGACAACGCGATCAACGTCGTGCACGCCACGGTTGCCGCGCTCAAGCTGTTGCAGCGGCCCGAAGAGGTGGCCGCCCGACGTGGACTGCCGATCGAGGATGTCGCCCCGGCCGGCATGTTGCGCGCCCGCCGCGAAGGTGAGGCGTTGGCCGCCAGCGCCAACACCGCCCGTGAAGGAACGGCATAACTATGGCCGCAGGAAAAGAAGCACAACCGACACAGCTGAAGATCACCCAGGTGCGCAGCACGATCGGCGCCCGCTGGAAGCAGCGGGAAAGCCTCCGCACATTGGGACTTCGGCGGATTCGCCATTCGGTCATCCGCGACGATACCCCGCAGACGCGCGGGCTGATCGCGGCCGTCCATCACCTCGTCGAGGTCGAGTCGGCCGAGGCCGCTTCCCGGGGAGGTAACACCAAATGACGATCAAACTGCACGACCTACGTCCCGCGCCGGGGTCGAAGACCAAGCGCACCCGCGTCGGTCGCGGTGAAGGCTCCAAGGGTAAGACCGCCGGCCGCGGCACCAAGGGCACCAAGGCCCGCAAAAACGTACCGGTGACCTTCGAGGGCGGACAGATGCCGATTCACATGCGGCTGCCCAAACTGAAGGGCTTCCGCAACCGGTTCCGCACCGAATACGAAGTCGTCAACATCGGCGACATCAATCGTCTTTTCCCACAAGGCGGTTCGGTCGGGGTCGACGAGCTGGTGGCCAAGGGAGCGGTTCGCAAGAACTCGCTCGTCAAAGTTCTCGGCGACGGGAAGCTGGCCGTCAAGGTCGATGTCACCGCCCACAAGTTCAGCGGCAGTGCGCGGGAGAAAATTACCACGGCGGGCGGCTCGGCGACCGAGCTCTGAGTCGAGCGCGAGAAAGCTCGCTACTTCTGCGGCCGTACGCCCAGTACATCGCGGAACAACGCTTGACGCTGGCCCAGTTCGCGCGGGTCGCTCCACAGGTGAAAACCCAACTTGTTCATCACGTATGCGAAACCGACCCCGGTGTCGGGGTCGGCGAACCCGAACGATCCGCCCAGCCCCGGAGTGCCGAACGCCTTGTCGGACGATCCGAAGCAGAAGTGCGAAACCGGTTTGCAATAGCCCAGCGAGAACACTGAATCGACGTGCAGCACCTTGTCCCGTGTCCCGCCGGTCGGCGCGACAGCTGCTCGGGTCAGCGCATCGAGAGTGTCTGCGGTCAAGCCGAGTTCGCGTCCACCGGTGGCCGCGCAGCCGTAAGCCCTGGCGACCGCACGGGCGGTGCCGATCCCGTTGGCGGCGGGAATCTCAACGGTGCGCACCTCTTCGCGGTTGAAGTCGCGCATCGCGTCGATGTCGTTGGGCAAATTAACGGTTCGCCCGGTCAGGCCGAAGGGATTCAACAACGCCAGCGCGAGTCGGGGCGGCATCGCATTCAGGTGCAGCAGCGCCTCGGCGCGTGGCCAGCCGTGCAAGTGTGCGACACGATCGCGGTCCACCGATGCAGGCAACCCGATATAAAGGTCCAGACCAAGTGGGGTAGCAACCTCGTCGGCGAAGAACTGGCCCAGCGTCCGGCCCGCCGGGTCGGTATGCCGGATCAGCTCGGATTCGTACCAGCCCAGGGTGAGGGCGTGATACCCGTGGCGGCTCCCCGGCGACCAAGCCGGGGCCTGAGCCGCCAGCACCGCGGACAATTTGTCCTGGTTGGTGAGGTCGGCCAGCCGAAGCGGTGCATCCAGTGCGGGTAGTCCGGCTTGGTGAGACAGCAACTGCCGCACGGTCACGTCAGCCTTGCCGGCTTGCGCGAACTCCGGCCAGTAATCGGCGACCTTGGCGTCGTAGTTGATCAGTCCGCGCGAGGCGGCCACCGTGACCGCCAGGGACGCAATACCTTTCGTTGTCGAAAACATGTTGACGATCGTGTCGTGCTGCCACGGCGTCTTGGTGAAACCGTTGCGGTATCCGCCCCACAGGTCAACGACTTTGACTCCGTTGCGATAAACCGCGACCGCGGCGCCGGCCTCGCGGTTTGCGGCGAAGTTGGCGCGGAATGCGTCGGCGACTTTCCCATAGCCCTCGTCGGCGCTGCCCTGGATCAGGTCGGGCGACATGATGACTTTGCGAACCATTGAGTCGTTATACCGCGACTGGTTCCCGGCGATCCCGGGTTCGGTCAGTTGATGTGTTTGTCGAACCACTCGATCGGAACTTCGGGGTGGACGCCGAAGAAGTTGTACCCGTCGAAGCGGCGGTCAGTGCCTTCGATCCAATACAGGCTTTTTTCGGCGACCGGAATCGCGTCGTAGATCTCCTGGACGTCCTCGGGTCGCGTCATCGTGTCGTCGTGCACCTGGGCGACCAGCGTCGGAACGGTCACCGCCTTCACATGGTCCAAGGGCGACTGCTCGGACAGATGGAACCCGGTGCGCTCGTGCACTGCCTTGTCGAATTTCTCGTAGCCGTCGTCCAAGCCGATACCCTTGACGAACTCCTCGACGATGTAGCGGCCGGAGACCGGCTGAAGCATCACCATGGCCTGAATCTCGGAGAACTCCTCGGGGTGTTTGGACCCGGCGACGGCGGTCGAGTCGGCTCCCAGGCACACCGACAGCAACGCCTTTTTCATGTTCTTGGTGTCCGGGCGCGCCGCGGCGTATCGGAGCGAACCGATGACATCGCGGTACTCGGTAAGCCCAATGCCGGCGATTCCGCCGTTACCTTGGCGGCTCATTCCGTGGTTGCGGATGTCGTAGGCGAGGACGTTGTAGCCCGCGTCGTGCAGCGCCTTGTATTCCGGCAAGAAGTTGACTTCGAATCCGCCCAGGCCGCCGAACTCGGGGAGATGCCCCGGGTAGCCGTAGCGGTTTCCCGGCAGGAAGTGGTTGTGGATGATCAGCTTGTCCGACTCGGCCGGGATGAACCAGCCCTCGAGCGGGACGCCGTCCATCGACGGGAAGAAGACGTCCTCGTAATCCAGACCGACTTCGTCAGGGCGTCGTAGCACCGGTGCGCGCCGGCCTGCCGTTGTTCCGGTCGTCCACAACTGGAGGAAGTTGTCGAACGCTTCCTGGGCCTGGTCTTCGCTCGCCATATCGTTGACCTCACTGATCTAGGAGTGAACTTGTCCTGCGACTGACGTTACGCACCGTGGCAGGCATCTGGCAGGCGCTGGTTATAGGGGGTACCGGCAGCCCCTGCCTACCGTCTGGTGTTCTGCTTACTGTTCAGATATGGACATCGCCAAGGACATCAAAGAGTTCTTGATGTGACCTACAACGTTTTTGGCGTCACAGCCGTGCCGGGACTGTCCCTGATCGGCTACACCGCAGAACCCAACTCACCATCGGCGCACGCGATACGCATTCTCGCGAGTTGGACCGCTGACGATCAAGCCGCGATCGATCCGACCAGCGCCGGCCACGGAGAATCACCCCTGTAGTTGCGGAATCACTTCAGCGGCGAGGCGTTCCATCTGCTCGCGGTCCTCGGCGACATCGCGGCCGACCGGGTTGAGCAGGATCGTCTCGGCGCCCGCGTCGATGACTTCACGCAGACCGGCGACAACGTCGTCGACCGTGCCGGAGACCGGCACCGCGTCGATGCCTGGCATCGCGCCGTAGATGCGGCGCAATCCGGCGAGCACGCGCTCGCGCGCGGTTGCAGGGTCGTCGTCGATCATCAGGTAAACGCGCTTGCCGATGGGGAAGTGCGCGGAATCCTTGCCCTGTTCGGACAGCTCGTGGCGCACCGTCTGCACCGCCTCGGCGAACTTGGCGGTGCTGGAGGACCCCGCCCCCAGAAACGCATCGCCGTGGCGCACCGCGCGGGCCAGTGCCTTCGGGGCCTGACCGCCGAACCAGATCGGCGGGTGCGGGCGCTGCACGGGTTTGGGCTGGATCGGCACGTCGTCAAGCTGGCGGAACCGGCCGTCGAACGTCACTCTCGGTTCGTCGGACCACGCCGCCTTCATCAGCTCCAGGCCCTCGGTGAAACTACTGATGTAGGTCGCCTTGTCGACCCCGAATGCGGCGAACTTGCGGAAGCCGCCGCCGGGTGCCACACCGACATCGAGCCTGCCGTGGCTGAGCCGGTCGACCGCGGTCACTGACGAGGCCAGCTGCAACGGGTCGTGCAACGAGGAGACCAATACGGCCACGCCCAGGCGCAGGCGTTCGGTGCAGGCGGCCGCGTAGGCAAGCAGCTCCAGCGGTGCAAGCAGCGGCGCCTCTCCGTCGATCTGCTCGAGCACCCAGCCACCCTCGAACCCGAGTTCCTCGGCCCGAGTCAGATAGTCGCGCAGGCCGGCAGCGGCTAGCCCTCGACCGCCGGTCGGGTCAAGTTGGTGGATCGAAATGGAGAACCGCACGCCACTACCGTACGGTTCGGGCTGCGGCGCCGCGGCGGCGCCGCCGGCCATCGGTAGGCTCGACACATGTTTGCATTCCTGCCCGATCCGCCGGGTATTGACGACGTGCGCGCGTTGGCTCGCCGGGTGGACACCGCCCGCCACAACGGCGTTCCCAGCGGCTGTGTGCTCGAACTCGACCTGCGTGTCGCGCCGCCGGAAACCGGCGGGATGGATCCGCTCGCGATCATCACCGGCAGCCGCCGGCCGCTGTCGCTGCGTGAAGCGGTGTCCGCGCTGCACCGGGCGGCCGATGATTCCCGGGTCGCCGGCCTGATCGCCCGTGTGCAGCTGCCTGCTGCCGCGGCGGGGCCGGCTCAGGAGCTGCGCGAAGCCGTCGCGGCGTTCACCGCGGTCAAGCCGTCGCTGGCGTGGGCCGAGACGTATCCGGGAACACTGTCTTACTATTTGGCGTCGGCGTTCAGCGAGGTGTGGATGCAGCCGTCGGGAACCGTCGGGCTGATCGGCTTCGCCACCAGTGCCTTGTTCCTGCGTGACGCATTGGAGAAGGCCGGTCTGGAAGCTCAGTTTGTTGCGCGCGGTGAATACAAGTCGGCGGCAAACCTTTTCACACAGGACCGCTACACCGACGCGCATCGGGAAGCCGACACCCGGCTGCTGGAGAGCCTGCGCGCCCAGGTGTGGCAGGCGATCGCCGAGTCGCGCAACGTCGGCTACGACTCGCTCGACCGGCTGGCCGACCAAGCACCGCTGCTGCGCGACGTCGCCGTGACATCGGGCCTCATTGATCGCGTCGGGTTCCGCGACGAGGCATATACGCGGATAGCAGAATTGGTTGGTGCCAAAGGTCTTTCGCCGCGATCCGGTGATGTCGACGCTGACGACGCGCCGCCGCGGCTGTACTTGAGCCGTTACGCCCGAGCGACCGGCCCGGGCGGATCGCCGCGGCCGTCGATGCCGGGCCGCAAATCCAGGTCGACGATCGCCGTCGTCAACGTTGCCGGTCCGATCGTCAGCGGCCGTGGCGGTTCGCGGCTGCCGTTCGGCTCGTCCAACGCCGGCGGTGACACCATTGCGGCGGGTCTACGGGAGGCAGCCTCCGACGATTCGGTGTCAGCGATCGTGCTGCGGGTCGACTCGCCGGGCGGTTCGGTCACTGCGTCGGAAACCATCTGGCGGGAGGTGAAGAAGGCCCGCGAGCGCGGCAAGCCGGTGGTGGCGTCGATGGGTGCGGTCGCCGCCTCCGGCGGCTACTACGTCTCGATGGGCGCTGACGCGATCGTGGCCAACCCCGGCACGATCACGGGTTCGATCGGCGTGGTGACGGGAAAGCTGGTCGCCCGGGATCTGAAGGACCGGTTGGGTGTCGGGTCAGATGCGGTGCGTACCAACGCCAATGCCGACGCTTGGTCGATCAACGCGCCGTTCACGCCCGAACAGCATGCCCAGGTCGAGGCCGAGGCCGACCTGTTCTACCAAGACTTCGTGCAGCGGGTGGCCGAGGGCCGCAAGCTCAGTGTCGAGGCGGTCGACGCGGTGGCCAGGGGCCGGGTCTGGACCGGCGCGGATGCCCTCGAGCATGGCCTGGTCGACGAACTCGGCGGTCTGCGGACCGCGGTGCGCCGGGCTAAGGTGCTGGCCGGCTTGGACGAAGACGACAAGGTCCGCTTGATCGGTTACCCGGGCTCGTCGCTGTGGGAGTTCCTGCGGCCACGACCTTCCTCGCAGCCGGCCGCGGCATCGTTACCGGATGCGTTGGGCGCGTTGATCACCCAGTCGGTGGTCGGGATCATCGAGCAGGCCGAGCGGTCGTTGACCGGTGCCAGCGTGCTGTGGGTAGGGGAGTCCCGCTTCTAGCCGCCTGCCCTATTTCAGCGTCGCGGCAACGTAGCTCATTTCTCTGAAGAGAGCCATCGATTCGTCTTCAGGGAATTGAAATCCGTTGCGGGCGTAGAGCTCTTCGGCGGGATGAGCGTTCACCTGCCAGCCGTGCCCGGTGAGGTAGTCGGCGACGATGCTGCGCTCGCCGACATAGAACAGTTCGGCTGCGTCGAGGTTGAAACCGACCCGGCGCCACCGCTCGCTGATGCTTTGCACTCGTTCATGGGAGAAGGCGTTCGGGTTGGCGACATGCTCGGTGGCCAGTTGGCTGCCCGGTGCGCTGAGCGCAGTGATGTTGTCGAACAGGCGATCCTGGGCCTCCGACGGCAGATACGGCAACAATCCCTCGGCGCTCCATGCGGTCGGCTGATCGACGTCGAAACCGCCGGCCCGCAAAGCGGCCGGCCAGTCGTCGCGCAAATCGATGGCGATCGTACGGAGTTCCGTGATCGGTGTGGCGCCGAGGTTAGCCAGCGTGTTTGTCTTGAATTCGATCACCTGGGGTTGGTCGATCTCGTAGACAACCGTCCCGGCCGGCCACGCCAGCCGGTAGGCCCGAGTGTCCAAACCCGACGCCAGGATCACCGCCTGTCGCACGCCCCCCTCGGTGGCGCTGGTGAAGAAGTCGTCGAAAAACCTTGTCCGCACGGTCATTTGTTCGGTGCGCGTCTTGCGATTCAGCGTCGGGTCATCCTCGAGGGTGGTCTCCCCGTCGAGGATGCGGATGAATGGCGCAAGGCCCACCGCGCGCACCAGCGGGTCGGCGAAGGGATCATCGAGCAGCGGCTCGGGCCCCCGCGAGGCCAATGCGCGCGAGGTCGCCACCATGGTCGCGGTCGCCCCCACGCTGGAGGCCAGATCCCAACTGTCGTCGTGGGTACGTGGCATCGAATATCTCCTATTTCTTGTCGGTCAGCGTGCCGCTGACATAGCGACGGTCGGCGAACGGTAAGTCGTCGTCGACAATGGGCGCAAGATTGTTGGCGGCGAACAATTCCCGGATGGTGCTGCCGCCCATCTCCCATCCGTGATCGGACAGGTAGGGCGATGCCTCATGGCGGTCGCCGAAGTAGATGAGGTCGGTCATGTCGAGATCGAGCCCGTGCTTACGCCAGCGCTCGGAAACGGTCCGCATGCGCTCTTTGATCCGGTCCTCGTGTGCGGGGTCACGGGTGGGCCCGCTATCGGTTGCGATCCGGCTACCCGGCGCGCTGAGCGCGGTGATGGTGTCGAGCAGGCGATCCTGCGCTTCGGGTGGCAGGTAGCCCAGCAAGCCTTCGGCGCTCCAGGCGCTGGGCTGATCGGGATCGAAACCTGCCGCCTGCAGTGCAGCCGGCCAGTCGTCGCGCAGATCGATGGCGACCGCGCGCCGGTACGCGGTGGGCTGGGCGCCCAACTCGGCCAGCGTGCGGGACTTGAACTCGATGACTTGCGGCTGGTCTATTTCGTACACCGTGGTGCCGGCGGGCCAGGGCAGCCGGTAGGCGCGTGCATCCAGCCCGGACGCCAGGATCACCGCCTGCCTGATTCCCGCGTTGGCCGCGTCGATGAAGAACTCATCGAAGAATTTCGTCCGGACCGCCATGTTGTCGGTCATCCGCTGCACGCCCGCCGGGGAGCCGTCGCTGTCGTCCTCGAGGTCGGCGGGGGTCAGTTCACCGGTGGCCAGCCGGGTGAAAAGGTCCAGGCCCACCGCCTGAACCAGCGGCTCGGCGTACGGGTCGTTGATCAGGGGACGGTCGGCCTTGCTGGCCATAGCGCGGGCTGCCGCGACCATCGTGGCGGTCGCGCCGACGCTCGATGCCAGATCCCAAGTGTCGTCATCGGTGCGTGCCATCGCTACCCCTCCGCATGAAGCCCGGTCGTTACTTAGCCAATATAACGAGTCTACCACGCCGCTGAATGATCCTTTGAGCAGGCATATTGCCGAAACCGGTGTCGGGCAGCCCATTCGCGCGGCGGAGGCTCCGTATCGGGTCTGGCTACATCGGGTTGGCGCGCAGATAGCTGTAGACGCCTGCGAAGTTGGAGTTGACCTCGTCGGGGATGGGCACCGGGCCACCGAGAGCTCTTGCACCCCAGACGATTTGCGCGGTGCGCTCGACCAGAGCCGTGACGTGCAAGACCTTGTCCGGCCGGGGACCGACCGCCACCAGGCCGTGGTTGGCGATCAGCGCCGCAGCCCGGCCTTCCAGCGCTTTCACCGCGTTGCTGCCTACCTCGGGTGTGGCCGAAGCCGCGTATTCGCTGCAGCGGATGTCGCCGCCGCAGTAAATGGCGAATTCGTCGATGCAGGCCGGGATCGGCTGGTGTGCGATCGCGAACATGGTGGCCCATACCGGGTGGCTGTGGATGACGCTGCCGATGTCATCGAATGCCTGGTAACAGGCCAGGTGCAACTTCATCTCCGTCGAGGGTGATCGGCCGTCGGCGGCCTGCAGCACTGTGCCGTCCGGGTCGACGACAACCAGGTCGTCGAGGGTCATGTCGGCGTAGTCGACCGACGACGGGGTGATGACCAGGTTGCCGTCGTGCCGTCGCGCCGAGATGTTGCCCGCGGTGCCCTCGACCAGCCCGCGGCGCAGCATGTCCTTGGCCGCCGCCAGCACCGCAGCCTCCGGCTCGTCGACCGATCTCAGAAACGTCACGGTCCTAGCACCTCCGGGTTGACGATATGGGCAGGCGTTTTGCCGGACAGCAGCGCCTCCAGGTCGTCGGCCACCATCTGTGCCTGCCGCGCCTCAGTGTTCCATGTTGCTCCGCCGATATGCGGGGTGAGCACCACATTGGGCATCGCGATCAACGGGTGATCGGTCGGCAGCCATTCCCCGGCGAAGTGGTCCAGGCCCGCGGCGGCCACCTTGCCGCTGTGCAGCGCGTCGACGAGCGCGTCGGTGTCGTGCAGCTGAGCCCGGGCGCTGTTGAGGAAGACGACACCGTCGCGCATGGCCGCGAATTGCTCGGCGCCGATCAACCCTTCGGTATCGGCGGTGACCGGCGCGTGCAGCGAGACGATGTCCGCCTCGGCGAGCAAGTCGTCCAGGCTGTGCCGGGCCTCGTCGTTGTACGGGTCGTAGGCGATGACCCGCATGCCGAGCCCGGCCATGCGCCACTTGACCGCTCGCCCAACGGCGCCGAGGCCGATCAGCCCGGCTGTTTGGCCGGCGACCTCCCACGCGCGGAAGCGCTGATAAGGAATGCTGCCGTCGCGGAACACTTCTCCGGCCCGCACGTCGGCGTCAGCGCCAAGCACCTGGCGGGTGGCGGCGAAAAGCAGGGCCAGCGTCATCTCGGCGACCGCGTCGGCGTTGCGGCCCGGAGCGTTCAGCACCGGGATCCCGGCCGCGGTCGCACCCGCGACGTCGACGTTGTTGGGGTCCCCGCGGGTGGATGCGATGGCCCGCAAGCCCAACTCAAACACCGGTCCGCTGACCGAATCACTCTCTACCACAACGATATCGGCGGCTTCCGACGAAATCCGGTCGGCCAGCTGCTCGGCGGTGTAAATACGTAGCGGGGTCGCTTCGATCCACGGGTCGTAGATCACGTCAGCCAACCGCCGCAGCTTGTCGAATCCGTCACCACGCAGCGGGGCCGTCACCAACGCACGTATCCCGCCTCCCGGTGGAGTGGCCATCTGCCAAGTCTGCGCTTCGAGATGTCGGCGACGGTGCCGGGGTCACCGGCCAGCCAGCTGCGGCAGCACCTCAGCAGCGAGCAACTCGAAGTTGTCGGCCAAGGTTCGCATGGTCGTTGGTGCGCGCACATATGCCCGCGTGATGCCGAGCTCGGCGTAGGGGCCGAGTTGGTCGACAATCTGCGCCGGAGAGCCTGACAGTGTGGTCCCGTCAAAGGCCTGCGAGCTGAAGTGGGCTGGATCCAGCGCCGTATCCGCTTGCTCGGATGTGTGCCCTACCCCGATGAGGGCAGTCATCGAGAAGACGATCTGGTCGGGGTCTCGGCCCAGCTGTTGGGCAGCGTCTCGCACTCGTTGGATCTGGCCTGCGACGTCGTCGCTCTTGAGCTCGCTTCCGCGTCGGTCATCCGGTGCGCGACGGCGGCTGGTCTGCAGATTGAATTCGTCGGCAAATCGGGCCGCCAACGCAGGTGTGCGCTTCTTGCCTGTTCCGCCGAGGATGATAGGTGGGCCCGGATGTTGCCAGGGTTTGGGCAGCGCCGGCGAGTCGACCAGTTGGTACCGCTGGCCGGTGAACGAATACCGCTGTCCGCTAGGCGATCTCCATAAGCCGGTGATGAGCTCCAACGCTTCGGCAAGTCGATCGAACCGCTCGCCGACTGGTGGAAAAGGAATCCCGTAGGCAAGATGTTCTGGCTCGAAATAACCGGCACCGAAGCCGAATTCGATACGTCCCCGGCTCATCGCGTCCACCTGCGCCACGATGATCGCCAGCGACCCCGGGTGGCGGAACATCACCGACGTCACGAGCGATCCAAGTCGGATGCGCGAGGTTTCCCGGGCGAGCCCGGCCAACGTCGTCCACACATCTGTCGGCCCGGGCCGGCCGTCGCCCGCGAACGTCATGTAGTGATCAGACAGAAAGAACCCGTCGTAGCCGAATTCCTCAGCCAATCGCGCGGATTCGAACAGGCTCTGGTAGCTCGCGCCGTTACTGGGATCGGTGAAAATCCTGACGTCCATTGTTCTCCTTAACGGCTGGTCCGCAGTGGTTCCACGTCTGGTTACCCGCACTGGCGTACGGTGACGCCCGTGTCAGGCAAAGGGGTCACGATCGGCATCGACATCGGCACCACCGCCGTCAAAGCGGTGGCCGCCGATCCAGATGGCCGGGTGGTCGCGCGGGCACGGATTCCGCACGAGCTGCGGGTGCCGACGCCGGATCGGCTGGAACACAACGCCGACGAGGCGTGGCGACAGGGTCCGTTGGCGGCGCTGAATGAACTGGCGCGGCCGGACGCGCTGGCGGTCGCCGTTTCGGCGATGGTCCCGTCGCTGACGGCCGTTGACTCCGGCGGCCGTCCGATCACGCCGGGGCTGCTGTACGGGGACGGCCGGGGCCGCGTTAGCGGCACGGCGACCGACCAACCGTTTCCCGTGGGTGAGGCCGCCGAATTCTTGCGCTGGACGGCCGCGCAAGCCCCCGATGCGGCCGGGTACTGGCCGGCTCCGGCGGTCACCAATTACGCGCTGGCGGGCGAGGCGGTGGTCGACTTTCCCACCGCCTACACCGCCCTGCCGCTGTTCGACGGCAACGGCTGGAACACCGAGGCCTGCGCGCAGCGCGGTGCGACGGTCGAGCAGATGCCCAAGGTCGACGCGCCGGGTGCTGTGGTCGGGCGGGTGTTCGGCGGCGGAGCCGTGCTGGCTGTCGGGGCCATCGACGCGCTGTGCGAGCAGATGGTGGCGGGCGCCGACGACGACGGCGACGTGCTGGTGCTGTGCGGCACCACCTTGATCGTGTGGGTAACCATCCCCGAAGTGCGCCAGGTGCCGGGCCTGTGGACCATCCCGACGATGACCGGCAAGAGCCAGATCGGCGGAGCGAGCAATGCCGGCGGGCTGTTTCTCGGCTGGGTCGATCGTGTCCTGGGGCCGGGCGACTCCGCGGCGGCGGACCCGCGGCGGGTGCCGGTGTGGTCGCCCTACCTGCGCGGCGAGCGCACACCCTTCCATGATCCGGACCGTCGCGGGGTGCTCGACGGCCTGGATCTCAGTCATGACGCGGCAGCGCTACGAAGGGCCGCTTACGAGGCGTCGGGCTTCGTCGTCCGCCAGCTGATCGAGCTGAGCCGGGTGGACGTATCGCGAATCGTGGCCGCCGGTGGCGGTACCCGGGTCCAGCCCTGGATGCAGGCCATCGCCGACGCCACCGGTCGGCCGGTGCAGGTCTCCGGGGTGTCCGAGGGGGCGGCCCTGGGCGCGGCTTTCCTTGGCCGGATGGCGGTGGGTGCGGAGTCGGCGATCACCGACGCGGCCCGATGGGCCTCCATCGGGCGCGTTGTCGAGCCGCATCCGGCCTGGGTGGACCCGGCGGAGGAACGCTACCGCCGGTTTCTGCAATTGGCCGGGCGGCCGTCGTCAGGATAGCTCGGCGGAGACGTACCTGATGTCCCCGAAGGCGACCATCGAGGGAGCCTCTGGGAACTCAAAACCGTTGGCCGCGTAGAGCTCTGGGGTCGTATGCACAGTCGTCTGCCAGCCGCGACCAGTCAGGTACTCCGCGGCATCGTTGCGCTCGCCGTCGTAGACCAGCTCGGCCCAGTTCATATTCAGTCCGAGGCGGCGCCAGCGTTCGCTGATCTCCTTGCCCCGTTTGGCGATGCGGTCACGCATGTCCGGGACGTAGCCGGTGCCTATTCGGCTGCCGGCCGAACTGAGCGCGGTGATGTTGTCGAATAGCCGGTCCTGCGCGTCCGGCGGCAGGTAGCCCAGCAGTCCCTCGGCGATCCATGCTGTCGGTCGCTGCGAATCAAACCCGTTGTCCCGCAAGGCACCCGGCCAGTCATCGCGCAGGTCGACGGCTACCGCCTTGCGGTCGGCGGCCGGAGTCGCACCCAGATCGGCCAGTGTGCGGGTTTTGAATTCGATAACCTGCGACTGGTCGACTTCGTAGACCACAGTTCCCGACGGCCACTGCAGCCGGTAGGCGCGCGTGTCGAGCCCGGCGGCCAGAATGACGGCCTGGCGCACACCCGCCGCGGTGGCGTCGGCGAAGAAGTTGTCGAAGAACCGGGTCCGGACCGCCATTCCCTCGGCCAGCCGTTGTGAGGTGAAAGCCGGGTCGTCGTCGGTGAGTTCGATTTCGCCGTTCATCATCTTGATGAAGGCCTCTACCCCGACCGCGTTGACCAAAGGCTCGGCGAAGGGATCGTCGATCAGTGGATTCGGGCCTTTCGACGCCATCGCGCGCCGAGCGGCCACCGCGGTGGCGGTGGCACCCACGCTGGACGCCAAATCCCAGCTGTCGCCGTCATATCGTCCGGTGTCGTTCGCGGTCATCAGGGACCTCCTATCTGCGGGTTGCGGTAAGGGAGACGATGTTGCGGAACGCGGCCAGCGCCTCGTCGCCGGGGAAGACGCGACCGTATTCGCCGAAGAGTTCCCGTCGATTTCGGGCGGTCACCTGCCAACCGCGGTCGTTGAGGTAATCCGCGACGTTGTTGCGCTCGCCCTCGTAGAACAACCCCGACAAATCGACGTCGCAGCCGAGATCGGCCCACCGGTCGTTCATCGCCTGGCCGCGCTCGGCCATCGTCGGACCGGTATCGGGGTGGTACTCGGTGGCCAGTTGGCTGCCGGGGGCGCTGAGCACGGTGATGTGGTCGAAGAGTCGATCCTGTGCTTCCGGCGGCAGGTACATCAACAGCCCCTCTGCGCTCCAGGCCGACGGTTTGGTGTCGTCAAAACCGCTGTCGCGCAACGCAGCCGGCCAGTCGTCGCGCAGGTCGACGCTGACCGTACGGCGCTGCGCCGTCGGTTCGGCGCCCAGTCGCGCCATCGTCTGGGTTTTGAACGCGACGACCTTGGGTTGATCGACCTCGTAGACGACGCTGCCGGTGGGCCACGCCAGCCGGTAGGCCCTGGCGTCCAGACCGGCGGCCAGGATCACGGCCTGACCGATCCCCGCCGCGGCCGCGCCCAAGAAGAACTCGTCGAAAAACCGGGTGCGCACCGCCAGCGAGTCGGTCAATGTCTGCAATTCCACGTTGCCGTTGTCGCCGGTGTCAGTCGGGGTGATCTCCCCGTCGACGACGCGGGTGAAGAAATCGATGCCGACCGCCCGCACCAGTGGAGCGGCGAACGGATCGCTGATGATCGGGTCGGCGTCCTCGGTGGCCACCGCCCGAGCCGCCGCGACCATCGTCGCGGTGGCGCCCACGCTGGAGGCCAGATCCCAACTGTCGGTGTCGCTGCGCGCCATTTTCAGCCTTTCTTCAGGACGGAACTGAGGTAGACCACATCACCGAACGGGGCGTCGTCGGGATCGATCGGCGACAGCCCGTGTTCGGCCAGCAACTCCGTTCCGCTGCTGCCGACGGTTTCCCAGTGACGTGCGGTGAGGTAGGTCGCCACGTCGGTCCGGCGGTCGAAATACACCAGTGCGGCCATGTCGAGATCGAATCCGTGCTCACGCCACCGATCGGATTGGCGTTGCATGCGCCGGCGCAGTTCCGGTTCGTTCAGATCGTTGATGTCCAGTAAGCCCTCGGTCGCGAACTGGCTACCGGGTGCGCTCAGGTCGGTGATCTGGTCGAGCAGCCGGTCCTGGGCTTCGGCCGGCAAGTAGCCCAACAGTCCTTCGGCGATCCAGGCGGTGCGCTGCGCCGGGTCGAATCCGGCCTGTGTCAAGCTCAACGGCCAGTCGTCGCGCAAGTCGACCGCCACCGCCCGTCGATCCGCCGTCGGCTGGGCGCCCAAGCCGGTCAGCGTCGCGGTCTTGAACTCGATGACCTGAGGTTGATCGACCTCGAAGACGGTGGTGCCGGCCGGCCAGGGCAACCGGTACGCGCGAGAATCCAGGCCGGAGGCCAAGATGACAGCCTGTCGAACACCGGCCGACGCGGCAGCGAGGAAGAATTTGTCGAAGTATTCGGTGCGGATGGCCATCGCATCGGCGAACCGCCGCAATCCTTTGGCCTCGTCGTCGTCCACGTCGCCCGGATCCAGCTCACCACCGGCCATCTTGGTGAACAAATCAACCCCGACCGCTCGTACCAGCGGCTCGGCAAACTGGTCGTTGATCAGCGGGTTTGGGCTTCTCGTCGCGACCGCTCGCGCGGCCGCCACCATGGTGGCCGTCACTCCGACGCTGGAAGAGAGATCCCAGGTGTCGCCCTCAAACCGTGCCCTAGTCATGTGTGCCCATGGGTGCCATCCAAAACCCCTCGACCGAAACCGCCGTTGACTTCATACTTAGCAAAGGTAAATAGCTTCTGAAACTCTACGCCGTGTTGCTGTGTGGAGCCCACCCGTTTGCGAGCGAGCGCTTCGTGCGCTGTTAGTCTCGTAGACTGTCTGACGCGCGCATGGACACGTCCTGGCCTGCAAGTGCTCGGCGCGTGACGCAGGATCATTTGATGCTGGTAACACCAGCCCCGTTGGCATGCCGCGACCAGAGCTCGGCTGCGCAGGAGGAAGAGTGCTTTCGGCTTTCATCTCATCGCTGCGAACAGTCGACCTGAGACGGAAGATCCTGGTCACGCTCGGCATAGTGGTGCTCTATCGCCTGGGCGCGACGGTGCCGTCGCCCGGCGTCAACTACCCCAATGTGCAGAAGTGCCTCACGCAGATCAGCGGCGGGGAATCGGCGCAGATCTACTCGCTGATCAACCTGTTCTCCGGCGGTGCGCTGCTGCAGCTGACCGTGTTCGCGGTCGGGGTGATGCCCTACATCACCGCGAGCATCATCGTGCAGCTGCTCACCGTGGTCATCCCTCGGTTTGAAGAGCTGCGAAAAGAAGGCCAGTCCGGCCAGGCCAAGATGACCCAGTACACGCGTTATCTGGCGATCGCGCTGGCCATCTTGCAGGCCACCAGCATCGTGGCGCTGGCAGCCAACGGCGGGCTGCTGCAGGGCTGCAACCTGGACATCATCGCCAACCAGAGCATCTTCGCCTTGGTCGTCATCGTGTTGGTGATGACCGCGGGCGCGGCGCTGGTGATGTGGATGGGCGAGTTGGTCACCGAGCGTGGCATCGGCAATGGCATGTCGCTGCTGATCTTCGCGGGTATCGCCGCTCGAATCCCGGGCGAAGGCAAGAGCATTCTGGACAGCCGTGGCGGGGTGGTGCTCGCCGCGGTCTGCGTGGCAGCGCTGATCATCGTCGTCGGCGTGGTGTTCGTCGAGCAGGGTCAGCGCCGCATCCCGGTGCAGTACGCCAAGCGCATGGTGGGCCGCCGCATGTATGGCGGCACCTCGACATATCTGCCGCTGAAGGTCAACCAGGCCGGCGTTATCCCAGTCATTTTCGCGTCGTCGCTGATCTACATTCCACATCTGATCACCCAGCTGATCCGCAGCGGCAGCGGCGGTTTGGGTAACAGCTGGTGGGACAAGTTCGTCAGTAACTACCTGTCGAACCCCGGCAGCCCGGTTTACATCGGCATCTACTTCGGGCTGATCATCTTTTTCACGTACTTCTACGTCTCCATCACGTTCAACCCTGACGAGCGTGCTGACGAGATGAAGAAGTTCGGTGGTTTCATCCCCGGCATTCGGCCGGGCAAGCCGACCGCCGACTATCTGCGCTACGTGCTGAGCAGGATTACGTTGCCGGGTTCGATCTACCTCGGTGTCATCGCGGTGCTGCCCAATCTGTTCCTCCAGATGGGCAGCACCGGGACGGTGCAAAACCTACCGTTCGGTGGCACCGCGGTACTGATCGCAATCGGTGTCGCGTTGGATACGGTGAAGCAGATCGAAAGTCAGCTCATGCAACGCAATTACGAAGGGTTCCTCAAGTGAGACTTGTGTTGTTGGGGCCGCCCGGAGCAGGTAAGGGCACGCAGGCCGAAAAGCTGGCTGAAAAACTGCAGATACCGCACCTGTCCACCGGTGAACTCTTCCGGGAGAACATCGGCAACGGCACCAAGCTGGGACTGGAAGCCAAGCGGTATTTGGACGCCGGTGATCTGGTGCCGGCTGAATTGACCAACGAACTGGTCGACGACCGGCTGAGCAAGCCAGACCTCGACGCCGGTTTCATCCTCGACGGTTACCCGCGCTCGGTGCAGCAAGCCCAAGCGCTGCACGACATGCTCGAACGCCGAGGGATTCAACTTGATGCAGTCTTGGAGTTCCGGGTGCCCGAAGATACGTTGTTCGAGCGTCTCAAGGCGCGTGGCCGCGCCGACGACACCGATGACGTCATCCGTAATCGGATGAACGTCTATCGCGACGAAACCGCGCCGCTGATCGAGTACTACAGCGACGAACTCAAAACCGTCGACGCCGTCGGCTCGGTCGATGAGGTGTTCGCTCGCGCGCTGCGGGCCCTGGGGAAGTAACGGTGATCGCCCTGGCGGGCCTACGCAGTCGCAAGGTGGTGCCGCAACGCAGCGCCGGTGAACTCGACGCGATGGCCGCTGCCGGGGCGGTGGTCGCTGCCGCGCTGCGGGCGACGCGTGAGGCTGCTGTTCCCGGGGTTTCGACGCAAAGCCTGGACCAGATCGCCGAGTCGGTCATTCGCGACGCCGGTGCGACCCCGTCGTTCCTCGGCTACCACGGCTATCCGGCGTCCATCTGCTCATCGGTCAACGAGCGTGTCGTGCACGGCATCCCGTCGGGCGGCGAAGAACTCGCCGCAGGCGACCTGGTCTCCATCGACTGCGGTGCGATCCTGGACGGCTGGCATGGTGACGCCGCGATCACTTTCGGTGTCGGCCAGCTCATCCCCGCCGACGAAATCCTCTCCCAGGCCACCAAAGAGTCGATGGAGGCCGGAATCGCCGCGATGGTGCCCGGCAACCGCCTGACCGACGTGTCGCACGCCATCGAGACCGCCACCCACGCCGCCGAGGCCCGCTACGGGCGGGCGTTCGGCATCGTCGATGGCTACGGTGGACACGGCATCGGCAGGCAGATGCACATGGATCCATTCCTGCCCAACGAAGGAGCTCCCGGACGCGGCCCGCTGCTGGCCCCCGGATCGGTGCTGGCCATCGAACCGATGCTGACCTTGGGAACGCGTAAGACCGTGGTGCTCGACGACCAGTGGACGGTCACTACCGCCGACGGCTCGCGTGCCGCACACTGGGAGCACACCGTCGCTGCCACCGATGACGGGCCCCGCATCCTGACCCTCGGCTAAGTCCGTCTCGGAGCGAGTGAACCGAACTGACACCTAGACCGTGTCACCACCGAGAGGCTGGTGATAGATATACCGGGCGCCGGCGCGGATGCGATCGCTCTGAAGCGGCTGTGGGATGAACATGCCGCCGCTTTGTGGCGCTATGCCTGCCGGTTGACCGGTGATCGTGCCCATGCTGAGGACGTGGTGCAAGAGACCCTGCTGCGGGCCTGGCAACGCCCGCACGTCCTCAACAACGGGCAGTCTCCACGCGCCTGGCTTTTCACCGTTGCCAGGAACATGGTCATCGACGACCGACGCAGCGCCCGGTTCCGCAATGAGCTGATCTCGCGGGACGGCTCAGGCCCGCCGGAACCGGCCGGTCCTGATGAGGCGGGTGGGGCGCTGAACCGGGCATTGATCGGCGATGCGATGGCGCAGCTGTCCGCCGAACACCGGGCGGTGGTTGGCCGCTCGTACTACCAAGGCTGGACGACCGCGCAGATCGCCGCGGATCTGGGGATTGCCGAAGGCACGGTGAAGTCGCGGCTGCATTACGCGCTGCGAGGGCTTCGCCAGGCCTTGCTGGAGATGGGGGTGACGCAATGACGGAATACCGGAACGGGAATATGCCCCGCGACGGCGAATCCGACATGCCGCAGGACGCCCACGGGCACGCGATGTGGGACGCCGCCTACGTGTTGGGCGCACTATCGGATCCCGACCGGCGCGAATTCGAGGCACACATGGCCGGCTGCATCTCGTGTCGCGAGGCCGTGAACGAGCTGACCGCAGTCTCACCGCTGCTGTCGCTGCTCGACTACGATCAGGTCATCGGTGCGGACGCGACCGATGAGTCCGCCGCGGTGCCGCCGTGCCCTGACCTGCTGACCTCGCTGCTGGCAAAGGCAGACCAGCGGTCGGCCGTTGCGTCAGATTCGGTGGAACTGCAACCGGTGTTGATGACGGCAACGACCGTCGATGCGCAGACTGTCTTCCCGGTCTTTCGCACCGGCAACTATGCCCCCGTACACGACGAGCTGACCGACTTCGATCTGCAGGTTGAAGGCAGCATCCCAGCCGAGTTGAACGGCTGGTACCTGCGCAACGGCCCCAACCCTCGCTCGGGTGCGGGCCACTGGTGCGTCGGCGACGGAATGGTCCATGGAATCCGGTTGGAAAATGGCCGGGCCGCCTGGTACCGCAACCGCTGGGTGCGCACCGAGAGCTTCGAGCATCCCGTCCCGCTCTACAATGACGACGGCAGCCGAAATCTGCACTCCAGCATCGCCAATACCCACGTCGTCCGGCACGCCGGTAAGACCCTCGCCCTGATGGAATTCTCGCTGCCGTATGAAATCAGCAATGACCTGAAAACGTTGGGCGCCTATGACTTCGGCGGCAAGTTGACCGACTCGATGACGGCACACCCGAAGATCTGCCCGACTACCGGCGAAATGCATTTCTTCGGTTCCGGAAACATCTTCGAACCGCATGTCAGCTATCACCGCGCCGACGCCAACGGCCGGCTGACAGTCAATCGCCCCATCGACGTTCCTGCACTGACGTTGATGCACGACTTCGCGCTGACCGCCGAGCATGTGGTCTTCATGGACCTGCCGCTGCTGTTCAACCTGGGCGTTGCGATTAAGCAGCAGTTCGAACGGGACCTACCGTACCGGTGGGACAACCAGCACAGGGCCCGCTTGGGCGTGCTGCGCCGCGACGACCCCTATGGCCGGTTGCGGTGGTTCGACATCGACCCGTGCTTCGTATTCCACGTCGCCAACGCCTACGATGTGACATCGGCCAGCGGGGATTCCATCGTGCTGGAGGTGCTCCGGTATCCCGAAATGTGGCGTGACAGTAGCGAATTCGGGGACGACGCGACATTGTGGCGCTGGACGATCAACTTGGACACCGGGGTGGTCGAGGAGAGCCAACTCGACGACCGCGGTGTGGAGTTCCCGCGCGTCGACGACCGGCTGGCAGGCGTGGCCGCCCGCTACTCCGTGGCTGTCGGCAGCGGCGCGCTGGTCCGCTATGACCTCCAGCGTGATACCGCAACCGAGCATCGGTTCGGAGGCGGCGGCCGTGGAGAGCCGAGCGCGCCGGGCGAGGCGGTGTTCGCGCCCGCGGTCGGGCAGTCTGACGAGCTGGCCGGCTGGTACCTGACTTACGTCTACGACCCGGCGACCGACGGCAGTGATCTGGTCGTCATCGATGCTTCGGACTTCGAGGGCGACCCGGTAGCCCGGATCCGGCTACCGCGCCGTGTGCCGCACGGTTTCCACGGGAACTGGATCCCGGACTGAGCGCAAGACCATGTTGCACTACAGCCGCGATGAACTGGAAAGCCGTGCAACTCGTATCACTTAGCAGGAGGTGATCGAGTGAAACGAGTCACCGGCGCGGCTGATGCCGAAGCCGCTTTGATGAAGGCGCTCTACGACGAGCACGCCGGAGCTTTGTGGCGTTATGCGCTTCGGCTGACCGGTGACGCGAGCCGTGCCGAAGACGTGGTCCAGGAGACGCTGTTGCGGGCATGGCAGCACCCCGAGGTCATGGGCGATACCGAACGTCCACCGCGTGCGTGGCTGTTCACCGTCGCCCGCAACATGATCATCGACGAGCAACGCAGCCCACGGATCCGCAAATCGGGCGGTTCGCTGGACGCGTCAGGCGCACCCGAGCAGTCGGCTCCCGACGAGGTGGACTCGGCGCTGGACCGGATGCTGATCGCCGACGCCATGGCCCAAATGTCGGTTGAACACCGAGCCGTTGTCGAGCGGTCCTACTACCGGGGCTGGACCACCGCGCAGATCGCTGCCGATCTTGATATCGCGGAAGGGACCGTGAAGTCGCGACTACACTATGCGGTGCGGGCGTTGCGACTCACTCTGCAAGAGATGGGGGTGACCCGATGACGATTCTTCCGGCCATCCGGGCCCCCATCGGCTTCGAATACCTGTTTATGGCAGCAAACGGGGGTACACCATGAGGGTGATCCGAGGTCTCGGGCCGCCCGGCGATAGCGACACGCCCACGGGCGACAGCCACGAGTATGCGACGTGGGATGCCGCGTATGTGCTCGGATCGTTGTCACCGGCCGATCGACGGGAGTTCGAGGCGCACCTCGCCGGCTGCCCGTTCTGTGGGCAGGCCGTCGCCGAACTCAGCGGCATGCCAGCCCTGCTGTCCAAGCTCGATGGTGACACCGTGGCCGCGATCAACGCGGGTGACGACGCCGCCGAGCCCCCCAACCTGTTGCCGTCGTTGCTGGCCACAGTGCGTCGGCGGCGGCATCGCTCCCGCATCGTGACGTGGACGGCTGGGGCCGCCGCGGCCGCGGTGCTGGCGATCGGTCTGTTCGTCGGCATCGCGGGCATCGCGGGCCACTCTCCAACATCCCCGCCCCCGCAGGCGAGCGTGTCCGCCCTGCCGATGTCCCAGGTTGGAACGAAGGCACTCGCCTCGACGGTGTCGCTGAGCAGCCAACACTGGGGAACGTTCATCGACCTCACCTGCGTGTGCCTCGCCCCGGTAAATGCCCACCACGACAGGCTGGCGATGGTCGTGGTGAATCGCGACGGTAGCCATACCCAGCTGGCGACCTGGGTAGCGGAACCGGGTCACACTGCGACGCCGGCCGGCAGCATCTCGACGCCCGTCGATCAGATCGCAGCGGTGCAAGTGGTTGCCGCCGACAACGGAAAGGTGTTGCTGCAGCGCTCGCTGTGAACACCGTTTTCCACAGCGTCCAGCTGGAGCAGGCCATCCGGATCGTAGGCGGGTGAACTTCCCAGCCCCGCCCGACGTCTTCCAGGCATAGGAGGCGGTAGCGATGCGGAACTCAGACCGGGCGTGGGTGGCACTGGCCGGTGGCGTGGCAGCCTACGACCTGATCGCCACCGATGACGAGCAGCTGACCAACGCGGCCCGCCGGTACTTCAAGTCTCAGCCGATTGCCACTGCGTCGATGATCTTGGTGACAGCCCTGCATCTGGTCGGCGGCATACCGCCGTGGTGCGACCCGATCACGCTCACTTTCGCCACGTATCGACGGCTGCTGCGGCGGCGGTTATGGCTACGCCGAGAAGCAGAACAGCGGGGCAGCCTGGTGGCGGCCGCATGAACCGCAAGCGGCTCTGAATCGTGTCACTACTGGGGACCGAAGTCCTCGGTGCCGCAGCAGACGACAGGAGATCGCGGATGACGACAGAGACCCAGGACAGTCCCGACGCCGTTGTCATCGGCGCGGGCCCCGCGGGTCTGGCTGTCGCACGCGAACTCGATCATCAGCATGGCATCAAAGCCCTCGTTCTGGACCGCGCAGCAGCACCGGCGATTTCGTGGCGCACGCGTTATGACAACTTCCGCCTCAACACGACCGGGTTCCTGTCACACCTTCCCGGGCAACGGATTCCCCTGAACGCCGGCCGTTGGCCGACGAAGGAGGACATGGTCCGCTATTTCGATCACTACGTTCAGCGCCAGAACATCGAGCTCTTGCTCGGATGTAAAGTCCGCCGCGTCGACCGAGCCGATGGATTCTGGCAACTTGACACGTCGTCGGGTGAAATCCGCACCCCGACAGTCGTTCTCGCGACCGGCAACTACAGCGCCCCCACCATCCCGCCCTGGCCCGGACTCAAACGCTTCAACGGCGAGATCGTTCACTCCGGGGACTTCACCAACGCTTGGCCTTACCGCGGCCGCGACGTCCTCGTCGTCGGCGCAGGCAATTCGGCCGCCGACATCGCTGTTCAGCTCGTTAACGACGGCGCGGGACGGATCTGGCTTGCGGTGCGCACACCGCCGCACCTGGTGCGGCGGGCGATTGGACCGTTTCCGTCGGATATCTTCCTCGAGCTGTTCTCCAGGGTTCCCGCACGCATGGTCGATCCGGTGATCGCGCGGATGAACCGCCTGATGTGGGGTGACCTGTCCGACTACGGCTTCGAACGGCCGCCGCTCGGTCTGAAGGCGACGGTGGAAAAACGAGGTCGTATACCCACGCTGGCCGACGAACTCGTCGACGTGGTGCGGGCGGGCCGCGTCGAGGTCGTCGGCGCCGTCAAAGCCGTCGAATCCGACAGTGTGATCCTCGCCGATGGCAGGTCGGTAGCGCCGCAGGTGATCATCGCCGCGACCGGATTCGGCACGGATCTCGACAGGTTGGTGGGACATCTCGGTGTCCTCGACGAGCACGGCAACCCGCGCGGCGGCTTCGCCTCGCACGTCGGCGAAGGAATGTTCGCGATCGGATACGGCATTCCGCCCAATGGCCCACTCCGGGCGATCCGCGTCAACGCGACGCCATTGGCCCGGGAAGTTGCGGACTATTTGAAGCGGATCGGTTCAATTCAGCAGTGCCGAACGGTTGACGGCGATATCTCCTTGCCGATACCGGCCGTGACGGCGCGCGCGGAAATTATGGGAGCACGATGATTTCGATTTCCACCGACAAGACATTCTTTCGCGGCACACAGGGTTACGAAACGGCTCGTCGGCAAACGGTATGGAATGGCCTTCTGCCGGAACGCTTTCCCGATGTGATCGTGCAGGCACACAACACCGACGATGTGGTCGCGGCTCTGCGTTATGCGCGGGCCAACGGAGATCACATCGGCGTATGTTCGGGCGGACGCAGCTGGGTGGCCAGTCACCTGCGCGACGGTGGCATGCTGCTCGATGTCAGTCGCCTCGATCACTGCAGTGTCGAACCGGATCGGATGACCGCGGACGTCGGCCCAGGCAAGGCCGCCAGCGCCTTCGCGGCCGACCTTGACGCACAAGGGCTTTTCTTTCCCGCGGGTCATTGTGAAGGCATTGGCCTCGGTGGCTATCTTTTGCAGGGCGGATATGGCTGGAACAGTTCGGTGGTCGGGCCGGCGTGCGAGAGCGTGCTTGGACTGGAAGTCGTCACCGCCGACGGTGAGCAGATCTACTGCGACCCGGAAAACCATCCAGACCTGTACTGGGCAGCCCGCGGCTCGGGACCGGGCTTCTTCGGTGTGGTTACTTCTTTCAAACTGCGCATCTATCCACGTCCGGCGGTTTGGGGTACCTGCCTGTACATGTACCCAATCGAGGTCGCCGACGAGGTGTTCACCTGGGCGCGTTCGATCAGTTCCGAGCTCGATGACCGGGTGGAACTGCAGATTCATACCGCACGCAGCTTTCCAGGTGCCGGGCTCGACCAGCCCGGCATTACGATCGCCTGCCCAGTGTTCGCCGATTCAGAAGAGGAGGCGACGAAAGCCCTTGCCCCGCTGGGCACTTGCCCGGTTATCGACAAGGCGATCGTCAACCTTCCCTATGCGCCGACTACCTTGGCCAATTGGTATACCGCGGTAATGACCAACTATCCGCAGGGCCATCGCTATGTCGCCGACAGCATGTTCACATCGGCTTCCGCCGAAGATCTACTGCCGGGCATCCGCAGGATCATCGACACCATGCCACCGCACCCCTCGCACTTCATCTTCACGGGCTGGAAGACGTCCCCGGAACGAGTGGACAAGGTGTACGGCCTGGAAGACGAGATCTACCTGGCGCTCTACACCATCTGGCAGGATCCGGCCGACGACGAACGGTACCGTGACTGGGCCGGCTCCAACATGGCGGCGATGTCTCACTTGGCAACCGGCATCTCGCTTGCCGATGAGAATCTGTGCCGGCGTCCGGCGCGATTCATCACCGAACCGAACATGGCACGTCTGGAGAAGGTGCGCGTGGCCTACGACCCGGATGGTCGATTCCACAGCTGGATGAGCGGAGTCGAATCCCTGGCGGTCGCCCGGACACCGTCGCAGTAACCGGCAACGGGTCTCGTAGGTTCCCTCTCCGCTAACCGTGGCGTGTGCCGCGTGTGAACCGAATAGGCGCTTGTGTCGTTTAACTAGCAAGGGCTGTTCACAGTCGCCGCAACATAAATCAGCGGCGGCGTCACGGTCCGCCGAATGTCGCGCCGCCGGCCTCGACATCGCCGAAGGCAATGTGCCTTGCGGGCCACGCGACTCACGATACAAGAAATGGGTGTTACACGATGATGCCGCTATGGCGGCCCGGGACGCCGCACGGCGGTGACCTTTCCGGGCATGACGACTACACGACGTGGGATGCCGCATACGTGCTGGGATCACTGTCATCCGCCGAACGGCGGGAATTCGAAGCGCACCTGACCGACTGCCCATTGTGCGGCAGCGCCGTTCGCGAGCTAAGCGGCATGCCTGCCTTGCTGTCGCAGTTGGATCGTGACGAGTTGGCGGCGATCGACGACCGCAGTGGCGCAGCACCGTTGTTGCCTGACGAGCTGCTGCCGTCGCTGCTGGCCAAGGTGAGCTGGCGGCGCCGGTCCCGCATCGTGACGTGGACGGCCGGGGCCGCCGCAGCCGCGGTGCTGGCGATCGGTGTGCTTGTCGGCGTTGCGGGCCATGGCCTGACCTCGGTGCCCACGCCGCCGCAGGCGAGCGTGTCAGTTCAGCCGATGGCGCAGGTCGGGACAAACAGGCTGGCCTCCACGGTCTCACTCAGCAGCCAGCAGTGGGGAACGTTCATCTCGATGAACTGCGTCTGCCTGGCCTCACTGAACGCCCATCACGACACGCTGGCGATGGTCGTGGTAGGTCGCGACGGTAGCCACACTCGGATGGCAACCTGGGTGGCGAATCCGGGCTATACGGCGACACCCGCCGGCAGCATTTCGACACCTGTCGATCAAATCGCCTCTGTACAGGTGGTTTCCGCCGAGCACGGCCAGGTGCTCCTGGAGCGTTCGCTGTAAATTTCGCCCCCGAGTGAACCGGAATCACCCGCAGGTCGTGTAACCAGCAGACAAGTGAGGTGAGCAGATGCCAAGGACACAGAGGGTGGTCGACCATATCGTCGAGCACCTTGCGCGAATCGAGATCGATCACATATTCGGTGTCGACGGCGCCAACATCGAAGATCTCTACGATGCTGCACATTTCCGTTCGGACATCACCGCGGTGTTGGCAAAGCACGAGTTCTCCGCGGCCACGATGGCCGACGGTTACAGTCGCAGCGGCGCCGGTTTGGGTGTGGTGGCGGCGACGTCTGGCGGGGGCGCGCTGAACCTCGTTGCCGGCCTTGGGGAATCATTGGCCAGCCGGGTACCGGTGTTGGCGCTGGTGGGCCAACCGGCCACCGCCATGGATGGTCGGGGCAGCTTTCAAGACACCAGTGGCCGCAACGGCTCGCTGAATGCCGAGGCGTTGTTCTCTGCGGTGTCGGTCTTCTGCCGCCGGGTGTCGACGCCCGCCGATATCGTTTCGGCGTTGCCCAGCGCTATAGCGGCCGCGCGTACCGGCGGTCCAGCAGTGTTATTGCTGCCCAAGGATATTCAGCAGGCGAAGGTCGGCGTCAACGGCTACCACAAACATAACGGGCGTGGTGTTGAGCCGCCGTGGCCGCTGATCGGTAATCCACATCCGATCGTGCGCGCTCTGCGCTCCGCCAACGGGCCCGTCACGATCATCGCCGGCGAGCAGGTGGCTCGCGATGATGCCCGGTCCGAACTCGAGGAGCTGCGGGCACTGCTGCGTGCGCAGGTGGCATGTGTGCCCGACGCCAAGGATGTAGCCGGAACACCGGGATTTGGATCCTCGTCTGCGCTGGGAGTTACCGGTGTGATGGGCCACCCTGGTGTGGCTGACGCCGTAGCCGGCAGCGGGTTGTGTTTGATTGTGGGCACCCGGCTCTCGGTGACCGCACGCGCCGGCCTCGACGATGCGCTCGCGGCGGTGCGGACGGTCTCGATCGGCTCGGCGCCGCCGTACTTGGCGTGCACCCACGTTCATACCGACGACCTGCGCAAGTCGCTGACCATGCTGACAGATGCCTTGTCCGGGCATGGGCGGCCAACCGGCCTACGCGTGCCTGATGAGGTGCGCCACGAAGAACTGCAACCCCCGACCTTCGACGGTGCGGGTGTGCGATACCGCGATGCCATGATCGTGCTCGACCGCGTGTTGCCCGACGGGACGGATATCGTCGTCGACGCAGGCAACACCGGCGCAGCCGCCATCCATTACCTGCCCGTTCGCCGGGACGGCCGGTTTGCCGTCGCACTCGGCATGGGCGGCATGGGCTACAGCTTCGGTGCCGGTATCGGGATGACCTTCGGCCGTGCGACGAACCGCGGCCCTAGCGGGTCCAGCCGGCGCACCGTGGTGATCGCCGGGGATGGTGCGTTCTTCATGCACGGCATGGAGCTGCACACCGCTGTGCAGTACCGGCTTCCGGTGACCTTCATACTGTTCAACAACAACGCCCACGCCATGTGCGTCACCCGTGAGCAGCTGCTCTACGACGACCTTTACAGCTACAACCGGTTCGCTCCCAGTCAGCTGGGGGCCGGGCTGGCGGGCATGTTCCCCGGGCTTTCTTCGGTCGACGTGGCCGACATCGACGCACTACCCGCAGCACTTGAACAGGCAATGGCCGTCGACGGTCCGTCCGTGGTCAGCGTCGAGTGCTCCGCCGACGAAATCCCGCCCTTCGCAGCATTCCTGAACCGGCAGCCTGCCGATCAGGTTGTCGAACAACAGATTACAACCCAAGAGGAGAACCGCAACCATGTCATTGCCAGCGCTTGACGATATCGTCATCCACACCGGCAGCACCGAGCCGATCGAGGGAGTGGTCCGTATCGAGACCTCTCCACTGGAGCAGACCGCCCCGATGTTCATGGCGAAGATGCGGTCGGCCTACCCGCACGAGGAGGTCTTCGGCCAGTACTGCACGGTCAACGACTACGTCGACTGCCCACCCGACGAGCTGTTCGCATACCTGTCCGATACCCGGAGTCTCGAGGAGTGGACCTACACCCTGCGTGACTTCACCCCCACTGACGAGCCCGGGCTCTGGCTGGCCTACGACCGGTTGCTTCCGGACACCGAGATCTACACGCGGACAGTGGCCAACGCCGAGGCGCGGACCGTCGACTACCACTGCGCATGGGACCAGGGCAAGCACCTGTGGATGATCTACGTGATGCGGGTCCTCGATGCGCAGGTGGTGTTGAACAAGCCCGGTTCCGTTGTGGTGTGGACCAATTGCCGTCACCCGTTCTACGACTACAACCCGTACCCCGAGGCCGGTCCGCCGCAGCGCACGGGTTGGGTCGGCGACTTCTGGGACATCTTCGGTGCCGGTCATGGGCTGGAGTTGAACAACCTCAAGACAATCGCCGAATACCGCCACCGCAACGGACTGCCGATCACGCCGGCCTGGATGAGGGCATCATGAACCAACCCACCGTAAGCCTGACCGACGTTTCCACCTACCTGCCCGGAGAACCGATCGGCGCAGACTATTACGCGAATTTCGCTGGCTCGGATGACCTGGCGGCCAACCTGATGTTCCGTGCGCCCAAGTTCCGCCATCACGTCGGGCCGGACGAAACCGCGACCGACATGATGGAGCGAGCCGCGGAAGGAATCATCGAGCGACACGGTCGGGACATCATCGAAAGCGCCGACGTGTTGATCACCCACACGCAGGTACCCGACATGGCGTTCTACGGCGCGGGCGGCGGTATCGCCCACCGCTTGGGCATGCGCCCGTCGTGGGTGCTGGATCTGCACAACGGCGGGTGCGCGGCGTTCGTGCTGGCGCTCAAAGTAGCCCGTCAACTGCTGGCCTCGGGTGAGGGACACACTGCGGTGATCGCGATCGCCCAGAACGCGGCGGGCCAGGTTTTCGACCAGCCCGGGGTGCGCCAGAAGGCGCAATCATCCGTACCCGGCGACGGGGCCGCGGTCGGTTTGGTCACGCTGTCGGACGAGTCGCCCATACTCGACATCGAGTGCCGCACCTACGGCGAATACGCCGGCGACATGACGCTCGCAATCGACCCACCCCGCAAGTGGTGGCAAGCCGGTCCCGGTGAGGCCTCCATCGGGTTCACCGAAACCAAAATCAGCAAGGTACTCGCTCGCGGCAATCGGCAGGTCCCCGAAGTGGCGCTGGCGGTTTGCGACCGAATCGGACTGTCGTCCAAGGACATCGACCTGCTGGTCACCAATCAGCCCAACCGGGTGTTCCTGCGCAACTGGCGTGAAGCGCTCGAGGTTCCCGAGGGACGTCACCGCGACACCTTTGACGACTGCGGCAATCTGTTCGGTGCCGGTATCCCGGTCAACCTTGATCACGCCATCTCCGATGGTCAGGTCAACGCCGGCGACATCGTGATGATGGCGGCCTTCGCGCACGCCGGCGACTTCGCGGGTGCGGCGGCGGTCCGGTGGGGCGGGCGGAGCTGATGACAACCCTGCTGCAGACAAGCTCCGCCACCGCGGACATCCTCGACACGCTGCCGAACGCGACCGATCCATTTGCGCTGTCCCTCAACGAGAACCCGTTCCCGCCGCTGCCGGCGGTGCGCTCGGCCTTGATCCACTCGATCGATGCCGCTAACCGGTATCCGGAATTCCTGCCCGAGCAGCTGCGATCGCTCGTCGCGGGCCACATCGGGGTCTGCGACGAGCAGGTCGTGCTTGGCGCCGGTGCGAGCGGGGTGGTGATGCAGGTCCTGCATGCGGTGACGCGGCCCGGTGATCGGATTGTTTTGAGCGATCCGACTTTCGACGGGTACCCGATTTTCGCCGAGATGGCTGGCCTGACGTCGATCACTGTCCCGCTCGACAAGCGCGGCCATCACGACCTGGAGGCAATGGCCGAGGCGGCCGCGGACGCCAGGGTGGTGGTGTTGTGCCGACCCCACAATCCGACCGGAACGCTGGAGCCGGTCTCGGGTGTTGAAAGGCTCCTCAGCCAGGTCCCCAGCGACACCGTCGTGCTGCTCGACGAGGCCTACATCGAGTTCGTCGCCCCCCAGCACCGTATCGACGCACCGGTCCTGGTCCGGCGGTTCCCGAATGTGATTGTGCTGCGGACGTTCTCGAAGGCCTACGGGCTGGCCGGGCTGCGGATCGGGTACGGTTTCTCGTCGCCAGAACTGGCCACGATACTGTGGAAGATGCAATTGCCGTTTGGCATGGGCATCACCAGCTTGGTCGCGGTGTCGGCGTCCTACGACGCCGAAGACCAGTTGCGGCAACGTATTCTGCGAATCACCGGTGAGCGGGACTACCTGAGCCGGCGCCTGCGGGCAATGGGTGTCTACACCACCGACTCAGACGCCAACTTCGTCTACCTGCCGCCGAGTGGTCGGCCGATGCGCGAGGTGTTCGATGGAGCCGGGCTGAAGGCCCGCCACTACGCTGACGGCGGCGTGCGGATCACCGTCGGCCCAGGCGCGTCCACCCAAGCGGTGCTGGCCGCGGTGGGAAAGTCGATGGCCTGAACTGCGCACCTGCGCCCGCATCGTCGCCGGCTAGCCTGATTGTCCGGCTCTCCCCCGCAAGCGGGAGGTGCCCCCACCGCGGGCCAGCGGCCCGCATCGTCGCCGGATGGGGTATGAAAGGGCGTGGCCGCCTCCAACCCCGACAACCGCGATCCGATCGCTGCCGCCCGGGCTAACTGGGACCGCGCCGGATGGGGCGAAGTCGCGCAGGGGATGGTCGCGGTGACGTCGGTGATGCGGGCCCACCAGATCTTGCTGGCCCGCGTCGAAACCGCTTTGCGTCCTTATGATCTGAGCTTTTCCCGGTTCGAGTTGCTGCGCTTGCTGGCATTCAGCCGCAGTGGCGCGTTGCCGATCACCAAGGCCTCCGACCGGCTGCAGGTGCACGTCACCAGCGTCACCCATGCCATCCGCCGGTTGGAAGCCAACGGTCTGGTGCAGCGCGTGCCGCACCCGACCGACGGGCGAACCACGCTGGTGCAGATCACCGACCTGGGCCGATCGACCGTCGAGGACGCCACCGTCACGCTCAACGAGCAGGTGTTCAGCGATATCGGGATGTCCGACAGCGAGTCGCAGTCGCTGGTGTCGTCGATCGAGACGTTGCGACACAACGCCGGGGACTTCTAGTCGATGATCGAGGGCACCGGGATCGTCGCCGTCACCGCCGTACCGGAGCCGGGTCGCGATCGAATGTTCAGCCTGCCGCCGACCAGCTCGGCACGCTCGGCCATCGACAGCACACCGTAGCCGCCCATCTCGTCACCACCCAGCGGATTCTCGAAGGTGTCGAAACCTACTCCGTTGTCGACGATTTCCAGTCGAGCGATGTCCTCGTCGAGCGCGAAGCGCAGCCGTGCCACCGAAGCATTGGCGTGCTTGACGATGTTTTGCAGGCCTTCTTGTGCGATCCGGTACAGCGCGATCTCAATGTGCTCGGGCAGCCGGACATCGGCCAGCTCGAGCTCCATGTTCAGGTGCGGTATCGACCGGGCGAGGCTGGCCAGGCCGCCGGCCAAGCCCAGATCGTCGAGGACCGGTGGGCGCAGTCCGCTGATCGCCGCGCGGGCTTCGCCTAATGTCAAGCCCACGAGTTCCCGGGCCTCGCCGAGTTGGTGGGACGCTTCGCCTGCGTCGACGCCGACCGCGCGCGCCGCTGCGTCGAGCCGATAGGACAAGGTGATCAGGCGCTGCGAGATGCCGTCGTGGATATCGCCGGCGACCCGGCGACGTTCGATTTCCTGGGCCTCGATCACCTGCTCGACGAACAGTTCGTGAGATCGCTCCCTGGCCACCAGCTGCCGGTGCAATCTGGCCTGGTGCATGGCTCCGGCGATCAGCCGACCGATGACGCGCAGGAGTTCGACGTCGCCGTCGGTGAATTCGCGCCGCGCGACCGTGTGCACGTTGAGCACACCGACCAGGCCGCCCGGGTCGGTCTGCATCGGCACGGACACCATCGAGGTGAAGTCGCGTCCGCGCAGCGACTCGATCGGCAGGTAGCGCGGGTCGGCTTCCTTGTCGTGGATGATGACGACCGGCTCACGATGGCGGGCCACCCAACCGGAAATGCCGGATCCCAACGGCAGCCGAATCTTTCCCACAGAGGCGTCGAACGGCGGCGTCGCGCCGGCGAGGGTCAGTGAGCGGTCGGTGTCGTCGAGCACGTGCACGAAACACACGTCGGCCCCGGTGGCCGCGGTGATCATCCGCGCCGCGGCGGCGGCCAGCGGTTCGACGCCCGGCCCGCTCGAGGCGGCTTGGATGAGTTCTCGCAGCAGCGCCAGTTCACGATCGCTGTCGACGAGATCGCGCACAGCATGTGAGCCGCGGGCGCCGCTATCGGGTGCTGCCGGTTGCGGTGTGGTCATTGGTAGATGCCCTCACGCAGAGCAGTGGCCACCGCGCCGGTGCGGTCGTTCACCCCGAGCTTGCGGTAGATCGACCGTAGGTGACTCTTGACCGTTTCCTCGCCGATGACCAACTTGGTGGCGATCCCGCGGTTGGACAACCCGTTGACCATGCACGACAGGATTTCGCTCTCGCGTTGGGTCAGCCCCTGCCGGGCGCCCGGCCAGAATTCGTCACGCTGCATGCGTGCCGCGGTGTCGGCCGCGCGCGCCGCCATCCCCGGGTCGATCACGGTTTCGCCGCGGTGCGCCAATTCCAGCTGGCGCACCAACTCGTCGCTGTTGATGCTTTTCAGCAGATAACCGCTCGCGCCCACTCGCAGGGCCTGAAACAGATACTGCTCGTCGTCGTAAACCGACAGCATCACGACCTTGCGGTTCGGGTCGCGCTCGCGCAGTACCTTGCACAGGTCCAGGCCGCTGGAGCCCTGCATGCGCACATCGCACAACACGACGTCGGGTTGCAGATCGTCGACGACGTCGACCGCGCGGTCGGCGCCCACCGCCTGCCCGACCACCTGCACCCGGTCGGAGAATGCGGCCAGCATCGCCTTGAGTCCCTCGATGACCATCTCGTGGTCATCGACTAGGACAAGACGCACCGGCATGGCAACACAGTATGCAAGTTGGCCTCGGCAATCCCCCTAATGGGGGACGCCGGGTTCGTGGCTTCGGGGCACGCTGTGGGCGTGCGAGCCAACGGTCAGACTCGTCCAGCCCGGACTTTCTGGTGGGACCGGGAGCCGCCGGCCGAGGCCGATGTCCTGCGGGCGGTGATCTTCGACGCCGACTCCGCGCTGGCCGACATCGAACGCGACGGTCCCCGAATCGGCCTGATCGATTCGGTGATGAGCTTGTTCTGCGCAGGCATCTGGGTGGGTGTCGTGAGCACCCGGCGCCGGGAGTGGGCCGAAACCCTGGTGCGGCACGTGGTCGGTGACGGGCTCGTCGAGACAATCGTGACGGTCGACGATCTGGCTGAGATCAAAGCCGGCCACGCCGGTGACGCTGAGCTGTACCGGCTGGCGCTGTGGGAGATGGGAATAATGCCGCGTGACGCACTGGCCGTGACCGGCTCGGGACGCGGGCTGCGGGCCGCGGTGGCCGCCGAACTCGCCGCGGTCGTGGTCACCCCGGGCGAAGGCGTCGGCGAGCGTTTTGTCGGCGCCGCCGAGTTGCGCGCAGCGTACGACGGACCGCACCCGCTGCTGGCCGCCGAGTATCAACGCGCGCATCGACGCCGGTCGATTGTGCAGCGGCGGCCCAGCGCTGCCTAACTCTCGCGCAGCGTCTCGATGATCGCGCTGAAGTCCTTATCGCCATGGGCCGCTGCGAATTTGGCATAAATCTCGGCGGCGTGACTGCCCAACGGCGCCGCCGCACCGGTCGAGCTGAGCGCATCCATCGCCAGACCGAGGTCCTTGTTCATCAGCGCAGTCGCGAAGCCTGGCTTGAAGTCGTTATTGGCCGGCGATGTCGGCACCGGGCCCGGCACCGGACAGTTGGTGTGCACGGCCCAGCAGTTTCCGGTCGCGCCGGTGATGACGTCGAACAGCGATTGCGCCGACAGCCCAAGCTTTTCGGCCAGCACGAACGCCTCGCCGATCGCGATCTGCTGCACGGCCAGCACCATGTTGTTGCATACTTTGGCGGCCTGACCGGCGCCGGCCGCGCCGCAGTGAATGATCTTGCCCGCCATCGGTTCCAGCACCGGGCGTGCCCGCTGTAACGCATCCTCGTCGCCGCCGACCATGAAGGCCAGCGTGGCGGCGACAGCGCCTTTGACCCCACCGGAGACCGGCGCGTCGATCTGGGGCAGCCCGTGCGACGCCGCCGATGCGTGGACTTCGCGGGCGTCTTCGACGGAAATGGTTGAGCTGTCGATGAATAGCGCGCCCTCATGGGCGACCGGCAGGATCTCGGCGTAGCAGCGCTTGACCGCATCGCCATGCGGCAGCATCGTGATGACGAACTCCGCCCCGGTCGCTGCCGCGCGGCCGCTGTCCAACACGAGGACACCGTGGTCCGCAGCGGCTTCGGCGGACGCGGGCACCGGGTCGAAGCCCCGCACGGTGTGGCCGGCGGCGACCAGATTCGTCGACATCGGACCGCCCATGTGACCGAGCCCCAAAAACGCCACCGTCGACATCTGTTCTGGCCTTCCTACGCGCCGGCGCGGACGCGGGCGGCCTCGGCCCGGCCGATCACCACCCGCATGATCTCGTTCGTTCCCTCCAGGATGCGATGCACCCGCAGATCGCGCACGATCTTCTCCAGACCGTACTCGCGAAGATAGCCGTATCCGCCATGCAACTGCAGGGCCTTGTCTGCGACGTCGAAACACGCGTCGGTGACATACCGCTTGGCCATGGCGCAGAGCGCGACCTTGTCGTCGGCGTCGCTGTCCAGCGCTGCGGCCGCCCGCCACAACAACAATCGCGACGTCTCCAGCGCGGTGGCCATGTCGGCCAAGGTGAATCGAATAGTGGGCTCGTCGAGCAAGGGGGCCCCGAACGCCTCGCGCTGCGAGACGTAGGTTGCGGCTTTGTCGTAGGCGGCCTGCGCACCCCCGAGTGAGCACGCCGCGATATTGATCCGGCCACCGTTGAGGCCGTTCATCGCGATGCCGAAGCCGCCGCCCTCGCCGTCCAGTCCGCCGAGCATCGCGTCGGCCGGCACCCGCACTCCGTCGAGCACCACCTGCGCCGTCGGCTGCGCGTTCCAGCCCATCTTCTCTTCGTGCGGACCGAAACTCAGCCCCGTACTGCCTTTTTCGACGATGAAAGCCGATATGCCGCGCGGACCGGGCTTTTCCGGGCCGCCGGTTCTCGCCATCACCACATACACGTCCGAGGTGCCGGCCCCCGAGATGAACTGCTTGACGCCGTCCAGCATGTAGTCGCCGTTGCACTTGACGGCTCGGGTGCTCAAGGCGCTGGCATCCGAGCCGGCACCCGGCTCGGTCAGGCAATAGCTGGCGATGACATCCATCGAAGCCAGCCGCGGCACCCAGCCCTTGCGCTGCTCGGCGGTGCCGAACGCGTCGATCATCCAGGCGCACATGTTGTGAATCGACAGAAATGCCGCGGTCGTCGGGTCCGCCATGGCCAGTTGCTCGAAGATCCGCACCCCGTCCAGGCGGCGCAGCGCACTGCCACCCACGTCGTCGCGACAGTAGATCGCCGCCATGCCGAGCTGCGCCGCCTCACGCAGCTCGTCGACCGGAAAGTGTTGGGTGGCATCCCATTCCAGGGCGTGGGGAGCCAGCCGTTTGTCGGCGAACGCTGCCGCCGTCTCGGTAATGACTCGCTCGTCGTCGTCCAGACCAAAGAATTGCATCAATGCGCTACTTCATTGTCGGAATGACGAATTCGGCGCCGTCTTTGATGCCCGACGGCCAGCGCTGCGTGACGGTTTTGACCTTGGTGTAGAACTGGATCGACGCGGGGCCGTGCTGGTTGAGATCCCCGAATCCCGAACGCTTCCAGCCGCCAAAGGAGTGGTAGGCCACCGGCACCGGGATCGGCACGTTGACGCCGACCATGCCCACCTGCACGCGGGACACGAAGTCGCGGGCGGCGTCGCCGTCGCGCGTGAAGACCGCCACACCGTTGCCGTATTCGTGCTCAGAAGGAAGCGCGAGTGCCTCTTCATAGTTCGCCGCCCGAACGATGCACAGCACCGGGCCGAAGATCTCGTCGGTGTAGATCGACATGTCGGTGGTGACATGGTCGAACAGCGTGGGCCCGATGAAGAAGCCGTTCTCCAGGCTGGTGTCATCAAAGGTCAGCTCATCGGTGGTGCGCTCGCGGCCATCGACCACCAGTTCGGCGCCCGCCTCGACGCCTTGGCCGATGTAGTCGCGCACCCGCTTGAGTGCGGCTTCGGTGACCAGCGGGCCGTAATCGGCCTTCGGGTCCAGGCTGTGCCCGACCCGCAGCTGGTTGATGCGCTCAACCAGCCTGTTGCGCAAACGATTTGCCGTCTCCTCGCCCACGGGTACCGCGACACTGATCGCCATGCAGCGCTCGCCGGCGCTGCCGTAGCCGGCGCCGATCAGTGCGTCGACAGCCTGGTCCAGGTCGGCGTCAGGTAGGACGACCATGTGGTTCTTGGCGCCGCCGAAGCACTGCGACCGCTTGCCGTTGGCGGCCGCGGTGGCGTAGATGTACTGCGCGATATCGGAGCTGCCGACGAAACCGACGGCTTGGACGTCGGGGTGGGTCAAGATGGCGTCGACAGCTTCCTTGTCGCCCTGGACCACCTGGAAAACGCCCGCGGGCAGACCGGCTTCGAGGAACAGCTCGGCCAGCCGCAGCGGTACCGACGGGTCGCGCTCAGAAGGCTTGAGAATGAAGGCGTTTCCACATGCCAGCGCTGGACCAGCCTTCCACAGCGGGATCATCGCCGGGAAGTTGAATGGGGTGATGCCTGCGACCACGCCGAGGGGCTGGCGGACGGAATAGACGTCGATACCCGAGCCGGCGCCCTCGGTGAACTCACCCTTGAGCAGATGCGGGATGCCGATCGCGAACTCGATGACTTCGATACCGCGTTGGATGTCGCCCTTGGAGTCGGGGACGGTCTTCCCGTGTTCCACACTGAGCAGCTCAGCGAGTTCTTCGACGTTGGCGTTGACGAGTTCGACGAACTTCATCAGGACCCGGGCCCGTCGTTGCGGGTTGAACGCCGCCCACTCTTTCTGCGCCTTCTTCGCGGAGGCGACCGCGGTGTCGACATCGGCGGCGGACGCCAGCAGTACGTGTGCCTGCACCTCGCCCGTACTGGGGTTAAACACGTCGGCGGTCCGGGTGGATGAGAGGTTGCTGCGGCGTCCGTCGATGAAATGCGGAATCTGCGTGGTCATGAGTGTCCTCGGACATTGAAAAGAACAAATGGGTTTACTAGGACATCCTAGTAACTGCCGCGGCGTGCTGGCAAGCGGCGCCGGCCGGCGAGCGTCGCGCTGCACTATCGTCGACCGGATGGGACCGGACCGGCCGGGGGAGTGGGATGCGGTGGAAGAGCACAAATATCCAAGACCGCAGGCAGCCGCGTGCTCATGATGGGGCGATGGACAGCACTAAGCAAGCGGTAGCGGCCACCGGTCTACTCGTCGCGGCGATGCGCGCCGAGGAATCCACTCGCGATGACGCACTTTTCCACGATCCTTTCGCCGAACGGCTGGCCGGTGACGAGGGCCGACGATTGCTTGCCGAGTCCAGCGCGCAGACCTTGCAACCGTCGGCGCCGATCGTCGTCCGCACCCGGCTTTTCGACGAGGCACTGCTGCGGGTGCACGCCGACGGTGTGGCGCAGGTGGTGATCCTGGCGGCGGGCATGGATGCGCGCTCCTATCGGTTGCCATGGCGCGACGGCACAACCGTTTACGAGGTGGACCAGCCGCGGGTGATCGCGATCAAAGACGAGCGGCTCGCCGGTGAGCGACCACGCTGCCGACGTGTCGCGGTCGGCGTCGACCTCGCCGACGAGTGGCCGAAAGTAGTTCAGTCGCAGGGATTTGACTCATCATTGCGGACGGTCTGGCTGATCGAGGGGCTGCTGCAGTACATCGAGGCGTCGGACGTCGATCGGCTGTTCGCACGCGTCGATGCGTTATCGGCGCCCGGTTCGGTGCTGTTGTACGACGTCGTCGGCAAGACCCTACTGAAGGCGCCGTTCCTGGCGTCCACCCTGGAGTTCATGCAAAAGCTAGGGGCGCCATGGGTTTTCGGCACTGACACACCGGATGCCCTCGTCGAGCACCGCGGCTGGACCGCGACGGTCACCGACATGGCCGTACCCGGCAACAGGTGGGAGCGGTGGGCACACCCCCCGATTCCGGCCGAGGTGCCCAACGCGCCGCGCGGCTACTTCATCGAGGCGATCAAGGCCTAGTTTCCGCCTTTCGAGGCGCCCTTATTGAGGTTCTTCTCCCCTGGCTCTTCGGCTTCGTCCAGCTGCCGAGGGCAGTAGGCCTTCGCCGAGATCGTCGCGAACTGCGCGGCACCATTTTCGGTGAGTGCCGGGTTGTTTTCTTGCAGGTGCTTGATCAGGTGAAGACCGGACATCCCGTTGTGGATATGTGCGCATACCGCTTGGCCGGCGCTGATGGCCTGGCGCGGGTCCCCAAAGCCGATACCTACTTTTTGTAGGTCAGCAAGGAAGGTCTCGTTGTTCTCTTCGGTGGGTGACTCGTCGAGCCCGGGTTCGGCGTGCGCCGGCACCGCGAAGACGATCCCCATCGATATGCCGATAAGGGCTAACAGCGGTTTCATCGATCCTCCTTCGATGTGTCTGAGTGACATGTGCGACTGCGCTAACCGGTTTCGGTTGCGAGCTTGGCGGCCGTGGCTGCGGCCTTTTCGTCGGTGAGGTGCACCGCATGAATGCCCGGTTTGGTCGACAGCCTGGCGACCAACTCGTCCAGCCCGGCCTCGTCAACAGACCAGTGCTGTACCTGATCAGGCGCCTCTTGCAGTTGCGCGATGACCTTGTCGAGCTTGACCGGCCCTTTGCTGCGCTCGCCGGCAGGCGTCACCTTGGGCCGTACGCCCGTTGAGCTGACGACCCGGGCAGCTGGGCTGCCCAGCGCACCTCCCGTCAAGCTGCCCATCGTGCTCTGATTAAGCAGGCTCAAGGGGATATCTGTTGCGGGTGCCGCGGTCGCGGCGAAGGTGCCTTCCGGCAAAGCCGTAGCGGCAAGCCTGACGGCCGGAGTGGCGCTTGCCCAGCTGGGCGGCACGGACAACTTGCCCACCGTGTGCGCGCTGCCGAGGGCCGCAGTCGCCGCTCGCGCTCCCAAACCCGGGGCCAAATGCCCGGGCGAGGACAGCCCACCGTTCAGCGACCCTAGCGGTACCCCGTGGCTCCATGGCGTGTAGATAAAGAAGTTCTTCCACTGCCCAATGCTCAAACTGGTACTGCTATTAGCGACGTTGGTCCACGTGGCCTGGCTGCCGGCACCGGAAATGAACGAGTACAGGTTCGTCCAACTCGTGGACAGCGTAGATCCGCCGGGGAGGCTGCCGAGCGCACTGGTGAAGAACTTGGTGTAGTCGGCGTTAAACGCAGTGACTTGGTTGAGGAAGTTGGTGGCGTCGGCCTCGATCTGCTCAATGATCGTTTCCAGATCGGAGGTCGGCGCCGTCGCAGCCGCCTGGGCGGTCGATGCCGCCTGAGCGGTCTGGCCGCTGTCGTTCGTGGTTTGCGGCGCCTCGGTGAACGACCCCAGACCCGTGGTGGCTGCTTGCGACGAGCCGGCGTAGCCGGTTACGGCGGCGACATCCTGTGCCCAGAACTGGGCGTACTCGGCCTCGAGGGCCGCGATCGACGCGTTGTTCTGCCCTAAGATGTTGGCCTGCAACAGCGAGAGCAGCTGAGTGCGATTCGCGGTGATCTCGGCCGGCGGCACGGTGGCTGCCAACGCGGTCTCATAGGCACTGGCCGCGGCGCGGGCCTGGCCGGCGGTCTGCTCGGCCTGGGCTGCCGTGGTCGACAGCCACGACACATACGGTGCCGCGGCCGCAGCGGCGGCCTCCGACGACGGACCTGTCCAGTCACCACTGACCAGCCCGGAGATCACCGATTGGTAATTGGATGCGGTGGACTGCAACTCGCCGGCCAGACCCTCCCAGGCCGTCGCGGCAGACTGCAGTGAACTCGTGCCCGGACCGGAGTAGATTTTGGCGGAGAGGACCTCCGGCGGCTGCGCTGAGAAATCGAAAACCATTGCCAGCCTTCCTTATTCCGCGCTCGGCGGAATCACGATGATGGTGGCGGTAGTGGCGATGTCGTCGGTCGCCACCGCGCCGGGCACGCGGTAGCCCTGCCCGGCGACGGCGCGGGTCGCGGACCCGCCGATCGCGCGGCCGGCCAGGCTGGACAGCGCCGTCTGCCCGAACATCCCGGGCTGAGCGATCGAGGCCATCTCGGGAGCGGCGTCAAGCGCGGTCGCGTCCATCTCGGCTGCGACCGTCCGGACTGCCGGGACCGCCGACGCCCAGTTCTGCGGTACCGACAGGGCGCCGATGGTGCCTGCCCGGCCGGCCGACGCCAGCGCTCCGACATTTCCCGCGCCGCCATACGAGCCGCTCAGCAGCCCGCTGTGCAACAGCGGCGACAACGCCCCAATGATCGGCTTGGGATTGAGCAACGGGCCGATGCCCTGGATGCCGGTACCCAGGCTCGGGATACTGATGGACATCTGGTACCAGTTCTTCATCAGGCTGCCGATTCCGATAATCGACCACGGCCCAGAAGCGTAGGTGCTGATCGTGTTGGCGCCCGTGGTCAGACCTTGGTTGAAAAGAGTGACGGCGTTCGTGACCGACGTTGGCAAGCCCAAGCTCGTCAAGAGCGAAGCCAGGGTCGTAGTCGAGGCCGGGAAATCGGCGAAGAGTTGCGTGCTGAGGGTGCTGAGCTCGGTGCCGAAATTGGTGAAGTCGGTGTTCAGCTCAGTCAGGAACGCCTCGATGGAGGTGGTCGCATCGGCGGACGAGGCGGCGGCCGACTGGGCCGTCGACGCCGACTGGGTGGCCTGCCCGGTGTCGTTGGTGGTCGCCGGCGCCGCGGTGAACGGGGTCAGCTGACTCGCGGTCGTGGCGGTCCCGGCGTAGCCGTACATCGCAACCGCGTCCTGGGCCCAGAACTCGGCGTAGGTCGCCTCGTTGGCGGCGATGGCCGGGGTGTTCTGACCCAAGAAGTTGGTCGCGACGAGTAGCGCCAACGCTGCGCGATTGGCCGCGATCACCGGCGGGGGGATGCTGGCGGCGAAAGCGGCCTCGTAGGCACCCGCTGCCGCTTGAGCCTGAGATGCCGTCTGCTCGGCCTGCGCGGCGGTGTTGCTCAGCCACGCCGTGTAGGGCGCCGCCGCATCGGAAGCGGCCGCCGACGAGGGTCCCTGCCAGCTTGTGGTCAACTCGCCGATCGTGGATGCGTAAGACGCTGCCGTGGTCTGCAATTCACTCGCTAGCGCGTCCCAGGCAGTCGCGGCCGCCAGCAGCGGCGCCGAGCCCGGCCCGGAGTAAATCTTGCCGGAGTTGATCTCCGGCGGTAACGCTCCGAAATCAAAAACCATGTCCTCGCTCCGGCTGTGTGGTGGGTTCCCCAGTGCTCCGCGCACGTTAAACGCTGAGCGGCAACAAGTTTCGCGAAAAGTCAGTCGGCTGCTGGCAATTCGGTGGTAGGTGGCTGGCAGCTGCCTGGGTCTTTCCGTAGATCGAAGATTAGCCAGGCGTGGCGAAACAAGTTTTGGCCACAGCTGCTGATGCCGCGTTCTCCTGGGTCTCGACGGCTAATTGTGAGCCCGGTGGAAACGGTGCCGAAACGGGCGATTACCTGGCAAAACCCCCTCGCTAGACCTGCCCGCAAGGCGTCTCGCAGTCGTTGACTGACCGGTGGCTGAGAATAAAAATCTGGACATCCAAAATTCCGGACTCCGGCGCGGCCGGTGACGCCGCGAAGGGGGTGCCGTCCTTCAGCGTTTTAACACTGGGAGATTCTTACTCGCGACAGCCACGTCCTGAAGAGCTCAGACGTCCCTGATCACAGTGTATTTCAGCACGCCGCAGCGCTTTTGGGTCGTCACCGAACCGACCGGCAGTGGGCGTCGCTAGCGCGGACACGTAACCGAGTGTCGATGCCGCAGTACGCTTGGGGTGGCGAGGGGACTTAAAGTCGAGCCACAAGCCAACCGCCAGTCACTCCGCGGCCCACTGCGGAGTTCGCACTCGAGGAGACATGTCGATGTCATTTGTCACCACGCAGCCCGAAGCATTGAGTTCAGCCGCAACCGCTCTAGGCGGGATCGGCTCGTCGTTCAACGCTCAGAACGCTGCCGCCGCATCCCCGACGACCGGGGTGGTTCCCGCCGCGGCCGACGAAGTGTCGGCGCTGACCGCAGCGCAGTTCGCCGCGCACGCCCAGCTTTACCAGGCGGTCGCCGCGCAGGCCGCAGCGATCCACGAACAGTTCGTGACCACGCTGGGGACCAGTGCCGGGTCGTACCTGGCCACCGAGGCCGCCAACGCGGCGTCCGCCGGCTAACTTCCGACCTATTCTGTCGGCCGGGCACCGTCACGGTGCCCGGCCGACAGTGCTTGTGCCATATCAGTCCGCGAATGGGAAGGTGTGCGTAGGAGGTCACCGTCATGACGTCTCTGCCGGATTCGAGCAGTGCCGAGCTTTCTGAAGCCGAAAGTTTGATGCATGCTGGAAACTCCGCGGCCGCGGTGGAGATCCTCCTGAAGATCGTCGAGCAGGAGGCTGATCCGCACGCAGTGCTCATGCTCGCTTCGGCGTATCTTGAACTCGGGCAATATGACGAAGCATTTCGCCACGCCTCGGCCGCGGTGGAGAGTGAACCCTGCTCTACGCCGGCCAGAGATCTACTTGCAAAAGTGAATCTTGCTCTGGGCGATTACGCTTCCGCATTGTCGGATTACGACACTCTGGCCGCCCTCTGTCGCGAACAGCGTCCGGCACCGCCTGAACAGTATTCGATTCCGGCACACTTCGCCCTGCGCAATCTCGAACAACTTGACCACATTCTGACCGAGAATCGCGATAAGCAAGCGTCCGCCAACGCCACGGCTGAACAATTTTACGGCTTACGCCGCGGACTCGCAGACGTTATCGACGGGGCGAATGGCGAAGTGCCTTGGGTGCCAGTCGATGGAAGTAGTACTCGAATCTTCGCCGACCCGCCGTTCTTCAAGGTTCCCGAGCAGAAGCTGCCAAGCTACTTGAATACGGACGTCGACTACGGGCCGATACAACAAGCAATCACGGCAGGCCAGCTGGAGGCGGAGGTAATCGACGATTTCCTCAACCCGGACGCTTTGGAGCAAGTGCGAAAATTCTGCCTGGAATCCACAGTCTGGCGTCATCCGTATAAGTTCGGCTATGTCGGAGCTTTTCCGCAGGACGGATTCGCGAGCGTCTCGCTATTCGCCGTAGCGGAACAGTTTCAAGCAGCACTCGGCGAGGTTTTTGGCGGATATCAATTGGCACAATGGTGGGCCTTTGAGTACGACGCCCGGCTGCCGGGTACCGATATCCACGGTGACGACGCGGATTTTTCGCTGAACTTATGGATCACCCCTGACTCGGCAAATCTAGACCCGACTACAGGCGGCCTTGTTGTATGGGACAAGACGGCGCCCAGTGACTGGACCTTCGATGACTACAACTCTGGGGGAGAGCGGGTCAGGCAGTACCTCCGGGAGACCAATGCCGAATCGACCGTCATTCCCTATCGCGCGAATCGCGCCGTCTTGTTCAAGGGACATCTCTTTCATCAAACGGACGAGTTCAAGTTCGCACCCGGATTCGCCAATCGGCGACGCAGTCTGACCTTCTTGTTTCGACGCAACAAGGCATAGCGCGGAGTCGCCTATCGGCTGGGACGGCACCCCGCAGACGCCGCCTAACCGCTGCGGTGTAACCCGATGCGCTATGGACTACTGACACGGCACAATTCTCAGTGGGGCCAAGCTCTCGACAGGCAGGCGATACGTGACGGCACGCGGCGATTCCGTCGACCCGCGCCCCTTGCGCGTGGTGCCCGACGGCGGGTATCCGGACTGGGAGGCGGTGTATCAGGACAACGCCACCTGGGTTTATCGCACCCTCTATGCGCGGGTCGGCAACCGAGCCGACGCGGAGGATCTCACTGCAGAGGTGTTCCTGGCGGCGCTGCGACCCCTGCGATTGACGGCCAGTGTTAGTGAGGTTCGCGGTTACCTGCGGGCCACCGCACGAACCGTGCTGGCCGCGCACTGGCGCGAGACTCTGGGGCGAGAGATCACGGTGATCGACGACATCGAGCAGCCGCCTGAGAGCGAAGAGTCGATCAGCACTGCTCCCCAGCGGGTGGCCGCTGTTCTCGAGCGGTTGCCGGACAATTACCGGCGGATACTGGAACTGCGTTTTCTGCAAGGTCGTTCGATCAAGGAGTCGGCAGCCGAACTCGGCGTTAGCGTCACCAACGCCAAGGTGCTTCAGCATCGGGCATTGCGGCTGGCTGCACAGGTCAACGAGAAGGGCGAATCATGAACCCGCGTGGGTTGCGCAGGTATATCGACGACCTGTTGCGGGGCCGTCGCTCAAAGCCGTTCCGGCCCGACGACTTCGAAGCCGCACAAATCCGTACGGCCATCGACCTGCAGGCGGCGCGGCTGGGCAGTGATGCTCCGCGACGGGAATTCCTGACCGATCTGCGCCGCCGGCTCGCAGCGCAACAGGACGGCACCGCAGAGCCCACGCCGCAGTGGGGTGCGACCCGCAGGAACCTCATTGTCGGCACGTCGGCCGCGGCGGCGGCCGCGGTGGCGGCGGTGTCAATCGATCGTGCATTGATCGACAGAGCCCAGGTCGCCGACGGCGACAACAGCGGTGCTGCGGAGCTCATCCCTAACACCGGGCGTTGGATGCGGGTCGCCGCCAGCGTAGAGGTGCCCGACGGGGCCATGCGTCCCTTCGATCTCGGCTCGGTCATCGGGTTCGTGCGCCGCGTCGACGGCAAGCCCGAAGCCGTGTCAGGGGTGTGCACCCATCAGGGCTGCCGATTGTGGTTCGACGCGCCCGACGACCGGTTGCGCTGCCCTTGCCATTCGACATCGTTTTCGCCCGTCGGCCAGGTGCTGACTCATCAACTGCCGATTGCGCCGAAACCGTTGCCCACATTGATGGTTCGCGAGCACGGCGACGCGATCGAGGTATTCGTACCGTTGCTGCCTAACGAGCCGGCCTGACGCCGTGTAACCCACCGCCCTATCTCTTGGCGACGGGTCCGCCGCGCGCGGACTTTTTACCCGAGAATGGAGGTGCATCGCTGTGCCCGGAGGACATCAGCACGCACGTGAATTGCTTTCGACCGTTGTGCTGGCGGTGGTGATGTTGACGGGATGCTCGTCACCCCCATCGCCAACTTCGCCGTCGGTGACCTTCGGATCGGGGGCGACGAAGCCGGGAATGCCTGGTATGAGCGGCATGCCGTCGATGCCGAACGTGCCTGCGGGCACCACCGCCTCGACGACGGGTTCGGCGGCTCCGGTGGCCGGCAACGCGGTCAGCATCGACAACTTCGCCTTTGTCCCTGCGACACTGACCGTCGCCGCGGGCAGCACCGTCACCTGGACTAACCGAGACGAGGAACCGCACACCGTCGCCGCGAACGACGGTTCATTTCACTCACCCGGAATGGGTTCGCAGGCAACGTCTTCCCACACGTTCCTGACAGCCGGCAAGTTCGACTACGTCTGCTCGATCCATCCGTTCATGCATGCCACCGTGGTTGTGACGCAATGACCGACGCTCCGCGCGCGATGAGCCGCCGCCAGCTCATCCGGCACAGCGCATGGTTCGGCGCCGCCGTCGGCCTGGCGGTGACCGGCGGCGAAGTCATCTCGCACGTCGCCGGCACCGCGGAAGCCAAGCAGGGTTTGGCTCGGCCCACCCTGCGATTCGCTCAAGTCAGCGACAGCCATATCGGCTTCTCCGGTAAGGCCAATCCGGATGTCGCCGGCTCATTCAGCCAGGCGATTGGTCGGATCAATAACCTCGGTTACGCGCCCGACTTCGTCATTCACACCGGCGACCTCACCCACCTGGCCACCCCCGACCAGTTCGATCAGGTCAAACAAATGATGACCGGACTGCGCACGCCGCACGTCTTCACCGTGCCCGGCGAGCACGACTCGGTCGACGACGCGGGCCAGAAGTACCGCAGCGCCTTCGGTTCCGGCAGCCGCGGTGACGGCTGGTACAGCTTCGACATCGCCGGGGTGCACGTCATTGCGCTGGTCAACACGCTCAATCTAAAGAAGCTCGGACACTTGGGCGTGGAACAGCTGGATTTCGTCGCTAAGGATGTCGCGGCGCTGCCCAACGACACTCCGATCATTGTGTTCAGCCATATTCCGCTGTTCGCAATGTATCCGGATTGGGGTTGGGCCACCGACGACGCCGCACAGGCGCTGAGCTATTTACGCTGGTTCTCGTCGGTGACCTGCCTCAACGGCCATGTCCACCAAGTGTTTTCCAAAACCGAAGGGAACGTGACGTTCTACAGCGGAACTACGACCGCCTACCCGTTACCTCACCCCGGCGACGGCCCAGCGCCGAAGCCGGTCACTCTGCTGGCCGGTAGGTTGCACGACGCACTCGGCATCCGTGAGGTCAGCTATATCCGAGGCCAAAACGCTCTTGCGTTGAAAGAACGGACACTGCAATGACATTCGCTGAAGCTATAACCAGGATCGGTATTGCCGCTGGGATGGCCGTCAGCGGGATCAGTCATGCCTATCTCTATATCCACGGCTACCAGCACATTCCGACGATCGGCGCTGCGTTCATGCTGCAGGCCAGCGTCTCGTTCGCTGTCGCGGTTCTGATTCTGATCGGTGGCCCGGAGTGGCTTCAGTGGGCCGCGGCCGTGGTCGCCGGCGGCGCACTGGTTGCGTTCGTGTTGTCGCGTACCGTCGGACTCTTCGGGTTTTCCGAACGGGGATGGCAGCCGTCGCCGCACGCGGCGGTCAGCGTGGTCGCTGAGCTGCTGACCGTCGGCCTGTGGGCGGCTTATCTGGTCGGCCGCCGGCGGGCAGCTGCTCGCGCATGACGGCGGGGGACTCTTGTCAGACCCGTCCACTATATTCGAATATATGTTCGATAGGATCGCCGAGGCTTTAGTGCAGCGCCTGGGCACGGCTGCGCGGGCTGAGAACCGCGCCGCGGGCGAGCGGCTCGCGGTCATCGGGGAGCTGGATCTGCTGCGCTTGCGTCAGGTCGGCGAGCGGGAAACCTGGTGCACCGACACCCAGGAGGCCGTGACGGCCGAGATGGCTGCGGCGCTGGGAATCAGCCAGGGGTTGGCCGCCAGCTATCTGTACTACTCGCGGGCCATGCGCACACGGCTGCCTGGGGTGGGGGCGTTGTTGCAGGCCGGCGAGATCGACTATCGGATGTTTCAAACGATCGTGTATCGCACCGATTTGATCACCGACCCTGACGTGATGGCCGCCGTCGACGCTGAGCTGGCCGCGAAGGCGCCGCGATGGCCGGCGATGACGCATAGTCGGCTGGCCGGACAGGTCGACCGGATCGTGTCCCGCGCCGACCGTGATGCGGTGCGGCGTCGACGCGAACGGCAGGCGGATCGAGAATTCTCGATCTGGGATGGTGGCGACGGGCTGACGGAGGTCTTCGGCAGGTTGATCACCACCGATGCCCACGCGGTGGATGCACGGCTTGATGCGTTGGCCGCCACGGTGTGCGCTGCCGATCCACGCACCCGCAAACAGCGCCGCGCCGACGCCATGGGGGCGTTGGCCGCAGGCGCCGACCGGCTTGCGTGCCGCTGCGGGCAGCCGCAATGCCCCGCTGCGGCGACGCCGGCGACGGCCTCGGTGGTGATTCATGTGGTCGCCGACCAGGCCAGCCTCGACGGCACGGCACCGACCCCAGGCACGATGATCGGCAGCGATGCGCTGATCCCACCCGAGTTGGTGGCCGAACTCGCTCGTTCGGCCAAGCTGCGGCCACTGATACATCCCACTGATGCCGCGCCGGAGACCGGCTATACACCGTCGCAGGCATTGGCCGACTTTGTCCGCTGCCGCGATCTGACCTGCCGATTCCCCGGCTGCGATAAGCCGGCGGCGCGCTGCGATCTCGACCATACGATCCCTTACCGGGACGGCGGCCGCACGCATGCTTCGAACCTCAAATGCCTTTGCCGTCTTCATCATTTGATCAAAACGTTCTGGCCCTGGCACGACCAACAGCTGCCTGACGGCACGCTGATCTGGACATCACCATCCCGGCAGACCTATGTCACCAGCCCAGGCAGTGCCTTACTGTTCCCCAGTCTCTGCGCTCCGACGGTCGCGCCAGGGCCACCTGTTCCAGTCTCGGCCCAGCCGCAGTGTGCCGACCGGGCCGCGATGATGCCCAAGCGGCGACGGACCCGCGCCCAAAACCGCGCCAACTACATTGCTGCCGAACGACGACACAACCGGGCCGCGCGGGAGCCCGCCCGTCTACTGCCGGTGGTCGCGAACGACGAGCCGCCGCCCTTCTAGGTGCCGCGCAAGGCCTGCATGAAAGCGTCCCCGGCGTATCACCGCGCCAGACGGTAGGTTGAATGCGCGATGAACGACAAGAATGTGCCTGGTGTGCCCGGTATGCCTGACAGGCAAGAGATGGCGAGAACAGCCGACGACAGCCACCGCCATTGCTATGCGCGGAGATGGGCGCCGATCAAGGAGGCTGCGTGACGTCGCCTCCGTTGCACCACAAGGAGAGTCCGTTCTTCGCAGCAGACCGCGCCGCCTATTGGCGCCACCTGCACGAGTTGGGCCCGGTAGTGGAAATCAGCGCAGGCGATCCGACGCTGCATGGCTACTATCTCACCCGACGGGACGACGTGCGCGCGGCGTTGCTCGACCCTTACACGTTTGCGTCGCCGCCGAAAACGTTCGCGATCAACTTGTTCGGCAGACCGCTTCCTCAGGTGCCGCTCTCGTGCGAGACGCCGTCGGATCATGCCCGTTTCAGCCGCGTCTTACATCCTCAGTTCAGCCCCAGAGCGTTGGCCCCCTTCGCTCCGGCCTTGCACGCCCGAGCCGCGACGTTGCTCGACACCGTCGCCGCCGAAGGGCACTGTGATGCAACCAAAGTCGCCGACTCCTTCGCCTGCCAAGCGCTGCTCACGGTATGCGGGCTGCCACCGGACGACCGCAGGGCGCTTGTGCTGACCCGGGCTGCGGTCATCGGCGACGCCACCGGGGGAGCCCAACTTCAACTCGTCAAGTGGCTGAACACCTCGCTGGACGCCGGAATGGCAAATCCTGAGCGGCCGCCGGGCATTCTCTGGCCGCTCCTGGAGCAACTCGTTGGCGATGAGGATTTTCCGCTCAGCAGGGTCGAATTGGTCGCGGTGATCCTTTTGTTGTTCTCTGTCGCGGGCATTGAAATGGTTGCCGCGGTAATTTGTTTCGGACTTCTCCATCTCGCGCGCGACCCGCAACTGCGGGCCCAGCTACGCGAGGACCCAGCGCAGATTCCGGCGTTCGTCGAGGAAATGTTGCGGTTGGAGTCGCCAGGGCCGGCGATTCCGCGCATGACCACCAGGGAAGTCGATATCGGTGGCGTCGTAATCCCGGCGCACAGTGCGGTGTGGCTGGCCTTGGAAGCCGCCGGCAGAGCGAACGGCGGCGACGAGATATCGGTAGCCAGCACCGGAGAGATTCAGCGGCAGCGCCATTGGGCGTTCGGCGGCGGCATGCACAGGTGCTTGGGCTTGCACCTGGCCCGTCTTGAAATGGCCGCATTTGTGACCGAGTGGTTGAGCCGCATTCCGGATTTCGACGTGGAACCAGGCTTCTCGCCAGCCGTTGTGCACAAACCGACCAGCGTGACCCACCTGAGCAGCCTAAAGCTGCGCTGGGCTGACGATTCCCAGCCGGTGAAACAAGCGCAGAGCAACGGACAGACTTAGCCTGACAGGCATGACCGACGAGACGCGCGACGCCGATCTGGAAAACCACATCAAAGAGTTCCTGAGGGCGATCGATGAACGTCCGGAGCAGTTGATCGAGAAGCACATAGCAGGAATCAAAAATCCGGATCCGCACGACATGGATGACTTCAGTCGCTACGTCAATGACCTCAAAACCACCTACGGGCAGGGCTTGGAGGACATGTACCGGCGGATCGCGTCACACGGTCTCGCGATATGCGAGTTGACGGATGAAACCGAAATAACCGAGCCGGTCGAAAAGATCATGGCATTGGCGGCGGTAGAAGGCGAAGATGTCCCGAAACTGCTGGCGGGCTTCGAAGACGCTGCGAGTGAGCCCAGTCTTTTCTCCATCATGAAGCTGCTGCAGACGATTTCTAATGCTTGTGCTCGCGAGGTACCGATTCAGGCTGAGCGCGACGAGTTGACCCTTGACTTCACCACGTATTGCCTGACCCGCTTCCCGCCCGAGTGACGAGCGGCCGCCCTTCTACGTGCCGCGCAGCCCCTGAATGAAAGTCTGGGTGTCCTCCCAGCTCGGTAACAGGCCGGCGGCGCGGACCTCGTCCAACGTGGGTGCCGCGGCGTCGCGGTCGGATATCACGAGCTCGTGTCCGCCCGGCCAGTCGATCGCCAGTGCCGGGTCGGTGGCGGCGATGGTGTGTTCGCGCTGCGGGTTGTACTCGGCCGAGCAAAGATACATGACCGTCGAATTATCTTGCAGCGCAAGGAAACCATGTGCCAAACCTTCAGAGAGGTAGACCGATCTGCGGCTACGGTCGTCGAGAACAACCGCGTCCCAGCGCCCGAACGTCGGCGAGCCCACCCGGATGTCGACTACGACATCGAACACCGAGCCGGATAGGCACGTCACGTACTTGGCTTGGCTCGGCGGCAGTTGGGCGAAATGCAAGCCACGCAGCACGCCGGCCGCCGACACCGAACAGTTGGCCTGCCGCACATCGAGGCGATGGCCGGCGAACTCGGTGAATCCCTGGTCGCTGAGCCACTCGAAGAACAGTCCACGGGAATCGGGATGCAGCTGTGGCGTGATCTCCCACGCGCCGGCAATGTCGAGTTCACGGACTTCCATGTCACTGACCCCGCTGTTCGTAGCGAGCCTCGACGGCATCTTTCAATGGTCGCCACCAGGATTCATTGTCGCGGTACCAGTCGATGGTGGCCCGCAGGCCTTCAGTGAAATCGGTATGGCATGGCGCCCAGCCCAATTCGTTGTTCAGCCGAGACGGATCGATAGCATACCGAAGGTCATGGCCGGCTCGGTCGACAACGTGGTCGAAGTCGTCGGGATCGTGGCCCATCAACACCAGCAGGGTCTGCAGCACCGAAAGGTTGTCACGTTCGCCATCGGCGCCGATCAGGTAGGTCCGCCCGGACCGACCGTTCTCGAGGATGCGGCGGACCGCGTCGTTGTGGTCGTCGACATGGATCCAATCCCTGACATTGGCCCCCTTGCCGTACAACTTCGGCCGCCGCCCGGTCAGCACGTTGGTGATCTGCCGGGGGATGAACTTCTCCACGTGCTGATAAGGCCCATAGTTGTTGGAGCAGTTCGAGATCGTTGCGGCCACACCATAGGACCGCACCCAGGCTCGCACCAACATGTCGGAGGCCGCCTTGGTCGACGAGTAGGGGCTCGACGGGTTGTAGGGCGTGGATTCGGTGAACCGCTGCGCATCGTCGAGCGCAAGGTCGCCGTAGACCTCATCGGTGGAGACGTGATGCAGTCGCACCCCGTGCCGGCGTACCGCCTCAAGAATGGTGAACGTCCCGATCACGTTGGCCTGCAGGAACGGCGCCGGGTCGGCCAGCGCGTTGTCGACATGAGTTTCGGCCGCGAAATGCACCACCGCGTCGGACTCGGCGACTAGTTGGGAAACCAGTTCCGCGTCGGCGATATCGCCCTGCACCAGCCTGATGTCGTTGTCGACGGGGGCTAGCGATTCGCGGCCGCCGGCATATGTCAAGGCGTCGAGAACCGTCACCGCGTCGTCCGGGTAGGCGCGAACGGTGGCGTGCACAAAATTCGCGCCGATGAATCCAGCGCCACCAGTGACCAGCAACCGCATGGTCAAACCCTAGCCGAGCAGCGTGTTCAGCTCGAAGACGTCAGTCCAAGCGCCCCAGCCAAGTCGCCCAGCGCGGCCAACAGCTTGTCTTCGGGGCCGCCGCCCAACACCTGGATCGCCACGTGATCGGCGCCGGCCTCGAGATGTTCGTTGAGGCGTGCGGCGACGGCGCCCGGCGTGCCATGGGCCACGACGGCGTCAATCAGCTTGTCGCTGCCGGGTTTACGCACGTCGGTATCGGTGAACCCCAGCCGAAGCCAGTTGTTGACGTAGTTGCTCAGATCAAGGTAGAAGCCAACAGTTTGCCGGCCGATTTCGCGGGCTTCGTCAGCGTCGGTGGTGAGCACCACCTTGTGTTCGGGAGCCAGAAATACCGTGTTGCCGACGAGTTCGCGCGCATACGCGGTGTGCTCCGGTGTGGTCAAGTACGGGTGGGCACCGCCGCTGCGCTCCGCCGAGAGGGCCAGGACTTTGGGGCCCAGCGCCGCCAGCACACGCCGACTGGTCGGCACCGACGCGGCGTCCAGTGCGTCGAGATACTCGACGAGCGCGTCGTAGGGCTTGCGGTAGTCCTGGGTGTGCTCGGGATGACCCACCCCGATACCCAGCAAAAACCGCCCCGGATAGGCGTTTTCGATGCGGTGGTAGGACTCGGCCACGTCGGCGGCCGGTGACGACCATATGTTGATGATCCCGGTCGCCAGCTGCAGCGACGAGGTCTGCGCCAGAGCCGGTTCCACCCACTTCAGGTCGGCATCAGGCGATCCGCCGATCCAGACGGCACCATAGCCCAACGATTCGATCTGCGCTGCCAGCTCCGGGGTAATAGATCGACTGGGCAGCCATACCCCGTACCGACCAAGGTCGAGTTTGAGTGAAACGCCCTCGGTCATCTAGGTCCCCTCCGATTGGTCAAGTCTGATTCAGTCCGAGCGGCCCTGCCAGTTCGGCCAGAGCCGACACTAGGTTTTCATCTTTGGTCAGGATCTGCACAGGCACATGGTCGGCCCCGGCGTCGAGGTGTTCGGTCAGCCGTGCCGCGATCGCCTCCGGCGTGCCATACGCCACCACCGCGTCGACCAGGCGATCGCTGCCCGGCCGAGTGACTTCGTCCTCGGAGAACCCTAGCCGCTTCCAGCTGTTGCGGTAATTGGCCAGGTTGAAATAAATGTCGAGCGCCTTGCGGCCAACCGCACGAGCCTTCTCCGCATCGGTGGTCAGCACCACCTTGTGCTCGGGAGCCAGGAACGCCGACGGGCCGATCAGTTCGCGGGCCTGCGCGGTGTGCTCGGGAGTGGTGAGGTACGGGTGCGCGCCGGCGCTGCGCTGTGCCGAAAGCTTCAGCACCCGCGGGCCCAGGGCCGCGATCACCCGGCGATCGGCGGGGACCCCGTACTCGTCGAGCTGATCGAGGTACTCCAACAGCGCGTCGTATGGCTTGCGGTATTCAGTGATCGCCTCGGGATGCCCGACGCCGATACCCAGCAGGAAACGGCCCGGGTAGGCCCGGTCGATGCGATGGAACGACTCGGCCACCGGCTTGGCCGCTGCCGACCAGATATTGACGATTCCGGTGGCCACCTGCAGTGTCGTCGTCGCTTCAAGAATGGGTTCCACCCATTCCAACTCGGCGGGCGGCGAACCGCCGACCCAGACGGCCCCGTAGCCCAGGGCTTCGATGTCTTTCGCTTGTGCAGGCGTGACGCCGCGTCCGAACGATCCGAACCGGCCTAGATTTGGTTTGCTCGCAGCAGTTTCGGTCATGGTTGGTCCAACCGGTCGCGTGATGGGGTCTATTCCGCCAGTTCTTCATCAAGCACGGGATCCGCCAAATCCTCGACGCGCGGCTTTTCCAGCGGCAGCAACACGATGAAGCGGGTATTGCCCGGCACCGACTCGACACGCAGATCCCCGCGATGTTTCTTCACGACGATGTTCCACGCCAAATCCAGCCCGAGGCCGGTGCCCTCGCCGACCGGTTTGGTGGTGAAGAACGGCTCGAAGATGTGCTCGCGCGCCTCCTCGGGGATGCCCGGTCCGGTATCGCAGATCTCGATGCGGGCCAGCTTGTCGCCTTCCCTGCCGGTGCGGACGGTCAGTGTGCCGCCCTTCTCGCGCATCGCCGCTAGTGCGTTGTCGATGATGTTGGTCCAGACCTGGTTGAGATCGCCTGGAAAGCAAGGGATCTCGGGCAGCGATTGGTCGAATTCCTTGACCACTGTGATCGCGCTGCCGTTCTTGCTGCCGTCTTTGCTGAATCGGTCGGCGAACATCACCAGCGTGCTGCGCAGCAGTTCGTGCACGTTGGCCACGTCGAACAGAGCCCGGTCCATCCGGGAATATTGCTTGGCATCGGCGACCAGTGCCGAAATCCGTTTGCTCGCTTCTGAAATCTGGTTCATCAGAAGTTCGCTTTCGATGGTGTAGCTGATCCAGCGGACCGCCTCCTCCACCGAGGCCGAAGCATCCAATTCCTCGGCGGTTGCGGCAATCCGCTCCAGCCAGTCGGTGTCGACGCCGCCTTCGACGAGTGTCGGTGCGATGTCCCATCCGCCGTCGATGCCGTGGTCCTCGAGCCACTCGCCGACGGCGTCCTCGCGGTCGGTGGATTCGATCGCGGTCAGGTGCTGCGACGCCGATTTGGCGACCTGCTCGGCGACCGCCTCCTGCAGCCGCACCAATGCGTTCAGCGTCTCAGCGCTGACGGTGCCGTCGGCGAGCATCACCAGTTTCCCGCGCATGCGGGAGATCCGGCCGCGCAGCTCGTCGGCGGCCCGTGCGATGGCCGCGGCCGGATTGTTCAGCTGATGGGTCAGGCCGGCCGACAACCGGCCCAGCGCGAGCAGCTTCTCCCGGTTGTCGATGATCCGGCGGGTCCGGTCGGTGCCCACCGCGATCCCGTCGAGCAGGTGCACCGCCATCGGGAACTGATCCCGCATGAACTGGGCGAACACCGGAGCGTCCATGACGAAGAACCGCGACGGCTTGGTCACGTGCACCGACGCGTCGTAGAGCTTTTGGTTCCCGCCGGTGAACGCCCGCCAGGCGCCGCAATACACCCCGCGCTGGGACGTCCGGTTCGTTTCGATGGCCTGGCCGCCGGAGAGCTTCGACATCGCCAGCTCGCCGTCAATGAGGACGTAGAAGCAGGTCGCCGGATCGCCCTCAACGATGATCGGTCCCGGCTGGAATTCCTCAATATGCCCGTTGACGCACAGCGTCTCGAGCTGCTCGTCGGTCAGCGCCTCGAACAAGAACAGGGTGCGCAATTCGTCTGCGTCGCAGGGGAGCCGGCCAGTCATGACTCCGCCAGGTAACGGTGGACCAGCATCACGGCCATCGATCCTTCCCCCACCGCGGCCGCGACCCGTTTCGCGGATTGGGAGCGCACATCGCCGGCGACGAACACGCCCGGCACGCTGGTCTCCAGGTGGTGCGGTGGCCGGTCCAGCGTCCAGCCAGCCACGTTTCGCAGATCCGGGCCGGTGAGGATGAAGCCGCGGTCGTCGCGGGCGACTACCCCGTCCAACCAATCGGTGCCCGGCGCGGCGCCAATGAAGATGAACATCCGGCCGCAGGTGACGTCCTCGGTGACGCCGGTCCGGTTGTCGATCAGGGTCAGCTTCTCCAGGTGGTCGGTTCCGTTGGCGCAGTGGACTTCGGTGCAGGTGCGCACAGTGATGTTGGGTCGCTGTTCTATCTGCTGGATCAGGTAATACGACATCGACGCCGCCAACGACGGGGCACGCACGACGATGGTCACCGATTTAGCATCGCGGGACAGATACATCGCGGCCTGGCCGGCCGAGTTGGCTCCGCCGATCACGTAGACCTCTTCGCCTTTGCATTCCGACGCGATGGAGACGGCCGCTCCGTAGTGGACGCCGCGGCCGGTCAGCTCGGCGCAGCCAGTCGCCGCCAGCTGGCGATAAGCGACGCCGGTAGCCAGGATGATTGCGTGCGCATCGATGGAGCCGCCGTCAGCGAACCGCACGGTGCGCTTGGAACCGTTCACCTCCAGCGCGGTGGCCGCGCGGGCGGTGATCAGTTCCGCGCCAAACTTCTCGGCCTGCCTGCGTGCCCGTTCGGCCAACTGGCCGCCCGACACCCCGTCCGGAAAGCCCAGATAGTTCTCGATCCGCGAGCTTTGGCCGGCCTGACCGCCCGTTGCCGTGCGTTCGATGAGCACCGTGCGCAACCCCTCGGAGGCGCCGTAGACAGCGGCGGCCAAGCCCGCGGGCCCGCCACCGATGACGATCAGGTCGTAGAACTCCTGAGACGGCGTGGTCGAGAGGCCCAACTTGTCCGCCAACTCGGCGTCGGTGGGTTCGATGAGCGGTTCGCCGCGTTCGGTCACGACGACCGGCAGCCGCAGGCCGTCCTCGCCGGCCGCGTGGAGCAGCCGCTCGCCGGCGGGGTCGTCGGCCATGAACCAGGTGTAGTAGAGCCCATTGCGGGCCAGGAAGTCGCGCACCTGCCAGGATCGCGCCGACCAGCGGTGCCCGATCACCTTGGTGTGCGGGATGGCGCGCTCCGGTGCCGCCCGCCAGGCGTCCAGCAGCGCGTCGATGACGGGATAGAGCTTTTCCTCCGGTGGATCCCACGGCTTGAGCAGGTAGTGGTCGAGGTCGACGACGTTGATTGCGTCGATGGCGGCGTGGGTGTCGGCGTAGGCGGTCAGCAGCACCCGCCGCGCCGCCGGATACAAATCCATCGCCTGCTCGAGGAATTCGATACCCGTCATCTGCGGCATCCGGTAGTCGGCGACGAGCACCGCGACCGTCTCGCCCCGCAGCTTGAGTTCCTTGAGGGTGTCCAGCGCATCGGGGCCCGATTCCGCCCGCACGATCCGGTGGGCCTCGCCGTAGTGGCGACGCAGATCCCTGGCAACCGCCCGGGACACCGCGGGGTCGTCGTCGACGGTCAGCATCACGGGTTTGCGGGGTTGGGGATCCGGGGTTGCGGGGGTTGTCATCAGCGTTAAGTATGCCCTCGTCACGGCTCCCGCGGCAGGCCATGCGACCAGGCCCTCCTCTGCTAGAGATAATCGGCCAGGCCCTAAAGAATGCCTTGTCGCTGGCTCGCGGTGATAGTCGCGCGAATCCGGTTAGCCGCGACAGCTTCTCGTGCCACGATGAGAATGCGCTGAAGGTTGCTGCAGGAGGGGCTCGTTGCAGAGAACGTCGTTTGGAAGCTACCAGCTGATCGAGTTGCTGGGCCGAGGCGGCATGGGCGAGGTTTGGCGTGCGTACGACACCGTCATCGACCGGATTGTCGCGATCAAGATATTGCCTGCCGAGATTTCCCGAGACGAGGTGTTCCAAGGCATTGCAGGCGGAGGCCGCCGGCCACGCAGCCGGCCAGATCATCGGCTAACTCCTCCGCGGCCACCGCCCAGCACGGGGCACTCCAGGCAAGCGTGTTCGCTCGGCCGGAACCCTTCGCTGGCAACTCATCCGGTAACCTGCCGGGGCCGCCGCAGGCCCCGCCGCCCCCGCCGTGGTGGCGCCGCAAACCTGTCATCGTCTCGGTCGCGGCTCTGCTCACCATGACTGCCGTTGCCGTGACCGTCGTCGGCAATCACGGCTCAGCACCCGCGAGCCTCCGGCAGACGCTGCTGCCCTTCACCGGCCTGCGCGAACCGCAAGGGCTGTCGGTAGATATCGGCGGCACGGTATACGTCGCCGACACCATGCACAACCGAATCTTGGCGTTGTCCGCGGGCTCGAACGACCCAGCCTTGCTGCCGTTCGAAGGCCTCAGCTATCCGAGCGGCGTGACAGCCGACAACTCCGGCACTGTCTACGTCAACGACTCCGGCAACAAACGGGTGCTCATCCTTCCTGCCGGCTCCAGGAAGCAAACTCAACTCGCTTTCACCGACCTCGACCATCCGACCGGCCTGACGGTGGACAGCGCCCGCACCATCTACGTCACCGACACCGCCAAGAATCAGGTGGTTGCGCTGGCCGCGGGCTCGAACAAGCAGTACGAGCTACCCTTTACGGGCCTCAACGCTCCCACCGGTTTGGTGGTCGGTGCCAACGGAACTATCTACGTCGCTGATGGTGGCAACAATCGGGTGCTGTCGTTGGCCGATGGCTCGAATACTCAAACCACGTTGCCCTTCGTCGGCCTCTCTGATCCCGGGGGTGTGACGGTGGACAACGAGGGCGCGGTATACGTGACCGATAGCGCGGACAATCGTGCGCTGAAACTTCCTGCGGGATCGAGCCAGCAAGTAGTACTGCCCTTCACCGGCCTCGATTATCCGTGGGGCCTGGCGGTCGACAACAACGGCACGATCTACGTCGCAGGCCACAACAACGAGATCCTGGCGCTACGGCCAAAGTAGGCACGGCGCCGCTCGACCGGATCGTTGCGGTACGGACCCCGGTCCGCGGCGCATTTTGCGCCGACTGTGGCCATGCGGGTACTGTTGCCGAACGGTGCGGCGTCTCGTGCCGGCTCTTTGCGTGCCCAGTCCTAGGAATTTCCTGTCACCGGCTCACGTTGATAGTCGGGCGACTGCTGCACCGATCCGGGCGTAGAAGCGAACGAAACCAAAGACGAGGATTTGAAGAGAAGTTATGGCCAAGAAGGACGGCGCCATCGAGGTCGAGGGCCGCGTGGTCGAGCCCCTGCCCAATGCGATGTTTCGCATTGAGCTGGAAAACGGCCACAAGGTGCTTGCCCACATCAGCGGCAAGATGCGGCAGCACTACATCCGCATCCTGCCCGAGGACCGGGTGGTGGTGGAATTGTCTCCCTACGACCTGTCCCGGGGCCGCATCGTTTACCGCTACAAGTAACCGAACCGCCCGAACGATCAACACCGACTAGCAGACAGAACAGGATCGAACAGCCGTGAAGGTGAACCCGAGCGTCAAGCCGATCTGCGACAAGTGCAGGGTGATCCGTCGGCATGGGCGGGTCATGGTGATCTGCTCTGACCCGCGCCACAAGCAGCGCCAGGGCTAGCCCGTCCGCTGCCGTCCGGTGACGATGCGGGCCGTGGGCCCGAGGAGGAACCGGACGATTAGACTCCGACAACTGAATGCAGACCTCCCAGCAGCACTGAACGGCTGGCATCTATCGAGATGGGCCAGTTCAGCTACGTCCGGAACGGAGGCCGGACCCCGGAGCAGTCAGCCGGGAACGGGCTGGGATCAGACCTCCGCTTAGAGAAGGAATGCCACCCATGGCTCGACTAGTGGGCGTCGACCTCCCGCGCGACAAGCGCATGGAGGTCGCGTTGACCTACATCTACGGCGTCGGCCGTACCCGTTCGCACGAAATCCTGGCTGCGACCGGAATCGACAAAGACCTGCGCACCAAGGACCTGACCGACGATCAGGTGACCCATCTGCGCGACTACATCGAAGGCAACTTGAAGGTCGAGGGTGATCTGCGCCGTGAGGTGCAGGCCGACATCCGCCGCAAGATCGAGATCGGCTGCTACCAGGGGCTACGGCATCGCCGCGGCCTGCCGGTGCGTGGTCAGCGCACCAAGACCAATGCGCGCACCCGCAAGGGGCCCAAGCGCACCATCGCCGGCAAGAAGAAGGCCAGGTAAGTCATGCCCCCAGCCAAGAAGGCCGCTGCTGCGCCCAAGAAGGGTCAGAAGACCCGGCGCCGGGAAAAGAAGAACGTCCCGCACGGCGCCGCCCACATCAAGAGCACGTTCAACAACACGATCGTGACGATCACCGACCTGCAGGGCAATGTCATCGCCTGGGCATCGTCGGGCCACGTCGGCTTCAAGGGTTCGCGTAAGTCGACGCCGTTTGCCGCCCAGTTGGCCGCTGAGAACGCTGCCCGCAAAGCCCAGGAGCACGGGGTTCGCAAGGTCGACGTGTTCGTGAAGGGCCCGGGCTCGGGCCGGGAGACCGCCATCCGGTCACTGCAGGCCGCCGGCCTGGAGGTCGGCGCAATCTCTGACGTCACCCCCCAGCCGCACAACGGCTGCCGTCCGCCCAAGCGCCGTCGGGTCTAGGAGGAATACAGACAATGGCTCGTTACACCGGACCCATGACACGCAAGTCGCGCCGGCTGCGCACCGATCTCGTCGGCGGCGACCAGGCTTTCGAGAAGCGTCCTTACCCGCCGGGCCAGCACGGCCGCGCGCGGATCAAGGAGAGCGAGTACCTGCTGCAGCTGCAGGAGAAGCAGAAGGCCCGCTTCACCTACGGCGTGATGGAAAAGCAGTTCCGCCGCTACTACGAAGAGGCACAGGGCCACGCCGGCAAGACCGGTGAGCGACTGCTGCAGATTCTGGAGAGCCGGCTGGACAACGTGGTTTACCGCGCCGGGATTGCCCGGACTCGCCGGATGGCCCGCCAGCTGGTCAGCCATGGCCACTTCACGGTCAACGGCGTCAAGGTGACCATCCCCAGCTATCGGGTGTCGCAGTACGACATCATCGATGTCAAGGGCAAGTCGCTGAACAACGTGCCGTTCCAGATCGCTCGCGAGACCGCCGGCGATCGTCCGACCCCCAGCTGGCTGCAGGTGGTCGGCGAGCAGCAACGCATCCTGATCCACCAACTGCCGGAACGGACACAGATCGACGTGCCGCTCGCCGAGCAGCTGATCGTCGAGTTCTACTCGAAGTAGTGCTGGAGCCGCGGACGCGGCGACCAGACACCAAACCGGCATCAAATAGCGGGTGCCGAGAAGGAGAAGAAGAAACACCATGCTGATTTCACAGCGACCGACCTTGTCCGAAGAGGTCCTCAGTGACAGCCGTTCGCAGTTCGTCATCGAGCCTCTGGAGCCGGGATTCGGTTACACGCTTGGCAATTCGCTGCGCCGCACACTGCTGTCGTCGATTCCCGGCGCGGCCGTCACCAGCATCCGCATCGACGGCGTACTGCACGAGTTCACCACCGTGCCCGGCGTCAAGGAAGACGTCACCGACATCATCTTGAACCTCAAGAGCCTCGTGGTCTCCTCGGAGGAGGACGAGCCGGTGACCATGTACCTGCGCAAGCAGGGCCCGGGCGAGGTCACCGCCGGTGACATCGTGCCGCCGGCGGGCGTCACCGTGCACAACCCGGAGATGCAGATCGCGACGCTGAACGACAAAGGCAAGCTCGAGATCGAGCTCGTCGTCGAGCGTGGCCGCGGCTACGTCCCGGCCGTGCAGAATAAGGCATCGGGTGCTGAAATCGGCCGTATCCCAGTCGATTCCATCTATTCGCCGGTGCTCAAGGTCACCTACAAGGTGGACGCCACCCGTGTCGAGCAGCGTACCGACTTCGACAAGTTGATCCTCGATGTCGAGACCAAGAGCTCGATCGGCCCCCGCGACGCACTCGCGTCGGCGGGTAAGACGCTGGTCGAATTGTTCGGTCTGGCACGCGAACTCAACATCGAGGCCGAGGGCATCGAGATCGGCCCGTCGCCGGCCGAGGCGGACCACATTGCGTCGTTCGCACTGCCGATCGACGACCTGGATCTGACCGTGCGCTCGTACAACTGCCTCAAGCGTGAGGGCGTGCACACCGTCGGTGAATTGGTGTCCCGCACCGAGTCCGACCTGCTCGACATCCGTAACTTCGGTCAGAAGTCCATCGACGAGGTGAAGGTCAAGCTGCACCAGTTGGGTCTGTCGCTCAAGGACAGCCCGGCGACCTTCGACCCGTCGGAGGTCGCCGGCTACGACGTGGCGACCGGCACCTGGTCCGCCGAGGGTGCCTACGATGACCAGGACTACGCCGAAACCGAACAGCTCTAAAGCCTCTTAGCGTTGAGAATCTAGACAGGAGCGTCAGCAATGCCCAAGCCCACCAAGGGTCCTCGCCTCGGCGGGTCGTCTTCGCACCAGAAGGCGATCCTGGCCAACCTGGCGACGGCACTGTTTGAGCACGGCCGGATCAAGACCACCGAGCCCAAGGCTCGGGCGCTGCGCCCCTATGCCGAGAAGCTGATCACCCACGCCAAGAAGGGCACGCTGCACAACCGGCGTGAGGTGCTCAAGAAGATCCGCGACAAGGACATCGTGCACAACCTGTTCGCTGACATAGGGCCGTTCTTCGCCGACCGCAACGGCGGCTACACCCGCATCATCAAAGTCGAGGCACGCAAGGGCGATAACGCACCGATGGCGGTCATCGAGTTGGTGCAGGAGAAGACGGTGACCTCCGAAGCCGACCGCGCGCGTCGGGTTGGCGCGTCCAAGGCTCCTGCCAAGGCCGCGGCCGCTGCCGAGGCGCCGGCCGCTGAGCCGGAGGCCGACGAGGTTGCGGTCGAGGAGACCGAGAGCACCGACGAGGCTACCGAGGCCGCGACGACCGAGGCGGATGCCGAGGCCGACGACGCTGACTAGCGATTCATCGTTGAACGACGCACCCGCCATCGACGCTGATGGCGGGTGCGTTCGTCTTCGGCTCGATATCGCTTATGACGGAACGGATTTCGCGGGTTGGGCAACGCAGGCAGATCAGCGCACCGTCGCCGGTCTCCTAGAAGAGGCGCTGTCGACGGTGTTTCGGACCTCGGTGCGGTTGCGCGCGGCCGGGCGCACCGACACCGGCGTGCATGCCACCGGGCAGGTCGCCCATGCCGACATCCCGGTCGACGCGCTGCCCAATGTCTATCCTCGATCGCCGCGGCCAACGCAATCCGAGTTTCTGCCGCTGGTCCGACGTCTGGGCCGGTTGCTGCCCGCCGACGTCCGCGTCCGCCGGATCGTGCGCGCGCCAGCGGGTTTCGACGCACGATTCTCGGCGCTGCGCCGCCACTACGTCTACCGGATTTCGACTGCGGACTACGGCGTGGAGCCACTCCAGGCCCGCTACGTCACCGACTGGCCGCGCCCGCTCGACGTTGACGCGATGACGACGGCGTCGCAAAACTTGTTGGGGCTGAATGACTTCGCGGCGTTTTGCCGTCACCGCGAAGGGGCGACGACGATTCGCGACCTGCAGCGGTTCGATTGGACCCGTGACGGCGATCTGATCACCGCACACGTCACCGCCGACGCGTTCTGCTGGTCGATGGTGCGATCACTGGTCGGTGCGCTGCTGGCCGTCGGTGAGCGTCGGCGCAGCCCCGACTGGTGCCGTGAGCTGCTCGCCTCTTCCCACCGGTCCAGCGACTTCGCCGCCGCACCGGCGCGGGGTTTGACACTGATCGGCGTGGATTACCCGCCCGACAGCGAGCTACAGGCACGGACGTTGATCACTCGCGACCTGCGTACCCGCGACTGATCGCTCTACAATTTTCCGGCGACGAAGCTGGCAAGCCGATCGTAATGTGCGGCACCTTCGACTGCAGCGAGCTGATGAAGGCCTGGCCGACCTCGCCGACGCCGTCGGAATGGGCGTCGCAATCGGGAAGGGTGCCAGCGCCGGGGCGATGAGAAAACCGACGGCGAGCAACGCAGCGCCGACCACACCGACCACCCGATTTACCGCGCTTGACCTACCGCCCGGCCGCCACCTGCGGCCGATCGGAGCAATTTCATGAGCGGATATTAGCGAGCAAAGCTAATGAGTTGCTGAAACCGACCTGAAGGTTCGGCTAGTCCCTTGCTTGGCTACGCCAGCTTGCCGGCGACGAAGTCGGCGGCCTGATTGACCTCGCCGTCCTGGATATAGCCATTGGCCATGTGTTGCGACCAGTTGTCGGACCACGTGTGCGGATCGGCCGGGTTGCAGATGGGATCGGCGCCGTGGCACAAGTCGATGGTCCGGTCGGTGTAGACCGGGTTGAAGTTCTTGATCGCCCCGACCCACTGGGTGCCGTTGCCGAACAGCGCGATCGCCGCGATGTGCTGATCGGCACCCGGCGGCAGGGGATTGGTGAACCCGAACATTGGGCCGGGAGCCGCCATCACGACGTCGGTGACCGCGGCCCCGAGTGAGTAGCCGCCCAGCACTATGCGGGTGTTCGGGCAGCCGTTGATCGTGGACTGGACGTGCGCGCTCATGTCGTTGGCGCCGACATCGACCTCGGTGTCGGCGGGGTAGCGCACCGCGTAGAGGCTGACGTTTTTGTTGACCCTGGACCTCAGTGCGCTGGTGAAGGCGTTACCGATGACTCCGGCACCCGGCGATTCCAGTCGCCCGCGGGCAAACACCACCTCGGCGTCGGGGCATGCTGCCGATGCGGTCGGGATCAGCGTCGGGCCCGTGCGTGCGAAGGCCGGCGCAACAACCAACGCTGCGGCGAGTAAACCGGCGGTACATAAGGCCCGCAGCTTCATGGCCCGATAGTAGGCCGAGATCAGTGAAACACCACGGGCCGGGTCTGATCGACGACGGACGGACCGGGTTCAACGGGTCCAGGTGTCGGCCCAAGTGCTGGGCCGGGCGGCACGCCCAGAGGTCCAGGCGGTACGCCCAGAGGTCCAGGAGGCACGCCCGAGGGTCCACCCGGCACGCCCCAGGGCCCGGTGGGTGCGGTGGGGGGCAGCACCGACAACAGCCTGGTCTGGACGAAGCTGGCCGCCTGGCTGGTGTAGACGGGGACGTAGCCCTCGGTGTGCCCGCTCCACTGGTTGCCGGGGCCGGCGTGACAGATCGGGTCCTCGGGGTTGCAGTAGTCGATGGCCTTGGCGCTGAACAGCGGGCTTTGAGCCGAGATCGGGCCGCCGCTGCGGTCGGCCGGGTTACCGAAGGTGGTCACCGCGACGATGTTGCTGGCGTATTTGGGCTCCAGCGAACTGCCCCAGCCGATGCCGCCGATGGGAACCCCGGTGACGATGTCGATCACCGACGCGCCCTGCGAATACCCACCGAGCACCTGCGGGGTGTTCGGGCATTTGTCGGCCACGGACTTGATGTGCTTGATGGCGTCGTTGGCGCCGTCACCGCCGTGCAACTGCAGCAGGCTGGCCTTGTAGTTGACCGCGTAGGCGTCGATGTTTTTGCCGGTGCTCCGGCGCAGGCTGTCGACGAGGGCTTGGCCGACTTGCCCCAAGCCTGCGGGTTCGTCGGTGCCGCGGGCAAAAGTCAGCGCGACGTCCGGACAGTTATCGGCCCCCGCCGACGGGACGGCGTGGGGAGCAACGCCCGGCGCGACCAGCAGCACGCCCGCCGCCAGCAGCGCGGCGGCCCCCACGCCGGCCCAGCGGAAGCTGCGTGACCAGACACGACGGGGGATGATACGGCTGAGACGATTGATGCTCACCCGGTGATTTTACCGATTTTCGGGCACCTGGCCACATCGGCGTAAATCCGCGACTCCCTGTGGATCGTCGACGAAGCTCCGCATGACCACTACATATCGTGGGAGCCGTACCGACCCAGGGGCCTTTTGGGGGACTGGATGGCATGGCAACCGACCACGAGGCTGCACATCAGCGGGTATCGATTTCTGCTGCGCCGCATCGAGTGCGCACTGCTGGGCAGGGATATCCGCGCCGTCAACGAGCCGATCCGCGCACCCGCACAATCGTTGCTGGCCGGCGTGCTGCTCGCGATCATCCTGCTGGCCGGATGTGCGGTGCTGGCCGTCCTGCGCCCCCAACCAGCGTCGGCGAACGCGCCGATCGTGATGGGGAAGCGGTCGGGTGCGCTCTTCGTCCGAATAGGCGGAACACTGCATCCGGTGCTGAACCTGGCCTCGGCCAGGTTGATCATGAAAACAAACGCCGACCCGCAACCGGTGGCTGAGTCGGAACTCACTCACAGCAAACGAGGCCCGCTGCTGGGCATCCCCGGTGCTCCGCAATTTCTGGGGACACCACTAGCCGAAGACGAATTGCAATGGACGGTCTGTGACCGCCGCGACGGCGGACGGCAGAGCACGACCGTAGTGATTGGCCGGGCCGAGGGACCGGCGTCGCATGTCCTGGCGCGCGAACGGACCCTGCTCGTCAGGCCTGCTTCTGGGGGCTCGACCTACCTGCTCTACGACGGTCGTCGAGCCGTGGTGAACCTGGATGAATCTGCGGTTGTGCGCGCACTGGGACTCGAGGGTCAGATCCCGTTGACGGTGTCACCGGTGCTGCTGAACCTGGTCCCAGAGACGCCGCCCGTCACCGCGCCGCGGATACCCGATGCCGGCGGTCGCGGACCGGCCGCGCTCCCGGGCTTTCCGGTCGGCAGCGTGCTGCGGGTGGCCCGCGCAGGCGGCGACGAGTATTACGTCGTACTCAGAGACGGGGTTCAGCGCGTCGGGCAGCTTGCCGCGGATCTCGTGCGATTCACCATCTCGCAAGGCACTCACACCGCCATCTCGGTAGCGCCCGACGTCATCCGCGCCACTGCGGCGGTGACACGACTGCCGGTCTCCGGCTTTCCCGACCGGGCGCAGACATCGGCGGTTGCCGACGGTACGACACTCTGCGTCAGGTGGACGCACGCGGCGTCGGGCAATGCCGAGGTCTCGTTCTCAGTTGGTGGCCTGCCCATACCAGTCGGTCAGGAGCCGGTGACCTTGACGCAGGCCGATGGCAAGGGCTCCGCCGTCGACGCCGTCTATCTCTCGCCAGGGCGCGCTGCGTATGTTCGCGCCACCGGGCTGTCCGGCAGCAACACCCGCGCAGGCACCCGATACCTGATCTGCGACACCGGCGTCCGATTTGCCGTGCACGACGACGATGCGGCGCACGACCTTGGCCTGCCCGACACGATGGTCCCGGCCCCCTGGCCATTGCTAGCGAAGCTGCCAGCCGGGCCAGAATTGAGTAGGGCCGATGCCTCAGTCGCCCAAGACATTCTCGCCAGTGGGAGTAGACCAGCCCGGTCGACTGTCAGCTCGCCGTAGTCGGGTCTGCACTGCGCTGAAGGCCAGCAGCGCCGCCAATACGCCACCGCAGACGGCGGCGCCGGTGAACGCCCTATGACGTGCGCTGTAATCCGGCGGCGCAGGGAGCGGGGGCTCGAGGATAGGCACCGATGTCCGGGCCGGCGGAGGAGTGGGGCCGGTCGGGATGTCGGTGCTGACCGCGGCAAGGAAGTCCACCAGCCCGGCGCCGACCCGCGGATCCCATCCGCTGGGCGGATGATGCGCCGTGGCCTTGATGCGCTGCATCACCTGACGAGCCGTCAACTTCGGAAACCGGGATCGGGTCAGCGCCGCCAGTCCACTGACCACCGGTGCGGCGTAGCTGGTACCCGACAGTGGAATCGGACCCCGTTGTCCACCAAGCGCATTGACTAAGCCGTCACCGGACGAGCTCAGCGATATCACCCCCTCGCCAGGGGCAGCGACATCCACCCACGGCCCGCCAAGGGTGAACGACGACGGCTCGCCGTGTGCGTTCACCGATCCCACGGTCAGCACATAGTCGTCGTACCAGGCCGGACTGACCACAACCGTCGCCGAGTCCCACGTGGCGTCGGCTTGCTGAGCGGGGCACTGCCCGGCGCCGGTGTTTCCGGCGGCGGCCACCACAACGGCGTTCTTGACGTCAACCGCATAGGACAGCGCCGCCCCGAGTGCGCGGTCGTCGAGAGTCGACCCAGCGCGAATGCAGGCAACCGAAGAGATATTGATTACCGAAGCCCCGAGGTCCGCGGCCATCCGTACGGCTCTTGCCATGGTGTCGACATCACCGAATCCGGAGGTGGACGGATCCGCCGCGGCGCCGAACTTGGTGCTGGACTGCCGGATGCTGATCAAACGAGCATCCGGGGCGACCCCACTGAAGCCGTCGGCATGATTGGGATCCGCTGCGGCGGCGATGATCCCCGCGACCGCGGTACCGTGTCCGTCGCAATCCTGGGTGCCGTCCCCGGTGAACACATAATCGCCGCCGGCCGCCGTGTGGGGCAGTCGCGGGTGCGGTGAAACCCCGGTGTCGATGACCGCGACTCGTTGGCCCGAACCACGGGTGAGTTTCCAAACCTGTGGAAGGTCAAGCCCCGAGAGTTGGCTGGCGGCGTCGGACGGGTCAGCATCGCGAGTCACCGACGGGACTGCGCAGATCTCGCGCTGCACGGTCGGCTGCGGCGGGCTTGCCGGCGCGGGTTTGGGTAGCCGACTGTTATCGATCGGCGGCGGCGATACCGCATGCGCGGGCGTTGCGGCACACAGCGGCAGCGCGGCGACTACCGCCGCCGTCGTACACCGGAACACTTGCAACCGCGCTGTCCTCACAGGAGATTCAAGCTGCGCGCAGCGCCGTAAAGCCCGCAGATCCAGCAGGCCAGCGGCACAACGACCGCCAAGGCGAGATACTCCAGCAGTTCGACACTTCGTCGTGCGACCGGAGAGACTGCCGTCAAGTGATCGATGAAACCGCGGCATAGCGCAATGGAAGCCAGCAACATCGCCGCCATCGCGATCTGCGCCGTGTGACGTGGATACGCGGCGGCAGCAGTGACGAGAGCAGTGCTGAGCGTCGCCGTTCCACAAATGATCAGCGGTATGGATCTCGCAAGATCGCGATGTGCGCGCGCCCGCAACAGCAGCACGCCGCCGGTCACGGTGGCAAACACGGTGCCGGGCATGCGTGGGCCGCCCGTCAGAGATGGCTCGACTACCGCACCGATGGCGCCCAGCGCGGCCGAGGCCGAGAAAGCGACGATCAGGCTGGTGAGCCACGTATGGGCCCGGATCACTTTGGCGCTCAGGCGCTTCGCCGGCAGCTGTGGCGACAACCGCGCGAACATCATCGACACCGGTGCGGATACTTCGATCAACGCCAACGATATCGCCGTGGACGCCGCGCCGATAGCCGGTAGCGGGACGGTGGTGAGCGCGCCGACCGCCGCCGCCGCCGCCCCGGTCGCCGCAAAACACGTCAGCGCGGTGAATACCACTGCGTGACAACCTATCACGCGCATCATCGCCGCTGACGTCGCCGCAGCAGCGGCTGCGAACAGCGTGTTCGGAGCGCCCGGGCCGCCGGGCACCGCGAGTAGGCCGGCGAGTGCGGCGAACCCGCTGGCCAGCATGCCCAGCGTCAGCCCTGCGGACGGTTCGAGGAATACGCGATAGGCGATTACCGCCGCTGCCAGAGTCAGGAGCGCGATCGTCGCGGTAACGCCGACGCCGCCGGTGCGGTCGGCGCGGTTGGCATCAAACACTGGTCGTATCGTCACCGCTGCGCTTACGCCGGCTAGCCAAATGGCGACCAGAGCGCCGACCAGTCGAGCCGCTCGCCGGTTCCAACGTCGCTCCGTCGCAGCGACCGACGCCGATACCGCTTCGGCGGCGTCATCGAAACGCGGCGCCATTGATTTGGCCGAGCAGGTTGTCAGAATCAATGCGGTGCCATCCCGAATTCCTAATTGGGCCAGCGTCTTCGACGAGTCCAATGCGATATTGCCCGGAAGGGATAGCTGATACCAGATAGCGACCGCCCCGGCGCGGTAACCGCCATTGCCGGACAGGATGTCGACAATCGACGGTATCAGCGAGCCGATGGGCACCGCAGCTGACAACACCAAGTCGACGCGGCCCGAGTCGGCGTGAACCGATAATCGGCGTAACGCCGCCCCGGGCGGATGAGATCCGCTGCTTTGGGTGGGTACTGCCAATGCTTGGTGCACACCGACCTCCATTCGCCGACCCGCACGCTAGCCGGTAGGCCGAGTATGCGTATGCGTTGATCCACAGCCGACTTGCAGCTGATTTCGCTTGTGCCTACCGTGCCAATCGCGTCCCGACGGAGCGGCGCGGGCAAGCGTGGGGAGAGCCAGGTGAGGCCATTCGACGGCAGTGCGACTGTGGAATTCGTGTCGGGCCGACGAGTGCGGATGCCGGCGGTCGAGACCGCCGAGGTCGCCGTTGCGGCGCCGAAGGAAGTGGATCGACAGGGGCAGACGAATCTGATGATTCGTTTCCTGCCGGTCGTTACGGCCATCGCGACGGTAGGGACGATGGCGGTGGTCTTTTATTCTCGGTCGGCCGCGGCGCGTAATCCGGCGTTCATGGTATTCCCGCTGATGATGGTCGTATCCGCGGCGGCGACGGTCTTATCCGGCGCCGGTAAGCGCCGCGGCGAGATCAATGCCGAGCGCGCGGACTATCTGTGCCACCTGTCCGACTTGCGGGCCGCTGCTGTCACGACCGCTGCAGCACAGCATTATTCGCTGATCTGGTGCCATCCGGACCCTGACACGTTATGGACTCTTGTGGGTGGATGCCGGATGTGGGAGCGACGAGCTGCGGACTCGGATTTCTGCCATGTGCGTATCGGCGTCGGAACGCTGCGTCTTGCCACCCGGTTAGTCCCGCCGGCCATCGGGTCGGTGCACCGGCTGGATCCCGTCGCCCTGACTGCGCTGCGCGACTTCCTCCAAACGCACTCGACAATTCCGGACGCGCCGATCGCGATCGCGCTGCGCGGGCTGGCGACAGTGAGCGTCGACGGCGACACCACACAGGCGCGTGCACTACTGCGCGCGGCGATATGCCAACTGGCCGTTATGCACAGTCCAAGGCTGGTGTTGATTGCAGCCGCCGTCAGTGACCGCAACCGATCCGACTGGGATTGGTTGAAATGGTTGCCGCACAATCGACATCCGCGCGCCAACGACGACATCGGATCGGCCCGCATGGTGTACGCGTCGCTGGCAGCAGCGAAGGAAGGGCTCGCCGGTTTGATGACCGGCGAAGGGTCCGCCGATCCGGCGGCGCCTCACTTGGTGGTGATCATCGACGGTGAGGTCGTCGGTGGCAATGCATGGCCGGTCGGCAGTGCACTCGACGGCATCACGGTGTTGACGATCCAGAGCGGCAACGACGATCCGGCAGCAGCTGGGATATTGCGGCTTCGGGTGAGCGAGAACGAGGTGGTGGCTGGGGCATCAAGCGACGAAGAAGTTTTCGCGTGCCCGGATCAGATGAGTCACACCGCCGCGCTGACGTGCGCGCAAAGGCTGGCCGGGTATCGGGCGGGCGGTGTGGATGCGCTCGCGGCTGCGTCGGGCGGCGGCATGAGGTGGCAGGATCTCGTTGGGATCGATGATGTTGCTTGCTATATGCCTGCTGAGTGCTGGAGCGGCAGGAGCCCCCGCGATCGGCTTCGGGTTCCGATCGGCACAACGGGTGCGGGCACATCGGTAGAACTCGATATCAAAGAGGCCGCCGAGAACGGAATGGGTCCGCACGGGCTCTGCATTGGGGCAACCGGGTCTGGTAAGTCGGAGTTCCTCCGAACGGTCGCACTCGGAATGATGGCCCGTCATTCACCGGAGGCCCTCAACCTGGTCTTAGTCGACTTCAAGGGCGGTGCGACGTTCTCTGGATTAGAAACGGCGCCGCACGTGGCAGCTGTCATCACGAACCTCTCGGACAAGGCGGCACTGGTCACTCGTATGCGTGACGCCCTGACCGGTGAAATGCAGCGCCGCCAGGAAGTGCTTCGCGCGGCAGGCAACCTCGACGGCATCGCTGCTTACGAGCGCACGCGACGGGCAGGAGCTCAACTGAGTCCCTTACCAGCCCTTTTCATCATCGTCGACGAGTTCTCCGAATTGCTCAGTCAGCATTCAGATTTCGCTGAGGTCTTCGTGGCGATCGGTCGACTTGGTCGATCTTTGGGCATGCATCTGCTGTTGGCCAGTCAACGTCTCGACGAAGGCCGACTGCGCGGTCTGGAGTCACATCTGTCCTATCGGGTGTGCCTGAAGACGTTGTCGGTCAACGAATCTCGGATTGTGCTGGGGACGTCGGCCGCTTATGAGTTGCCCGGCAGGCCAGGCGCGGCCTACCTGCGCATCGGCGCGGACGAATTGGTACGTTTCCAGACCGCGTATGTGTCCGGTCCATGCTACGTGGAAACGCGCTGTATGGTCGACGATTCCGTGCCAGCATACCGAAGCGAGAGGTCGGTACCCGTCCGTTTGTTCAGCAGTGGGCCGGCCGGGCCGGTCACGATTGCCGGCAGCGCCGAGACGGATCGGGTCGCTCCCCGAACTGTCCTTCAGACGGTCGTCGAGCGGATGTCCGGACTTGGCCCGCGAGCACACGAGGTGTGGCTGCCGCCGCTCGGGGCGGCGCCGACCCTGAACACCGTGCTGGGTGACGCCGGACCGATGGCCACGTTGACGGTTCCCATCGGCAGCGTTGATCGCCCGTTCGAGCAGCGCCGCACGCCCCTGATCGTCGATTTATCTGGAGCTGCAGGCAATGTCGCCGTCGTTGGAGCACCTCAATCGGGCAAGTCGACAGCTTTGCGCACGCTAATCACGGCGCTGGCAGTCACTCACGATCCGAGGATGGTGCAGCTTTACTGTCTCGACTTCGGCGGTGGGGCACTGGCCTCGCTGCGCGACTGGCCGCACGTCGGTTCGGTCGCCGGACGGGCGGATCCGCAGTTAGCCCGCCGCATGATCGCTCAGCTCGAAGCCATCATTCGGTCCCGCGAGACGCTCTTCCGCGACCACGGGATCGAATCGATGGTGCACTATCGGCAGTTGAAGGCGAAGCGGGATCCGGCATGCGACCGCTTCGGCGATGTCTTTCTCGTTGTTGACGGTTGGGTCGGTCTGCACCGGGAATTCGATATGGTCGAGACATCAGTCGCCGCGCTCGCCGCTGAGGGGCTCTCGTTCGGTGTGCATGTCGTGATGTCAGCATCGCGTTGGGCTGAGATTCGTCCGGCGCTGAGAGATCAGATCGGAACTCGCATCGAGTTGCGCCTCGGCGATCCCGCGGATTCCGAACTGGATCGCCGCAGCGCTGCCCAAGTTCCCGAGGGCAGACCGGGCCGAGGGCTTTCCCACGACGGGCTGCACATGGTCGTCGCCCTACCCCGGCTGGACGGCGACGAGTCGAACTCCGGCCTGGTCGATGCTGTTGCGCGGGTGGGGGAGATGTTGCGGTGCCGTCATGATGAATGGACTGCGCCCGCGATTCCGGTACTGCCTGCCCAGGTCGACCATCACAGCGTGGTTGAGCGATCTGACGTGCTCGATGCCGGTGTCTTGATCGGCATCGAGGAGACCGAACTTCGGTCGGTGGCAATCGACTTCGTGCAGCAGCTACATCTGCTCGTTCTCGGTGACAATGAGTGTGGGAAGACGGCGACGTTGCGCACCGTTTGCCGTGAGCTCGTGAGGACGACGACTGCCGCACAATGCCAACTGTTCATCGTGGATCTGCGGCGCTCGCTCCTCGGCGTCGTCGAGCCCGAATCCGGACAGCTTGGGGGATACCTTGCTTCCGCGGATGAAGTCCGCGAGGTAATACCGCACCTCACCGAGCGGCTGCGCCGACGAATGCCCCCTTCGAACGCCACCCTGACGCAATTGCGTAACAGGTCTTGGTGGTCAGGGCCAGAGATATATGTCGTCATCGACGATTACGACTTGGTCGGCACCGCTGGAGTCAACCCGCTGGCACCGCTATTGGAGGTGCTACCGCACGCCCGAGACGTGGGTCTACACCTGCTGTTAGCACGCCGCAGTGGCGGTGCTGCCCGTGCGATGTTCGAGCCACTGCTAGCCGGGCTGCGCGACGCCGGATGCATGACATTGCTGATGAGTGGAAGTCCGGATGAGGGATTGACGATCGGGTCCGTGCGCCAGTCGCCTATGCCGCCCGGCCGCGGCACGCTGATCAGTCGTCGGGGCTGCCCGCAGCTGGTGCAGGTTGCCTGGAGCCAGCTGCCATGAAGGCCCATGTGGTCGAGGTCGGGCCGAATGCGATCCGCCGATTATGTTGCGGGGCAAACACCGTCATTGACAGCGAAGCGGAAACGGCTGCTCTCGAGGGAATCGACGATCCGATAACCCTGATCGACTCTCGGCCGGTCGCCGTCGAATCGCTGTGGCGCACTGTGCTGGCGTCGGTGGACTGCGGCAGCCCCGAAACTACGGTCGTCGTCCACCCATCGTGGTGGGCACCGGCGCGCGTCACTGTCGTCAATGCAGCCGCACAGGTGCTTGCCGGTGAGGTCGTGATCCGACCGCGGTCATGGCTGCTGAGTCAGGCATCTCCGTCCGAATCCCGGCACGCGACGGTGATCGTAGAAATCTCCGACGGTTTCGTGGCTATTACCGGCGCCACAGTGGCGGCCGAAACCCGCCGTCGAGACCAGTCGGACGTCGCTGAAGCGGTCGTGCGCTGTATTCGCACGATGGTGTCGGACACCGAGAGTGTGGTCATCGACGCGCCAAGAACAGTGCACGGCGCCGGCGAGCTGTCGGTGATGATCGCCAAAGCACTTCGTGATTCCGGCGACATGATCGTCATGCAGATTGACGACATCGGGCTGAGAAAACTTGCTGCAGGCCTTATTCCGGACGAAAACCATGCATGCGACCCGAATAGCGGTGTGGCCGCGTGGTATGGGCGTCGTGGTCGCTGGGGGCTCGCTCTGGCGGCACTACTGATCAGCGCGGTATTCGGCGTGAGTGCATTGGCCCATCACGCCCCGCCGCACGCGGGCGATGGCATGTCGACAACGTTCGTTGTGGAAGGTCATGTCGCACTCGAGGTCCCGGCTCAATGGCCGATCCGACGCGTCGTGGCCGGACCCGGTTCGGCGCGGCTGCAGATCACATCACCGTCGGATCCGGAAGTGGCACTGCACGTGACGCAGTCTCGGGTTGCCTTGGCAACCTTGAGTGCCACTGCCGAGTTTCTCAAAAGCGCGATAGACGAGGCGCCGGCCGGCGTGTTCGTCGACTTCAACCCGGCGGGACGTAGCGTCGGCCGCCCGGCAGTGACCTATCGGGAGATCCGGTCTGGTCATGACATTCGATGGACGGTCTTGGTCGACAAAGCCGTCCGGATCAGTATCGGATGCCAAAGCCGCCACGGCCACGACGACGCAGTGAGCCAGGAATGCGAGCTGGCGGTCCGGTCGGCCCGGGCGTTGGGCTGAATCGACGGGAACCAGACCAGCGCGGCGGGAGTCCTATGAGTAGTTAGCGCGGTGAGGCCCGCGGCCGTTGGGCAGAAGGGGAACAAGTGAGCACACCGACAGGTGGCAACGCACTCAGCACCGACTTCGACCTCATGCACTCGGTTGCTGCGGCAGTCGACACCCACAACGAGGAGATCCGGGCGACGCTGCAGGCATTCATCGGTCGCATGAGCAGTGTCCCGCCCTCGGTATGGGGCGGCATAGCGGCGGCGCGTTTCAAGGACGTGGTGCAGCGATGGAACGCGGAGTCGACGAAACTGCACCACGCCCTGCACGGCATCGCCGAAACCATTCGCTGTAACGAAGCCGCGCTGCGGGACGCGGCCGACAACCACGCGCTCCACATCGGGGCTGCCGCCGGAAATCTGTGAGGCCGTCAATGGAATCGCGATTGTCATACAACTTCGACGAGATCGAGTGTTCTGTCCGCCAAGAAATCCACACCGCTTCGGCGCGGTTCAACGCCGCGTTGCAGGAGCTGAAAGCGCAAGTTGCGCCGCTGCAGGAACTGTGGACCCGCGAAGCCGCCACTGCCTACGGCGTCGAGCAGCTGAAGTGGCATCAGGCCGCCAATGCGCTCAACGAAATCCTGGTTGACCTGGGAAACGCGGTGCGCGATGGCGCCGATGATGTCGCGGCCGCAGATCACCGAGCGGCCGGCGTCTGGACACGGCAGGGGCGGTAGTCACCCGAAGACTCTGCGCGGTCCCGACGGTAAGGAGAGACCGCGGGACCGCGCAGTCATAAACCTTCTCCCATTTGGCTAGAGCCGACTCGCGGCGAAAGTCGCGGCCTGACGAACCATCCCGGACTCCACATATTGACCGTGCGCCGACCAATTCTCGCCGTCCGAGCAAATCGGATCAGATGGCACACACAAGTCGATGGCCTTGGCCCCATACAGCGGGCTGATCGCGGTTAGCGGCCGGCCCGGAGCTTTAGTCGATGGATTCCCGAAGACGGCGACCGCGGCGACGTGGTCAGCCACCTTGGCCGGCATCGGCGCGGGGACTAAGCCGAGGGGCAATGGCACACCCGCCGAGGTGATGACATCGATGACGGCCGCGCCGAGCGAATATCCGACAAGCACCATCCTGGTGTTGGGGCAGTTCGCGGCCGTGTACTGGACATGAGCGCTCGCGTCTTTAGCACCGGCGGAGGCGGAAGTAGAGAGATCGTCGTTGGAAGGATCAGTGACAACGTGGGTGGAAGGGTAGTGGACCGCGTAGACCCCGACGGACCTCCCGCCAACTTGCGGGCGCAGCGAGTCGACGAACGCTTCTCCGGCCCAGCCAACACCGGGTGGATCACCGGAGCCGCGGGCGGAGACCACCTCGATGTCGGGGCATGGATCAGCCAAGGTGGAAGGAATGCTGACGGCTGCATTCAGCAGTGCCAAGGTTGTCACCACTGCAGCGCCAAGGACACATGCGATTTGGCGTGCGCTCACGTCGTCGATGCTGACATACCTCGTGCAGCGTCATACCACCGCCCAGCTCGCCGACTGCGGGCGTGAAACCAAGGGCAGGCGTGGGCCAGCCCCCGCCAGCGCCGTCGCGATCGCGTTAGCGCTTGGGCGGGGAGCTAGCGGCCGGGGCGGATGCTCGTCGGCAGCATCGCGTGCTCGTGCGGGCGGCACCTGACCTGGAGCTGTACGTCATGGAGGACATCCTTGCCTACGCGCGCGGATCCGACGCGGCCTTCGGCGATGGCGGGGCGGATCGCGGCGGCCTCAGCCGGTGTGAAGTTGTTGCCGTGGGCACGATCGCCGACCGCGCCCGATTCGACGGCCCTCGTCTCGGCGCGCTCATCCGCGGCTATGTCGAAGCATCGGTGCACGGCCGTCGTCGAGATCCACGAACTCGCCAGCAACGAGATCGTGGTGATCTACCTCCGAAATCCCGACGGGCTGCCTATTCCTTTCAACAAAGACGGGCAGCACCCGGGCTCCGACGGGAAGACGATCACCGTCTTCTGCAAGGGTGAGATCTTCATTCGCGAGGGCGCCGAGAACGTTCCCATCCGCTACGCCCACTGGACTGGCCTCCTATCGGCCTACGCCCGCGGGATCCGTGACCAGTCAAACGATGCCGCCCTGACGATACTGCGCGAGGTGCTCGACGGTCGCGGGGATGCACGTCCCGATGCCGCCGGCGTACCTCTGTTGATGGACATGGATGAAGCGACGTTCACTGCCACCGCGATCCGACTGTTCGAGACCGGTAACAACGTCCGACTACGCCAGTTCATCCGTACCCTGTCCCGCTCGACCGGTATAGCCGTCGGCCTTCCCGAATTTCGAGCCGCGGCCGACCGCTGGGCCATTTTCTGCGCGCAGGCGTTGCATTTCGGACGCCCTGACCTGGCCGACGAGGCCATCGACAAGCTGTGCGAGGCATATAAGGTCTTGGTCATTCGTCTACACTCGAAGTCACGGTGATGGATCTCCGCCGGGGTGAGCAACTGCTGCCCGAACCGCCGACTTGAGGCTGATGGCTCCTGCTGCTGGATTGTCGCACAGGAGGCTGTCTTGGATTCGATCGCTGAATACTTTCACCGTGCTGAGAGCAAGCCTGTTTCGGTTTGCTCTGGTGTACTGCTCGACGCCCTCGCGCCTGCTGCATTTGGCAGTTCAACCGCCACCGACCGCAGCGCGAATCATGTTGCGTTACAAGATATTCACCGCATGGTTATTTTCGAGTATGGGCCGGCTCGGCTATGAGGGCGACTGCCGATCGTGTGTTCCTGGCCAGACATGGCCGCACCGCGCTCAACGCTGAGGGGCGACTACGAGGCCTCAGTGATCCTCCGCTGGATGAGGTCGGTATCGCCGAGGCGGCTCGGCTGGCCGATGCGCTTGCGCCCAAGCGCCCCACAGCGGTCATCTGCAGTCCGTTGCAGCGAGCCGTCAGTACCGCACACGCGATCGGGGCGGCCTGCAGGGCGCCGGTAACGATCGACGCCCGGCTCAACGACCGCGACTACGGACCGATGACCGGTCGTGTGCGCGAGGAGGTCGAACGCGAATACGGCAGCGTCGATGCCGCTCCGGGTGTCGAATCGCTTGCCGCGCTCACCGCGCGCGCACGCCAGGCGTTTGTCGAGTTGGTCACCGACTACGGTTCGGGGCCGCTGGTCATGGTGTCTCACGATGCGTTCAACCGTGCACTGTTCGGGCAGCTTGACTCCACACTCGTCGATGTCCGCCAGCGAACCGCGTGCTGGAACCAACTCAGCCGCATCGACGGTCAGTGGCGCGTGGATGCCTACGACCTGATCGCCGGCTAAACGTTCGGCAGCCGGGTCGGCTCCGGCGGCCGGATCAATTGATCACTGTTCGGCACGTAACGGAGGGAATACCAATGTCATTCGTCACCACACAGCCAGCGGCGCTGAGCGCCGCGGCCACCAACCTGGCCGGTATCGGCACAGCAATGAGCGCGCAGAATTCCGCCGCGGCAGTGCCGACCACCGCTGTCGTCCCCGCTGCCGCCGACGAGGTATCAGCGCTGACGGCGACCCAATTCGCCGTCCACGCACAGATGTACCAGGCGATCAGCGCACAGGCAGAAGCGATTCACCAATCATTCGTCAGCACTCTTGGTACGAGTGCGACGTCGTACGCGGCCACTGAGGCCACCAACGCGATCACAGCCGGTTAGAAGGGATGTCGCAATGGATTTCGCAGCATTGCCGCCGGAAGTCAACTCGGGCAGAATGTACGCCGGGCCCGGGACTGGGCCAATGTTGGCCGCAGCCACCGCATGGGACGGACTGGCCGCCGAGCTCCAATCCACCGCAGCGTCCTATCGCTCGACGCTTTCCGAGTTGACCGGCGGGCCGTGGATGGGTCCTTCCTCGGCATCGATGACCGCCGCGGCGACCCCGTATCTGGAGTGGATGACCACGGCGGCCGCGCAGGCTGAACAAACCGCCACCCAAGCCAAAGCCGCAGCGGCAGCGTATGAGTCGGCGTTCGCGATGACGGTGCCGCCGCCGGTGGTTGCGGCCAACCGCAGCCTGTTGACAACCCTGATCGCGACCAACCTCGTCGGCCAGAACACCATGGCCATCGCGGCCACCGAGGCCGACTACGCCGAGATGTGGGCCCAAGACGCCGCGGCGATGTACGGCTACGCCGGCTCGTCAGCTTCGGCATCGACATTGACGCCCTTCACCGAACCGCCGCAGACCACCAACCCGGCCGGCGCAACCGGCCAGGCTGCCGCCGCGGGCCAGTCGATCATGTCGAGTGGACCGCAGCTGATGGCAGCAGTTCCCCAAGCGCTCCAAGGGCTGGCGTCGGCTCCCGCCGCGGCAGATCCCACGTCGCTGCTCACGTTGCTGACCGCGATCATCATTCCCCTGACGGCCGTCGATATCCCGATTGCAACTACTTCTGCAACCGCGTCGACAACGAGTGCAACAGCGTCGTTCACCTCGGTGGGAACGACGTATCGAGGTTTAGCGATCAACGCCGACCGCGACTTCGGCCAAGGCAAGGGGCCTTACACCGGGTATGGGCCGGGCGCGGCCATGCTGCCTGAGTGGATCCTTGGCGGCCCCAACGCGCTGGCCGAGGCATCGAGCGCCGCTCCACCGTCGGTGGCCGCGGGCGTGGGCCAGGCGACGACGGTCGGCAGACTCTCGGTGCCCTCGGCGTGGACTGTGGCAGCGCCAGAGATCCGTCCGGCTGCCTACACGCTGCCGATCACCAGCGCCAGCGCCGCACCTGAAATGGTCGCCGGAGCATCCAGTAATTGGTTCACCGACATGGCGCTGGCCGGGGCGGCCGGGGGCGCTGTCGGCGGCACTGGCCAGCTGCGCAACGGCGATCAGCGTGTCAGGTTCCTGCACCCGGACAACCTGCGCCAACAGGTGGCACAGGACAAGCCGGTGAGCAAAATGGCCGACGAAATAAACGGAATGGTCGCCGCATTCGCGCAATCGTTGCTCACCAAGTTCGCCGACGCGGGATTAATGACCGCGGACGAAGTGACCGAGCAGAAACAACGGTTCAAATGGTGAGCCCTGCGGCGCGAACGCCATTGGGTGTCGGGCGATCTCGATCGAGTCGAATCGTGCAAACCAACAACGAGCTTGGTCGGCACCTGCCAGCCCTGCACCGGCCGCTGCGCGACGTCACGGTGGTGGCGCGGACGCGGCTCACGCCTTCTCGCTACATCGAAACCCGTTGTATGGCAGGTTCGTTGCGTCCCGAAGGCGTGCGCCGATGGCCTCGGGCAGCAGTCGACGCGAAAGGGTGACCTCCAGTGGCGCGCTATGACTATCGGGCGCTGGCCGCCGTGTTTGCTGGCGGCATGATCGGGACCCTTGGCCAGGAGCGTGCTGACCGCGATCATGCCCGCCCCGGCCGCGACTCGCTGGCCGTGGTCCACGTTCACCGCCAACATCGCCGGCGCCTTCCTGATCGGCTACTCCACCACCCGCCTGCTGGAGCGATTGCCGCTGTCGAGCTATCGCCGACCTTTTCTTGGCACGGGGGTATGCGGCGGCTTCACCACGTTCTCGACGATGCAGATGGAGATACTGGTGATGGTCAAACATCACAACTACGTTCTGGCCGTGAGCTATACCGCCACCAGCATCACCCTGGGCTTGCTGGCGGTCTACGTCGGCACGGCCCTCGTTCGCCGGGCGCGGGTGCCGTGATGAGCATTACCGCGGATGTGGTGATCTCCGGCGGCGCTGGCGGGGTGCTGCGATTCCTGGTGGACGCGGCAGTCGGCGGGGCAGTGAAGCGGTCGTTCCCGCTGGGAACACTGGTCGTCAACATCAGCGCCACCCTGCTGATGGGCCTGGCTACCGGCTTCACCTTCGGACTCAGCGACCATGCCCTTGCCGCCATCGGCGGGTACAGCACGTTCTCCACCTGGATGCTGGAAACCCAACGGCTCGAAGAAGAACGCCAACTCGGCGACGCCACCGCCAACATCGCACTCAGCCTGATCCTCGGCCTGACCGCAGCACTGCTCGGCCAATGGGTCGCCGCCACGATGCTCGGACACCCGATCGGAGAAAGACTGTGACACAACCAGCCTGGAAACTCAGCGCCTACTTCCCCGAGCGCCAACGCACCGTCACTGACAGTGCCGGCGGTGACCGGCCCACGTTTCTGGCCGATCAGATATTGGATCTGTGCGATGACCGCGAAGTCGCCACCAGCGTGATGCTTCGCGGCATTTCGAGCTTCGGGCCAGTCGGTGTGCTGCGCAGCGACGAGTCGCTGACCCTGTCGGAGGACCCACCGGCGATTATCTATGCGGTCGACATCGAGCCGACGATCACCGCGCTGGTCGATGAGGTGGCGGCGATGACCGACCGTGGGCTCATCACCCTGGAGCGGGCACAGCTGATCCGTGGTGGTGTCGTCCCGGACCTTGCCAGCGCCGGCGAATGGGATGCGATCAAACTCAGCGTCTACGTCGGCCGCACGGTACGCGCCGGCCGCGCCTCGGCGTTCCGCGTTGTTTGCGATGTGCTGTATCGCCGTGGATTCGCGGTAGCCTCCGCGCTTTTGGGTGTCGACGGCACGGCGCACGGCGTGCGCTACCGTGCACAATTCCTCAGTCGCAACGTCAACGTTCCGATGATGATTGTCGGCGTTGGGAACCCCAAACAAGTCTCGGGCGCCATCAACGACATCAACGCTGCGATACCGAACCCGTTGTTGACCATCGAACGTGTCGAACTCTGTAAACGCAAAGGCGAACTGCTGGCGTCGCCACGCGACCTGCCGCCGACCGACACACAGGGACGGCCGTTGTGGCAGAAGCTTATGGTGCACACCACCGAGGGAGACACCTACGATGGCGTGCCGATTCACCGCCAGATCGTCCGCCGGCTGCTGGCATCAGGAATGGCTCAAGGTGCCACCGCGATGCGCGGCGTATGGGGATTCCGTAGTGAGCGAAAGCCGCACGGTGACAGGTTTTTTCAGATGGTCAGGAGAGTGCCCGTCGTCACCGTCATTGTGGACACTCCCGCAGCGATCGCACGTAGCTTCGAAGTGGTCGACGAGGTCACCGCCGAGCACGGCGTGGTGACCTGTGAGATGGTCCCAGCCTCATTGTCGATTCACGCACCTGAGCGCCGTGGCAGCCTTGAGGCAGCACAGCACAGATTATGACCACTGAGCCGCACAACACCACCCGCGCGGCGTGACCATTAGCCCAATCACTCATCGCTGCCCGCATCCGACCTCGCGCGATCTCCGAGAGGCTACGGGCGAGAAACATTGCGTGCAGTTGGAGACTGTCCCCTGCGCAGTGTGTCGAGCAGTTCGCGGTAGGGCCCCACGAGGTAGACGGTGTCGGCGCCGCTGAGTTTCACGTCGCGGCGTGGATGGAGCTCGACTGCGGCGTTGGCCCGGGCGATGGCGATGACCCGTACATGTGTGGACAATTCGTACATGCGCAGACCATCAAGATCGCTGCCGCGGGCCACGCTCATGGCCCCGACCACGAACGAGCGCTGTCCCACGGAGAACGTATCGATCACCTGGAGCCCGATCGCGGCGCCGATGAACCACGGCGCAGCAAGCTCGACGGTGGAGCGGGCGTTGACGAAACCGAATCGTTGCGCCAGCGCGAAACCCAGCGCCCGGTCGAAGACTCGCAGCACCAGTGGCACCTCGGGCCAGCGGTGCAGGGGGCTCAGTCGGCGACCAAGCTTCTGGGCCAACACCATTCCGGTTTCGATGTTGATCATGTCGTCGCGGGTAAGCACCGTCACCGCGCGGGCACGATCGAGTCGCGCTGCTACCAGCGTCTGGGCAGCCTGGCGTCCCCGAAGATCACCGGCACATCGAGGTCCCGCGCCTCGGTGAGGAACCGGTTCTCCTCGTCGATCTCGATCACCGCCTCATCGTGGCCGGCGGCCCGTCGCCGCTACGTCAAAATGGCTGACGCCGCCGAATACCTCAAAGTAACTGAGCGCACCATCCGGCAGATGATCGCCGACGGGCGACTTACTGGATACCGCAGCGGAACCCGCCTTGTGCGCGTCGACCTCAACGAAATCGATGCCGCCATGCGGCCCTTCGGCGGTGCTGCGTGACTACCCGCGGTTTGGCGCCGCTTGGTGAAAGGGCAAGGGGCGTCGATCAAATCGACACCCGGTGCCAACACCTTCGGCATCAAGCACGCCGGCATAGTCCTGCATTACCTCCGTCATCGCTTGCGCGACTGCTGGGTCGAGCACTTCGGCGGGCCAACTTGCGATCAGTTCGAGTGCAGCGCCCTCGGGGTCGGGCGGATTGCGGGGACGGTGTAGGCAGCGGTCACGGCAAACCCTCTCGGTTCGGGATCGCGAACCGAGGCGCGCCTACCAATTGGGCACAAATTGGGCATGTAGCCCGATCAGCTAGAGCAAAAACACCCTCTGAGTAGCACAAATACTTGGTGCGCGGTACTGGGATTGAATCAGTCACGGCTGCGCTAACCGGCGAGGACGCGTCCCCCTAATCTGCTATTTCGGCACTCTCGCTGTCGCGTGGACCCGTGCCGGCTCCGCGTCGTCTCTGTCTGCGCGGTGCAAAAGCTCCCGGAACCCCAACCAGGCGGCGGTGAGCGTCGCGATCGCCAACGCAATTCCAATCAACAGCACCGGGTCGACGACGGCGAACAGCAAGACGGCGACGGCGAAGCCCCAGAGCAGCTCCGCGCGCAAGTTCCAGAGCTTGTCGACGAGTCGGGGGTCAGTCTGTTTGGGTCCGCTGTTCGTGGTCTTGGGCATGTTGATCTCCTAATAATTGAAATCACTCCGATTTTAATACCCTCATCAGGGCCAACGCATCGGGGGTCGGAAACCCTGCCTGATCCGGCAGGATAGTGACCTGCGTCACAACAGCGGGCCTTGCGTTCGCGGCAGACGGATACCGCTGGCCCGAGGTTCAGCGAGCCCGGATGAGGCGTTTTGACCTGCGTGGATGGCCGCCGGTAAGCTGCTCCGTTGGCGTGCGGTACGCCGGGACTCGGGTCAATGTCGGTCGCCGAGAAATCCCTAGCCGCGGACGCCTGACCGGCACCCGGGTCACACCGGGATTCACCCGAGAGAAGAGAAGGTAAGCGCTGTGTCCACATACGCGCCGAAGGCGGGTGACACCACGCGGACGTGGCATGTCATCGACGCCGAGGACGTGGTGCTCGGCCGCCTTGCCGTCGCTGCAGCGAATCTGCTGCGCGGCAAGCACAAGCCGACATTCACCCCCAACGTCGACGGTGGCGACTTCGTCATCATCGTCAACGCCGAGAAGGTCGCCATCAGCGGCGACAAACTGCAGAACAAGCTGGCCTACCGGCACTCGGGTTATCCCGGCGGATTGCGTAGCCGCACGATCGGCGACCTGCTGCAAAAGCACCCGGACCGGGTGGTCGAAAAGGCGATCCTGGGCATGCTGCCCAAGAACAAGCTCGCCCGCCAGATCAAGCGCAAGCTGCACGTCTATGCCGGGCCGCAGCACCCGCACACCGCCCAGCAGCCGGTTCCGTTCGAGATCAAGCAGGTGACCCAATGAGTGAGACCGCAGGAACCGAGATCGCCGAAGCGGTGGTCGTCGAGACCTCCGAGGCCACAGCGCCAGAGGCCCCAGCGTCAGGGACGCGGACGGACTCCTTCGTCATCGAGCGTCCGATCCAGACGGTCGGCCGCCGCAAGGAAGCCGTGGTGCGGGTGCGACTGGTGCCCGGCACCGGCAAATTCGACCTCGACGGCCGCAGCCTGGAGGCCTACTTCCCCAACAAGGTGCACCAGCAGCTGATCAAGGCGCCGCTGGTCACCGTCGACCGGGTGGAAGCCTTCGACATCTTCGCCCACCTGCACGGCGGCGGCCCATCCGGGCAGGCCGGCGCGCTGCGCCTGGCCATTTCGCGGGCGCTGATCGTGGTCACGCCCGAGGACCGGCCCGCGCTGAAGAAGGCCGGCTTCCTGACCCGTGACCCGCGGGCCACCGAGCGTAAGAAGTACGGCCTGAAGAAGGCCCGTAAGGCGCCGCAGTACAGCAAGCGCTGATCCAGGCGGCGATCACGGCCGCGTACCGGTTGGGTGGCACTACGGACAATCCGGTTGTCACGTGTGTGCGCGGTCACCAACTGTGAGAGGTTTGTCCGCATGGGTCGACTTTTCGGCACTGACGGCGTCCGCGGGGTCGCCAATCGAGAGCTCACCGCCGAGCTCGCGATGGCCCTCGGCGCCGCGGCGGCCCGGCAGCTGACCGGCTCCAGCGGTAAGCGTCGTCGGGTCGCGGTGATCGGTCGCGATCCGCGCGCCAGCGGCGAGATGCTGGAAGCCGCGGTGATCGCCGGCCTGACCAGCCAAGGTGTGGACGCGTTGCGGGCTGGTGTGCTGCCGACCCCGGCGGTGGCCTATCTGACCAGCGCCTATGACGCCGACTTCGGGGTGATGATCTCCGCCTCGCACAACCCGATGCCCGACAACGGCATCAAGATCTTCGGACCGGGCGGACACAAACTCGACGACGCGACCGAAGACCAGATCGAGGATCTGGTCGCGGCCGGGCCGGGGCTGCGTCCCGTCGGTGCGGAGATCGGACGCGTGATCGACGCCGAGGACGCGCTGGACCGTTACCTGCGTCAGGTCGGTAAGGCGAACACCGTGCAGCTCAACGGGCTGACCGTGGTCGTCGACTGCGCGCATGGCGCCGCCTCGGCGGCCGCACCGCGCGCCTACCGCGCGGCCGGCGCGCGCGTCATCGCGATCAACGCCGAACCCAACGGGCTGAACATCAACGACCGCTGCGGCTCGACACATTTGGATGTGCTGCAATCGGCGGTCCTCAGCCATGGCGCCGACCTCGGTGTCGCCCACGACGGAGACGCCGACCGGTGCCTGGCGGTCGATGCCGCCGGCCACGTCGTCGACGGCGACGCCATCATGGTGATCCTGGCGCTGGCGATGCGAGAGGCCGGCGAACTGGCCGGCAACACGCTGGTGGCGACGGTCATGAGCAATCTCGGGCTGCACCTGGCGATGCGCGCGGCCGGTGTCAACGTTCGCACCACCAGCGTCGGTGACCGGTATGTGTTGGAAGAGCTGCGATCCGGTGAGTTCAGCCTCGGCGGCGAGCAATCCGGGCATATCGTGCTGCCGACGTTGTCCACCACCGGCGACGGGATCCTCACCGGGCTACGGCTGATGTCGCGAATGGCGCAGACCGGCGCGCCGCTGGCCGGCCTGGCTTCCGCGATGCACACGTTGCCGCAAGTGCTGATCAACGTTGAGGTCGCCGACAAGGCCGCCGCCGTCGCCGCGCCCTCGGTTCGCACCGCCCTTCAACAGGCCGAAGACGAGCTCGGTGACACCGGTCGAATCCTGTTGCGCCCCTCGGGAACCGAGCAGATGATACGGGTCATGGTGGAAGCCGACGATGAGCGCGTCGCCCACCGTCTTGCCACCCTCGTCGCCGACACGGTGCGCGACCAGCACTAACAGCTTGATTGCTCGGCTCCTCCTCCGGCCGCTCTGCGGCCCGCATCGTCGCCTTCGCGGAACCGGTTGGCGGCGCGTCGCGTCGAACCCGTTATGGCACAAGGAAACGCGTTCGTCGACGCTGCAGCGGTGCACGCCGTCGCGAACCGGTTTGACGACGCCGCGCATCTCATCGACGGCGCGGTGCGCACCCACTTTGGCAGGTTGGCCTTCGACGGCGCCACCGCCGGGCGCGCATACGTCGGTCACGGCGATGCACTACGGCTTGCGCTGCATCGGCTGAGCGGCGAGCTTGCCCAATGGACACGGGCCACCGCGGAGGTCGCTACTGCGCTGCGGGCCAGTGCAGACCGCTACGCCGAAGCCGACCAACGCGCCGCCGCGCGGATCGGCTAGCAGTGGCCGATCGATTCGATGTGGCGGCGCGGCTGGCCGAGGGCCGGCCCGCCGTCGAGCACACCCAGACCTACGTGCAGGCATGTCATGAGCTCGGCTATCAGCAGTCCGACCTCACCGCGCACGCTTCCCAGGTTTGGGAGTGGTACGACACCGAGGCCGGACTCGACCTGCGGGTGCTCGACGACGACAGCGCGGAGCTTCGCGCCGCGGTCAACGCGATCGAGGAGGCGCTGTGGGTGCAGCGTGCGCAGGTAACCGAGCTCGCGGCGGCGTGGCGAGGTCCGGGTGCCGACTCCGCGATGCGGTTTCTGCAGCGGCACGGTGACGCCGCGGTCGAGGTGGCCGCGAAAGTCCGCGCCGCGGCCGAGGGCTGCGCCGCGCTGCGGGACAACGTGTGGCAGTCGGTCGACGGCAAGGTCGCGAGCACCATCGCCATCGATGAGCGCCGGCTGGCGGAGCGGTCCGCGTGGCTGGCCGCTGCACACACCGTCACGACGGGGATGGGCGACCGATCGACAGCCGAAGAGCTCGTGCGTCAGCAGGTTAATCCCTACGTGGACAACGATATTCGCACCGACTGGCTCGCCGCTCTGCGCTCGACTGCCGCGTCGGTGGCGGCGTCCTACGATGCGGCCATCCACGCGTTGACGTCGTCGCCGGAGGTGTGTTTCGAGGTTCCGGGCGAATTGGGTCCGAGTTGGCAACCGGAACCTGAGGCGCCGCTCTACCCGGGTCCGGCAACACAGTCGACGCCGCAAGTGTCGGTTCCTGCCGACCCGGTGCCGACCGTGCCCGTTGCGGTGCCGGCCCCGCCACCACCGGCAGCCCAAGCACCGCAGGCACTTTCGACGGACGGTCTCGACGATTGGTCACCGGTGCCGCCCGAAATGGCGGCGCCGCTGGGGGATGCCGGCGGATTATCAACCGGCGCAGGTGGTATCGGCGGTGTTGGCGGCCTTGCGGGCGGTATCGGCGGCGTCGTCGGGCAGATCGTTGACAGTATCGGCGGTCTGCTGGGTTCATTGGCTGACGGGCTCGGCGACACGTCCGGGTCCGGTGATTCGTTGTCGGACGACCCCTTCGACACCGACGATGCCGACGACGCCGACGACGCCGACGACGCTGACGACGCTGACGACACCGAGGACGGTGTCGCCGACGATAAAGCGGAGCCGGCCAGTGTCGAGGAAGACGCTGATGCCGAAAAGCCAGCCGATCAGCTCACCGAGAGCCCACCGGTGGCAGCCGACGCCGTCGAGGAGCCGGCCGCTCCGCCACCGATCGACCCGCCGCCCGCGGCGCCGGCTGATCAGACCCCATCGGCGCCCGCACCGCAGCCCGACGGATCAACGCCGTGCGAGATCGCCGAAGATGAACTACCTCAGGCGGGGCAGTGATGCGAACGCTCAGGCCTTGAGCAATGCGACGAATTTCTCTTCAGGCGGCACCGGGGCAGCCTCGCCCTCCATGGCGACCGTCTTGGGCAGTTGGACGTCGGGATCGGCGAAGTCGCGATACGTCTTGTCACCGCCTAGCGCATAGAGCAGGTAACCGGTCAGCAGCGCGCGAACCGCCTTCTGTGTTTTGCGATCCGGGCTGCCCAGGCCGCCGAACGCCGTCGTCAACCGCCGGCCCTCGGCCAGGCCGCCGGGCTGGGCTTTGCTGATTATCCGCAGCGTGGCGCCATCCCAGGCCTGCCAGAGTTCAATGGCGTTGGAACGCAACGTCTTTGCCGACCCCGGTGCGCTGAACACCACACCGGGCACCCTCAACCCGGCTGCCGGCTGCTCGGCCGCCGGGTTGGTGACGGTCGGGAACAGCGCGGCCGCCGCCTTGGGCTTGACCTTCATCCCGGCTGCTGCAAACACCGCAGCCGATCCGCCGAAGCCGTGGCCGATCACGCCGAGATTGTCGGGATGCACGCTGACCTTGCCCGGACCCAGCCGTACTCCTGCGGCGATGTCCAGCGCCGTGCCCAAATCGAAGGCCAGGTTGAGCACCGACGGTGCAAGTCCCCGCTCGGTGTCGGGGGCCGCCGCGACGATTCCCCATGAGGCCAGATGTTCCAGCAGACCCGAATAACGCGCAACGCCGGTGAGCCAGTCGTGGCCGAAGGCCACGGCGGGCAAGCTCAGGCCGGCCGCGGGCGTATAGACCACGCCGGGTAAGCCTGCGAAGGCCAAATCGCCGCGCAACACTCGGTGCGGCCCAGATCGGGTGAGTGCGCCGATGAGCTTGCTGGTCTTGGCCACCCGTTGACGGTAGCGCACGTCAGCGGTGCCCCGGAGGCATTGTGTGGCGTGTAAACCAGGCAACGACAAGCTGATTGACAGAAAGTCACCAGCAAACACGCCCCGATGGCGTGTTTCGTCGGCCGGACGAGGTGGTACGACGAGGGCATGAACATCAAACGCGTCGCTGCGGCGACACTGATCACCACCGCAGGCTTCGGGCTGGCCGGTCTGGGAGCGGCAGGCCTGGCCGAGGCCCAGCCCGCGGGCCCGTTGCCCGACTACCACTGGTGTCCCGGCCAATTCTTTGATCCGCACTGGGGTAACAACTGGGATCCGGGCCGCTGTCATGACGACAATTACTTCGACGGCGAACCCCACGACGCAGGTCACTGGCACGGCCCCGGCCCCTGGCACCCGTGAGCCAGCGCAACCCGTGATCCGCTGACGCAGCCGCCCCAACCGGGCGGCTGCACTTTTTGGTGGGTACTACACGGCCGTCAATAGCGCTGCCTTTCGATACTGACACTCAGTCAATAGCAGGTTTAGTCACAGCAACTCATAAGAAAATTCGCTCGCAGGGGTTTGGTCGCTTGGGTTCGGGTGGTACAGAAGATGTGTGAAAAACATCAAACGAATTGCAGCTGTGACTGCCCTCACCACGGGTCTGGGACTTGCTGGTCTGGGGGCGGCGAGTCTCGCCGAGGCCCAGCCCACCGGCCCGTTCCCCGACTACCACTGGTGTCCCGGGCAGTTCTGGGACCCGGGCTGGGGTAACAACTGGGACTGGGGCCGCTGCCACGAGGACGCGTACTACGACGGCGACCCGCACGACCAGGGCCACTGGCACGGCGCCGGCGCCTGGCACCAGGACGGCCCCGGCGGTCCCGGCGGCCCCGGTCCCTGGGACCGCGGCCCCGGCTGGTAAGTCGGACCGGTCCCTGAAGGATGGAGCCGAGCCGAGTTGGCCACGGCTCCATAGCTAAGCGATAACTGACCTCACGCAGGTCAGGAGAGCGCAGCCGTCCCAATTGGGGCGGCTGCGCTGCTTTCGATGGGCCCCGTGCGGCCGTCCCGGGACGGGCAACTGCACTACCCTGAAGGGCTATGTGCGGAATCGTCGGCTACGTCGGGCATCAACCTGCCCTTGGCGTCGTCATCGACGCGCTGCGCCGGATGGAGTACCGCGGTTACGACTCGGCGGGAGTGGCGCTGGTCGACGGGGTCGGCAAGCTCACGGTACGTCGGCGAGCCGGCCGATTGGCCAACCTGGAGAGCGCGCTCGCCGAGACCGACCCCACGGCACTGACCGGGAGCACCGGTCTCGGTCACACTCGCTGGGCCACGCACGGACGTCCCACCGACCGCAACGCGCACCCGCATCGCGACGCAGCAGGCAAAATCGCCGTCGTCCACAACGGCATCATCGAGAACTACGCGACCCTGCGCCACGAGCTGGAGGTCGCCGGAGTCGAATTCGCCAGCGACACCGACACCGAGGTGGCCGTCCACCTGGTCTCCCAGGAGTACCGCCACGGTGATAGCGCAGGTGATTTCAGCGCCTCCGTGCTGGCCGTGCTGCGCCGCCTCGAGGGCCACTTCACCCTGGTATTCGCCAACGCCGACGAACCGGGCACCATTGTCGCGGCGCGTCGCTCCACGCCGTTGGTGGTCGGCATCGGCGAGGGCGAGATGTTCGTCGGCTCCGACGTCGCCGCCTTCATCGGACACACCCGCAACGCGGTCGAGCTCGGCCAGGACCAGGCCGTGGTGATCACCGCCGACGGCTACCGGATCAACGACTTCCACGGCAACGATCTGACCGAACGTGCCCGAACTTTTCACATCGACTGGGACCTGGCCGCCGCCGAAAAGGGTGGCTACGAGTTCTTCATGCTCAAGGAGATCGCCGAGCAGCCCACCGCGGTGGCCGACACCCTGCTCGGGCATTTCGTCGGCGGCCGGATAGTGCTGGACGAACAGCGGCTCTCCGATCAGGAACTGCGTGAGATCGACAAGGTTTTCGTGGTTGCCTGTGGCACCGCGTATCACTCCGGGCTGCTGGCCAAGTATGCGATCGAGCACTGGACCCGGCTGCCTGTCGAGGTGGAGTTGGCCAGCGAGTTCCGCTACCGCGACCCGGTGTTGGACCGCAGCACGCTGGTGGTAGCCATCTCACAGTCGGGGGAGACCGCCGACACCCTGGAAGCTGTGCGGCATGCCAAGGAGCAGAAAGCCAAGGTCCTGGCGATCTGCAACACCAACGGCTCGCAGATCCCCCGCGAATGCGACGCAGTGCTCTACACCCGCGCCGGCCCGGAGATCGGGGTGGCGTCGACGAAGACTTTTCTGGCGCAGATCGCCGCCAACTACCTGGTCGGGCTGGCGCTGGCGCAGGCCCGCGGCACCAAATACCCCGACGAGGTCGAACGCGAATACCGCGAGCTGGAAGCCATGCCCGATCTGGTGGCCCGCGTGATCGCCGATATCGCGCCGGTGGCCGCGCTGGCGCAGCGGTTCGCCCAGGCGTCAACCATCCTGTTCCTGGGCCGCCATGTCGGCTACCCGGTGGCACTGGAAGGCGCGCTGAAACTGAAGGAACTGGCATACATGCACGCCGAGGGCTTTGCCGCCGGTGAGCTCAAACACGGCCCGATCGCACTGATCGAAGATGATCTGCCGGTCATCGTGGTGATGCCCTCACCGAAGAGCGCGGCCATGCTGCACGCCAAGCTGCTATCGAACATCCGCGAAATCCAGACTCGCGGAGCGATCACCATCGTGATCGCCGAGGAGGGCGACGACACGGTGCGTCCCTACGCCGATCACCTGTTCGAAATCCCAGCGGTGTCGACTCTTTTCCAGCCGCTGTTGTCGACCATTCCGCTGCAGGTGTTCGCGGCCTCGGTGGCGCAGGCCCGCGGCTACGACGTCGACAAGCCGCGCAACCTGGCCAAATCGGTCACCGTCGAGTAACCGGGATGGCGATGACCTCCCTCAATGGTTAACGCGGCGGTAACTGGTAGCCCATACGGTTGGCGGATGCGACATACGTCGCCGCGAACGTTGGGTGTCGAAGAGGAGTTTCACCTTGTCGATCTCAGGACGAGGCGACTGACGGCACGCGCCCCCGAACTGCTGGCCGAGCTGTCCGACCACTACGTCGCGGAGCTCCAGCGCTGCGTCGTCGAGACGAACACCCGCGTGGTCGATTCGCTGGATGGACTGCGCGGTGAACTTGTCGACCACCGCCGGGTCTTGGTCGACACGGCCGCCGAATTGGGCATAGGCGTGGTCGCGGCGGGGGCCATGCCGCTGTCGGTGCCGGCCGAAATGCAAGTCACCAGGACAGCGCGCTACCGGCAAATGCTTGCCGACTACCAACTGCTGGCGCGCGAGCAGCTGATCTGCGGCACTCAGGTGCATGTCGGCGTCGACAACCGCGACGAAGCGGTCGCGGTCGCCCACCGGGTGGCCGCATATTTGCCGACTTTGCTCGCACTGTCGGCCAGCTCGCCGTTCGCGTCCGACGGCTCAGACACCGGCTATTCGAGTTTGCGCACGCTGGTCTGGCAGCGTTGGCCGACGACAGGACTGGCCGCCCCAGTGCAATCGGCCGAGGAATACGACGCGCTGGTCGAAGATCTGGTGGCCAGCGGAGTCATCACCGACGCCGGGATGGTCTACTTCGACGTCCGACCGGCAAACTCGGTGCCGACGTTGGAGCTGCGGGTGTGCGACAGCTGTCCGTCGGTCGACACCATCGTGCTGATCGCCGGGCTGTTCCGGGCGCTGGTCGGGCGCGAGGTCGATGCCGCGCGGGCCGGCACCCCAGCGACGATCCTGTCCCCGGCACTGGGCCGGGCCGCGGTGTGGCGGGCCGCCCGGTCGGGGTTGGAGGGCGACCTCGTCGACGTCCGCGCTCCAGCCGGCAGGGCGGCTTCCGGCGTGGTCACCGAGCTGGTCGATTCGCTGCGTCCCCAACTGGAAGACAGCGGTGACTGGGACATCGTCAGCGAGTTGACCCAACAGGTGTTGATCGCGGGTACGTCGTCGGCTCGGCAACGGCGGGCGCTGCGCCGTCGCGGCCGCCTCACCGACGTGGTCGATCAGCTGGTCGCCGAGACCGCCGGCCGCTTGCCCAGCACCGCGACAGCCGTCGGCGGCGACCCGACCCTGTTGTTCGGCTACCACCCCGGCAGCGATCCGGCGGTTCGCGTCGCCCGTGGCAACGTCGACGTCAGCTACGACGAAGCCGTCGACACCGATGGTCACCCGCGGCCGCGCTATCGGACGGTCCTGGACACCATTGCCCGCCTCGGGGTGGTGCAGCTGCGGTTCCGGGAAGGATGCATCGAGCAGGAGCAGCGCGCCGACAACATCACCTTCCGCGTCACCGGCCAGAGTCGCGCCCAGCTGTTCCCGGTCGATCTGATACCCCGCGTAGTGGCCGCGGAAGACTGGGCGCAGCTATCCGAAGGCCTGGGTCAGCGGGCCCGGGCGCTGGACGCATTCCTCCGCGACATCTATTCCGAGCAGACGATCGTCGCCGACGGCATCATCGGTGTGCAGGCCCTCGACCGGGCACCCGGCTTTCGATCGACGGGCCGGTTGGCCGGCGACACGGTGCGCGCGCACATCAGCGGTACCGACGTCGTCTGCGACCGGGCCGGCCATTGGATGGTGCTCGAAGACAACCTGCGGGTGCCGTCGGGCGCCGCGTACGCGATCGTCAACCACCGTCTGCTCAGCAAGCACCTCCCCGAGCCGCAACCGCGCTCCGCGATCGAAGACGTCGACCGGACGCCGCAGATGCTGCTCGAAACGCTGCGCGCAGCGGCGCCGCCGCACGCCGCTGACGACCCGGTGATCGTGCTGCTGTCCGCCGGGTGGGAAGACTCGGCCTGGTTCGAGCACACCTTCCTGGCTGACGAAATGGGCGTCGCGCTGGTGCAGCCGTCGGACCTGTCGGTGCGTGATGGAAAGCTGGTGCGCCACATCGGTTCCGACGTCCGACCGATCGATGTCGCCTATGCGCGGATGGACGAGGACATGCTGCTGTCTTCTGCCGGGTACGACGGCGCTCCGCTGCGGCCGGGGCTGCTCGGTGCGATCACCGACGGCCATCTCACGATTGCCAATGCGCTTGCCAACGGAGTGGCCGACGACAAAGCGATCTACGCCTATGTGCCGGCCATGATCGAGTACTACCTTGGCGAAAAACCCAAGCTGGCTCAGGTTCCGACGTGGATCTGCGCCGAGCGTGAGCAACGTGACTTCGTGCTGGCCAATCTCGCCGATATGGTCGTCAAGCCCATCGACGGGTTAGGCGGAACGGGAGTGCTGATCGGTCCCGATGCCTCCGAAGCCGCGCTGGAGGCGCGTCGGCACGAGCTGGTCACCCAACCGGAGCGGTTCATCGCCCAGGAGTTGGTTGCCCTGTCCACCCATCCCACCTTCGATGGTGACGGCATCTACCCGCATCACGTCGACCTGCGCGCATTCGTCCACCTGAGGGCAGGTGCGGGTGGTTCAGTGTCGGCGCACGTCACACCTGCGGCGTTGACCCGGGCCGCGAGCCGGGGGTCGCGGATCGTCAACTCGTCTTTCGGCGGGGGCAGCAAGGACACGTGGATTCTGGTCGCGCCAACAACAGCTGAAGGCTAGTCGGCCGGACTCGAGAAAACGGAAGCAGGAGACATGTGCGGTATCTGCGGTGAGATCCGCTGGGACGGGCGCGCAGCGGATGTCGGCGCAGTCACCCGGATGACCGGCGTGATGACGTCGCGCGGACCGGATTCCGAAGGCGTGGTGGCCCACGGACCAGTGGCTTTCGGGCATCGGCGGCTGTCGATCATCGACCTTTCCGCCCGCGGCGCCCAGCCGATGGTCGACAGCGATCTCGGGCTGACGCTGGTGTTCAACGGCTGCATCTACAACTACAAACAGCTGCGCGACGAACTTGAAGCCGCCGGGTACCGCTTCTTCTCGACCGCCGACAGCGAGGTGGTGATCAAGGCGTTCCACCACTGGGGCGTGCGCTGCGTCGACCGATTCAAGGGGATGTTCGCGTTCGCCGTCGCCGACCGGGACACCGGTGTGGTGACGCTGGCGCGCGACCGGCTGGGCATCAAGCCGCTGTACCTGGCGTCGGTGCCCGGCCGGCTGCGATTCGCCTCCACGGTGCGGGCGCTGCTGCATGCCGGCGGCGTGGACACCGAGCTGGACCGCCACGCGCTGCACCACTACATGACCTTCCACTCCGTGGTGCCGGCGCCGCGCACGATCTATCAAGGCGTGCGCAAGCTGCCGCCGGCAACCGTGCGAGTCATCCAGCCCGACGGTTCGCACACCGACACCGTCTACTGGACACCGGAATTCCGCCGCGACCCGTGCAAAGCGTCCTGGTCGGTCGGCGACTGGGAAGCCGCCCTGATGGATGCGTTGCGGACCGCCGTGGTACGCCGGATGGTCGCCGATGTGCCGGTCGGCGTGTTGCTTTCGGGCGGCATCGACTCTTCGATCGTGGTGGCACTGCTCGCCGAGCAGGGCCAGCATGGACTGGCCACCTTCAGCATCGGTTTCGACTCGGCCGGCGGCGAATCCGGCGACGAGTACTTCTACTCCGACTTGATCGCCAAGACCTTCGACACCGACCATCACAAGATCCACATCGACGCGTCGCGGCTGCTGCCCGCGGTGCCGAAAACCATTGCCGCGATGAGCGAACCGATGGTCAGCCACGATTGCGTGGCCTTCTACCTGCTGTCGGAGGAAGTCAGTAAATCGGTGAAGGTGGTCCAGTCCGGCCAGGGCGCCGACGAGATCCTGGCCGGCTACGACTGGTACCCACCGCTGGCCAACGTCGCCCGCGAGCAGACCACCGAGGCGTACGCCAAGGTGTTCTTCGACCGCGGCCACAGCGACGTGCTGTCAATCTTCGCCCCCGAGTACGGGATTGACGTCGATGCGAGCCGCGAGTTCGCGACCGCCCATCAAGGGGCGCCCGGCGCCGATTCCGCGGTGGACGCGGCGCTGCGGCTGGACACCCAGGTCATGCTCGTCGACGATCCGGTCAAACGCGTCGACAACATGACGATGGCGTGGGGGCTGGAGGCGCGCGTGCCCTTCCTCGACCACGACTTCGTCGAGCTGGCAGCCTCCTGCCCGCCCGAGCTGAAGCTGGCATCGGGCGGAAAGGGTGTGCTCAAGGACGCGTCGCGGGCGTTGCTGCCGTCGGAGGTGATCGACCGGACGAAGGGCTACTTCCCGGTGCCGGGCATCCGCCATCTGCACGGCGATGTGCTTGACATGGTGCGTGATGCGCTGACCAACGATGCCGCCCGAAGCCGCGGGCTGTATCGCCCCGAGACCGTCAACGCGCTGCTGGCCGCGCCGAATCGAGACACGAACCACGTTGGGCTCAAATGCGCTGTGGCAACTGGCGGTGCTGGAGATGTGGCTGCAGAGCATGGAGGGCTGAGGCGATGGGGCGGCAGGTGCGCGCGCTCTACGGCGCGTCATTGTCGCCTGATGCGCACCGCGTTCGCTCACCTCATCGACGACGGCGGGTACCCGCGCGCGGTGCAACGGTTTCTGCACGGCCGGCGGGCCAGTTCGTCACGTGATGTGGAGCTACCGGTGGAGGGCCCGGTCTCTCGTGTCATCCACTCCGCCGACGGTCAATGGCTGGCCTGCGAAGTGGCACCCGACGGGGGCACTCGCACCCAGATCTGGGTCGTCACCACCGATCCCGACGACCGGATGGCGCGGCGCATCGACGGTGAAGAGGACGGCACCGCCGAGCTGATCGGTTGGGACGGCGTCCGGGTGGCGGCCATCCTGACTGGTGAGGACGGTATAGGCCGGTCCTGCCTGATCGATCCAGCCGACGGCCATAGCACCGTGCTGGACCGCCGATCCGGTGGCCGACTGGTCGATGCGTGGGCCGGGGCGGCACTGATCCGGGTCGGGCCGCGCGGCTACCATGAGCTGATGATGTTGCGTGGTGGCAGCGAAATCGCCTTGCTGCCAGCGGATCCCGGTTCCACGACCGCTCGCGGTGTGATCCTTGACGACCACCATCCACGCCGCATCCGCTACGGCGACGGCGAGGCGACCAAGCTGTACCACCCCGCCAAGACGTATGAAGTGCACGGAAACGCGGTGGACGGACACAGCGACAGCCGCGGATACGTCCGCGCGCTGATCAGCAGCGACAATGGCTGCGAGCACACCCGACTGCTGGAGGTGACGGCCACCGAGGACGGTGTCACCTACTCCGTGGTCGCCGAGCGCCCGGACTGCGACCTCGACGAGTTTGCTGTCAGTGACGACCTCTCCACCGTCGCGCTGCTATGGAACCTGCAGGGATGCAGCGAGTTACAGATCCTCGAATACGCCGACAACACACTGGCCGAACCGATCCCGTTGCCTGGCATGGTCGCCGGCGAGCTGTCCCTCAGTGCCGGCGGGTCGATGGTCGCGGTGACTGTTCAAAGCCCCTCGATGCCAAGAACTGTCGAGTTGGTGGACCCGCGCACGCGTCAATGGCAGAGCATCGACCGCGAACCCAGCCGCGGTCCGGTGGCCCGCGGATCCGGCGCGAGCCCGGTGCTGGAGACGATCACAGCGCGCGACGGGCTGACTCTGCCCGCGTGGCTATACCGGTCGCAGGGCAGCAGTGCTATTTCGGGCGCATTGGTATACCTTCACGGTGGTCCCGAAGGGCAGGCTCGGCCCGAATACAGCGAGATCTTTTCGGAGTTGCTCGACGCCGGGATCAGCGTGCTGACGCCCAATGTTCGCGGCTCCGGCGGCTTGGGCCGCACCTTCGTCCACGCCGATGACAAGGAAAAACGGTTCGCGGCCATCGACGACGTCGCCGACTGCGTGCGCTTCCTGGTGGACAACCAACTGGCTGACCCGGGGCGGATCGCTTGCGCGGGCTGGTCCTACGGAGGTTTCCTGACCTTGGCGGCGATGACGTTTCACCCGAACTTGTTCGCGGCGGGCGTCACCATCTGTGGGATGAGTGATCTGACCACGTTTTATCGCAACACCGAGCAGTGGATCGCGGACGGCGCCTATCCGGAGTACGGCCACCCGGTCAACGACCGCGAGTTGCTCGAGGCGCTGTCGCCGCTGCGCCGGGTCGACGCGTTGACCGCGCCGTTGCTGGTCGTGCACGGGGTCAACGACACCAATGTGCCGGTCGGCGAGTCGGAGCAGATAGTCGAGGCGTTGCGGCGGGCCGGCCGCGACGTGCGTTACGTGTTGTTCAGTGACGACGGCCATCAGATCGTCAAGCGCGAGAACAGTACCGCGCTGGCCGCGGCGATGAGCGAATGGCTGAATAAGGCATTCGGCGAAACCGACGGTCAATCTAGCGAGGCGTCATAGGTGGCGCAGTCGCCGCAGAATTCTCATGAACGGAGCGGTCGCGGCAAGGCCGCGGCGCAGACTCGGCTGCACCGCACTCATATTGGCGAGCACCGGCCGAGCTCGTCATCGTCGAGTGATTACGACGAACTGCGACCAGTCGGGCTCGCGGGTCGCCGCCCAGTACTCGTTGAGCCGCCACGGGCTGACGGTGTGGATTTCGCCGTCGCCATTTTTGAAGTAGGAGTGCTTGACCGCGGGGTGCGACCACACCATCTGCTTGATTTCGGCCTGGGTACGTTGATGCCAGTCGGCCGCCGCATCGGCGGTTGGTTCGATCGAATGCACGGTCGGCTCGGCCAGTTTCGCCAGGCAGCTGTTGATGTAGCGCATCTGCAGTTCGGAGTTGAAGATCAGGCTGCCACCGTGGGCGAGGTGAGCCCCCGGCCCGTAGATCACGAAGAAGTTAGGGAACTGCGGAACAGTGATACCTAGATATGCGAATGGCCTACTGCCCCAGACGCCATGCAGGTCGACACCGTCTCGGCCGGTGACGGTCATCGGCCACAGCACGTCGGTGTGCCGGAACCCGGTGGCGTAGACGATGATATCGACGTCGTGGGTGGCACCGTCGACGGTGACGATGCCGTCGGCGGTGATCTCCTGGATCGGCGTGCGCACCAAGTCGACGTCGTCGCGGCGCAGCGTTCGCAACCAGGTGCCGTCGTCTTGCAGCGTCCGTTTCCCGGTGGCCGGATAGTCCGGTAGCACCTTGGCCAACAGATCCTCCTCTCCGTCAACCTGATTGGTGATCCAGTCGGTGAACATCAGGCGGGCCAAGGCGTTGATCTCGCTGACCGCGTAGTCCTGGTCGGGGTAAGCCGGGTCGACCCGCGCCGCGTCGAGTCCCTTGTCGGAGCCGGGCCACAGCACCAGGAATCGGTACCAGCGCCCGTAGAACGGCAGGTGGTTCATCGCCCAGCGCACACCGTCGCCGACGCGCTCGTGATACATCGGATTTGGGAACATCCACTGGGCGGTGCGCTGAAAAATGGTGAGATGCTCGACTTCGTCGGCGATGGCCGGTGCGATCTGAAAGCCGCTGGCGCCGGCGCCGATCAGCGCCACGCGCTTGCCGGTGACATCGACAGAGTGATCCCACGCCGCGGAATGAAATGACGGCCCGCGAAATGCCTTGGCGCCCTGGAATTGCGGCACATAGGCGCGGTTGAGCTGGCCGACCGCGGTGATGACGGCGCCCGCCCGCATCGTGGTGAGCCCCTCGTCGGCCTCCCGCACCGTCACCGTCCACATGCCGTCCTCGTCGTCCCACTCGGCGGCAATCACCTCGGTCTCCCATCGCACATGCTCGTCGAGACCGTGCTTGTCCATCACGCCGGTGAAGTAGCCTTGCAACTCCGGCTGTTCGGCGAAGAAATGCGTCCACTCATTGCTGGGCTCGAAGCTGTAGCAATAGAAATGGTTGGCCACGTCGACGCGTGCACCCGGATAGCTGTTCTCCCACCAGGTTCCACCCGGGCCGGCGTTCTTCTCCACGATGGTGAACGGAATGTTGGCCTGCTTCAAACGAATTCCGGCCAGAACTCCCGATTCGCCACAGCCGATGACGACGACCGGCAATTGTGCGGCGCGGTCGGGGTCCAGCGGCGCGGGTCGGCGCGGGTCGGCGCCGTCAAGGTCCATTTCTTCGGCAAGCAGCAGCAGATAGTCGTCGGGCACGCTTTCGCAGACCGCCCAGTCCATCATTTCCTTGATGAGCTCGGGTGGCAGCGGGGCGGGCTCGGGGCAGCCACGGTCCCGATAGTCGGCGATCACGGGCAGCGCCTCAGCCCGGGCGCGGGCTTTGTCCTCTTCGGACATGAAGCCCTGGACCTCGTTGAGGAAGATCCCGGCGGGTTTGAAGTCACGGACGAAGCGGGGATCGCCGGTGATGTGCACCAGCGACAGCAACAGCGTCGGGATGCTGACTTGCTCGAGTGCGGCGGCAATGTCGGTGGTGGGGGTGGTGAAGGGTTGGCCGGCGTAGCGGCTGCGCATCAAGGGAGATCCTTTCGCATCATCGATGAGCGCCTGCGACAGAAGCCCCAATTACGATACGCAGGGTTTCGTAATTGGGGCAAGAATACGCTTCGTGACGCAGCGGATCAAGGCTCGATCAGGGCTGCACCGTGCCAAGGTAAACGTCGTGAGAGACGGTGCTCAACGCCCCGCGGCCGCTACCTCCGGGTAGCGGTCACATAGCCGAACCCGGCGAGATTCGCGGCTTCGTCGTCGGGTGTCCGGACCGAAAGCCCGTGAGCCGTAGCGAGTTCCGCGACGCTCTTGGCGGCAACGCGCCAGCCGTGACTATCGAGATAGTCGGCCACATCGTGGCGGTCGCCGGCGTACCAGAGGTCGGTCATCTCCAGGTCGAATCCGTGCTGGCGCCAACGTTCGATGGCCTGTTCCATCCGGTCGGCCATCATCGGCACGGCCCGGCCGGCGTCCGGCATGTTCTCGGTGGCCAACTGGCTGCCCGCCGCACTCAGCATGGTGATGTTGTCGAGCAACTCATCCTGAGCGGCCGGCGGCAGGAATGGCATCAGGCCTTCCGCGCTCCACGCGGTGGGCTGGGTGGGGTCCAGGCCGGCGCCGCGCAGCGCGGTCGGCCAGTCGTGGCGCAGATCCACGGCCACGGCTCGCCGGTCGGCGGTGGGGTCGGCGCCCAGGTCGGTGAGCGTTTTGGTTTTGAACTCGATAACCGTGGGCTGGTCGATCTCGTAGACAACGGTCCCGTCCGGCCAAGGCAGTCGGTAGGCACGGGCATCCAGCCCCGATGCCAAGATCACCGCTTGGCGAATTCCCCTGTCGGTCGCCTCGATGAAGAAGTCGTCGAAGAAGCGGGTACGCACGGCCATCATGTCGCCCATTCGCTGCATCCCGAACTCGCCGCCGTCGTCGACATCGGCCACATCCAATTCGCCACTGGCCAATCGGGTGAAGAAGTCGACGCCGACCGCGCGCACCAGCGGCTCGGCGAAGGGATCGTTGATCAGCGGGTTGCTAGCCCGATTCGCCAGCGCGCGGCCCACCGCAACGCCGGTCGCGGTGGCGCCCACGCTGGTCGCCAGGTCCCAGGTGTCGTCGTCGGTCCGTGTCATCTGCGCCCTCCTGTCGGCAGCACTGCCTAAGTACTTAGCTTGTTTAATCGACTGTACCCGCGATCGCGGACACGTAACCTGAGCACAATGCGGCACTACTACTCGGCTGACGCGATCCGCGACGCCGAAGCGCCGCTGCTGGCCAGCCTGCCCGACGGGGCTCTGATGAAGCGCGCGGCCTACGGATTGGCCAACGCGATCATCGGCGAGTTGACCGCCCGCACCGGCGGGGTTGCCGGACGGCGGGTGTGTGCGGTCGTCGGCTCGGGCGACAACGGCGGTGACGCGCTATGGGCGGCGACCTTTCTGCGCCGCCGCGGCGCGGCCGCCGACGCGATACTGCTCAAACCGGAACGCACCCACCAGAAGGGTCTGGCAGCCTTCCGCAACGCCGGCGGCCGCATCGTCGAACGCGTCTCGGCAGCAACCGATCTCGTCATCGACGGGGTCGTGGGCATCTCCGGGTCCGGGCCGCTGCGGCCGGACGCGGCCGACGTCTTCGAGGCGGTCGATGCCAGCGCGATCCCGGTCGTCGCCGTCGACATCCCCAGCGGCATCGACGGCGCTACCGGCGCGATCACCGGTCCGGCCGTCCACGCCGCGCTGACCGTGACGTTCGGCGGCCTCAAGCCCGCGCACGCGCTGGCCGACTGCGGACGGGTGAAGCTGGTCGACATCGGCCTCGACCTGCCCACCACCGACGTCGTCGGCTTCGACGCGGCCGATGTCGCCGCGCGCTGGCCGGTGCCGGGGCCGCACGACGACAAGTACACCCAGGGCGTCACCGGCGTGATGGCCGGTTCGTCGACCTACCCGGGTGCCGCGGTGCTGTGCACCGGCGCCGCCGTGGCGGCGACGTCCGGGATGGTTCGCTACACCGGCAGCGCACACAGCGACGTGCTCGCGCACTGGCCCGAAGTGATCGCCTCGCCAACCCCGGCCGCCGCCGGGCGGGTGCAGTCCTGGGTCGTCGGGCCGGGACTGGGGACCGACGAAACTGGCGCCGCCGCACTGTGGTTCGCACTGCAGACCGACCTGCCGGTGCTGGTCGACGCCGACGGGTTGACCATCCTGGCGGCGCACCCCGAGATAGTGGCCTCCCGTCGCGCCCCGACCTTACTGACGCCGCACGCCGGCGAGTTCGCTCGGCTGGCCGGCGCTCCGCCCGGCGACGATCGTGTCGGCGCCACCCGCAAACTCGCCGACGCGCTCGGGGCGACCGTGCTGCTGAAAGGCAACGTCACCGTCATCGCCGATCCCGGTGGCCCGGTGTACCTCAACCCGGCCGGGCAGTCCTGGGCGGCGACCGCCGGGTCCGGCGATCTGCTGTCCGGGATGATCGGCGCCCTGCTGGCCGCGGGGTTGCCGCCCAGCGAAGCCGCGGCCGCCGGAGCCTTCGTGCACGCCCGCGCGGCGGCGCTGTCGGCCGCTGACCCGGGCCCGGGCTACGCGCCGACGTCGGCGTCACGCATCGTCGGTCACATCCGAACCGCTTTAGCCGCGCTCTAGCCACCAACCGAAAAGGACCCGTTATGACCACCAGCCGACCGTCCGTCCCTGCGCACTCGATCGCGCCCGCCTACACCGACCGCATGTTCACCACCCCGGTGCCGGCATTGCGCCTGCCCGAGGAGTCGATGGATCCCGAAGCCGCCTACCGCTTCATCCACGACGAGCTGATGCTCGACGGCAGCTCGCGGCTGAATCTGGCGACGTTCGTCACCACCTGGATGGATCCCCAGGCGGACAGGCTGATGGCCGAGACGTTCGACAAGAACATGATCGATAAGGACGAATATCCGCTGACGGCTGCGATCGAGCAGCGCTGCGTATGCATGGTGGCCGATCTGTTCCACGCCGATCACCTGCGCGACGACGACCCTTCGAGCGCCTGCGGGGTCTCCACCATCGGCTCCAGCGAGGCGGTCATGCTGGGTGGCCTGGCGATGAAATGGCGGTGGCGGGCCAAGATCGGCAAAGGTTGGGAAAAGCGGACCCCGAACCTGGTGATGGGCTCCAACGTCCAGGTGGTGTGGGAGAAATTCTGTCGCTACTTCGACGTCGAACCCCGCTACCTGCCGATGGAGGAGGGCCGCTACGTCATCACGCCTGAGCAGGTCGTCGACGCCGTCGATGAGGACACCATCGGCGTGGTGGCGATCCTGGGCACCACCTACACCGGTGAACTGGAGCCGATCGCAGAGATCTGCGCGGCGCTGGACAAACTGGCAGCCGACGGGGGCGTAGATGTCCCAGTGCACGTCGACGCGGCCAGCGGGGGCTTTGTGGTGCCGTTCCTGCATCCCGAATTGAAATGGGACTTCAAGCTGCCGCGCGTGGTATCGATCAATGTCAGCGGACACAAGTACGGCCTGACCTACCCCGGCATCGGCTTCGTCGTGTGGCGCAGCAAGGAGTACCTGCCCGAGGACTTGGTGTTCCACGTCAACTACCTCGGCGGTGACATGCCGACCTTCACCCTGAACTTCTCCCGTGCGGGCAACCAGGTAATCGGCCAGTACTACAACTTCCTGCGACTGGGCCGCGAAGGCTATACCCAGGTCATGCAGGCGTTATCGTCGACCGCCCGCTGGCTGGGTGCACAGCTGCACGAAGCCGACCACTGTGAGGTGATCTCGGACGGGTCGGCGATTCCCGTCGTCGCCTTCCGGCTGGCCCGCGGTCTGGGCTACACCGAGTTCGACGTCTCGCACGAGCTGCGGAGCTTCGGATGGCAGGTGCCGGCCTACACCATGCCCGACAACGCCACCGACATCTCGGTGCTGCGGATTGTGGTGCGGGAAGGGCTCTCGGCCGACCTGGCCCGGGCGCTGCACGACGACGCCCGCACCGCGCTGGCCTCCTTGGACAAGGTCAAGCCCAGCGGTCACTACAAAGCCCAGCATTTCGCACACTGACCTGCCGGAATACGGCCCGCAGAGTCCGCTCTGGGACAATGGTTGCCGTGGTCGTAACGCCGACATCGCTGACACCGGGCGTCCTCGCTGAGGCCGTCGTGGATCTGGGTGCCATCGAGCACAACGTGCGGGTGCTGTGTGAGCACGCGGGCGGTGCGCAACTGATGGCTGTCGTCAAGGCCGACGGGTACGGGCACGGCGCGGTGCAGGTCGCCCGGGCCGCACTGGCCGCCGGTGCAGCCGAGTTGGGTGTCGCCACCGTCGACGAGGCACTGGCGTTGCGTGCCGACGGCGTCACCGCACCCGTGCTGGCCTGGCTGCATCCGCCCGGCATCGACTTCGGGCCCGCGCTGCTGGCCGACGTGGAGATCGCGGTGTCCTCGCTCCGGCAGCTCGACGAGTTACTGGGCGCGGTCCGTCGCACCGGCCGCACGGCCGCGGTGACCGTCAAAGTGGATACCGGGCTGAACCGCAACGGCGTCCCGCTGGCGCAATACCCGTCGATGCTGACCGCGCTGCGCCAAGCCGTTGCCGAGGACGCCATCCGGTTGCGGGGCCTGATGTCGCACATGGTCTACGCCGACCAGCCCGACAACTCGATCAATGATGTTCAGGCGCAACGATTTACCGATATCGTGGCGCTGGCGCGCGACCAGAAGGTGCGGTTCGAGGTGGCGCACCTGTCGAACTCGTCGGCCACGATGTCGCGTCCCGACCTGGCCTTCGATATGGTTCGGCCAGGTATCGCGGTCTACGGGCTGAGCCCGGTGCCCAGCCTCGGCGACATGGGGTTGATACCGGCGATGACGGTGAAATGCGTTGTTGCGCTGGTGAAGTCGATTCGGGCTGGCGAGGGCGTGTCGTATGGACACACCTGGATCGCACAGCAAGACACCACCGTGGCGCTGATGCCGATCGGCTACGCCGACGGCGTCTTCCGGTCGCTGGGTGGCCGGCTGGATGTGCTGATCAATGGCAGGCGGCGCGCCGGCATCGGCCGCGTCTGCATGGACCAGTTCCTGGTCGACCTCGGTCCAGGGCACGTCGACGTGGCCGAAGGCGACGAGGCGATCCTGTTCGGGCCGGGCGCCCAGGGTGAGCCGACCGCACATGAGTGGGCGGACCTGCTGGACACCATCCACTACGAAGTGGTGACCAGTCCGCGCGGGCGCATCATCAGAACCTACCGCGAGGCTGGAAACCGTTGAGCGGTGACAATCTTGACGGCCCCCACATGAACAAGGGGCTGGCACGGTGGCTGGCAGGTGCTGCAGGAGTGGGTGCGCTCGGCACCATCGCCGGAGTCACTGTGGCCCGCTCGATGACGCGGCGTGCCGTCTTCGACGACCCCTATGCCCACGAGGATTTCGAGACACTCGACGGTGACCGCAGCTATCTGGTGACCACTCCCGACGGCGTGCCCCTCGCGGTGCGCGAGGTGGGGCCCACCGACGCGCCATTGACCGTCGTGTTCGCCCACGGATTCTGCCTTCGCATGGGCTCCTTTCACTTTCAGCGCATCCGGCTGTCCGAGGAATGGGGGACCGAGGTCCGGATGATCTTCTATGACCAGCGCGGTCACGGCCGGTCCGGTGAAGCCCCGCCGGAAACCTACACGGTGACACAGCTGGGCAAGGACTTGGAGACCGTGCTGCAGGTGATCGCGCCGCGGGGCCCGATCGTGTTGGTCGGCCATTCGATGGGCGGGATGACGGTGTTGTCGCATGCCCGGCAGTTCCCGCAGCACTATGGCAGCCGGATCACCGGGGCGGCGCTGATCTCGTCCGCGGCCGAAGGGGTGGCCAAGTCGCCACTCGGAGAGATTCTGAATAACCCTGCGCTCGAAGCTGTTCGGCGTGCCGCGCGATCGGCGCCCAAACTCATCGACCGCGGTCGCAACGCGACGCGCTCGCTGATCGGCCCGATTCTTCGAGCAGCATCCTTCTCGAACTCGAACGTCAGCCCCAGCATCGCGGCATTCTCGGAGAAGATGATGCTCGAAACCCCGATCCCAACCATGGTGGAGTTTCTGCACGCACTCGAGGTTCACGACGAGACCAAGGGACTGCCGACGCTGGCCACCATCCCGACACTGATTGTCTGCGGTGATCACGACTTGGTCACCCCCGCCGAATACTCGAAGAGATTGACCCATGCGCTGCCGGATTCCGAGTTGGTGATCGTCTCGCGCGCGGGGCATCTGGTGCTACTGGAGAAACCGGATCCGATCAACGACGGACTGGTGCGGCTGGTCAAGCACGCCACCCCAAGCAGATTCGTGGCGCTGACCAAGCGGGTGCGCGATCGGGTTCTGCGCCGTGACTGACACTGGGTCCGACATTAGTGGCGACCCGCCGCTCCCGGCTTCGCCGCGCTCGCGATCGCCACAGTCCAACATTAGTGGCGACCCGCCGCGCCCGGCTTGGCCGCGCTCGCGATCGCCACGGTCCGGCATCGCAACGTTGCCGCGTGTCGAAGACACCGTCGCGCTGGGTTCGCGGCTGGGCGGCCAGTTACGCGCCGGCGATGTCGTCGTGCTCTCCGGTCCGCTCGGTGCGGGAAAAACTGTGCTGGCCAAGGGTATTGCCGCGGCGATGGATGTCGGCGGGCCGGTGACGTCGCCGACGTTCGTGCTTGCGCGGGTGCATCCGCCACGACGGACCGGCGCTGCGGCGATGATCCACGTCGACGTCTACCGGCTGCTCGACCACACTGGCGCCGACCTGCTCGACGAGCTCGAATCCCTGGATCTGGACACCGAGCTCGATGATGCCGTCGTCGTGGTGGAGTGGGGCGAAGGGCTTGTCGAACGGTTATCCGACCGGCACCTCGACGTCCGCCTCGAACGAATCAGCAACTCCGACATACGGACCGCGACGTGGCAATGGAGTTACCCATGAGCCGCGCGGCGCACACGACTCAGCTGGTGCTCGCGATCGACACCGCCACCCCGGCGGTGACCGCCGGGCTGGTCGGCCGGGGCGGCGACCGGCTCGACCTGCTCGCGGAGCGGGTCAGCCTCGACGCCCGCGCGCACGCCGAACGGATCACGCCGAATGTGTTGGCCGCCCTCGTCGATGCCGGGCGCGCGATGGCCGACCTCGGCGCCGTCGTCGTCGGGTGTGGTCCGGGTCCGTTCACCGGATTGCGGGTCGGTATGGCGACCGCGGCGGCCTATGGGCACGCACTTGGCATCCCGGTGTACGGGGTCTGCAGCCTCGATGCCATCGGCGGCCAGACCACCGGTGACACGCTGGTGGTCACCGACGCTCGTCGGCGCGAGGTCTACTGGGCGCGCTATCGGGACGGCGTCCGCATCGATGGCCCGGCGGTCAGCGCCCCGGCCGACATCGACCCTGGTTCCGCGCAGTCGGTTGCCGGCTCGCCCGACCACGCGGCGTTGTTCGGGCTGCCATGCCGCGAACCGCTGTACCCCAACGCGACGGGTCTAGTGGCCTCGGTGGCCGACTGGTCGCAGCTTCCTGCCGCGCTGGTGCCGCTGTATCTGCGTCGGCCGGATGCCAAGACCATCGCTGAGCGCGAAGCGGCTTCGCGATGACCGCCCGCAGTGAACCCGTGACCATCGGCGCACTGACGGTCGCCGACGCCGACCGCTGCGCCGAATTGGAGGCGCTGCTGTTTCCGGGCGACGACCCTTGGCCGACAGCGGCATTCGTCCGCGAGCTCGCCGCCGACCACAATCACTATGTGGCCGCGCGCGTCAGTGCTGATGGCGGGGACCCGCTGATCGGCTACGGCGGCATCTCGCGGTTGGGCCGCACACCGCCGTTCGAGTACGAGGTGCACACCATCGGCGTCGACCCGGCTTACCAAGGCCGTGGCATCGGCCGGCGGCTGCTGGATGAGCTGCTGAACATCGCCGAGGGCGCCGTCGTGCATCTGGAGGTCCGCACCGATAACGCGACGGCGATCGCGCTCTACCGCAGCGTGGGATTTACCGAAGTGGGCCTGCGCCGACGGTACTACCGGATCAGCGGTGCCGACGCCTACACCATGCGACGGGAGGGGGAGCGGGGCGAATGACAACCATCCTTGCCATCGAAACCTCTTGCGACGAAACCGGAGTCGGCATCGCCCAGCTCGACGCCGACGGCACCGTGACGCTGTTGGCCGACGAGGTGGCGTCCAGCGTTGAAGAACACGTCCGGTTCGGCGGCGTCGTGCCCGAAATCGCGTCGCGGGCACACCTGGAGGCGCTCGGTCCGGCCATGCGCCGTGCGCTGGCCGTCGCGGGGGTGGATAAACCCGACGTCGTCGCTGCCACGATCGGGCCGGGGTTGGCCGGTGCGCTGCTGGTGGGAGTCGCTGCGGCCAAAGCCTATTCGGCCGCCTGGGACGTGCCGTTCTACGCCGTGAACCATCTGGGCGGGCACCTGGCCGCCGATGTCTACGAACACGGGCCGCTGCCCGAGAGCGTGGCGCTGCTGGTGTCCGGCGGGCACACTCACCTGTTACATGTGCGGTCGCTCGGCGAGCCGATCGTCGAACTGGGCAGCACTGTCGACGACGCCGCGGGGGAGGCCTACGACAAGGTGGCCCGGCTACTGGGGTTGGGCTACCCGGGCGGCAAAGGGCTCGACGATCTGGCACGTACCGGTGACCCGGGCGCGATCGTGTTTCCGCGCGGGATGACCGGACCGGCCGACGAGCCGCACGCGTTCAGCTTCTCCGGGCTCAAGACCGCGGTCGCGCGCTACGTGGAGAGCCATCCGGCGGCGGCGACCGCCGACATCGCCGCCGGCTTCCAGGAGGCGGTGGCCGATGTGCTGACCATGAAGGCGGTACGCGCCGCCACCGGGCTCGGCGTGTCCACCCTGCTCATCGCGGGCGGCGTAGCCGCCAACTCGCGGCTGCGCGAGCTCGCCGCACAGCGCTGCGCGGCGGCCGGTTTGACGCTGCGCATTCCCGGCTTGCGGCTGTGCACCGACAACGGTGCGATGATCGCCGCCTTCGCCGCGCACCTGGTAGCCGCCGGTGCGTCGCCGTCCCCGCTGGATGTGGCCAGCGACCCGGGCCTGCCGGTGGTAAAAGGCCAAGTCGGCTGACCCGGTCGGCGAGAATGCCAGAAGCAGCGGGCCGACCTTGAGTGCTAGCACTCGCATGTATAGAGTGCTAGGTGGCAATCGGACAATCCCCGCGTCGGCACCCGCGACGACGACGCGTGGGCACGGACGAATGCCGAAGCACCTGGTAATTCGGAAGTCCGGGGCACCCGCCCCGGGCCTGCTACAAACTAGTGGAGGGCTCCATCGTGGCGAGCGTGAACATTAAGCCACTCGAGGACAAGATCCTCGTACAGGCCAACGAGGCCGAGACCACGACCGCATCCGGTCTGGTCATTCCCGACACCGCTAAGGAAAAGCCCCAAGAGGGCAAAGTCGTCGCCGTCGGCCCCGGCCGGTGGGATGAGGACGGCTCGAAGCGGATTCCGCTGGACGTGTCGAAGGGCGACACCGTCATCTACAGCAAGTACGGCGGCACCGAGATCAAGTACAACGGCGAGGAGTACCTGATCCTGTCGGCCCGCGACGTGCTGGCCGTCGTCGACAAGTAGGTAGGGGCGATCGCAAGCTCGGCGGAGCCGAGTGCAGCGGGTCGTCGCCAAAGAATCTAGAGGCGTGTTCCGCCCCGGCGATCCCCACGTCAACACGTGGGTGATTTCCGGGGCGGATCGCTTATTCAGAGGGACAAGAAAGAGCTATGAGCAAGCAGATTGAGTTCAATGAGACCGCGCGGCGGGCGTTGGAAGCCGGCGTGGACAAGCTCGCCGACGCGGTTCGGGTGACGCTGGGCCCGCGCGGCCGGCATGTGGTGCTGGCCAAGGCCTTTGGCGGACCCGTGGTCACCAATGACGGTGTCACCGTCGCCCGGGAGATCGACCTGGAAGACCCGTTCGAGAACCTGGGCGCCCAGCTGGTCAAGTCGGTGGCCACCAAGACCAACGACATCGCCGGCGACGGCACCACCACCGCGACCGTGCTGGCACAGGCCATCATCAAGAACGGCCTGCGCAACGTCGCCGCGGGCGCCAACCCGATCGCGCTCGGGTGGGGGATCAGCAAGGCCGCCGACGAGGTGTCCGAGGCGTTGCTGGCATCGGCCACCCCGGTGTCCGGTCAGACCGGTATCGCGCAGGTGGCCACCGTGTCTTCGCGTGACGAGCAGATCGGCGAGCTGGTCGGCGAGGCGATGACCAAGGTCGGCCACGACGGCGTGGTCAGCGTCGAGGAGTCGTCGACGGTCAGCACCGAGCTGGAGTTCACCGAGGGCGTCGGCTTCGACAAGGGCTTCCTGTCGGCGTACTTCGTCACCGACTTCGACGCTCAGCAGGCCGTGCTCGATGACGCCCTGATCCTGTTGCACCGCGACAAGATCAGCTCACTGCCCGACTTGCTGCCGTTGCTGGAGAAGGTCGCCGAGGCGGGCAAGCCGCTGCTGGTGATTGCCGAGGACGTCGAAGGCGAGCCACTGTCGACGTTGGTGGTCAACGCGATCCGCAAGACGCTGAAAGCGGTCGCGGTCAAGGCGCCGTTCTTCGGCGACCGCCGCAAGGCGTTCCTGGAGGACTTGGCCGTCGTCACCGGCGGCGAGGTCGTCAACCCCGACGTCGGGCTGGCGTTGCGTGAGGTGGGCCTCGAGGTACTCGGTTCGGCCCGCCGCGTGGTGGTCAGCAAGGACGAAACCGTCATCGTCGAGGGCGGCGGCGGTGCCGAGGCCATCGCCACTCGCGCCAAGCAGTTGCGATCCGAGATCGAAAGCACCGACTCCGACTGGGATCGCGAAAAGCTGGAAGAGCGGCTGGCCAAGCTGTCTGGCGGCGTTGCCGTGATCAAGGTCGGCGCCGCTACCGAGACCGCGCTCAAAGAGCGCAAAGAAAGTGTCGAGGACGCAGTTGCCGCCGCCAAGGCCGCCGTAGAAGAGGGCATCGTCGCGGGCGGTGGATCTGCGCTACTGCATGCACGCAAAGCGCTCGATGACCTGCGTGCGTCGCTGTCCGGTGACGAGGCCGCTGGCGTGCAGGTGTTCTCCGATGCGCTCAGTTCGCCGCTGTACTGGATCGCCGCCAACGCCGGACTGGACGGCTCGGTTGTGGTCAGCAAGGTCGCTGAGCTGAAAGTCGGGCACGGGTTCAACGCGGCGACGTTGGAATACGGCGACTTGGCGGCCGACGGGGTCATCGACCCGGTCAAGGTCACCCGGTCCGCGGTACTCAACGCGGCGTCGGTGGCACGCATGGTGCTGACCACCGAGACGGCCATTGTCGAGAAGCCGGCTGAGGAAGAAGGGCACGGCCACCATCACGGCCACGCTCACTAGAACACCCGACGCGAAACACCTCCGGTTTATCGCCGGGGGTGTTTTCGTGTGTAGTGGCCGGGTTTCTCCTTGACTACGCCGTCGGCACTTCGGTAGCTCATCGACGTTGCCGAATACGGCATTCGATTCCGTCCAGCCGCACCAAGAGCCGCAACTTAACGCCTACGGAAATTTAGTCTTGCAGCATGGAACGCATCTGGCAGTGGGCGTGGGATCGGCACGGCAGGAGGTACTCGTGGGCGGTCTGCGCCGTCGCAGCCCCAGTGGGGCTGCCGATCTACGTCTTTTGGTCGTTTCTCATGGTTGCTGTCGAGCAGTCCAGTAACTACTTGGAGGCGGCCGCCGTCACGGTTGTCGCGGTACCGGTGCTGGCCTACGTGATCGTACGCCCCGGCTTGGGCGCGGGTCGCCTGATAGAGCAGTGGGCGGCCGGCCACGAGGTCGATCGGGCGAGGGCATTGGACGCCACCTACGTCTGGACGCGGGGGACGGTTGTTCGAGGGGTGGCGTTGACCGCCGTTTGGGTCGGCCTGTTGTCGGTCATTGTCGGTGCGATCGCCGGGGTGACTGGATGGCGGCTCGTCCAGTACGGGATTCTGGGCGCCGTCACCGGAGTCGCCGTCCTGCTGCCTGGTGTGCACAGCCTCGCGCAAGCAGCGGTGCGACCAGCCAGGGTCGCGATCGCCGGTGACACGGGGGTTGGTGACTCGCTGCCCCGCTCTCGACCGACCTTCGCCGCGTGGTCAAGCGTGTCCATGCTCGCGGTCGTATTCGTGTTCGCGGTTTATGGCGCAATGCTGACGGCCATATTCGATCGGGCCCGTGAGGAACCTTTGCTCTTCTTCGCGATCGGGTGTGCGTTGATGGGCGGCCTCGGGCTGCCGCTGACCGTGGCCACTGCGTTGTCACCTTCCTTTCGACCGATTCGCGATCTTGCCGAAGGCACGGAACGTGTTGCGGCCGGTGACTACAGCCAGCGTTTGCCGGTGGTTCAAGATGACGACCTTGGTGCGCTGGCGGCCTCGTTCAACCGCATGCAGGCCGGTTTGGCTGAGCGGCAACGACTCCAGGCCGCCTTCGGCACCTACGTCGACCCCGCCCTCGCAGCCCGGCTGCTCGAGCAGGGTGACGACGTCTTCACCGGTGAGCGCCGCCAGGTCACCGTAATGTTCGTCGACGTCCGCGACTTCACCCCCTTCGCCGAGGCCAACACCGCCGAGGACACGGTGGCCCGCCTAAGCGCGTTGTTCGAGATCGTCGTTCCGGCAGTCGTCGGTGCTGGCGGCCATGTCAACAAGTTCCTCGGCGATGGGGCGCTGGCGGTGTTCGGCGCGCCCAACGATCTCGCGGATCATGCCGACGCCGCGGTGACCGCCGCTGTGCTGATCCACCGCATCGTGGTTGAGCGATTCGGCGGAGCTCTTCGAATCGGTATCGGGATCAATACCGGTCTGGTGATCGCCGGCACCATCGGCGGGGCAGGCAAGCTCGAGTTCACCCTGATCGGTGACACCGTCAACGTCGCAGCCCGCGTCGAGCAGCTCACCAAGACCACCGGTGACGCGATCCTTCTCACCCAGCAGACAGTCGGTGCCCTGGTTCGTCGACCAGGCGGACTGAGCGACAGGGGTTTTCACGCTGTGAAGGGAAAGTCTGCTGCTATGCAGGTTTTCGGCCTGGCCCCGGGTACGACGCATGTACCTCGCCCCGGCTGATCGCCGAACATTGACCGCTCGGCGGGATCGAACCAACTGGTATAGGGCCGCAATCCATGACCACCGAGACGGCCATTGTCGAGAAGCCCGTCGACGAGGACGAGCACGCCGGTCATCACCACGGTCACGCTCGTGCCCGCCGGGTGAGGGTTAGCAGCGCCGTCAGCACCGCGTGCACCGGTCCAAGCGGCCGGGGTGTTTCGCTTCCGAGTAGCCCGTCTAGTTGGTCGATGCTCAGGTGGCGAAGTGGAACAACCCATACCAGACGACGAGACCAAAGAGGGCTAGGCCGCCCAGCAGTGCCAGGACGAACTGGCGCGGAGTAAGGATCTTGTCTTTGATGATGACCGTGCCGACCAGGATGCAGATCGGGTAGTAGAGCAGCATCGAGGTGACCAGACCCGGCGAGTATCGGTCAAGGATCGGCGTCATGACCAGATGAAAGAGGGCGTCCCAGAACAGGTTTGCGCTGGCAAAGACCACGAGGAGAACGCCACGAAGGGGACTGCTCTTGCGGAAGTTCACGTAGACGAGCGTCAGCAGGATCAGCATGAAGGCGAAGTTGTTGACGGCGAAGGCGGTATCGTCGAAGCTCCCATGGACGTCGTGCGTGACCCAGGCTGGAAAACCGCCGGCGTATTCCTCGATGATGTGCAGAAAGTACGCTGCGGGCAGTAGCCAGACGACTTTCCGCAAACTCGGAAGCGTGATGGTCGGTTGCTGTGCGTCGCGAGAAATCATCCGTCTATATTCTGCAGTGCGCTGTTGTCATCCACGGGATTCATGATCTCTCACACGGGGCGGTTTCGGGCTGTCCTCTGAGCGGCCTGGGCGCCGTGTGGCTGCAATCGAGCACGACAGAGACGAGCACGCCGACGTTTCAAAGGTGCACTGGGGCAAACGCCGGATTGATTTGCAGTACATGTGGGTATTCCAGGCACCCCCACGCGCGACGGCAGGCCGCGCCTGAACAAAGGAATCGGCATGTTGCACGAACTGGTGCTGGCGGCACAAAGTCAGCCGGAAGCCGCGGGATTCATCCTGCGCGGCATCAAGGGCATCTTCGTCGCGATCGGAAGCATCATCGCTGCCATCGTGAGCGCGGTTATCGCCGCGACGAAGGGCCGCAACCCGTTCGGCTGGGGGATCCTCGGCTTGTTCTTTTCCATTCTGACGCTGATCGTGGTGATCGTCATTCCGTCGAAGAAGTAGATAACGTCTCGCCGCTACTGCTATCCGAGGGTGTCGGGGTCGGCCTCTTCTGCGATCATCGCTAGTCGCCACGTGCATTCACGGTTCCGCGGCGCCACAGCGATCAATTGCAGGCTTTCGGGTACCCAGCGCAATGGCGCCGACGCCGCGACCTCGGTCATGGCGACGCGGCATCCGCCGGGAATATCGCTGAGCTGCATCGTGATTCGCGCCTCGGCCGCTGGCCTGACCTTCGCTTGTAGGACGAGCTCCTCGCCGGTGATGCAGCTCTCGACGACGGTCTCATCGTCGATCACCGCTGGCCAGGTCCCGATGGAATGCAGGATGCGCGCACCAGGGGCAGGCCAGTTGGAACTGACGGCGCGGATTCGGCTGTTCCCGACGACCCATCCTGAGTAGGTCCAACCGTTTGCCAATACATTCCACACTCGCTGTCGTGAGACAGCAATATCCCGAGTCACGGTCATTCCCTTAGTCCTAACCTTTCACGTTGAATTCTGCGAGTTGATGACGACGGTCAGCCGGCGGGCGGAACGGCTGATGCCATGACTCTGGCCGCCCGGGCCCAGACCCGATGAAGCCCCAGCGCCGCGGCCAGATTCGCAGTGAAGGCCGTGTCGACTTCCTCGGCCACCTCCACGCCTGGATCTCTGCTGGAGATTCGAGCAGATTTGAGTACGGCGTCGCCATCGCCCCATGCGGCGAGCGCCTTACAGTGGCGGAACGCCTCTTGAAGCAGCACGACGAGTTTGATGTCGCCGGTCGGCGTGGTTCCGCCTGCCACTACGAGCGCGTCGAACTCGATCGACCGCGCCGTGGCCAGCGTCCGGTCGACAGTGACCGTGCGGCGGCCTGCCTTCAGGACGCCACCGACCGGCGCGACCACCAACGCGGTAACACCAAGCGCCGCTGTCGCTTTCACTAACTTAGATACGCCGGCAAGGTCAGAGCCCGCGTCAGCGATGATGCCGATTCTGCGCCCGTCGATCCGGCCTGGCTCGGCCAGAATCTGCACCAACGCGGGCGAGACGGTGACGTCCTCGGCTGGCTTGCCTTTCGGGGCGGGTAGCCCAAGACCGGCGGCGACCTGCTCGCACAGGTCGGTGTCGACGTTGGCCAGTACCTGGAGTTCGCGTTCCTTGATCGACTGCTCGTAAACCTTGCCCAGCTCGAAGGTGAAGGCTTCGATGACGTGCGTTTGTTCGATCGCACTCAGGCTCCGGTAGAACATGGTCGCCTGGGAGAAGTGATCGTCGAACGAGGCGGGCTGCGCACGCACCGCCGCTCCCTCGATCACCCGCGGTGTTTGCACATACCCGCCGTGTTTCTCGTCGGCGAGCTTCGGCTCGTCTCCATCGATGCTGTTCGGGTGATAGGGAGCGACGCCGGTGTGGATTGCGGTCTGATGCATGCCGTCGCGGAGCATGTCGTTGACCGGACAGTGCGGCCGATTGATGGGCAGCTGAGCAAAATTCGGTCCGCCGAGGCGGGTGATCTGGGTGTCGAGATAGGAGAACAGCCGGGCCTGCAGAAGGGGGTCGTTGGTGGGTTCGATGCCGGGAACGAGGTTGCCGGTGTGGAAGGCGACTTGCTCGGTTTCGGCAAAGTAGTTGGTGGGGTTGCGGTTCAGCGTCAACTTGCCAATCAGTTGCACCGAAGCGAGTTCTTCCGGGACCAATTTGGTCGGGTCGAGCAGGTCGATCCCTTCAAAGGTGTCGGTACCGTCGTCGGGCATCACCTGAATGCCGAACTCGTATTCGAGGAAGGCGCCGGCCTCGATTCCGTCGGCCATGTCGCGCCGGTGGAAGTCCGGGTCGCAGCCGGCGGCGATCTGCGCTTCTTCCCATACCAGGGAGTGCACGCCGGCGACGGGCTTCCAATGGAACTTGACCAAGCTTGTCTTGCCGGAGGCATTGACGAGCCGAAAGGTATGCACCCCAAAACCTTCCATGGTCCGGAACGAGCGGGGGATGCCGCGGTCACTCATGTTCCAGAACACGTGATGCGTCGCCTCGGTGTGCAGCGATACGAAGTCCCAGAAGGTGTCGTGGGCGGACTGCGCCTGCGGAATTTCCCGGTCGGGCTGTGGCTTGGCAGCGTGGATGATGTCGGGGAACTTGATGCCGTCCTGGATGAAGAACACCGGCATGTTGTTGCCGACCAAGTCGAACGTGCCCTCGCCGGTGTAGAACTTCACCGCGAAACCGCGGGTGTCGCGGACCGTGTCGGCGGATCCTCGGGAGCCCAACACGGTCGAGAAACGGGTGAAGACTTCGGTTTTCGTGCCCTTCTTGCCGAGGAAGGCGGCTTTGGTGACCGAGGCCGCGTTACCGTAGGACTCGAACACGCCGTGCGCGGCGGCACCGCGGGCGTGCACTACGCGCTCCGGGACGCGCTCGTGGTCGAAGTGGGTGATCTTCTCCCGGAGGTGGAAGTCTTCCAGCAGCGCCGGGCCGCGAGCACCCGCCTTCAGCGAGTGATCCGTGTCCGGCATACGCAGACCCTGGGCCGTGGTCAGAAACTCGCCGGACTGGGCACGCGGATCGGAGTCGGAGCTCTGGCCGTTCGTGACGCCAGTCGGACTGGCTGGTCTGGGAGCAGCTTGGTCAGGTTTACGCGATGCGGGCATATGAAAACTCCTGGGAATCGACGGGGGCGCAGCAGGAATATGCGCGGTGTGATCCGCTGTCCTTCACTGCTTCGCTGAAGGGATACCCCAAACGCGGAAATGCAAGCGGATGATTCGCGGCACATATCTCCGCCGCCAGCTGGATACCAGAAATTGGCGGGCCGAGGCCGCCGACGAGAACGGCGCTCGGGCATGTCGATCGGCACCGCGAGTTACTGCGGGTGGCTCCTCACATAATCCGCAGCCGGGATCGGTGACGTCTCGGCGTACCCGATGGGCAGTAGCACGTCGCCGGCGGTCGTACGCAGGTAGACGTCCCACCGGTAGTAGCCGGCGAACGCAGCGGGATCAGCGGCGATCAGAGCCGCGTACTGGTTGACCGCCCGGACGTATTCGTTGGCGTGGTTGTACCGGTAGATGGCGTGATCATGATCGTTGGCGAAGCCATTGGCAGCCAGATAGTGGCCTGCCGCCCGGATGCTGTCGCGTGGCGAGTGGATGTCGCCGCCCTGGCCGTAGGCGGCGAATGTCGCCGGCAAGAACTGCATGGGTCCCTGCGCGCCGGCGGTGCTTGCGCCCTGGATGCTGCCGAAGCGGGTCTCGACGAGGTTGATCGCCGCAAGGTAGTTCCATCCGACGCCGGAATCCGACTCCGCCTGGTGGTAGTAGCCCAGCAGTTCCTCGGCGGGTGCCGGTGGCTCGACGCGCCACGCAGGCAGCGTGTCTCTGACGGGTGTGATCGCGGTCAGCTGCCGACGTGCGTCGACGTTGCGGTCGTAGACGTCGAGTAATGACGGCGGGATTCGCGGTCGCGTGATTGCGTCCCATTCGGGGTGGTGTCCGATGGCGCGGTAGGCCGCCTGCTGGCGTCGTGCCGCCGCCGCCAGTGCGTCCTCGGGCGTCGAGCCGCGCAGCGCGTTCTCGTCGGCGACAAGGTCGTCGGCCAGCTGCGCGGGATCTGATGCCAGCGGCGGTTGCGCACCCGCGGGGATGATGACCGCTTTCGCCGGTGGTTTCGCGGCCACCGTCTTTGTGGTCGGGGTGGCCACGGTCGGCCTGGTCGGTGGCGCTGTTGGCGCGCTACAGCCCGCGAGCGTGAGCATGATCACGGCCAGCCCTAGCCGGAACAGCACTGTCTGCATGTCGGAACAGTAGCGGCACCCGGTCGGGTCCACGTTGCGGATGGACTCAACGGGGAACTCATGACATGGTCGTCGGTCGCGACGCCCGCCACAGGACCATGGATCCAACTGCTTTGCTGTGCAGTCAAACCTGCTGCCTTATCCTGACGGAAGCAACAGCGCCAACGGCACATGTACGGTTGGCAGTTACGCGTGGAGAAGCCACGGCTGGTCGTGGACCCGCCGCCATACCGTCAGAGCGAGGTCTTCCGCGGCCCCGCCCACCTTCTGATCGAATCGACCGAACCGGCTGAGAGGCGACGGTCGCTGAGTAGTGGGTAAGGTGTCGGACTGGTGTATTCCGGTCTGGCCCCCGTCTCGTACGGCGGCACGCCCTAAGCGCCGGGTGCTGGCGCGGCGGTCAGGCGGATGAGTTGGTCAACGAGTCAACAGCCGGCATGCTTGAGTAGTCGATCTGGTTGGTGGTTATGGCTGCCGAGAAACCATTGTCGATGAGCAGGTTGGTTCCGTTGATGTAGCTCGCGGCTTCGGAGCCCAGGAATGCCAGCGCATCAGCGATTTCGCCCGGGGTGGCTTTGCGTCCGCCGCTTTGGCTGGTCATCCAGTCAAGAATCGGTGTCCCCATGGATGTTTGGAAGTCGGCGATCAACGGCGTGTCGATGAGGCCGGGGCAGACACTGTTGATTCGTATGCCGCGCTTGGCAAGTGGCGCGGCCTGCAGCAGGGTAAGGACCTGGGTGCACTCTTTGGAGAATCCGTAGGGATTTTGGGTCAGTGCTCGGTGTGCCTCGACCCAGTCCAACGACTGGCGCCAGTCATCAATAGCCAGCAATTGGAGTATCTGCGCCATTCGCTCCATAAAGCCGCCGCCGGCGGTCGATGCGGTGTTGACTACAGCGCTTCCTGGAGGCATCCGCTGGTGAAGGCCGGCGATGAGTCTGCGAGGTGCCAGCACGTTGACGCCCATGAGAACCGGTAGGGGCAGCGTTGCTGCAACACCGGCGTTGTTGAACAGGACGTCGATGCTGTCGGGAAGTCGGCGAATTGCGTCGTCGATCGCGAACGGATCGGATAGGTCGGTCAGGATGAGCTGGTCGATTTGCCCGTGGCACGGCTTGAGGTCTAGGGCGATTATCCGTTCGGCGTGTGCACCCCGCAGTCGATCGACGAGTGCCGCGCCTACTCCTGTCGCGGCGCCGCTGACGACGACAGTCTTGTTCTCGTAGTCGATGATTGGTGGCATTTCGTCGCTCCTCACAGTGGGCTCCATTGGGGTGTGCCGTCTTCGCGGAAGGCGGTGAAGGACTGGGCGAGATCTCCGGTGGCCGTGCACATGACCTGAGTGCGGTTCTCGATGTCGAGAGCATGGCGCAGGCTGGGCGCATCGACGTTCTGCCACATGGTTTCCTTGGTCATCCATACCGCTAGCGGCGAATTGCGGGCGATTTCGCGGGCCTTGGCCACGGCAGTGTCGAGCAGCCCGCCGCCGTCGACGACACCTAGGAGTAGGCCTATCGTTGCGGCTTCGGTGGCATCGAAGACGCGCCCGGTCAGCATCAGCTCGGCCGCTCTGGAGGCCCCCACCAAACGTGGTAGGTGATAACTGGTCCCCATGTCGCACGCGGAGACGCCGTGCCGAATGAAGACCGCCCCGAACGTTGCCTGCGGTACCGCAAACCGGATGTCGCACGCGAGCGCCAGTGCGAAGCCTCCGCCCAGCGCGTAGCCGTTGACCGCCCCAATCACCGGCTGTCGGAGGCGATGGATCTTCTCGAACGCCGAGGCCATCAGTTCCTGTGCCGCGAATGTGATGGCCACTGTCGAGGTGGACGCCGCCTGCAGGGCGGTTTGAGGCGTGGCTGCGGCGTCGACGAGGTCGCCGGGTTGGGCCTTGATGTCTGCACCGGCGCAGAAAGCGCTGCCGGCGCCTGTGATTACCAACGCTCGGACGCCGGGATCGCCGTTGAGAGCGTCCAGTAGCCGATGCAGTTCCGCGAGAGTTTGTGCGTCCAATGCGTTTCGGCGGTGCGGCCGGTTGATGGTCAGGACGACGATGGCGCCGTCGTCGAGGCGTTCGACTTCGACGCTCTGTGCCCGCGCAGGGGTAGCTGGATCAGCACTCATGCGCTGACCGCGGGCGCGTTTTCAGCGAACTTCGACACGGCAGCGTGAGCGATTTCGGGGTTGGCGTATTCCAGCCAGAGTGCGATCTTCCCGTCGATGAAGTGGAAGAACCCGATGTACTCGTTTTGATACGTAATGGGTTTATCGCGTCCTTCGGCGTCACCTCGGTAGCGCGCAATCAACATATCCGGATCGAGCAGGTCGTAGATGTCGGTAATGGTGATGTCGAACTTCTTGAACATCACGAACATGATCGATAACAGTTGAAGGAAGCCGTCACGGTCACTGTCAGGCACAGCCGGTTCCCACGGAAGAGCGAAGTCCGTCGCGTCATGAAGTTCAGCTCGTACGGCGTCGGCGTCGAGGGCGGTTATGCCGCTGATGGCGCGTCGTAACGTCTGCTTGTTGGTCTCGCGCGTCGTTGCGCTGTCAATAGTCATGTCGAGAACCTTTCTGTGGTGGGCGATGTCGAACCATTACCGAGGCACCATGCCGCCGTCGGCGATGATGGTTTGACCGGTGATGAAACTGCCGGCGTCGGAGACCAGTAGCATTGCGGGACCGATCATTTCGGATGGATCGGCGATGCGCTGCATGAATGCCGAGGCCTTCATGGCGTCGATGAACTCCGGCGAATTGCCGCGGACCATGTCGGTGTCCACCGATCCCGGGGCCAGGGCGTTGACTCGGATCCCTTGTGAGGCGAATTCGGCAGCCATGGATCGCGTGAAGGAAACCATGGCGGCCTTAGCCGCCGAGTACATCGAGACCATTGGCGAAAAGATGAAGGCCCCGGCTGAGACGACGTTGAGGATCGCGGCGTGCTGGCTTTCGCGTAGGTAAGGGAGGGCGGCCTGAACGAGGAATACCGGGCCCCGCAGATTCACGGAGAAGGATTTCGACCACGCTTCTGGGGTGATTTCACCGAGTGGCAGAGCCAACGCATTGGCCGCATTGTTGATGACGATGTCGATGCCGCCGAACTGCTGCGCGGTGGTCGCGACCAGGTGGTCGATCGCGTCGATGTCGCCCAGGTGGGTGGGTACCCCCAGTGCTCTGCCGCCGCCCAGTGATTGCAATTTGTCCGCTGCGGCGGCGCACGCTTCAGGTTTGCGGCTAGCGACGGCGACATTGGCGCCGCAGTTCACCAGTGCCTCAGCGATGGACAGGCCGATACCGCGAGTTCCGCCGGTGATGATCGCGGTGCGATCTGTGAGATCGAAGAGCGCCCGCACGGGATCATTGGTCAAGTGTTGTGTCCCAATCGTTGTGCGGCCGGTTTCACGGTTACCTTACATGATGTAAGGTAACTCACACGGGGTGTGGTTGTCACGTCCCGATGGGCACGTTGAAACGCTGGCACGGCGCAGGAGTTCTCACCATGACGACAACACCGGATGTGCAGTCCGACCTCCGCTTTGGGGAGGGGTTCGATTTCACCGACCCCGGCCTGCTGGCTTACGGGTTGCCCGTCGAAGAGTTTGCGCGGCTGCGGCGGACCTCACCTGTGTGGTGGAACGCGCAAGATCCGGACACCGGCGGCGGATTCCGCGATGGCGGATTCTGGGTGATTTCCAAACATGTCCATATCCGGGAGATTTCACGTGACCCCGAGGCGTGGTCGTCGCATCTGAACGGCTGTGTCATGCGGTATGCCAACGACATGCCCACTGAACAGCTGGAGGCGGCCAAGATCCTCATGCACAATTCGGACCCGCCGGTGCACACTCGGCTGCGCAAGCTGATCTCACGCCTGTTCACGCCGCGCTCCGTGGCCAAGCTCGACGAGAGTTTGAAGACGAGCGCCCGTGAGATCGTCACCGCCGCGGCCGAGAAGTCCGAGGGCGACTTCGTCATCGACGTCGCTCACAAGCTGCCGCTGAAGGCCATCGCCGATCTCGTCGGTTTTCCAGAGGCCGACCATGAGCGGTTGTTCCATTGGTCGAACGTCATCATGGCTGCCGAAGATCCCGACTGCGTCGAGGATCCCATGCTGGCGATGACTGAGCTGATGGGCTACTCGTATGAGATCGCGGCAGAACGCAAGAGAAATCCGGCCGACGACATCATCTCGCGCCTGGTCACCGCTGATGCCGACGGTGACGAACTCAGCGAAATCGAGTTCGGCTACTTCGTGCTGCTGTTGGTGGTTGCCGGCAACGAGACAACGCGAAACGCGACGTCGGCAGGCATGGTGGCGATGCTTCATCATCCAGAACAGTGGGAGCTGTACAAGCGGACCCAACCCGCAACGACGGCGGACGAGATCGTACGGTGGACAAGCCCCGTCAACTCCTTTCAACGCACGGCACGCCGGGATACGGACATCGGGGGCGTGACGATCAAGCAGGGCCAACGAGTGGGATTGTTCTATAGCTCAGCCAACTACGACGAGGATGTCTTCGCCGATCCCTTCACGTTCAACATTCGGCGCGACCCCAACCCGCATTTGGGCTTTGGCGGAAACGGTCCGCACTATTGCATCGGCGCTAACCTGGCGCGCAAAGAGCTGACCATCATTTTCAACGCGATTGCCGAGTACCTCCCGGACATCGAAATGATCGGCCCCCTAACGCGAATGCGTCATGGATGGATCAACGGGATCACCGCGATGCCCGTTCGCTTCAACGCGCGATAAGCCTTGACCCTGATCCTCACCCGCGCTCCGAGTACAGTCGCAGCGTGATGGCGCGCCGCTCCTCCCGACGCAGGGTCGTGTCGGAGGCACCGGAGAGGGCGAAGATCGGCCATACGCGGGGCGGTCGCCCCAAGGACGAGGTCCGCCGCGAAGCAGCGCTCGCCGCTGCGCGCGAACTTCTGATTGCCAAGGGCTATGACGAGGTCACGCTGTCGGAAGTCGCCCGGGTGGCCGGAGTGTCACGTCCCTTTGTCTACGACAACTGGGGGTCGAAGTTCGCCTTGGTGGAGGACGCAATCTTCACCACAGACGACCCAGGGCCGTTGATCGACGACGACAAGCCATTCGCGGACTCGCTCACCGATCTGATCGCCGCGATGGTGGCGGTTCAGTCCGATCCGGCATACCTGGCGGGCCTTCCCGGGTTGTCGGCTGAGCTCTACAACCGGCCCGACCTCGTTGAACAGACCGAGACGAAATACATCGCGCCGGTCAGAGCGGCCTACGTGCGGTTGATTGACCGTGGGAAGGCGGAAGGGGTAGTGCGCCAAGACGTCGACGGGAGCGCATTATTGGATACCGTCCGCGGCGCCGTGATGCTGCACACGCTGGTCAATCCCTCATTGGGTGAGGCTGCGCTCATCGAGCACCTTCGCTCAATCATCCTGGACGGCATCACGAAAGTGGCGGCTGAGCGCTCACCTAGCAAGCGATCACCTAGAAAATGATGTGCTCTTCGGCGATGAACACACTTGAGCGTGGCATATCGACGAAGGTCAACTCGTCTTCGAGCAGCGTGTGCATTGCTGCGGCCATGGCCTCGGGATCATCGACCTTTGCGTCGAAGTCGATCCAGATCTCGGCGACGCCGTCGTAGGGTTCACCGGTGCCGCGGCTGTCGCGCACACCGTCGGTCAGTGGGCCGAAAACGGTGTGGCTCTGGACGTATCGGGTCATCGTAGGGATCGCGGCACGGACGGATCGCACCAGATCGGCATGGCTGTTGTGCCAGTAGGTTTGAAATTCCTCCGTTGTCAGCTCAGCGCGTCGCCGACAGCAGAACACCAGTTTGACCACTAGGCTATCCGCCTCTCGCCAGTATCAGTCACGCTGGTGATGTCCCGGCGGCGCGTCATTCGGTGACAAACGAGGAGCTGCTGCTTCGCATTTCTTCGAAGTCGGCCTCGACCATGGGTAGTTGAGGTGCGCCGTTGGGCAGCAGCCAGAACTGGTTGGTCTTGATGGCCTGTACGACCAATTTCCCGACATCTGCTGGGTCCATGGCGTTTTCGTCCTGCAGACCGGTTGCGAGGAGATTCAGGAACGCATCGAGGTCAGCGCTGCCGCCACGGCGTTGGGCGTCGTGCCGCTCGCGCATCGTGCGCGCCACGTCGGTGCGTACATTTCCCGGGCACACCAGCGTCACGCCGACATTCGTACCGCCGAGTTCGGCACGCAGGGATTTCGATAGGCCGACGACGGCGTGCTTGGCTGTCGCGTATGGACCGACGAAGGGAGCGCTGAGCAGCCCGCCCATCGACGCGGTATTAACTACGTGGCATGGCACTTCAGAGTCCAGCATTCTGGGTACGAAGGCACGAACACCGTTGATCACGCCCCACAAGCATATGTCGACCGCCCACGCCCAGTCCTGCTCGGAAAGCTCCCACTGGCGACCGAACACCCCGACGCCTGCATTGTTGCAGATCACATGTACCTGTCCGTAGGTCTCGACCGCGGTCTGGGCCAACGCGTCGACAGCCGCGGCGCTGCGTACGTCGGCAACCTCGCCGATGCACTCGATGCCGTCCGACTGCAGCTCGGTGACGGTGTTGTTCAGGTGCTCCTCCGAAACATCGGAGAGCACCACGCGCATGCCTTCACGTCCGAACTCGCGCGCCATCCCCAACCCGATACCGGACGCTGCGCCGGTGATGACCGCGACCTTCGCTTCAAGACTCTCCATGACCGGTACTCCGTCCTCTTACACCAACACCGACTCACCGATGGACGGGATCCGACCTTCTAGCCGGCACAGGGTGGCCCACCTCGGTTACCTTACATATTGTAAGGTAATACCGGCGGCGCGGTCCAGATGTTCTGCGCCGTTTGTGGTCGCCATGGTCGAAGCGCCGCACGCCCGATCACACCCGAGCGGCTCGCCTACCGAAGGGACTCCGCAGTGCGACATGGATATTCAGCAGATCAGTGACGAACGGGAGACCGGTCGCTCGCAGCGCAGCCACCCGACCTACAGCCGTGTCATAACGGTGCACGCGATCACCGACCAACCATCGCATTACCGCATCGAGGCGATGGCGCTTAGTGCCGCCGACGTAGTGTGCAGCCTGGGCGGCTTGCTGTTCGACCGACGCTGCCTCGGTTGGGACGCCTTGGTGCTGCTCGACGATTGCGCTGACATTCGGCCGCTGCAGATCATCGGTGCCGATTGCGGTGATCTGGAGGCAATCCTCGACTTGCCCGAACACCCGCGGCCGGCGGCCATCGCCACCTCCGTGCAGCTCTACCGCAGCGACGCCCGCGTTTGCACACGAGTCAACGCCGCCGTCGACAGCGGATCCACGGAGGTGGTGCTATGGGGTGACACCGACTCGGTCGGCTCCAAACCCCAACTGATCGCGGTAACCCATCACATCAGTCAGGTCGCCACAAGATTCAAAACCCACGCGCTCGCGGCCGCACACAGCCAGCCCTCGCCAGACATCGCGATCGAGAAATTCCTCACCACCCGCGCGACCTGGCAGCCTGCGGACGCACAGCACCCGACTCTGAACAGATCCACAACCGTGCGGTTCTAGGATAAGCCCCCGCAGATGAGAAAAGCGTCCAGGCCATGTTGATGATTTGTCCAAAAGGATTTCCTGCCAGTCACATCGCATCGGCTCGCGAACGCGAGCGACGGCGGCACTTCATCAGTGTGACGCTCGGCATTGCGCGCAGAGGCAGACCGTTTAGCGCCCATGCGATCGTTCGTCTTCAACGAGATGCCAAATATTTGTTCATGATGTTGGCGTTGGCGTGGGCCGACCGTTGCCGCCTTCTCGTTGACGACGGTCGAGCCGGACCCTTAGGCTGGAACAGATATTTGGTCAACAGCTAACGGCAGTACGGAGGTGGCCGGTGGCGGATGGCGCTGATGCCGACCGGCTGGAGACCCTCGGCATGTTTGCCTCCGCTCTGGCCGGGCGTTCAGTGGCGATCGATTCACGGCGGCCCGGTGACCCACCGTGGACGGACGGTCAGAGGGTATTCATCGATCCGGCGTTGCCCGCGCGGGCGGGCCTTGCGGCCATTGCCGTGCAAGCGTCGATGATCGCCGCAGGCAGCCTCGACCCCGGCATCGTGCGTCCGCTGGCCCGCCACTCCCGTTTGGCCACCAGATATTTGGCGGTCGAGGGGCATCGCGCACTGGCGGCCAATGCCGACGTGCTGCCGAGGGTGCTGGCCTCGCTCGCAGACCCCGGCATCGCCAAACGCAGCAATTCTCCCGCTGAGTCGCTGAGGTTGGCAGCCGGAAGGTCTGTGATCGACGATCCGCCGCCCGAGTTCGGGATCATCCGCGCCAACAAGGTGCTGGCCGCAAGTGCTCGCGCAGCCAGACACACCGAGCAGGAGCAACCGGGACACGTTCCGCGAAGTCAACGTCATCAGGAGTTGGCGGACCTCGACGACGGCGAGATCGATGACAGCGATGAGCCCGACCTGTTCACCAGCCCGGTGGGCGGGGGCGGCTTCATCGGCAAGTGGCTGAAGAAGATGCTGTCTTCAACAAGGAAGACGCGCAGTAGCGGTGGTGGGCCGCCCGGCGCGGACAGCCCGACGCACCGCACCAATGCCGCGAACCGTGGCGCGCAGGCGGTGTCGTCGCTGGCGGCCGCGGCGAGCGAGGACGTGATCGATCACGCGGCTGACCTCAGCGTCCGCGGCGTGAAGTATCCGGAATGGGATCACATCCGCAAGAGCTACCGAGCGGATTGGTGCACGGTGCTCGAAATCAAGCCGACGACAAAGGGATCCGCGAGCCCGGCGATCGACGATGCCATCGGCCTGCGACGCCCGCTGGCACGGCTCGGAATGGGTCTGCACCGCCGGCACCGCCAGGCGCAGGGCGACGATATCGACATCGATGCCGCGGTCGAAGCACACGTCGACGTGATGGCCGGGTCGGTGCCCGACGAGGCGGTGTATCTCGACAGCTTGCGGCGGCGACGTGACTTATCGGTGCTTCTTCTGCTGGACATCTCGGGTTCGACGGCTGAGGCCGGCACGGTTGGACGGACCGTGCATGAGCAACAGCGCACTGCGGTGGCCAACCTCATCGTCGCGCTACACGACCTGGGCGACCGGGTGGCGCTCTACGCGTACTATTCGCAGGGCCGGGCTGCGGTGAGCATGGTCCCCGTCAAGCGATTCGACGACCACCTCGACAGCCAGGTGATCAGGCGGTTGAACAGCCTGGAACCCGGCGCCTACTCGCGATTGGGTGCAGCGATCCGGCACGGCTCGGCGGTGGTGGAGGCACGGGGAGGAACGTCGCGACGGCTGTTGGTGGTGCTGTCCGACGGGCTGGCATACGACCATAGCTACGAGCGTGCCTACGGTGCCGCCGATGCACGTCGTGCGTTGACCGAAGCGCGCCACCGCGGCACCGGCTGTGTATGCCTGACGGTCGGTGCGGGCACCGACGTGGAATCGCTGCGCAGAGTGTTCGGCAATACAGCGCACGCGAGCATTGCGCGCCCCGATCAACTCGCGAGTGTGATTGGGCCGCTGTTCCGTTCAGCGATTCGCTCTGCCGAGGTGCGGAGGCGAGTGTCATGATGCATTGCCGTCGGGGTAGCGTCCTTGAAACTAACATCTGTTCCGTTTACGCTCCATTCACCGCAACGCAGCGGCTGGCGGAAGGGTAGTAATGGCCGACGAGCCCACGCTCGCTCAGCAGAATGGCGTGATCCCTGCGGAAGATCCGACGCGCCCCTACTACCAGGCAATCGGCAACGAGGAAGCCGTTTTCAAAGCCGCCTACCGTCAAGGTCTGGCCATTGTCCTGAAGGGACCGACAGGATGCGGCAAGACCCGCTTCGTCGAGGCCATGGCCCACGATCTGGGCCGGCCGTTGATCACTGTGGCCTGCCACGACGACCTCACCACGGCCGATCTGGTCGGCCGGTATCTGCTGCGCGGCGGCGAGACGGTTTGGGTCGACGGACCTCTCACCCGCGCTGTGCGCGAGGGCGCCATCTGCTACCTCGACGAGGTGGTGGAGGCCCGGCAGGACACCACCGTCGTGCTGCACCCGCTCGCGGACCACCGGCGCCAGCTGCCCATCGAGCGGCTGGGAGTGACGTTGGACGCGGCACCGGGATTTGGCCTTGTGGTGTCGTACAACCCCGGCTACCAAAGCGTGCTCAAAGATCTCAAGGATTCGACGCGACAGCGGATGGTCGCCATCGAATTCGGTTTTCCGGCAGCCGAAGTCGAAGAAGAAATCGTCGTGCATGAAGCGAGCGTGGATTCCGGCACGGCGGCCGACCTGGTGCGATTCGGGCAAGCCATCCGTCGTCTGGAGACCGGTGGCTTGCGCGAGGTTGCGTCGACCCGTGTGCTCATCGCAGCCGGGCGGCTGATCGCTGAGGGACTCCCGATGTGTGTAGCGGCCGAGGCCGCAATCGCTGGTCCTCTCACCGACGATGGCGCGGTGCGCCGCAGCCTCAAACAGATGATCAACGTCTACCTGAACGACCCCACCCGACCCGATGATTGACGCCGCTAAGCGGCGCGGCTAGGGTCTGAACAAATATTAGGTCTACCAAGCGGATAAGTGCGACAGCGCAGTCCCACTGGAGGTCACGTGTCCTACGAGAGCACCGCTGAGCCGATCAAGGTCGGCTACTTGATGGACTTCACCTTGCCGCCCGGCTTTCCAGAAGAGATGAAGGCAGACTTCACCCAAGTCTTTGACATCGTGTTCGACGAGGCTCTCGAGCAGGGCCTGATCGACCGCCCGGTGCAGATGATCTACCGCGAGGTCGAGGGCTTGCCCAAGGGTTCGGTCAAAGCGGTGATCGACGCCTTCGGGGAACTGGTCGACGAGGGGTGCCTCGCGGTGTTCGGACCGCACATCACTGACAACTGCGTGCCGACCCGCGAGGCGATCGAGGAGCGGTTCAAGGTACCGGCCATCAGCGTCACCGGGACCGACGACTGGCTCGGTGAGTGGACGTTCGCCTTCCCGCAAGGGTCGATGACCGACGAGCCGATCTTTCTGGCCGACCTCGTCGCCAAACGCGGATTGCACGAGATCGGCGTCCTCGTCGAGCAGAACCTGATCGGCGAAAGCTACGTGAAGAACCTGCGAACCGCTTGTCGCCGCAAGGGGATTCGCATCGTCGCCGAGGCGCCGATCGCTCAAACCGCCCAAGATATCAACGGGGCCGTCAGCACGCTGCACCAAGCCAAGGCAGAGGCGATCGTACACTTGGGCTTCGGCTTCGGCATCGTGTTCATCAATCCGGCGTTGGAGGCCGTCGGCTGGGATCCGCCGCGATTCACCACCACGGCCTTCCAGAACGCCTGGGTCAACCCGATCATGTGGAACGCGTTCATGGGATGGATAGGGATCGACCAGTACGACGAGGCGAACCCACTCAGCCAAGACTTCCTCGACCGCTACGCGAAGCGGTACCGCGGTCGTCGTCCCGAATACTGCGTGCCGCCGGTCAACCACGACGTTGCGGCGACGTTGGTGCGCGCCTGCGCCGACGCCCACCCACTGAGCCCGCGCGGAGTCAAAGAAGCGTTGGAGCGGGTGAAGATGATGCCCGCCGCGTCCGGCGCACCCGGCACCCGAGTGTCCTTCGGCAAGTGGACCCGACGCGCCTGGATGGGCGCGGGCTACCTGGTGGCCCGAACTCTGGACGCCGACGGCGTCAACTCGCATCTCGTCGACCGCTTCGGCGCGGAAGGGTGAATACCAAATGAGTACCGACCAATCCCTACCGGTCGCCACGGCCAAGGATTCGGCCGCGCCGCGCCGGAGCTGGGGCGGCTGGATCGCCGGCGCCGCGCTGGCCGCCTTCGCGTTGTTCTTCATCGCGAATTGCCGTGTGGCCCTTGACCCGCGCGTCGCCAACCCGAATGTGCACGGCCGCCCACGCCCGGTGAAGTTCACGTTCGGGCTGGACTACATCACCTTCCTGGACGCTGCCACCGCGGTGGCCCTGATCACGCTGCTGATCGTCTTCATCCGAGGCTGGCGGCGTAATCCGGGCAGCCCGGTGATGCTGATGTTTTTGTGCACCACGCTGATCGTGTGGCAGGACCCGATCATGAACTGGTCTCCTTTTGCGGTCTACAATCCCGATCTCATTCATTGGCCGGAGTCCTGGCCGCTGGTATCGCTGTCGCCCACCGTCGAACCGTTCGTGGTGTTCGGCTATGTGATGTTCTACTTCGGCCCGTACTTCCCGGCCGTCTGGATCCTGCGCAAACTGCAGGCCAAGTACGGGCCCACGGCATTCGTAGCGCGACACCCGTTGGTCAGCCTGGGGCTGATCACTCTGGTGATCGGCTTCGTCTTCGATGCGTTCCTGGAAAACATTCTGGTCCACTGGGGCATGTACATCTACTCGCAGGTGATCCCATGGGGCTCGGTGTTCACCGGTACCACGTTCCAGTTTCCGCTGATCTGGGAGTCGTTCTCGGTGTGCTTCGTGATGGTGCCCGCCGCGATCCTCTGCTACCGCGACGACACCGGTAAGTCGGTGGCGGAAAAGCTTGCGGCCAAAGCGAAATTGTTCCCGACGCGACCGGTACTGGGCACTTTCCTGGTGATGTTCGCCATCATCAACGTGTCCTACTTCGCCTACGGTGGCTGGTTCTGGGTCATCAAGGTCAGCCATGCCGCCACGTCGGCGGCCTGCCCGTGGCCATATCCAGAAGCCAAAGTGTATGACCCGCAGGGCTTTTACGAGAAGGCGGGAGCTCAGGGTCCGTACTCGGTTGGCATCTGGTCGACGTGGGCGAGTGGGGAACCGAACGGCCGGCCGCACGTCGAACCACCGCCACCCGGCCAAGGCGCCTGCGCGAGCAAGCATGGCTGAGCCGCGCACAGTTGTCATCACCGGTGCGTCCCGGGGGCTGGGTTTCGCCTCGGTGGTGCGCTTGTACCGCGAGGGGTGGCGGGTGGTCGCGGCCATGCGTTCACCCGACCGTGGGATGTCGCTCCTCCGCGAAGCCACGGGAGCTGGTGCAGACGACGGCCGGCTGATCGGTGTGCGACTCGACCTGTTGGAGGCCGGGTCGATCTCCGCGGCTGCCAAGGCGATCGGAGAAGCCGTCGGCGCACCCTACGCGCTCGTGCACAACGCGGGAATCTCCGCGGCCGGCATGGTGGAGGAGACCGATATGGCGCTGTGGCAGAACATGTTCGCCACCAGCGTGCTCGGCCCCGTCGCGCTCACCCAGGCTCTGCTGCCGGCGATGCGGGCGGCAGGCGAAGGACGCATCGTGCTGGTATCCAGCGCGGCCGGAGTTCGCGGTCAACCGGCCACCGCGCCGTACTCGGCGGCCAAAGGCGCCTTGGAGCGCTGGGGTGAGTCGATGGCGGTCGAGATTGCGCCGTTCGGATTGGGTGTCACCATCCTGGTGGCTGGCACGTACGACACCGACATCATCACCGACGCGGGCACTATCGACGATCGCAAGTTCGGCGGCCCCTACGCTCGGCTGCACAACACGATGAACACCCGCGGCCGGGCTGCGATGAAACTTGCCCGGCCCCCCGAGCGGTTCACCGACGGATTGCTCAAAGCGCTGAACGACCATGGATCGTTCCGCCGCCGTGGCGTAGGACCGGACGCGTCAATGCTTCTGGTGTCCAGCAGGATTCTCCCGGCCTCCGGCATGCATCACGTGTCCCGGATCGTGTTGGGGATACCGAGGCAGGGCTCGATGCGGGACGGGGCGTACCCGTTGACTGTGGCCCAAAAGGCGATGGTGTTTGTGGCGAAAGTACTTCCGCCGCCAGTGTTACAGCGCCTGGCGTCGCTGGCGGAAAAGCGCCGCAAGGGAAATGAGGATTAGGGATGGAACAGCTTTTCGACGACCTCGACGATTTCGGCGCTTTCGACGACGCGATCTCCGGCGACGTGCGTGACCCGTATACCGAACTGGCGCGACTGCGCCGCGAGGAGCCGGTGCAGCGACTCGAGACCTCGGGGGCGCTTCCACACGAGGAATCCCTGCCGATGTTCATCGTGTATCGCCACGAGGACGTGCAACAGATGCTGCGCGACAACGAGACGTTCTCCTCGGCGGCCGTCATCGCCGCGTTCGGGCCGGTGCTGGGCGAAGGTGTGATGCTCGGAATGGACGAGCCGATCCACGGCCGGCTGCGCTCGTTGGTATCGAAAGCGTTCTCGCAGAAATCATTAGCGCGGTGGGAAGACGAGTTGGTCGGCCGGGTGGCGAACAGCCTGATCGACAAGTTTGCGCCCAACGGCAAGGCGGATCTGGTCAAGGAATTCACCTTCGACTACCCGAGCCAGATCATCGCCGGCCTGCTGGGCCTGCCGGAGAAGGACTACCCGCAGTTCCAGCGTTGGTCGATTTCGCTGCTGAGCTGGCTGATGAACCCCGAACGCGGACTCGCGGCCTCGGCCGCCCTGCGCGACTACTTCGCGCCGATCCTGGCGGCACGTCGCGCCGAGCCGAAGGACGACTTGATCAGCGCGCTCGGTGCCGCCGAGATCGACGGGGAGAAGCTCGCCGACGAGGAGATCTTCTCGTTCCTTCGGCTGCTGCTGCCCGCGGGTGTGGAGACGACCTACCGGTCGCTGGGCAGCCTGCTCTTCGGGTTGTTGTCGGATCCGGCGCAGTTGGACGCGATCCGGGCGGACCGCTCGCTGCTACCGCAGGCGATCGAGGAGGGCGTGCGGTGGGAACCCCCGCTGCTGACCATCACCCGGGTGACCACCCGCGACACCGAACTCGGTGGGGTGCCGATCCCGGCCGGTTGCACGGTGATGCCGATGCTGGGTTCGGCGAACCGGCAAGAGGATCGCTACCCGGACCCCGACACGTTCAACATTCACCGGCAAGCCAAGGCGAATCTGGGCTGGGGCCACGGGGTACACGTCTGCCTGGGCATGCACCTGGCGCGGCTGGAGATGCGCACGGCGATCAACCTCCTGCTCGACCGACTGCCCAACCTGAGGCTCGATCCCGACGGCGACGACCCGCACATCCGCGGACAGGTGTTCCGGTCGCCAACCTCGCTGCCGGTGCTCTTCGACCCGCAGTAGTTCGCCGATATCGCCGGCGGCGGCGCAGATGGCCCGTAATGTCGCTGCTGAGCGTCTGCTCAACGTGATCCGAAGGGCCACCCACGTGACTGACCAACTGCGAGACATCAGAGAATTTCAGGGCGACGCGGACGCTTACCGCGACGAGTTGTTTCGGCGCTGGACCGGGCTGCTGAGCTACCGTTACATCGGCCGTAATCATTCGTCGATGAATACCGGTGACAGCGACGATACCGTCGTCATCCGCCGCGACATGCGCAATGAGGCAGGCGGAATCATGGTGGCGCCGTTGGCCATAGCCTCGCCCGAGGGTTGTCAGACCGATATGGTGGCAGTGCCCAACCCGGTGATCGCCTCGGTGCAGATCGTCGATCCCGGCTACGACGTCAAAAAGGTCGAGGTGTTCGACTCGGGCAACGTCCACCAAGGGCGGATGATGGGCTACGGGCGATGCAAGATCGTCGACGCCGACAACCCCGACCGAGTCATCGCCTTTAACGAAGGCCAGGGTGCGATCATCGGCGTCCCACCGGAAGGCCTTGGAAAGATGGATGTTTCGGGCACCGAGCTGGTGATCGAGGATTCGCCCGATCTACCACCCCTCTGGGAGGCATTCGGTGCCTCCAAACGCGCGCAAGGCCACTGGCAGCTGCCTGCACTCAGCCTGGAAATGGCCTCGCCGGATGCGGCGCTGCACATCGGGCCGCAGCACGTGGTGCTCGAGACTGCCGCGATCGATCTGGCCGCTGACGCCGTCGGAACCAGGAAACTGCAGGTTGTGAGCTGGCACGTGATGTTCATGTCGCGGGGCAAGGTCGGGCCGTTCCGGGTGGACGGCACCGCGCACGTCGGCGGCTCGGGCAAGGTCGGTGTGCGCATGCTGCTGCACGACGAGGGCAACGGCGACAAGGCCGTGACATCGGCTGCGGCGATCTTCGAGATCGTCGGCTAATTCAAGGAGTGAATGATGGCCAAGGCCAAGGACGCTCGTCAATGGGCGCGTCACGCATTGCACGGCATCGGTGACTCGCTGTACACCCCGTTCAGCGGGCCCGACGGCGACGATATCGACTTCGACGCCTACCGCACACTCGTGCGTCACTGCGTGGGAACGCTGCGTCACCCGATGCTCTGGGTGACCAGCGGCGTCGCTGAATTCTGGTCGCTGACCATCGCCGAGCGAAAGAGGCTACTGGAAGTCGCAATTGACGAGGCGCGCGGCATCGACCCGGACGTGATTGTTCAGTCGTGCACCGCCGCGCTGTCGGCCAAGGACTGCCTGGAGCTCACGCGGCATGCCCAAGACGCCGGCGCCGACATCGTCTACATCCAGACCCCGATGATGGAATTGCATGGCGGTGAAGGCGTTTTGAATTTTTTCTCTTACATCGCCGACCGCACCGACATCGCACTGGGAATGTTCAATTCACCCAGTTCGGGATACGTGCTCTCCGCTCAGGAGGGCGCACGTATCGTCGAGGAGATTCCCGCGGTCTGTGCCACCAAAGAGGGTTCGTTCCGGCCGCATCAGAGCCGTTTCCTGCATGAGCTCGCACCGGATCTGGTGATCTGGGAATGCGATACGACGGTATACCGGGCGGGCTGGCTAAAAGCGGGCATCGTCGGCCCCGGACAGCTGGGCACTACCGGCTACCTGTTCGAAACGCCGAAAAAGCGTGCCCTGTCGCAGTATTGGGAGCTGGTCTGGAACGACAAGCTGGTCGAGGCGATGGACTATGCCCAGGAGTCGGGGCTCGACCAGTTCGAGCTCGACATGAGGGGTTGGTTCACCCGCTATCCCGGACGGCCCGACTACTTCACCCACTGGGGCGGCGCGTTCAAATACGCCGCATCGGTGATCGGGCTGCCAGTCGGGTCATATCCGGAATCTCGGCCCCCACAAGCTAAGTTGCCCGAACAAGCGCGCATCGATATCCGCGCCGCTTACCGCCGATTCGGTCTCATCGGCGACTAGCTCGACGACAGCAAGGAGGACTCGTTATGCCTGATGCCAAACCGCTGAGCGGCATCCGCATCTTGGAAGTAGCGGCGTGGACGTTCGTCCCTGCGGCCGGCGCAGTGCTTTCCGAGTGGGGAGCAGACGTCATCAAGGTCGAGCCGCGTGAAGGCGGCGATCCGCAGCGCGGCCTGGTCACCATGGGCCTGGTTCCCGGCGGTCCGGACGGCGTCAACTACATGATCGAAATGCCCAACCGCGGAAAGAAATCGATCGGCATCGACTTGACCACACCGGGCGGGCAGGAGGTCGTCCACGAACTGGCGAAGACCAGCGACGTTTTCCTCACCAGCTATCTGCCGAGCAGGCGCGAACGTTTCGGCATCGATGTCGACGAGATTCGCGCCGCCAACCCCGACATCATCTACGTCCGCGGATCCGGCTACGGTCCGCTGGGTGCCGACGCCGACAAGCCCGGTTATGACGGCGTGTCCTTCTGGTCACGTGGCGGGATCGCCGACGCGCTGACCCGCGAACTGCCTGAGCCGGTCATGCAGACCCCGGCATTCGGCGACCTCATGGGCGGGTTGACCATCGCCGGCGGGATCGCGGCTGCGCTGTACAAACGCAAGGCGACCGGGGAAACCTCGATCGTGGATGTCTCGCTGCTCGGGCTCGCGGCGTGGGCGATGAGCCCACAGGTAACGGCCGCGATGCTGTACGGCGGGGACCCGATGCCGACGTTCTCGCACCGCGATGCGCCCAACCCGCTGGTCGGCAACTACAGGACCAAGGACGACCGCCACGTCACGCTGATGATGCTGCAGGGCGACAAGTTCTACCCCGAATTCATGACGGTGATCGGTCGCGCCGATTTGATCACGGATAACCGCTTCGCCGACGGTCATTCCCGTTTCGAGAACCGCGGCGAACTCATCGACATCCTCGACGAGGAATTCGCCTCGAGAACAGTCGACCAGTGGCGGGACATCCTCAATCCGCTGTCCGGCGCGTGGGCCGTCCTACAGAAACCCAGCGAGCTGCGCAACGATCCCGCCGTCGTCTCCAACGGCTATATCCCGACGGTGCACGCCATGAACGGGTCGCCGTACATCCTGCCGACCAACCCGGTCCAGTTCGACGGACACCACCCGCAGCCGACCGGCGCGCCCGAACACGGTCAGCACACCGAAGAGATCATGCTCGATGCCGGCATCGACTGGGACAAGATCGAGCGGTACAAGCAGGATGGATCGGTGCTGTAGCAGCGGCTTCGGCTTCTCCTCAGGGCGTTCCGCCCTGCGTCGTCGCCGCTGGATCGGATGGTTCGGCTTCTCCGCAGGGCGTTCCGCCCTGCATCGTCGCCGAACTAGGCTTGGATGGTTCGGCTTCTCCTCAGGGCGTTCCGCCCTGCATCGTCGCCGAACTAGGCTTGGATGGTTCGGCTTCTCCTCAGGGCGTTCCGCCCTGCGTCGTCGCCGAACTAGGCGCTGCGGCGGATGCCGCGCGTCCTGCCGATCTCCCGCTTGAGCAGCAGTTCACGCTCGGTTTCTGACAGGCCGCCCCAGATCCCGTAGGGCTCGCCGACGTCGAGGGCATGCGCCCGGCACTGTGCCATCACCGGGCAGCGCCGGCACATCTCCTTGGCGCGACGTTCACGCTGCATCCGGGCCCGGCCGCGTTCGCCGTCCGGGTGGAAGAACACTGACGAATCCACTCCGCGGCAGAGACCTTGTAATTGCCATTCCCAAATATCGGCATTGGGACCTGGTAGTTGCTCCGGTTGTGGCATTGAAGTCCCTCTCTACACGCCCATGATCAGGCCAGTTCGCGAACAATTACGTCGTCAACTGAAATCGAGCGGGTCGTCGGTGACTACTCGTCGGCTCAAAGCTAGGGGAGCTAGGGAAATTCCGTCAATAGGGTGTAATCTCCCGAATGCTTAACTGGGGCTTGCGAATTTACCCCGAGTTCATGGATGTGACGACTCCGATTGGCCGAGGAACATATGGTGACCCCGTGGTATGAGGGAGAGTCCCAGCTCGCGGGCGGATTCCGCGGTGAGCACAACAAATATGATCACCGTCGGATTTAATACCGGCGTAACTCAGAAACCATGAAGTCTTAACTGGGTCCCCCGCAGTGATTGATATCTCTTGCCGTCTGTCTATCGAGCCAGACCTCACCGCCGCCGCCTTCGGCGACCAGCCTGGGCGCTGGCCATTACCGGCTGCGACGACACCGCGTGAGCTGTGGTTACGTGCGGTCGCCGGCGGAGGGCAGGGCCGCTACGGCAGCGCTCGCAGCGACCTTGCGACGCTGCTGCGCGGCGCACCGTCGGGTCGGCTTGCCTCGCTGGCGCATAGCGCACAGGCTTCATTCTTGCGCCAGCTGGGCTGGCACAGCCTGGCTCGCGGCTGGGACGGTCGCGCATTGGCGCTGGCCGGGGGTGACCCCGAGGCGGCCGGCGACGCGTTGACCGGGTTGGCGGCCGACGCGCTGGCCGTCGGGCGGCTGGCCGCCGCGGCGGCGCTCCTTCGACGGGCAGACCCCATAGTGGCGGAGGCGCCGCACCGGCTGGCCGTCCGGCGGGCCTGGGTCGCCGCGGAGCTGGCGATGGCGGGCGGCGAGGGTGCCAACGCGGTCCGCAACGCGGAGATCGCAGTCGAATTCGCCGCGACCGCCGTCGACGGTCCGGGCCACCAGCAGGTGTCCGCGCGGCACCGCGCCAAGAGCGACGTGGTGTTGGCCGCGGCGCTGTGCAGCGCCGGTGCCGTCGACCGGGCCCGGGCCGTCGGTGAGGCGGCGCTGGAGCTCACCGGCCGATCGGGGCTGATTCCACTGCGCTGGGCGGTGGCCTGCTTACTTGTCGACCTTGTCGACACGGGCAGCCCGAATCGGCCGATCGCGGTGCTACGGGACATCCGCGACGAGTGCGCCCGCCGCGTGCGGCACTGGGGCGGAACCTGGCGCTAGTTCTGACGTCAGCGGTGCTGGGTCACTATTGTCGTAGTGGTGTCCTACCGCGCCGGGCGATACCCGGTACGTAACGCTGGAGATGTTGCCGTCGATGACAACGCAGGAGGAACGTCTCGGCGCTGTTGTTGCTGAAGCTGTGGCAGGCGATCGGGGCGCGCTTCGAGAACTGCTGGAGACGATCCGCCCGATCGTGGTTCGATACTGCCGCGCACGAGTCGGCGCATTCGAGCGGAGCGGTCTTTCGGCCGATGATGTGGCACAGGAGGTCTGCTTGGCCGCCGTGATGGCGCTGCCGCGCTACCGCGATCGCGGGCGCCCGTTCCTGGCCTTCGTGTACGGCATCGCCGCGCACAAGGTGGCCGACGCGTACCGCGCAGCCGGCCGCGATCTGTCCTATCCCACCGAATCCATCCCGGAACACCGGTCTGCCGAGCCGGGTCCAGAGCAAGCGGCCATCGACGCCGACTCGGTGACCAGGATGAATGAATTGCTCGACGTTTTGCCCGACAAACAACGCGAGATCCTGATCTTGCGTGTCGTGGTCGGTCTGAGCGCCGAAGAGACCGCCGAGGCCGTCGGCAGCACCGCCGGGGCGGTGCGAGTAGCCCAACACCGCGCACTGGCGCGGCTGAAATCCGAGATTGTCGCAGCAGGACGAGATTATGTCTGAACTATTTGTCACACCATCTGATCAGCCCGACCCGGACGCGGTCGCGCGCAGCGAGCGGTTCATCGCGGCGTTGGCCAACGGTGAGCCGGTCGCGTTCAGCGATCTCGCTGACGACGGCGATACCGGCGACCGTGCGCTGGCCGAGCTGCTGGAGGACTGGCGCGACGAGCTGAGGGTCCCGGCGCCCGGCGGGATTTGCCCGGAGCGGGACGCCGCGGTGGCGTTGAGCCGTGGGCTGGCGGTGCGTCGTCGCGCCCGCCGCCGGACGGTGCTGGTGGGTGCGATGGCCGCGGCCGTACTCAGTGTCGGCGGATTCGGCGCCTTGCTGGGCCAGTCGCAGCCCGGTGACGCGGTCTACGGTGTCCGCACCACGCTGTTCGGGGAGCCCGCGTCGGTGCACGATGATCGGATCGCGGTGTCCGCCGAGACCGACTTTGACCAGGTTCAGCAGATGATCGCGCTGGGCCAGTGGGATCAGGCCCAGGACAAGCTGGCCGCGGTCGGCGACCGGGTGCAGACCGTCAAAGACAGCGATCGCAAACAGGACTTGATCGACAAGATGAACCGGTTGAATGCGAAGGTGGCCAGCCGTGACCCCAACGCCACGGTGCCGCCCAGCGCACTACCGGGCGCGGCCCCGGCGGTCACCACAACGATTCAGCTCAACCCGATCGGTGGCTGAGGAGTAGGGGTCCGCTTATCGGCGCCCGTGAAATCCCTCGGTATCCGAGGTGGCCTCGTTGAGTGATGCGTCGGCATATCCGCGGCAATAATCCCAGGTGACGTAGGCATCCGGTTCGGGATCGTAGGCCGGCTCGTGTGGACGCACGGTGCCGTCGACCAACAGCTGCAGCAGGTTCGCGCGCAGCATGTCCCAGTCGTGATAGTGGTCCTGCTGACATTCGTCGCAACACACCACCAGGCCGCGAATACCTTTATGCGCCAACAGGGCCTCATACACCGCTAGGTCGGCAAGGTCGGCTTCGACCGCCATCCGCTCCTGGGGGTCCAGCGGTTGGCCGGGCTCGACGGCATCCAACGCCGCCGACGGGTCACACGGGTCGTCGGCGAATGGATCAGGCGGCAGACCGGGCGGAAGATAGTCGCGCACGGCTCCACATTACGCAGCCGGGCGGGCATCGCGCCAGCGCTAGACCCGCAGCACAGCCGCCATGTCTCCGTCTCGCGTCGCTCCCACGGCGCACGTCGCAGCCGAGCGCGCGCCAATATCTTGCCTCTCGTCGCGCCGCTCCCGGCGCGCATCGTCAGCGGTGGTCGGGGGAGCCGATAGGATGGCATTCTCACTCCGCGTGCGTATGGGAGGGCCCCGGCAATGTCATCTGGCTTGTCCCGTCTCGAAGGCAGCGGCGACCTGATCGTCACCTCGTACCCCCGGGTCGGCGGTTTTCCGGACGATCCGGTGCTGACCGGCGGTGACGATCCGCAGAAGATCGCGATGCTGGGACTGACCTTCGACGACGTTCTGCTGCTGCCGGCTGCTTCCGATGTGGTGCCGGCAACCGCCGACACGTCCAGTCAGCTCACCAAGAAGATCCGGCTGAAGGTGCCGTTGGTCAGCTCGGCGATGGACACCGTCACAGGGTCGCGGATGGCGATCGCGATGGCCCGCGCCGGCGGCATCGGGGTACTGCACCGCAACCTGCCGATCTCCGAGCAGTCCGGACAGGTCGAAACCGTGAAGCGATCGGAGGCCGGCATGGTCACCGATCCGGTGACCTGCCACCCGGAAAACACGTTGGCGCAGGTGGACGCGATGTGCGCCCGGTTCCGGATCTCGGGGCTGCCGGTCATCGACGACGCCGGCGGGCTGGTGGGCATCATCACCAACCGCGATATGCGCTTCGAGGTCGACCAGTCCAAGCATGTCGCCGAGGTCATGACCAAAGCCCCGCTGATCACCGCCCAGGAGGGCGTCAGCGCGGATGCCGCACTGGGCCTGTTGCGCCGGCACAAGATCGAAAAGCTGCCCATCGTCGACGGCCACGGCAGACTGACCGGGCTGATCACCGTCAAAGACTTCGTCAAGACCGAACAGCATCCGCTGGCCACCAAGGACAGCGACGGCCGGTTGCTCGTCGGGGCCGCCGTCGGGGTCGGCGACGATGCCTGGGTGCGTGCGATGACGCTGGCTGACGCCGGCGCCGACCTGCTGGTGGTCGACACCGCGCACGCCCACAACCGGTTGGTGCTCGACATGGTCGGCAAGCTCAAGGCCGAAGTGGGCGACCGAGTTGAGGTGGTCGGCGGCAACGTCGCGACCAGGTCGGCGGCCGCCGCGCTGGTCGAGGCCGGCGCCGACGCAGTCAAAGTCGGCGTTGGTCCCGGGTCGATCTGCACCACCCGCGTGGTGGCCGGGGTCGGGGCGCCGCAGATCACCGCAATCCTCGAGGCCGTGGCGGTCTGCGGCCCGGCGGGTGTGCCGGTGATCGCTGACGGCGGCCTGCAGTACTCCGGTGACATCGCCAAGGCGCTGGCCGCGGGCGCATCGACGACGATGCTGGGTTCGCTGCTGGCCGGTACCGCCGAAGCACCCGGCGACCTGATCTTCGTCAACGGCAAGCAGTACAAGAGTTACCGCGGCATGGGGTCACTGGGCGCCATGCAGGGCAGGGGTGAAGGCAAGTCGTATTCCAAGGACCGCTATTTCCAAGACGACGCGCTCTCTGAGGACAAGCTGGTGCCCGAAGGCATTGAAGGCCGGGTGCCCTTCCGCGGGCCGCTGGCGTCGGTGATCCACCAGCTCACCGGTGGGTTGCGCGCGGCGATGGGCTACACCGGCTCCAACACCATCGAGGCGCTGCAGCGGGCACAATTCGTCCGGATCACCGCGGCGGGCTTGAAGGAAAGCCATCCGCACGACATCACTATGACCGCCGAAGCACCCAACTACTCCGCTCGGTGAACTGACGAAGGACCGCTCATGCGTGACATGGTCGAGATCGGCATGGGCCGAACGGCCCGGCGCACTTACGAACTCGCTGACATCAACATCGTGCCGTCGCGTCGCACCCGCTCCTCGCAGGACGTGACGACGGCCTGGCAGCTCGATGCGTACCGGTTCGAGATCCCGGTCGTCGCCCATCCGACCGATGCGCTGGTGTCGCCGGAATTCGCCATCGAGCTTGGTCGGCTCGGGGGGCTGGGAGTGCTCAACGGCGAAGGGCTGATCGGTCGTCACGCGGATGTGGCCGCCAAGATCGCCCAGGTCACCGAAGCGGCCGCCAAGGAACCCGAACCGGCGGCAGCCATCCGGCTGCTGCAGCAGTTGCACGCCGCGCCGCTGGATCCGGAGTTGCTGGGCGCTGCGGTGGCCCGCATCCGCGAGGCCGGGGTGACCACCGCGGTCCGGGTGAGCCCGCAGAACGCCCAGGCCCTGACGCCGGCGCTGCTGTCGGCCGGCATCGACCTGCTGGTCATCCAGGGCACCATCATCTCCGCCGAACGTGTCGCCAGCGACGGCGAGCCGCTGAACCTGAAAACCTTTATCTCCGAGCTTGACGTTCCCGTGGTGGCCGGTGGGGTGCTCGACCACCGCACGGCGCTGCATCTGATGCGCACCGGAGCAGCCGGTGTCATCGTCGGCTACGGGTCGACCAGGGGAGTGACCACCAGCGACGAGGTACTCGGGATCAGCGTGCCGATGGCCACGGCGATCGCCGACGCAGCGGCGGCCCGGCGCGAATACCTCGACGAGACGGGCGGCCGCTATGTGCATGTGCTCGCCGACGGGGACATCCACACGTCCGGCGAGCTGGCCAAAGCCATCGCCTGCGGCGCCGACGCGGTAGTGCTGGGCACCCCGCTGGCCGAAGCGGCCGAGGCGTTGGGTGATGGCTGGTTCTGGCCGACCGCCGCCGCCCACCCATCGCTGCCGCGGGGCGCGTTGCTGCAGATCGCCGCCGGCGAGCGGCCGTCGTTGGAGCAGGTCCTCAACGGCCCTTCCGACGACCCGTTCGGTTCGCTGAACCTGGTCGGCGGGCTGCGCCGGTCGATGGCCAAGGCCGGTTACTGCGACCTCAAGGAATTCCAGAAGGTCGGCCTGACCGTCGACAGCTGACCGCCCGGGCGCCACGACCGAGTGACGTTTAAGTCTCGGTAGTTGGGCCATACTGATGCGATGAAGCCGGATTACGACGTCCTCATTATCGGTTCGGGTTTCGGTGGCAGCATCACTGCGCTGCGGCTGACGGAAAAGGGCTACCGGGTAGGTGTATTGGAGGCCGGCCGGCGCTTCTCCGATGAGGACTTCGCCAAGACGTCGTGGGATCTGCGCAAATTCCTGTGGGCGCCGAAGCTGGGCTGCTATGGAATCCAGCGCATCCACCCGCTGCGCGACGTGCTGATCCTGGCCGGCGCCGGCGTCGGCGGCGGTTCGCTCAACTACGCCAACACGTTGTATGTGCCGCCGGAGCCGTTCTTCAAAGACCCGCAGTGGTCGCACATCACCGACTGGCGGGCGGAGCTGATGCCGCACTACGAGCAGGCGAAGCGGATGCTCGGCGTCGTGACGAACCCGACCTTCACCGACGCCGACCGCGTGCTCAAAGAAGTCGCCGACGACATGGGTTGCGGTGACACCTTCGTGCCGACCCCGGTCGGGGTGTTCTTCGGCCCCGGCGATACCAAGACGCCGGGCGAGACGGTCCCCGACCCGTACTTCGGCGGCGCCGGGCCGACGCGCACCGGCTGTGTGGAGTGTGGCTCCTGCATGACGGGCTGCCGGTACGGCGCAAAGAACACACTGGTGAAGAACTACCTCGGACTCGCGGAATCCGCGGGCGCAGAAGTGATTCCGATGACGACCGTCGCCGGCTTCCAACAGCGCGATGACGGCATCTGGGAAGTCCGCACCGCACGCACCGGCCGCCTGCTGCGTCGCAAGAAGCGCACCTTCACCGCCAACCATCTGGTGCTGGCGGCGGGCACCTGGGGAACGCAGCATCTGCTGTTCAAGATGCGCGACAAAGGCAAGCTGCCACGGCTGTCGAAGCGTCTGGGCGTGCTGACCCGGACCAACTCCGAATCGATCGTCGGTGCCGGGCGGTTGACCGTCTCACCGGACCTTGACCTGACCCGCGGCGTGGCGATCACGTCGTCCATCCACCCCACGTCGGACACCCACATCGAGCCCTGCCGGTACGGCAAAGGCTCCAACGCGATGGGCCTGCTGCAGACGCTGATGACCGACGGCCCCGGCCCCGAAGGCACGGACGTGCCGCGTTGGAAACAGTTGCTGCAGAGCGGCGGTGAGGATCCGCGTGGCATGCTGCGGCTGCTGAATCCGCGCCAGTGGAGCGAGCGCACGATGATCGCGCTGGTGATGCAGCACCTGGACAATTCGATCACCACGTTCACCAAGCGCGGCAAGCTGGGCATCCGCTGGTACTCCAGCAAACAGGGACACGGTGAGCCCAATCCGACCTGGAATCCGGTCGGCAACGAGGTCACCCGCCGCATCGCCGCCAAGATCGACGGTGTGGCCGGCGGCACCTGGGGCGAGTTGTTCAACATGCCCCTGACGGCCCATTTCCTCGGCGGTGCGGTGATCGGGGACAGCCCCGAACACGGCGTCATCGACCCCTATCACCGGGTCTACGGCTACCCGACGTTGCTCGTGGTGGACGGCGCGGCGATCTCGGCGAACCTCGGCGTCAACCCGTCGCTGTCCATCTCGGCGCAGGCCGAGCGGGCCGCGTCGCTGTGGCCGAACAAGGGGGAGAACGACTTACGGCCGCAGCAGGGCGAGACCTATCGTCGGCTCGACCCGATCGCGCCTGCCCACCCGGTGGTGCCGGCCGACGCGCCCGGGGCGCTGCGCTGGCTGCCGATCGAGCCGATCAGGTCGGCTTCGGCTGGTTGACCGGGCCCCCGAACGAGCGCCGGTGTAGCGGCTCGCGCCCGGGTGGCTGCTGCGGCGTTGGCAGCAGCGGCTCACGCTTTTTCAACGTGATCGTCGTCGGCGCGCTGGTGCTGAGCTCGAGATCCTCGCCGTCATGCCGGATGCTCAGTTCACCCCCGGGTCCGTCGCGCAGCGTGTAGGTGGCCTCGTCGTGGATGACGTCCACCGTCACCCGGAAACCGCGCCAGCGCAACCGGAACCGCAGTCGTGAGATTCCGTCGGGCAGATACGGATTCAGGGACAGGATGCCCTCGTCGTCGCGCAGGCCGCCGAAGCCGGCGACCAGAGCGGTCCACGCGCCGGCCAGCGACGCCATGTGCAAGCCGTCGCGGGTGTTGTGGTGCAGGTCGCGCAGGTCAACCAGCGCCGCCTCGTAGGTGTAGTCGTGCGCGAGCTCCAAATGCCCAACGTTGGCGCACATCACCGCCTGGGTGCAGGCCGACAGCGACGAGTCGCGCACGGTGCGCCGCTCGTAGTAGTCGACGTTGCGCGCCTTCTGTTCGTCGCTGAATTTGTGGCTTTGCCAGTGCATGGCCAAAACCAGATCGGTTTGCTTGATCACCTGGGCCGGATAGAGCAGCGCGTACGGCTCGTGCAGCAGCAGCGGGTAGGAGGTCTTCTCGGTGAAGTCCCACTCGGCATACGTGGTGAAGCCTTCAGACTGCGGATGCACGCCGAGGTCTTCGTCGAAGGGGATGTGCGCCGCGTCGGCGGCATCGCGCCATGCGGCGGTCTCTTCGGTGCTGACGCCCATCTCGCGGGCGGTCTCGGAGTGACGGGCGCACGCGTCGGCCGCCACCCGCAAGTTGTGCGCCGCCATCATGTTGGTGAACACGTTGTCCCGGACGATCGCGGTGTATTCGTCGGGACCGGTGACCCCGTCCAGGTGCCATACACCGTGGCGGTCGTGATGGCCGAGTGAATGCCACAGCCGCGCGGTCTCGACGAGTACCGCCAGCCCGCAGTCCTTCTCCAACGAATCGTCGCCGGTGACAATCCGATAGCGCTCAAATGCCATTGCGATGTCGGCGTTGATGTGCCAGGCGGCGGTGCCGGCCGGCCAGTAGGCCGAGCATTCCTGGCCGCGAATCGTTCGCCAGGGATAGCTGGCGCCCTTGAGGTCCAGCTGTGCCGCGCGCTCCCTCGCCAAATCCAACGTCGAAGCGCGCCAACGCAGTGCGTCAGCAGCCGCGTGCGGCAACGTATAGGTCAGCACCGGAAGGACGAATCCCTCGGTGTCCCAGAAGATGTGGCCGTCGTATCCGGTTCCGGTCAGGCCCTTGCTGGCGATCCCGCGTCGTTCGGCCCGGGCACTGGCCTGCAGCAGGTGGAAAAGCCCGAACCGCACCGCCTGCTGGCACACCGGGTCGCCTTCGACCTCGACATCGGCGCTGTCCCAATAGTCGTCGAGAATCTTGCGCTGGGCGTCCACCAGGCCTTGCCATCCGCTGTAGCGCGCGCTGTGCAAAGCGGCGGCGGCCTGGTCGCGCAGCGCGGGACGGGATCGCTGGCTCGACCAGCCGTACGCCAGATATTTCACGATGCGCAGCTTCTGGCCCGGCCGCAGCCCGCAGATCACGGTCGTGCGCGCGAGGTCGTCGCGTGCGTCGTTGGTGATCTCAACGCGGCCCTCTACCTCGACCTCGTGGTCCATCGCCGCGGCCATCATCAATGCACTGGCGCGCGTCCGGTGCATCAGCAGAGCGCCACACTCGGTGTCCTCGTGGTCGACGGCCTCCAGCGGCGTCTCGAGGATGGCCGCGACCCGCGGATCGCCCGACGTCACGGGTTGGTCTTCGTTGGCGACCAGTTCGGATTGCACTGTGACACGGACGAATTGATCTACCGCCTCGACCACGTACTCGACAGCGGCAACGCTGCGCTGTGCCAGCGACACCAGCCGGGTCGAAGTCACCTTCACCTGCTTGCCGACCGGTGACTGCCAATGCGCGTGGCGGGTCAGCGTGCCGGCCCGCAGGTCGAGCACCCGTTCGTGGCTCAACAGGTTGCCGTAGCGAACGTCGAACGGCTCGTCGTCGACCAGCAGACGCAGGATCTTGCCGTTGGTGACGTCAACGACGGTCTGCCCGGCCTCCGGGTAGCCGAAGCCCGCCTCGGCGTACGGCAGCGGCCGGACTTCGTAAAACGAGTTCAGATACGTGCCGGGCAGGCCGTAGGGCTCGCCTTCGTCGAGGTTGCCGCGAAGTCCGATGTGCCCGTTGGACAGCGCGAACAGCGACTCCGATTGAGCCAGCAGATTGAGGTCCAGAGTGGTCTCGCGGACATGCCAGGGATCGACGGGGAAGGTGTCATCCGAGATCATCGCGGCGCCCTACAGCAGATCGCCGAGGTCGGTGACCACGACATCGGCGCCGTGGCTTCGCAATTCATCGGCCTGACCGACGCGGTCGACGCCGACGACGTAGCCGAAGTTGCCGGCGTGGCCGGCTTCCACTCCGGAAAGAGCGTCCTCGAACACCGCCGCCGCGGCGGGAGGGACATCGAGCAGCTGTGCGGCACGCAGGTACGAGTCGGGCGCCGGTTTGCCGGCAATGTGCTCCTCGCGCAGCGTCACGCCGTCGACTCGCTGCTGGACGAACCTGTCCAGGCCGGTGACCTCCAGGACTTCCTGGGTGTTGGCGCTGGACGAGACCACCGCGATGGCGAGCCCGGCCTTTTCGGCGGCTTCCAGATAGCGCCGCGAACCGTCGAACACCTTGACGCCTTCGTCATGCAGGGTCTTCTGGAAGGCATCGTTCTTGCGGTTGCCCAGGCCGTAGATGGTGTCCGCGTCGGGAGGGTCGTCGGGGTCGCCATCGGGCAACTCGATGTCGCGGCTGGCCAGAAACGATCGGACGCCGTCCTCCCGCTTCTTACCGTCGACGTATTCGCGGTAGTCCTTGACGGGATCGAACGGGACGAACCGTTCGCCGGTCGACTCGGCCCGGTGCGACAGGAACCCGTCGAACATGACCTTCCAGGCTTTGGTGTGCACACTCGCGGTGTCGGTCAGTACACCGTCGAGATCGAACAGGCAGGCGTGTACCGCTTCGGGTAAACCCAGCACGGCGGACCTCCCTTCTAGGATGACTTCGGTCAGGTGGTGATTTCGGTCGTGGATAGCTACCACCTCACCATGCCCGATGCCGGTCCGCCATGCGTTCCGGCTGACCGACTGTTTTCCCGCTGTTCGGCTACCTGATCTCAACGCTTACGTGCCGGTCGCGGCCGGCTATGGGGAAGCCGTCAGCTTGCGACGGTTTCCAGGGCTTGCAACAGAGCGCCGCTGATCACCCGGCTGCGCTGGCCGTGAACGTCGACGGGCACGTCGCCCAGCACGGTAACCCGGTGCATCAGCCGGTACTGGTCGTCGTAATCGTCGATCGCTCGGTGCTGGGTCGCCCGGTTGTCCCAGATGGCGACATCACCGGCTGCCCAGTTCCACCGGATCGTGTTCTCCGGCATGGTGATTCGCCGCTGCAGCAACTCGAGAAGCATTTGCGACTCGTAGTTGTCGAGGCCAACGAAGCCGCGCACGAAGTCTCCGGCCACCAAGGTGCGCTCACCGGTCTCCGGATGTACCCGCACGACCGGGTGCTCGGTGCGAAAGTCGGCCTTTTCAAACCGGGTTCGGTGCGATTTCTGCTCGTCGGTCTGCGTCTGTGGCTCGGCGACATAGTCGAAGCGGTTGCTGTGCAGTGCCCAGAGATTCTCGGTGAGGTGTTTGAGCGGATCGGGCAGCGCCTGGTAAGCAGCGGCGGTGGACGCCCATAGCGTTGATCCCCCGTAGCTCGGCAGCGTCACCGCGCGCAGGATCGACGCCGCCGGGTAGTTCGCGACGAACGTGACGTCGGTATGCCAGCGATTGGCCTTGGCGTAGTCGGAGTTGATCGGCGTGATGATCGGCGCGCCCTGCTGTTGCACTGCGGGGTGCGCGATGGGAGTGCCGAGGCGGGCGGCGAAGGCTTGTTGCCGGGCATCGTCGAGGTGGTGCTGATCGCGCAAGAAGATCACCTTGTGGCGCAGCAGCGCCGCTCGGATCTGTCCGACGGTGGCGGGGTCAAGATCGCCGGCCAGTCGTACGCCGTCGATGCGGGCACCGATGCGGCTGCCCAACTGGTTTACGGTCAATGTTGATGCCGACGGAATCGTCATTGTGAATTTCCTCTCGCTCTGGTGTAGTCGCATGACTACGCTAGTATGTGGCCAAGTGTAGACATATGTCTACAGTTTGGTCAACCCGGGTCGGTACCGACGAACCGGCGGCGGCTCGCCTCTAGACTGTGCCGGTGGAGTCAGCATCGCCCCGCCCCGTGCTGGTCGTCGATTTCGGCGCGCAATACGCCCAGTTGATCGCCCGCAGGGTGCGCGAGGCACGGGTGTTCTCCGAGGTGATTCCGCATACCGCTTCGGTCGACGAGATCAAGGCCCGCGATCCGCAGGCGGTGGTGCTTTCCGGTGGCCCGGCCAGCGTGTACGCCGACGGTGCACCGCAGCTCGACCCGGCGTTGTTCGACCTGGGTGTGCCGGTGTTCGGTATCTGCTACGGATTCCAGGCGATGGCGCAGGCGCTCGGCGGTTCCGTCGCACGCACCGGCACCAGCGAGTATGGCCGAACTGAGCTGGAAGTCGTTGGTGGTGACCTGCATTCGGATCTGCCCGGTACGCAGCCGGTGTGGATGAGTCACGGTGATGCCGTCACCGCGGCGCCAGACGGGTTCGAGGTGGTGGCGACTAGCCCGGGTTCCCCGGTGGCCGCCTTCGAGAACCGGGCCCGAAACTTGGCCGGCGTGCAATACCACCCCGAGGTGCTGCACAGCCCGCACGGCCAGCAGGTGCTCACCCGGTTCCTGCACGACTTCGCCGGCATCGCCGCGGATTGGACGCCCGCCGGTATCGCCGGCGCGCTGATTGAACAGGTGCGCAACCAAGTCGGTGACGGCCACGCGATCTGTGGGTTGTCCGGCGGGGTGGATTCGGCTGTGGCCGCCGCCCTGGTGCAACGTGCCATCGGCGATCGGCTGACGTGTGTGTTCGTCGACCACGGTCTGCTGCGCGCCGGTGAGCGCGCGCAGGTCCAGCGCGACTTCGTCGCCGCTACCGGCGCCAACCTGGTGACTGTCGACGCGGAGGCGACCTTCCTCGACGCGCTGTCAGGGGTGACCAATCCGGAGGGCAAGCGCAAGATCATCGGACGCCAGTTCATCCGTGCGTTTGAAGGCGCTGTGCGAGATACCTTGGAAAACAAGGATATTGAGTTCCTGGTGCAGGGCACGCTGTACCCCGATGTGGTGGAGTCCGGCGGCGGTACCGGCGCAGCGAATATCAAGAGCCACCACAATGTCGGCGGTCTGCCTGGTGATCTCAAGTTCAAACTCGTCGAGCCGTTGCGGCTGCTCTTCAAAGACGAAGTGCGCGCGGTGGGACGCGAATTGGGCCTGCCGGAGGAAATCGTTGCGCGTCAGCCTTTCCCGGGTCCGGGCTTGGCGATCCGCATCGTCGGTGAAGTCACCGCAGCGCGGCTGGCAACGCTGCGGCGTGCCGACTCGATCGCGCGCGAGGAGCTGACCGCAGCAGGTTTGGATCAGCAGATCTGGCAGTGCCCAGTGGTACTGCTGGCCGATGTCCGATCGGTCGGCGTGCAGGGCGACGGCCGGACCTACGGGCATCCGATCGTGTTGCGACCGGTGTCGAGCGAGGACGCCATGACCGCCGACTGGACGCGGGTGCCTTACGAGGTGTTGGAGCGGATTTCCACCCGGATCACGAATGAGGTCATCGAGGTCAACCGCGTGGTGCTGGACGTCACCAGCAAACCGCCCGGCACCATCGAGTGGGAGTAGCCCGGCCGACGATGCGCGCCGCGAAGCGGCGTGCCTCCAGCCGCGAAGCGGCGAGGGGGAGAGTCGGGCAATTGGGACTAGCGGGCGCTGTCAGCGAGCCGCCGATTCATCTCCGTTGACAGTCGGTCCAGATAAGTGGTAGCTATAACCAACTGAAAACATCATTTTCAATTAGTCGCCGAGCTGACCTGGCTGGAGGAACAACGTGGCCGATGAAGCTGACGAAACGGCGCAACCAGCCTGGAAGAGCCCGATGGCATGGCTGCCGCACTCGATCGCGGAGGCAGCGCTGTCAGCGGGCGACGGCGAGGCCCCCGACCTCTCGGCGGCGTGGGCTCACCTACAGGAGCGGCTGACCGCAGCCGAGCAACTCGTACGATCCACACCGGTCAACAAGAACCGCCGCGACTATGGGTCGGGTATGCGTCATCTGATGGTGTTGTTGGCGGTCGGCACGGACATGGCACTGCGGGTCGATCCGGACCCGGTTCTCGCTGTCAACCGAGCCAGCATGGACGACATCGTCACCTGGGGGCTGGAATGCCCGGACTGCGTGTATCTGAATGCGAGCCTGCGCGCGGGCGAGACCTATCGGCTGTTCGGCAACCGGGGCACAGCCCGATACGTCGGCCTGCAGACGATGGACGGAATCGCGGCGACGTTCAACTGCCTCGTCGACGATCTCGAGGTCGACGCAGACGGGAGCTTCGAGGCGATCCTGTCGACCGACGAGCACGACGGGAACTGGCTGCGGCTGGCCGGCGATCATCCGACGCTGACGGTACGAAACTTCTTCTACGACTGGGACATCGAGGTGCCGGCGACGCTGCGAATCGAACGAGTCGGTGACGAAGTGGTTCCCAGGGATCGTGCTGTCGATCTGGATGTTTCGGTTTCGCGTCAGCTTTACGCACTGGGGGAGTTCGTCTACGACAATTTGAAATTCTTCCTCGACTTCGGTGCCATGGCGCCGGCCAATGGCTTCATTCCGCCGATGGATATGACCGAGATGGGCGCCGCAGCCGAAAATCGACCTGTGATTGGACGATTCGAGCTCGAGGACGATGAGGCACTGGTCCTCGAGGTGCAACCGCCCAAGGGCGTCTACTGGAGCATCTCGTTGGGCAATCCGTGGTTGGAGACGATTCACTACGGACGGCATCAGTCCAGTCTCAACGGACATCAGGCGATCATCGATGCCGACGGGATCTTCCGTGCCGTCATCTGTGCGACGGATCCGGGGGTGGCCAACTGGCTGGATACCGCCGGGCACAGCAACGGCGCGATGCTATTGCGTTGCGTACGAACGGAAAACGCACCGGTGCCGAACACGCGTGTCGTGAAGTTCGACGACGTTCTGTCGGCGTTGCCGGTCGACACCACGATGATCACGTCCGACGAACGCGCCAGGATCATCGATGCCCGTCGCCGCGCCGTACACGAAAGGTTCTATCGATGAGTTTCTCCGCTGGCGATCTCGAAGACGGCGCCCGCGCCGCCACCGGCCTTGACGATTTCGGTTCGTCCTACTACCGCGAGGGCCTAGAGCGAACCGTCGCCGCGTTGAATACCGAAGCCGACCTCAACGATCTCGGCCGGGTCATGCAGCACGCGACCATTAGTAACGCGCTGATCCAGCGGCTGAAGATTGTGGAGACCTACCAACGCCATCCCGAGATCGCCGACGAGGTGGTCGATGGCCCGGTCGTCGTCCTGGGTCTACCGCGCACGGGCACCACCGCGCTGGGCCAATTAGTTTCTGCCGATCCACAATTCAGGTCGTTGCGCACATGGGAATCCCAGGCGCCGACCCCGCCGCCGGAGTCCGCGACTCAGCACACCGATCCGCGGATCGCGCAAGCCGCCGAGGGCATCGCGATGATCGACCAGATGTTTCCCGACTTTCGGACCATGAACAGTTTCGATGCCGAATCCGCGACGGAATGCCAGGACCTGATGGGCATGAGCTTTCGCACCTTTCACTTCGACGGGGTGGTACGGGTTCCGGGGTACGTCGAATGGCTGCTGCAGAGCGACATGCGCGAGACCTACACCTTTCACCGCGATGTGTTGAAACTGCTTCAGTGGCGCTGTAAGCCAAGCCTGTGGCACCTACGGACGCCGGTGCACATGTTCGCACTCGAATCGTTTGTCGAAGCGTATCCGAATGCCAAATTCCTATGGAGTCACCGGGATCCGGCAAAGGTCCTTGGGTCGGTCTGCAGCCTAATCGCTTACGTCCGGACCTGGAGCAGCGACCGTCGGGAGCCTGAAGAACTCGGGGCTGAGCAACTGGCGTGGTGGGCCGAAGGCATGGGCCGCGCCATGGAATTCCGGAGGAAGTTCGGTGACGACCGGTTTGTCGACGTGTCATTTGCCGCCCTACAAACGGACCCGGTCAACACCGTGGCCGACAGCTACGAAAAACTCGGCCTGACGTTCACCGATTCGGCGCGGGCAAAGGTGCAGGAGTGGGCGGACGAACACAAGCCCGGCCAACGCGGCACCCACAGCTATGAGTTGGCTGACTACGGGTTGACCCCGGAACAGGTGCACGAGGCGTTTGGTGACTACATCGCCACCTACGATGCGTCCGCCTGATCGTGCCGGCGGGCGCAAAAAGCTCGAACCAGATCCGCGGATCCGTGCCGCGATCCTGTCCACTGCCGCCGAAGTCATTCGGACCGAGGGAGTCCAGGCGCTGTCGATCGCCCAGCTGCTCAGCAGAGCGCAGTTGAGCACCCGGGCGTTCTACCGCCACTTCGAGTCCAAGGATCAGCTGGTTGCGGCGGTGTTCCTGGAGATGGCCCACGTCGAGGTCGTGCGCCTGGAGCAGCGGATGTCGGACTCCGACCCGGTCCGGGCGGTGGCAGCCTGGATCGACGGACGGTTGGACCTCGCCTTCAATCAGCAGATTCGCTCAGATCTACGCCAAATGTCGCTCGAGGCGCAGAATCAGATGTTCGCCGCGCCTGAAATCGTCGCCCCCGCCTACCGGGAGATCTTGCGTCCGCTCATCGAACAACTCACGCGTGGAAGGGATCTGGGATTGTTCGGCGAAATCCATCCCGACGGTGAGGCGCTGTCTATCCAGGGTGTGGTGTGGGCCAACATCGAACGGCATTGGGCAACGGCCCATCGCGATCCCAGCGAAATCCGTGAGCGCGTGCTGCATTTTTGCTTGCGAGGTCTGGGGGTGGTCCCCGAAACGATCGCCGCCATACTCACTGAAGTGCCGAGCAAATAGTTCACCTCGCCGCATCGACATGGTCGGGGGAGTAGTCGATGACAGGGGTCGAGTCGCCGTAGACGTCGAGGGTGTGCAGGAAGCGGTGCAGTCCCATCGTTGAGGCGCAAGTGAAGCCGAGTTCGATGATTTGCGCGGCGGTGAAATGCTCGCCCAACCGGCGGTAGAACTGGTCGTCGATGGAGTGGTGATCGCTTGACAGCCGGTCCAGGAATTCCACGGCCGCTTGCTCCTGCGGCGTCAACGATTCGTGACCCGGCGCGAGCAGACATGCGACGTCTTCGTCGGTGATCGAATCATGCTTGCGTGATTGACTGCAGGGCTCGCACTCGCCCAGCTGGGCGCTGCGTATGCGCAGCAGCTCCAATATCCGGGCACCGAGCAGAGTGTCAGCTCCCAGGTGCGTCCTGGCCATGTCCACCTGGGCGAGTTGGGCACTGCGGTAGGCGAAGATCTGCAACGGCACGGGCGTGGCGTAAAGACCCGCGGCAACTCCTGCCTCCACGATGTGTCGGGAATGTGCGGTCAGCTGATCCATCGGGATCGGTGCGATGCGCGGCATGTGCTCAGCTTCCTTCTACGTGGGTCCGAGCGCGTAGGCGCTACGTGGGTCCGAGCGCGTAGGCGCCGGTCTCGGGATGGTGATACCAGCCGCTGGCTGCCTGCGTGCCCCCATCGACGTGGATCGTCTGCCCGGTGATGTAGCTGGACATGTCAGACGCGAGAAACACTGCCGCGCCTGCCATCTCGTCGACGTGACCCGCGCGCCCCATCGGAATTGCAAGGCCGAACCGCTCTTCGGAACCTGGGGGTGCCACTTGCATGATCCCTTCCGTCAGAGTGATGTCGGGGGCCAGCGCGTTGACCCGGATACCATGTGGTGCGAGTTCGAGGGCTGCGGTCTTGGTGTAGTTGATGACACCGGCTTTGGCCGCCGCATAGGTTGCGAAACCCGGTGCGGCGCGGACACCTTCGATCGAGGTGACGCTGATGATGCTGCCCGTTAACTTCTGCTCGACGATGCCGCGGGCCACCCGCTGGGTGCACAGGTAGACGTGACGCAGATTGGACTTGTACAACGCATCCCAGCCGTTCTCGCTGGTGTCGAGGATTCCTGACCAGAAGACGCCTCCGGCGTTGTTGACCAAGATCGTGACCGGTCCGAGTTCGGCTGTGGTCTGCGAAAGTGCGGCGTCGACAGCGGCACTGTCTCGAACGTCGGTGGGGATGCCCAGTGCCCCGATCCCGTCGGCGGCCGATTGGCACGATGCGGGGTCGCGTTCCCAGATCGCCACCTTGGCGCCGAATGCCTTCAATCCCGCAGCGATGCCGCGGCCGATCCCGGCGCCGCCACCGGTGACAACTGCGACACGGTCGGTGAGAAGGATGCTCGCCGGATCGATCCCCATGACCATAGACGATATATTTGCAGTTGAGACATTACAAGATTTACTCTGTTCGTCAGATATGTAATCGGGAGAGGGGTTCGGATCATGGCCAGTACGATCTTCGTCACCGGTGCCACCGGCCAGACCGGCGGCAATGTCTGCGAACAGCTCATTGAGCGCGGCGACCACGTTCGCGCGCTGGTCCGCAACCCGGACGAGGGTACGGCGCTGGCCGGGATCGGCGTCGAGTTGGTCAAGGGCGACATCAGCGACGCCGACGATGTGCTTCGCGCAGCCAAGGGCGCCGAGGCGGCTATCCACTGTGCGGCGCTGCTGGGCGGAGCCAGTCAGGACCTCGGAGACTTCAAGGCCGTCAATATGGTCGGCACCACCAACGTGCTCGATGCGGCGAAGAAACACGGCATGCGTCGCGTCGTCGCCCTCAGTACCGCCACCTTCATCAACCTGACCACCGACCTCGACTTCGAAGAAGCCCCCGTTCTCGAGGACCCGCCGCACGACCCGTATACGGTCACCAAGCTCGCCGCATTCTCCGAAGCCCACAAGCGTGCGGCCGCCGGCGAGGACGTGCTGACCTGCCACCCCGGCGCGATCTACGGTCCCGGCCTGGTAGCGCAGAGGGCTCTGCATCGCACCAGTTTCAACCGGGTGTTGTTGGCCGGCATGCGCGGAAAGATCAAGCGCTATCTTGCGTTTCCGGTGACATGGGTGGCGGGCAGGGATGTCGCGAGAGGGTCCATCGCGGCCCTGGACCGCGGCGTGGCCGGTGAGCGTTACCTGTTGATTGGACAACCGCAGGCGAATATCACCACCGCCGCCGGTATCAACCGGGCCTGCGAAATCGCCGGAATCGATCACCGCGTCGAAGACCTCGACTACCGGTCCGATCCAGAGACGTTGCAAGCCGAGTTCGGGCCCACCTTGATGGCCATCGCGGAAGCCGCGGCCAAAGACGTACGCAAGCCCAGACCGAACGACAACCTGACCGCCCGGCGCCTGGACTACGCCCCGATGTCGTTCGACGACGGACTGCGCCTGCTGATCCCATGGCTGCGTGAAATCGGCCGACTCGATCCGGTGCCCGCCTGAATTCGTTTTGGGAATGAGGATTTGCCATCGTGTCGACTGCCGAACCGCGCCGATCAGGTTCAGATCATGGCGATCTGGCGGATCGGATACTCGATGCAGCCGGACGGCTCATGCTGAGTGCGGGCGCCCGGAAGCTGTCGTTGTCTGACGTGGCAACTCTGGCCGGGGTGTCACGCCCGACCATCTATCGCTACTTTGCGTCCAAAGAAGACCTCATCGATGCGCTGGGGGCGCAGGTACGACGGCGTTTCGACGCGGCAATGGAACGGGCGACAGGCGGGGTCACCGGCCTCCCACGATTGGAAGCCGCGGTCGATGTCGTGGTGACTTTCTTGGAGGATCAGCCGCCCGGGCGTCAACTCGACCTGGATCCGGGTTTCGCGCATGAACAGATGGCCCGGGCATTGCCGATGATCACCGAAAGGTTGACGGGGGTCTTGCAGCAGTGCGCCCGTGAAGACGGCTTCGACGCCGCGGCGAGCGCCAGAGACCTTGCCGGCGCAGTCGCGCGAGTCGCATTGAGCCACTACATATTCCCGGACACTGACCCTGCGGCAGGGCGCCGGCAGATCCGCGCTGCGGCAGGTCTGCCTAACGGTCGATCCAAGACGTCCAGTTCAGAAGCGATGCACAGGACGCGTTGACCACGTCGAAAGTTGTCTTTGATCCGTTTTCCAGCGACTTCTTCAATGCCCCCTTCGCCACCTACCGTCGGATGCGTAACGAGGAGCCGGTCTATTACAGCGAGAATTACGATTTTTATGCGCTGACCCGGCACGCCGATGTCGTGGCGGCCATTAGGGATTTCGACACCTTCTCGTCGTCGCGCGGAGTCGATCTCGAGATGGTGCAGTCCGGTAATCCGGTGCCGCCGTTGATCATCATGATGGATCCGCCCGAGCATCGCCGAATGCGCAACCTGGTGAACAAGGTGTTCACCCCACGCGCCATCGAGCGCCAGCGACAACTGGTCGTCGAACAGATCGATCGATTTATCGCCGCGACGAATCCCGACGAGTTCGATGTCGTGCAAGACTTTTCGGCGTTGTTTCCCGTGGAAGTGATCACCCGGATGCTCGGCGTGCCTGCAGAGCTGCGCCAGAAGGTACGGCTTCTGTTGGACAAGACGCTCGAGCGGGAGTACGGCAACGTCGCGACGCCCGAGGAAGGTATTCAGGCCGGTATCGAGACCGGACTGATGTACTACAACATCATTGCGGAGCGGCGTGCCGATCCGCAGGACGACATGATCAGCGATTTGATCGCCGTCGAAGTCGAGCGCGGCGGCGTGGCGACCAAGCTCGACGACGTCGAGATCGCCGCGTTTGCATCGATGTTGGGTGGGGCCGGCGCCGAGACGGTTACCAAGTTGCTGGGCAATGCAGTGGTCACGTTCGCCGAGCATCCAGATCAATGGCAGATGTTGCTCGACGACCGCAGCCGGATTCCTGCCGCGGTGGAGGAGTTGTTGCGGTGGGAGGCTCCCGCACAGTATCTGGTGCGGTACAGCATGAAAGACGTTGAGCTGCACGGCACCACGATTCCTGCCGGAAATCCGGTCCTGCTGTGTCTGGGTTCGGCCAACAGGGACGAGCGGGCGTTTACCGACGCGGATACCTTCGACATCAACCGGGACCGCAGCCAGGCACAGAACCTCGGGTTGGGTTACGGGACGCATAGCTGCTTGGGTGCCGCGCTGGCCCGAATGGAGAGCGCCATCGCGTTGGACAAGTTGTTGGATCACATGCCGCGCTACGCAATCGTGCAGGAAGGGCTCAGGCGTGTGGCTATGACCAACGTCATCGGCTGGAACAACGTACCGGTGCGGGTGCTGGGCTGAGGCTCCGTCGACCGGGAAAACCCCGAAACTCGCCTTGACGTTCTCGGCGGGCAGGTGTTGACTCAGGTATCGAACATGCGTTCGAATATGGGACAGTCTCGGGCGGCCAGGAGGTGGTGATGTCGGCGATTCTTGCCTCCGATCAGCCTCATCGCAACCGCGATGAGCAGCTAAAACAGCTGCGCCGACAGATGGCGGCAGTGCCCGGGAAGGTCGGTTCTCCTCGGCACGGCAACGCCCACGGTCATACCCACGCGGATGGCCTGCTACCGGATTCGGAGACCAGGCTTCCGGTTCCGCGGTTGCTGGCCAATGTGTTGCCTGACGCGCTGCCACGGGGAACGGTTGCGGTGCTGTCGGGTGCCCGGTCGCTGCCGCTGAGCATGGTGGCCGCGGTGACAGCCGCAGGCGGAAACGCAGCCATTGTCGGCCAGCCGGATATCGGCCTGTTGGCCGCCGTGGAAATGGGAGCCGATCTGAGCCGGCTTGCCGTAATCCCGGATCCCGGGGCAGACCCGGTGGAGGTGGCTGCTGTGCTCATGGACGGGATGGATCTGATCGTGCTGGCTCTGGGAGGGCGCTCGGTGCCACTGACCCGAGCCAGGGCTGTGGTGGCCCGCGCTCACCAGAAAGGCTGCACGCTGCTGGTCACCGATGGTGACTGGCAGGGCGCGTCGATACGACTGAAAGCCCGAGTCCGCGGTTACGAGACCACGACGGATATGCCGGGTTTCGGACGGATCAGCAAGGTGCGGCTCGAGGTGTGCGCGGTGGGGCGGGCGATCAGGCGGGCGCGAACGGGGTAAGTCAGGTGACCTCCCGAGTATTGGCGGTTTGGTGTATGGACTGGCCTGCGGTCGCCGCGGCGGCGGCCGCGGGCCTGCCCGCGACGGTTCCGGTCGCCGTCACGCTGGCCAACCGGGTGATCGCCTGCTCATCGGCTGCCCGTTCGGTAGGAGTGCGGCGAGGGCTGCGGCGGCGCGAGGCCTCAGCCCGCTGTCCGCAACTGCACGTCGTGGCTGCCGACTCCGACCGCGACGCCCGCTTCTTCGAAGGAGTTATCGCGGCGGTGGACGATGTGGTGCCCCGCGCCGAGGTGCTGCGTCCTGGCCTGATGGTGTTGCCGGTGCGTGGGGCGGCCCGCTTTTTCGGGTCCGAGCAGCAGGCCGCCGAGCGGCTGACCGATGCAGTGGCCGCGGCCGGCGCCGAGTGTCAGGCCGGGATAGCCGATCAGCTGTCCACCGCGGTCTTCGCCGCCCGGGCAGGCCGTGTCGTGGAGCCGGGAGAAGACGCGCGGTTTCTGTCGGCATTGTCGATCCGGCAACTCGCCACCGAGCCCAGCCTGTCCGGTCCCGGGCGGGCCGATCTGGCGGATCTACTGTGGCGGATGGGGATCCGCACCATCGGGCAGTTCGCCGCGCTGTCGCGCACCGACGTGGCTTCCCGGTTCGGGGCCGACGCGGTGAGCGCGCACCGGTTCGCCCGCGGTGAGTCGGAACGCGGACCGTCCGGGCGCGAGCCGCCGGCCGAACTCGATGCCGTGCTGCACTGCGATCCGCCGATCGACCGGGTCGACGCCGCGGCATTTGCCGGGCGCTCGTTGGCCAGCGCGTTGCATCAGACGTTGATAGCCGCCGGGGTGGGGTGCACCCGGCTGGCTATCCACGCCGTTACCGCCAATGGTGAAGAGCTGAACCGGGTTTGGCGATGCGCCGAGCCGTTGACCGAGGATGCCACCGCCGACCGGGTGCGCTGGCAGCTGGACGGCTGGTTGAACACTCGGTTTGTCGTGGATCGACCTACCGCGCCGGTGGTGCTGTTACGTCTGCAGGCGGTGGAGGTGGTATCGGCGGGGGCATTGCAGTTACCGCTATGGGGTGGCCTCGGCGAAGAGGACAGGATGCGGGCCCGTCGAGCGCTGGTACGGGTACAAGGTCTGCTCGGTCCGGAGGCGGTACAGGTGCCGGTGCTGTCCGGCGGTCGCGGGCCGGCCGAGCGCATCGCGTTGACACCGCTGGGCGACGAGCCGGTGCCGCACGCCGACCCGGGTCTACCCTGGCCCGGTCAATTGCCAGAGCCGTCACCGACGGTGTTGCTCGACGATCCGGTGGAATTGTTTGATGCTCAAGGCAGCTCGATTCGAGTGACCAGCCGTGGGCTGTTCTCCGCCGACCCGGCACGGCTGACCTCCCGTGGTCGCGACGACCGGCTGCGCTGGTGGGCCGGACCATGGCCGGTCGACGAACGCTGGTGGGATCCTGATCGGGCGGGGGGCCGCACCGCCCGCGTCCAGGTGTTGCTGGAAGGCGAGCGGGAGTCTGATCCCGGTACCGCGTTATTGCTGTGCTATCGCCAGCGGAGGTGGTATCTGGAGGGAATCTACGAGTGAGCGTCCCTTGCGCCGAGCGTGCAGCCACTGCGAAAAAACCTCGAAAATCTCGCAACAGTTACACGCTCGGCACATTAGCCCAGCCGACTGGCGAACGGCCCCACCCGATCGATGAACCGGTCGAAGAACGCCGTCGGGTCCACCTCAACACCGATCAGCGCGTTGGGCTTTCGACCCCAACGGCCTGACCAGTCGGTGACCGTCATGCCGCGGGTCAGTGTGCCCGTCAGCTCAACGTCCACCGTCGATTGCCGAGTGGCGACCAGTTGCGGGTCCAGCGCGACCGCCGCGGCCAACGGATCGTGCAGATGCGCGAGATAACCGTAGCCGCGGTCATAGTAGGACTCCAGGTAGAACCGCGTCGCGTCTTCGATCACCCGAATCAGCGGGTTGGACGCCGAAGACCGGGTGCCCCGCTCGTCGTCGACGCTCAGTGCGGTTGTCGTCGAGTCCGCAGCTTCTGCCAGCCGGACAAGAATGTCCGGTGTGATCGAGATCTTCCGAGTCACATCCAGGCCGCACAGGATTGGAAGCGATTGCGGCTCAGCATCTTGCGTTGCTTCGGCAGACCAGGCGGCGAACACTTCGGCGGCCGCCTCGGGGTCCACGGCGATGTTCCACTCGGCCACCGGATTTGTGTTGCCGCGGTGGTCGTATGCACCGCCCATGATCACCAACCGGCGCAACAGCCTCGGCAGCGCGGGTTCCTTGCGCAGCGCCAGTGCCAGGTTGGTCAGCGGTCCGGTGGCCAATCCGATCAGCTCTCCCGGATGCTCATGTGCCGCCCTGACCCACGCCGACGCGGCGTCATCGCCGGCGAGCTGCCGATCGGTCGGCGGCAACTCGGCGTAGCCCAGACCTTGTGGTCCGTGGACCGTCCCGACGGGAAGCGCGGGGGAGTTCAGCGGATGATCGGCGCCTTTGGACACCGGCACGCCGTCTACGCGGCACAGGTCCAGCAGGCCGAGGTTGTTCTCGCAGACTTGTTCTACCCCAACGTTTCCACCGGTCGAGGCGATGCCGACCAGTTCAGCGTCCGGGCTTGCCAGCAGGTAAATCAGCGCAATGGCATCGTCTACACCGGTGTCGACGTCGGCGAAAACTGGTGCGGCGGCCACTGCGGCAACGATACCGGCAGGAGCTACCAGTGCACTCCGGGCACCAGACGCACGGCCCGCTTGACTGGTCCAGGCAGTCGGATGCGGGCAACGGCGGCACGGGCCGGGCGCTTCGGCCGACGTGATGGCGGCTGTCCCACAACGGTTTCAGAAGGAGCCTCGCCGCGTGCCGCTGCCGAATCGGGATAGCCGAGGTAGAGCTGATGCAGGATTCGCCGCGATAACTTAGGGGTGAAATAGTTTCCGGCCTCGGCGAGGGTGCCCACCGGGGTGTCGATACGTGCCGGCTTATCGACCAAGCCGCGCACCACCATCGCCGCCGCATGCTCGGCAGTGATCGGCGGAACCGGGTTGAGCCGCCGCGACGGCGCGATCATCGGCGTCGCCACCAACGGCATGTGAATGTTGGTGAACGTGATGTGGTCGGAAAGCGTTTCGGAGGCAACCACTTCGGAGAACGCGTCCAGTGCGGCTTTGGTGGGCAGATACGAGCTGTACTTGGGACTGCGGGCCTGCACTCCGGCGCTGGAGACGTTGACGACGTGACCGAACCGGCGCTCACGCCAGTGCGGCAGCAAGGCCAGCACCATCCGCACCGCGCCGAAATAGTTGACCGCCATCACCCGCTCGTAGTCATGCAGTCGGTCGGTCGAGTTGACCACCGATCGGCGGATCGACCGACCGGCGTTGTTGACCAGGTAGTCGACATGATCGAAGCGGCCCAGGATGTCCTTGACGGTGTGTTCCACCGACCCGGAGTCGGTGACGTCACAGGTGAAGGCGTAGGCCTGACCGCCGTTCGAGCGAATCTCGGTGACCAGATCGTCGAGTGCATCGCCGTTGCGGGCGAGTGCGAAAACCGTCGCACCCCGTTCGGCGACCGCGATGGCCGACGCCCGGCCGATGCCGCTGGACGCACCCGTGATGATCACGTGCCGCCCGACCAGCGGTCCATCCGGGTCGTCGCGGCGGGCGCGGTCGGGATCCAGATGCTCGGCCCAGTACCGCCACAGCGCCGGTGCGTAGCTGCCAAAGTCGGGCACTGCAATACCCGTGCCGTGCAATGCCTTCTGCGTCTGATCGGAGGTGAATGTGGGGGCCAGGTCGACCACGTCTAGGACCTCGCCGGGGATGCCCAGTTGGGTGGCGACCATGTTGCGCCATACCTTGGGTCGGCCACGCACTTTGAGCAGCGGTGTTGCCACCGACCGGGGGAGCGAGCCGCGTAGCGGTGGCAGGCCGGCCGCGGCGGCGATCCCACGATAGATGCCGCGCAGTCCAATGGTTTTCGGTGCCGTCAGGTGAAAGGTACGGCCGTCGCCGTCGCGACCATCGACGTGCAGCAACGCAATTATGGCGTCGGCGACGTAGTCCACCGGGACGATGTTGGTGCGGCCGGTGTCGGGCAACATGATCGGAGTCAACCGGGGCAGCTTGGCCAGCTTTGCCAGCACACCGAAGAAGTAATACGGTCCGTCGACCTTGTCCATCTCGCCGGTGCGCGAATCGCCGACGACGACCGCCGGCCGGTAGATCCGGTACCGCAGCCCCGGTGTCGAGCGCACCAGCAATTCGGCTTCGAACTTCGTCTGGTGATACGGCGTCTGCAGCTGTTGGCCGATGTCGAAATCGTCCTCGGTGTATTCGCCGTGGAAATCTCCGGCCACCGCGATCGACGAGACGTGATGCAGCGTCGCGTCGAGCCGGCAGGCCAGCTCGATGACGGCCCGGGTGCCGTCCACGTTGGCCGCGCGTTGCTCGGGTTCTGCTGCGGTGACGTCGTAGATCGCCGCACAGTGCACCACATGGTCGACGTCGCCCAGCTCGGCGATGGCCTCGTCGGTCAACCCCAGGCGTGGCTCGGTCAGCTCGCCCACCAGCGGTTTTGCTCGCTCACCCCACTGGCCGGCCAGTTTTTCGAAGCGACCCAGCGACGGGCGGCGAACCAGGACCCACACCTCGGCGTCCGGTCGAGCGTTCAGCAGACGGGACACCACGCGGCGCCCGATAAACCCGGTACCGCCGGTAACGACATAGCGCATGCAACACATGGTGCGCTCGGCACGGCCGCACGTCAACGCAGTGTGACGCGATCGTCGGCGGGGTTAGCCCGACGTCACCGTGGAGTCTTCGTCGTCCCACAGCAGCAGTTGACGGACCGCGGGACGCGACCCGTAAGGCTGGAGCATCTGGCTGGCCGGGCGCGGACGTACCCGTTGCGGCCACCAGAACCAACGGCCGAGAAGGGCGGCGATGGACGGCGTCAAAAAGGAACGCACGATCAAGGTGTCGAAGAGCAGACCGAGGCCGATGGTGGTGCCGATCTGGCCGAGAGTCTGTAAACCGCTGAACACGAACCCGCACATGGTCACGGCGAACACCAGACCGGCGGCGGTCACCACCGACCCGGACCCCGCCATCGCGCGGATGATGCCGGTCTTCAAGCCCGCCCCGATTTCTTCCTTGAACCGCGAAATCAGCAGCAGGTTGTAGTCGGATCCAACGGCCAAAAGCAGGATGACGGCCAAAGCTAATACGACCCAATATAATTCAATGCCGAGTATGTACTGCCACAGCAGTACGGAGAGCCCGAATGAGGCGCCCAATGACAGCGCCACGGTGCCGACGATCACGATTGCGGCGACCAGACTTCGCGTGATGATCATCATGATCAACAAAATCAGGCTCAGCGAGGCGATCGCGACAATCAGCAGGTCGTAATTCGCCATGTCCTCGATGTCTTTGTAGGTCGACGCGGTGCCGCCGAGGTAGAAGCCGGCAGTCGCCAGTGGGGTGCCCTTCACCGCCTCGTGCGCGGCGAGCTTGATCGGCTCGACGCGCGAGATGGCCGCGGGCTCTGCCGGGTCGCCTTCATGAGTGATGATCAGGCGAGCCGCTTTGCCGTCTGGCGAGACAAACAATTTCAGGCCCCGTTTGAAATCGGGATTGCTGAAGACCTCGGGCGGCAAGTAGAACATGTCGTCATTTTTGGACTTGTCGAAAGCTTGCCCCAGCGCAGCTGGATTGTCGTTCGCGGTCGCCGATTGGCTGTCGATTCCGGAGTTGGTGGCGAAGTTCTTCAGCGTCAAGTCCAGGTTGGTCTCCTGGCTGGCAATCTGGGGTGGTATCAGCCCGACCAGCTGCGGCTGGATCTTATCCAGCTTGTCCAAGCTTGCGGTGAGGTCTTCAAACTTTTCGGTGACTTGGTCGATGCTGTCGAGTGCTTCGAAGGTATTCCGGAAGGCAAAGCACATCGGGATGTCGTAGCAGTGCTTTTCCCAGTAGAAATAGCTGTGAATCGGCCTGAAGAAGTCATCGAAATTCGCGAGTTTGTCCCGTATATCGGCGATCAGGGCGAGCGTCTCGTGGAATTTTTGGGTCTCGTCGTGGGTAGCACCGGCGAGTTGTTGCTGCAGGGCATACTGTTGCTGCAAAATGCCGATCGTTTTCCGTAATTCAGCGGCCTGCTTCAGAAAGTCTTGAGCGCGGTCCATCTGGTACTTGAGGTTCTGCACCTGCCCGATGCTCTGCTGGCTGATCTGAAACGCGATCGAACTGTGGTCGAGCGGGGCTCCCAACGGCCGGGTGATGGACTGCACCTGAGCGATACCGGGCACGTGAAACACGCCCTTGGCCACCTTCTCCAGAACGAGCATGTCGGCCGGATTGCGCAGGTCGTGATCCGCCTCGACCATCAGCAACTCAGGCTCCAACCGGGCGCGGGAGAAGTGCCGCTCTGCGGCCGTGTATCCGACATTGGCCGCCGCGGTCGCCGGCAGATAGGGGCGGGTGTCGTAGCTGGTCTTGTAGCCGGGCAGGGCGAGCAGGCCGATGAGGGCGACGGCGGTCGCCACCACAAGAATGGGCGCGGGCCAGCGGACGATAGCGGTGCCGATTCGACGCCAGCCGCGGGTCTGCAGCACCCGCTTGGGGTCGAAGAGACCGAAATGACTGGCGATGACCAGCACGGCCGGGCCCAGCGTCAGCGAGGCCACCAACGCCACGAGGATCCCGATTGCAGCCGGCAAGCCCAGGCTTTGAAAGTAGGGCAGCCGGGTGAAACTCAGGCACGCCACCGCGCTGGCGACCGTCAGGCCCGAGCCCAGGACGACGTGCGCGGTGCCGCGGTACATCAGGTAGAAAGCGTCTTCCCGGTCTGCGCCGGCTGTGCGCGCTTCTTGATAACGGCCGACGAAAAATATCGCGTAATCCGTTCCCGCCGCGATGACCAATAACGTGAGCAGATTGGTCGCATACGTGGAGAGCCCCAGGATCCCCGCATTCCCCAAAAACGCGACGAATCCCCGTGCCGCGGCCATCTCGATCAGGACTGTCGCCAGAACCAGGAGCGTGGTGGCGAACGACCGATAGACGAAAAACAACATCACCGCGATCACCGCGACGGTGAGCGCGGTGACTTTGTTGGAGCCTTTGCTGCCCTCGGTGAACTGATCGGCGATGAGTGGCGCCGCGCCGGTGACATAGGCCTTGACGCCCGGTGGCGGCTGCAGATGGTCCACGGTGGCGCGCACCGCGTCGACGGACTCGTTGGCCGACGCCTCGCCCTGACTTCCGGCAAGGAAAAGCTGAACATACGCGGCCTTGCCGTCGTTGCTCTGCGAGCCGGCCGCCGTCAGCGTGTCTCCCCAGAAGTCCTGGACGTGCTGGACGTGCTTCTTGTCTTGCTCCAGCTTGTGGATCAACGTGTCATAGAAACGGTGGGCGTCGGCGCCGAGCGGCTTGTCGCCTTCCAGGACGATCATCGCCGAACTGTCGGTGTCGAACTCGTGGAACACCTTGCCGATGTGTTTGATCGCCTGATACGACGGCGCATCGGGGGAGCTGAGACCGACGTTATGCTGCCTGCCGACCTCTTCCAGTTGCGGCACAACGATATTCGGTATGGCAGCCAGGGCCAGCCAGAACAACAGGATCGGCACGGCAAGCCGGCGAATTGTGTGCGCAACGGTGGGACGACGATCGCTGTGATTACTCATCCGGATTTGTCCAGGCAGAAGGTGTAGGCGTTCAATTCGTTGACGGTCCTTTCGTCTTTGACGACGCCGTTGACGATGATGCGGCAGCCCAATGTGTTGCCGTTGCCTTGAGCCACCAGGTTGGCGATGACTGCGGGATCCGTGGTCGTGATCGTGTAGGACCACGGCAACGGTGCATTGTCGACTCGCTGTGGCGCGGCATGAACGTCTTGGTAGTTGATGGTCGCGGTGGCCCCGGGGGCACCGAAAACCTCATAGATGACACTTTTGGGATTGAAGGGAACGATCTCGTTCGAAACCCCACTGGCCTGCGAGGCGTTCTTGTGCGAACCAAAGGCGCCGTGCAATCGATAGACGGCGAACCCGGCCAAAGCGACTACCACGACGGCAACCAAAACCATCCACCGCCGCCTGACCAGGCCGGTAAGTGAAATGCCTTTCACCCGTTAGTCTTTCGGGTAAGACTTGGGATGATGACGTCGTCGACGAGAGTTTGCACGGTGTGCTCGGTGGGGGGCCGGTTGGGCATGATGGATCGGAAGATCAGGTAGCCGGGCAACAGGTCCCACAGCTCGTCGCTGATGACGGCGTTGTCGATCTCTCCGCGGTCGGCCGCCTGGTGCAAGACGTCGTGCATCAGGGCTTTCCGTTGATCGAGGAACTGCTGCTGCATGGCATCTCTGAGCGCGGGGTCGCGCGATACCTCGACGAGGACGGCGCGGATGGTGCCGGCTTGCTGGTGTGCCTGCTGGCAGATCACCTCACCCAGCCGAAGCAAATCGCTTCGGAGGGTGCCGGTCTCGGGGGCGACCGCGACCTGGCGGCAACTCTCAATGAATGCGGCCAACACCAGCTCGGCCTTTGACGGCCACCGCCGGTACACGGTTGCCTTGCTGGCGTGGGCGGTGGCTGCGACGGCGTCGACCGTCAGCCGGTCATACCCGTGTTCTTGCAGCAGTTGCAACGTCACCTCGAGCAACTCGGTTTCCCGCGGCGACCAGGGCGAAGACTCGGTGCCGCGCTGGGCAGTCTCGGTCACAGCGCCTAACGATAGAACCGGCAGGGCAGTACTGTCCAGTACCGTACCGCTAGGCTCGGCCAGCCGCGGTTAGTAGCTGAAGTCGCGAATACCGTCCCAGTCGACCAGCGTCCATCCCAGCACCGGGCTGCCGGTGATCACCACGCGGCCGAGGTTGGGCAGATGATGGCTGGTCGCCAGGCTGTCCTTCGGGTTTTTCACATTGATCAACGTCCAATACATGATCGATTCGGCGTGCGAGAAGGCCACCGGTCTGCTGTTACCGCTGTCGTAGATCTTCTGGACGGCGGCAGTGAACTGGTCGTTGAATTCTTCGCCGCTGATCGACCCCGGGACGGCGTCCTTGAGGTCGCCGTTCAGCCAAAGCGCCGGCGCGAGTAAGTAGGTCGAGTCGGCCTTTTTCGTCGGTGTGTCGTTGTACCGGCCCGCGTCGATTTCCCGCAGCCCGGGCAGGATGTTGACCGGCTTGCCAAGCGCATGGGCCAGCGGCGCCGCGGTCTCTTGGGTGCGGACCATGTCCGAGGCGTAGACGCCGTCGAAGTTGTTACGGGCGAGTTGGTGGGCGAGCTGTTCGGCTTGGCCTTGACCTTCCTCGGTGAGGCTCGGACCGGGGATGTCGGTGTTGATGACGTGCGCGGCGTTGCTCTGCGACTCGGCGTGCCGGATGAAGGTCAAGGTGATGCTGCGAACGTGCGGTGTTCCCGAGCAGGCGCCGACGGTGATGACGGCGGCGAGTGCGGCAGCAGCCTTCCAGATGACGGTGCGAGTGCGGTTGCGCATGGCGATAGCCTGCCCTGTCGAGGGCGCCGGTGTGAAGCGTTTGCCAGGGTTGGGTCAAGAATCGTCGAGTGATGGAATGGCAGGCACAGAGAACAGAAGCCCAGCCGCCCCACTGAATCCGACCGAGAGGAAACCCGAATGGCGATCGACCCGAATGCCGTCGGCGCGACAACCGAACCGATGCTGTTCGAGTGGACCGACCGCGACACCTTGCTCTACGCGCTCGGTGTCGGCGCCGGAACCGAGGATTTGTCGTTCACCACTGAAAACAGCCATGACATCAGCCAGCAGGTGCTGCCGACGTATGCGGTGATCTGCTGCCCGGCGTTCGGCGCGGCCGGCAAGGTCGGATCGTTCAACTGGGCGATGCTTTTGCACGGCTCGCAGGGCATTCGGTTGCATGCGCCGCTGCCGGCCGCGGGCAAGCTTTCAGTCGTCACCGAGGTGGCCGACATCCAGGACAAGGGCGAGGGCAAGAACGCGATCATCATGTTGCGCGCCCGCGGCAGCGATCCTGACACGGGGACGCTGGTCGCCGAGACCCTCACCACGCTGGTGATCCGCGGCGAGGGCGGCTTCGGGGGACAGCCGGGCCAGCGCCCGGTCGCGCCGGAAATTCCCGACCGCGAGCCCGACGCCCGGGTCGCGTTGCCCACCCGCGAGGATCAGCCGCTGATCTATCGGCTCTCCGGCGACCGCAATCCGCTGCACAGCGACCCGTGGTTCGCCAAGGAGCTGGCCGGTTTCCCCAAGCCGATCATGCACGGGCTGTGCACCTACGGGTTCTCCGGTCGGGCACTGATTGCCGAACTCGGCAACGGCGACGCCAGCGCGATCACGTCGATCGACGCGCGTTTCACCAAGCCGGTCTTTCCCGGCGAGACGCTGACCACGTTGATCTGGCGAACCGAACCCGGCAAAGCGGTGTTCCGCACGGAAGCTTCTGGAGCCTCCGGCAGCGATGCGCGGCTGGTGCTCGAGGACGGCGCGGTGGAATACCGGGCCTGAGCGCGCCGGCTGGGCGCGAGCAATTTGCCCAGCAGGTTTACCGGGGCCGCCCGCGTGGCAGCCTGCGGCATGGCATTCAAACTCACCTATAGCGACGGACAAGCGACCGACTACGACGACAGCACGAAGTGGGAGGTCGAAAACGGGGTTGTCAAGCTGGGACGCGAGGCCGGGAAGTGGACAGTCTTCGTCTCCCCGAGCCACTGGGCGACTCTGGAACTCGAAACCGGCAAAGAGAAGGACAAAGACAAGGACAAAGACAAGAACGAGGACGACGACGACGATAAGGACGACGACGATAAGGACGACGACGATAAGGACGAGAGACAAGGACGACGACAAGGACGACGACGACTGAAAGTCAGGGAGCGAGCCGACGCGCGAGCCGCTCGGTGAATTCCCGCACCCGGTCGGGGCTGTCCAACGCGTAACTGGCAGCGGTGGCGCGGTCCCCGTCGTCGCTGTGTCGCACCAGGATCGCGATACCGTCGTCGTGTACCGCGTCAAAGGCGTCCTCGTCGGTGATGTCGTCGCCGAGGTAGATCGGCAGCAGCGGGCCCGGTCCTTCGTTGTCGCGGATGTAGTCGAGCACCCACTGCAGCGTTTTTCCCTTGTCCCAGTCGACATTTGGACGTAGCTCGATGACTTCACGACCGGTCGTGACACGAAGCGCGACGCGCTGCCCGGCGCTTCGGACTGCCGCGGCCACCTCGCCGACGCGGTCGCGAGCTGCGTTGCGGTAGTGCACGGCGACACCGAACCGCTTGTGCTCCACCACCGCGCCGGGAATGTGACCGAGCTGGTCGGCCAGCTCGTCGGCCGCCTGCGCCAACACCGGGATACTCGCCGCCGCCTCCGCGTTCTGGTGATGCGAGCCGTCGGGTCCGGTCAGCTCGAAACCATGACTGCCCGCGTACCAGATGCCGGGCACGTCGATCCGCTGCCGTACATCGGCCAGGTCGCGCCCGCTCAGAATCGCCACCGGACACCGAGCGCTCAGCGTCGTCAGCGCATCGGCCGCACCGTCAGCCAGCACCGCGGAGTCCGGGTTCTCGACGATCTCGGAGAGTGTTCCGTCGAAGTCGAAGAACACCGCGGGGTGCCGTTCGGTCGTCAACCCCAGGGCCTGCAGCCCATCGGGCAGCTCGGACATCCGTCGATCCCCGTCGCGGACGCCGATTTCGCGCAGATCCCTGACCACTGCGTCGGCGCCGCGGCTGTGCAGCTCGTCGCCCGGTCCGGTCGGGTCGATCCCGATCACCAGTGCGAATCCGCCGGCACGCGCGGCCGTCACACCGTCTTCGGTAGCGGTGACGACGGCGCACCGGCCCGGCCGCACCGCCAGCCGGTTCGCCGCCTCGACCAGCCCGGCAGGATCAGACCTCTCGACGCCTACACCGGCGTCGCGCAGTCGCGCCACCAGCGCGTCGTCAGCCAGGGGGCCGTCGAGGTCGAAAAGCACCGCGTCCTGGCGGCGCGGGTCGATGGTGACCGACAATTCGCCTGCCCTGCCTTCCTGGCGTTGCGGTGGCCGGTAGCCACGTTAGTCAGGCAGGCAGGAAGATAGGGGCGGTGACCGTCAGACCGATTTCTTGGCGAACAGCAGCACCGAGTCCTGGCTGAGCATGTCCAGGCGCGCCACAGCGATTTTGATGCCATCGGCCAATTCGTCGATGTCGGCGCCGGCGTCGTAATCCGCGGTGATACCGAACACCAGGTCATCGGCATAGCTCAATACCGCGATGCCGGTGCGCAGCTGCAATCCGATGGGCGGGATCGGGAGCAGGCGAGCGACCTGGCTACCCATCATCTCCAACCGGCGGTGTGGACCCGGGACGTTGGTGGCCAGCGCCACGATGCCGCGCTGCGGCACGCGGGTCAGCAGCCGAATCGCCCACGAAGACAACATGAATGGGACATAGCTGGACGCCGAGACCAGCATGTTGCCGGCCTGCCGCTGACCGCCCCGTTTGGTCCGGGTCAACCGGCTGTGCACCGAGCGCAGCTGCTGGATCGGGTCGTCCTGGTCCACGGGTAGGTAGGGCAGCATGACCGAAAGACTGTTGCCCGGTTTGTCGAGCGTGTCGGAAGAGCGCACCGACACCGGTACCAGGGTGCGCAGCGAATCTGGCCGGGGTTTCTCGCCGCGGTGGAGCAAAACGGAGCGAAAGCCCTCGGTTATCGCCGCCAGTGCGACGTCGTTGATGGTCACGTCGAACTTTCGGCAGACCTGCTCGACATCGGCGAGTGGGACCCGCACCGCGCGATAACGGCGCATCGCGGTGATGGGCCCGACCAGCGACGAACCGGGGGTCGGTCGCAGCAAGCCCGTGGCGATTTCGACCGCGCCAGTGACCGTGCGGGTAGCCGCATCGGTGATGCCGGTGGCGGTTCGCCAGAGATTGCCCAGCGGGTTGCTGAGCGGCTCCGGGTCCGGTACCGGCTTCAGATGTTTTTTCACGGCGGCGGTTTGCTTGGTGACGACGGGTCGGGCGAACGCGTCACCGTCGATGTCATCGCACAGCCGGGTGAGTATGCGGGCCGCCGAGATGCCATCGGCGATGCAGTGGTGGATCTTGATCAGGATCGCCCAACGATTGCCCTTGAGGCCTTCGATGAGCCAGCATTCCCACAGCGGGCGGTCCCGGTGCAGTCGGCGCTCCAGCACGTCGGCGACCACCCGGAACAGTTCGTTGTCGTCACCCGGACTGGGCACCGCCAACCGGCGGACGTGACGGCTGAGGTCGAATCCCGGATCGTCGACCCAATGCGGTGCACCGACGTCGAAGGGTTGGGTGCGTAGTATCTGCTTAGACCGCGGTATTCCTTGAATCCGCTCAGCCAGAACATCTTTGAATTGATCGTAGTCGGGCACAGGGCCGTCCATGATCGCGATCCCGCCGATCGCCAGACTAACGTTGCGGTCCGAATCCTCCACCATGAGGAAACTTGCATCGAGCGTATTGAGTTGCTCCACGACTCGTCACCGCCGTTTCACTGCTGGGGATCGTCTGAGTATCGGCGATGACTGCGGACGGGAGGTGGCAGCAAGATTAACTCGTGTAAACAACTCGGGTCTGTTGTATGGCAACGTAGGTGAGCAACACCTGAGAATGTTAAGGCGGCGTCTTTTTCCGTTGGCCAACAAAGGGATTCGCCGCCTGACCGGATTCCGCGACGAATCGAACATATATTCGATAGACTGGCCTGGTGGGTTGGAGCAATGGGCCGCCTGGCTGGGCGGAGATGGAGCGGGTGCTATCCGGTAAGCCGCGCCGTTCCGGCACGCCAACCGTGTGGACCCCGGCCGATGAGGCGCCCTGGTCGCGCAAGCGAATGGCATACCAGCCGCCGGATGACGGCCGGCCGATGCGTTCGTCGGTCGCGTATGCCGAGTTGCACGCGCATTCGGCGTACAGCTTTCTCGACGGGGCCAGCGCGCCGGAAGAACTGGTCGAGGAAGCGGTCCGGCTCGGCCTGCGGGCCATCGCGCTGACCGATCACAACGGCCTCTACGGGGCGGTGCGGTTCGCCGAAGCGGCGGTGGAGTTGGACATGCGTACGGTGTTTGGCGCCGAATTGTCGTTGGGATCCGGCGCCCGGACCGACGATCCCGATCCGGCGGGTCCGCATCTGCTGGTGTTGGCGCGCGGGCCGGAAGGCTATCGCCGATTGTCGCGGCAGTTGGCCGCGGCGCATCTGGCCGGCGGTGAGAAAGGCAAGCTGCGTTTCGACTTCGATGCGCTCACCGACGCGGCGGGCGGCCACTGGCACATCTTGACCGGTTGCCGCAAAGGCCACGTCCGCTCCGCGCTGGCCACCGGTGGACCGGAGGCGGCCTCGGCGGCGTTGGCCGATCTGGTGGACCGGTTCGGCTCTAATCGGGTGAGCATCGAGCTGACCCATCACGGCTCCCCAGGTGACGACGAAGTCAACACCGAATTAGCCATACTCGCAAAGCGATTCGGCCTCGGCAGCGTTGCGACCACCGGCGCGCATTTCGCCGGACCGTCGCGGCGCCGGCTGGCGATGGCCATGGGCGCGATACGGGCCAGGAAGTCGCTGGACGAGGCCGCCGGCTGGCTGGCCCCGCTAGGCGGTTCGCATCTTCGCTCCGGTGATGAGATGGCACGGCTATTCGCGCAGTGTCCCGACGCGGTGACCGCCGCGGCCGAACTCGGCGAGCAGTGCGCATTCGGTCTGGCGCTCATCGCCCCGAAGCTGCCGCCGTTCGACGTTCCGCCCGGGCATACCGAAGACAGCTGGTTGCGCGAGCTGGCGATGGCGGGGGCTCAGCGTCGCTACGGCCCGCGGGCCCATGCGCGCCAAGCGTATGCCCAGATCGAGCGTGAGCTGGAAATCATTGCCCAACTCCAGTTTCCGGGCTACTTCTTGGTGGTTTACGACATCACCCGGTTCTGTCGGGAGAACAACATTCTGTGTCAGGGCAGGGGATCGGCGGCCAACTCGGCGGTCTGTTATGCCCTTGGCGTCACCGCGGTCGATCCGGTGGCCAACGAGCTGTTGTTCGAGCGGTTCCTGTCGCCGGTCCGCGACGGCCCACCCGATATCGACATCGACATCGAGTCGGATCAGCGCGAAAAGGCCATCCAGTACGTCTACAACAAATACGGCCGTGACTATGCGGCTCAGGTCGCCAACGTGATCACCTACCGCTCCCGGATCGCGGTGCGCGACATGGCTCGTGCCCTGGGTTTCTCGCAAGGGCAGCAGGACGCGTGGAGCAAACAGATCAGCCACTGGAGTGGACGCCCGTCGGACATCGAAGACATTCCCGAGCAGGTGATCGAGTTGGCCGAGCAGATCCAGAACCTGCCTCGGCACATGGGCATCCACTCCGGCGGCATGGTGATCTGCGATCGGCCGATCGCCGACGTCTGCCCGGTCGAGTGGGCGCGTATGGAGAACCGCAGCGTGTTGCAGTGGGACAAAGACGATTGCGCGGCAATCGGTTTGGTGAAATTCGACTTGCTTGGGCTGGGTATGCTTTCGGCGCTGCACTATGCCATCGACCTGGTCGCCGAGCACAAAGGCATCGAGGTCGACCTGGCCACGTTGGACCTGTCCGAATCAGCGGTGTACGAAATGCTGTCCCGCGCCGATTCCGTCGGGGTGTTCCAGGTGGAATCGCGCGCGCAGATGGCCACCCTGCCACGGTTGCGGCCGAGGGTGTTCTACGACCTGGTGGTCGAGGTCGCGTTGATCCGCCCTGGGCCGATCCAGGGTGGCTCGGTGCACCCGTACATCCGGCGGCGCAACGGCCTCGACCCAGTCGTCTACGACCATCCGTCGATGGAATCCGCGTTGCGGAAGACGTTGGGAGTTCCACTGTTTCAGGAACAGCTGATGCAGCTCGCGGTGGACTGCGCCGGCTTTTCCGGCGCTGAGGCCGATCAGTTGCGGCGTGCTATGGGTTCCAAGCGGTCGACCGAACGCATGCAACGGCTGCGCGGCCGGTTCTTCGACGGTATGCGGCGATTGCATGGCGCCGACGACGAGGTGATTGACCGGGTCTACGAAAAGCTTGAGGCATTCGCCAATTTCGGTTTCCCGGAGAGTCATTCGCTGAGCTTCGCGTCGCTGGTCTTCTACTCTTCGTGGTTCAAGCTGCACCACCCGGCGGCGTTCTGCGCAGCGTTGCTGCGTGCGCAGCCAATGGGTTTCTACTCGCCGCAGTCGCTGGTGGCCGACGCCCGCAGGCATGGGGTGGCGGTGCATGGTCCGTGTGTGGCCGCCAGCCTGGCGCACGCCACGTGTGAGAACTCAGGAATGGAAGTGCGGCTGGGGCTGGGCTCCGTTCGTCATATCGGAGACGACCTGGCAGAAAAACTGGTCGAAGAACGAAAAGCCAACGGCCCCTTCGTCTCATTGCTGGACTTGACGTCCCGACTACAGCTATCCGTGCCGCAGACCGAAGCGCTGGCCACCGCAGGCGCGCTGCGCTGCTTCGGGATGTCTCGGCGCGAGGGGCTGTGGGCGGCCGGCGCGGCGGCCACCCAACGGCCGGATCGCTTGCCGGGGGTCGGCTCGTCGTCGCACATCCCGGCGTTACCGGGGATGAGCGAGGTGGAATTGGCCGCGGCCGACGTGTGGGCCACCGGCATCTCCCCGGACAGCTACCCGACCCAGTTCCTGCGGTCGGATCTCGATGAGATGGGGGTGCTGCCGGCTGACGCGCTGCTGTCGGTGCCCGACGGTGATCGGGTGCTGATCGCCGGAGCGGTCACTCATCGGCAGCGACCGGGGACGGCCCAAGGGGTGACGTTCATCAATATCGAGGACGAAACTGGGATGGTCAACGTGCTGTGCACACCGGGGGTATGGGCGCGACACCGCAAGCTGGCGCAGACAGCGTCGGCGCTGCTGATTCGGGGGCAGATCCAAAACGCCAGTGGCGCAGTCACGGTCGTGGCGGAGCGGTTGGCCAAGCTCACCCTGAAGATTGGATCGAAGTCCCGCGATTTTCGCTGATCCGGTCAGACTCACCAGCCTCTTCAAGGGCTAATGGCTGGTGCACAACTCACTCATCAACGGCGTGATATCACATACGCCGTCGCTTTTCAGCATTGTGTAATGGCATGTTGCCGGTGCAGGTGAGGCTGGTGTGACTTCGGCGGCGCAGGGGTGAGCCGCACACCGGCCGATTCAGCCCGTCGGTGTCGTCCACACCCGATTCGGCGTGATCTTCAGCCGGGTGCTGAAGTGCTCCAGCTGCTCGGTCAGCCCGAATTTGTCGGCGTCCTCGCGGTATTTCGCCCAGTACGGCCCGTCGTCTCGGGGGTCGGCATCCGTCGAGTCGATCTTCGCGACGCCACCGATGGCGATGATTCCGCCGCCGTTGCCGTCGGAATCCAGGTGCAGGCTTACCTGCGGATGCGCCTTGATATGGGCGACCTTGGCCGCCTGCGGCGCCGAATACACCGTGAGGTCGGTGCCGTCGAAGTAGAACCACACCAGCCGTGGAACGGGCTGCCCCGATTTCGCAACGGTGGTCAACCACCCGTAATGGTCGGATTCGAGCCTGCTGGAAACGTCTTGCGTCAGTTCGACTGTCATAGCGACATAGGTTAGTCCGGCGATAGTCTCCACCCATGACCCTGAACCTCTCTGTCGACGAAGTCCTCACCACGACCCGATCGGTTCGCAAGCGCCTCGACTTCGACAAGCCGGTATCCCGCGAAGTTCTGCTGGAATGTCTCGACCTGGCGCTACAGGCGCCTACCGGTTCCAACTCGCAAGGCTGGCAATGGGTTTTCGTCGAGGACGCCGACAAGAAGAAGGCCATCGGCGAGGTCTACCTGGCCAATGCCCGGGTCTACCTGAGCTCGCCGTCGCCCGAATTCGCCGAGGGGGACACCCGGGGTGAGCGGATGGGCGCGGTCAGAGATTCCGCGACCTATCTCGCCGAGCATATGCACGAAGCGCCGGTGCTCATGATCCCGTGCATCGAAGGTCGCGAGGACAAGCAGCCGCTGGGCGGAGTGTCATTCTGGGCGTCGCTGTTTCCCGCTGTCTGGAGCTTCTGCCTGGCGCTGCGCTCGCGCGGCCTGGGCTCGTGCTGGACGACGCTGCACCTGATCAGTGGCGGAGAGCAGAAGGTGGCCGAGGTGCTGGGCATCCCCTACGAGAACTTCAGCCAGGGCGGCCTGTTTCCGATCGCCTACACCAAAGGCACCGATTTCCGGCCGGCCAAGCGGTTGCCCGCCGAGCGCCTCACGCACTGGAACGCGTGGTAATCGGTCGATCGTGTGAATTGCCCGCCTCCTCCTCAGGACCTTCCACGTCCTGCATCGTCAACGGGCGCCGCGCCGGCAAAGCCTTGCTGACGCCACGCCTCGTAAACGGCGACCGCGGCGGCGTTGGCCAAATTGAGTGAACGCCGTCCGGTCAGCATGGGTATGCGAACGCGGTCGGTGATATGGGTGTCGGCCAGCGTCGTCGAGTCCAGTCCAGTGGGCTCCGGGCCGAACATCAACACGTCGCCGGCCTGGTAGCTGACGTCGGTGAACAGAGACGTCGCATGCGCGGTGAAGGCGAACACCCGTGTCGGCGACAGTGCCTGCCAGGCGTCATCCAAAGACGGGTGCACGGTGACCGAGGCAAGGTCGTGGTAGTCCAGCCCGGCCCTACGCAGCTTGGGCTCGGAAAGGTCGAAGCCCAGCGGCTCGACCAGGTGCAGCTCTGCTCCGGTGGCCGCCGCGGTTCGGATTGCATTGCCGGTATTGGGTGCAATTCGTGGGGAGTAAAACAGCAACCTGAACACAACACACGGTACACACGGCTGCCACGCAGGTGAGCAGCGAACGCAACCATGAAGCGAACGTCGTAAATAGGAGAATTGCCCCATGCGCACGACGCTGTGCGAGCGAAGAATCCTGATTTTATGGGCGGCCGGGCGCAGTGCGGCGTCCTCCAGGTTTGCTCAGCTATCGTCTGCGGTGTCCGGCGTGAGCCAGCGAACTCTGTTTGTTCAGTAAGAACTGTGGTCTCCGTAGCCGCAGCCTGGCATACTCGTCAAATTGCCAGGCGTTTATCGCTTGCCCGTCGCTCGGGGTGAGCGCAATTAGCAGGAAGTCTCATGAACGACGCGCTAAGACTGCGATTCAGCGGAGCGGTTGCTAACACTCCGCTAGTCCGGTGACCATGTTTGCCCGCTCCGCGCGGGCGGTCCTGCCTGCCAAAAGTCGCGTCGTAGACAACAACGGCGCCGAGTCCGCACGGGCGAAACGGCCGGCGGCATGGTCGCTGCGCAATTGGCCGGTGCGGTGGAAAGTCGTGGCCATTGTCGCGGTGCCTTTGGTGCTGGCAATGGTCTTCGGAGGATTGCGTGTCGCGGGTGCGCTTACCGATGCGCACGACCTTCGGCTGGCCGCCGATCGGGCCGAGGTGGTTCCGGCCATTACCAAATACATGTCGGCGCTCGATGTCGCATTGCTGGCGAGCTCGACCGGGGGCGATGTCGAGGGCGCGAAGAAAAACTACGAGTCCCGCAAACACGAGCTGGAGGCCCGGCTGGCGGAGACCAAGGTTGCCCCGGACGTCGATGCAGGGGTCAACGCCATGCTGGACGGCGGGCAAACGCTGCTGGACAACGTCGCGTCGAACAACATCGGTCTGCGGCTCCTAGTGACCACCTATGCCCCTATCTTGTTGACCGCCGAGAATGCGATCGACGGATCGGTGCGCGTCGGCGACGAGAAGATCCGTGCTGCGGCGCAGGGACTGAGCCGCGCGATCGGGGCCCGCGGCCAGATGATGATGCAGCAGCTGCTGATCACCCGCGGTGCCGAGTTGCCCGAACCCCAGCTGCGCACGTCGATGATCACCCTCGCCGGTACCGAGCCGTCGACATTGTTCGGAATGGCCGAAGTGCTCGGCGTCGGCTCAGCGGAGGCCAAGACGCTGCAGCAGCAGATGGTGACCCGGATGGCCGTCATGTCCGATCCGGCCAGCCTGCTGGTCAACAACCCGGCGCTGCTCCACTCGGTGCAGACCACCGACGGAATCGCCGCGCAAATCGTCAAAGACACCGCCGCGTTGGTGACGAAGGCCGTCGAGGACCAGGCGCACAACCGGCGCGACGCCGCGATCCGCGACACCGTTCTGGTGTTGGCAGCCATCGTCGCCGCCCTGGCGATCGTGCTGTTGGTTGCGCGCTCGCTGATCCAGCCGCTGCGGGTGCTGCGGGACGGCGCTCTGAAGGTTGCGCACGAGGATCTCGAGCGCGAGATCACCCGTGTGCGGGCCGGTGACGAATCGCCTCCCGAGCCGCTGCCGCTGTACACCACCGAAGAAATCGGTCAGGTCGCGCACGCGGTCGACGAGTTGCACACCCAGGCGCTGCTGTTGGCCGGCGACGAGGCCCGATTGCGGCTTCTGATCAACGAGATGTTCGAAACCATGTCGCGGCGCAACCGTTCCCTGGTCGACCAGCAGCTCTCGCTCATCGACCGACTGGAGCGCAACGAAGAGGATCCCGAGCGGCTCGACAGCCTCTTCCGCCTCGACCACCTGGCGGCCCGGATGCGCCGAAACGGCGCCAACCTGCTGGTGCTGGCGGGCGCGCAGAGTTCGCGGGGAGAGCAGCGCGCGGGGGTGCCGCTGTCGTCGGTCATCCATGCGGCGGCCTCCGAGGTCGAGGACTATCGCCGAGTGGAAACGTCGATGGTGCCCGACTGCACGATCACCGGGGCGGCCTCCGGCGACATCGTTCATCTGCTTGCGGAGTTGATCGACAACGCGTTGCGCTACTCACCACCGGCGTCGCCGGTCCGGGTTTCGGCCGGATTCCGCAGCGACGGCGCCGTTCTCCTGCAGATCGTCGATGTCGGGTTGGGCATGACCGACGGGGACCGGCGCATCGCCAACATGCGGCTGCGCTCCGGGGGAGACGTCACCCCCGACAGCGCCCGCCATATGGGTCTTTTCGTGGTCGGCCGGCTGGCCGACCGGCACGGTATCCGGGTGCGGCTGCGCGGCTCGTCGATCGAGGACGCGCGGTCGGGCACGACGGCCGAGGTGTACGTGCCGTCGACGGTGCTGACCGGCGCCGACGCGGGCCCGGATGCGCCGCGCGAAACCGCGCCACTGGTTCCAGCCGCTTCGGCGCCGCCGGACCAGCCGGTCCACGACAATGCTGTAGACCTTGCCGCGCTGGCGGACACCAGCGAGCGCAACGGCTCCCACTCGACCGAGTCATCGGTCAGCCTGTTGCCCCGGCGCAGGCCCGGGACCAGCGGCATCACCGGCGTTCCGGTCGATCGGCCAGATTCTCCACCGTGGCGCGAGCCACCGCCGGCGCCCCAAGAGGACCTGGAGGACGAGGCCGAGCCCACACCGGAACGGCCCGCGGCGCAACCGGTGTCGAACACCTCGTCGTTCTTCGGCTCGCGGGTGCGATTCACCCGGGAAAACCGGCAGCGCCCCAAAGCCGAGCCATCCGAGCCGGCGCCGGTCGCGCCGGAGCCGGTGGCTCAGACCGATGGGGCGGAGATCGATGACGTCTGGACCGCCGAAGCCACCGCCGCGAAGACCGAGCCGCCCGAGGCGGATCTGATCTACCAGCGGATGCTCTCCGAATGGCTGGTCGACCCGCGCGACATGGCGCGTAGCCCCGATCTGGATTGGCAGTCGGTGTGGGACCGCGGCTGGTCAGCCGCCGCCGATATCGAGAACGTGCCCGTGCAGGCGCACACCGATCAGGGTCTGCCGGTGCGCGAGCCCGGCGCCCGGCTGGTGCCGGGTGGTGCTGTCTCCGAGCAGAATGGCACCGCGCACCACCGGGCCAGCGAGGACAACGGGTTAGCCCCAAACGGCGGATTTCAGTCTGGGCGCAAGCCCTCGCACGAGGCACCGGTGCGGGACCCCGAGGCCATCCGCGCCTCTATCAGCAGCCATTTCGGCGGCGTTCGCGCAGGACGATCGCACGCCCGCGACACAGACCAAGGATCCGATCACGAATGACGTCTGCCTTTGATTCAGCGCGCTCCGACAACTCCCTGGGCTGGTTGGTGTCAAATTTCGCCCGCGAGGTCCCCGGGGTGTCGCATGCCGTGCTGGTATCCGTCGACGGGCTGCTGATCGCGGGCAGCGAGCACCTGCCGCTGGAGCGGGCGGACCAGCTCGCCGCGGTGTCGTCGGGTCTGGCCAGTTTGGCCTCCGGCGCCGCGCAGCTGTTCGACGGTGGCCAGGTGCTGCAGTCGGTGGTGGAGATGCAGAACGGCTACCTGTTGTTGATGCAGGTCGGTGACGGGTCGCATCTGGCGACGCTGGCCGCGACCTCGTGTGATATCGGCCAGATCGGTTACGAGATGGCCGTCCTTGTCGAACGGGTGGGCAACGTCGTGCAATCATCCCGACGTGCTCCAACACACTCGTGAGCCGCGATGGACAACCGCGAGCCACTGGAACCAGAGTCACCCACGCCTGAGGCGAGCCTGGTCCGCCCCTACACCCTGACGGCCGGACGGACCAAGGCCAGTATCGAGCTTCCGCTGGAAGCGCCGGTGCAAACGTTGCAGTCGGCACTGTTTCACCGGTGGCCGCCCAACGACGTACGCGGCAGGATCGTCCAGCTGTGCGTCAATAGTCCGTCGGTGGCCGAAATATCGGCTCGGTTGGATTTGCCGCTCGGTGTCACGCGCGTGTTGGTCGGAGATCTGGTCACTTCGGGCTACCTTCGAGTGAATCGGACGTTGACCGAACATTCGACCCGCGATGAACGCCGCGAACTGATAGGAAGGACGCTCCGTGGCCTACGAGCGCTCTGATGCGGCACCCCCGCCGCAGCTGAAGTCGCGCGATACCGCCTCGACGAAGATCGTCATCGCCGGCGGGTTCGGTGTCGGTAAGACGACGTTCGTCGGCGCAGTTTCGGAGATCATGCCGCTGCGGACCGAGGCAATGGTCACCGATGCTTCCGCAGGCGTCGACATGGTGGACGCCACCCCGGATAAACGGACCACCACGGTAGCGATGGATTTTGGCCGGATCACGTTGGACGAGGATCTGGTGCTCTACCTGTTCGGTACGCCGGGTCAGCGCCGGTTCTGGTTCATGTGGGACGACCTGGTGCGCGGCGCGATCGGCGCGGTCATCCTGGTGGACTGCCGCCGTCTGCAGGACAGCTTCGCCGCGGTTGACTTCTTCGAACATCGCAACCTGCCATTTCTCATCGCGGTCAACGAGTTCGACGGCGCACCAAGGTATCCCGCTGTTGAGGTGCGCAAAGCGCTGACTTTGTCCGAACACGTCCCGGTGATCAAGATCGATGCCAGGGACCGCAGATCGGCGACCGACGCATTGATCGCGGTCAGCGAATACGCGCTGGCAAGCTTGACGCCCACCGCCGGCTGACCCCAGACCCCAAGACCCGGGCGTGCAGTGGACCGATTGCGAGTTCGCCGGCCGTGATTTCCGCGACGACGATCTCAGCCGGCTGGAAACCGAGCGGGTCCTTTTCACCGAATGCGATTTCAGCGGGGTCAATCTCGCTGAGTCAGAGCACCAGGGATCGGCGTTCCGCAACTGCACATTTAATCTGACAACACTGTGGCACAGCACCTTTCGCCAGTGCAGCATGTTGGGCTCGGTGTTCGTGCGTTGCCGGCTGCGGCCGCTGACACTCGATGAGGTGGACTTCACGCTGGCGGTGCTCGGGGGTAACGACCTTCGCGGGGTCGACTTGAGCGGCTGCCGGCTGCGGGAGGCCAATCTGGTGGAAGCTGACTTGCGCAAAACCCTGCTTTGCGGCGCCGACCTCACGGGCGCACGCACTACGGGCACCCGTATGGAGGACGCCGATCTGCGCGGGGCCACCGTCGACCCGTCCCTATGGACAACCGCGTCGCTGACGGCGGCGCGCATCGATATCGGGCAGGCGCTCGCATTCGCCGCGGCTCACGGACTGCGCCTGGACAGCGCGCGCGACCAGTGAGGTGAACGGCATCTTCGTGGATGATCGCGATGGTCGAATCCTGTAAATCGGACCCTCATGGGCCGCTTACCTATTGGAGCGTGCAATGGCATCCTCGTATAGCTATCGACTCCTTCAAACCGCGCTGGTCGCCGTCGGCGCGGTGATGATCCTTCTCTACCCTCTGGCCGTGGTGTGGCCGGCCGGGTGGGCGTGGCATGCCGGTGCTCCCTACCACTCCGACTACTTCATGATGATCGTCGGTCTCTACGCGACGCTGGGCCTGTTCCTCTGGAACGCGGCGCGACGTCCGGAGGCCAATATCAGCCTGATCTGGTTCACCGTGTGCTCGAGCGTCGTCCACGCCGCAATAATGGCGGTGCAATCCTTCGGCGGCGACCACATGGGACATCTGTGGGGAGACGTCCCGGCGCTGCTTCTCGTGGCCATCGTGCTGTCGGCGCTCGTTCTGTCAAGCCAGCTGGCCAATCGCGCAATATAGGTAAATCTCCCGATACGGCGGACCAACGGCCAGCCGCGCCTCAGCGCTTGAGCCGGATATTCCACCGGACGTATCCGGCGTAGAAGAGCGACAGCGTCGCGAGCATGGCCATGTCGAAGAAGAAGATGTGCTTCGAGTGCTGCCATATCGGGTCGTTCGTCGGGATTTGCTTGACCTTCACCAGGTCTGGGAAGTCGATCGACGACGCCCCCGCGGCGTAACCCCAACGTCCGGGCGTCAGCCACGACAGCTGGTTGAGACCGGCCCGACCTGTCACCGGGATCATCCCGCCGGCGAGCACCAACTGCGACATGATCGACACCACGAGAAGCGGCATGATCTGCTCGTTGGACTGCGCGACCGCCGAGAGCATCAGACCGAGAATGGCCGAGGCCACGCAGGTGCCGGCGACGGTGACGAACAGCGAGAATGTGGAGTTGTCGAAGAACGGTGGATGCGCGGTCGGCGCACCCTTGCCGAGCCTGACGATGAACGTCGAGATCGCCGCCTGGACGGTCGCGAAAACACAGAAGACGAAGACCTTGGCCAGCAGATAGGCCGTTGTGGACAGCCCGACCGCCTGTTCCCGGCGGAAGATGGGACGCTCGCCGATCAGGTCGCGGATGGTCAGCGCCGTGCCCATGAACACGGCTCCGATGTTGAGCAACACCATGATGTACTGCGGCTGGGTGGGCGCCAGGCCGAGTGGGTCGGCGGGACCGAGACCCGGTTTGGGGCCTTTGACAGTCAGCGACAACGCCCCGATGAGGAACGGCAGCACCGCCAAGAACACCGAGTAGCCGCGGTCGGAGATGACGAGACGAATCTGGCGGCGCGCGATCGTGGAAAGCTGGCGCAGCAGGTCGGTGTGCACGGGTTCGCCGAGGTCCGCCGGGATTTCCGAGGCCGGTGTCCGCGACTCCCTTCTGCTGCCGTCTCGCTCCAGAAAGCGGCGATTCGCTTCGTCTGGATCGGCGCCCACATTGGCGAAGATGTCCGCCCAGTTGGTGGTTCCCAACGCAGCACCGACCTGGCTGGGCGGCCCGTTGAAGGCGGTCTTGCCGCCGGGGGCCACCAGCAGAATCTGATCGCACACGTCGAGGTAGGACACCGAGTGCGTGACCACCAGCACCACGCGACCGGCGTCGGCGAGCTGGCGCAACATCAGCATCACTTGACGGTCCAGCGCAGGGTCAAGACCAGAGGTCGGCTCGTCGAGCAGCAGCAGCGACGGTTGGGTGAGCAGTTCGAGCGCAACCGATGCGCGTTTGCGCTGGCCGCCGGAGAGCTTGTCCACCCGGGTGTCGGCGTGTTTGGTCAGGTCGAGTTCCTCGAGCACCTGCGCGACGACTTGGGCGCGTTCCTCTTTGCTGGTGTCGGGCGGCAGTCGCAGCTCGGCGGCGTAACCCAGCGCCTGGTTCACCGTCAGCTGGCGGTGCACCACATCGTCCTGCGGCACCATCCCGATCCTGCTGCGCATAGTCGCGTACTCGGCGTGGATGTCGTGGCCCTCGAAGGTGACCGTTCCGGCGGTGGGGCGGGTGTATCCGGCGATCAGCCGCGACAGCGTGGTCTTGCCCGCACCGGACCCCCCGATGATCGCGGTCAGCGTGCCCGGCCGGGCCGTCAGAGAAATGTTGTCCAGCAGTTCCTTGCCGTCGATCTTGAAGTGAACCCCGTTGACCTCCAGGCCACCGGTGCGGGTCGCGGCTTCAGTGCGGCGGACCAGGGTGCCGTCGGTGTAGACCAAGTCGATGTTGCCGATCGTGACCACGTCGCCCTCGTTCAGCACCGCCGAGCCAACGCGTACTCCGTTGACGAAGGTGCCGTTGACACTGCGGGCGTCGCGGATCTCGGTGCCGAGCGGCGACTGAACCAAAAACGCGTGATGGCGCGACGCCAGCACATCCTGGATCACGATGTCGTTGTCGTTGGCGCGGCCGATGGTGGCCGATCCGGGCGGCTTGTCCGGTGTCAGGGATCCGGGCAGGATCGCCTGGATCATTTTTGTTGCGAGGTTGCCTACTTCGGGCGGCTTGCTGACCGGCGGCGCCATTTGGGTTTTCGGCTGGAAGTTCAACGGTGGGGCCTGGGGCGGTGCGCCCGCTGTGGCCACCGGGTCCAGGAGCTGCCGGTTCGGCGGTGGTGGCTGGCGCGGCGGGCTCGTCGGATAGGCCGGCGGCCGCTGTCCGCCACTGCCTTGATAACCCGGCGGCGCCGGCGGGGCGCTTGAATACGGTCGCGATGGTCCCGGCGGGGGAGGCCCCTGAGGCCTCAGCCCGGCGGGCGGGCGGGACGGCGGCTGCGCAGGTGAGGGCCGCGCGGGTGCCGACGATTTGAAGATCGGCATCGACGCCGTCTGCGGCGGCCGTCCCGCTATCCCCGCGTGGCGTCCGATCTCGAAACTCAGTAGCGGCCCATCGGGATTGCCGATATTGATGGCCTGACCGTCGTGGACGTCGATCACGGGCACCCGGCGCCCGTTGACGTAGGTTCCGTTCAACGAACCGTTGTCGATGGCCAGCCAGCGGCCCTGATCGAAACGCAGCAGCAGGTGTGCCCGGGAGATCAGCGGGTGTGTGACGCGGATGTCGGCGCGTAGATCGCGTCCGACTACCACGTCGTGACCTGCTGCGAAGGTACGTTGTGATCCGTCGTACCGAACGGTCAGCACGGGCGGTGCTGCGTGACTCATCGCCCCAACGTTAGCTGCTTGGCTCACTGGACCGACTGTATCGGCTGCCGCACAGTCGGCTTCGATCGACACGGGCGTTCCGGCCCGCATCGTCACCGAGCGGTGTTTGATTGCCCGGCTCCTCCTCGGGCCGTTCCGGCCCGCATCGTCACCGAGCGGTGTTTGATTGCCCGGCTCCTCCTCGGGCCGTTCCGGCCCGCATCGTCACCGAGCGGTGTCTGGCGCGCCGGTCACCACGCAGCGGGTGCGGCTGTAGATCGTCGGCATGCATCGGTTGCAGTGCGTGCATGCCGAGCGCACATTGCCGTCGCGCGCGATCCGGTTGATCAAATCGGGTTCGGCCAGCAGGGCCCGGCCCATCGCGACGAACTGGAAGCCTTCTGCCATGGCCAGGTCCATCGTTTCCCGGTTGGTGATCCCGCCGAGCAGGATCAGCGGGATCTTCAGTTCGGCGCGGAACCTTTTGGCGTCGCGCAGAAGGTAGGCCTCGCGGTACGGGTATTCACGAAGAAACTTCTTGCCCGTCATCCGCATGCCCCAGCTCAGCGGCGGTTTGAACGCGGCGGCGAACTCCTTGAGCGGGGCGTCGCCGCGGAACAGGTACATCGGGTTGACCAACGAGCTGCCCGCGGTGAGTTCGATCGCGTCCAATCCGCCGTCGTCCTGCAACCACTTGGCCGTGGTAAGCGCCTCGTCGACCGTGATACCGCCGCGGACCCCGTCGGCCATGTTGAGCTTGGCAGTCACCGCGATCTGGTTGTCGACGGCGCGGCGTACGGCCAGCACCATCCCGCGGGCCACCTTGGCCCGGTTCTCCAGCGACCCGCCGAACTCGTCGTTGCGGCGGTTGATCAGCGGGCTCAGAAACGCGCTCGCGAAATAGTTGTGACCCAAATGCACTTCGACTGCATCGAACCCGGCGTCGACGGCCAGCTTGGCGGCGTCGGCGTGCGCGGCGATCACGTCGTCGATGTCGTCACGGGTGGCCTTCTTGGCGAACCGCATGCCGATCGGATTGAAGAACCGCACCGGGGCCAGCGCGGTGGCCTTATTGGAGCGGGCATTGGCGACCGGGCCCGCATGTCCGATCTGCGCGCTGACCGCTGCCCCTTCGGCGTGGATCGCGTCAGTGAGTCGTCGGAACCCGGGCACCGCCTCCGGGCGCAGCCAGATCCCATTTCCTTCGGTGCGGCCGCCTTGCGAGACCGCGCAGTAGGCCACCGTGGTCATGCCGACCCCTCCGGCAGCCGGCAGCCGGTGATATTCGATCAGGTCATCGCTGACCAGTGCACCGGGCGTGCGGGCCTCGAAGGTTGCGGACTTGATGATGCGATTACGCAGCGTGATGGGCCCGAGCTTGGCCGGCGCGAGCACGTCCGGGGCTTCGGGCATGTCAGGAGCTTAATGGCGATCGCAAGCGCGGCGAAGCCGAACGCAGCGGGTCGCCATCAATCGGCTACCGCGGCGATCGCAAGTGCGGCGAAGCCGAACGCGGCGGATCGCCGTCAATCGGCTAGCGCGTCGGGCATGCCAGACTGTGGGGCGTGGGTGCGATCAGGTTGGACGGCAAAATCACGCGCGACGAGATCTTCGTTGACCTGAAGCAGCGGGTGGCCGCGCTGACCGCAGCGGGCCGCACTCCCGGATTGGGCACCATCCTGGTCGGCGACGACCCGGGGTCGCAGGCCTACGTCCGCGGAAAGCATGCCGACTGCGCCAAGGTTGGCATCACCTCGCTGCGTCGTGACCTGCCCGCCGATATCAGCCAGGCGAAGCTCAACGAGACCATCGACGAACTCAACGCCAACCCCGAGTGCACGGGCTACATCGTGCAGTTGCCGCTGCCGAAGCAGCTGAACGAGAACGAGGCGCTGGAGCGGGTGGACCCGGATAAGGACGCCGATGGATTGCACCCGACGAACCTGGGCCGCTTGGTGCTGGGTACGCCGGCGCCGCTGCCGTGCACCGCGCGTGGCATCGTTTACCTGTTACGCCGTTTCGGCATCGAGATCGCCGGCGCACACGTGGTGGTGCTCGGTCGCGGCGTCACCGTCGGTCGTCCATTGGGTCTGCATACTGACGCGCCGCTCGGAGAATGCGACGGTTACCCTGTGCCACACAGGAACTCGTGATCTGCCCGCGCTGACCAAGCAGGGGGACATCATCGTGGCGGCTGTCGGTGTGCCACATCTGCTCACCGCGGACATGGTGCGTCCCGGCGCGGCCGTCGTCGACGTCGGCGTCAGCCGCACCGACGACGGGCTGGTCGGCGACGTGCATCCGGGCGTCTGGGAGGTCGCCGGCCAGGTGTCGCCGAATCCCGGCGGCGTCGGCCCGCTGACCCGAGCGTTCCTGCTGACGAACGTCGTCGAGTTGGCCGAAAGTCAGTAAGCATGCGTCGGTTGTTCCGCCTGCAGTGGCCGATGGTGACAGTAGTGATGATCTTTGCCGTGGCGTTCAGCTTGGCGGCGGCGAACTTCTGGCGCCGCGGCGCACTGTTGATCGGCATCGGGGTCGGCGTCGCCGCCGTGCTCCGGTTGGCGCTCACCGAGGACCGTGCCGGGCTTCTGGTGGTGCGCAGCAAGGGAATTGACTTCGCTACCATGGCGCTCGTCGCGGCGAGCATGGTGTACATCGCATGGACGATCGACCCGTTGGGAACGCGTTAGACCCCTGGGATCCCCGTCATGCCCGGGATTCGCGGCTGGCCAGATAGGTTGCCGTTGGCGAGGTTTGCCATCTCCTCGGGGCAGTACGTCTGAATCGCGATGGTAGTGAACATCTGGGCCAGCCGCGGTGACATGCCCCGATGGGCGACGCCGGATGCGGCAGCGGCGAAGCTGCCACCCGGCTGAGCGATCATCGGGCAGATGGACTCGCCAATCGCCATCGCATTTCCCGGTTCGCCGTACTCGATGCCGGCGTGGCTCAGCGCGTCGATGAAGTTGTCGTCGTTGGGATCTGCCTCGCCCGGCGTCGAGAATGCGGTCGCAACGGTGATCAGACACCCGATGCCGATCAGCGCGCGTACGGCCAATGGCTGATTGCTCAGCAGCGACATCCAATTGCGAAGCATATCCACCCTCCCCTTTGTGGTACGCCTCGAACACTGGTCTACCGCTGTCACGTCTAGAACACGGTGGGATTAAGGTTCGCGCACGTTTTAGCCGACGCGTGTCGACACGTCCTGCGGCACCGCGGTTCTTGCCATCGTGTGGTTGACAATGCAGGGCATGACGGCATCGCGGGAGCCCGACGTTGGCGCGTGAGATCTCGCGCCAGACTTTTCTGCGCGGCGCCGCCGGAACCCTGGCCGCCGGCGTGATCCTGGGACCGGGACGACTCGGATTGGGCCGCGCCAGTGGTGATCCGGTTGCCTCCGGCTGGGACGGTCTGTCCAGGGCGATCGGCGGGCAGGTCATACAACCGGACAATGGTCCGCAATTCGCCACGGCCAAACAGGTTTTCAACACCAACTACAACGGGTTGACGCCTGCGGCAGTGGTCACTGTGACATCGGCGGCGGATGTGCAAAAGGCGATGGCATTCGCGGCTGCCAACAACCTCAAGGTCGCGCCGCGCGGTGGTGGGCATTCCTATGTGGGAGCGTCCACCGCAAACGGCACGATGGTGCTCGACCTGCGTCAACTGCCCGGGGGAATCGATTACGACGCCGCCACCGGGCAGGTCACGGTGACGCCCGCCACGAGTTTGTATGCGATGCACCAGGTTCTGGCGGCGGCGGGCCGGGGCATCCCCACCGGGACGTGCCCGTCGGTAGGTGCCGCGGGCCACGCCTTGGGCGGCGGGTTGGGTGCTCATTCCCGGCATGCCGGCCTGATGTGTGATGCCTTGCGGTCGGCCACGGTGGTACTGCCCGGCGGTCAGGAGGTCACCGCGTCTGCCGGCAGCCAACCCGACCTGTTCTGGGCGTTGCAGGGCGGCGGTGGCGGGAATTTCGGCGTGACAACGTCGCTGACCTTCGCCACGTTTCCTACCGGCGAGGTCGACGTGGTGAACCTCAACTTTCCTCCGCAGGCGTTCGCGCAGGTTCTGCTGGGTTGGCAGAACTGGCTGCGGACCGCGGGCCGAGGCAGCTGGGCGCTGGCGGACGCCACCGTCGACGCCATGGGTACGCACCCTCGCATCCTTGCGACCTGCCCGGCCGGCTCGGGTGGCAACGTAGCGGCCGCCATCACCTCGGCCGTGGGAATCCAGCCGACCGGGTCCGACAGCCACACGTTCAATTATCTGGACCTGGTGAACTATCTGGCCGTCGGGAACCTCAACCCGTCACCGCTCGGGTACGTCGGCGGTTCGGATGTGTTCACTGCGATCACGCCGGCCGCTGCCCAGGGAATCGCCGCTGCGGTCGATGCTTTCCCGCGTGGGGCGGGGCGAATGTTGGCGATCATGCATGCGCTCGACGGCGCCGTGGCCGATGTGCCGGCGGGGGCTTCGGCCTTTCCGTGGCGGCGGCAGTCCTCGTTGGTGCAGTGGTACGTCGAAACACCCGGTGACCCTTCGGGCGCCGTCGGTTGGCTCAATACGGCGCACCGGGCGGTGCAACCGTATTCGGTTGGCGGCTATGTGAATTACCTCGAGGCCAACCAGCCGGCGTCGCGCTACTTCGGCCCGAACTTGTCTCGGTTGAGCGCCGTTCGGCAGAAGTACGATCCCGGCCGGGTGATGTTCTCCGGGCTTCCGGTCTGACGTGCGACGTCGACTTCAGGACAGCGTCGCCCGTACGCACACCGTAACGTAAGGCAGCGCAAGGCCTCTGGCGTTCGCCAGCGCCGGATGTGTTGCCAGCAACTCGCGTACCTGGTCCAGGGTCTTGGTGCGGACTTGGGTGGGCGAGGTGATGCAATAGGTGCGCGACGCGACCAAATCAATCAATGCTTGTGGCGTAAGGTAATTCGTCCACTCGACCTGATGGCGCTGTACGTCGGTGAACGGTTCGGGCAGTGTCACTTTGTCGCGCACCGGGTCTGCGTCGCGGCCGATGATCTGCCCCAGCTCCCGCACCCACCCGAGCCGCTCGTCGCGAGTATTCCACACCAAACCCAGTCGCCCGCCAGGTCGTAGCACCCGGGTCAGTTCGGGAATCGCTCGCGCCGGGTTGAACCAATGCCACGCTTGCGCGACGAGCACCGCGTCAACGCTGTTGTCCGCCAGTGGAATTTCCTCGGCCGTGCCGAGCAGCGCCGGTGTGTCCGGCACCGACTTGCGCAGCATCTCCAGCATCTCGGCGATCGGGTCGACGGCGATCACGTCCAGCCCGCGTTCCACCAGCCGAGTGGTCAGCTTGCCGGTCCCGGCGCCGAGGTCCAGCACGTCGCGGGCTCCGGGCGGCAGCAACCAATCGATCGCCTCCGGCGGATAGGACGGGCGGCCGCGCTCGTACGCGGCCGCTGCAGAGCCAAACGACAGTGAGCGGGCCTGTGGGGATTGTCTCACCGTGGACACACACCTTTGGCAGCAGCCAATTCCAGAGTTTGCCGCACCAGTTCACCGACGGCTTCGGTTTCGACCAAGAATCCGTCGTGTCCGTAGATCGAGTCGACCACCTGCAGCTCGCCGCATCCGGGCAACAGCTCGGCCAACTCCACTTGCAGCCGCAGCGGGTAGAGCCGGTCGGAGGTGATTCCGCCGACCACCGCCGGCACTGGGCAGCCGCGCAGCGCGGCGGCGACACCGCCGCGCCCCCGGCCGACGTCGTGACTGGATAGCGACTCGGTCAGCACCACGTAGCTGCCGGCGTCGAAGCGCGACACCAGCTTGCCGCCCTGGTGTTCCAGGTAGCTCTGCACCGCGTAGCGGCCGTCCGCCGGTGGATCCGCGGGATCTTCCCCGTCCTGCGCTCTATTGGCGAAGCGGGTGTCCAGCTCGACCTCACCCCGGTAGGTCAGGTGCGCGAAGCGGCGGGCGATCTGCAGGCCGGCGTCGGGGGTACGTCCGGTGCCGTGATAGTCACCGCCCTGCCAGTTCGGGTCGGCTTTGATGGCCGCGATCTGGGTGCACTGGGTGCCGATCTGGTCGGCGGTAGCACGCGCGCCCACCGCCAGCAACAGACCTGTGCCCACTCGATCGGGGTGGCTGATCATCCATTCCAGCGCTCGCGCTCCGCCCATCGACCCGCCGAGCACCGCGGCGACTTCGGTGATGCCCAGCGCCGCAAGCGCCGCCACGTCGGCCTCGACCTGGTCGCGCACCGATATCAGCGGAAACCTTGAGCCCCAAGGCTTCCCGTCAGATGCGGTTGAACTCGGCCCAGTCGAGCCGCGGCAGCCGCCCAGCACATTGGTGGCCACCGCGCACCAGCGGTTGGTGTCGATCGGCGCGCCCGGGCCTGCCACACCGTCCCACCAGCCCGGCGTCGGATGCCCGGGCCCGGCAGGCCCGGTGATGTGGGAGTCCCCGGTCAACGCGTGCAACACCACGACGACGTTGTCGCGGGCGGGCGACAACTCGCCCCACCGCTGTACGGCGATGTTGACGTCGTCGAGCACCACGCCGCTTTCCAACGTCAGCGAGCCGATGTCGACAATGCCGACCTCGCCGTCGGCGGGCAGTGTCTGGGTCGGCACGTCAGCGATTGTCACCCGTGGCCTCCTCAGAACGCCGCCACGGCGTGCGGGTCGGCACTGCTGGCCGCATCGCCGCCGTAGGTGCGCGCGGCGGCGAAGCCGAGCTCCAGGTCGGCGAGGATGTCGTCTATGCCCTCGATGCCGACGGCCAACCGCACCAACCCGGGGCTCACGCCGGTGGACAGCTGCTCGGCGGGGCTGAGCTGGGCGTGGGTCGTCGACGCCGGGTGAATCACCAGCGACCGCACATCACCGATATTGGCGACGTGGCTGTGCAGCTTCAACGCGTTGACGAACGCCTTGCCGGCTTCGACGCCGCCGGGCAGCTCGAATGCCAGCACCGCGCCGGCTCCCTTGGGCGCCAGCTTCTTTGCCCGCTCGTACCACGGAGAGTCGGGCAGGCCGGCGTAATTGACCGACAGCACGTCGTCGTGGCCGGCGAGGTATTCGGCGACCCGCTGGGCGTTGGCGACGTGGCGCTCGACACGCAGGCTCAGGGTTTCCAGACCTTGCGCGACCAGGAACGCGTTGAACGGCGACGCCGCCGACCCGTAGTCGCGCAGCAGCTGCACCCGCGCTTTGACCGCGAACGCCGGCGGCCCCAGCTCGGCGTACACCACGCCGTGGTAGCTGGGGTCCGGTGTGGTGAAGCCGGGGAACTTGCCCTGCGTCCAGTCGAACGTGCCGCCGTCGACGATGACGCCGGCGATCGCGGCGCCGTGCCCGCCCAGGTATTTGGTGGCCGAGTGGACCACGATGTCTGCGCCTTGGGCGATCGGCTGGATCAGGTACGGGGTGGCGATGGTGTTGTCGACGATCAGCGGCACACCATTGTCGTGAGCGACGCCGGAGACGCCCGGAGTGTCCAGGACGTCGATTTGCGGGTTGGAGATCGTCTCGGCGAAGAAGGCCTTGGTGTTGGGCTTCACCGCGGCGCGCCACGAGTCCAGGTCGTCGGGGTCGTCGACGAAGCTGACCTCAATGCCGAGCTTGGGCAGCGAGTAGTGGAACAGGTTGTAGGTGCCGCCGTACAGCCGCGGGCTGGACACGATATGGTCACCCGCGCCGGCGACGTTCAAAATCGCGAACGTCTCGGCGGCCTGGCCGGAGGCCAGGAACAGCGCGGCCACCCCGCCCTCCAGGGCTGCGACGCGCTGTTCGACGACGTCGGTGGTGGGGTTGCCGATGCGGGTGTAGATGTTGCCGGGGATTTCCAGGCCGAACAGCGCCGCAGCGTGGGTGGTGTCGTCGAACGTGTACGACGTGGTCTGATAGATCGGCAGGGCGCGGGCGTTGGTGGCCGGGTCCGGTGATTGGCCGGCGTGGATCTGCTTGGTCTCGAACGACCAGTGCGCGGTCGGATCGGTGTCGGTTTCGCTGTCAGCGGTGGTTTCGGAACTCACGTGGGTTGCTTTCTGTGAAGAAGAAGTCCTGTGTGTTGGGTGCTTGCAGGTGCGCGGGACGCCATCTCAGGACGACGTCAACCGGCGCTCAAGCGTTCAGCAACTACGACGCATGATGGGCCAACCCCAATAGGTGCGCATCAGGTTTCCCTGTCTACTCGGGGGGCCCGTCATGGCGGACCCGCGCTTGCCGACGTAGCCGGTTCTGGCTACTCAACCTGGTCATCACCCGGGGCACCCCACCGCGGTTGGAGGGTTGCCGGCCAGCGAGCCGGGGCTTGACGCTGGCGCTCATGACCTGAGGGAAGCCTATCGCACAGCGCCAACTTCTTGCCACTGGTGATCGGCTAACGTGGCAGCCAGAACGCTGACCCCTCTCATTCCGACCCAATAGTGACGCCGGGAGACATACCGTGTGCGCCGAACAGCCGACCATCATCTACACGCTGACCGATGAGGCGCCGCTGCTGGCGACTTATGCGTTCCTGCCGATCGTGCGTGCCTTCGCGGAGCCGGCCGGCATCGAGATCAAGACCAGTGACATCTCGGTGGCAGCACGGATCCTGGCCGAGTTCCCCGATGACCTGACCGACGAGCAGCGCGTGCCCGACAATCTGGGCGAATTGGGCAAGCTGACGAAGCTGGCCGACACCAACATCGTCAAGCTGCCCAACATCAGCGCCTCGGTTCCTCAACTGGTCGCCGCCGTCAAGGAATTGCAGGGCAAGGGATTCAAGATTCCGGACTATCCGCAGAGTCCGAAAACCGATCAGGACAAGGAAATTCGTGACCGCTATGCCAAATGTCTTGGTAGCGCGGTGAATCCTGTTCTGCGGCAGGGTAATTCGGATCGCCGCGCGCCCCATGCTGTTAAAGAGTACGCGCGTAAACATCCGCACAGCATGGCGGACTGGTCGATGGCGTCGCGCACTCATGTCGCGACCATGCGGCACGGCGATTTCTACCACGGCGAGAAGTCGCTCACGCTGGATCGCGCGCGCGACGTGAAGATGGAGTTGGAGACCAAAAGCGGCGAGACGCTCGTGCTCAAGCCCAAGGTGTCGCTGCGGGACGGCGACATCATCGACAGCATGTTCATGAGCAGAAAAGCCCTGTGCGACTTTTACGAAGAGCAGATGGAGGACGCGTACGAGACCGGCGTGATGTTCTCGCTGCACGTGAAGGCGACGATGATGAAGGTCTCACACCCGATCGTCTTCGGCCACGCCGTCAAGGTCTTCTACAAAGACGCCTTCGCCAAGCATCAGGAGCTGTTCGACGAACTCGGCGTCAACGTCAACAACGGATTGGTCGATCTGTACAACAAGATCGAGTCGCTGCCCGCGTCGCTGCATGACGAGATCATCCGCGACCTGCACGCCTGCCATGAACACCGGCCTGAGCTGGCAATGGTCGATTCGGCCAAGGGCATTACCAACTTTCACTCACCCAGCGACGTGATCGTGGACGCGTCGATGCCGGCAATGATCCGCGCAGGCGGAAAGATGTACGGCGCCGACGGGCGGCAGAAGGACACCAAGGCCGTCAACCCCGAGTCCACGTTCTCCCGCATCTACCAAGAGATCATCAACTTCTGTAAGACACACGGGCAATTCGATCCGACCACGATGGGCACCGTGCCCAACGTCGGCCTGATGGCGCAGCAGGCCGAAGAGTACGGCTCGCACGACAAGACGTTCGAGATCCCCGAGGACGGCGTCGCCAATATCGTCGACCTCGACACCGGGGAAGTTCTGCTGACCCAAAACGTGGAAGAGGGCGACATCTGGCGCATGCCCATCGTCAGAGACGAACCGATCCGCGACTGGGTCAAGCTCGCCGTCACCCGCGCACGTAACTCGGGCATGCCGGTGGTGTTCTGGCTGGACCAGGAGCGCCCGCACGAGAACGAACTGCGCAAGAAGGTCAACACCTACCTCGCCGACTACGACACCGAGGGCCTCGACATTTCGACTATGTCGCAGGAACGAGCCATGCGACACACGATCGAGCGCGCGATGCGCGGGCAGGACACCATCGCCGCCACCGGAAACATCCTGCGCGACTACCTCACCGACCTGTTCCCGATCCTCGAGCTCGGCACCAGCGCCAAGATGCTGTCCATCGTGCCGCTGATGGCCGGCGGCGGAATGTATGAGACAGGAGCGGGCGGTTCAGCGCCCAAGCATGTCCACCAACTCGTCGAGGAGAACCACCTACGGTGGGATTCACTTGGTGAATACCTGGCGCTGGGAGCGTGTTTCGAAGACATCGGTATCAAGACCGGCAACGAGCGGGCAAAGATTCTGGGCAAGACGCTGGACGCCGCGATCGGCACGCTGCTGGACAACAACAAGAGCCCGTCGCGCAAGACCGGTGAGCTCGACAACCGCGGCAGCCAGTTCTACCTGGCGCTGTACTGGGCCCAGGAACTCGCGGCGCAGCACGATGACGAAGAGTTGCAACAGCACTTCGCCGCGCTGGCCGATGAGCTGAGCAAAGACGAAGACGCCATTGTGGCCGAACTGGCCGAAGCCCAGGGCGAGGCCGCCGACATCGGCGGCTATTACCGGTTGGACGACGAGAAAACCATCGCGGTGATGCGGCCGAGCAAAACGCTCAACGCTGCGCTGGCGCCCGCGCAAGACTGAGCTAGCGGAGGGATCAGGCAGGCTTAGGCAGTTCAGTCGACGAGACCGCGAAGCGTCTCGATGAGCTTGACCCGGTCGGCGGCCGTTTCGGCGATGGGTACCACGTTCAAGGTGGTGACCCCGGCCTCGCGGAAGGCCGCCAAACGTTCCTTGACGAACCCGGGTGCTCCGATCAGCGAGATGTCGCGCACGAGCTCGTCGGGAACAACTTTGGCAGCACCATCCTTATCGCCGGCCAGGTAAAGCTCTTGGATGCGATCGGCCGCTGCGCCGTAACCGTATCGGGTGGCCAGGGTGTGGTAGAAGTTCTTTCCCTTGGCGCCCATGCCCCCGATGTAAAGCGCCAGGTGTGGTTTGACGAATTCCCTTAGCGGCTCGACATTTTCGCCGATAGCCAGTGTCGGGCCGGCGTACACATCCAGCTCGCCCAAGGCCGGGTCGCGGTTGGCCAGCCCGGCGGCCAGCGCCTTGCCCCAGACATCCTGCGCCTTCTCCGGCAGATAGAAGATGGGCTGCCAACCCTCGGCGAGTTCGGCGGCCAGCTCGACGTTCTTGGGTCCCAGCGCGGCGACCAGTATCGGGACACGTTCCCGGACAGGGGAGTTGATGAGCTTCAGCGGCTTACCCAGGCCGGTGCCCAATTCGGCCGGCAACGGGATCGTGTAATGGTCGCCCTGATACTGCAGCTTCTCACGCCGCCACACCTGTCGGCAGATCTCGATGACTTCGCGGGTGCGCGCAATCGGCGCGTCGTAGGCGACACCATGGAAACCCTCGATCACCTGCGGGCCGGAGGCGCCCAAGCCGAGGGTGAACCGGCCGTCGGAGACGTAATCCAGACCGGCGGCCGTCATCGCGGTCAGGGTGGGTGTGCGGGTGTAGAGCTGAAGGATGCCCGATGCCAGCTCAACTCGCTGTGTGCTGGCTGCCAGGTATCCGAGCGCGCTCACCGCGTCGAACGAATACGCTTCGGGGACAAAAACTATGTCCAAACCGGCGCGCTCGAGGTCGGCCACCTCGGTGGCCACTTCCTTGAAGCCGCCCGCGTAATTGATCCCTAATCCGATTCGCATGCCTAAGTGCTCCCTGGGGTCTTCCTAGGCCTTTGTGAACTGAGCGAACTGGTCGGCCAGTTCTACGGCCTCCTGCTGGATTCTCTCGAATTGTGCTCCCATCGCTTCGGCCAACGCCGTCGCACCGGAAAGCGGTCGTACCATCACCATAAAGTCGTCGATCAGACCATCGTCGTTGACGTGCAGGAAGTCGCAACCGTTGACCTTCTTGCCCGCAACGGTCGTCTCGAACACGAGCGCATGATCACGGCCGTTGGCGTCCTGGATCTCACGGACGTAGCGAAAGTCTTCGAAGACCCGCAGCACACCGCGCAGAATCGCCGCGGTGGTCGGTTTGCCGACGTAGGGCTTGAATGCAACCGGGCTGGTGAATACGACGTCGTCGGCCAGCAACGCCGCGATGGCCGATTCGTCTCGTTCTTCGACCGCCTTACGGAAGGGATGGTTAGCAGACATGGAGCACCTCGGATAGTCAATTTGTTGAGTAGGTGTGGTCGACGCTAGAGGGCCGACCGGCAGATGTCTAGATGCGATTAATCACTTTGTTGATTAGTCATCTGCCGTAGCATGGACCGATGTCGCTGCGTGACGCCGTGCTGGCCGCTCTGCTGGAGGGCGAGTCTTCTGGCTACGACCTGGCCAAGGGATTTGACGCTTCGGTGGCGAATTTCTGGATGGCTACACCACAGCAGCTGTATCGCGAACTCGAACGTCTTGCCGAGCAAGGCCTGATCCAGGCACGCATCGTGCACCAGGAACGCCGCCCCAACAAGCGGATGTTCTCGCTGACCGAGGCGGGCCGCGAAGCCATCCGGCAGTTCACCAGGAAGTCTCCCAAGCCCTCGGTGATCCGCGACGAACTGATGGTCAAAGTCCAGGCCGCCGATGCCGGCGACGGGGCGGCGGTGCGCGGCTTCGTCATCGAACGACTGGAGTGGGCCGGGGCGAAAGTGCAACGCTACGAACGGCTGCGTAACCGACTGCTCGATGGCCGCAGTGAAGCGGAATACCTGGCCACGGCGCAGCGAGTAGGCCCCTACCTGACGTTGATGCGTGGGATTTCGTTCGAGGAAGAAAACATCCGATGGGCCACGCGTGCGCTGGCGATCATCGAACAGCGTCAAGGCGCCGCGTCTGTGAGGTAGTGGGCGAGTACCGGGGCGGCACGCGGAGGCCAAGAAGTTGTGATCCCGTCAGCGCGGCCCGCTCGGCCGCGTGATCGGGCACGGCGGCGAGCGCGGGGGCCATTTGGTCGACGAACACCGCGCGCAGGGCATCTGTGGCGGTCCGGTTCGTCGCGGCCTCATGCGCCTTCGACGGCATGTCGACAGTGTATTCAACAACTGTTGACATAGCCCTTGGAAGGACCTAACTTCGATGTCAACAGCTGTTGAACTCCGACGAGAGGTCACGCTCATGACCGTCACCGCGATCCAGATCGGCCTCGACCCGGACGTGATCGATTACTCCTCGGCCGACTTCGCGCAGTTTCCCGGCATATCGAAGGAGAAGCTGCGCGCCGCCAATGACGAGAACGTGGCCCAGCCCGGTTGCCGCTTCGTTTTCAATCGTGCAGCCGTCGCCACCCCCGATGACATCCGTCGTTGGTACCCGAACCCCGAGGCGGTGGCTTGATGACCGTCCGTGACGTCGATGTCCTGGTTGTCGGCGCCGGCCCGACCGGGCTGACCGCCGCCGGTGACCTCGCACGAGCGGGTCGGTCGGTCACGGTGCTGGAGCGCTGGCCCGCAATCAACCCGTCCAGCCGCGCATTCGCCACGATGGCGCGCACGCTGGAGGTGCTGGACGCACGCGGAATAGCCGACAACCTGCTGGCGCATGCGCACCAGGCGCCGGGTGTCACAATTTTCGGCGGAGCGCGCATCGACCTCACCCACCTGCACTCGCCTTACCAGTTCGCGATGATCACCCCGCAGACCAATGTCGACCAGGCGCTGGGCGCCTACGCCGTCGCGCACGGGGCCGACGTCCGGCGCGGCATCGAAGTCATCGGGCTCGAACAAGACGCCGACGGGGTACGGGTGACCACGCGCCTGCGCGGCGGTAGCGCCGACCTTCAGACACACTGGCGGGCAAAGTATTTGATTGGGGCCGACGGTGCCCACAGCACGGTTCGCGCATTGCTCGGCGTGGACTTCCCGGGCAAGACGATCTTGTCTTCCATCGTGCTCGCCGACGTCAAGTTGGCGCACGGGCCGACCGGCGGCGGCCTGACCCTGGGCAGCACTCGCAACGAGTTCGCCTTCTTGGCCCCGTACGACCGCCATGAGGCGGATGGATCGTGGTATCGCGCGATGGTGTGGGATCGCAAGCACCAGGTGTCCGACAGCGAACCGCTGGATGACGAGGAAATCATCGACGTTCTGGCGCGGGTGATGAAGTCCGATCTCGGCTTCCTCGAGGTCGGTTGGAAGTCCCGATTCCATTGCGACGAAAGACAAGTCAAGCAATATCGCCATGGCCGGGTGTTCCTGGCCGGGGACGCGGCGCACGCGCACTCGCCGATGGGCGGCCAGGGCATGAACACCGGCATCCAGGACGCTGCGAACCTGGCGTGGAAAATCGCCGCGGCGCTCGCCGGCGCCGATGACGCCGTGCTGGACAGCTACCACGACGAGCGCCATCTGATTGGCAAGCGAGTCGTGTTGCAGTCGGGCTTGATGGCGCGTGGCGTCACCCTTCATCCGCGGATCGCACGCGGTATACGAAACGTGCTGGCGCCCAGAATTCTTCGCACTCCTCGGATACGTGATGCGGTCGCGGGGAGCTTCGCCGGCACCACGCTGCGCTATACCCACCGGGCAGGCGAGAGCGCCTTGGTGGGCACCCGCGCGACGCAGATTCCGTTGATACAAGACCGTCTCACGGAGCTGCAGCGCGAGCCCGGCTTTGTGCTGATTCGTGAGTGCGGCAGGTCTGCAGTCGACGTGACCGATCTGCACCAGGCGGAGCGGGCCGACCCCGGGCCGGCAGTGCTGGTGCGGCCCGACGGTTATATCGCCTGGGCCGGCGAATCGGCCCGTTGCTCGGAATGGCTCGAAGCACTCGCCCGGTGGGCCGCACCCGTCGAGCGACCGCACGTCATCCCCGCTACCGCCTGACGAGCCGGCGCCGCTTGTAGTCTGGGCGGATGTCCATCGGGACGAAGATCAAAGTCAAAGGCACGGTCGTCGAGCTCGACGGCGACGAGATGACTCGCGTCATCTGGGAGTGGATCAAAGAGCTGCTCATCTTTCCGCACCTCGACATCGACCTGGACTATTACGACCTGGGCATCGAGCACCGCGACGCTACCGACGATCAGGTGACGATCGATTCGGCGTATGCGATCAAAAAGCACGGCGTCGGCGTCAAGTGCGCCACGATCACTCCGGACGAGGCCCGGGTCAAGGAGTTCAACCTTAAGACGATGTGGGCGTCGCCCAACGGAACGATCCGAAACATTCTGGGCGGCACGATCTTCCGCGAGCCGATCATGATCTCGAATGTGCCGCGACTGGTTCCGGGATGGAAGAAGCCGATTGTCATCGGCCGTCACGCATTCGGCGACCAATACCGCGCCACCAACTTCAAGGTGGACCGGCCGGGGACCGTCACATTGACATTCATCCCGGACGACGACAGTGAGCCGATCGTGCACCAAGTGGTGTCCATCCCCGAAGACGGTGGCGTGGTGATGGGGATGTACAACTTCAAGGATTCGATTCAAGATTTCGCCCGCACGTCATTCGCCTACGGCCTGCAAGCGAACTACCCGGTGTATCTGTCGACGAAGAACACCATCCTCAAGGCCTACGACGGCATGTTCAAAGACGAGTTCCAGCGGATCTACGACGAGGAGTTCAAGGACAAGTTCGAGGCGGCCGGGCTGACCTACGAGCACCGGCTGATCGATGACATGGTCGCCGCCTCCCTCAAATGGGAAGGCGGTTATGTGTGGGCCTGCAAGAACTACGACGGCGACGTTCAATCAGACGCGGTCGCGCAGGGGTACGGCTCGCTGGGTCTGATGACCTCGGTGCTGATGACCGCCGACGGCAAGACGGTGGAGGCCGAAGCCGCCCACGGCACCGTCACCCGCCATTTCCGGCAGTACCAGCAGGGCAAGCCCACCTCCACCAATCCGATCGCGTCGATCTTCGCCTGGACGCGTGGGCTGGCGCACCGCGGCAAGCTGGACGACACGCCCGAACTGATCGACTTCGCCGAGAAGCTCGAAGAGGTCGTCGTCACCACGGTCGAGGATGGTCAGATGACCAAAGATCTTGCCCTGCTGATCGGCCCGGATGAGCGTTGGCAAACCAGCGAGGAGTTCCTCGACGCGATCGCGGACAACCTCGACAAGGCTCTCAGTTCGAGCTGATTGCCCGAACCGGCGGGCTGTGCTCGTCGAGGAAACCGGTGATGGCCTCGGTCACCCGCCCCGGCGCCTCGAACATCGGAATGTGTCCGACTCCGTCGAGTTCGGTCACTCGCGTTCCAGCGGGGAGCTGGGCCTGGAAATATCGGTGCGACCGCGGTCCGGGGAAGACCCGGTCACTTCCACAGAGCACCAGGTGCGCGGGGACGGCGGTTTGCGCCAACTCCAGCAGTCCGGGCAGTACCAGCGATTTGACCAGCAGCTGGAAGTAGGCGGGGCAGTGCGCCACGTCGTCCACGATGGCGTCGAGTTCACTGTCAGTGACCCCGTCCGGCGATGCGCTGATCGGTAGCGTCGCGAGCCGACGACTGAAGGGCAGCTGCAAGGCGCGCGCACCCGCCCACCGGGCCAGCGCCCAGAACGGCATCCCCGAGACGAACTTGGCGATCACCTCGAACTTGGTGGGGGCCCAGCGGGTCCACCCGCCGGCCGGCGCGATGCCGGTGACCGTGCGTGCCCGGCCGCGGCGTTCCAGCTCGAAGGCGACCCATCCGCCCAGGGAGTTGCCGACGATGTGGGCGGTGTCCCAACCCAGCTGGTCGAGTTGCCGCTCGACGTGGTCGGCCAACACCGCCGAGCTCAGAAACCAGGTGCCGGCGGACGGGCCACCGTTGTGGCCGGCCATTGTCGGGGCGAACACCTCGTAGCGGCCCGTATCGGCCAACTGCGGCGCCACCTTTTGCCACACCAGCTGCGATATCAGGAAGGGGTGCAGCAACAGCACCGGTTCGCCGGACCCGAGATGGATAGGCGCGCGAGTTGTCACCGAAGGCGACGGCGAGTGAGCAGAGCTCACGAGCGAGGAGCCGAGCGGATAGTCACCGAAGGCGACGGCGAGTGAGCAGAGCTCACGAGCGAGGAGCCGAGTAGACGCACCGAAGGCGACGGCGAGTGAGCAGAGCTCACGAGCGAGGAGCCGAGTAGACGCACAGTGCCGACATTAAGGTGATACCGCCGGTACCGCAAGGAGTGCCGGTGTCAGCGTGAAAAGATCGGGTCATCATGAGTACCACGCCGACGACGATCGACAGAGCAGTGCGATCCGGAAGGGCCAGGAGGAGCGGCGTCGATGGGTAACGCTGGATCCCGTCGGGTTTTCTCCGGCGTGCAGCCCACCTCCGACTCGCTTCACCTCGGAAATGCGCTGGGTGCCGTCACCCAGTGGGCCCAGTTGCAAGACGACCACGATGCGTTCTTCTGCGTCGTCGACCTGCATGCCATCACCCTCCCGCAGGACCCGGACGTGTTGCGGCACCGCACCCTGGTCACCGCCGCGCAGTACCTGGCGCTGGGTGTCGACCCAGGCCGTAGCACCATCTTCGTGCAGAGTCACGTTCCCGCACACACTCAGCTGGCCTGGGTGCTGGGCTGTTTCACCGGTTTCGGCCAGGCCTCGCGGATGACGCAGTTCAAGGACAAGTCAACGCGCCAGGGCAGCGACGCGACCACTGTCGGGCTGTTCACCTACCCCGTGCTGCAGGCTGCCGATGTGCTGGCTTACGACGCCGAATTGGTGCCGGTCGGTGAAGATCAGCGCCAGCACCTGGAGTTGGCACGCGATATCGCGCAACGGTTCAACGGCCGTTTCCCGGATACGTTCGTGGTTCCCGACCTCCTCATTCCCAAGGTCACCGCCAAGATCTATGACTTGCAAGACCCGTCGTCGAAGATGAGTAAGTCGGCCGCCACCGACGCCGGACTGATCAGTCTGCTCGATGATCCGGCGTTGTCCGCCAAGAAGATTCGCTCCGCCGTAACCGACAGCGAACGCGAGATCCGCTACGACCCGGACGCCAAACCCGGGGTGTCCAATTTGCTGACCATTCAGTCCGCGGTGACCGATGTCGAGATCGATGGGCTGGTTGAGCGTTACGCGGGGCGTGGTTACGGCGATCTGAAGAAGGACACCGCCGAGGCGGTCGTCGAATTCGTGACGCCGATCAAAACCCGGGTCGACGAGTTACTCACCGATCCATCGGAATTGGAGGCTGTGCTGGCCGCCGGGGCGGCGCGGGCCGAGGACGTCGCCGCAAAAACCGTCGACCGGGTCTATGACCGGCTCGGGTTCCTGCCGAAACGTCGCTAGCGCGGAGTCATGAGCTGGTCATGAGCGAACCGGGCAAACCAGGGATCCTGGATCGACTGCGAGCACGGTTCGGATGGTTCGACCACGCAATGCGCGCCAACGAGCGCTTCGACGAACGCAAAGGCAACTTCTTCGCGGCCGGGCTGACCTACTACACGATCTTCGCGTTGTTCCCTTTGCTGATGGTTGGTTTCAGCCTCGGCGGATTCGCGCTCTCGCGTCGACCCGATGTGCTGACCGGGATCGACAACAAGGTCAGGGCCGCGGTGCCCGGTGCCCTGGGTAAGCAGGTGGTCGAATTGGTGAATTCGGCGATCGATTCGCGGGCGTCGGTCGGGGTCATCGGTCTGCTCGCGGCGGCATGGGTCGGCCTGAACTGGATGGCCAATCTTCGGGTAGCACTCAGCGAAATGTGGAATCAGGGTGAGGGGTCGCTCGGATTCGTCCGCACCAAGCTGTCCGATCTCGGCGCGATGGTCTCGTCGTTTGTGGCGATTCTCGCTACGCTCGCGCTCAGCGCGCTCGCCGACGCGGCGCCGATGGGCAGAGTGTTGGCGTGGCTGGGTATTCACAACGCGCCAATCCTGGACGCGATATTTCGCATCGTGTCGATCTTGGTGTCGGTGCTGCTGTCGTGGTTGGTGTTCAGCTGGATGATCGCCCGGTTGCCCCGGGAACCGGTCAACTACGCCAGCTCGTTTCGGGCCGCTCTGATCGCGGCGATCGGCTTTGAAGTGTTCAAGTTGGTCGCGTCGATCTACCTGAAATCCGTCCTGCGCAGCCCGGCAGGTGCCACCTTCGGACCGGTGCTGGGCCTCATGGTGTTCGCGTACATCGCCGCGCGGCTGCTGCTACTCGCCACCGCCTGGGCGGCGACGTCGACGGTCGACGCGGTCACTGCGCCGGCGGGGCCGCCCGGACCCGCGGTCATCACGACCCGGGTGCATGTGAGCGGGAGCCTTGAGACGCGGCAAGCCTTGACCGCTGTGGCACTGGGAGCCGTTGGAGCGCTGGGGCTTTCCCGACTGCTCCGACGCCCCAAGGGCTAGTTTCCTGGCGAAGCGACAATCTCTTTCGCGAAACGATTTGGCCACGACAGGGCGTGTCGGCCTTCGGGCGTGTCATCCTCAGGGGCACGAACAATTGCGCTACGCAAAGGCGGGTAGGCGATGTCTGCACCAAATCTGTTCCACAAACTGGCCGCGGAGACGATCGGCACCTTCTGGCTCGTGCTCGGCGGCGTTGGCAGCGCGGTCTTTTCACTGAAGGCGCACTCTGATCTCTACCCAGTGGGTATCGGTTATCTTGGGGTTGCGCTCGCCTTCGGTCTGACCGTGCTGGTCGGCGTCTACGCGTTCGGAACTATCTCGGGCGGGCATTTCAACCCGGCCGTCACGCTGGGCGCGGCATTAGCTCGCCGGGTGGAATGGAAAGTCCTGCCGGCGTATTGGATTGTCCAGGTGATCGGCGGCCTGCTCGGAGCATTGGTGGTCTACTTCATCGCCTACGGCAGGCCCGGGTTCATCGCTACTGGGCACTTGGGGGCCAACGGCTATGGCGAACACTCACCCACTGGTTACTCACTGGGTGCAGTCATCCTCGCCGAGATCGTGTTGACGGCCATATTTCTATTCGTCATCCTCGGCTCGACCGACGAGCGGGCGCCGAAGGGCTTCGCCGGCTTGGCCATCGGGCTGACACTGACGGGCATCCACCTGGTCGCCATCCCGATCTCCAACACCTCGGTCAACCCTGCCCGGTCCACCGCCGTCGCTTTCTTCAACGGCAACGGTGCTCCCGCGCAGTTGTGGGTGTTCTGGTTGGCGCCGTTGATCGGTGGGGCGATCGCCGGTATCGCCTACCCATTGCTGTTCGGCCGGGCCGAGGAGGCAGCGGACCAGCCAGCGTCGGCATGAGTGCGGAGGAACGACGCTTGTGGTGGCGGCATCTGATCTCGTTTCTGCTCGCTCCGGTGACGATGGCGATCGTCATACCGGCGTCGATTGTGAACTGGCCCAACATCCACGGGCCGGACCTCGGTTCACCGCTCCGCGCCGGACTGGTCATCATCGGCGGTTTGTTGATCTTCGTGGGGTTATGCCTGCTGATCTGGACCGTGCTGCTGTTCGATCGGGAAGGTAAGGGCACGCTCGGGGTGGGCAAAGTCATGGCAGAGCCGGTCAATCTCGTTGTGCGGGGCCCGTATCGGCACGTGCGCAATCCGATGATCACCGGTCTGCTCTGCATCCTGCTCGGGGAGGCGGCCGCGCTGGACTCGGGCAAGCTGCTGGTGTGGTTCGCGGTGTTCTTCGCCTGCATCGCGAGCTTCATCCGGTTCTGGGAAGAACCCCACCTCGCCGAGCGCTACGGTAGCGCCTACCTCGACTACCGGGGGAACGTTCCGCGTTGGATCCCGAGAATCGCGGACTGGGCACCCACGAGCACAGGCTAGTGGTCCGTTAGCCAACTGCCGCGTGCCATGACGGCGCTGACCTGCAAATTACGTTCCAACACAACAAGATTAGCCTCGGCACCGGCGCGTAAGCTGCCGAGGCCGTGCATACCGAGCGCGCGGACCGGGGTCGTCGACGTCAATTGCACCGCGGTGGCCAGCGCGGCATCCCGGTCTGAGCCGAGACCGGCGGCGAATCGGAAGAGTTGGTCCATGGTCGCGGTGCTGCCCGCGATCGTCGACGTCCCCCGCACGCGCGCCACCCCTTCGACCACGTCGACCGGTACTGCACCGAGCCGAAATTCGCCGTCGCCCACCCCTGCGGCGGCGGTGGCATCGGTGACCAACGCGACTCGGTCGGCTCCCGCCGCCTCGATCGTCGCGTGCACCAACGCAGGGTGGAGGTGAACGCCGTCCGCGATCAACTCGACGGTTACCCGGGCATCCTCCAGCAATGCCAGCGCGGGTCCGGGCTCGCGGTGGTGCAGTGGCCGCATCGCGTTGAATAGGTGGGTGCCCGCCGTTGCGCCGAGCTCGACGGCGTGACGGGTTTGCTCGTAGCTCGCATCCGTATGCCCGAGGGCGACAATCACTCCGGCGTCAACCAAGCGGGTAATCGCATCGTCGCTGCCGGGGCGTTCGGGTGCCAGGGTGACCATCCGGATTGCCCCGTTGCCGGCAGCCAGTAGTGCGTCGATCTCCGCCGGCGACGGGTCACGCAACTGCGTATGATCGTGTGCCCCGCAGTGCGCCGTGCTCAGCCACGGCCCCTCCAGATGGATTCCGGCGGTAACGCCCTCGCCGGTCGACTCGGCGAGGGCACGCACCGCCGCGAGCAGATCGGCGGCCGACGCCGTGACCAGGCTGGCCAGCGTCGTCGTTGTGCCATGTCGGCGGTGAAAACTCGCTGCGCGCACAATGTCTGAGACATTGCCGTCGGTGTACGACGCACCGCCGCCGCCGTGCACGTGAATGTCGACGAAACCGGGAACAACGACGGCGTCGGGCAGGTCGACATCGGGGGGTTGCGGGGCCGCGCCCGCACCGGAGCCCACGATCTGCGCGGCCGAGGTGTGTACCCAGCCCGGCCGGCAGACGCCCTGCTCGAGTACCACAGTGCCTGCGGCGATCAGCGGCATGCCTGCACATTCGTTGGTGCACTCGGTTCTTCGTCCGGCCAGCGGCCATTGTTTTCCCAGAAGTGGCGGATGTCTTCGAGCTGTCGCCCTTTGGTTTCCGGAGCGAACCGGTACACCAGCACGAAGCCCGCGATCGCCAGTAGGCCGAACACACCGAACGTGCCAGCGCCATCCAGGTTGTGCAGCATCGTCAGAAAGACCGCCGCGACAAGGGCGTTGGCCGTCAGGTTGGCGGTGAGCATCACGCTGGAGCCCAACGACCTCAGGTGTGCCGGGAAGCTCTCACCGGCGTAAACCCAGACCAGCGCGCCGAATCCGAAGGTGAAACCCATCGTGAACAACAGCAGACCGACGTAACCGAGCCCCGAGACGGCGCTGGATTTGGCGGCGAACACGCCGACCAGCACCGCGTCGCCGAGGATCATCGCGGCGATGCCGGACAGCAGAATGGGCCGGCGTCCGATCCGGTCGACGAGAACCAACGAGACCAGCACGGCGGCCAGGGAAGCCAGCTGCACGAGTGCGGGCAGCACCAGAAGTGCGAATTTGCCCTGAAATCCCATGGACTCGAAGAGCCGCGGACTGTAGTAGATGATTCCGTTGATGCCCGTCAGTTGGGCGAAGAAGCCGAGCCCCACCACGAATGCCGTGGCGCGCAGATACGGCGGGCGCAACATCTCGCTGAACTTCCCGCCGTGTTCTTCGCGCATAGCCTCAGCGATCTCGGTGAGTTCCTGCTCGACGTCCCGGTTCGGCTCGACCCGCAGCAGCGCCCGGCGGGCGTCGTCGACCCGGTTCTTGAACAGGTACCACCGCGCGGTATCGGGCATCTGCGCCAACAGCGGCAGCACCAGCAACGCCGGTACCGCGGCCAATCCGAGCATCCACCGCCAGTTGTGCGAATCCGCCAACGCATACGCGACGATGTAGCCGGCGATGATGCCGAGCACGGTCGCCACCTGATAGGTCACCAGCATCGAGCCGCGCACGCGCGCCGGGGCCGACTCGGCGATGAACACCGGAACCACCACTGCGGACAGCCCGATCGTCATGCCCAGCAGCAGCCGCGCCGTTACCAGCCACGGCATCGACAGAGCCGCCGCGCCCACCAGCGAGAACACCGCATAGCCGCCCGCCACCAGCATCATCGACTTCTTGCGCCCGATCGCGTTGGCGAGCACACCGCCGGACAGCGCTCCGCAGATCTGGCCGATCACCACCGTCGTGGTCAGCAGCTCTTGCTGGTGGATGGTCAGCTGGAAATCGTCGGTGATGAACAGCAGGGCGCCCGCGATATTGGACAGGTCGTAGCCGCAGACGACACCCAGACTTGCTGCTGCGATGGCGATCAGCAACCGTCGTCGCGCTCGTACAGACTCGCCGATGCGGCCCACGATCTTCCTTCCGGAGTGGCCGCCTCGGCCCCCTAGCCGCCGCCTAGTGCTGCGGCCGCCGGTTCGTCGAGCGAGCCACCATAATCAAGCCGAACACGACGACCGTACCGATGACCGCGACACCGACCCTAACCGGCAGTACGTCAGCGGCGGGCACCAGCGCGGCGGCATCGGCGGCGGGTCCGGCGGGGGGGTCACCGGCTGCAGCACGGCCAGGCGCGGCCACCAGCGACGGGTCGGGTTCGATCAGCGTCCCCACCCGAGTCCCCGGCGCGGTCGCGAAACCGTAATCCAGTAAATGGGCGGCCTGTTGCCACGGCGCGATCGGCTGACGGGTGCCGTGCAGCAGCACCGCCATCAACCGGCGACCATCGCGGTTAGCGGCGCCGACGAACGTTTGTCCCGCGTCGTCGGTGTAGCCGGTCTTGCCGCCGAGCGCGCCCGGGTAGTGGTAGAGCAGTTGGTTGTCGTTCTCCAGCTCGTAGCCGGGGTGGTCGGCATGTCCGGGGAAATCGAATTTCTGCGTGTGCACGATGTCGGCGAATGTCGGGTTCTCCCAGGCGTATCGGTAGAACAACCCGATGTCGTACGCCGATGTGCTCATGCCGGGTCCGTCCAGCCCCGAGGGCGTCGCGGCGCGGGTGTCGCGGCCCCCGAGTTTGCCGGCCAGCATGTTGATCTTCTCCAGCGCGACCTGCATGCCGCCCAGCTGCGTGGCCAGCGAGTGCGCGGCGTCGTTGCCGGAGTGCATCAGCAGCCCGTGCAGCAACTGGTTAACGGTGTAGGTGCCACCCGGGGCAACGCCGACCTTGGTGCCCTCGGCAGCGATGTCGTCGGGTGTGCCGTCGACGGTCTTGTTGAGGCTGAGCTCGTTGAGCGATGCCATCGCGACGAGCACCTTGATGACGCTGGCCGGGCGGTGACGACCGTGCGCGTCACGCGCGGCGATGATGGCACCGCTGTCCAGGTCGGCCACCACCCACGCTTCGGCGGAGATGTCGCCGGGCACCGGCGCTGTGTCGGCCGCGGTGACGACGCCGCAGCCGCTGAGCGAGTTGCCGCCGATCGGCTTGGCGGGCACCGGCAGCGGCAGTGGTGGGTCGCCGGCCTGCGGGACTTCCGACGAGTCCACCGCCGGCGGGGTCGCCACCTTGTACGGGCACATGTCGTGCGTGACGGCGGGCTCGGCGAACGCGGCAGGCATGCCGAGCACCGCGGGTGCGCTCAGCATGAAACCTGCCGCTGCCAGGCATGATGCTTTACGTAAGAACGGCCGTAGGCAGGGCATGTCTGTGCAGAGTAGGCGATCGGCGGCCCGATTCCCGGGAGCCGCGCTGTGACTGGTGTTACGGAAGTTGCAAATCCAGGTAACAGACGCCTGCGCCCCCGATGCGGCCCAGCCACAGCCGCCCCGGCGTTTCCACCACACCGGTGGCCAGGCCGAAGTCCGGATGCAAAGCGCGAAATTGGGTCACCACGCGACCGTCGTCGGGGTCGAAGGCAACCACCCACGCGAGAGGCTTCGGGTTGGGCAGCCAGCGGTAGGGCAGCCGCCACAGCAGCCTGCGGACAACCGGCGCGCGTGGGCCCAGCCATTCGTTGAGCCGGTTGCGCTCGGAGACCATGGCGACCCAGATCCTGCCGTCGAGACCGGTGGAGATGTTGTCGGGGTAGCCCGGCAGGTCGGTGGCCAACGGGGTGATCGACCCGGCCGCCTCTCCGGTGAGCCAGTACTTGGACACTCGGCAGGCGGTGGTCTCGGCGAACACCAACGCCGACTCGTCGGCGGTCAGCGTCACGCCGTTGGCGAAGTGCAGACCCGACGCCAGCACGCTGACCGTTCCGTCCGGATCACGCCGGAACAGCGACCCGGTCGGGCGCCCCTCGATCACCGAGCCTTTGTAGTATTCGTAGTGGAACCGGCTCGTCGATTCGGTGAAAAATATTGTTCCGCTGGATGATTCGACGACATTGGAGCAGAATGTCAGCGCTCGTCCGGCCACCTGCGCGACCAACGTTTCCATTGCCCCGGTGGCCGGGTCGTACCGCAGCAGGCCGCGGTGGCTGTCGCAGATCAGCAGACGGCCGTCTCGCGCGACGGCCAGGCCCAGCGGTCGCCCGCCGGTGTCGGCGACCACCTGCGCGGAGCCGCCGTCCGGGCGGATCCGGATGAGCCGGCCGTCCTCGACACCGGTCCAGATGTTGCCGTCAGCGTCGGCGACGACATCCTCGGGGGCGTTGCCGGGGACCGCGACGACGTGCAGCGTCGCCGTCAGATCGGGTTCGGGCAATGGGCGCGACGGCGGTGGTTGCCATCGGATCGGGCCGATGCGCGGCTTACCCATCTGCGCCGCTTCTCCTCATCGCTTCGCTCTGTATCGTCGCCGGCTTACTCACTGTTGACTGCCGATCTCCGTGAGCACACTGCGCAGGATCGCTTCGATGGTGTCGAACTCGGCTTGGCCGCTGATCAGCGGGGGCGCGAGCTGGATGACGGAGTCGCCGCGGTCGTCGGTGCGGCAGTACAACCCGGCCGTAAAGAGTGCCGAGGACACGCGGCTGAGCAGCGATTTCCGTTCCTCGCCGGCGAAGGTCTGCTTGCTCGCCCGGTCCTTGACCAGTTCGACGCCGTAGAAATACCCTTCGCCGCGAACATCGCCGACGATGGGCAGGTCGTACAACTTCTCCAGCGTGGCGCGCAAGGCCGGCGCATGTTGTCTAACGCGGTCGTTGAGGCCTTCCCGCTCGAAGATGTCGAGGTTGGCCAGCCCGACGGCCGCCGACACCGGATGACCGCCGAACGTGTAGCCGTGCGGGAACATCGTTTGGCCGTCGTTGAACGGCTCGAACAAGCGGTCGCTGGCGATCATCGCGCCCAGCGGTGAGTAGCCCGACGTCAGGCCCTTGGCGCAGGTGATCATGTCGGGCACATAGCCGAAGTCATCACAGGCGAACATCGACCCGATCCGGCCGAACGCGCAGATCACCTCGTCGGAGACCAGCAGCACGTCGTATTCGTCACAGATCTCCCGGACCCGTTCGAAGTAACCCGGCGGCGGTGGAAAGGAGCCGCCCGCATTCTGCACCGGTTCGAGGAAGACCGCGGCGACGGTGTCGGGTCCCTCGAACTCGATGGCCTCGGCGATCCGATTAGCGGCCCACTGCCCAAAAGCCTTGAGGTCGTTGTGAAATAGATCAGGCGCGCGGTAGAAGTTGGTGTTGGGTACCCGGAATCCCCCCGGCGTCACCGGCTCGAACGGCGCCTTGTACAAAGGCAATCCGGTGATCGCCAGGGCGCCCTGGGTGGTGCCGTGGTAGGCGATCGACCGCGAAATCACTTTGTGCTTACCGGGTTTACCAGTGAGCTTGAAATATTGCTTGGCCACTTTCCACGCGGTCTCGACGGCTTCGGTGCCGCCGGTGGTGAAGAAAACCCGGTTCAGGTCGCCCGGTGCGTAGTGCGCCACTCGCTCGGCGAGTTCGATCGCGGTCGGGGTGGCATACCCCCACAACGGAAAGAACCCCAGGGTGCTCGCCTGCCGAGCTGCCACCTCGGCGAGTTCGGTGCGGCCGTGGCCGACCTGCACGGTGAACAAACCGGACAGCCCGTCCAGGTAGCTTTTGCCGCGGTCGTCCCAGATCGTGACGCCCTCGCCGCGGACGATGATCGGCGGCGTAAAGTCCGGCCCGTGCCGGGAGAAATGGCACCACAGGTGGCGATCGGCCTTCGCGGCAAGGTTCTCGGTCATGGTGTCCGCGAGCGTAACGCTGGTGCGCTCTTCGATGGGTGAGGCGGCCATGGCGTTACGCTCGGGCCTATGGCCGGCTCTGGGCTGGGGACCCGACAGGTCGCCCAATTCGAAGCCCTGCGGCCGCACCTCATGGCGGTCGCATACCGGCTCACGGGCACAGTGGCCGACGCCGAGGACATCGTCCAGGAGGCCTGGCTGCGTTGGGACGCGGCCGAGCGCAGCGAGGACGTCGTCGACTTGCGCGCATGGCTGACCACCGTGGTGAGCCGGCTCGGTCTGGACAAGTTGCGATCGGCGGCTCACCGCCGTGAGACCTACGTCGGCCATTGGCTGCCCGAACCGGTGGTCACCGGTTTTGACGCCGGCGATCCGCTGTCGGCCGTGGTGTCCCGCGAGGATGCCCGGTTCGCGGCGATGGTCGTGCTGGAGCGGCTCAGCCCCGATCAGCGGGTCGCGTTCGTGTTGCACGACGGATTCGCCATTCCCTTCGCCGAAGTGGCCCAGGTACTGGGCACCAGCGAGTCCGCGGCCCGTCAGTTGGCGTCGCGGGCCCGCAAGGCCTTGAGCGGTCCGGACACCGAGCCACCGCCGGAACCCGACCCGTCGCACAACGAGGTGGTCGGCCTGCTGATGGCCGCGATGGCCTCCGGCGACCTGGACACCGTGGTGTCGCTGCTGCATCCCGATGTGACCTTCACCGGCGACTCGAACGGCAAGGCGCCCACGGCAGTCCAGATCATCCACGGACCGGACAAGGTGGTCCGATTCATGCTCGGACTGGCGCAGCGGTACGGTCCCGCGTTCTACTCCGCCCACCAACTGGGGCTGGTCAACGGTGAGCTGGGGATGTACACGGCCGGCTTCCCGGCTAGTGACGGCTACCGGGAGATGATGCCGCGAATCACGGCCGTCACGGTGCGCGACGGAAAAGTCAGCGCCCTATGGGATATCGCCAACCCGGACAAGTTCAGCGGCTCGCCGTTGCGGTCTGGTCAGGCCCGTCCAGCCAGGGAACCCGGCACGCATCACCGGAGTTGAAGCCCTGTTCGGTGATGCCCAGCGCCGAGTTCATCCGCGCCCGCATGTTCTCCACGCCGATCTGATAGGTCAGCTCGATGACCCCGGCGTCGCCGAAGCGTCGGCGCAAATCGGTGACCTGCGCGTCGCTAACCGAATGCGGGTCGGTGGTGATCGCGTCGGCATAGGCGATGGCGGCCTGCTCGTCGTCGGTGAAGCGCGGCGACGTGGCGTAGTTGTCGATGTCTTGAAGGCGCTCGATGTCCAGGCCGTCGAGGCGCTGCAGCATGGACCCGAAGTCGACACACCATGAGCAGCCGATGGTGCGTGCGGTCCAAAACACCGCCAGCTCGCGCACATTGGCCGGCAGCTTGCGCGATGCCGATTGCAGCAGGGTTTCGTGGACGGCGTTGGCGACCAGCAGCCGCGGGTGATGGGCGACCACCGCGAACGGTTCGGGAACTTCGCCGAAGCGCCGCGCGGCGTACCGGTACATGGCGCGGATGAGCCAGTTGGCCCGTTTCGGAGGCAGGGGTTCGATGCGGGTTTTCTGTGTCATACCAATCAGACGAGGTAACCCGCCAAAGTGTGACGGGTGGCTCAGCGGGCGAACATCAACGCGCGCTTGACCTCCTGGATCGCCTTGGTCACCTCGATGCCGCGTGGGCAGGACTCGGTGCAGTTGAACGTGGTGCGGCAGCGCCACACCCCGTCGACCTCGTTGAGGATGTCGAGCCGCTCGGCGGCGGCCTCGTCGCGGCTGTCGAAGATGAAGCGGTGCGCGTTGACGATGGCCGCCGGACCGAAGTAGCTGCCCTCGTTCCAGAACACCGGGCAGCTGGTGGTGCAACATGCGCACAGGATGCACTTGGTGGTGTCGTCGTAGCGGGCGCGATCGGTTTGGCTCTGGATCCGCTCCCGCGTCGGCGGGTTGCCGCTGGTGATCAGGTACGGCTTGACAGCGCGGTAGGCGTCGAAGAACGGCTCCATGTCGACGATCAAGTCCTTCTCCACCGGCAGCCCGCGGATCGGCTCGACCGTGATGGTCAGCCCTTTTTTGGATTTGTTCGGCCGGGGCTTGGCGGGAAGCAGGTCGCGCATCAACACCTTGCAGGCCAACCGGTTGACGCCGTTGATCCGCATAGCGTCGGAGCCGCACACGCCGTGCGCGCAGGACCGTCGGAAAGTCAGCGTGCCATCAAGATAGCTCTTGATGTAGATCAGCAGATTAAGCAGCCGGTCGGTAGGCAGGCACGGCACCCGGAAGCTCTGCCAGCCGTCGGAATCGGTGTACTGGTCCGGGTTTTCCGGATTGAACCGGGCAATCCGCAGCGTCACCATGACCGAGCCGTCAGGTATCGGGGGCAACGGCGGGTCTGCGGCCTGCGCGCTCTGACTGACCTCGCTTTTTGGCAACGAACTCATCAGTACTTCCGCTCCTTGGGTTCGTAACGGGTCTGCACCACGGGTTTGAAATCCAGCCGGATGTCACTGAGCAGATCACTGCCCTGCTTGTAGGCCATGGTGTGGCGCATGTAGTTGACGTCGTCGCGGTTGGGGTAGTCCTCCCGGGCGTGGCCGCCACGAGATTCCTTGCGGTTCAGCGCGCAGGCGACGGTGACTTCGGCCAACTCCAACAGGAAACCCAACTCGATAGCTTCCAGCAAGTCACTGTTGAAGCGCTTTCCCTTGTCGTGCACAGAGATTCGAGAATACCGTTCCTTCAGCGCGTGAATGTCGGTGAGTGCTTGTTTGAGCGTCTCTTCGGTGCGGAACACCGCGGCGTTGTTGTCCATCGTCTGCTGCAACGCGCCGCGAATGTCGGCGACGCGCTCGTTGCCATGCTCGGACACGATGTCGGCCACCCAGTCGACCACCATCGCCGCCGGGCTCGGTGGCATCTCGACGAAGTCGTGGCCCTTCGCATAGTTGGCCGCGGCGATTCCGGCGCGGCGACCAAAGACGTTGATGTCCAACAGCGAATTGGTACCCAGCCGGTTGGCGCCGTGCACCGACACGCATGCGCATTCGCCGGCCGCATACAGGCCCGGCACGGTGGTGGCGTTGTCTCGCAGCACTTGCCCGGTGATCGTCGTCGGGATGCCGCCCATCACGTAATGACACGTCGGGTAGACCGGAACCAGCTCCTTGACCGGGTCCACTCCGAGGTAGGTGCGGGCGAACTCGGTGATGTCGGGCAGCTTGGCGGCCAGCACATCTGCACCGAGATGACGGACGTCGATGTAGACGTAGTCTTTGTGCGGGCCGGCCCCGCGACCCTCCAGCACTTCGCGCACCATCGATCGGGCGACGATGTCGCGGGGCGCCAGGTCGACGATCGTCGGCGCGTAACGCTCCATGAAGCGCTCGCCTTCGCCGTTGAGCAGCCGACCGCCCTCGCCGCGCACGGCTTCAGAGATCAGGATCCCCAGACCGGCCAAGCCCGTCGGGTGGAATTGGTGGAATTCCATGTCCTCCAACGGAAGTCCCTTACGGAACACGATGCCGATTCCATCACCGGTCAAGGTGTGTGCGTTGGAGGTGGTCTTGTACATCCGGCCCGAGCCGCCGGTGGCGATCACGACGGCCTTGGCGTGGAAGACGTGAATCTCGCCGGTGGCCAGTTCGTAGGCGATCACCCCGGTGGCGACCGGTCCACCGGGGGTCTGGGTGAGTGCAAGGTCGAGCACGTAGAACTCGTTGAAGAACTCAACGTCGTGCTTGACACAGTTCTGATACAACGTCTGCAAAATCATGTGGCCGGTGCGGTCAGCGGCGTAACAGGATCGGCGCACCGGGGCCTTGCCGTGGTCACGGGTGTGCCCGCCGAAGCGGCGCTGGTCGATACGACCCTCAGGGGTCCGGTTGAACGGCATCCCCATCTTCTCCAGGTCGAGCACCGCGTCGATGGCTTCCTTGCACATGACCTCGACCGCGTCCTGGTCGGCGAGATAGTCGCCGCCCTTGACGGTGTCGAAGGTGTGCCATTCCCAGTTGTCATCCTCGACGTTGGCCAACGCTGCGCACATGCCTCCCTGGGCGGCGCCGGTGTGACTGCGGGTGGGATACAGCTTGGTCAGAACCGCTGTGCGCACCCGTGGTCCGGCCTCCACGGCCGCCCGCATCCCCGCACCGCCGGCACCGACGATCACCACGTCGTAACGGTGTTCGCTAATCACCTGTTGCCCATCTCTACTAGCCCAATGTCTACTGGCCCGAGCTCTCACCTAGCCCGAGATGTTCGGGTCGAACGTCAGCAGCACGTAGCTCCCCAGCACCAGCGTGAACGCCATCGACAACGCCAGCAGGGTGTTCAGCCAGAAGCGGGTGGAATCCTTGCGGCTGTAGTCGTCGATGATGGTGCGAAGGCCGTTGCCGCCGTGCAACTGTGCCAGCCAGAGCAGCAGCAGGTCCCAGGTCTGCCAGAACGGCGAGTGCCAACGCTGCGCAACATAGTTGAAGTCGATGCGGTAGACGCCGTCCTGCCACATCAGCATCACAAAGAGATGCCCCAGTGCGAGAAATACAAGGACGACACCAGACATTCGCATGAACAGCCAGGCGTATTTCTCAAAGTTGGGCATGCCGGCCCGTCGGCGCGGGGCACGCGGATTGTCCAGGCTGGCCGGGCGGTCGTGGCTGCGCTGCCGGACCGGGGCGAGCTGGCCGCGGCCGAGTTGGAGGTCGGGGGAGTTCATTTGAAGTGCCCGATCATGTGGATGCCGACGACCACCGCGGCCGGGACCACCACCAACAGCCACACGACCCCGATCGCCCACAACATCAGCCGCTGATAACGGGTGCCCTGTGCCCAGAAGTCGATCAGGATGACGCGGACGCCGTTGAGCGCGTGGTAGAGCACCGCGGCCACCAGCCCGAGTTCCATCAAGCCCACGATCGGTGTCTTGTAGGTCGAGATGACTTCGTCGTAGGCCTGCGGGCTCACCCGGACCAGCGCGGTGTCCAGCACGTGGATGAACAAGAAGAAGAAGATGGTCGCGCCGGTGATGCGATGCAGCACCCACGACCACATACCCGGATCGCCGCGATAGAGCGTGCGCCGCAAGCGCCGTCCGCGCGACGACCCGTCCCGCGGCGTCGGCGTGGCCGGATTCGCGGATGTCGTCGTCGTCATCAGCGCCTCCCATATTTGTGGCGACCCGCTTCGCCCGGCTTCGCCGCGCTTGCGATCGCCACGCCGTCATCAGGGACCGTCGGGTGGACTCTAAACCCATTTGTACTTTCTTTTAAGCCGCTTTACCGCCCGCCGGGCGTGTTCCGACGCTTACCTGCGCGGGGAATCTAGGCTGGCTTGTGAATTAGCCAACAGTGAACGGGGTTGTCGGATGCATTCCAAACACGTGTGGTATCGCGACCGTGACCGACACAATTGACTGGAAACTCCTGCGGGACAAAGCGATCCACGCAGCAGATGGGGCATATGCGCCTTACTCGGGGTTTCCGGTGGGTGCAGCTGCGCTGGTCGACGATCACCGGATAATCACCGGCTGCAATGTGGAGAATGTCTCATATGGACTAGGTCTCTGCGCCGAGTGCGCGGTGGTGTGCGCGCTGCATTCGACCGGCGGCGGCAGACTGCTCGCACTGGTTTGTGTCGACGGCAGTGGCTCGCTGCTGATGCCGTGCGGCCGATGCCGTCAGGTGTTGTTGGAGCACGGCGGGCCGGACCTACTCATCGACCACCCCGACGCGCCCCGGCGACTCGGCGACTTGCTGCCCGATCCGTTTGGTCCGGAGGATCTCGCCACCTACCAGCGGGGCCGCGCGTGACCTTCGACGGCGACGAAGATGCCGGCATTGCCGGGATCGAGGAGTGGCGCATATGACTTTCGACGCACCGACGGTAATTCGAACCAAACGCGACGGGGGTCGGCTGTCGGACGCCGCGATCGACTGGGTGATCGACGCCTACACCCACGGCCGGATCGCCGACGAACAGATGTCGGCGCTGCTGATGGCGGTGTTCCTGCGCGGCATGGACTACGGCGAGATCGCGCGATGGACGGCGGCCATGGTTGCCTCGGGTGAGCGGATGGATTTCACCGGTTTGCGACGTGGCCGCAGTCCGCTGCGGACCGTCGACAAACACTCCACCGGCGGGGTCGGCGACAAGATCACGCTGCCGCTGGTGTCGGTGATCGCCGCCTGCGGAGCTGCCGTGCCGCAGGCCTCCGGCCGCGGGATCGGCCACACCGGCGGCACCCTGGACAAGCTGGAATCGATCGCCGGTTTCACGGCAACCTTGACTAAAGAGCAAGTGCGTCAACAACTTTGCGATGTCGGCGCGGCCATCTTCGCGGCCGGTCAGCTGGCGCCGGCCGATGCCAAGCTCTACGCGCTGCGCGATATCACCGCCACCGTCGAATCGCTGCCGCTGATCGCGAGTTCGGTGATGAGCAAGAAGATCGCCGAGGGCGCCGGGGCGTTGGTGCTCGACGTCAAGGTCGGCTCCGGCGCATTGCTGCGGTCGGAATCGCAATGCCGTGAGCTCACCGAAACCATGGTCGCGCTGGGCGCAGAGCATGGGCTGCCGACCAGCGCGGTGTTGACCGACATGAATAGTCCACTGGGCGCGGCCGTCGGCAACGCGGTTGAAGTCGCCGAAGCGCTCGAGGTATTGGGCGGCGGCGGCCCGCCCGATGTGGTGGAGCTGACCGTGCGACTGGCCCGCGAGATGCTCGAGATCGCCGGGATCGACGAGCAGGATCCGGAGCAGACCCTGCGCGACGGGACCGCGATGGATCGGTTCCGCGCGCTGATCGCCGCCCAGGGCGGGGACTTGTCCGTCCCGTTGCCGGTTGGTAAGTACTCCGAAACCGTCATCGCCGCCCGGAGCGGCACAATGGGCGATATCGACGCGATGGCAGTGGGGCTGGCGGTGTGGCGGCTCGGAGCGGGCAGGTCCCGTCCGGGCGAACGGGTCCAGCCCGGCGCCGGAATCTGGATTCACCGGCGTCCCGGGAGCCCGGTGGCGGCAGGTGAGCCGCTGTTCACGCTCTATACCGACACCCCCGAGCGCTTCGAGGCGGCGATAGCCGAGCTGAATCCGGGCTTCAAAGTGACAGATATGCCACCTGTCCGGCGACCACTGATCATCGATCGGATCACCTAATGACAACGCCGTTGAGCCCGGAGACGATCAAGAAGGCGCCCAAGGCGCTGTTGCACGATCACCTCGACGGCGGGCTGCGCCCGGCGACGGTGATCGACATCGCCGGTCAGACTGGCTACGACGACCTGCCCGCCACCGAGGTCGACGAACTGACCAAGTGGTTTCAGACGTCGTCGCACAGCGGATCGTTGGAGCGCTATCTCGAGCCGTTCTCGCACACCGTTGCGGTGATGCAGACTCCTGATGCGCTGCACCGGGTGGCCTACGAATGCGTGGAAGACCTGGCCGCCGATTCGGTGGTCTACGCCGAGGTGCGGTTCGCTCCCGAACTGCACATCGACCGCGGGTTGTCGTTCGGCGCCGTCGTCGACGCGGTGCTGGCGGGTTTCGCCGACGGGGAGAAGGCGGCCGCGGCAGCGGGACGTCCGATCGTCGTGCGCTGCCTGGTCACCGCGATGCGCCATGCCGCCGTATCCCGGGAGATCGCCGAGCTGGCGATCCGGTTCCGGGACAAGGGCGTCGTTGGATTCGACATCGCCGGTGCGGAGGCCGGTTATCCGCCAACCCGGCACCTGGACGCTTTCGAGTACATGCGAAACAACAACGCGCGCTTCACGATCCATGCCGGCGAGGCGTTCGGGCTGCCGTCCATCCAGGAGGCCATCGCGTTCTGTGGTGCTGACCGCCTTGGCCACGGGGTGCGCATCGTCGACGACATCGACGTCGCCGAGGACGGTACGGTGCGACTCGGTCGATTGGCTTCGATATTGCGGGACAAGCGGATTCCGTTGGAGCTGTGTCCCAGTTCCAACGTGCAGACCGGGGCGGTCGACAGCATCGCCGAGCACCCGTTCGACCTGCTGGCCCGAGCGCGGTTCCGGGTCACCGTCAACACCGACAACCGGCTGATGAGCGACACGACGATGAGCCGCGAAATGCTGCTTCTCGCCGAGGCATTCGGCTACGGCTGGACTGACCTGGCGCGGTTCACCATCAATGCGATGAAGTCGGCGTTCATCCCGTTCGACGAGCGACTTGCGATCATCGACGACGTGATCAAACCGCGCTATGCCGTGCTGGTGGGCTAGCCGGGGATCGCAATACGACTACATGACTATGTGGCCGGCGTCGACCGGAATTGTCACGCCGGTGACATAGCGCGTCCTGGGACTGACGAGCCACAGCACAGCTTCTGTGACGTCTTGCGATTCGACTAACGGTGCGTCGGGCAGCAGCATCTGGGAGACGGCGGGGTTCGGATTCTCCAGCATCCGGTTGATCACAAAGTCGTTGAGGATCATCGGGGTCGCAACCCCGCTGGGATGCACCGAGTTGACCCGGATCTTGTGCGGCGCATAGGCGTTCGCCGCCGAGCGCATCAACCCCACCACACCGTGCTTGGACGCGGCGTAGGCGAACATCGCGGCGCTGCCGTCACCGCCCCGGCCGGTCAGGCCCTGCGACGAACTGACCAGTACGACCGACCCGCCCTTGCCCTTGCGGATGATCGAGGGCACCGTCGCCAACAACGTGTGCCAGACGCCTTTCAGATTGGTGTCGACAATCGTGGTGAAGAGGGGCTCGGCGCGCGTCTGCGTATCGCCGATCGCCACGACTCCGGCGTTTGCGATGACGATGTCGACCTCGCCGAGGGCGTCGACGCCGCCCTGCACTCCGGCCTCCAACCCGTCGAGGTCACGGACATCGGCGACGACGGGCACCACCCGCCGACCCGCGGCTTGCACCAGCTGTGCGGTGGTGTCCAGATCCGACTTGGTCGCCAATGGGTACGGGATCGTGTCGATATCGGCGCAGATGTCGACCGCGATGATGTCGGCGCCCTGCTCGGCCAGGGCAACGGCATGGCTGCGGCCCTGTCCGCGGGCCGCGCCGGTGATCACGGCGACGGTGTTGTCTAGTTCACCCATGCGGGAAACGTACCCGTCGATTCGGCCCAAAACGATGGAGACTCGGGGCAGTTCTGCCAGGATTTCACTGTGGTTCGATATGGACGCCGCCAGTGACGAAGATCCCAGCGACGCTGGGATTGAGGAGCGGGCGACATGAGCGCCGCCAGTGACGAAGATCCCAGCGACGCTGGGATTGAGGAGCGGGCGACATGAGCGATAGTGCACGGCAAATCACCAACCTGATTTACAGCTACGCCGAACTGCTCGATGCCGGTGACTTGGACGGCGTGGCCGGGCTGTTCGCGCACGGGCGTATCTGCGGAGTCGAAAACGGACCGCCAGAGACGGTTTTCAAAGGAGCCACCGGGGTGCGGCAGATGTATGAGATGGCCACCCGGATCTACGAGGACGGCACCCCGAAGACCAAACACAACACCAGCAATGTGCAGCTCGAGATCGATGAGGCCGAGGGCTCCGCGCGCAGCAGGTCCTATTACTGCGTCACGCAGGCCACGCCCGACTTGCCGTTGCAGGTGATCGTGACCGGACATTACAAGGACACGTTTCACCGACTGGACGGTGTGTGGTGGTTCGACAGTCGCACCATGTTCGTCGACCAGGTTGGCGATGTCAGCCAGCACCTGAAGTTCTGATCGCGTGGAATACTCGAACACTGCCGACGGCCCCTTCGATCTGGCCGCCGTGCTGGCAGACGCCCAGCGCAAGGAGTCGCTGGTCCACTGGGGGCCAGGGGAATTCGAGTATCCGCTGGACGTGCTGTTGGCCGACTACGCGATCGCCGACCTCAACGCCGTCGGGGTGCTCATCCTGCGCGCGGGCATCGTGCACAGCCTGCGTATGCGACTGCGCGCCCAGGAGTGGATTCGCCGGAACCCGGAGATTCTGCACGAGCGCGTCGTCGCGCCGGTCGTCGTTGTCGGGATGATGCGCAGCGGGACCACTCTGTTGCAGCGGCTGCTTGCCGCCGACCCGCGCTTCCACTGTGCGTACGGCTGGGAGGTGGTCGAGGTCGCGCCCAAACTCGACCAGCCGTTCACCGGTGTCGATCCGCGCATCGCCGTCAGCGAAGGACGCGAAGCCAAGTCCCGCGAGCTGGCGCACGACCTGTTCGCCATTCATCCGATGTATGCGCGGGAGGCCGAAGAGGAGATCGTCTTTCTGGCCGATGCGTTCTTGTCGCATGTCCCGGAATCCGGCGCGCACCTTCCGAATTACCGGTCCTGGCTCGATGCGCAGGACTTCACCCCCGCCTATACGTATTTGCACCGCATGTTGCAGTTCTTGCAGTGGCAGAAGCGGCAACGAGATCCGGGACGGGGCACGCCGCCCGAGCGCTGGGTGCTCAAGTCGCCGGCCCACCTCGGCTACCTGGACCTGCTGCGGGCGCAGTTCCCAGATCTGCACATCGTGCACATGCACCGCGACCCTCGCACCACGATCGCGTCGGGAGCCAGCCTGAACGCGACCCTGCACGCGATGCACGCCGATACCGTCGATCTCCATCGGGTGGGCGCGGAGTGGTTGCAGCGGATGGGCTGGACCAACGACCGTGCGATGGCGGTCCGCGACGGCTGGGTCGACGACAGTGCCCGCGTGACCGACATCGCGTTCGACGACGCGGTAGCCGATCCGATCGGGCAGGTGGCCCGGGTGTACGACGCCGTCGGCCTGCCGCTTACCGTCGAGGCGGAGAAGGCGATGCGACGCTGGCTTAACGAACGACCCCGCGAGGCGGCACGTCCGCCCTACGGCCTGGAAACCTACGGCCTGCGTCCCTGGCAGGTCGATGAACGGTTCGCCTTGTACAACAAGCGTTTTGGACAATATGTCGGGAAGTGAGGAGAGCTCATGCTAGGCGACCCGGTCGCGACAGAATCTCAGCACGAACAGGAAGTGGCGGCGCTCCAACTGATCGAGCACGTAGTCGTCAAAGCCGCTTATCAGACCGTCGCGGAGACCTGGCTGGGGCGGGCGAAGGCGTCGCAGGCGATGCGTGAGCGCTTCGACGATGCGTTCGCCGAGGTGATGTTTTCGGCAGCGATATGGTCGTCGAACCAGGACAAGTTGCGGCCCAAGGTCAGTTGCATCACTCGACTTGCACACCCCGTTGACGGGCGCCGTATCCCGGGATCACGTTGGGGTATCGACAATCCCGACAGTGTGTACCGGGTGATACCGATATCGGGTGACGAACGCTACGAGATTCACGGCCGGGTCGGCGAAAACCGCATGACGGAGAACTACTTCACGTTGTGGGATGCGCACATGGGCACCGTCGACGTGCTCAACGGCCGCACCATGCAGGTGGATTCCGACGGCAGCTTCACCATCACCGTCGACGCCGACCCCGCCAATGGACGCCCCAACCACGTACGCACCACTGCCGATGCGCACGAGTTCTACATCCGCGACGTGCTGCTGGATTGGGGCCGCGACGACCCCAATTGCTTTGAGGTGCAACGCCTCGGCGGTCCGCCGGCTTCGACGTTGCGCCGGCCCCGCACCTTGGACGAGCAAGCCGACGCGACAGCGGCGATGATGGCGTATTTCGCCGACTTCACCGGCAAGCTCAGCCACGGTGTGCACAAGATGCCGCCCAATCACTTCAACCTGGCATGGTCGGCCGACAAGGTCGGTGCGATGCGCAATCAGGTCTACGTCATGGGTCGCTTCGAACTCGCCCAGGACGAGGCCTTCGTGGTCGACCTCAGCGACGGCGGAGCCGAATACTTCACCGTGCCGCTGAGCAACATCTGGGGCACCACGCTGGACATCGTCGACCGGACCGGCAGCCTCAACAAGGCGCAGTCGGTTGCCAACGACGACGGCAGCTACACCTACGTGATCTCGCCGACCGATCCTGGAGTGGCCAACTGGATCGACTCCGACGGGCTGCGCGAAGGAATCCTGACGCTGCGGATGGCCGAGTTCGGCGAGGCCGGTCCACGCGAGGACCTGGGCGCCCGCGGCAGGGTGGTCAGCTTGGACCGGCTCGATGCCGAAGTGCCGGCCTTGCCCCGGGTGAGTCCTGAGCAGCGCAAGGCCGAGCTGGCGGACAGGCGCTCGGCCTATCTGCGTCGCCTACCGGAAGGAACCGCCTGACATGGCGCGCTGGCTTATTACCGGATGCTCGACGGGCTTCGGGCGCGAGATCGCGCGCGCGGCTTTGGAAGCCGGCCACACCGCGGTGGTCACCGCGCGACAGGCTGAGGCGGTGCAGGGCTTCGTCGATGAATTCGGTGACCGCGTCCTGGCTGTCCCACTCGATGTCACCGACGCCGGTCAGATCGCGGACGCGGTTTCGGCGGCCGAGAAGGCATTCGGTGGAATCGACGTACTGGTCAACAACGCCGGCCACGGCTATCTGTCCGCAGTGGAGGAAGGCGAGGACGCTGAGGTCCGGAAGCTCTTCGATGTGAACTACTTCGGCGCCGTGAACATGATCAAGGCGGTGCTGCCGGCCATGCGCGCTCGCGGCTCCGGTCATATCGTCAACATCTCCTCGATGACCGGTCTGGTGGCTAATCCGCCCAACGCGTATTACTCGTCGACCAAGTTCGCGCTCGAGGCGGTGACCGAGGCACTGGCCACCGAGGTCCGGCCGTTGGGCATCAAAGTGACCGCCATCGAGCCGGGTGCTTTTCGTACCGATTGGGCGACGCGATCGATGAAGGAGTCGGCTACCCCGATCGCCGATTACGCCGATGTGGCGGCGCGCAAGGACCTGATCAAGCAGTTCGCCGACCATTTGCCCGGCGACCCGCGGAAGGTCGCCGAGGCGGTGCTGATGGTGACTGAACTCGACGACCCGCCGCTACGGCTGCTGTTGGGCCGTGACGTATTGAAAGCGATGCGCGACAAGATCACCGCGACGTCGGCGTCGATCGAAGAGTGGAAATCCGTGACCAAGGACGTGAACTTCCCAGAATCGTGACGGCGGCGCTATTCGCGCCTCAAACGCGAATCTACAAATTGCTCGAGCTCTTCCCACGCGCGGACGGCGTCGGCATACGGCGGCTTGGGTGCGCGCACCGAGTCGGAGTCGAGGACATACGCCACCAGCTTGCCCAACGGCTGGTCGGTCTCCAGGACCTTGTCGACGGTGTTGTCCTCGGCGTAGTCGCCGACATCGCGTAGCAGTTCCACGGCCAGGTCGAGTTGCTCCCGGTCCACCGCGTCCGGCCCGTCGGCGAAGTCGTCGGCCAGCCCGCTGAGCACGTAGACGTTGTCGTCGGTGATGTCGACGCGCAGCGAGCCGTCGGTTGCCGCGGTGCGGATGTCGTCGTACGTGCTCAGGTCGGACAAGTCGTGGTCGTGTTCGTCGGCGAGATACCGGGCCAGTGCCCGCTCGGAGGTGAACACACTGATCCGACCATTGCGGCCCAGGAAGATCGGGCGATCGTCGAAATAACAACGCAGCGAGTAGAAGGTTCCCGAGCCGGTCATTATGCGGATCGGGTCGATGCCGACTTTCACCCAGAAGTCGTCATCCCCGCCGAGCACCACCTCGCCGGCGGACGCGCGCGGCGTGTCGGCCTCGACTTCCTCGGCCTCGACGGTCTCGGCGGTTGCTTCGGCGTCCGCTTCTTCGGGGGTTTCGACTTCTTCCTCTTCGAAAGGTTCGGCCAGTTCGGTCGCGGCGGCGTCCGACGCGGCGGTGTCCACGTCGGGAATGCTGACGATCTCGTCGACGGCGCCGAGCACGTCGTCCCAGCTACGCGCGACGACCGCGGCGATGGCATTCCAGCGCTTGAGGCCTGCTTTGCCGGTGAAATGGCCGATGCCGCCGCTCAGCGTGCCCAGCGTCGGGTTGCCGTTGAAGAACTTCATCACCGCCGGCAGCTCGCAGACCGACCCGATCGACGAGACGATCGCCAACGCGTGGGCGAGCGCGGCCACCGATTCTTCGGTCGGCTTGTCCGAAACCACCTCTTCGACCGAGACCAGGTCGAATCGCTTGTCGTCACCCGGCTCCAACTTGTGGGCGTTGCTCTCCGTCAGCTCTTTCCACGCCGGGTGGTCGACCAAATCGTTGTCGGCGTTGGTGCGCACGAATGCGACCAGGTCGGCGACTGCCTCAAAACCGTAGAGGTCCTCGTCCTTACCCAGAAATGCCTCCCACTCGTCGCCCGCGTCGCGCCAGCGGGGCGCCCACACGGTGTAGCGGTCACCATCGGTCAGCTTCAGGCAGATCGGCACGAGGTCAGCAGCCATGCGGCACACAATAGCGAGCGAGGCGGCCGGATCGAGGTCAGGCACCCCAGATGTCGGTGATCGCGGGCGCTCGGGTTGCGTAGCCGAGCTTGGGCAGCCCGTACATCTCCTCGAGGGTCGACAGCACGTTGTAGTGGCTGATCGGCTCGTTGTAGCTGCCGGGCCTGACGTTCGCTCCGTAGAACACGGTCGGAATCTGGTTGCGGGCGGTGTTGTCGTCCTCGTCCCAGGTCAGGATCAGCAGGCTGTTGTTGGCCCTCGCCCACGAGGCGTACTGCGACAAGTTCTGGTACAGCCAGGCGTCACCCTGAGCGATCGAACCGTCGTGCATGTCGTCGTCGAGGTTGGGGATGACCAACGCGACGGTTGGCAGGCTGGCGTAGTTCGAGGGGGCGGGAAACGCCGAAAACGGAAGCGAGTGCGTGCTCGGGATGTTGGTGAAGCTGGCCCACGGCACATGCTTGCGTGCGTATTTCCCGGCACTGCACGCCGGCGAGCCGGCGGCCGGCAGGCTCTCTGCGAATCCTGCGAACGAGTAACCGGCCGCGAGCAATTCGGACCCGAGGTTGGGCGTGTTGCCTCCGTCGACCGGACAGGTGTTTTTCGTGATCCCGAGCGTGCTGCCGGCGAACAACGCGTAGTAGTTCGGTTCGCTGGGATGCACCTCGGCGAAGGACTGCGCCATCATGGCGCCATTGGCGGCCAGTTGGTTGATGTAGGGCGCCGACTTGTTTCCGATGATGTTGCTCTGTGAGCGGTTCTCCTCCACCACGATGACCACGTGCGCGGGGGTGGGGACCGCGGCCGCTTTGAAGTCGACCGGCGAGTTGACCGGGGTTTCTTGAGGCGTCGGCCACGACGTCAGCGCGGTAGCAACGGTCAATACGCCAAAGAGGCTGACTGCCCGATGTCGTGTGCCATTCCGCCCTGGTCGGCGTCGCATGGCGGGAGTATATGGCCGATTCCGCCCGCCGATCGGCACGCGCGCGCCCGTGTCGGCGGCCGACTCCGCGGAACATAATTGTGAGTTTGCCGCACCGCGTTACGGGCAGGCCCTACGATGCAGCCACGCCGCTGGGTCGGGATGCCACCCGCGGGCAGGGAGGTCGCATGACGCACGTGCGGGTTCGTTCGCTGGGTGCAGTGTTCCTGGCGGTCGTGTGCGTCGCCGTGCTGGGCATGATGTCGATGCTGATGTCGGCGTTCACGTCCGGCGTGCGCGCGCTGATGGCTGAGGTCGCGTTAGTCGTCGACGAGGGCTGGATCATAGGCGGCACAAGTAACCCGGACCCCACTGTTGGCCCCTACATCAGCGAGGTCGAAAGCCTTTACCTTCAGCCCAACCACCCGTTGTTTTTCGGCCAGCCGACATTCGACGCGTACACCTTTCAAGGCCTGACCACACCCGAGCAGTTCTGCCCGATCATCTGCTCTGCCACTCAGCTTGACCTGCGTTTCGGCGACTCGGTGAATGCCGGTGTCGGCGACCTGCAGGGCGTCGTCGTCCCTGCGCTCAATGACGAAGATAACGTCGCGGTGCTCGGCTACTCGCAGAGCGCGACCGTCGCCACTGTGTTGATGAATGAGCTCATCAACGATCACCAGGCGAACCTGGACAGCCTCAGTGTCACGCTGCTCGGCGACCCGAACAGTCCGATCGGCGGTCTCCTCGACCGCTTCCAATTCCCTGACGGCGTCGGGCAATTCAGCTTGAGCCCCGAACCTCAGCACGTTCCGTTCCTCGATATCCCGTTGAGCTTGGAAACAACCCCGACCAGTGGGATCGCGACCGACATCTACACCGGCGAATACGACGGCTGGGCCAGCTTCCCGGAGGACCCCAGCAACCTCTTCGCCGACATCAACGCCCTGATCGGCATCGAGACGGTGCACCCCTACTACCCGGACCCGACTCCAGACGTGAACCTGGATACCAACAGCATCATCAATCTCGGGTCGATCGGCGACGCCAACTTTTACGAGATCCCCGCGCCGCTGCCGACCCTGGCGTTCATGTACGACGGTGGGCCCGCCGGGCAGTTCTTCTACGACTCCTTCAGCCCGTCCGCGACATTGGTGGACGACTGGGGCTACGGCAACCCGGGCGACCCGTTTGTCGGCGTCAACGGCACAGACGCGATAGGCCCCTGGCAGGTTGACGCGACGGGCCAGCTGGTGGCCTCCGGTGTCGCCGGTTTCATCCCCAAGATGGACCCGCTGCAGATGCTGGCCGGCGCGGAATACGCCTCGGTGCAGAGTTTCGTCGGCCCGATCAACGACCTTCTGCAGGATGCCGGTCAGTCGCAGCTGCCGACGTCGTTCGTCGACTCATTGCTCTCGCTGTCGGGCTACGACGTGACCAACCAACTGGACGCGTCATTGCTCACCACGTGGACAGATCTGACGGCAAGTATGCCGTCGCTGGCGCCGGACGCCATCCTCGACGGATCACCGCTGATCTCCGGGCAGCCGCTGATCGACCTCGTCGGGTACGGCTTCGACATCTTCAACTTCTTCGGCGCCTGAGCCGCGACGCGGCCCCGTAGGGTCAAGGCCGTGGACGTGCATGTCGTTGACCATCCGCTGGCCGCGGTCCGGCTGACCACATTGCGCGACGAGCGCACCGACAATGCGACGTTCCGCGCCGCGTTGGGCGACCTGACGCTGATGCTGGTCTACGAGGCCACTCGTGATGCGCCGCGCGAGAACGTCGCCGTGCGCACGCCATTGGCAGAAGCGGCCGGTACGCGGCTCGCCAAACCGCCCCTGCTGGTGACGATATTGCGTGCCGGTCTGGGCATGGTCGATCAGGCACACGATTTGTTGCCGGAGGCGCGGGTGGGCTTCGTCGGCATCGCCCGCGACGAGGAAACCGCCTTGCCCACAGCGTATTTGGAGTCGCTACCTGACGATCTGCGTGACCAGCCGGTGATTGTCCTCGACCCGATGCTGGCTACGGGCGGTTCGATGACTCACACCATCGGCCTGCTGCGCCACCGCGGCGCCGACGACATCACCGTGCTGTGTGTGGTGGTAGCCCCGGAAGGCGTTGCAGCGCTGGAGAAAGCAGCGCCGGGCGCGCGACTGTTCACCGCGGCGATCGACGACCGCCTCAACGACGCCGCTTACATCGTCCCGGGCCTCGGCGACGCCGGCGATCGCCAATTCGGACCGCGCTGAGTTATCAGCGCCGCGGCTACCAGCGACGCACCGCCGACGCCAGCTCGTCACACAGTGCGGCGGTGCGGTGGCGGACGCCGGTCAGATCCTGGGCTACCGTGGACCGGACTTCGATGTAGAACTTGACCTTCGGCTCGGTTCCCGACGGTCGGACCACAACTCGGGCAGAGTTCTCGGCGTCGCCACCGGTGAAGATGAGCGCATCCGTCCGATTTACTCCGGATGTCTGCAGTAGATCCGTTGTGGCCGAGGCAAATCGGGCGAGATGTGTAGGTGGCGACGCCCGCAATCTGTGCATCAACGCGGCCGCCTCGTGAGCGTCGGATACCGACCGTGACACGGCAGCGCCGACATGCACCCCGAACCGATGGGCGAGGTCGTCGAGTGCGTCGAGTACCGAGCGATGTGAGCGTTTGAGCGTTGCGACCAGATCGCAGAACAGCACTGCGGCGCTGATACCGTCCTTGTCCCGCACCGCCGCCGGGTCGACGCAGTGCCCGATGGCTTCCTCGTAGGCGTAGATCAGCGTGCTGCCGGGCAGGTCGGCGTCCGAGCGGGCCAGCCATTTGAAACCGGTCAGGGTCTCGACGTGGCGTGCACCCCAGTGCGCGGCGATTGCCGAAAGCATCCGCGACGACACCACCGTGCTGGCCACCACGCTGGTTGCACGTTCGCCCGAGTCGGTGCGAGACAAAATGAAATCACCTAGTAACCAGCCGGTTTCGTCGCCGGAAAGCATCCGCCAGCCGGTTGGTGTAGGTATCCCGACGGCACACCGATCTGCGTCAGGATCAAGCGCGATAGCAATCTCGGCGTCGATATCGGCGGCCAGCTTTAACAGTGCGTCTGTGGCGCCTGGCTCTTCGGGATTGGGGAACCTGACGGTCGGGAAGTCGGGATCGGGAGTGAACTGGCTGGTAACGGTGTGCACGTCGGCCACGCCGGCGCGTCGTAGCGTTTCCAGTGCCACGGCCCCGCCGACTCCGTGCAGAGGTGTCAATGCCACTCGAACCGGAACCCGTGAGCGCCGTACCCGGGCGGCCCGCTCGATGTAGCGCTCGACCAGCCCGGAGTCGGCGGGTTCGACTGGTTCTCTGGCGATCTCGTCGGCGAATGGCGCGCCGGCGATGGCGGTTTCGATCTCACGGTCGGTGGGGGAGATGAGCTGAATTCCGCCGTCCAGATAGACCTTGTAGCCATTGTCGGTCGGCGGATTGTGTGATGCGGTGATCTGAATGCCTGCCGACGCGCCGATGTGGCGAACAGCGAATGCCAACACGGGCGTGGGTACCGGATGTGGAAGCAAAACCACCGAAAAACCTTCGGCAGCAAGAACTTCAGCTGCCGCTGCTGAGAATGCGGCCGACCCGTGTCGGGCGTCGCGCCCGACGAGCGCCGTTGAGCCGGCCAATCCGCGACCGGTGAGCACCTTCGCTACCGCCCAAGTGGCACGCAACACCACGGCGAGGTTCATCGCGTCCGGGCCGCCCCGCACCGGGCCGCGCAGTCCCGCGGTGCCGAATGTGAGCGGCCGGGCGAACCGAGCCGAGAGTTCGGCCTGATCGCAGCGGGTGAGTTCGGCGGCCGTCGCTGCGTCGGGGTCGTGTGCGATCCAGTCCTCCGGTGTCACGCGGCCCTCAGAGCCGCGCGACCACGCCGGCCAGCAGCGAGCCCATCCGAGTCGCCGATGCGGCGCCCGTGGCGAGCACCTCGACGTGGCTGAGCGGCTCACCCGTGATCCCCGCTGCCATATTGGTGACCAACGACACACCCAGCACCTCTGCACCTGCGGCCCGCGCCGCGATCGTTTCGTGCACGGTGGACATGCCGACCAGGTCGGCACCCAGTGTTCGCAACATCGCGATCTCGGCGGGCGTCTCAAAATGCGGGCCGGGCAGCCCGGCGTACACGCCTTGCGCCAGTTCCGGGTCGACCTCACGAGCCAGTGTCCGCAGTCTCGGGGCGTAGGCGTCGACCATGTCGACGAACTGGGCCCCGATCAGGGGAGATCGAGCGGTCAGGTTCAGGTGGTCGCTGATCAACACCGGCTGGCCGACGTCGAAGTCCTCGCGTACCGCACCGGCGGCGTTGGTGAGCACGACAACCCGCGCGCCGGCCGCACAAGCCGTCCGCACCGGGTGCACGACGTGGGCCAGGTCATGGCCCTCGTAGGCATGTAGACGACCGGCCAGCACCAGGACGCGGTGCTCACCGATTCCCACCGACAGCACCTGCCCGATGTGGCCGGCCGCAGACGGTGGTGTGAATCCGGGCAACTCGGCCATCGGCACCATCGCAGTTGCCGGGCCCAGCGCGGTAACAGCCGGTGCCCAGCCTGACCCCAGAACGATCGCGACATCGTGTTGGGCGATCCCGATGGCATCGGCGATGAACTGCGCCGCCTGCCGCGCGAGTGCATCGGGGTCGGGCGGACCGGTCACAGTGCGCGAGCCTAACGCGGTGACGATGCAGACTGCGGAGCAGTCTGAGGAGGAGGCGGGCAATCGGGTCTAGCGCGGTGACGATGCAGACTGCGGAGCAGTCTGAGGAGGAGGCGGGCAATCGGGTCCTAGTCGGTGAGATACTGCGACAATGGCCCCAATCCCGGTGCTGGATCACGTCGAGGACACGGTGCGGCGGCGTAGCACCGACCTCGTCGAGTTATCGCATGCGATCCACGCCGAACCGGAGTTGGCGTTCGCCGAGCACCGCAGTTGCGCCAAGACACAAGCGCTGGTGGCTGAGCGAGGTTTTGAGATCACCGCGGCAGCTGGCGGTTTGGACACCGCGTTCCGTGCCGACTTCGGCAGCGGTCAGTTGACTGTCGGCGTGTGTGCCGAGTACGATGCGCTGCCCGGGATCGGTCATGCTTGCGGCCACAACATCATTGCCGCATCGGCGGTCGGCGCCGCGTTGGCACTGGCCGACGTTGCCGACCAGTTGGGTCTGACGGTTGCGTTAGTGGGAACACCCGCTGAAGAGTTCGGCGGCGGAAAAGTCTTGCTGCTCAACGCCGGAGTCTTCGACGACTTGGCGGTCGCGGTGATGGTGCATCCCGGTCCGGTGGATATCGCGGCTGCCCGGTCGCTCACCCTGTCTGCGGTGCGGGTGATTTACCGCGGAAGGGAAGCACATGCGTCGGCCGCGCCGTACCAGGGCGTCAACGCCGCCGACGCAGCCACCGTCGCGCAGGTGGCAATCGGGCTACTGCGTCAGCAGCTGGCACCCGGACAGCAGGTGCACGGCATCATCTCCGATGGCGGGCAGGTCGCCAACGTCATCCCCGCGCGCACCGAACTGCAGTACACGATGCGCGCCACCGAAGCGTCCTCGCTCGCCGATTTGGAAGCCAAGGTGGGTGACTGCTTCCTGGCCGGCGCGGTGGCCACCGGCTGCGACTACAGCGTCGAGCAGACGGAGCCGATGTACGACGCCCTCAAACCCGACCCCTGGCTGGCCGATACCGTCCGCGCCGAGATGACGCGGCTCGGGCGTTCACCCGCCGAGAGGGAATTCGAGGCGGCACACCCGCTAGGCAGTACCGACATGGGGAATGTCACGCAACTTCTGCCGGGAATCCATCCGATGGTCGCCGTCGAAGCCGGCGGCGCGTCGTTGCATCAGCCCGACTTTGCCGCAGCTGCGATCGGTCCGAGTGCCGACAAGGCTGTCATTGACGGCGCAATCATGTTGGCGCGCACAGTCGTTCGTCTTGCCGAGTCACCGGACGAACGCGACCGGGTGCTGGCAGCCCTCGGCCATCGGGCACGCTTATGAGCCTTGCTGAGATCACCGACTCGTGGCTGGCCGCTCACCACGACGACCTGGTCGGCTGGCGGCGACACATCCACCGCTACCCGGAGCTGGGCCGCCAGGAGTACGCCACCACACAGTTCGTGGCCGAGCGGTTGGTCGAGGCCGGGCTCAACCCCAAGGTGCTACCCGGCGGGACGGGACTGACCTGTGATTTCGGCCCCGACCAAGAGCCTCGAGTCGCGTTGCGGGCCGACATCGACGCGTTGCCGATGGCCGAGCGGACCGGTGCCCCATACGCCTCCACGATGCCCAACGCAGCCCATGCCTGCGGCCACGACGCGCACACCGCGATCCTGCTGGGTACCGCGCTTGCGCTCGCGGGGGCGCCGGAGCTGCCCGTCGGGGTCCGGCTGATCTTTCAGCCGGCAGAAGAGCTGATGCCCGGCGGCGCGATCGACACGATCGCCGCGGGTGCGATATCGGGGGTCAGCCGGATTTTCGCCGTGCACTGCGATCCCCGGCTGGCGGTCGGCAAGATCGCGGTGAAACCGGGACCGATCACATCGGCGGCCGACTCGATCGAGATCAGTCTGTCTTCGCCGGGCGGGCACACCTCACGGCCACATTTGACCGCCGACCTGGTCTATGGGCTAGGCACCCTGATCACCGGGCTGCCCGGTGTGCTGTCGCGCCGCATCGACCCGCGCAACAGCACCGTGATGGTGTGGGGTGCGGTCAATGCGGGAGTGGCCGCCAACGCCATTCCGCAAAGCGGCGTGCTGACGGGCACGATCCGCACCGCCAGCCGCGCAACCTGGCTGGGCCTCGAGGACATCGTCCGGGAGACAGTGACTGCGTTGCTGTCGCCGCTGGGTATCGAGCACACACTGCAGTACAACCGCGGCGTTCCGCCGGTGGTCAATGAAGAAGTCTCGACGCGCATCATCACCCACGCCATCGAGGCGGTCGGCCCGGATGCGTTTGCCGAAACCAAGCAGTCCGGTGGTGGTGAGGATTTCTCCTGGTATCTGGAGGAAGTGCCCGGTGCGATGGCCCGACTCGGGGTGTGGTCGGGACAGGGTCCGCAGTTGGATCTGCATCAGCCGACGTTCGACCTCGACGAGCGTGCGCTGGAGATCGGGGTGCGGTTGATGGTCAATATCGTCGAGCAGTCCGCCGCGCTAGGTTAAGTCCCCGGGCCGGCGGGACCGTTTGTCACACCTGCCACGCCAGCCTCAGCGTTGTCGGGGTGATCCCGCTCGGCGTTGCCATCTCTTGCCGGCCCAGCAGGTTGTCGCTCGGAGGTGGGCGACCGAGTGCCCGCCGATGCGGAGGCTCATGGGGTGCGTGTGACGGCTGCTTCGTCACGGAGTTACTCGCCGTGACCCGGGCCGATATTGCGCGCCGGACGAGTACGGATTTGGTGTACGTATTCGCCTGGTGCGCCTGCGATTTCCGCGGCATCGGCCATGACGCCGATGTAGCGTGCCGACGGCAGCCCACCTTCCCAGGCGTCCACTACATACAGCCATGCCAGCACCGGATCGGTGTCGGTGTCCGACGCCACGCGCTCCACCCGGCAGCGGATCTTCTTGTGCACGCCGAGCTCGGAGCCTTCCCAGCGGTCGAGGTTGCTCTCGTCGGCCGGCGTCATGTCGTAGAGCACGACGAACACCTTCGACGTCGGATCCTGCACGACTGTGGCCAGCGCGCCTTCCCAGCCGATGTCCTCGCCGCCGAATGTCAGCCGCCAGCCGTGCAGCCAGCCGGTTCCGGCCATCGGCGAGTGGGGTGCACGCTGCTGCATCTGTTCGGGATGCATGTTCGAGCCGTAGGCGGCGTAGAGCGGCACGGACAAAGCTTAGACGGCTGCCGGCGGCGCGCGGCCGCATCGTCTCCGAGCTCGGTTTGATGGCCCGGCTCCTCCTCTGCCGCTGCGCGGCCGCATCGTCTCCGAGCTCGGTTTGATGGCCCGGCTCCTCCTCTGCCGCTGCGCGGCCGCATCGTCTCCGAGCTAGGTTAGGGGCTGTGGCGACCCGCATCGTGATCCTCGGCGGAGGCCCTGCCGGCTATGAGGCGGCACTCGTCGCGGCGGCACGCGACGCCCACGTCACCGTCATCGACTCCGACGGCATCGGCGGCGCGGCGGTGTTGTTCGACTGCGTCCCGTCGAAGACCTTCATCGCCTCCACCGGCGTGCGCACCGAACTGCGCCGGGGACCCCAATTGGGCTTCGACATCGACATCGACGACGCCAAGATCTCGTTGCCGGAAATCCACCAGCGGGTCAAGACGCTGGCCGCCGCGCAGTCCGCCGACGTCAACGCCGAACTGGTCAGCGCGGGTGTCGAGGTGATCGCCGGCAGGGGTGAGCTGATCGACGAGACCCCTGGTCTGGCGTCGCACCGCATCAAGGCGACCGCCGAGGACGGCAGCACCAGTACCTACGACGCCGACGTGGTGCTGATCGCCACCGGCGCCAGCCCCCGCGAGCTGCCGACCGCGCGGCCCGACGGTGAACGCATTCTGACCTGGCGCCAGCTCTACGACCTGCAGGCGCTGCCCGATCACCTGATCGTGGTGGGCTCCGGTGTCACCGGCGCCGAATTCGTGCACGCCTACACCGAATTGGGCGTCGACGTCACGGTGGTGGCCAGCCGCGACCGGGTGCTGCCCTACGAGGACGCCGACGCCGCTCTGGTACTCGAGCGGATCTTCGCCGAACGCGGGGTCCAACTGGTCAAGAACGCACGCGCCGACTCGGTGACCCGCACCGACTCCGGGGTGCTGGTGAAAATAACCGATGGCCGCACCGTGGAGGGCAGTCATGCGCTGATGACGATCGGGTCGGTGCCCAATACCAGCGGCCTGGGTCTGGAACGGGTGGGCATTGAACCGGGACGCGGCAACTACCTGACCGTCGACCGGGTGTCCCGGACGTCGGTGCCCAACATCTACGCCGCGGGCGACTGCACCGGATTACTGCCGCTGGCGTCGGTCGCCGCGATGCAAGGCCGTATCGCGATGTGGCACGCCCTCGGCGAGGCCGTCAGTCCGATCCGACTGCGCACCGTCGCCGCCGCCGTGTTCACCCGGCCCGAGATCGCGGCGGTCGGTGTTCCGCAATCCGCCATCGACGATGGATCCGTGCTCGCCCGAACCATCATGTTGCCGTTGCGGACCAACGCGCGGGCCAAGATGTCCGGGTTGCGCCACGGCTTCGTCAAGATTTTCTGTCGTCGGGCCACCGGTGTGGTGATCGGCGGTGTGGTGGTTGCGCCGATCGCTTCCGAGTTGATTCTGCCGATCGCGATGGCCGTGCAGAACCGCCTGACCGTGAACCAGGTGGCGCAAACCCTGAGCGTCTACCCGTCATTGTCGGGTTCGATCACCGAGGCAGCGCGGCGGCTGATGGCGCACGATGACCTGGACTGACCAGCCCCAGGTAGCCTGGGGGCCAGTGACCTACTGACGAGTAACCGACAGGAGACTTGTGCCGTGAGCGACTCGATTCGCGTCCCGGCCAGCGAGCAGACGCGGCCCAGTTCGTTTTTGGGACCCGAGCAACGCGCATCAGCCTGGGAACGCCTCGGCAGCGAGCAGTTCGACGTCGTTGTCATCGGCGGTGGTGTGGTGGGTTCGGGATCCGCGCTGGATGCCGCGACCCGTGGGCTGAAAGTGGCGCTGGTGGAAGCACGTGACTTCGCTTCCGGTACGTCGAGTCGGTCCTCGAAGATGTTTCACGGCGGGCTGCGCTACCTGGAACAGCTGGAATTCGGATTGGTCCGTGAGGCGCTCTTCGAGCGCGAGTTGTCGTTGACCACATTGGCACCCCATCTTGTCAAGCCGCTGCCGTTTCTCTACCCGTTGACCAGGCGGTGGTGGGAACGGCCCTACGTCGCCGCCGGCATCATGCTCTACGACCAACTCGGCGGATCGAAATCCGTTCCCGCGCAAAAGCATTTGACTCGCGCCGGCGCGCTGCGATTGTCCCCGGGTCTGAAGCGCAGCTCGCTGATCGGCGGCATCCGCTACTACGACACCGTGGTCGACGACGCCCGGCACACCCTGACCGTTGTGCGTACCGCCGCGCACTACGGCGCGGTGGTGCGGTCGTCCACCCAGGCGGTGTCGTTGCTGCGCGAAGGCGACCGGGTGACCGGCGTGCGGGTCCGCGACTCTGAGGACGGCGCTGTCACCGACGTACGAGGGCACGTCGTCGTGAACGCAACCGGGGTGTGGACGGACGAGATTCAGGCATTGTCCAAGCAGCGCGGCCGGTTTCAGGTCCGCGCTTCTAAGGGAGTGCACGTCGTCGTGCCGCGGGACCGGATCGTCAGCGACGTCGCGATCATCCTGCGCACCGAGAAGTCGGTGATGTTCGTCATCCCGTGGGGTAACCACTGGATCATCGGGACCACCGACACCGACTGGCGCCTGGACCTGGCGCATCCGGCGGCCACCAAGGCCGACATCGACTACATTCTCGGTACCGTCAACACCGTGCTCGCCACTCCGTTGAGCCACGCCGATATCGACGGGGTGTACGCCGGATTGCGGCCGCTGCTGGCCGGGGAGAGCGAGGACACCTCCACGTTGTCGCGTGAGCACGCCGTTGCGGTGCCCGCACCTGGCCTGGTCGCCATCGCAGGCGGCAAGTACACCACGTACCGGGTGATGGCCGCTGATGCGATCGACGCTGCGGCGCAATACGTTCCGGCTCGAGTAGCGCAGTCGATCACCGAGAAAGTGCCGCTGCTGGGCGCCGACGGCTACTTCGCGCTGATCAACCAGACCGAGCACGTGGGCGCGCTGGAAGGACTCCATCCATACCGGGTGCGTCATCTGCTGGACCGCTACGGATCGCTGCTCAACGAGGTACTTGCGCTGGCAGCCGACCATCGCGAATTGCTCAACCCGATCACCGCCGCTCCGGGCTACCTGAAGGTCGAAGCGGCGTATGCGGCGACCGCCGAGGGCGCGCTGCATCTGGAAGACATCCTGGCCAGGCGGACGCGAATCGCCATCGAGTATCCCCATCGAGGCGTCGACTGCGCCCGCGAGGTGGCGGACATCGTCGCGCCGATCCTGGGCTGGACTGCTGCCGACGTCGACCGTGAGGTCGAGACCTACACGGCGCGGGTGGAGGCCGAGGTGCTCTCCCAGGCCCAGCCCGACGACGCGTCAGCGGATGCGCTGCGGGCCAGCGCCCCTGAGGCCCGCGCCGAGATCCTCGAGCCGGTGCCGCTGACGTGAGGCGCGCGCCGCTGCCGCCGCGCGACGGACTGGGACCGGCGCGGCTGCGGGTACGCGGTGGACCTTTGGGCGACGAGTTAGCCAGCCGGTTCGGGCCCGAGGTTGCCGCCAAGGCGATCGCCGGCGAGGTCGTCGACCAGCACGGCGCGGTACTCGATCCCGCCACGGTGCTGCCGCCCGGCGCCAGCGTCTATCTCTACCGCGAACTGCGCAGCGAGGTTGCGGTGCCGTTCGATATGCCGGTGTTGCATCAGGACGACGCGATCGTGGTGGTCGACAAGCCGCACTTTCTGGCCACTACGCCGCGCGGGCGACACGTCGCGCAGACGGCGCTGGTGCGGCTTCGCCGGCAACTCGGGCTACCCGAGCTGAGCCCGGCCCACCGGTTGGACCGGTTGACCGCTGGGGTGCTGCTATTCACGACTCGCCGCGAGTTTCGTGCGGCCTACCAGACGTTGTTCGCCCGCGGCGCGGTCTACAAGACGTATCTAGCGAGAGCTGCGGTCGACCCGAACGTGGAGTTACCTCGGGTGGTGTGCAGTCGGATCATCAAGCACCGCGGGAACTTGCAGGCCATCGAGGAACCTGGCGAGCCCAACGCCGAAACCGTGGTGGAGCTTTTGTCGCCGGATGGTCTCTACCGGCTGACACCGCGGACCGGGCGTACACATCAGCTTCGCGTGCACATGGCTTCGCTGGGCGTCCCGATCTACGGAGACCCGCTGTATCCCAACGTCGTCGACGTAGCCGCAGACGACTTCTCCGCCCCACTGCAGTTGTTGGCGCAACGCCTTGAGTTCGACGATCCGGTGAGCGGTGCCCGCCGCCGGTTCATCAGTTCGCGGCGGCTGGATAGCCGGCGCTAGCAGCGCTCAGCGCCACGAAGCATGCGCGGCAGGTCGCGATCGATCCATGCCTGCGGGTCCACCGTGGCCGTATTACCGCCGGCCTGGAGGGCGACGGTCGGGACGGGGCCGGATGCCCACATAGGTGCCATGCCCTGAACGACGGCATGGAGGGTGCCCCAGGCTCGCGCCATCAGGCGGCCGGCATCGGTCGGGCGGATATTTGTCAGATTGCCAAGGTGAACGGGGTTCTGCGTCGTCAGCACGATTATGTCCTTAAGTGACCCGGCGCGGTCGTCGGTGTGTCTCGCAGTGACTGGCGCGAAGACTTTGTCATTTCGGTGATCGGCGTCACAGGCCAGTCAACGATGACCAACCGCCGATCGGCGTGCGCTATTCCAACGGTACGTCGCGAAGGGCGTTCCAGCCGGGTACGCCGCACCGCGCCGCGGTGCCGTTTTGCCATGTCTCGTGACTGCCCGGAGGCTTTGACGGCATGTAAGCCAGATCAACCGGGGTAAAGGCGTTACTCAACACGTGGATAAGAGCTAGTTGACCTGTGACGAACGGCACCGAACGTTCGCTAAGGTAGTACGCCGACTTGCCAATGGTGGCACCGATTTGACCAAGTGGGGTGCCGCCGGCAATTTCTGCATCGTCAATGCCGCGCAGTCTGTCGGGACCGTAAACAACTCTGAAACTCTGGCTGAAATCGTGGGCTTGATGATGTCCGGCGATCGACGGGCACGATTGCCGAAGCGCGAATCTTGTTAGCATGCATCATGCCTGCGCAAAAGACAGCAGCTTGGCGCGGGCTGTGGCTACGCTGGCGGCGATCATCTCGTCTAAAGGAATTAGATTGAAACGCAATCGATTTGGCGCCGCGCTAAGTCTTCTTGCCGCTGCTGCACTAATTTTGTCGGCATGTGGCGGTCACAACAATGCTGGTGGGGCAAGTACGACGGCAGCCGCGTCGCCGGTGAAGGTGAGCTGCGGCGGGAAGTCGGCGCTGAAGGCCAGTGGTTCCACGGCCCAGAAAAACGCAATGACTCATTTCGTCAAGGCGTTTGAACAAGCCTGCCCGCGGCAGTCCTTCACGTACACGGCCAACGACTCCGGCGCTGGGATTAGCGAGTTCCTCAATAACCAAACCGACTTTGGTGGGACCGACTCAACGCTGACCAGAGACGAGTACACCAAGGGACGGCAGCGGTGCGGTTCGCCGGTACGGAGCCTGCCGACGGTGATCGGTCCCATCGCCATTGCCTTCAACGTCAATGGTGTGACTTCGTTGAACCTCAACGGTCCGGCTGCGGCCCAGATCTTCAACGGCCAAATCTCGATGTGGAACGACGGTGCGATCCAACTGCTGAACCTGGGTGTCCACCTGCCCGCTGAGCCGATTCATGTCGTATACCGCAGCGACGAGTCCGGGACCACGGATAACTTCCAGCGGTATCTCGATACCACTTCGGCAGGTACATGGGGTTTCACCGCCGGACGAAAGTTCAATGGCGGTGTCGGCCAGGGTGCTGTCGGCAACGACGGCGCCGCGGCGGCCGTCAAAAATACCGAAGGGTCGATCACCTATCTCGAGTGGTCCTTCGCTCAGGCCCAACACCTGAACGTGGCCAAGGTCATCACGACGGCTGGTCCGGAGCCAGTGACGATTAGCGCAGAGTCGGTGGGCAAGACGATTTCAGGTGCCTGGCACATCAGGAAGGGCGACGACCTCGCCCTCGACACGATCTCATTCTACCGCCCGAACCAGCCCGACTCCTACCCGATCGTCCTGGTGACATATGAGATTGTGTGCTCAAAATATCCCGATCCCCAGGTCGGTATGGCCGTGAAGGCGTTCCTGCAAAGCGCGATCGGCGCAGGCCAGAACGACCTGGCCGGCACCGGATATATTCCCATCCCAGCCGAATTCAAGCCACGGCTGTTGGCCGCGGTCAATTCCATCTCGTGAATCGAGGTCCGTGATATGAAGTCAGCGTTGCCCGACGGCGTTCTGAATTCTGCGCGGTAGTCAAGGTTCGGTGCCATGGACTTCACGACATTGCCGCCCGAGATCACCTCTGCGCTGATCCACTCGGGACCGGGCGCGGAATCACTGATCGCGGCTTCCGCGGCGTGGCAGAAGCTCGGCACCACTCTGGAAGACTCCGCTGAAAGCTACGGCGCCGCGCTGTCGTCACTTGCCGGGACCTGGCATGGTCCGTCGTCGGCGACCATGGTCCAGGCCGTTGAGCCCTACGTAACCTGGGTTCGCACCACCGCGCAGCAAAGTCAACAGGTTGCCTCTTCGGCGCAGGCCGCCGCGGCGGCATTCAACTCCGTCCGCGCCGCAGTGGTTCCTACGGCTGAAGTTGCGGCCAACAGGACGCAGTTGGCGCAGTTGTTGGCTACCAATGGATTTGGGAGAAACCTTCCGGCCATCGCCGAAACCGAAGCTGAATACCAGAGCATGTGGGCGAACAACTCGGCGGCCATGAGTCGCTATCAGGCGGCGTCGGCGCAGGCCTCCACGCTGCCGCTGTTCGCGTCGCCGACCTCGGCTACCAATCCGGCAGGACTGGCCACGCAAGCCGGTGCAGTGCCCGCCGCTAGCTCTTCTGCCGCGTCAAACGCCGCTGCCACATCCGTGACACCTGCTGCCGCGACCCCGGTTAACCTCGGCTTTTCGGACCCGACGACCGGTTATTTCGGTTTGGCGAACGTCTATGCCAACCAGTTCGTCTCGTCCGGATTTCCGATCAACTTGCTCAGCTACCTCGCGCAGAGCCAGTCGGCCCAGGCCCTGCAGGGTGTTAGTGGTTCGATAGGCCAGGGTTTGTCGGAGGGCGAGGGGGCCTTCGGAGCTCCGGGTGGCGCGGCGGCTGCATTGGGTGCGCTCGGGGCTGGCGGGTTAGGCCATGCGGGCGGGTTGGGTGGCGCACTCGGTGCCGCTGGACTCGGTGAAATAAATACATCGGCTGCCATCGGTAAAGGAGTGTCGATTGGCAACTTGACCGCCCCGCCAGCCGTGGTGGATTTGTTGCAGACTTCACAAACGCCGGTTGAACTCGCCTCAGCGGCATCACCGCTCGACGCGGGCGGGGCCGGGTTGCCCATGCTGCCGCCGCTGATGCCACCGCCGCTCTCGGCAGGTAGCGGCTGGCGCAAACGCAAGGCCCAGAAGTACGAGGACATGGAAATCGGGGCCGAACTCAAAGGCAAGGTGGTGCGCCCACCGCCGTCGGCGGGCTAAGCGGTCTCGCGCCGCGGCTCAGAACTCGGTCGGGTCGTCCGGTAGATAACCGAGGCCGCTTTGAATTCCCTCAGTCATCGGGTCGGTGGCCGTGCCGTTTGGGGCTGAGGGGGGCGGCTTGCAGGTGCAGCCGAGGGTTCCGAATGAGCTGGGATCGGCACTGGTCGGTGTCGCTGACCCTACCGCGGCGCTAAGCGCGATTGCGGCGGTCAGCAAAAGTTTGGGTATCAATTTCGGCTCTCGCTGAGGGTAATCATCCGAGTGTACTAGTGAAAGCCGTGCGGTGCTGCCCAGCGGACGCGGTCAGGCCCAAAGCATGTTCTATGCATGCCGCGGGCAGAACGCGGCAACGCTGACCCCGACAAAAAACCCGGCGTGGTAGCCGTCCAAGCTGCTCTGTTGCATCACGTCGCCGGCGACGTCGCCCTTGTCTCGCCCGCTATCAAGTTCATCGCAGACTTGGTGAGCGGCAACGATCGCTGCCTGCTTATTCGCGAAGGTAATGCCCTTGGACTGCAGTGCATTCAAGAAGTTGTTGTCGACGGCGTCGGCACGGGCGGTCGGAGCTGCCACACCCGAGAGGCTGAGCAGCACGACCGACAGGGCAAGCCAGGCCGTTCGCGATCGGACAGGGCTGGGCGAGCGCACGTGGATGGTCGTCCTTTCTCAACCTGTCCGCTAAGCAGAACGCGAATGTGCTGACAGCAAGCCAAGCCGCTGACACTGCGATCATTGCATGCCGTCAGCAGCTGTCGGCACGACCCTGTGCCCGCGGGTCCGATCGTTAACCGGACGGCCATGCCCTGGCTGATCAGCGTTGGCAGGCCGGGCACCAGTAGGCAACCCGATCGCCGCTGTCGTCGTACTTCACGGGCATGCCGCAGCGACGGCAACCCTGCCCGTTCCGCCCGTACACCCAGAGTTGGCGGCCGGCCCGGGTATCACCGGTGGTGCAGCGGTTCAGGCGGAAGCGGTTGGCCCACAACATGTCGCGGGCGCGAGACACCAGCCGGTACGGGTCGTTGACCGCGTTTACCGGCGCGGTGGGCAGGTGTCCGCTGACGAAACACAGTTCGTTGCAGTAGACATTGCCGATCCCGGCCATCACCCGCTGATCCAGCAGCGCCTCAGCGATCGGACGATCCGGCCGTGCCATCAGATTGTCGGCGGCAAGCTTTGGATCCCAGTCGGCGCCCAGCAGATCGGGTCCCAGGTGGTCAACCACGTCCCCATCATTAGCGCGTTCGAGGATCTCCAGCACACCCAGGTCGATGCCGACCGCACGGATATCGCTGGCTTCCAGGATGATCCGGACCCGGTGGTCGGCACGCCTCGTCGGCGACGTCACTCGCCAGCTGCCGTCCATCTTCAGATGCGAGTGGATACTGGCCGGTCCGACACGAATGAACAAATGCTTGCCCCGGCTGCACACCTCATCGACTACCTGACCGCTGAGGTCGACCGTCGCAAAGCGGGGTACCCGGACATCGCAGCGGGTCAGCATGCGGCCGACCAACGCCTTCCGCAGTGTTTCTGCGGTGCGGAAAACGGTGTCACCCTCGGGCATTGGCTACCGCAGCCGTAGCCCGCGTGGAGTCCGGGCGAACCCGGCATCGGACAAGGCCGTCACCACCGACGCTGACACCTGCTGCGCCAACACCGGCGCACTGTTGATGCGCTCGATGAGGATCGAATTGACCCGCCCGGCTGTGACCAGATCGGCGAGTGCGACGGCCGCGGCGTGGTTGGCGTCTGAGTCGTCATCGGTGAAGCTCAGCAACGACCGCCCGCCGCGCTCGAGGAACCACGCCAGCTCGCCGTCGACCAGCACGACGAGCGCGCCGGCTTTGCGGCCGGGCCGGGCGCCGCCCTCGCCGTCGGTCGCGCGCGACGGCCAGGGCAGCGCTGCACCGTAGGGGTTCGCCGGGTCGGCGGCGGCCAGCACTACCGCCCGGTATTCCGGCCCTTCGGGATCGACACCGTCGAGATAGCTGCGCAGCCGGTCGACCGTGGATGCCACCGCGAACTGAGCGCCGCCCAGCGACTCCACGAAATAGCCGCGCTGGCATCGGCCGGCGTCTTCGAAAGCGGTCAGCACCTTGTACAGCGTGGCGAATCCGCCCGGCACCCCCTCGGCCGTCACCGCGCCCCTGGTCAGCACGCCGTGGCGGTTCAGCAGGAGCTCAGCCCGGTGATGGGCCCGCGGGGTGGATTCGGGTTCGGGCGTCGGCAGCGCTGACCAGCGGCCGGCCAGCGTCGGATCGGCGGCGCGCGACTGCGCGTGGGCGACGCTGTAGCGGCTTAGACGGGGCGGCCGCCTGCTGCGGCCCTGGCGGTGCGCCGGCGCGGAACGTTTCCGGGTGCCCGGGCCCCCCGACAGCCTTGCCCGCACCGGCGCGAACGTGTCACCGGTGACCCAGCCCGCCCAGATGAGCTCCCACAGCGCTGCTTTGAGCTCGGGTTCACCGATCCCGTCGTGCGCCAGCTGTCGAAAGAAAAACGCGCCGCCGCCGGCCAGCATGTCCAAAATCGCGCGATGGGCCGCGGTGAACTCGATCTCCGATGCGGGGACCAGCGTCAGCGGCGCGGAATCCGCCGGGTGGAAGGCAACCCAGCCATCACTGCCGGAGATCGCGCCGGCACCTGACCACATCACCTCTCCGGAGGCCAGCAGTTCGTCGAGCATCGCGGGGGAGTAGTCGCGCACGCGCGGCGCCAGCACCAGCGATTCGATTGCCGAAGCGGGCAGCGGCACGCCCGCGAGTTGATCGATGACGGCCGCCAGCCCGTCCAGGCCGGAGTTGGCCGCCGAACCGGTGCCCACCCCGTGCCACGCCGGCAGGAAACGCGCAAAGGCGCCCGTGCTGACCGGCTCCACTTGTGCCCGCAGCGCCGCCAGCGATCGGCGCCGCAGAATCCGCAGCACGTCGGCGTCACACCACTGATCGCCGACCGCCTCGGTGGTGAACTCGCCGCGGACCAGCCGCCCGTCGGCGGCCAAACGGCCCAACACATCAGCCGCCACTCGCAGCCCGAGCCCGAACCGGCCAGCGGCGTCGGCAGTGGTGAACGGTGCGTGGGTACGCGCGTATCGGCCCAGCAGCTCACCCAAAGGGTCGGCGACCGCCCCGGTGAAGCTGGCCGGCACGCCGACCGGTACGGCCACCCCGACGCCGTCGCGCAGCCGGCCGATGTCCTCGATCGCCACCCACCAGCTGCGACCGGCGAAGGAGACCGGCAGCGCACGTCTGGCCGCGTGCAGCCCTTCCAACCAGCCGCCGACACCAGCGCCGCCGGCGCGGGCGGCGACCTCCTCTGTGGTCAGCGGGCCGAGAAGCCGCAGCAGATCAGCGACCGCTTCGGCGTCCCGGGCCGCCCGGTCGGCTGAAAGATGTTGCAACTGACGGCCGGTGGCCGTGACGACCTCGGGGTCGAGCAGCTCGCGCAGCTCGACCCGGCCGAGCAATTCGGCCAGCAGCGTGGGGTCCAGCGACAGCGCGGCGGCACGGCGCTCGGCCAGCGGGTTGTCACCCTCGTACATGAACGCCCCGACATAGCCGAACAGCAGCGACGCCGCGAACGGTGACGGCGTCGCGGTTTCGGTCTCCAATACGCGTATCTTTCGCGCAGCGATATCGGTCATCAGCCCGGCCAGCGTCGGGACGTCGTAGACGTCCTGCAGGCACTCGCGGACCGTCTCCAGCACGATCGGGAAGTCCGGGTACTTTCGGGCAACGTCGAGCAGTTGTGCGGCGCGCTGGCGTTGATGCCACAGCGGCGACCGGCGGCCCGGGTGTCGTCGCGGCAGCAGCAGGGCACGCGCGGCGCATTCCCGGAACCGCGAGGCGAACAATGCCGAACCGCCCACCTCTGCGGTGACGATCGGGTCGACCTCGTCGGCATCGAAAACGAACAATTCAGCACCCGGTGGCGTGTCGCTGGAGTCGGCCCCTGACTCGGAAACCGTGTCGGGCAGCCGCACCACGATGCCGTCATCGGAGGCGGTCGGTTTCTCATCGATGCCGTAGCGCTCACGCAGCCGTCGGCCCACCGCCAGTGCGAGTGGACCGTGCACCCGCAGTCCGTAAGGAGAATGCAGGATCACCCGCCAGTCGCCCAGCTCGTCGCGGAACCGCTCGACCAGCAACGTGGTGTCGGTGGGCACCACTGTCGTGGCGGTGCGCTGGTCATCCAGCAGTCGCCACAGGTTCTCGGTGGCGTAATCGTTGAACCCCAAATCAGCGCAACGACTATCGAATGCGCGGCGATCCAGCCCGGCCAGCTCACCGGTGAACTGGCCGACCGCGCGGCCGAGTTCGGCGGGGCGACCGGAATCGTCGCCGCGCCAGAACGGAAGTCGGGCCGGCTGGCCCGGCGCTGGTATCACCAGAACGCGGTCATGGGTGATCTCGGTGATTCGCCAGCTGGTGGCCCCTAGCGCGATGACATCACCCGGACGGGACTCATAAACCATCTCTTCATCGAGTTCGCCTACCCGAGAAGGGGTTTCGGAGTCGGTAGCCAGATAGACGGTGAACAGGCCGCGGTCCGGGATGGCGCCGCCCGATGTCACCGCGAGCCGCTGCGCGCCCGGCCGCGCCGTCACCGTGCCGTTGTCGCGGTCGTAAACCAGACGTGGCCGCAGTTCGGCGAACTCGGTGGACGGGTACTTGCCGGACAGCAGATCCAGGGTGGCTTCGAATGCGCTGCGCGGCAGCGTCGCAAATGGCGCGCTCCGCCGCACCGTGTCGAACCAGCGGTCGGCGTTCAACGGCTCCAACGCGGACGCAGCCACGGTGTGCTGGGCCAAGATGTCGAGCGGGTTCGTGGGCACCCGCATCGTCTCGATCTGGCCGGTGAGCATGCGCTGCACGGCCACCGCGCAGCTGATCAAGTCGGTGCGGTGTTTGGGGAAAAGCACGCCGTGCGAGATCTCGCCGACCTGGTGTCCGGCGCGCCCGATGCGTTGCAGGCCGCTGGCCACCGACGGCGGCGCCTCCACCTGGATCACCAGATCGACCGCGCCCATGTCGATGCCCAGCTCCAGGCTCGACGTCGCCACCACCGCTTTCAGCCGTCCGGTCTTCAGATCCTCTTCGACAATGGCGCGCTGTTCCTTGCTGACTGAGCCGTGATGGGCCCGAGCCAACACCGTTGGGGCGCCGTAAGTTTGGCCGCTGCCCAGCAGGTGGGCCGGAGCGCCGCCGGCAACCTTCGGATTGTGGTCGGACGACAGGGCTCGATTACCCGGGCCTTCCCCGTCCGAGCGTTCGGCGTGGATCTCGTTGAGCCGTGCGGTCAGTCGTTCAGCCAGCCGTCGTGAGTTGGCGAACACGATCGTCGAGTTGTGGGTTTCGACGAGTTCGACCAGCCGCGCCTCGACATCGGGCCAGATGCTGTTGTTGGCCAGGTTGGCCATATCGGGGACCGGGACCTGGACGGTCAGCTCGAAGGTCTTGGCCGCTGGTGGGGCCACGATGGTCGTCGGAGATGTTCCCGCGAGGAACCGGGCAACCTCTTCGGGCGGACGCACGGTGGCAGACAACCCGATTCGCTGAGCCGGCGCCTGCAACATGTCGTCGAGCCGCTCCAGCGACAGCGCCAGGTGAGCACCCCGTTTGGTGCCGGCGATGGCATGCACCTCGTCGACGATCACGGTCTGCACATTGGCCAGGGTCTGCCGGGCCGCCGACGTCAGCATCAAAAACAGCGACTCCGGCGTGGTGATCAGCACGTCGGGCGGCGTGCTGATGAGCTGTCGACGGCGTGCCGGCGAAGTGTCGCCGGATCGCAGCCCGACGGTGATCTCCGGCGCGGGCAGACCCCGTTGGGCGGCGACCCGGGCCATCCCCGCCAGCGGTGTGCTTAGGTTGCGCTCGACGTCGACGGCCAGCGCCTTCAGTGGTGAGACGTAGAGCACTCGCGTTCCGCCAGTCCGCCCGCCCCGTGGTGCACCGGCCAGATCGTCGATGGCCCACAGGAACGCCGCCAGCGTCTTGCCCGAGCCGGTCGGCGCGATGACAAGCGTGTTATTGCCGTCGGCGATCGCCGCCCAGGCGTCGGCCTGCGCGGGGGTTGGCGCAGCGAAAGTACCCGCGAACCAGTCGCGAGTGACGACGCTGAACCGGGCGAGCGGATCGTCGGGCACGGTGGTCACCTAGCCAATCGTGCCAGCGGGCACTGACAAAGGGGTCCCGCACGTCACCGCTGGTCGGGCGCGACCGCCTTCGCCAGTTGCTCGGGGATGTTATTCACCCTGGTTATCGCGTCGAGCAGCGAATGCGCGCAGGTATCGCTGAGATGGCCCGCATCGGTATCCGGGTGCAGGATGCGCTGCCTGCATATCTCGAAGGTCAGCGCCAGCCAACCGTGGATGACGATCCGCAGGTCGCGTTCGACATCGGGCTCGAGCCGGCTCCACGCCCCGTCGACTTCGATGATGCGGCTCATGATGTGTTCCATCTGACGGTCCTTGGCCTCGTCGTCGATGCCGAGTAAGACCGGATCAGAGCGGCCGAGTCCGACATATGCGGCCCAGGCGGCGTGCGGGTGCTCTTGGTGGTACTGCATGTAGGCGAGGACGCCGTCGCGGGTCTCTTGAAATAGCGTCTGGCCTGGCGTCGGCAGGGCATTGGTGGTCTCGAACAGCTGGTCGGCTTGTCCTTTGACGACGGCGGCGAAGAATGCCCGCTTGTCGGGGAAGTAGTGGTACATCAACGCCCGGGACACGCCGGCCCGCTCGGCGATCTCGTCGATGCGGACGTCGTCGTAGGGTCGTTGACCGAAGACTTCCGCGCCTAACGCCAGCAACTCGGCACGGCGGTCGTCCGGAGATAACCGGCGCCGTGGAGTTCCCATAGCCCAGATGGTACTTGTCGATTCTTCGCGCAGGCCGTCAACGCTCGGGAAGCCTCTGCAAACTCCTCCCCGCCTATGCACTCATCGATACCCGGGGCTCACCTGGCATCCGCCGCGAAGCCGCGACTGCCTCCCACCAGCGTGTTCGTTAGCTCAGCGAATTGGTGGGCGGTCCCCATTGTTTTCTCAGGCGGCTCGCCGGGCAACACACGCTGACCCGGAACCTCAAGCCCGCACACGCCTCGGGGCCATAGAATCGCTGAGCCATGGATACCAGAAACGATGCCGCCCGCCGCGGGTTGAGCCAGCGGGTCGGCGCGCCTGGTCGACACTTTCGAGACCGTGATTTATGCGATCGCATTCCTGCTCTTGGTGTCAGCTGCGGTGCTGGTGGTGATCGGCGGTGCAGAAGCAGTCGTGCAAGCCGCAAGCCACAAAGTCAACACGTTGCAGGGCGGCGTGCTGGTCCTCGACCGAGTCCTGATGGTCCTGATCATCGCCGAGATTGCAGCGACGCTGCGCGCGGTGCTGCTCTATCACGAAATCGCCGCCGAGCCTTTTCTTTTCATCGGGTTGATTGCCTGCGTGCGACGGATCCTGATTGTGACTGCGGCGTCCGAGCAGGTGCATTCCGACAAAGAACTCGATCGTCTCCTGTTCGAGCTCGGCGCGCTGGGACTGTTGATAATAGGCATCGCCGTGGCGATCTTCATGATCCGCTACAGTTCCGGGCGCGCAGCGCCGACGCACGGCGACAAAGGCTGACCTCACCGGCGGGGTCCGGTCTCAGCCGAAGTGCACACCCTGGGCCAGCGGCAATTCGCCGGAGTAGTTGACGGTGTTGGTGGCACGGCGCATATAGGCCTTCCAGGCGTCCGAACCGGACTCGCGGCCGCCGCCGGTCTGCTTTTCACCGCCGAAGGCGCCGCCGATCTCGGCGCCGGAGGTGCCGATGTTGACATTGGTGATGCCGCAGTCGGAGCCGTCGATGAAGCGTTCCGCCTCCCGCATATCGGTGGTGAAGATCGCCGACGACAAACCCTGGGGTACGGCGTTGTTGAGCGCGATGGAGTCGTCGAGGTCGTCGTAGACCAACACGTAGAGGATTGGCGCGAACGTCTCGGTGTGCACGATGTCGGTCTGCGACGGCATGCACACCACCGCCGGCGCGACGTAGTAGGCGCTCGGGTGGCCCACCTCGTGGCGCTCACCGCCGAGGACCTCGCCGCCGTCGGCGCGGGCCTGCTCCAAGGCGCCCACCATGTCGCGGTAGGCCGTCTCGTGGATGAGCGGGCCGACCAGCGTGCCCTCGGTCGACGGGTCACCGATCGGCAGCTGCCGGTAGGCGGCGGCGATGCGGCCGACCAGATCGTCGGCCACCGAGCGATGCACGATCAACCGGCGCAGCGTGGTGCAGCGTTGACCGGCGGTGCCCGCGGCGGCGAAGACGATGGCGCGTACCGCCAGATCGAGGTCAGCTGATGGCGTCACGACGGCGGCGTTGTTGCCGCCGAGTTCCAGCAGCGTCCGGCCGAACCGCTTCGCGACCCGTGGTCCGACCTGCTGGCCCATCCGCACCGAGCCGGTCGCGGATACCAGCGCGACCCGCTCGTCGTCCACCAGCCTCTCACCGGCCTCGCGGCCGCCGGTGATCAAGGCGCTCACCGCGCGCGGCGCGCCGACATCGTCGGCCGCACGCTCGATCAGCGCCTGGCAGGCCAGCGCCGTCAGCGGCGTGAGCTCGGACGGTTTCCACACCGCGGTGTCCCCGCAGACCAGCGCCACCGCGGTGTTCCACGCCCACACCGCGACCGGAAAGTTGAACGCGGTGATCACGCCGACCACGCCGAGGGGGTGCCAGGTTTCCATCAGCCGATGCCCGGGCCGCTCGGAGGCGATGGTGCGGCCGTAGAGCTGACGCGACAGCCCGACGGCGAACTGGCAGACATCGATCATCTCCTGCACCTCGCCGAGCGCCTCGGAGGTGATCTTGCCCGCCTCGATCGTCACCAGGGTGGCCAGGTCGTGTTTGTGATCGGTGAGCAGCTCGCCCAGCCGATTCACCAGCGCGCCGCGTACCGGGGCGGGGGTGGCTCGCCATGTCGAAAACGCTTGCGCCGCATCGGCGATACAGCCCCGGGCCTGTGTCGGTGTGGTCTCAGCGACGGTGAACAGGACGTCGCCGGTGACCGGCGTGCTGGCCGGCAGGCCGTGCTGGCCGGGCTCACCGACCACTGTGTCGGTTAGGTCGCAGCCGACAGCGTCCAGGGCCCGGCGCGCGCGGGTGCGCAACTCGTCAACGGTGGTCACGCGAGTGCCTCCTTGCAGAGCGATTCGTAAAGAGCGTAAGGGTCGTGAATGTGGCGGTCGATCGCCCCGGCCATCCAGTCCACGCTGTAGCCCGAGTCGTCGACGACCTCGGTGGCCTCGGTGTCGCTGTCGAGGTTGGAGCGAAAGATGCCAGCCGCTGAGGCTGGCAGAAAGTCTTCGTAGACAACGGGTTTAGATGGATCGCCGCCGCGGTAGTAGGCCAACCCGGCAGCGGCCATCTCGTCGTCGGTTGCCGGGAAGTGCTGGCCCCACACCGTGGCGGGATCGGGGTTACCAGGAAGACGAGCCATCGCGGCGTCGTAATGCTTGCGGCCCTTCGGCGTCAGCGCCACACCGCGCGCCTCTACCTCGCCGAAGCGGACCCGCAGCGTCCCATCGACGACCGTCCCGTCGTCGTTGCGAAACCGGCGTGGTTCGGCGAGGGCGCGAAACGACGTCTGGCGCAACAGCACCGCGGGCCCGTCCCAGCGGGGCGGTCCCTGGACGGCGTCGATCATCGTGATGCCACGAGCCGTCATCCGGCGGTACAACTCGTCGATGTCGAGCACCCGCGGCGTCAGGTGATTGATGTGGGTGGAGCACCCGCCGGCGATGTCGGCGGCTACGGCCGATACCTGCGATAGCTCGTCATACCAGGACTTCTCGATCGGTTCACCTGATAGGGCGAACGCCGCTACGGCCTGCGCGACGAAGTCATCGGCCTCGTCGACATCGCAGCCGCCGTCGGCCGCGATCACCCGGGCGCGGGCGAGCAACGCCGGGTCGAAGAGTTGGCGGCGACCCAGGAACCTCTGCACCCGAGCGCGCAACTCGGCGTCGAAGAAACGCGGATCCCTGATCGCCAGCATCGACGTGAAAATCCTAAACGGGTTGCGCGCCAACTCTTGCGCGTCGATAGGCCGAAAGGCGGTGGACACCACCGGCACCGGTGAAGCGGCGTCGCGCAGGTCGTAGTAGCCGACCGGGACCATGCCGAAGGCCGAGAACAGCTCGGCGACCGCGGCCAGCTCACCGGGTGTGCCGACGCGGATCGCACCGTGTCGTTCGGCGGTGACGCGGGACAGCGAGCCGAGCCGTTCGGCGCCCGCACGCCGCGTGGCGTAATCATGGTTGACCTGCATGCTGACCTCGACCAGCGTTGTGTAAGCGGGCACCTCGCTGCCGTACATGGCGGACAGACCGGCGGCGAAGCGCTCCCGTAGCTGCGACCCGGCCAGGCGACGATGCGCGCGGGTCAACGGTGATCACCGCTGCGATACTCTCCGGCCATGGCTGAGACGCTCGACGACATCGACCGGATCTTGGTGCGCTCGCTGGTCGCTGACGGCCGCGCGACATTGTCGGAGTTGGCCGCGAACACTGGGCTGTCGGTCTCGGCAGTCCAGTCGCGGGTGCGCAGGCTGGAGTCTCGCGGTGTGGTGACCGGGTATTCGGCGCGGATCGACCCGGCGGCGGTCGGACACTTGTTGTCGGCGTTCGTGGCCATCACCCCTCTCGATCCCTCACAACCCGATGATGCGCCGGCTCGCCTGCAACACATCGAGGCGATCGCGTCGTGTCACTCGGTGGCCGGTGAGGAAAGCTACATCCTGCTGGTGCGCGTCGAGTCTCCGCGCGCGCTGGAAGACCTGTTACAGAGGATCCGGACAACGGCAAACGTGCAGACCCGCAGCACGATCATTTTACAGACATTTTACGATGATCGACAGTCTGTACCGTAAAAGTTACGGTGTGCCATCAGGATATCGTAAATGTTAATGATACGGTGACCTAATGACGAGCGCGCTGGCAGCTACCGATCGGCAACTCGGGCCTGACGGAGTCCATGAGGTGCTCGCGCGCAGCATTCTTGTCGACGGTCTGGATTTCGTGCTCGACCTCGATCGCTCGGCCGGCTCGTATCTGGTCGATGCCCGCGACGGTCGGCGCTACCTCGATATGTTCACGTTCTTCGCCTCGTCGGCGCTGGGCATGAACCATCCGGCGCTGGCTTACGACGATGACTTCCGTGCAGAACTCACCGACACCGCGGTGAACAAGCCGAGTAACTCCGACGTGTACTCGGTGCCGATGGCCCGCTTTGTCCAGACCTTCGCGAGGGTGCTGGGCGATCCGGCGCTGCCGCATCTGTTCTTCGTCGACGGTGGTGCGCTGGCGGTGGAGAACGCCCTGAAGGTCGCGTTCGACTGGAAGAGCCGGCACAACGAGGCACGCGGCGTCGACCCCGAATTGGGTACCCGGGTGCTGCACCTGCAAGGGGCGTTTCACGGACGCAGCGGTTACACGCTGTCGCTGACCAACAGCAATCCGGTCACCGTTGCTCGGTTTCCGATGTTCGACTGGCCACGCATCGACGCGCCCTACCTTCGTCCCGGCGCCGACATCGGTGCGCCGGAAGCCGAGTCGCTGCGACAGGCCCGGGCAGCATTCGAGGCTTACCCGCACGACATCGCCTGCTTCGTCGCCGAACCCATCCAGGGCGAGGGCGGCGACCGGCACTTCCGGCCCGAGTTCTTCGCCGCGATGCGCGCGCTGTGTGACGAATTCGACGCGCTGATGATCTTCGACGAGGTGCAGACGGGCTGCGGTTTGACCGGAACCGCTTGGGCCTACCAACAATTGGGCGTTGCACCCGACGTGGTGGCGTTCGGTAAGAAGACGCAGGTGTGCGGGGTGATGGCCGGGCGGCGCGTCGACGACATCGCCGACAACGTGTTCGCTGTGCCGTCGCGGCTCAACTCGACTTGGGGCGGCAACCTCACCGACATGGTTCGCGCCCGGCGCATCCTGGAGGTCATTGAAGCCGACGAGCTGTTCGAGAATGCGGCCACTCAGGGCCGCTATCTACGGGCGCGCTTCGACGAGCTCGCCAACGACTTCCCGGCATTCGTGCTCGACGTCCGCGGCCGCGGATTGATGTGCGCGTTCAGCATGCCGACCACCAGCGACCGCGACGAGTTGCTCCGCCGGCTATGGCAAAACGGGGTGATCGTGCTTCCCAGCGGTCAAGCCAGCATCCGATTTCGTCCGGCGCTGACCGTCTCGCGCGCCGAGATCGACGAGGCGGTGGCAGCTTTGCGAAACGTCCTCACGGAGCCGATCTCCGGTTCGTGACCGCGCGACGGTTACCGGTTTACCACCCCCGGACCGCGGGGTATACCCGTCTGGCGCGTGTGATCGCGCGTGATAGCGACAGAGGTTCAGCATGCAGACACAACAGCACCCCTCAGCCGGCGACCGCCTAGGCCGTGAAGACAACGAGGTACACGCAGCCATTCGGTTTGCCGTTCTGGCCGCGCTTGCCGGAGTGGCATTCCTCATCGTGGCCGCGCTGTGGGCCAGCACCTGTCAGGGCGCGATGTCCATCGACACCGTGGCATGCGGTGCGCCCCAGCTGACGATCCTTGCGATCGGCGCTCCGCTGATTCTGCTGGCCGCGGGGTGCTGGGCATTTGTGCGTACGTATCGCATCTGGCGCGACCACGGCGTCTGGTGGGCATGGCAGGGTGCCGGGTGGTTCCTGATGATCCTGATGTTTTTCACGCTCACCATGGGTGCCCCGATCGCCGGACCTGTTCTGGCTCGTTGACCCGTCTGCGAGCAATCACTCCCGCACCGACTTTCAGCGTTCTACCGTTGTAGGAAGTGCCCGGCGACGGGCGCCGAAGATGGCGGGGAAGGACCGGGAAGGGGACTGTCATGGGTGATACCTATCGCGACCCCGTCGACCATGTGCGGACGACGCGATCACACGCAGGCGAGTCAATGATCGATGTTGTCAGCTGGCCCGGTTATCTGCTCGTCGTGGCGGCCGTGCTGGCCGTGGCAGCGTCGCTGACGGCTTTCGGCACCGGCCACCAAAGCCAGGGCATGGCCACCGGTGTAGTAGCAGTCGTGGCGATGACGTTCGGCCTGGTGTGGCTGGCGATCGAGCACCGGCGGGTTCGCAAAATCGAGGACCGCTGGTACGACGCACACGCCGAGGTCCGGCGCCAACGGCCGGCCAGCTAACACCACCGGTCGGGCTCCGCTCAGTGGTCGCGCAGCTTGGCGATGAGCTTGCCTTTGTTCAGGCTTGAATAGCCTGAGATGCCAAGCTGTTTGGCTCGCTTCTTGAGTTCTGGAACAGTCCAGTCGTCGTAGGAGCCCGACTCGCCGCCTGATTTGCCGACGGCGGACCGGCCGCGGGCCGCCGCAGCGTTGGAGATCCGAGCGGCTTTTTCCTTGGAGTCACCTTGTTTGCGCAGGTCCCGATAAAGCTTTTCATCCTTGATCGACCGGTTGGGCATCGTTACCTCCTTTGGTTTTATTACTTGCCGCGAGTGGGTATTTGCTCTAGACCATGATGAGATTGTCGGCGGATGGTCCGCCCGTCACCCGATCATGGGGGACAAAATCACGAATGCGATGACATAGATGCCCACTGCGATCAATACGAGGATCACCAACGTGATGACGGCGATCAGTGCAACGCGCCGAATGCGGCGTGTGCGCTGGATTTCCGGTGTCTCGCTTGCGTCCATTGCGGCTGGAATACCCGGCGGCGATCATGACTAACCAGCTCGAGCGCAAGGGTAGTGTCGGTCAAACAATGCTGGGAGGCCCCATGACCGCTCTTGCGAAGCCAGTGGAGAATCAGCAACGCGGTGAACGCGCGATCGAACTGCGCGTTGCGGCGAAGCTCGAGAACTTGGCGGTCTTGCGCACTTTGGTGGGGGCAGTCGGCACCTTCGAGGATCTCGATTTCGACGCCGTAGCCGATCTGCGTCTCGCGGTAGACGAAGTGTGCACCCGGTTGATTCGTTCAGCCATTCCGGACGCCACGCTGGCGATCGTGGTTGATCCGCGCGACGACGAATTGAAGGTCGAGGCATCGACGACCTGCGACAACGCCGACGTCGTGGCGCCGGGCAGCTTCAGCTGGCATGTCCTGACATCGCTGACCGACGAGGTACAGACGTTCCAGGACAGTCACGGGCCTGATGGCCACGGCGTATTCGGTGTCACATTGACCACCCGACGGGCGGGCTCTCGCAGGTGACAGCGCGAGCTGTCGGCGGTTCTTCCTCTCGTCCCAACGAATACGCAGACGTTCCCGACATGTTTCGTGAGCTGGCCACTCTTGACGGCGATTCGTCAGACTTCCAGCGTCATCGCGACAAGATCGTCGAGCGCTGCCTGCCGTTGGCCGATCACATAGCCCGCCGTTTCGAGGGTCGCGGGGAACCACGCGACGACTTGGTTCAGGTGGCTCGCGTGGGACTGGTCAACGCTGTCGCCCGCTTCGACGTCGAGACCGGCTCCGATTTCGTCTCGTTCGCGGTGCCCACCATCATGGGCGAGGTTCGCCGGCATTTCCGGGACAACAGCTGGTCGGTCAAGGTCCCGCGGCGTTTGAAAGAACTGCACTTACGCCTTGGCGCCGCAACCGCCGACCTTTCGCAGCGGCTGGGCCGAGCGCCGACCGCGACCGAACTCGCCCACGAACTCGATATGGACCGCGCCGAGGTGATCGAGGGACTGGTGGCGGGCAGCTCTTACAACACACTGTCCATCGACAGCGGCGGCGGCAGCGGCGGCGACGAAGAAGCGCGGGCCATCGCCGACACCCTTGGCGACGTCGACTTCGGTCTCGAACGGATCGAGAACCGCGAGGCGCTGCGGCCGTTGTTGGAAGGGTTGCCGGAGCGGGAGCGAACGGTGTTGGTCCTCAGGTTCTTCGACTCGATGACGCAGACGCAGATCGCCGAACGCGTTGGCATTTCACAGATGCACGTCTCGCGACTGCTGGCTAAGTCCCTAGCGCGGCTGCGGGATGAGTTGGAGTAGCGACTCGGCGTTTTCGTCGGCTGCATCCGACATGTCTTTTACCGACTTGACCAGCGGTAGCGTGTTGTCGGGGTCGCAGATCCGCAGTAACCGGGACACCGCTTTGCCGGGCACCACGGCCCAGCGCAGATTCGCGCCCGCGCACCTGACATTGATCAAGTGCAGCGCCGAAAAACCAGCAGTTCCAAAGAATTCCAGACTGCTTAAGTCCACGACGACCACCGATGGGCAATGAGCGACGCAATGCTGAACGTAGTCGGCGAGCTGAGTGGCATTGGAAGCGTCGAGCTCCCCGTGGGCGGTGATCACTACGCAGGATGAATCCGACTCAGCGGTGAATCGCGCGGAATGGTTCTGCCATGCGGGTGGCGGAAATGCGGCGTCGGTCTCGAGAACCGGTGACGCCGACTTCGAATGGGTAAAAGCAAATATCATGTGACTCCATCAGTCGACGAGCAATCTGTGGATCACGTCAAGCGGTTTAGGGGCCGCGCGCTAGGAGAAAATCGGGAGAACGAGCCTCCCCTACGTCAATCGACGTGGTTCCGGGGCGGCTGTCAACTCAACCTAGTTGAAACACTACCCTGGTCGCACTGTGCCCACAACGGCTTGAGAGTGTTTCTCAGAAAGCCTGGTCAGCGCCGTCCGGCTCGCGGTGTTATCCGGAATTACGTTTTGGCACAACGACTGCGGCGGCGAATCGCTGGACGGACTCAGCTGCCGCGGTGGCCGCACCGGTGTGGCTGGTGCGCGCTCGGGTGGCGATCTCTCCGGACTCCGGATCCAGCGTCACTTCAGCCAACAGCTCGCCGGTCGTGACATCGCAGACCGCCCATGAGTAGCGGGTGTCCGCGGACCAGTGGGCGACACTGCGCGCGACGTGGTCGGGATCGTTTACGCCGAGACCGGCCAACGCGGCCCGGTCGTCGATGCGGCCGTCGGCGCGCAGTCCGCGCAGGTACCACTGCCCGGCGTTGATCTCGACAGGTTCCAAGTTCGGCTCTCCTCAGGCCGCGTGGCGCCCTGCATCGTCGGCGAACGCGGTTCCAAGTTCGTCGCCGGAGGTGCCTACTTGATTTCGGCGAGCACCGTGCCCTGGGTGACAGCGGCCCCGGTTTCGACGGCCAACCCGGTGATGGTGCCGTCTTTGTGTGCGGTGACGGGGTTTTCCATCTTCATCGCCTCCAGGACCACCACCAGGTCGCCGGTCGAGACCTCTTGTCCCTCCTCGACGGCGACCTTCACCACAGTGCCCTGCATCGGTGCGGTCACCGCGTCACCGGAGGCCGCGGCGCCGCCGTGCGCGCCTCGCTTGCGCGGCTTGGGCTTTTTGCGGATCACGCCGACCGCGTCAGTGGTCGCGCCGTTGGACAGCGCCAGGTCACCCGGGAGCGACACCTCGAGCCGTCGGCCGCCGACCTCTACCACGACCTTTTGTCGCGGCAGGGTCTCCTCCTCATCGATGGGCTCACCGCCGGTGAATGGCTCGACGGTGTTGTTCCACTCGGTCTCGATCCAGCGGGTGTGCACCGAGAAGCCGTTGTCGTCGCCGATGAACGCCGGGTCGGACACCACGGCGCGGTGGAACGGGATGACGGTGGCCAGCCCTTCGACATGGAATTCGTCGAGGGCGCGGCGCGAGCGGGCAAGCGCCTCCTCGCGGCTGGCGCCGTACACGATGAGCTTGGACAGCATCGAGTCGAACTGCCCGCCGATCACCGAACCGGCCTCGACACCGGAGTCCAACCGGACTCCTGGTCCGCTGGGCGTCTCGTACTTGATGACCGGACCGGGCGCGGGCAAGAAGCCGCGTCCGGCGTCCTCGCCGTTGATCCGGAACTCGATGGCATGCCCGCGCGGCGTGGGATCCTCGGTGATGTCCAGCTTGTCGCCGTTGGCGATCTTGAACTGCTGCAGCACCAAGTCGATGCCCGAGGTCTCCTCGGTGACCGGGTGCTCGACCTGTAGACGGGTGTTGACCTCGAGGAAGGAGATCAGCCCGTCCTGGCCCACCAGGTATTCCACGGTGCCGGCACCGTAGTAGTGCGCCTCTTTGCAGATCCGCTTGGCGGATTCGTGGATCTCCTTGCGTTGCGCGTCGGTCAAGAACGGCGCGGGCGCCTCTTCGACCAGCTTCTGAAAGCGGCGCTGCAGCGAGCAGTCGCGGGTGCCCGCGACGATGACGTTGCCGTGCTGGTCCGCGATCACCTGCGCCTCCACGTGGCGCGGCTTGTCCAGGTAGCGCTCCACGAAGCACTCACCACGGCCAAACGCCGCAACCGCCTCGCGGGTGGCCGACTCGAACAGCTCCGGGATCTCCTCGATGGTCCGGGCCACCTTCATGCCGCGGCCACCACCGCCGAAGGCCGCCTTGATGGCAACCGGCACGCCGTACTCCTTGGCGAAGGCCACCACCTCGTCGGCGTCCTTGACCGGATCGGACGTGCCGGGCACCAGCGGCGCCTGCGCGCGGGCGGCGATGTGCCGCGCGGTGACCTTGTCACCGAGATCGCGGATCGACTGGGGGCTGGGCCCGATCCAGATCAGCCCGGCGTCGATCACCGCCTGAGCGAAGTCGGCGTTCTCCGACAGGAAGCCGTAGCCAGGGTGGATCGCATTGGCGCCCGACTTCTGGGCGGCCTCCAACAGCTTGCCGAAGTCCAGGTAAGACTCCGCCGACGTCTGACCGCCCAGCGCGAAGGCCTCGTCGGCCAGCCGGACATGTGGGGCCTCGGCGTCGGGCTCGGCGTACACCGCCACGCTGGGCAGACCCGCGTCCCTGGCCGCGCGGATCACCCGCACCGCGATCTCGCCGCGATTGGCGACAAGGACCTTGGAGATCGTCGAGCTGGCGTGACTAGGCACTGCGCCTCCTGTAGAGCCGAACACTTCTGGGATGTCTAAGAGAAATTCTTACAAGTCATGTCGGGGGAAGTTTAAGCGCCGCGCCGCAAGCGATATGACCCGGTGCCTACTTCAGCCGGACTCGCGCACTCGGCGCTTGATTCGGGCCAGCATCGCCGACATACCACGCAGACGCAGCGGGCTGATCAAGGCGGCCAGACCCAGGTCTGTGTAGAAGTCCTCCGGCACTGCCAGGATCTCGGCGGCGGGCTGTTCGTCAAGGCCGGCGGCGAGGATCGACGCGAAGCCACGGGTGGTGGGCGCTTCGGCCGGTGCGCTGAAATACAGCCGTACCCGATCCGGGTCGTGCGCATCGACGTGCAGAAACAGCGGTGACTGGCACTCGGGCACCGGCTCCATCGCTGCCTCTTCCAAATACGACGGCAGAGCTGGAAGTTCATCGGCGAATTCCAGCAGCAGCTTGAGCTTGTCTTGGCCGTGGACTTCGGCGAAGTCGGACACCACCTCGGCCAGCGGTGCAGGCATGCTCATGAGGCCGGTGCTGCTCCCGGGCTCTCACCGCCGACGATGGGCACTCGCACGGCGTTCCCCCATTCGGTCCAGGAACCGTCGTAGTTGCGCACGCCGGGGATACCGAGCAGATGTGTCAACACGAACCAGGTGTGGCTGGACCGCTCGCCGATCCGGCAATAGACGATGGTTTTGTCGTCCGGCCCGACGAACCCGTAGAGCTGCTTTAGCTCGTCTCGGCTGCGAAACCGCCCGCTGTCGTCGGCCGCTTTCCCCCACGGGATGGACTGCGCCGTGGGGATATGTCCGGCCCGCAACGCACCTTCTTCGGGGTATTCGGGCATATGGGTGCGCTTGCCGGTGTATTCGTCGGGGGACCGCACATCGATCAGTGGCTCGGAACCCAAGCTGCCCAGCACGTCGTCTTTGAACGCGCGGATCGGTGCGTCGTTGCGCTGCACGACGGGATAGCCCGACGACGCTTTGGCGGGAACATCCAATGTGGTGTCGCGCCCTTCGGACATCCACAGGTTGCGTCCGCCGTTGAGCAGCCGCACATCCGGGTGCCCGAAGAGTGTGAAAACCCACAGCGCGTACGCGGCCCACCAGTTGCTCTTGTCGCCGTAGATCACCACGGTGTCGTCGCGCGAAATGCCTTTGCGGTCCATCAATTCGGCGAATTGCTTGCCGTTGATGTAGTCGCGCACCCTGGGGTCGTTGAGGTCGGTGTGCCAGTCGATTTTGACCGCACCAGGGATATGACCGACATCGTAGAGCAGGACGTCTTCATCGGATTCGACGATGGCAAGTCCGGGCCGACCCAGGTTGCCGGCCAGCCAGTCGGGAGTCACCAACCGTTCCGGGTGGGCGTAGGCACTCAGCGTCGGGCTGGTATCTGCTGGCAATGGCACACTGCGAGCCTACCTAGCTTTCACGACGTGACCGAATTGGCCGCCCACAGTTCGGCGACCGACAATCCGACGCGCCGCAGCAAGACGCGAGTCAGCGGCAAGCTCAGGCCGATGACATTGGATGGGTCGCCGTCGATCCGGTCGACGAACCAGCCTCCCAGCCCGTCCAACGTGAAGCTTCCGGCGACGGCTAACGGTTCGCCGCTGTCAAGATAAGCCTCCAGATCCGCATCCGTCGGAGCAGCGAAATACACTGTTGTAAGCGATGGTTCGGCCACACGATGCGTTGTTTCGCGATCGAGCAGCCGAAGCACGCAGTGCCCGGTGTACAGCTGGCCGGACCGACCGCCCATCGACCGCCACTGGCTTCGCGCCGCATCGGCTGAGGCGGGCTTGCCGATCAGTCGGCCGTCGATGTAGAGCATCGAATCACAGCCAATGACAACACAATCCGCGGCAACCGCGGGGTCGAGGACCGTGGCGACCTGATCGGCCTTAGCTTGGGCCAGGCTGCGAACCACGTCAGCCGGGGAAGTGTCGGACCCCAACGCGGCGACGACCGCATCCTCGTCCACACCGGAGACCGCAACCAACGGTTCGATACCGGCCTGCAGAAGCACCCTGAGCCGACCCGCAGACGCGGACCCGAGTACCAGTCGGGTCATCGGCGCATGTGGATCCGTTCCTGCAGGGTGATCTTCTGCCAGCTGAAGACGGGGTAGCGCAGCTTGTCGACGGGCAGCCCCCACCGGTTGCGTTCGGGCAGTCCCGGCTCACCGCCGCCGCCGGCGGCGCTGCCCAGCACCGCGATCAGCGCGGCCAACTCCTCGTCGGTCGGCGCTCCCTTGAGCACCTGGATGTGCGGCGCGTGCGCTTCATGCTCGGTCACGTCGGTCACCGGAGTTGGATCGTTCGTCTCGTTCCCGTCACTCACTGGAGCCGGATTGTTCGTTTCGTTCCCGTCACTCACTGCGTTCGTTCCGCTCACTTGACTCATAGTGGGATGTTCCCGTGCTTCTTGGGCGGCATCTGAGCGATCTTGCGCTCGAGCAGCCGCAGTGCGGTCCCGATGTAGCCGCGAGTGTGCGACGGCGGGATAACCGCGTCGACGTAACCCCGCTCGGCGGCGATGTACGGGTTGACCAGGGTGTCCTCGTACTTCTGCTGCAGCTGCAGCCGCAGCACGTCGACGTCGTCGCCGTCCTTGGCTGCCTCGCCGAGCTGTTGGCGGTACACGAAGCCGACCGCACCGGAGGCGCCCATCACTGCTATCTGAGCGGTCGGCCAGGCGACGTTGACGTCGCAACCCATGTCCTTGGAACCCATGACGCAGTAGGCGCCGCCGTAGGCCTTGCGGGTGATGACGGTGATCTTGGGAACTGTCGCCTCGCCGTAGGCGTAGAGCAGCTTGGCACCGCGGCGGATGATGCCGTTGTATTCCTGCCCGGTGCCCGGCAGGAAGCCCGGGACGTCGACCAGCATGACGATCGGGATGTTGAAGCAGTCGCAGGTCCGCACGAAGCGGGCGGCCTTCTCCGAGGCGTTGATGTCCAGGCAGCCGGCGAAATGGGTGGGCTGGTTGGCCACGATGCCGACCGGGTAGCCATCGATGCGACCGAACCCGATCACGATGTTCTCGGCGTAACCGGCCTGTACCTCGAGGAACTCGTCGTCGTCGAGGATGCGGGTGATCACCTCGTGCATGTCGTAGGGCTGGTTGGCCGAGTTCGGGATCAGCGTGTCGAGCTCGAGGTCCTCGGCGGTGAGGTTGTCCTCGATAGCGCCCTCGGGAACGGGCACGGGATAACGGGGTGGATCGGTGAAGTTGTTGGGCGGCAGGTAACTCAGCAGATCGCGGACGTAATCGAAGGCGTCCTGCTCACCGGAGGCGACGTAGTGCGCCGTGCCGGACTTGGCCATGTGGGTGTGGGCTCCACCCAGCTCCTCCATCGTCACGTCCTCGCCGGTGACGGTCTTGATCACGTCGGGACCGGTGATGAACATCTGGCTGGTCTGGTCGACCATCACCACGAAGTCGGTCAGCGCCGGGGAGTAGACGTGCCCACCGGCGGCAGCACCCATGATCAATGAGATCTGCGGGATGACGCCGGAGGCCAGGATGTTGTTGTGGAAGATTTGGCTGTACAGGCCAAGCGAGACCACACCCTCCTGGATGCGCGCGCCCGCGCCGTCGTTGATCCCGATCAGCGGCCGGCCGGTCTTGATGGCCAGGTCCTGCACCTTGACGATCTTCTCGCCGTACACCTCGCCGAGGCTGCCGCCGAACACCGTGACGTCCTGGCTGAAGATGCACACGTCGCGGCCGTCGATGGTGCCGTAACCGGTGACCACCCCGTCGCCGAGCGGGCGTTTCTCGGCCAGCCCGAAGTTGGTGCTGCGGTGCCTGGCCAGCGCGTCGAGTTCGACGAACGATCCCTCGTCCAGCAGGGCGTAGATGCGCTCCCGTGCGGTCAGCTTGCCCTTGGCGTGCACCTTGTCGACGGCGGCCTCACCGACCGGGTGCAGCGTCTCCTCGGTCCGCTTGCGCAGTTCGGCGAGCTTGCCCGCGGTGGTGTGGATGTCGATGGTGTGCTCCTCGGCCGGCTCTGCGCTGTGGTCGGTAACGCTTGTCATGGGAGTCGATCTTAGCGGTCCCTTAAATTGCGATCCCAGTCACGCGCCGGGTCATAGGCTGGATGTCGATGGACCGCAATTCGCTCAGGGCGCCGTTGGACGTGGTGGTGTTGCGCGACGGGCTGATCGGGCCGGGGCTGCCGTGGCGTCAACTCGACGTGGTCGGCGAAACCGGCTCCACCAACGCCGATCTGATCACCCGGGCCGAAGACGGTGCCGACATCGACGGATCGGTGTTGCTCGCCGAATACCAGAACGCCGGCCGAGGGCGCCATGGCCGGCAGTGGTCGGCGCCGCCGCGGGCGCAGATCGCCTTGTCGGTGGGGGTGGGCGGCAACTCGGTTCCCCGGTCGGGGTGGGGATGGTTGCCGCTGGCCACCGGGGTCGCGGTGGCGGACGCGCTGACTGCCCTGGGCGGTAGCTTCGATGTCGGGCTGAAATGGCCGAACGATGTGCTGGCAAACGGCGGCAAGCTCGCCGGCATCCTTGCCGAGGTCGCTGCGCCGACGTCGGCGATCGTGCTCGGCTTAGGGCTCAACGTGACGTTGACCGCCGATGAAGCGCCGGACCCGGTGGCTACGTCGTTGCTGACGCTGGGGTCATCGGTTACCGACCGAAACACCTTGGCGCGCAGGATACTTCGTGAATTGGCGGTGCGCATCGACGCCTGGCGCGCCGCCGGCGGCGCGGACGCGGCGCTGATCGCCGACTATCAGCGCTACAGCCTGACCCTGGGCTCTCGGGTGCGGGCCAGCTTGCCCGGTGATCGTGAGGTGATCGGGATCGCCCGGGCGATCGACGAGACGGGGCGATTGTGCGTCGACACCGGCGGTCAGACGGTGGCGATCTCGGCCGGAGACATCACACACCTGCGCCCCAGCGTTTAAAGTGCCAGCGTGGGCTACCCCGACAACGTGCTGGCAGGCGACGAGCAGGTGGTCCTGCACCGCCACCCGCACTGGAAACGGCTGATCGGACCGGTCATCGTCCTGATCCTGGCGAGCGCGGCGGCGTCGTTCGGGTCCGCGGTGGTCAACAGCACCAGTTGGGATCCGACCGCCAAAAGGGTGGTCTTCGCGGTCATCGGGGCGATCTGGCTGGTGCTCCTCGGCTGGCTGACACTGTGGCCGTTTCTGAATTGGCTGACTACGCATTTCGTCATCACCGACCGGCGAGTGATGTTCCGGCACGGGGTGTTGAGTCGCAGCGGCATTGATATCCCGTTGGCCCGGATCAACAGCGTGGAATTCCGGCACCGGCTCATCGATCGGATACTGCGCACCGGCACGTTGATCGTCGAGTCGGCGTCACAAGATCCGCTGGAGTTCTACGACATTCCGCGCGTGGAGCAGGTCCACGCGCTGCTGTATCACGAGGTTTTCGACACCCTCGGATCCGAGGAATCACCGAGCTGATCCACCTGGCCGCGGCGCGACCGCCAAGCGCGCATCAGCGTGACGTTGCCGCTCTCTTCGACGTCCTCGAACGCTTCGGCGATTCCGCCTGCGGTCAGCGTCGACTCCAGCGCCTTGTCGGTGTTGCGGGCGTGTTCGTTCGGGAACACCCAGCGCCGGAACGCCCAGAACCGGAACGCCATCTGCAGCAGGTTGCCGATGATGTAGGCCGAGACGAAGTCGGCGATGTTCTCCGCGGTCAATGACACTGCGGGTACGCGCAGCTGCAGGACATAGCTGGAGACCCACAACGGCGCCATGCTCAGCAAGACGCCGACACCACTGAACGCAAAGAACAGCAGCGCCTCGTGGTGACGCTCCCGTCCGCCGCGGTCCCGGAAGCTCCACTCCCTGTTCAAGATGTACGACGCGATGACCGCGACGATGCCGGCGATGACCTTGGCGGTCACCGGCTTGGGCTCCAAGATCGTCAGCTTGAGGGTGTAGAAGATCGCCGAGTCGACCACGAATGTCGTGGCGCCCACGATGGCGAACTTGATCAGTTCGTGGTGGCGCTCGGCGTAGGGACGCATCGGTCCCGGCAGTCGGGCGATCGTGGCATCGGCGAAGGACACAATGTCGCAGTCTACGTATTGCTTATTAAGGGTGCTCTGTGACGGTGTCACCGCCGATAAATCACCCGTTCAGCGGCCATGACACCATGATGGCCGTGCCGAGTACTCCCTCGTCCCCCGCAAGCGGCAGGTACCCCCAGGTCGCCATGGTTGGTGGCGGCCAACTTGCCCGGATGACCCACCAGGCGGCGATCGCGTTGGGTCAGAGTCTGCGGGTGTTGGCCGCCGACGCCGCCGACCCCGCCGCCCAGGTGAGCCCGGACGTGGTGATCGGCTCGCACACCGACCTCGACGCGCTGCGTCGCGTCGCCGCCGGCGCCGACGCGCTGACCTTCGACCACGAGCACGTGCCTGCTGAGCTGCTGGAAAAGCTGGTCGCCGAGGGCGTCAACGTGGCGCCGCCGCCGAAGGCGCTCGTGCACGCGCAGGACAAACTCGTCATGCGGCGACGCCTGGAGGCGCTGGGCGCCCCGGTGCCCCGCTACGCGGCCATCGAGCACACCGATGACATTGCGGAGTTCGCGCGACGGGTCGACGGCCCCATCGTGGTCAAGGCAGTCCGCGGCGGTTACGACGGTCGCGGGGTGCGGATGGCCGCCGACCTGGCGCAGGCCCGCGAGATCGCGGGTCAATATTTAAATTCTGGTGTACCGGTATTGGTCGAGGAGCGGGTCGCGATGCGTCGCGAGCTCTCGGCGATGGTGGCCCGATCGCCGTTCGGACAAGGCGCGGCGTGGCCGGTGGTCGAGACGGTGCAGCGCGACGGCATCTGTGTGCTGGTGATCGCGCCGGCCCCGGCGCTGCCCGAGGACGTCGCCGCCGCGGCTCAGCAACTGGCGTTGAGGTTGGCGGCTGAGCTCGGCGTCGTCGGTGTCCTGGCGGTCGAGCTGTTCGAAACGATCGACGGGGAGCTGCTGGTCAACGAGCTGGCGATGCGCCCACACAATTCCGGACACTGGACCATGGACGGGGCCCGGACCAGCCAGTTCGAGCAGCATCTGCGCGCGGTGCTGGACTACCCGCTCGGCGACACCGACGCGATCGTGCCGGTGACGGTGATGGCCAATGTGCTGGGCGCCGCGCAAACACCGCCGATGACGCTCGACGAGCGACTGCACCACCTGTTCGCGCGGATGCCCGAGGCGCGGGTTCACCTCTACGGCAAGGACGAACGGCCGGGCCGCAAGATCGGCCACATCAACTTCCTCGGCAGCTTCGCGGAATCGGGTCCCGAGCAACTGGCGAATCTGCGTGAGCGCGCCGAGCGGGCGGCACACTGGTTGTCGCACGGACAGTGGACGGATGGCTGGGATCCACACGCCGGCGACGATGCAGAGCGCAGCGATGAGGAGGAGCGGCGTAGATGACTCCCGGCGACGATGCAGAGCGCAGCGATGAGGAGGAGCGGCGTAGATGACTCGGCCGGCGACGATGCAGAGCGCAGCGATGAGGAGGAGCGGCGTAGATGACTGACCAACCCAGGGTCGGGGTGATCATGGGCAGCGACAGCGACTGGTCGGTGATGGCCGACGCCGCCGACGCGCTGGCCGAGTTCGATGTTCCCTACGAGGTCGGGGTGGTCTCGGCGCACCGCACTCCGCAACGGATGCTCGACTACGCGCGGGCGGCCGCTGACCGTGGCATCGAGGTGATCATCGCGGGCGCAGGTGGTGCGGCCCACCTGCCCGGCATGGTGGCCTCGGCCACGCCGCTGCCGGTGATCGGAGTTCCGGTGCCGCTGGCGAGGCTGGACGGCTTGGACTCGCTGCTGTCGATCGCGCAGATGCCGGCCGGGGTGCCCGTGGCCACGGTGTCGATCGGCGGTGCGCGCAACGCGGGGCTGCTCGCGGTGCGCATTTTGGCGGTGCCGGATCCGGCGTTACGCGCCCGGATTGTCGCTTTTCAGGAGCAGCTGGCGGAATCGGTGCTGGCCAAGGATGCGGCGCTGAAACGGCGTCAGGGTAAAGTTACCGGCCAGTAGCCTGGAGACGATGCTGGCCGCGTAGCGAGCCGCGGAGAAGCCGGGCAGAAGGCGCCGGGCAATCGGCGCCCGGGCCAGAAAACACAGTGCAAGGAGGCCAGGATGGCTCAGTGGGCCGGAGATCCGTCGTTCGATCTGTTCAAGCTGCCCGAGGAGCACAACGAGCTGCGGGCGGCCATCCGCGCGTTGGCGGAAAAAGAGATCGCCCCGTACGCCGCGGACGTCGACGAGAAACCCCGCTTTCCCGAGGAGGCGTTGTCGGCGCTGAACGCGTCCGGTTTCAACGCCGTCCACGTTCCCGAGGAATACGGCGGGCAGGGCGCGGACTCGGTGGCGGCGTGCATCGTGATCGAGGAAGTGGCTCGCGTTGACGCGTCTGCGTCGTTGATCCCCGCCGTGAACAAGCTGGGCACCATGGGCCTGATCCTGCGCGGCTCGGAGGAGCTGAAGAAGCAGGTACTGCCGGCACTGGCGACCGACGGGGCGATGGCGTCCTATGCGTTGAGTGAGCGCGAAGCCGGCAGCGACGCCGCATCGATGCGGACCCGGGCGAAGGCGGACGGGGACGACTGGATCCTCAACGGCGCCAAGGCCTGGATCACCAACGGCGGCAAGTCAACCTGGTACACGGTGATGGCCGTGACCGACCCGGACAAGGGCGCCGGCGGGATTTCGGCGTTCATGGTGCACAAAGACGACGAGGGTTTCACCGTCGGGCCCAAAGAAAAGAAGCTGGGCATCAAGGGTTCGCCGACTACCGAGCTCTACTTCGAGAATTGCCGGGTTCCCGGCGATCGGATCATCGGCGACCCCGGCACCGGGTTCAAGACCGCGCTGGCCACGCTGGACCACACCCGCCCGACGATCGGCGCCCAGGCCGTGGGCATCGCCCAGGGCGCGGTCGACGCCGCCATCGCTTACACCAAGGACCGCAAGCAGTTTGGCGAGTCGATCAGCACGTTCCAGGCCGTCCAGTTCATGCTCGCCGACATGGCGATGAAGGTCGAGGCCGCGCGGCTGATGGTTTACACCGCCGCCGCCCGCGCCGAGCGCGGCGAACCGGATCTGGGCTTCATCTCGGCGGCGTCGAAGTGCTTCGCCTCGGACGTGGCGATGGAAGTCACTACCGACGCCGTGCAACTCTTCGGCGGCGCGGGATTCACCACCGACTTCCCGGTGGAGCGGTTCATGCGCGACGCCAAGATCACCCAGATCTATGAGGGCACCAACCAGATTCAGCGCGTGGTGATGTCACGCGCATTGCTGCGCTGAGTCAGTTGCCCTAGAAAATTTGCCCGACCGACGGGCGAGGTAACTCACGTGATCGTGAGCAGTCCGCAACGTGTGTTACTTGACCACAGTCAAGTTGCTGTTGTCGCGCGCCCGGGGGGCGGTGAGGCTGAAATGCGAGTCGCATCATGTCCCGGAAACGCGTTTGCTCTAGCCGCGTCGGCTCGCTGGCGCGCGTCTAAGTGTGCGCTCGCAGGCGAGCTCACGTCATGGGGCAATGTCCTATTTTTTGCGACACGGCGCGGTAAGCCTCGAGGCGAGGATGGGAGCCAACCTTGGCGGGCGGCTTGCTGGAGCGCGATGCGCCGCTGGCGCAGCTGGGGGTACTGGCGCGCCGAATGGCGCGCAGCGGCCACGGGGAAGTGGTGTTGTCGCGCGGGGAGGCCGGTGTCGGCAAAACCGCCCTGCTGGCCAGGTTTGTCAGCCAACTGGATTCCGGGCTGCGGGTGTTGCAAGGCTGGTGCGACCCGTTGGGTGCGCCGCGCCCGCTGGGCCCGCTGACCGACGCCCTGGCGGGGCTGAACGCCGCCGCGGCTTCCGGGTTGGCTGCGGCCGTCGACTCGGGTGACACCGCGCAGATTTATCGACAGCTGTTGGGCGCGTTGGGCGATGGAGCCCGATGGGTGTGGGTGATCGAGGACGCGCACTGGGCCGACGGCGCGACCCTGGATATGGTGCGGTTCTTGGCGCGGCGCATCGGAGCATTGCGGTTGCTGCTGGTGATTTCTTTCCGCGACGACGAGCTGTCCCCGGCGCATCCGTTGGCGGTGACGCTGGAGGACCTGGCGAACCACGCCGCGGTCAGCCGGATTGGGTTGGCGCCGTTCAGCTTATCCGCGGTGGCGGCGCTTGCCGCCGGCACCGGACTCAACGCCGAACAGTTGCACCACATCACCAGCGGTAACCCGTTTTTCGTCTCCGAGGTGCTGGCAGTCGGGCCGGTCGCAGTGACCCGGGAAGGCTTGCCGCGCAGCATCTCCGAGGCGGTGTGCGGCCGACTGGCGCGGCTGTCGGCGAAGGCGCGGGAAACGACGCATGCGGTCGCCGTGTGCGGGCCGCGGGCCGATAATCGCCATGCTGGAGAAGATGTGTCCCGAAGCTCGGACGGCGCTATATGAATGCCTTGGTGCCGGGGTGCTGACCGCCGAGGGAGACCTGGTCGGGTTCCGTCACGAACTTGCGCGCCAGGCCTCCCTGGCGCAGATCCCCGACTTTGATCGCACTGAGCTGCACAGGCGCGCGCTGACCGTCCTGGCTGAGCTTCCCATCAACGCGAACACGTTGGCGGCATTGGCATTTCATGCCGACGAAGCCGGCGAACGGGACGCAACGGTTCGCTACGGCATCGCCGCAGCCGAACGGGCCGGCTCGCTGCGCGCCAATCGCGAGGCCGCGGACCAATACGCGCGCGCATTGCGCCACGCAGACACGGTTTCCGACGAGCGACGCGTTGTCTGGCTGGAGCGACTGGCCTTCGCTTGTTATCTCAGTGGGCAGGCCGATCCGGGGGTCGCCGCCTTGCGCGAGGCGATTGCATTGCGCCACAAGCTCGGCCACCGACTCGAAGGAGACAACCTGCGCTGGCTGTCGTATCTGCTCCAGCCGCTGCGACGCGCTGCCGAAGCGCTCGATGCGGCACACGCATCGCTGCGGCTGCTGGAAGACCTCGGCCCCTCGCCTCAGCTGGCGTGGTCGCTGATCAACATGGCGCACATCAGCGGCCTCGCGTTCGATCCGGCGTGCGCCGAGTACGCGGCCCGCGCTCATGCACTCGGTGACGCATTGCATGATCCCGCCGTCGTCCTTCGCGCACGCGGCTACACGGCCCTCACCGGTGTGTTCAGCGCCGGCGCGGGCTGGGAAGAACAGGAGGGGATCTGGCGGGAGGCGTCGTCGACTCCGGCGCTGGAGGAACACGCGGGAGTCCTGGGGGTGTGCATCTGCTGGTTAGCGGTGATGCGTTGCGAGTTGGATCGCGCCGACGGCTACCTGGCTGAAACCGCGCAGTTCTGCGACGACCACGACGTCGGCATGTTCGGCGGGCTGGTGGCCGCCGCAGCCACGTCGACGGCGTGACATCGCGGCGACTGGGACCGCGCCACCATCGCTGCCGAACAGATTCTGACCCGTCCCGAGCTGAGCCCGCAGCACCGATTCCTGCCGCTGCTGACCCTCGCCCTGGTCCGGGCGCGTCGCGGTCAGCTGTCCGCCGACCCGCTGCTCGAGGAGGCCGCCGGCGGCGCGCTACCCGGCGACCTGTTTCGTCTCGACGCGGCGTGGGCGGCACGCGCCGAGGTGGCCTGGCTGCGCGGCGACGACGCCACGGCCCTCGCCGAAGCGCAGGCCGGGCTGGCGGCGTCTGGCGAACGCGCCGATGCGTGGCAGGTGGGGCCGCTACGTCGTTGGGTTCACCTGGCCGGCGGCACACTAGAGATCACCGGCTGCGATGCGCCGACTCCGTTCGAGTTAGAAGTCGGCGGGGACTGGCAGGACGCCGCGCTGGAGTGGACCCGCCGCGGCTGCACCTACGATGCGGCGCTGGCCCAACTCGGCGGCGACATCTCTGCGGTGAAAACGGCGCTGGACACCTTCCGTCGACTCGGCGCCAAAGCGGCGGCGCGCCGCGCTCAGCAGCGCCTGGCCGCACTGCGCGAGAGTGTCCCTCGTACCCGGCGAGCCGACAAACTATCCGACCCCCATGCACTGACCGGCCGTCAGCGCGAGGTCTTCGACCTGCTTGCCGCTGGGCGCAGTAACCGTGAGATCGCTGCCGATCTGAACATCAGCCCCAAAACCGTCGGGCACCACGTAGAGGCCATCTTGGCCAAGCTCGGCGTGGACAACCGCACCCATGCCGTCGCCTACGCGCTGCAACGCCAAGCCGGCTTACCATCGGAGCCTTGAACTAGGCTGTTGTCCCGGTGCCGTTTTCGCGCAGTCCTGCTCGTTCGACGCTCAGCAGGCTTTCTGTTTCGTGTTCTTCCCGGTACGCCTTTGCGCCACCGTTCAGCCCGAACAGCCGTTTGCTCCACAGCAGCCATACCACCGCAACCACATTGACCAGGAGAGCGAAAAGCCGTAGTGCCGTGATCTTTTCGGTGAGCTCGTAGATTTCTAGGGGAAGAAAGATGCTGGTGGCGATCACCGCAAAGTACTCACCCCATCGCCGCATCAGCCACAGCCCGACAGCCTCGACAAGCTCGATCAGCGCGTAGGTGATGAAGCCCAGCGCGATGAGTAGCAGCGTCGACGACGACAGCGCGAACGCATGGGCGATATGGCCGATGATCTTGGAGTTATCCGGATCCCATCCGAGCTGATTCCCCAGCGGCCGAAGCAAAGGAAGGTCTCGCTGGAACGCTTGCTGCAACCGTGAGTGTGACCCGCGGACCTTGAGCACGCCGGCGGCCACCAGCAGCAACACGACGCATCGGATCGCACGTTCCACGGCGAGCGCCCGCATCAATGTCCGATCCCGCAGCAGTCTGCCGCGTGGAATTTCGGGCGCCGTATTCGCCGGGCCGCTGCGGCGCGCAGGGCCTACAACGAAAGTCTCGCAACGCAAACAGCGCCAAGCCTCCCCGGCGGGAGTGTCGGCCTTCAAGCGCTCCCGCAGTTTCGACTCATCGGGAGCGAATGTCGCGTGTCCCCGCAACCCACACGAGCGCAGAGCAAAATCCACCATGAGAGCACGCTACAGCGAGACGCCAGCGGTATCGCTCGGCAAAAGCTGACGGTACGGTGACCAGCATGACGCGGGCTACCGAGCGCAAACATCGATGAGCGCCGAACGCGAGGCGGTGCGCAACGGGCTATTGCGCGAGGCTCTTGGCGCGCCGATCGACCTGAACGCGGTGGATTGGCATGTCAAACACCAGAACCCGTCGGCGTCGCCGTCGGAGGTGCAATACGAGACCTTGGCGGCCATTCGGGAATGGGTGAGCGACGGGCTGTTCAGGCTCGGTGAACTCAGCGGGGCGGCGAAACGCTTCGTCGCCTGGCACCGTTCGCTCGATCATTCGCTGCACCACATTTCCCACGCCTACGTCAAACACTATGGCGATCCGGAGAAATGGATGTTTTCGGCGTGGCTGGCGCTCACCGCACAGGGCGAGGGGCTCGCGCGTTCCCTTGAGGAAAAAGACATCGACGGATACCGCCGAAAAGGCCAGTGAGGCCAGATTGAGTGCGCTGGAGGTCAGGCCGGCGATCGAGGATGACCTGGTGCACGTCTGCGAGATCGTCAACCATTTCATCGAGAGAACCGTCTTCAATTTTCGGATCGAGCCGCAGAGCGTCGACGAGTGGCGCGACCAATGGAAGCGCCTGCACGACCGATTTCCCTGGCTGGTGGCTGCCGACGACCGCGTGGTCGGCGTGGCGTACGCCGGACCGTGGAATGAGCGGGCCGCCTATCGGTGGACCGTCGAGTCCACCGTCTACGTCGAACCCTCGGCACACCGTCGCGGGGTGGGCGACGCGCTGTACACCGAGCTGCTCGACCGATTGCGCCGGCAAGGGTTCCACAGCGCCGTCGCAGTGATCGCGTTGCCCAACGATCCGAGCGTCGGACTGCACGAGCGGCACGGGTTCGTGCGGGTCGGCCAGCTCGTTGAGGCCGGATACAAGTGGGACGCCTGGCACGACGTCGGTTTATGGCAGAACCGGTTGGTTCACCTTTAGCGTGCACCGAGCTGTGCTGTGCAGTAATAGTTTTCGGTCTGCCCGTCGTTGCGCTGGGGCACGGGTAATCCCGCGTCGGCCAATAATTGTCCAGACCGGAACCGGGCCGTCTGCCAGCCGCGTCCGTCCAGATACGGCGCGACGTCATGACGCTCGCCGCCGTACCACAAGTCGTCGAGGTGGGCGTCGAGGCCGTGCTCGTACCACTTCTGAGCCGCGGCGTGCACCAGTGGCTCTTGTGAGCTCAGGAAGACCTCCACGACCAGTCGGCTGCCGTCGGCGCTGAGCTCGGTGATGTTGTCCAGCAAGCGATCTTGGGCCTCCGGGGGCAGGAATGCCAGCAGGCCTTCGGCGACCCACACCGTTGGTCGGTGTGCATCGAAGCCCGCCTGCTTCAGCGCTGCGGGCCAGTCGTCGCGCAGATCGACCGGCACCGCGCGCAGGTCGACGGTCGGCTCGGCGCCCGCCGCGGCCAGCGTCGCGGTCTTGAAGTCGGTGACTTGCTGCTGGTCGATCTCGAACACCACCGTCTCGGCGGGCCAGGACAGTCGGTAGCCGCGGGCATCGAGGCCGGAGGCCAGGATCACTGCCTGCCGGATACCGGACGCCGTCGCGTCGGCGACGAACCGGTCGATGAGCCGAGTGCGCACGGTCATCAGATCGGTCATCGGCTGCATGCCCCACGGGTGGCCGGGGATGTCGACCTCGTCGGCGCTGAGTTCGCCTACCGCCCAGCGGGTGAAGAAGTCGATGCCGACCGCCCGCACCAGCGGCTCGGCGAATGGATCGTTGATCAGCTCCGCTTTGGTGGCGCGGGCTCTGCCCGCGGCCACCATGGTGGCGGTGGCTCCCACGCTCGTTGCCAGGTCCCAGGTGTCGTTATCGGTGCGCGCCATGCTCGCCAGGGTAGCGAGCCGATGCGGGCGCGCCGAACGCCGACGTCAGTTCGGTGGTGCGGTCCACAGGGGAGGCCCGACCCCGATCTCGGCGCAGATCGGCCCGACGATGAAGAGGCCGCCACGTGGCGTGCAGAAGGGGTGCGGGGACGCAGGTGCGGGCGGGTCGTCCGGGTCGGCATGGGCGAGACCTAGTCGAAAGTCATCGATAGCCCTTAAGGCGTCAGTCACGATGCATTCACTTTCCTGCGGTCGCAGCGGCGTACGGTGCCGCGTTATGAGCGCTCCTTCGCCTGTGCCTGCTTCGGAGCTGGCGCCAGACGACAACTGGTCTCCGCCGCGGTGGGAAACCACCTTCGTCCATGTGACGAACGAATCCCTGCAAGTCGTGACCGACGAGGCCACCAAACTGTCGAACACCTACGGAGAGCAGGGGTGGGAGATCGTTGGCTCATCGGTGCAACGCGTTCAGGTCTCGCATCACTTCGCGGGATACGACAAGGGTGGCGAGTTCTATTTCGAGTGGAGCATCGTCTGCACCCTGAAGCGGCCCTTGCCGCCTGGATAGCGCGGCCAGACGTGTGGCGGGCACGCCTTCGTCGCGCGTTGACCTAACATCGCCTGGTGACCGAATCCCGTTCGATCGGCAATCCAGCCGGGCTCGTCGCCGACGCCTGCTGTGCCGACGCCGGGCAGCACGGACATCCCGTCCAGCGGGACACGGGATGGCAGCGCGGTGCGCAGTGGGCGTGGCGACTGGCCTGGGTCAGCATGCTCGCCATGCTTACCGAGGGCGTGGTCGGGCTGTGGCAGGGCCTGGCCGTCGGGTCCATCGCGTTGACCGGGTGGGCGCTGGGCAGCCTGCCGGAGGCGCTGGCCAGCGCGATGGTCGCGTGGCGGTTCTCTGGCTCGCGCACCTCGTCGCAGACCGCTGAACATCGCGCCCAACGTGGCGTCGCGTTGTCGTTTTGGCTGACGGCGCCCTACATCGCCGCGGAATCCGTCCACCACCTGCTTGGCGAGCACCACGCCGAGACCTCGGTGATCGGAATCGCGTTGACGGCCGCCTCGCTGGTGCTTATGCCGATCCTGGGCCGGGCCAAGCACTCCCTCGCCGAACGTCTGGGCTCGGCGGCCACCGCGGGCGAAGGCACCCAGAATTACCTGTGCGGCGCGCAGGCCGCGGCGGTGCTGGTCGGCCTGGCAGTGGTAGCGGTGTGGCCGACGTGTTGGTGGTTCGACCCGGTGATCGGCCTGGGCATCGCCTCCGCGGCGATCTGGCAGGGCGTCAAATCGTGGCGTGGTGAGGACTGCGGCTGCTGAAGCTCGCGGGGATCGTCAGCTCTCGCCTTCGACACCGGGGGAGTCGTTGCCCCAGGTGCTCGGCATCGTCGGCATCCGCGGGCCGCCGCTGAAGTCGTCGTCGGCCAGCGTGGCAAGGAAATTCGTCGCCAGCAGCACCCCGTGGGTGGCGTGGTTGGCGGCCAGCTCGCCCAGTGTCGGCATGGTTGCCAGCGCCGTGGTGTACGCGGTCGCCGCGACTTCGTGCTGGGCGGCGGTCGCCGCGCTGTTGGCGCTGGCCTGTGTCAGCCAGGCCAGGTAGGGCGTGTGGGCGGCGACGTAGGCTTCGGCGCTCGGGCCGTCCCACGTCCCTGCCTGCACGGCCTCCAGCACTGCAGTCAGTTCGTCCACGGTGTCGGTGTAGGCGACGCTCAACGAATTCCACACCTGCGCGGCCGTCAGCAGTGAGCCCGGGCCTGGCCCGCTGCTCAGCAGCGCGGAATGCACTTCGGGGGGCGCGGCCATCCAAATCGGGACGGTCATTGATCATCCCTCTCAGCGGTGTCGGTGCCGGGCACATGAGTGAACACACAATCGCCGCACAGCCCGCCTCCGGGCGTGCGGTAGTACAGGCAGCAACTGGTACGGCGATAGGCAGCCTCGCTGAAACAGATTGTGCCGGCCAGTCTTTGGTCCGCGCAGAGACTTCGGGCTAACTGCCATCCCGGGCCGGGTGAAACCGCGGACCGAAGGCGGTCGTATTCAGCGGCGGCACCAAGCAACGCGGATGCTGCGTTGCCGCGCAACAACTCTCGCGAGACAGGCCCGAGCTGGTGCAGAGCCGTGGACAGCGGCGCCAGGTGCGAGTCGAGGACGGTGTCGGCCAGCATCGGCTCCAGATCGTCACCCTGCCATCCGACGGGGCAGGCGATATGCAACGTGATCCGGCCGCCGATTTCGCGGAACAACAGCTCCTCGGCGGCAAGCTCGGGCAGCAGCCGGTGACCCAGCACAGCGCCGACGCCGACCGACCACAGCCGCGCGGCGAAGCCGAGGAAGAATATCGACGCCGCTACCCGCCGCTCCGGGGCGCCGATGCGGGCCTGCACCCGGTCGACGATGCCGTCGAGCAGTTCGGGATCGGTGTAGAGCTGCGCTACCGGGCGCCAGCCGCTATCGACCGGCCCGGTCCCGATACCGAAATACTCATTGATATCTGAGAGTTCGGCCAGCACGGTGCCGGTGTCGGCCTCCGGTGCGCGCCTACGGCGTGACATCGGCGTTCGTCAGCTCTCTCGGGATCCACCGTCCCGGGTGGCAGGATGCGACGACGCGAGTGTCCTGGCTCTCGGATCACTGCTCGCCTCGCCTTCCAGCTCGCGGCCGTGGCTAGTGAGGTTCGCTCCCCGATGACAGTGGCGGGACCGCTCCGGATTCGCACCGGATTCCTACTTCGTCGTCGCCTTACGTGCGACATTGTCGCATCTGGTTAGTTCAAGCGGTACCGAATCAGCCGGGAACTGTTCGCGACCATGCCACCGGAGAGGCGTTGTGCAGGATGGCGGCCAACACCGGTGACAGCGCGCCCCCGGCCTCGCCTCAGCCCGCGCCGGCGCTCAACGCATCCACCGCTGCATCGATGTTCGGGATGACCGCGGGACCGTGGCGGGCGACAATCTGCCCGAGGGAGCGGGCGAGGTGCGGCCCCACCGCGTCGGCCAGCAGCACCTCCTCGGCGATCACAATGCCACCGACCACGTGTGCCGCCCTCAACCGGTCGTCGGGAGTCACCTCGTAGCGCCAGTCGCCGATCTGCAGCCGTGCGGGTTGTGACTTGAACATTCCCCGACGGGCAGCGGTGTGCGTAACGCCCGGCAGCCCGGCAAAGACGTTGATCACCAACGCGATTCCGCCCGGTCCGGCCAGCGCGCTTGTGACGGTGCGGCTTACCCGCTCGGCGTCGAAAGCCGCCATCAGTCGTTCATGGCGAGCACGAACGACGGCACGATGGTTTCGGCCGTGCCGCTGCGCCGCACTGCCGTTCCGGCGGCATAAAACTCGACGGTGTGGTAGCCCCAGGCGTAGTTCTGGATGGCGAAATGCACCCCGACGACTCCGGATGCGCCGTCGCGCTCGGCTTCGCTTTGCATACGCGACATGGCCAACTCGCGCGCTTCGTAGTTTCCCTTCGTCCACTGCGGCATTTCGAGGTTGCGGCCCATCTGTCGCAGGGTCTGCAAGAAGCCTTGCGCGGCAATGTGAAAGACGCAATTGCCCATCACGAACGCCACCGGTGCGTAGCCCGATCGAAGCAGGGTCGCCATGTCCTGTCCCGACAGATGACTGGAGAAGGCCTGCCCGTTGCCGCGCTTAAACGCTCCTGGTTTCGGGGTGTAGCGCACCGCGGTGCCGACCGCGATGAACTCCAAGTGCTCGGATTCGGCGCCGTGCTGGCGCCATTCCAGGCGGACACCGACCACGCCGTCGGCGCCCAGCGCGTCGGCTTCGGCCTGCATTCGGGCCATGGCGTTCCAGCGCGCCCGGTAGGTCGCCTCGGTGAGCACGGGCAGCTCGGATTGTTGCCGGATGCCGGCGAATTGGTAGCCCACGTGGTAAACCGACACACCCATCACCAGATCGAGCGGCTCGAAACCGGACCCGTGCAGGATCGCGAACTCGTTGATCGACAGGTCCGACGTGAAGACCTTGTCGGCGTGCGACAGCCGTTCGCTGGCAACGGGGTCGAGCGGGGTCGATGACACGTAGCCCTTCTTTCAACGATCGAGCCTTTCGCCCGGTCGAGCCTTTCGCCGGTTGCGCACATCGTACGAGGCCGATGTCGGACGCTTCCAGCGGTTGGTCAGTCCAGCCGGTAGCGAATCAGCCGTGAGCTGTTGGCGACCACGGCCACCGACGAGGCGTTGTGCAGGACGGCCGCGAGCACCGGCGACAACGCGCCGCCAGCGCCGATCAGCAACCCGGCGGCGTTGACGGCGATCGACATGCCGTAGTTCTGGCGGATGACGTCGACTGCGCGGGCGCCCAGATCGCCGACGTCGAGCAGGCGCCGCAAGTCGTCGTTGGCCAGGGCGACATCGGCGGTCTCGACCGCGACGTCGGTGCCGGCCAGTCCCATTGCGATCCCGATGTTGGCGGCGGCCAGCGCCGGGGCGTCGTTGATGCCGTCGCCGACCATCCCGACGATGTAACCCTCGTCCTGGAGTTGGCGTACCACTTCGAGCTTGTCCTCGGGCAGCACCTCGGCTCGCCACTCGTCGATACCGAGTTCGCCCGCAACGACTTTCGCGATCTCGGGATGATCACCGGTCAGCATCACGACTCGGCGGATTCCGTTGGCGCGCAACTTCTTCAGTACATCGGGCGCTTCGGAGCGGACTTCGTCGCGCAGGCTGATCAGCCCGACAAGCGTGCCATCCACGGCGAGCAGCAGCGGGGTCTCCGCCTGGCGGCGCAGCTTGTCGACCCAGTCGGATGCCTCCTGTGACACCGTGACGTTCTCCGACCGCAGCAGCGACGGGCTGCCCAGCAGCAGCGTCCGCCCGTCGGCCCAGATCCGCATGCCCAGGCCGACCAGCACCTCGCATTCCTCGTGCGGTGGAATGATGATGCGGCGTTCTTCGGTCGAGCGGATCACCGCCTCGGCCAGCGGGTGGCGCGAGTGCAGTTCGGAACTCGCCGCATAGGCGAGCACTTGCTCCGGCTGCCAATCCTTGTGTAGACCAATGATATTCGTCACCACCGGACGTCCGACGGTGAGTGTTCCGGTTTTGTCGAACACGATCGCGTCCACCCGGCTGGCCTGCTCGAGGTGTGACCCGCCCTTGATCAGGATCCCGCGGCGCGCGCCGTTGCCGATCGCCGCGCTGATCGCGGTCGGCGTCGCCAGGCCCACCGCGCACGGGCACGCGATCAGCAACATGGTCATCGCGCGCCGGACATCCCCGGTGATCGCCAGGGTGATCGCGGAGACGATGAACGAAATCGGCACAAAGCGACGGGAGAAATTCTCGCCGATGGTCTGGATGGGCGCCCGGTCGTGTTGAGCCTCTTCGACGCGGGTGATGATGCGGCCGATCGTGGTCTCGTTGCCGACCGCACGAGCGCGAATGACCAGACGCCCGCGCAGCACCACCGAACCGGCGTGCACCGCTGACCCGGCGACGACGCTGGCCGGCAGGGTTTCACCGGTGATCGCGGACTGATCGACAATCGCCTCGCCCTCGACCACCTCGCCGTCGACCGGTATCGCCACGTGGTCGTGGATCACCACGTCGTCGCCGATCTGCACGGTGTCGATCGGCACCTGTACTTCCGTGCCTGCTTGGGGCCCGTCGGCCAGCCGGATCCACGCCGTGTCGGCGGTGCCGCGCAGCAGATCCGAAATGGCCCGTCGGGTCCGGCGCAACGTCAAATCCTGCAGGTATTCACCGATATTGAGCAGCCACAGCACGGTGAGCGCGACGACGTTCTCGCGCAGCACAAGGCTGGCGACGGTCGCCGCGGTCACCAACGCATCGGTGCCTGCACGCCCGGACCGCAGCGAGCGCAACGCGCCGCGCAGGAACGGGTAGCCCATGAACAACGTCGCGCCGGTCGCGACCAGCTGGCCGCTCGGGTTCAGCAGCGGTGGTCGGTTGAAGGCGTAGCGGCGCACGCCGAGCAGGGTCAGCGCCGCGCCGCCGATCACCATCCGCAGCACCTCGGTGTTGCGGATATCCGCCGACCGCGGCGTGCGGGCCGGAATGAGCTCGGCGGCAACGTGTTCGGCCGACGTGATTGCCGCCAGCAACTCCGCGCGATCGCAGCGCTTCGGCGAGTACCAGACCACGACTGAGCCGGTGTGCGGATAGGCGTGCACGGCCCGTACCCCGTGCTGTTGATCCACCGCTTCTTCCACCGCGACCGCGCGTCGCGAATTGGCGCGCACCCAGGGCACCTGCACCCGCATTCGTCCGGCCGCGTCCGAAACGACCACCAAGTCAGGGCAGATCGCAGTCATCGCGGGGAATCAGTGCTCATGGTCGTGGTCGCCGATGGCCGGAGGCTGCGCCTCCTCACCGATGCGCTCGCGGGCTTCGGCTACGACGTCGGCCAGCTTCAGCCGGGCTGATTCCGCTGCTTCCTCGGCCCGCCGGCTTCCGCGCAGTCCCCACTCCGTCGCGGTCACCGCGGCGTCGTGAAGGGGAGCCTTGCCCAGGGCTTTACGGACGATTTCGTAGGCGCTGACGCCGACCAGGCCGGTTACCACCGTCCCGGCCGCCTTTCCCAGTAGCCCTTGCACCACCATCGCGAAATGTCCTCCCGTCATGCCTTACGGCCCGAACCCATGGCTTTCGACGACGTTAACATCCACATATAGCAATATCAATATGGATTGCGCTGGGCGCTTAACCCAAACTGCGGGTGACCTTCTCGGTCTGCATCCGGCGCGGCAGCGCAGTCGGATCGGGATTGGCGACCTGCACCAGCGACCCGCCGAGCGCCAGCACGCTCAACAGGCCCTCGACCACGTCGTCGGGCGTATCCCAGGATGCGGTCGAGAGCACCCGATCGGCGGACGTCAAAGCCCGTGCCGCCGCGGCCTGGTGGCAGGCGGCCAGCACCTGGTCGACTGATCGGCCGGCCAAGGCCGGGCCGGGATGTTGCTCGGCGACAATCTGGTCACCGTGAACCCGCACCGCGGTCGCGTAGTCGGTGACACCGATCGGCAGATCGGGCGCCGGACGGCCGAACGCCTCCAGCGACAACACCGCTACCTCGCCAGCGCCGGTGGAGTCGGCCTCGTCGAGCCGCTCGGCTGTGCACAGGGCGATGTCGGCGTCGATGTCCGGGTTCCCGAGCAGCGCGTCCGCGCCGATCCACCAGACCCCGAACAAGACCGCCGCCGTCTGCCAGTGGGCCGGCAGCAACACCGCCACCCGGCTGGCCGGCCCGGCGCCGAACTCCTCGCGCAACAGGTTGCCGGTCTTGGCCGCCCAGTTGGCCAGTGTGATTGCGGACAGCTCGATGCGTTCGCCGGTGGCGTCGTCGTAGTAGGTGATGCGCGGGCCGACGGGGTCGGCGCGCAGCATCGGATCCAGAATTGCTGCGCTGAGCGTCGTCACGTCGCCGGCACGGTCACGTCAGTTGACGCACTCAGGATGGTCGGCGCCGGCGGTCAGAATCGGCGAGGGCGGGGGAGCATCGGAGTTCGACGGCCCGGAGTTCGACGAGGCCCCCATCGGGGTAGCGCGGCCGTCGCCGAGGCCCGAGCCCGGACCGGTGTAGTCATTGCCCAACACCACCCGAACCGAACCCTGCGGCACCGATTTATTGGCGATGACGGGCAACCCGCCGAGTTCTTTGGCGACCGCTTGTGCGCCAAGGTCATCGGCCTTGGCGGCTTGTACCTGGCTGCCGGACACATGCGCAGTGTCGTTGTTGCCGACCGCGCCTGTGCTGAATCCCTTGGCGGTCAACACTTGTGACACCGACGCGGCGAGCCCGTTGATGTCGGTGTCGTTGAGCACGCTGGCGGTGGTTTTGGTCGGCGCGTAGGCCAGCTCCTCGGTCTTGCCCTTGGCCTGATCTTGCAGCAAGCCGGCGACCCAGTCTTGGACCTGATGAGGGTCGACCCGCACCACGCTGTGCATGCCGTCGTCGCTCCAGCCGGACTCGTCGAGCACCGGGATGGTGGCGAAGGCGATCTTGCCTGCGGCAAGCTTCTGCAGCTGATTCACGAAATCCATGATGTCCCAGCCCGACGAAAGCACCACGGAGCGCTGGATGGCCTGCTGCAGCCGGTTCATCGTCGCCGGACTGGACAGCGTCTTGCCGGAGATCACCTGGTGGGCCAGCGAGGCCATCACCACCTGCTGGCGCACGACCCGGTCCAGGTCGCCGCGCGGCAGCTCATGGCGCTGCCGGACAAAGCTCAGCGCTTGTGGGCCGTTGAGCTTCTGCCAGCCGGCCGGGAAGTCGGCACCCGAAAGTGGTTCGAAGACCGGCTCTTTGAGGCACACATTGACACCGCCGAGGGCATCGGTGATCAACGCGAAGCCCAGCAGGCCGATCTCGGCGTAGTGGTCGACGGTGACACCGGTCAGGTCGCCGACGGTTTTGATCAGCGCCTCGCGGCCGGCCTCGGTGCCTTGCGTCTCGGCCTCGGCGGCCGCGACGCCGGATTCGACCAGGCTGACTCGCTTCTCTTCTTTGGTCTGGCCGTAGACGCCGTTGATCTTGGTCTTGCCCAGGCCGGGCGCCGACACGTAGGTGTCGCGCGGAATGGAGATCGCGGTGGCCGAATTTCCGTTGTTGGGGATACGCACCAGGATGATCGTGTCGGTGTTACTCGCCACCTCGTCGCCGGCCCGCAGTGCGGCCAACTCTTCGGGGCTCAGTGGGTTGCCGTGGGCATCGGTGCGGCTATCCATTCCGACTAGCAGGATGTCCATTGCCCCGTCGTCGCCGCCATGGCCCAGGGACGGCGCGAAGACGTGGAAGATTCCGTCCTCAAAGGAGCGGACCTTGCTCCACGCCACACCGGTGACCAGGACGACCATTACGGCCGTCACGGTCGCAATCACACGAGCCACGCGTTGCTCAGGCATCACAATAGGCTACTTGCGTCACAGCGGTATCGCTGGTAGCCCCGCTTCGGCGTGCCAGACTCGTGACCGCCGGCGACGATGCAGAGCGAAGCGATGAGGAGGAGCGGCGCAAGTGACCGCCGGCGACGATGCAGAGCGAAGCGATGAGGAGGAGCGGCGCAAGTGACCGACAGGATCGTGATCACCGGCGCCGGCGGGCAGGTCGGCGGTTATTTGGCGGCCGAGGCTACTCGGCAAGGACGCGACGTGCTGGCGCTGACGTCGTCGCAGTGGGATATCACTGATCCGCAGGTAGCGGCGCAGATCGTGCAGACCGGCGACGTGGTGATCAACTGCGCGGCCTACACCAACGTCGACGATGCGGAACGCGATCAGGCCAGGGCATACGCGATCAATGCCGCCGGCCCGGAGTACATCGCGCTGGCCTGCGCGAAGGCTGGCGCGCGGCTGGTGCACATCTCCACCGACTACGTGTTCAGCGGCGACTTCGGCGAAGCAGCGCCGCATCCCTATGAACCGGCTGACCAGACTCGGCCGCTGAGCGTGTACGGGCAGACCAAGTTATCGGGCGAACAGGCGGTCCTGGCGGCGTTGCCGCAGGCTGTGGTGGTGCGCACCGCCTGGGTCTACACCGGCGGAAGCGGTAAAGACTTCGTCGCCACCATGCGCAGGCTGGCCGCCGGCGACCGTGTCGTCGAGGTGGTCGACGACCAGACCGGCTCGCCGACTTATGTCGGCGACCTGGTTTCTGCGCTGCTCGAGGTGGCCGATGGGCGCGTGCATGCGCCGACGGGAGTCGTGCACGCCGCCAACGGTGGCGAGGTCACCCGGTTCGGGCAAGCCCGCGCGGTGTTCGAGGGTGTCGGCGCCGATCCCGAGCGGGTGCTGCCGGTGAGCAGCGACCACAACCCGCGGCCGGCGCCCCGGCCGCCGTATTCGGCGCTGTCCGGTCGGCAGTCGCAGGACGCGGGCCTCACGCCGCTGCGACCGTGGCGCGCGGCGCTGGACGCGGCGCTGTCTGCGCCGCTTGACGTCTGACCGTTACCCTCAACCCGTGAGTGACGTCTTGCCGGTGGTAACGGTGACCTATTCGCCGGGCCCGCATCTGGACCGTTTCCTGGCAACGCTGTCGCATGCCACCGAGCGGCCAGTCAGCGTGCTGATGGCCGACAACGGTTCGACCGACGGGGCACCGCAGGCCGCGGTCGAGCGCTACCCGGGCGTGCGACTGTTCTCCACCGGGTTCAACCTCGGCTACGGCAGCGCGGTGAATCGCGCGATAGCGCGGCTCGTTGGAGAAGAGCAGGCAGAAGGCGGCGCCGCCGACGAGTGGATCGTGGTGGCCAACCCCGATGTGCAATGGGGCCCCGGCAGCATCGACGCGCTGCTGGACGCCGCGGCGCGCTGGCCCCGCGCGGCCACGCTGGGTCCGCTGATCCACGATCCGGACGGGTCGGTGTACCCGTCGGCGCGCCATCTACCCAGCCTGATCCGCGGCGGCATGCACGCGGTCATCGGACCGTTCTGGAAGAACAATCCTTGGTCGGCGACTTACCGCCAGGAGCGGCTGGACCCCAGTGAGCGGCCGGTGGGCTGGCTGTCCGGGTCGTGTCTGCTGGTGCGCCGCGCGGCCTTCGAGCAGGTCGGCGGTTTCGACGAGCGCTACTTCATGTACATGGAGGACGTCGACCTCGGCGACCGGTTGGGCAAGGCGGGCTGGCTCAATGTCTATGTGCCGTCGGCGGAAGTGTTGCATCACAAGGGCCACGCCACCGCACGGGAGTCGGGGCGCAATCTGGCGGCGCACCACAAAAGCACCTATATCTACCTCGCCGACCGGCATTCTGGATTGCGGCGCGCTCCGCTGCGCTGGGCCATGCGGGCCGGTCTGGCGCTGCGTGGAGGGCTCATGGTGCGCGGCGCGCGCCGCAGGTCGGGAGAAGGGCGGTGACGGTGACGCGCGCAGCCGAGGATGCAGAGCGAAGCGATGAGAAGGAGCGGCGCTTGTGACCCAGCACGCGCAAGTCGATGCGGTCGTCCTGGTGGGTGGCAAAGGCACCCGGTTGCGGCCCTTGACGTTGTCGGCGCCCAAGCCGATGTTGCCGACGGCCGGGCTGCCCTTCCTGACTCATCTGCTGTCGCGGATCGCCGCGGCGGGGATCGAGCACGTAATCCTGGGCACGTCCTACAAGCCGGGGGTTTTCGAGGCGGAGTTCGGTGACGGGTCCAAACTGGGTCTGCAGATCGAGTATGTGACTGAGGAGCATCCGCTGGGCACCGGCGGTGGCATCGCCAATGTGGCCGGCCATCTGCGCCACGACACCGTGATGGTGTTCAACGGTGACGTGCTCTCCGGACTCGATCTGGGACAGCTGCTGGATTATCACCACCAGCAGGAGGCCGATCTCACCTTGCATTTGGTGCGGGTCGGTGACCCTAGGTCCTTCGGCTGCGTTCCGACTGAAAATGGCCGAGTCACAGCATTTTTGGAGAAAACACAAGATCCACCGACAGACCAGATCAACGCCGGCTGCTATGTGTTCTCCCGGGAGATCATCGATCGCATTCCGCGAGGCCGCGAGGTGTCGGTCGAGCGTGAGGTATTCCCCGCCCTGCTGTCTGACGGCGTCAACGTGTGCGGCTACGTCGACACCAGTTACTGGCGGGACATGGGCACACCGGAAGACTTCGTGCGTGGGTCGGCGGATCTGGTGCGCGGCATCGCTCCGTCGCCGGCGTTGGGCGGCCATCGCGGGGAGCAGTTGGTGCACGACGGCGCCGCGGTGTCACCCGGCGCGGTGCTCATCGGTGGCACGGTCGTCGGTCGCGGCGCTGAAATCGGCCCCGGTGCCCGATTGGACGGCGCGGTCATCTTCGACGGCGTGCGGATCGAGGCCGGCAGCGTGATCGAACGTTCGATCATCGGGTTCGGCGTGCGAATCGGCCCGCGGGCGCTGATCCGTGACGGCGTCATCGGCGACGGCGCCGACATCGGTGCCCGCTGCGAGTTGCTGCGCGGGGCGCGGGTCTGGCCCGGCGTCTGCATTCCCGACGGCGGGATCCGCTACTCCAGCGACGTTTGAGCGCGGTTGACGAGGTAGGCCAGCGCATCGTCGGAGCCGGTGGGCAGCGCGTCGATCGGCCACCAGCGCAGGTCCACCGATTCATCGCTGACCGCGATCTGCGCCCCGGCGGGCGCCTGCGCCACGAACTGCAGGTCCAGGTGGCGGGTCGGCACACCCAGCGAGCAGGTGAGCGCGTGGACATTTATCGCGACCAGGTCGGGTGCGACCTGCAGGCCGTCAACGCCGGATTCCTCGGTGGCCTCCCGTAGCGCCGCCGCGAGAATGTCAGCGTCGGAATCCTCACAGTGCCCGCCCAATTGCACCCAACGGCCCAGCCGCGGATGCAAAGTGAGCAGCACCTGGCCGCCGGAGTCGTCGCGCACCAACGCCGACGCGGTGATATGTGCGGGCGCACATTCGCGACGGCACGCGTCGTCACGAGCGTGCAGGAATGCCAGCACGGCATGTCGCAGCGAATCCTGCCACCGATCCGGTGCCTGCCAGTCGGACAGCATCGCTATCGCCGACTGCCGAACGCTCACTTGCGCACCAGTAGATCACTGACTGCCACGGGCTCGCGCAGCTCGGTCACGGGCTGCTCCGGGTAGCCGATCGCGATGGCGCCCAACGGCTCCCAGTCGCCGGGCAGGTCCAGCTCGTCGCGGACCAGGTCCGCGGCAAAGATGGTCGAACCGATCCAGCAGCTGCCCACGCCGCGCACCGCCAATGCCACCAGCAACGCTTGCACGGCAGCCCCGACCGCGACGGTGAACATGGTGCGCTCGGCGTCCGTGCGCGCGGAGTCGGGATAACTGTGTGCCCCGTCGGGTACCAGCATCGGGATCACGACTTCCGTTGCGTCATAGAGGATCTGGCCGCGCGCCACTCGTCGTTCGACCGCGTCGGCCGGCTTGCCGTCGCCCGCCAGATCAGAGCGCCATTTGTCGCGCATCCGCTCGAGCAGCCGGATGCGAGTCGCCGGCGTCTGCAGCCAGACGAAGCGCACTGGCCGGGTGTGGTGAGGAGCCGGCGCGGTGAGCGCCTCGGCGACGGCGTCCTCGATGAGTTGCGGCGGTACTGGTTCGTTGGTGAACTGGCGCACCGAGCGGCGCAGCAGCTGAGCCTGCTGGCGCCCCAACTCCAGGGCTTCGGCGGTGCCCAGCCAAAACAGGTCGTCGGAGCCGGAGCGCACGAGATGTCGCGCCGTGGCGTCGGTATCGGACACGACAGCGGCGGGCAGCCCGCGCACGACGGCCACCGGTATCGCGGTCAGCTTGCCTTTGACCAGATCGGCCGCTGCGGCGATCTCGTCGGCGACCGCGACCTCGGTGACCAGCAACTCGTTGCCGTGCCGGTCGACCGCGCCGGCGTAGCTGTGCAGCACGGCCAAACCGGCCGCGCCGACGGCGGCGTCGATCTGGCCGTTGCGCCATGCGCGGCCCATCGTGTCGGTGACCACGACGCCGACGGTGACGCCGAGGCTCATCCGCAGTGCGGCGCGCAGGGCCGCGGCGCTGCCGTCAGGGTCGACGGGCAGCAGTGCCAATTCGTCCGTACCGATGTTCGACCCGTCCACGCCGGACGCGGCCTGGACCACGCCCAGCCCGTTTTCGGTGATCAGCGTGCGACCTTTGCGGGCAAGTACGCGAACAGCCTCAGCGTCGACAAGCTTGCGGCGCAGCGTATCTCGTGCCTCGGGATCTTCTGGTGCGGGAACCAGGCGACCTTCGCATTTAGACAGCACCTTGCTGGTGACCACCAGTACGTCACCGTCGCGCAGCCAGGGTGCGGCCGCAGCGAGCGCGGCGCTCAAGTCATCACCCGGGCGGAACTCGGGAAGCCCGGTAACAGGCAGGATTTCAACCGGTGACGCGGTGCCGTGCTCACCGCCCGCGACGGAACTGCTCACGCTGCCACGCCCGCAAGTTCCAAACCGGCGCTCACCATCTCGGCCGTGGCTTTCGGGTCGGTCATCAGCAGCGGTACTGATCGCACTGCAATTCCGTCGATTTCGGCATTATCGCCCTGGTGGATCAGCCAGCAGTCCAGGATGCCGGTGCCTGCTCGCGCACCGTAGTGCCGTCCCACCGCCTCTGCGGTCGACGCCACGCCGATCACCTTCAGGCACTCGTCGGCCATACCGCGCAACGGCTTTCCGTCGATGATCGGCGAATACCCGACGACGGGCGCGTTGGTCGAGCGCAGCGCGGCGCGGATACCGGGAATGGCCAGGATCGCGCCGACGCTGACCACCGGATTCGATGGTGCCACCAGGATTATGTCGGCCTCGGCGATGGCTTCCGCGACTTGCTCTGCGGCGTGGGCTTTTTCAGCCCCGACGAACGCAAAGCTGTGTGTCGGCAGTTGTGCGCGGTAGCGGACCCACCACTCCTGGAAGTGGATCGCGCGTTGACTGTCGTCGACGGGATCGGTGATGACGACATGCGTTTCGCAGCGGTCATCGCTGGCAGGGAGCAGCTGCGCACCCGGCTGCCAGCGGTCACACAATGCGGCGGTCACCTGTGACAGCGGATAGCCGGCTCGCAGCATCTGGCTGCGCACCAAATGGGTGGCCAGGTCCCGGTCGCCGAGCTGGAACCAGTCGGGCTGCACGCCGTAGCGGACCAGTTCTTCTTTGGCATGCCATGTTTCGTCACGATGGCCCCAGCCGCGCTGCGGGTCAACACCGCCACCGAGGGTGTACATGCAGGTGTCCAGGTCGGGACAGATTCGCACTCCGTGCATCCAGGCGTCGTCGCCGATGTTGACGATCGCGGTCAGTTCGTTGTCGCCGGCGGTTACGGACTCGGAGGCGAATTGGCCCAGACCGAGCAGTTGCTGCACCCCGAGCAGAAAGCGGGCGCCACCAACCCCGCCGACCAGAACCGTGACCTTCACACCGCACGACAGTACGCGCGACCGCGGTCGAGGCCCGGAGGCGAGTCAGGTAATCGGACCGCGCGGGCCACGTGCCGGACGCGTCCCGTGGGGCAGGTGTGACCGACACGCCACGGCGCCAACGGCTTCAGCTTCGCAAAGAAACGGTCACGAGATGATATGGAAATCTTGCGAATCGCTTGACCAGGGCTCTTCGCCCGTGTCTAATCACATCAGTGTCATTTCGGTTAGCCGACCGGATTCCGTGTCGCAGACCGAGATTCGATCATTTGTTCGAATCGAGATGGCCGCATATCAGAACAGTGGTGACATTCACGATCAACGAAACCAGGTGAGGAGGCGGAGCATGTCCTATGAGCACCTTCGGGGCCTAATGGGAGGCACACCGCACACCACTACCGGCTCGCCGATGATAGGGCTAACCCCAAGGCCCCGTTTGAGTTTGGTCCCGGTCCCCGATGCGGTCGAAGACTTCGATTCCGCAGAGATCACGGCCGACCAATGGCAAGACCGCGCGTTGTGTGCTCAGACGGACCCCGAGGCTTTCTTCCCCGAGAAGGGCGGCTCCACCCGCGAGGCCAAGAAGATCTGCCTTGGCTGCGAGGTGCGGAGCGAATGCCTCGACTACGCCTTGGCGCACGACGAGCGCTTCGGCATTTGGGGTGGCCTCTCCGAGCGGGAACGCCGCCGCCTCAAGCGCGGGATCATCTGACGGGACTTCCGTCACCACGGCGGGCGACCCGCCGCGCCCGACTGCGCCGCGCTTGCGATCACCCGTTATTCGTCGTCGATCGTCGGGTCGATGACCGAAGGTTCGACGTCCAGATAGGTGGCCACCTGGGCCACCAGGATTTCATGCAGCAATTCGGCCAGCTCGACCGTGTCCTTAGCTCGTCGCTCGATCGGCTTGCGGAACAACACAACTCGTGCTCGAGTGGCACTTCCGCGCCTGTCGACGCCGGCGCCGATCAACCTGGCCAGCGCGATCGGCCCGTCGGCGACCACTTCCGGTGGCCACTGCACGTTGTCGGGGTCCTTCGCCGAGATCCGCGGGATCTCGTCGACTGCCACGTCGAGCCCCGACAACCGCTCTTGCCACCGTCGCTCGATGGGCTCGTAGGCCTCGAGCACGGCCATGTCGAAGCGCTCGGCGCGGCTGCGCCACCCCGGCACCGTCGGCGGCAGCAGCGGCCCACGCATATCGCGGCCGCGGCGCGTGACCCTTTTGCCCACCGGGCGGCCGTCGCGCGGGGAGCTGCGCGAATCGCTCACCCGGCGATGGTAACGGTTGGGCATCCCGGCCCGGGCGAATGCGCGTGTCCGGCGCCGCGCGGACGTTTTCGCACGATAACCTCTCGATCGTGAACGTTCCGCGTCGCTGTTGCCGACCCGGGTGTCCGCATTACGCGGTGGCGACGCTGACCTTCGTGTACTCGGATTCGACGGCGGTCATCGGTCCGCTTGCCGTCGCGCATGAGCCACACTCCTGGGATCTGTGCGTCAGCCATGCCGGCCGCATCACCGCGCCCCGTGGCTGGGAACTCGTCCGGCACTCCGGCCCACTGGCCACCAACCCCGACGAGGACGATTTGATCGCGCTGGCCGAAGCAGTGCGCGAGGGCCGCGACGTGGTCGGCGGCGCTCCGCCGGTCAACGGATTTCACGATCCCGGTGGCCATTACGGCGTTGCACCAGCCGAGGCGCCGGCGGCCGGCGTCCTGACCTCGGCCAGTCAGCGCCCAGCCGGCACCGGACGCCGACGCGGTCATTTGCGGGTGCTGCCCGACCCCGCTGACTAATCCGGCCCGAGGACACACGAGGCGTCGTGCAACAACACCTCGGAGCCCGACACGTGGATCAACGTGCGGGCCAGCCCCGGCTCGAGGTGATCCAGCGGCTCATAGAGCCGCTCGGGCTGTCCGTCCACGACGTGTTTGGCGGCGGCCTTGGCGACCAGCGCGATCAACGCGTCGAATGCCTTGGCCGGGAACATCGCATCGGTTTTGATGTTGGGGGACAGAAGGAGTCGTTCCACCCAGCGGACCGAATATGTTGGCTTGCTGTCGGTCAGGGCCCGCGTGGCACCTGACGCCGACACGGCCACGCTCGGGTGGATTGCCCGGCTCCTCATCAGGCTGTCCGGCCTGCATCGTCGCCGGGCTCGGCTGGATTGCCCGGCTCCTCATCAGGCTGTCCGGCCTGCATCGTCGCCGGGCTAAGCTGATGACCAAGTGTCCACCGTCGTCAGGAGCCCTTGGATGTCTCGGCCCGCTGCGGCTGTTCACCGTGTGATCAAGGCGTATGACGTGCGAGGCCTGGTTGGTACGGAGATCGACGAGTCGTTCGTCACCGACGTCGGCGCCGCCTTCGGCACGTTGATGCGCGGCGAGGGAGCGCGGCAAGTCGTCATCGGCTACGACATGCGGGACAGTTCGCCGTCGCTGGCGGCCGCCTTCGGGGCCGGGGTCACCGGCCAGGGTCTCGACGTGGTCCGGATCGGCTTGGCGTCGACCGATCAGCTCTATTTCGCCGCCGGGCTGCTGGACTGCCCGGGTGCGATGTTCACCGCAAGCCACAACCCGGCCGCGTACAACGGCATCAAGCTGTGCCGGGCGGGTGCCAAACCGGTCGGCGCAGATACCGGGTTGGCCGCCATCAGCGATGACCTCATCGCCGGAGTTGGGGCCTACGACGGGCCCACCGGAACCGTCACCGAAAAAGATGTGCTGGCCGAGTACGGGGAATTTCTGCGCTCGCTGGTCGACACCTCCGAGTCGCGCCCGCTGCGGGTGGCCGTGGACGCCGGTAACGGGATGGCAGGCCACACGTCGCCCGCGGTGCTCGGTGCGATCGACTCGATCACTCTGTTGCCGTTGTACTTCGAACTCGACGGCTCGTTCCCCAACCACGAGGCCAATCCGCTGGACCCGGCGAACCTCGCCGACCTCCAGGCCTACGTGCGAGACAGCGGTGCCGATATCGGGCTGGCCTTCGACGGCGACGCCGACAGGTGTTTCGTCATCGACGAGCGCGGCCTGCCGGTGGCGCCGTCGACAGTGACCGCCCTGGTCGCCGCCCGCGAGCTGCACCGTGAGATCGGTGGGACGGTCATCCACAATCTGATCACGTCGCGGGCGGTGCCGGAGTTGGTCGTCGAGCGCGGTGGCACGCCGGTGCGCTCACGGGTCGGGCATTCCTACATCAAGGCGCTGATGGCCGACACCGGCGCGATTTTCGGCGGTGAACACTCGGCGCACTACTACTTCCGTGACTTCTGGGGAGCAGACTCGGGGATGCTGGCCGCGCTGCACGTGCTGGCCGCCCTCGGGGAGCAGCAGCGCCCACTATCCGAACTGACTGCCGACTACCAGCGCTACGAGGCCTCCGGCGAGATCAATTTCACCGTGGCCGAGGCAGCCTCCTGCGTCGAGTCAGTACTGAAATCCTTCGGCACCCGGATTCAATCCATCGATCACCTGGACGGGGTGACGGTCGACCTCGGCGAGGGCAGCTGGTTCAACCTGCGCACCTCCAACACCGAGCCGCTGCTGCGGCTGAATGTGGAAGGCCGTTGCGTGGAGGACGTGGACGCGGTCGTCGAGCACGTTGCCGGTGAAATCCGTCGGCAGGTCAGCCAGCCGGAGGCCGTGACGTGAACGCGGCCCAGGCCACGATCGAACTCGACGACGCCGAGGGTCTGCTCGCCGCCGATCGCGACGGGTTGTTACGGGCGGCGTCGATGGGCGGTGCGCACGTGCGCGCGGCCGCGGCCGCACTGGACGAGGGTGCCCTGGACTCGGTGCGCGGCGACGACCGTCCGCGCACCGTGATCTGGGTTGCCGGACGAGGCACCGCGGAGACCGCAGGCACCATGCTGGCCGCGACATCAGGGGGTTCGGCGGCCGCGCCGATGGTGATCGCCGCCGAGGCGCCACCGTGGATCGGCGCGCTGGACGTGCTGATCGTGGCGGGCGACGACTCCGGCGATCCGGCACTGGTCGGGGCCGCCGCCAGCGGCGTACGCCGGGGTGCACGGGTTGTGGTCGCCGCGCCCTACGAAGGTCCGCTGCGCGATAGCACGGCCGGCCGGGTGGCGGTGATGGAGCCGCGGCTACCGGTCGTCTCTGAATTCGGTCTGTGTCGTTACCTGGCCGTCGGGCTGGCTGCCCTGCAAACCGTCGATCCCGGATTGCGGGTGGACCTGGCCGCGCTGGCCGATGAGCTCGATGCGGAGGCGTTGCGGAACAGCGCCAGCCGCGAAATATTCACCAATCCGGCCAAGGCGCTGGTCGAGCGCATGTCGCGGCGGCGTGTCGTGCTGACCGGCGACTGTGCGGCGACCCTGGCCCTGGCCCGGCACGGGTCTTCTGCTTTGCTTCGGATCGCCCATGAGGTCGCCGCGGCCACCGGGCTGGCAGATGCCTTGGTGGCGCTGCGGGGGAGGGCGGGGTCGGGTTTCACCGACCCGACGGAGGCGTTGTTCCACGACGAGGAGATCGACGGACCGCTCGCTGAGCGGCTGCGGGTGCTGGCGTTGACGTTGGACACCGAGCGGACGGTCGTCGCGTCCCGGGTTGCCCACCTCGACGAGGTTGACATCGTCGGCGCCGAGGACGTGCCTGACCTGCTGGATGGCCGCTCAGCCCCGGCCGGGACCCAACGGGCAGAGCAGCAGCTGGCTGTATTGGCGGTCCGGCTGGAGATGGCGGCGGTTTATTTGCGGCTGGTGCGGGGATAACTGGTTCAGAGGAAATGCCAAGTGCAGTTGTTACGCGGAGCGATACGGACGTACGCGTGGGGGTCGCGGACCGCCATCGCGGAGTTCACTGGACGCCCAGTGCCGACCGCCCACCCGGAAGCCGAGCTCTGGCTGGGCGCCAACCCGGGTGACCCGGCCTGGCTGGAAGAGCCCCAAGGGGAAGTTTCCCTGCTGCAAGCGCTGGTCGCCGATCCGGACGGCCAACTCGGCCCGGCGGCCCGCGCCCGGTTCGGTGATGCGCTCCCTTTTCTGGTCAAAGTGCTGGCAGCCGACGAACCGCTGTCGTTGCAGGCGCATCCCAGCGCCGAGCAAGCCGCCGAGGGCTACCTGCGCGAGGAACGCCGCGGTGTTGCGGTGAACTCGCCGGTGCGTAATTACCGCGACGCCAGCCACAAGCCTGAGTTGTTGGTGGCGCTGCATCAATTCGAGGCGTTGGCCGGATTCCGTCCCGCGGCCACAACGATCGAACTGTTGCGGGCCCTGGCGGTGTCCGACTTGGACCCCTACATCGACTTGTTGAACGATCAGTCCGATGCCGACGGCCTTCGCGCGTTGTTCACGACCTGGATCACGGCGCCGCAGCCCGACATCGATGTTCTGGTGACCGCTGTGCTGGAAGGCGCTATCCAGTACCTGAGTTCTCGCGCAACGAAATTCGCGCCGGAAGCCAAGACCGTGCTAGAGCTGGGTGAACGGTATCCCGGCGATGCCGGTGTGCTGGCCGCGTTGCTGCTCAACCGGATAACACTGGGTCCGGGTGAGGGGATCTTTTTGGCAGCCGGAAACCTGCACGCCTACCTGCGCGGGGTTGGTCTGGAAGTAATGGCCAACTCCGACAACGTGTTACGGGGTGGCCTGACCCCCAAACACGTCGATGTTCCCGAGCTTCTCAGGGTCCTCAATTTCACCCCGACCACCGAATCTCAACTGCGTGCACCGACGCATCCGGATGGGCTGGGGCTGATCTATGACACGCCCACTGAGGAATTCGCGGCGTCCATGCTGACGCTGAGTGACGACCAACTCGGCCACGAAGTCGACGCGCCGTCACGCCACGACGGTCCGCAGATCCTGTTGTGCATCGAGGGTCAGACGGCCGTGTGCGGAAAGTCCGGGGTGCTGACACTCACCCGGGGCGCCGCTGCCTGGGTGGCCGCCGACGATGGTCCCATCCGGCTGGTGGCTCATCAGCCCACGAAAATATTCCGGGCAACCATCGGCCTGTGATCCGCGCCGGCGAATATATCCGCGCCGGCGACGATGCAGAGCGTGCGATGTGGAGGAGCGGCGCATAAATCAACGCGGAGCCAGCGCGCCGCGGCGTTGCGGCCGGGCCGCCCGGCGTTCGGCGAGCCACAGCCGCATGTTGTGCCGAACAGTGCGGCCGACCAGCCCGGGATCCGGGACCATGTAGAGGCTGTCCAGCAAAGAGAATCTGCGCAAAAACCATTCGGCGAGAACGGGATCGGTCTCCGCGGCTCCGAGAAATTGGTCGAACAATTTACCCACCGGCCGGTGCCACCGGGGTGCCGGCCCGCTCGCCCGGTGGAAAGTGTGATCGCCGATCGCGGTCATCGTCCACACCGGGTAGGTGGTCTTGGCGGTGGCCCGATTCACTTCGCGCGCCAGGTCTTCGTCCCGGCCGCTCGCCAAGGCCCGGCGCAGATGGCCGGCCTGCAGCGACGTCATCGTCATGCCCTGCCCGTACGTCGGGTCGAAGCTGACGACGGCGTCCCCGAGCGGCAGAATCCCGGCCGGAAATCGGTCCAGCTTGTGGTAGCGGCGCCACCGACTGACGGGGAAGCGGTGGAAAGCCACCTCGCCGACCGGTTCGGCCCGCTCCAGCGCGGCGGAGATACGCTCGGGCAGCAGCTTCTTGGCGATCCCAACCATCTCGGAAAAGGTATGCGGCGGTTCAACTTTGGCGACACCAAAAGTCGTCAGCGTCCACGTGCCGTCCTCATAGCCCAGCAGGCCCAGCCCGACCGGCTGCTGCCGGGACGCACCGGCAACGATCACTCTCTCCCGGATCGCGCCCTCGGGCAGCCGAAACTGATGCGACGCATAGCCGATGCCCACGTCGACCGTGTTTTCGGGCGGACGTTGATATCCCCACTGCTCCAGCCAAACCGGCAGCCTGGTGCCGCGTCCGGCGGCGTCGACTACCACGTCGGCGGCGACGGAGTCGGGCTCGTCGGTGTCGCTGTCGAGCAACACCCCGGTCACCCGCTGCGCGTCGAAGTCGAAGCGCGGTTGGGCCACCGAGCGATGTTGAATCTCGACGCTGGCGATGTCGGCAACCCGCCGCCGGATCTGCCATTCCAGCTGCGGGCGGCTGGGCACGTAAGCAGTGAACTCGTCGCGCAACGTGTGTCCGGTGCCCAGCACGTGGCCGGCCGCGCCGAAGTAAATGCAGTCGGGCCGGTTCTCCAGGATGGGAACGCCGGCGGCCACCATGTCGTCGAGCAGACCGGGGAACAGCCCGTCGAATTCGATCGCGCCGCGGGCCATCAGGAGGTGGACATGGCGGCCTTGCGGAACGGCGGTGCGGTTGCCGGGCGTGCTCGGGAGTTCGTCGCGCTCGAACACCGTGACCCGGTCGTAGAAGTCGGATAGCACTCGCGCCGCGCACAACCCGGCGATGCTGGCACCGATCACAACAGCGTGACCCCTGCTGCTCCCCCCGCGCATCTGGCCACCCTACTCGGTACTGTCCGGGTGCATGGCTGGTCGCTGGCGCACCAAATCGGTTGAGCAGTCGATCGCCGACACCGACGAGCCGGATACCCAGCTGCGCAAAGATTTGAGCTGGTGGCACTTGTGCGTGTTCGGGGTGTCGGTCGTGATCGGGGCCGGCATCTTCACCGTCACCGCGTCAACCGCGGGTGACATCACCGGGCCGGCGATCTGGATCTCGTTTCTCATCGCGGCGATCACCTGCGGGCTGGCGGCGCTGTGCTACGCCGAGTTCGCGTCGATGCTGCCGGTAGCAGGAAGCGCCTACACGTTTTCCTACGCCACCTTTGGTGAGTTTCTGGCCTGGACCATCGGTTGGAACCTCGTCCTGGAGCTGGCGATAGGCGGCGCCGTGGTCGCCAAAGGGTGGTCGAGTTACCTGCAGACGGTGTTCGGATTCGCCAGCGGCACAGTCGGGCTCGGGTCGTTCAGGCTGGACTGGGGTGCGCTGCTGATAGTCGCGCTGGTGGCCACTCTGCTCGCATTGGGCACCAAGTTGTCGTCGCAGTTTTCCATCGTGGTCACCGCGATCAAGGTGTCGGTGGTGGTGCTGGTGATCGTCGTCGGCGCCTTCTACATCAAGACCGCGAACTATTCGCCGTTCATCCCGCCGCCGGAGGCCGACCACGCCGGCGCCGGCCTGGATCAGTCACTGTTGTCGCTGCTCACCGGCGCGCACAGCAGCCACTACGGCTGGTACGGGGTGCTCGCGGGTGCGTCGATCGTGTTCTTCGCATTCATCGGGTTCGACATCGTGGCCACCATGGCAGAAGAGACCAAGAACCCGCAGCGCGACGTCCCTCGGGGCATCCTGGCCACGCTGGGCATCGTCTCCGTGCTCTACGTGGCGGTGTCAGTGGTGCTGTCCGGAATGGTTCCCTACACCGTTTTGAAGAGCACCCGGGACGGCCATCACGCCAACCTGGCCACCGCCTTCGCGGCGAACGGCGTGCACTGGGCTTCCGGGATCATCTCCATCGGCGCGCTCGCCGGGCTGACCACAGTGGTGATGGTGCTCTTACTCGGTGGATGCCGGGTGCTGTTCGCGATGGCGCGCGACGGGTTGCTGCCGCGGCGGCTGGCCAACACCGGCTCGCGCGGCACCCCGGTGCGCATCACCGTGCTGGTCGCGTTGCTGGTCGCCGCCACGGCCGCGATGTTCCCGACGGACAAGCTGGAGGAAATGGTCAACGTCGGCACCCTGTTCGCGTTCCTGCTGGTGTCCGCCGGCGTCATCGTCTTGCGTCGGACCCGTCCAGACCTGCCGCGTGGGTTCCGCGCGCCGCTGGTGCCGCTGCTGCCCATCGCCTCGGTGTGCGCGTGTGTATGGCTGATGGTCAACCTCACCGTCGTCACCTGGGTCCGGTTCGGCGTGTGGATGGTCGCCGGAACCGCCATCTACCTGGGCTACGGACGTCGGCACTCCGTGCTGGCCAGGCGCGAAGTCGCCGGCAGGGTATAGCTGCTTTACAAATACCTAGTCTATGTCTAGACAAAAGACTTATGAGGCGATATTGTCCAATCTCAAGGGTGCTACAAATCACAAGGAGGTTGGCGATATGACCGCCGGATCAAGCCAGGACACAACGATGTGGCAGGACAGGAAGCGTCGGCTGTGGCTGATGGGACTCATCGTCCCGACGCTGCTGCTGGCGATACTGCCGATCGTGTGGGCGATGAACCAGATCGGCTGGCAAGCCGCTTCGCAGGTGTGGTTCTGGATCGGCCCGATCTTGCTTTTTATCGTGCTGCCGGCGCTGGACCTGCGATTCGGCGCTGACGGCCAGAATCCGCCTGACGAAGCCATGCAGTGGCTGGAGAACGACCGGTATTACCGCAACTGCACTTACCTGTTCATCCCGTTCCAGTACCTCAGCCTGGTCCTCGGCGCCTATCTGTTCACCGCGTCGAACCTGAGCTGGCTCGGTTACGACGGGGCGTTGACCTGGCCGGCCAAGATCGGCCTGGCGCTGTCGGTCGGGACCCTCGGTGGAGTCGGGATCAACACCGCGCACGAGATGGGACACAAGAAGGAGTCGCTGGAGCGCTGGCTGTCCAAGATCACCCTGGCGCAGACCGGCTACGGGCATTTCTACATCGAGCACAACCGCGGCCACCACGTCCGGGTGGCGACACCGGAAGACCCGGCGTCGGCCCGCTTCGGTGAGACGTTCTGGGAGTTCCTGCCGCGCAGCGTCTTCGGCAGTCTGCGCTCTGCCGTGCGGCTGGAGGCTCAGCGGCTGCGCCGGCAGGGCGCCAGCCCGTGGAATCCCAAGACTTATTGGTCCAACGACGTGCTCAACGCCTGGCTGATGACGGTGGTGTTGTGGGGTGCGCTGATCGCGGTGTTCGGTCCGGCGCTGATCCCGTTCCTGATCATCCAGGCGATCTTCGGCTTCAGCCTGCTGGAGTCGGTCAACTACCTCGAGCACTACGGCCTGCTGCGGCACAAGAACGCCAACGGCCGCTACGAGCGCTGCACGCCGGAACACAGCTGGAACTCCGACCACATCGTCACCAACCTGTTCCTATACCACCTGCAGCGGCACAGCGATCACCACGCCAACCCGACCCGGCGCTACCAAACGCTGCGCAGCATGGACGGGTCGCCGAACCTGCCGAGCGGCTATGCGGCGCTGATCGGCGTGACCTACTTTCCGCCGCTGTGGCGCAAGCTGATGGACCACCGGGTGCTGGCGCATTACGGCGGTGACATCACCCGGGTCAACGTGCAACCACGCTTGCGGAAGAAGGTCCTGGCCCGCTACGGGGCCGCGGCGTAATGGTTGCTGGCGTGGGCCGGTAAGCGACAAGTCCGACTTCGAAACGATGGAGGGTAACGAAATGAGCGACTACAAACTGTTCCGCTGCATCCAGTGCGGCTTCGAGTACGACGAGGCGCTGGGCTGGCCGGAAGACGGCATCACGCCCGGCACCCGTTGGGACGACATCCCCGACGATTGGAGCTGCCCCGACTGCGGCGCTGCGAAGTCCGACTTCGAGATGGAGGAAGTGGCCCGTTCGTGACTACTGTCACGCATGTGAAAAGGGTCCCGTACGCCGAAGCGTCACGGGCCCTTCTGCGTGATTCGGTGCTCGACGCGATGCGGGAGCTGCTGGGCAGTCGAGACTGGTCGGCGATCACGCTGGCCGACGTGGCCCGGGCCGCGGGCATCAGCCGGCAGACCATCTACAACGAGTTCGGATCGCGGCAAGGTCTTGCGCAGGGCTACGCGCTGCGGCTGGCCGACCGCCTGGTGGGCGCCGTTGAAGAGGCGATCTACGCCAACGTAGGCGACGTCTACGCCGCCTTTCTGCAGGGATTCCGTTCGTTCTTCTCCGAGTCGGCGGCCGATCCGCTGGTGATCTCACTGCTCAGCGGTGTGGCCAAGCCTGATCTGCTGCAGATCATCACCACCGACAGTGGGCCGATCATCACGCACTGTTCGGCCCGTCTGACGTCGTCGTTCATGAACAGCTGGGTGCGCGCCAGCGCGGATGATTCCGGGATGCTTGCGCGCGCCATCGTCCGGCTGGCGATCAGCTATGTGTCGATGCCGCCGGAGGCCGACCACGACGTCGCCGCGGATCTGGCGCGGCTCATGACGCCCGCGGCCGAACGCTACGGTGAGCTCAAGGCAGACTAGGAGCCGTCGGCCCGTGGTGGTGCCAGCGACGAGCGCCGGGAAGCCGACGAATAGGCTTGTCACAGCCGACTGACCATAGTTCGCGGCCGCGAAAGCGCCGCGACTAATATGTAACCAAGCTAATTAGTTGACCGAAGGAATGAGTAGTAGATGACGACGACCGAACAGCAGCTGACCCCCGATGTCGTGAACGGGCTCGATTTCAAAGTGGCCGACCTTTCGTTGGCGGATTACGGCCGCCGCGACATCGAGCTCTCCGAGCAGGAGATGCCGGGTCTGATGTCGCTGCGTCGCGAATACCACGACGTCCAGCCGCTCAAAGGTGCCCGCATCTCGGGTTCGCTGCACATGACGGTGCAGACCGCGGTGCTGATCGAGACGCTGGTCGCGCTGGGTGCGCAGGTCCGTTGGGCGTCCTGCAACATCTTCTCCACCCAGGACCACGCCGCCGCCGCGGTGGTCGTCGGCCCGCACGGCACACCGGAGGAGCCCAAGGGTGTGCCGGTGTACGCGTGGAAGGGCGAAACGCTCGAAGAGTACTGGTGGGCAGCTGAGCAGGTTCTGACGTGGCCCGATGTTGATGGCGCCGCGGCGCCCGCGAACCTGATCCTGGACGACGGTGGCGACGCCACGATGCTGGTGCTGCGTGGCGCACAGTACGAGAACGCCGGTGTGGTGCCGCCCGACGATGAGGACGACTCCGCCGAGCACCGGGTGTTTCTGAGACTGCTGCGCAAGCGCTTCGAGACCGACAAGGACAAGTGGACCAAGATCGCCGCGTCGATCAAGGGCGTCTCCGAGGAGACCACTACCGGCGTGCTTCGCCTCTACCAATTTGCGGCCGCCGGTGATCTGTCCTTCCCGGCGATCAACGTCAACGACTCCGTGACCAAGTCTAAATTCGACAACAAGTACGGCTGCCGGCACTCGCTGATCGACGGCATCAACCGCGGCACCGACGTGCTGATCGGTGGCAAGAAGGTGCTGATCTGCGGCTACGGCGACGTCGGCAAGGGCTCGGTGGACTCGCTGGCCGGCCAGGGTGCGCGGGTGACCGTCACTGAGATCGACCCGATCAACGCGCTGCAGGCGCTGATGGAGGGCTACGACGTCAAGCGGGTGGAGGACGTGATCGGCGAGGCCGACATTGTCATCACCACCACCGGCAACAAGGACATCATCACCCTCGAGCACATCAAGGCGATGAAGGACAAGGCGATCCTGGGCAACATCGGCCACTTCGACAACGAGATTCAGGTCTCGCGGCTGGAGAAGTCCGGCGCCACCAAGGTCAACATCCGCCCGCAGGTCGACCTGTGGACCTTCGGGGACACCGGCAAATCGATCATCCTGCTGTCCGAGGGCCGGCTGCTGAATCTGGGTAACGCGACGGGCCACCCGTCGTTCGTGATGAGCAACAGCTTCTCCAACCAGGTGATCGCGCAGATCGAGCTGTGGACCAAGAACGACGAGTACGACAACGAGGTCTACCGGCTGCCCAAGCACCTCGACGAGAAGGTTGCCCGTATCCACGTGGAAGCGCTGGGCGGCGAGCTGACCAAGCTCACCAAGGAGCAGGCCGAATATATCGGCGTCGACGTCGACGGGCCCTACAAGCCGGACCACTACCGCTACTGAGTCACCACAGGGGACGCCGAGTGTGCAGCCAGCCGCACTTTCGGCGCCCAGTGTGCGGCTGGCCGCACACTCAGGGCCGTCAATCAGCACGGCGCGACTAGGCTCGCGCCGTGCTGATCGCCATCGAAGGGGTCGACGGCGCGGGTAAGCGGACACTGGCGCAGGGCCTGCGCGCGGCGTACGTAGCCGCCGGGCGGTCGGTGGCCACGCTGGCTTTCCCGCGATACGGGCAGTCGGTGACCGCCGACGTGGCCGCCGAGGCGCTGCACGGCCAACACGGCGACCTCGCGTCGTCGGTGTATGCCATGGCGATGCTGTTCGCGCTGGATCGCGCCGGCGGGGCCGACCAGATCCGGGACCTGTGCCGTGACCACGACGTGGTGATCTTGGATCGATACGTGGCCTCCAACGCCGCGTACAGCGCCGCGCGCCTGCATCAGGGGGCCGACGGCGAGGTGGTCGGCTGGGTGCACGAAATCGAATACCGCCGATTGGACCTGCCTGTACCGGATTGGCAAGTGTTGCTTGGGGTCTCTGCTGAACTTGCCGATCAGCGCGCGCGCCACCGGGCCCGCCACGATGTCAGCCGATCGCGTGATGCCTACGAACGCGACGCCGACCTTCAGCAACGCACCGGTGCGGTCTACGCCGGGCTGGCCGCAACGGGCTGGGGCGGGCGCTGGCTGGTGGTCGATGCGGAGGTGCAACCGGACCGGCTGGCGGCCGAGTTGATGGCTTAGCGCCCGCCTGGCCTCAAGAGCTGGGGTAATCGGTGCAAGAAACACGCGTGTGGCAGCCCCGTTTTGTGGCGATCTGGTGACACCATGGAGACCATGAGGCAAAGGATTCTCGTGGTCGACGACGACGCTTCGTTGGCCGAGATGCTGACCATCGTGTTGCGTGGCGAGGGCTTTGACACCGCGGTCATCGGCGACGGCACCCAGGCGCTGACCGCAGTGCGTGAGTTGCGGCCCGATCTGGTGCTGTTGGACTTGATGCTGCCGGGCATGAACGGCATCGACGTGTGCCGGGTGCTGCGCGCCGATTCCGGTGTCCCGATCGTGATGCTCACGGCCAAGACCGACACCGTCGACGTGGTGCTCGGCCTGGAGTCGGGCGCCGACGACTACATCATGAAGCCGTTCAAACCCAAGGAGTTGGTCGCCCGGGTGCGGGCGCGGCTCCGGCGCAACGACGACGAGCCTGCCGAGATGCTCTCGATCGCCGACGTGGACATCGACGTGCCCGCGCACAAGGTCACGCGCAACGGCGAACAGATCTCCCTGACGCCGCTGGAATTCGACCTCCTGGTGGCGTTGGCGCGTAAACCGCGCCAGGTGTTTACTCGTGATGTGCTGCTCGAACAGGTGTGGGGATACCGTCACCCCGCGGACACCCGTTTGGTGAACGTGCACGTCCAGCGTCTGCGGGCCAAGGTCGAAAAAGACCCCGAGAACCCGACCGTTGTGCTGACCGTTCGAGGAGTGGGTTACAAGGCCGGACCGCCGTGACCCCAGAGCCGCGCAATGCTGGGGAGCGGCGCGGGTGATTTGGGGCTCGAGGCCACGTTTTCGCGGTCGTTCCGGCCGTTCCGGCCCGGTGATGCGGGGCGCGGGTGCGTTGAGTCGAGCCTTCGGGGTGGCCTGGCGCCGCTCGCTGCAACTCCGGGTGATCGCACTGACGCTTGGCATGTCCCTCGCCGTGATCCTGGTGCTCGGCTTCGTGCTGACCAGCCAGGTCACCAACCGAGTGCTTGACGTCAAGGTCCGCGCGGCCACCGAGCAGATCGAGCGGGCTCGTAACACGGTCAGCGGGGTCGTCAGCGGGGAAGAGGCGCGCTCGCTGGACAGCAGCCTGCAGCTGGCTCGCAACACGTTGACGTCGAAAACCGATCCGACCTCCGGCGCCGGCCTGGCCGGTGCGTTCGACGCCGTGCTGGTGGTGCCCGGCTATGGCCCGAGACCCGCGGCATCGGCGGGGCCGGTGGACCAGCTGCCCGATGCGCTGCGTGATTTCGTCAAGGCGGGGCAGGTGGCCTACCAGTACGCGACGGTGCACACCGACGGCTTCTCGGGTCCGGCGCTGGTCATCGGCTCCCCGACGACGTCGCGGGTGACAAATCTCGAGCTGTACCTGGTCTTCCCGCTGGGCAACGAGCAAAGCACGATCGCACTGGTCCGGGGCACCATGGCCACCGGCGGTCTGGTGTTGATGGTGCTGCTGGCCGGGATCGCGTGGATGGTCACCCGGCAGGTGGTGGTGCCGGTGCGGGCGGCGGCGCGGACCGCCGAAAGCTTCGCCGAAGGGCATCTCTCTGAGCGGATGCCGATCCGCGGCGAAGACGACATGGCCCGGCTGGCGGTGTCGTTCAACGACATGGCCGAGAGCCTGTCGCGCCAGATCGCCCAGCTCGAGGAGTTCGGTAATCTGCAGCGCCGGTTCACCTCCGACGTAAGCCACGAGTTGCGCACCCCGCTGACCACGGTGCGAATGGCCGCCGACCTGATCTACGACCACAGCGACGACCTCGAGCCGGCGCTGCGACGGTCCACCGAGCTGATGGTCAACGAGCTGGACCGGTTCGAAACGCTGCTCAACGACCTGCTGGAAATCTCCCGCCACGACGCCGGCGTGGCCGAGTTGTCGGTCGAGGCGGTCGACCTGCGGACAACCGTCAACAACGCGCTCGGCAATGTCGGTCACCTGGCCGAAGACGCCGGAGTCCAGATGATCGTCGACATGCCGACCGAGGACGTCATCGCCGAAGTCGACCCCCGCCGGGTGGAGCGGATCCTGCGCAATTTGATCGCCAACGCCATCGACCACGCCGAGCAGAAGCCGGTACGGATCCGGATGGCCGCCGACGAAGACACCGTCGCCGTCACCGTTCGCGACTATGGTGTCGGGTTGCGGCCGGGCGAGGAGAAGTTGGTGTTCAGTCGGTTCTGGCGCTCAGACCCGTCGCGGGTGCGGCAATCCGGCGGGACCGGGCTCGGGCTGGCGATCAGCGTCGAGGACGCCCGCCTGCATCAGGGTCGGCTGGAGGCCTGGGGCGAGCCGGGCAACGGCGCCTGCTTCCGGCTCACCCTGCCGATGGTGCGTGGGCACAAGGTCACCACCAGCCCGCTGCCGATGAAACCGATTGCCCCGGAACGTAAAGAGCGTCAGCCGCGGCCGCGGGAGCACGCCGAAAGGGGCGTGTGATGCGGCAGCTGGCCGGGCTGCTGTTCGCACTCGCTGTCGTACTCGGGGGCTGCGCAGGTGTACCGAGCGCGTCGGCGCCACAGGCCATCGGCATCGTCGAGCGTCCGGCGCCGGCGAATCTGCCCAAGCCGACGCCCGGCATGGATCCCGATGTCCTGCTGCGCGAATTCCTCAAAGCCACAGCCGATCCGGCCAACCGGCACCTGGCCGCGCGGCAGTTCCTCACTCAGTCGGCGTCCAACGCGTGGGACGACGCCGGTAGTGCGCTGCTGATCGACCACGTGGTGTTTGTCGAAACCCATAGCACCGAACGGGTTTCGGTTGCCATGCGAGCAGACAAACTCGGCTCGCTCTCGGATATGGGCGTGTTCGAGACCGCCGAGGGACAGCTGCCCGATCCCGGTCCGATCGAGCTGGTCAAGACGCCGGGCGGCTGGCGCATCGATCGCCTTCCCAACGGGGTGTTCTTGGACTGGCAGCAATTCCAGGCCACCTATAAGCGCAACACGTTATATTTCGCCGACCCCACCGGAAAGACGGTCGTTCCGGATCCGCGCTATGTCGCGGTGTCCGATCGTGATCAGCTCGCCACCGAACTGGTCTCCAAACTGATCGCCGGTCCGCGTCCGGAGATGGCCAAAAGTGTGCACAACATGCTCGCACCGCCGGTGCGGCTACGCGGACCGGTGACTCGCGCCGACGGCGGCAAGAGCGGTGTGGGCCGCGGTTACGGCGGAGCCCGGATCGACTTGGAGCTGCTCACCGTCGCCGACCCGCGCAGCAGGCAATTGGTTGCCGCACAGATCATCTGGACGTTGGCGCGAGCCGACATCAAAGGGCCGTACGTGATCAAAGCTGACGGCGCCGCGCTGGACGAACGGTTCGCCGACGGATGGAACACCACCGACGTCGCGGCCACCGATCCGGGTGTGGCCGAGGGCGCTGCGGCCGGTGTGCACGCACTGGTCGGAGGCCGGCTGTTGTCGTTGGATGGGCAGCGCTCCGACCCGGTGCCGGGCGCGTTCGGGCGGACGACGGATCAGACCTCAGCCGCGCTGTCGCGCAACGGCCACCAGGTGGCCTCGGTGGTGACGCTTCGGCCCGGCGCTCCGGACATGGCGTCATCGCTGTGGATCGGGGACCTCGGCGGCGAGGCGGCCGAAGCCGCCGACGGCCATACTTTGTCGCGGCCGACGTGGTCGCTGGACGACGCGGTGTGGGTGGTGGCCGACGGCAACACCGTACTGCGTGCCATCCAAGAGACCGCCTCAGGTCAGCCGGCACGTCTTCCGGTCGATTCGGCCGCGGTGTCCAGTCGCTTCCCCGGGGTGATCGCCGAGATGCAACTGTCCCGGGACGGCACCCGGGCGGCGATGGCCATCAACGGGCAGGTGATCCTGGCCAGCGTCGAGCAGACCCAGGCCGGCCAATTCGCGTTGACCTATCCGCGTCGCCTCGGCTTCGGGCTCGGCTCCTCGGTGGTGTCGTTGTCGTGGCGCACCGACGACGACATCGCAGTGAGCCGTACTGACGCTGGGCACCCGGTTTCCTACGTGAACATCGACGGCGTGAACTCGGACGCGCAGACCGGCAATCTGCAACTGCCGGTGGGGACGATCGCGGCCAACCCGTCGACGGTCTACGTCACCGATCCGCGCGGGGTCATGCAGCTGTCGATCTCGGGCGCCGAAGGCCCACAGGGCTGGCTGGACGTTCCGCCGTTCATGGAGGGTGGGGCAATCCCGGTGCTGCCCGGCTGAGTCGGGCCGCGGTCTGGTCACTGCCAACGCGACCCATCAATTGCGCACTTTGGGCCGAAGCTTTGCGCACCGTCGCTAGACGACATGCGGTCAGTTCTATCGCGTTCGACTTCTGAATGCGTAATCCGGCCAGGATGCAGCGTGCGGCGGCTAGCTGGTTTGCTCTGGGCTACTTAGCGTTAGCGGTGTGATGAGCCCTGTGGCCGCGGTAGCGCCGCTGATAGGCGCGATGCTGGTGTGGTGGCAGATGCCTAGTCCTACCTCGGCCAGGCTTAAACAACCGCGGTCGGGCGACAAGTCAGACCGACCACCCTCTGATAACGCGAAACTTACTGTGCCAGAAGAACTAGCACCGGATGCTGGAGCCAACGAACGGTCGGACGATGTGTGCCGGGCGCTGCTCGCATCCGGAATGTTCAGCAAGACCGATCCTGCTGCTTCGTCCCGGTGGTGCGAGCAACTCAAGCCCGTGTGCTTCCCGCCGGGACATGTCGTCGGCGCCCGAGGCGACTTCGGTGGTCGGTTTTACGTGATCATTTCCGGCAAAGTAAAGGTCTCACACCGTCGTCCCGTCGGCTGCGACATCATGCTGACAGTTCTGGGAAGCTACGAAATCTTCGGTGTTATACAACTTTTCGACCCGGCTGCTTGTGAAATCAGCGTAACGACACTCACCGAGGTTTTGGCGGTGCCGATCGAACGCAGCTATTTGCTCATGTGGATGGCCGAGTGCTCAGAGTTCAGTGCTCAAATGCTGCGCCTGTGCGCTCGGCGGGCGAAGGCTACGACGGACGCCTTGACCGACTTCGCCTTCGCCGATGTTCAGGGCCGCGTCGCGAGCCGACTGTTGTGGCTGAGGAAGCGGTTTGGTCGCCAGGAGGGCGAAGTGGTCCGAATTGTGCACGATCTGACATTGGAAGACTTTTCGTGTCTTGTCGGCCTATCGCCAGAGTTGATCGGTATTACGTTGCGCGCCTTTGAGGATCGCGGCTGGATCCAATTAGACGACACGAGCGTGGTGATCGTCGACTCCCAGGCTCTTGCGTCCGTGCACTCGGAAATTATGGAGGAGGTTGGTTGTGTTCGATCGATTTAGCTTGGCGGATCTGAGTATCCGGGTGCTGGCTGCGCCGATGGCGGGTGGGCTGTCGACACCCGAGCTGGCCGCAGCGGTGTCCAATGCCGGTGGCCTTGGGTTTCTCGCGGGTGACCTCTCTTCGGCCGAGGAGTTGGCCGACGCCATCCTTGCGGCGAGAAAACTGACGTCGGGCGCAGTTGGGGTCAACTTGTTGGTGCCGCAGCAGGCAGTGGCCAATGAAGACCAGCTCAGTGCGTTCGAGTCGGCACTAGCGCCGGAGGCAGAACGCTACGGTGTGCCGGTTGGTGAGCCGTGTCATGACGACGAGTGGGACGCAAAACTCGATGTCGTGTGTGATCTTCGTCCAGAGGTGGTGTCGTTCACGTTCGGTTCGCCCAGCGAAGAGCAGAGTCGCCGGCTCCATGGTCTCGGAATTCTGAACCTCGCGACGGTAACCACGGTTCGAGAAGCCTTGATCGCAGTGAGCTACGGGGTGGATGCCGTGGTGGCCCAGGGTCCGGAAGCGGGCGGGCATCGGGCGACTTTTGACGCCATCGCCGCACCGCCAGATGATGCGCTCGACGATCTGGTCAGCGCCCTGGCGTACTGCTTTGTCTGTCCCGTCGTGGCCGCCGGAGGCCTGGGTACACCCCGTGATGTCAGCCGGCTGCGCGACGCAGGCGCCACGGCCGTGCAGCTCGGTACGGCCCTTTTACTCGCCGACGAAGCTGGAACCAACCCGGTGCATCGAGCTGCTTTGCGCGACCCGCAGTTCACCCGAACCGTGGTAACGCGCGCGTTCACCGGACGCTATGGGCGCGCGTTACGCAACCGATTCACCGACGAACACGAGCCTGAGGCAATATTCGGCTTTCCCCAAGTAGCCATGATGACCGCGCCCATCCAAGCGACCGCAGTGGAGTTGGGCGACCCGCACGGTGCCGCATTGTGGGCCGGTGCTGCTTTCCATCACGCGAAGGCGGCCCCGGCCGCCGACATCGTGCGTGAGCTGGCAGGCTAGAACCACCAGAGAAGCTATCGAAACCCGCTGTAGCAACCTGGTTTTAGCGATTTCGATACTGAAGTTTGTGGTGTGGCTGTTGGTTACCCGACCAATTAGTTCGGAATAGCCCTTGTCCGTGACGTTTCCGCAGTGAGTTCACATCAGTTCCACAGCTGATCAGCAGCGGCGTTGCGCACCAGCACATTCTCCGGGACCGGCATACCGGAACAAAGGCGGCAGCATTGATGTTCAACGCATATCTGGACGCCGGTGTGGCCGTCTTACGGTTTTGTGCAACAGGGGACTGTGGCCAGCATCACTTGAACTCGCTGACTGACCCGCACGTTGAATAGGTTAGCTATGGACGGTGAGAAGGGCCACGTCGTGACGGAACCATCGACAGCGGACGCTTCGGATGCGCATATCTGGACGCCGGTGACGGAGTTCGACGATTTCGTCGAGCTGTGCGGCTGTGGCCAGCAGCCCCACCTGAACCTGCTGACTGATCCGGACTTGTTCTCGACGACCCAGCGGGGAGGTCGGATGGGTCCTGTGATGCTTCAGGACGTCGTCCTCGGCGCTGACACGTCCATCGATTGCGGTGACGTGTGCAGCACCTATCGAGTGTTTCTGGTGCGGTCGGGCCGCGCAGCGGGAAAACACCGGGGGCTGCCTGCCGGCGGCGGTGCCGGCACTGCGGCTGTGTACGCGCCAGAGGGGCTTTCCGCGCTGCAATGGGACGCGAGTACCGAAATACTCCTTTTCAAGGTGGCCCGTCACGCCGTGGAGGACGCGCTCAGCGATGCACTGGGCCGACAGCTGACGTCGCAACCCGACTTCGCGCCCCTCATGCCGACCAATACCGCGGCCACCCGAGACTGGATCAACATGCTGGTGCTGTTCGCCGAACAGTTCTTTCATCCGGACGGCCTGCTCAATCGACCAATGGCCGGAATGCCGTTCGTCGACAGCCTGGTGCGCGGATTCTTACTGGCCGCCGAGCATCCCCATCGCAACGCTCTTACGGGGGGCGAACACCTGGTTACCCCCCGCGCAATTCGCACCGCAGTCGACGTCATCGAAGCCGAAGCGCATTTGCCCCTGACGCTGTCCTCAATCGCCGCCCGCAGTCAGGTCAGTGTCCGTTCGCTACAGCACGCTTTCAAGCATCACCTCGGCACGTCGCCCATGTCGTATCTGCGTGAGGTGCGGTTGCGCCGAGCGCATCAGACCTTGCTCGACTCCGACCCATCGACCGTCACGGTGGCTTCGGTTGCCTACCACTGGGGCTTCACCAACCTTGGCAGGTTCGCCGCTGCGCACGCCGCCCGCTACCGCGAGCCACCAGTTCAGACGTTGCGTCGTAGCGCCTAATTGATCTCGCCGACCTCATGGGTCCGGGTGATCTCGCATCGCGACCGTGGGCGCGCAATCTGTCCAGAAGCTTGCGTGCGGCGGCTAGTAAGCCCCCAGTCGCTTCCTTAGCGTTGGTCGAGTAATCAACGCTCCCAATGTGTTTGACGCTCAGGAAAGATCGGAGTTCTCATGAATAACCGCCGCAACCAACCACCCGTTCGCCCGGCCCGTCGGTGGGGTCTCGCCCTCGGCATGACCGCGGGTGCCGTCGCGGCTGCCGCGATGATCGCCGCCGCCGACGCTCACGCCGACGACAGTGCTGACGTGTTGGGCCAGGCTGGAGGAGATTTGACCCAAGCTACCCAATTGCTGGACGGAGCCCCTGAAGCGTCGCTCGACGCCGAGCAAGCGAGCTTCCTCGCTGGGCAAGAATCGCTGCAAACTGACTCAGCGGCGGCGATCCTGTCTGGCCAAGAGTCGCTCCAATCCGGCCTGCCCGCAGCTGACCAAGCAGACCTGACCGGCGCTGACGATCAGTTGACCCAGGCGTACCAAGGGCTGGTCACTGCTGACCAAGCGTTCGTCGCAGCTGACCAAGCTGGCGATCTGAGTAGTGGTGAAGGATTGCTCCCGGCTGACCTCGGGGTGGTCGACGCTGATTTCGGGATATTGGGAGCAGACGTCAACACGATCTTTGCTGACGTCGGCGCGGAATTCGCCAATGCCTTCGACATCTCGGCTTTGCTTCCCTGATAGCGGGGCGTCTACACGGTGGGGCCGGCTGGCCCCACCGTGTAGTTGTCGGCCCATGTCGTCACACTTTCGCTGTGCTGGATCTGGTTCTTCCGCTGGAATGCGGCGGTTGCGGGGCGCCGTCGACCCGCTGGTGTGCGGCCTGCGCTCACGAGCTGGCCGTAAGTCCCGACACGCCGCGCGTTATCAGTCCCCGCATCGACCCGGGAGTCCCGGTTTTCGCGCTGGGCCGTTACGCGGGCGCGCGCCGGCGGGCGATCGTCGCGATGAAAGACCGTGGCCGGGCGGATCTGGTGGCGCCGCTGGCCCGGTCCCTGGGCCTGGGTATCCACCGCTTGCTGGTGTGGGGTCTACTCGACGTTCCGCTGACGATCGTGCCGGCGCCGACTCGCGGCTGGGCGGCCCGGCAACGCGGCGGCGACCCGGTCACCAGGACCGCCACGCTGGCGACGGCGGGCAACCCGGACATCGCCGTGGTCCGGGCATTGCGGGTGAAGGCGTTGGCCCGCGACTCGGCTGGGCTCAGCAGCGCCGACCGTGAGCGCAACATCGCCGGACGAGTGCTGCTGACGCGCCGACGCGTGCCGGTCGCCGGTGAGTTTCTGCTTGTCGACGACGTTGTCACGACCGGCGCGACCGCGCGCGAGTCGGTCCGCATCCTGCACAGCGCCGGGGCGCGGGTGTCGGCTGTGCTGGCGCTAGCAGCCGCGTGAGCGTTTATGAAGAACTCGCAACAGGTGACGCGAAACCCTGGCACTTGCGCCTCTCGACGGTCTACCGTCGGAATCAAGCACCATCAACGCCTCAAGGCGTGCTTCTAATCGCAGATTGGGGCGCTGCGCCACCGTCGACGGTAGGGGGTGAGTTCTCGACACCTTGCATCGGCGGGCGGCCACCGAGGATCGACAACCCCGTCGGCGCGGTATCTGATAGCCGGGCGCGCAACGCATGCGCGCAACGCGAGAGAAACGAGTTGTCAAGTATGTCAAGGCAAACCGCGGATTACGGACAGCTTCTGGCCGAACTACCGGCCGACGCCGATGAACAGGACGAACAGACGCCGCATGCCGAGGCCGAGGTCGTCGTCAAAGGCCGCAACGTCGAAATCCCCGACCACTTCCGCGTCTACGTCTCGCAGAAACTCGCCCGCTTGGAGCGACTCGACCGAACCGTCCATCTGTTCGACGTCGAACTCGACCATGAACGCAACCGTCGCCAGCGCAAGTCCTGTCAGCACGTCGAGATCACCGCTCGCGGTCGCGGGCCGGTGGTCCGCGGGGAGGCTTGCGCAGAGAGTTTCTATGCCGCATTCGAGGCCGCGGTTGCCAAGTTGGAGGGCCGACTCCGTCGCGTCAAGGACCGCCGCAAAGTTCACTACGGCGACAAGACCCCGGTCTCGTTGGCCGCCGCCACCGCCGTCGTACCGCAGCCCGAACCGGCATTCAACGAAGCCGCCGGCGCCGGCGACCACGACGGCGCCCACGGGCAGCACGAGCCCGGGCGGGTGGTGCGCACCAAGGAGCACCCGGCCAAGCCGATGTCGGTGGACGACGCGCTCTACGAGATGGAGCTGGTCGGCCACGACTTTTTCCTGTTCTACGACAAGCAGACCGAACTGCCGTCGGTGGTCTACCGGCGGCACGCCTATGACTACGGTCTGATCCGGCTGGCCTGATCCCATTGGTCTGACCGCCGCGAGGGTCGACTTGTCGGCGTTCGGGGTGTAACGCGAGCCGTCACCTAGGATGGGTGACGCCGAAGACATCTGATCCACAAAGGACCTCAGGGGATATAGCCGTGCTGTCGAATCTGTTGCGCCTTGGTGAAGGGCGCATGGTCAAGCGCCTCAAGCGAGTGGCCGACTATGTCAACACCTTGTCCGACGACCTCGAGAAACTGACCGACGCCGAACTGCAGGCCAAGACCGAGGAGTTCAAGAAGCGGCACGCTGACGGGGAAAGCCTCGACGACCTGTTGCCCGAAGCATTCGCGGTAGCCCGCGAGGCGGCCTGGCGGGTGCTCGACCAGCGCCCCTTCGATGTGCAGGTGATGGGCGCCGCGGCGCTGCACTTCGGCAACGTCGCCGAGATGAAGACCGGTGAAGGTAAGACCCTGACCTCGGTATTGCCGGCCTACCTCAACGGCATCGGCGGCCAGGGTGTGCACATCGTCACCGTCAACGACTACCTGGCCAAACGTGACAGTGAGTGGATGGGCCGGGTGCACCGCTTCCTGGGCCTGGACGTCGGCGTGATCCTGGCGCAGATGACACCCGACGAGCGTCGCGTCGCCTACGCCGCCGACATCACCTATGGCACCAACAACGAGTTCGGCTTCGACTACCTGCGCGACAACATGGCCCACGCGCTGGACGACTGTGTCCAGCGCGGCCACAACTTCGCCATCGTCGACGAGGTCGACTCGATTCTGATCGACGAGGCCCGCACCCCGCTGATCATCTCCGGGCCTGCCGACGGCTCGTCGAACTGGTACAGCGAGTTCGCCCGGTTGGCGCCGCTGATGGAGAAAGACGTGCACTACGAGGTGGATCTGCGCAAGCGGACCGTCGGCGTGCACGAGATCGGCGTGGAGTTCGTCGAAGATCAGCTCGGCATCGACAACCTCTACGAGGCTGCCAACTCTCCGCTGGTCAGCTACCTGAACAATGCGCTGAAAGCCAAGGAGCTGTTCGCCCGCGACAAGGACTACATCGTGCGCGACGGCGACGTGCTCATCGTCGACGAGTTCACCGGCCGGGTGTTGATGGGGCGACGCTACAACGAGGGCATGCACCAGGCCATCGAGGCCAAAGAGCACGTCGAGATCAAGGCCGAGAACCAGACGTTGGCCACCATCACCCTGCAGAACTACTTCCGGCTCTACGACAAGCTCGCCGGCATGACCGGCACCGCGCAAACCGAGGCCGCCGAGCTGCACGAAATCTACAAGCTCGGCGTGGTGACCATTCCGACCAACAGGGAGATGGTCCGCACCGACCAGTCCGACCTGATCTACAAAACCGAGGAGGCCAAATACATCGCGGTCGTCGACGATGTCGGCGAGCGCTACGAGAAGGGCCAGCCGGTGCTGATCGGTACGACCAGCGTGGAACGCTCGGAGTACCTGTCGCGCCAATTCCAGAAACGGCGCATCCCGCACAACGTGCTGAACGCGAAGTACCACGAGCAGGAAGCCGGCATCGTCGCCGAGGCCGGCCGCCGGGGCGCCATCACCGTCGCAACCAACATGGCCGGCCGCGGTACCGACATCGTGTTGGGCGGCAACGTCGACTTTCTTACCGACCTGAGATTGCGTGCCCGCGGTCTGGACCCGGTGGAGACGCCCGACGAGTACGAGGCGGCCTGGCACGAAGAGCTGCCGATCGTCAAAGAAGAGGCCGCCGCCGAAGCCAAAGAGGTCATCGAGGCCGGCGGGCTCTACGTACTGGGCACCGAGCGGCATGAGTCGCGCCGCATCGACAACCAGCTACGCGGTCGCTCCGGCCGCCAAGGCGATCCCGGTGAGTCGCGCTTCTACCTGTCGCTGGGCGACGAGTTGATGCGTCGCTTCAACGGTGCGGCGCTGGAGACGTTGCTGACCCGCCTCAACCTGCCCGACGACGTGCCGATCGAGGCGAAGATGGTGACCCGTGCCATCAAGAGTGCCCAGACCCAGGTCGAGCAGCAGAACTTCGAGGTCAGAAAGAACGTCCTCAAATACGACGAGGTGATGAACCAGCAGCGCAAGGTGATCTACGAGGAGCGCCGCCGCATCCTGGAAGGCGAGAACCTGCAGCAGCAGGCGCACGACATGCTTGTCGACGTGATCACCGCCTACGTCGACGGCGCGACCTCCGAGGGTTACGCCGAGGACTGGGATCTGGAAAAGCTCTGGGAGGCGCTGAAAACGCTGTATCCGGTTGGGATCGATCACAAAAACCTGATCGACTCCGAGGCGATCGGGGAGCCGGGCGAGCTGACCCGCGAGGAGCTGCTAGACGAACTGGTCGCGGACGCCGACCGCGCCTATGCCAAGCGGGAGGCCGAGCTCGAAGAGCTGGCCGGCGAGGGCGCGATGCGTCAACTCGAACGCAACGTTCTGCTGAACGTCATCGACCGCAAATGGCGCGAGCATCTCTACGAGATGGACTACCTCAAAGAGGGCATCGGCCTGCGTGCGATGGCGCAACGCGATCCACTGGTCGAGTACCAGCGCGAGGGCTTCGACATGTTCAGCGGGATGCTCGAGGGGCTCAAAGAAGAGTCCGTCGGCTTCTTGTTCAATGTCGCGGTCGAGGCGGTACCGGCAGCGCAGGTCGGACCGGTCGCCGAGCCGGAGGACTTGGCGGAGTTCGCCACCGCCGCCGCGGCCAGTGCGCAGCAGCGGTCCGGCGCGGCTGAGCCGTCGACTGCGTTGCGCGCTAAGGGAATTGAGAACGAGTCACCTCAACTGACCTATACCGGGCCTGCCGAGGACGGTTCGGCGCAGGTGCAGGGCAACGGGGGCAAGACACCGGCCGGCGTGTCCGGCGGTTCTCGACGTGAGCGACGCGAGGCCGCCCGGCGGCAGGCCCGGCACGCCAAGCCGAAGTCGGCCAAGCGCCGTTAGCGCCGTGGACGTCGCTGACCCGGTTCACCAGCGGCCTGCCGGTCAGCCGATGTGCAGCGCGACCACCTGCCACCGCCCCTCGGTGACCCGTTCGATGCGGCAGGCGATGGCGTGCATCCGGCGCCCACGGCTGTAGCTGCCGAACACCTCGGCCGCGGCGAACCCGTCGTGGCCGCCCACCGCCTGCAGCCGCAACCGGCGCAACACCGCCACCGGACCATCATCGGCCGCGAGCCGGGGGCCCGCCGGTCGATTGGCCGACAGCACCGAGTCGGCAAGTCCGGCGGCCAGCAGACCGTGCAGTTGGGCGACCGGTCGGCGGCGGTCGATGACTTCCAGCACTCGTCGCAGGGCAGCATCGGCGAAGCTCGCCGCCTGCCGCATCGGCGCTGACATGGCTGGCCCGGGCGGCGCCGTGAATTTACCCGAATATCGTTGCGGCACGTGTGCATTGCGCCGCCTAAGCGCGGCCGGTGATGGCGGCCGACACTGCCGGACATCATGTGCCGGAGGTTCGTAGTCGACGACGGGGCTGACCGCGAACGCGGTGCGGTCTGATGGGCTTGGGCTGGTCAACACTGCACTCTCCCGCGAGGTCTCAAAGGGGCCGAAAGGCTGGCCTGCTGGAGAGTGGCAGACGAACGGTGACGATCATCGCACAATCGCCGCGTCCGCGTACCCGCGCTGCAGCACGCCACCGCGGACAGTTACCGTGTGCGGCAGATTGTTCGGTGGACCAATTCGCGAGGGACGTAAAGGGGAGAGGCGACGTGACCCGGTTGTCCACTTCGGACGCCTCTTTCTACCAGCTGGAAAACAGTGCTACCCCGTTGTACGTGGGTTCGCTGTCGATCCTGCGCCAGCCGCGGGCCGGGTTGAGCTACGAGACCTTGCTGGCCACCGTCGAACGGCGGCTGCAGCAGGTGCCGCGATACCGCCAGAAGGTCCGCGAAGTGACGATGGGCTTGGCGCGGCCGGTGTGGATCGACGACCGCGACTTCGACATCACCTACCACGTGCGGCGGTCAGCGTTGCCGTCGCCGGGCAGCGACGAGCAATTGCACGAGCTGATCGGTCGGCTGGCCGCCCGGCCGCTGGACAAGTCCCGGCCGCTGTGGGAGATGTACTTGGTGGAGGGCCTCGCCAAAAACCGCCTCGCCCTGTACATCAAGTCGCACCAGGCGCTGATCAACGGCATGGGCGCCGTGGAGATCGGCCACGTCATCGCCGATCGGAACCGTCGTCCGCAGTCGCTGGCCGAGGACTTCTGGGTGCCGGGCCGCGAGCCAGGCACCACGCGGCTGTTGTTGGGCGCGATCGGCGACTGGGCCACCCGGCCCGGGGCCCAGCTCAAGGCCGTCCGGAGCGGGGTCACCGGTATGGTGACCAACTCCGGCGAGCTGGTGGAGGTCGGCCGCCGGCTGTTCGACGTGGCCCGCACGTTGGCGCGCGGCACCGCCCCCAGTAGCCCGCTCAACACCACGGTGTCGCGCAGCCGGCGGTTCACGGTCGCCCGCGGACGACTCGACGATTACCGGGCGATTCGGTCGCGCTACAACTGCGATGTCAACGATGTGGTGCTCGCGGTGATCACCGGCGCGCTGCGCAGCTGGCTGTCGTCCCGCGGCCAGGCGGCGGCGCCGACCGCGACGGTGCGGGCGATGGCGCCGTTGCCGGTCTACGTCGGCGAGACATTCGACTCGTCGAGCCGCGGGCGGACGATCAGCCAGGTAGCGCCATTTCTGGTCGACCTACCGGTCGGGGAGGGCAACGCGGTCGTGCGGCTCTCGCAGATCGCCCACGCCACCGAATCCAATCCGTCGGCGGCCAGTCTGGTCGATGCCCGCACCATCGCGACGCTGTCGGGCTTTGCGCCGCCGACCTTGCACGCCATGGGTATTCGGGTCGCTACCAGTTTGTCACCGCGCTTGTTCAACCTCTTGATCACCAATGCGCCGGGCGCGCAGTCGCAAATGTATGTTGCCGGTGCAAAGTTGCTGGAGACCTATGCTGTGCCACCGCTGCTGAACAAGCAGGTCCTGGCCATCGGCGTGACCTCCTATAACGGCACGCTGTATTTCGGCATCAACGCCGATCGCGACGCGATGAGCGATGTCGACGTGCTACCGGTGTTGCTGACCGAATCGCTCGAGGAACTACGGGAAGCCGCCCAGTAGAGCTTTCCTTCACCGAGCAGAGAACCCCAACTGGGACTTAGCATCGGTTATGAGCAAAGCATCGGCCACCAACGGGTCGGCCAAGGGCAAGGGCCAAAGCAAAGAGAAGTCGCCAAAGGCGAAGATCCCCAACGAGGTCTACGAAGCCGAATTGTTCAGGCTGCAAACGGAATTCGTGAAGCTGCAAGAGTGGGTGCGAGACACCGGCGGCCGTGTCGCGGTGGTTTTCGAAGGCCGTGATGGAGCCGGCAAGGGCGGCACGATCAAACGGATCACCGAATATCTCAGCCCGCGGATCGCCCGGATCGCCGCCCTGCCGGCACCGACCGATCGTGAACGTGGCCAATGGTATTACCAGCGCTACATCGCGCATTTGCCCGCCAAAGGCGAGATCGTGCTCTTCGACCGGTCGTGGTACAACCGCGCAGGCGTCGAGAAGGTCATGGGATTCTGTACGCCCCAAGAACATGCACTGTTCCTGCGCCAGACCCCTGCCTTCGAGCAGATGCTGATCGACGACGGGATTCTGCTACGGAAGTACTGGTTTTCGGTATCCGACAAAGAACAGCTGCGCCGGTTCAGGGGGAGACAAAACGACCCCGTGCGGCAATGGAAACTCAGCCCCATGGATCTGCAATCGCTGAATCGATGGGACGACTATTCACGCGCCAAAGACGAGATGATGGTCCACACCGACACCCCGTCCACTCCGTGGTACGTCGTGGAGTCCGATGTCAAGAAGCACTCTCGGCTGAACATGATGGCCCACCTGCTGTCCACCATCGAATACCACGAAGTGCAGAGACCTCTTGTCGAGTTACCCAAGCGGCCAGTGGTCGTCAGCAATTACCAGCGACCGCCGCGCGAGTTGTCGACCTATGTGGACGACCATGTGGCAACGTTGATCGGTGACACCGAGTGACCGCCTTCCCGATTCAGATGGTTCCTGATGCAGATCTACATCCCGGTGACCCTGGCCATGCTGCAGCAACTCGTCACCGATGGGTCGCTGTGGCCGGTCAACGGCACCGCGTTCGCGGTGACGCCCAGGCTGCGGGAGGCTTACGCCGAAGGCGATGACGACGAACTCAGCGAGGTCGCGCTGCATGAGGCAGCGCTGGCCTCGCTGCGGCTGCTGGCCGGCGCCGCAGACGATGCCGGGCAGCCGGGCGAGACGTCGCCACCGCGGCGCACGGTGCTGCTTGCCGATGTCGGCGAGGTGACGTTGCGTCCGGATCTCGATGACGCCGTCGTGCGGATTGGTGCGCCGGTGACGACCGACGCCGTTCTCGCCGCATTCGTCGACAACGCGGCGGCGGAGGCGCATGTCAAAGCGGCGATCGCGGTCATCGACGCGGCCGATCTCGGTGATGAGGACGCCGAGCTGACTGTCGGCGACGCACAGGACCACGACCTGGCCTGGTACGCCACCCAGGAGCTGCCGTTCCTGCTCGAACTGCTCTAGGCGGACAATCGGCACTGGCTACGGGATCGTAAGTTACGGTACCGTAGGTTAGTCGAGCGAGAGCAGGAGCTTCCCCCATGGACCGGAAAATCGCGAGGGTCACCGCTGACGTCGTCGACACCAAGCCCGTTACGCTGGCCGGCGTGGACACACATCCCGGCTTGCATGCGTTGCGCACACTTGCTCAGCGCATCACCACGCCGCTGTTGCCCGACGACTACCTGCGCCTGGCCAATCCGCTGTGGTCGGCGCGGGAATTGCGGGGTCGCGTCCTGGAAGTCAGGCGGGAGACGGTGGACTCCGCGACGCTGGTCATCAAGCCGGGCTGGGGCTTCGGCTTCGACTACCAAGCGGGCCAGTACATGGGAATCGGGCTGCTGGTCGACGGTCGTTGGCGATGGCGCTCGTACTCGTTGACGTCCAGCCCCCGCAAGGACGCTCGCACGGTGACCATCACGGTGAAAGCGATGCCCGAAGGCTTCCTGTCCGCCCACTTGGTGGGCGGGGTGAAGCCCGGGACGATCGTGCGGCTGGCCGCGCCGCAGGGCAACTTCGTGCTGCCGGACCCGCCGCCGCCGGCCGTGTTGTTCGTCACCGCCGGGTCGGGCATCACCCCGGTGATGTCGATGCTGCGTACGCTGGTGCGCCGCGATCAGATCACCGACGTGATCCATCTGCATTCGGCGCCCACCGCGGCAGACACGATGTTCGGCGCGGAGCTTGAGCAGCTGGCCCGCGACCACGCGGGGTACCAGTTGCGGCTGCGCAGCACGCGCAGCGAGGGCCGACTGGATCTGGCCCTGCTCGACACCGAGGTGCCCGATTGGCGTGCGCGCCAGACCTGGGCGTGTGGCCCAGAAACGATGCTCAAGGCGGTCGACCGTGCTTGGTCGGCGGCTGGTGTCGGGGACAACCTGCACCTCGAGCATTTCGCGGTGTCGCGCGCGGCACCGGCCGGGGCCGGTGGGACGGTCACCTTCGCCAAGAGCGGAAAAAGCACCGCGGCCGATGCGGCGACGTCGCTGATGGACGCCGGTGAGCAGCTGGGCGTGCAGATGCCGTTCGGCTGCCGGATGGGTATCTGCCAGTCGTGCGTAGTGGGCCTGGTGGAAGGCCATGTGCGGGACTTGCGAAACGGTGCCGAGCACGAACCGGGGACACGCGTGCAGACCTGCATTTCGGCCGCATCGGGTGATTGCGTACTCGACGTCTAGCGGTTACCCGCTGGTAACCTACGCTTTCGTAGGTTACGATAGCGTAGGTCAGTAACTGCAGTCTGCGGGAAGGCAACACGATGGCGATCACCGACCTAGATGTATTCGCACATCTAACGGACGCCGACATCGAAAACCTGGGCGTTGAGCTGGACGCCATTCGTCAGGACATTGAGGACTCTCGCGGCGAGCGGGACGCCCGCTACATCCATCGCACCATCGCCGCGCAGCGCGCGTTGGAGATCGCCGGCCGGGTGCTGCTGGCAGTCAGCTCGCGCCGGTCGGCCTGGTGGGCGGGGACCGTGACCCTTGGTGTGGCCAAAATCGTCGAGAACATGGAGATCGGCCACAACGTCATGCATGGCCAGTGGGACTGGATGAACGACCCCGAAATTCACTCCTCGGCGTGGGAGTGGGACATGACCGGGTCGTCCAAGCACTGGCGCTACACCCACAACTTTGTGCACCACAAGTACACCAACATCCTCGGCATGGACGATGACGTCGGGTACGGCCTACTGCGGGTTACCCGAGACCAGCCCTGGAAGCGCTTCAACCTGCTCAACCCTATGTTCAACATGTTGCTTGCGGTCGCCTTCGAATGGGGAGTCGGGCTGCAGCACGTGGAGATCGGCAAGATCGTAAAGAGGCGCATGGGCCACGACGAAGCCCGGCAGCGGGTCGACGAGTTCTTCGCCAAGTCCGGTCGCCAGGTGTTCAAGGACTACGTCGCGTTCCCGGCGCTGACTGCGCTGTCTCCCGGCGCCACGTACGCATCGACGCTGAAGGCCAACGCGGTCGCCAACGTCATCCGCAACCTGTGGGCCAATGCGGTGATCTTCTGCGGCCATTTCCCCGACGGCGCCGAGAAATTCACCAAGACGGACATGGTCGGCGAGTCGAAGGGACAGTGGTACCTGCGGCAGATGCTGGGCAGTGCCAACTTCAACGCCGGCCCGGCGCTGCGGTTCATGAGCGGAAACCTCTGCCACCAGATCGAACACCACCTGTATCCGGACCTGCCGAGCAACCGGTATGCCGAGATATCAGTGCGAGTGCGCCAGGTGTGCGACAAGTACGACTTGCCTTACACCACCGGCTCCTTCCTGCTGCAATACGGCAAGACCTGGCGGACCATCGCCAAGCTGTCGCTGCCGGACAAGTACTTACGCGACACGGCCGACAACGCACCGGAGACGCGCAGCGAGTCGATGTTCGCCACACTGGAACCGGGTTTCGCCGGCACCGATCCGGCGACCGGACGCCGCCGCGGCCTGAAGACCGCGATCGCCACCGTGCGGGGTTGGCGCCGCGATAAGCGAGCCAAACGGCTTGGCGGGGAGGCGCAAACGACCAGGCGGGACGACCTGGCCGCCTAGCCGCGCTAAGCTCTCAGCCCGTGCACGTCGTCACCAGCCATCCGATCGTCGATGCCGTGCTGGATCGATATCGCGATGCCCTGGGTGACGATATCGCCACCTACCGTAACCACGTATACCGCTGCATCAGTTACCACCAGCTGCTGCTTGGCGCCCCGATTCCCGATGTCGCGGCACTCGCGTGGGCGGCTCACGATCTGGGCATCTGGACCGCGCGTACCTTCGACTACCTCGCACCGTCGGCGGACCTCGCCGTCGAACATGGCGACGAATTCGCCAATCACCGCTGACGATCAGCTACGAGCGCTGATCATTGAGCACCACCGGCTGCGGACATCGGACGATCGGATGACCGAAACCTTTCGCAAAGCCGACCTCGCCGACGCCAGCCACGGATTCCTCCGCGGTCAAATCGGCCGGTCGGCCGTGCAAGCCGTCGTTGCGGAGCTTCCATACCGCGGTTTCCACGCGTTCCTCGCCAAAGGCCTGGCCGGCTACGCCGCACGCCACCCGCTGCGCCCCCTGCCGATGCTGCGCTGGTAAACCAACTGGCTCAAGCTGATTCGGCGATGGCAACCAGCCGCTGCAAGATCGTCAGCTGATGCTCGTGGCCGCCCTCTAATTTCGCCAACAGTGTCGTGATGCCCGCGGCGCGGTAGCGGCTGACCCGCTCGGCGATGATGTCCGGCGTGCCAAGCAGATTCGTGAGGCGGCCGAGGTCCAGTGGCACCGCGCGGCGGGCCTCGTCATGTTTGCCGGCTCGCCATAATTCGGCGACCGTGGTGATTTCGGTCCCGTAACCCAGTCGGGTGAAGGCATTGTTATAGAAGTTATTGGTGTTCGTGTCGCCCGAGCCCATGGCGCCGATCGTGAACGCGTATCCGTCGGCGTGGCGGCGTGCGGCCGCGTCGGCGGAGGCTTGGTCGTCGTGAAACTCGACGGCGACGGGCGCGACGAGGTCGAGCTGATCAAGGGTCCGGCCGGCTTGCTGCGCGCCTTCGCGCAACGGGCCCAGGAACACCTCGGCGGCTTCGGGGATGAAGGCGTTGCCCAGCCAGCCGTCGGCCGTCTCGCCGGTCAACCGCAGGTTCTGCGGACCCATCGCCGCCACGTAGACCGGCACATGATCGGGCTTCACCAGGGGTCGCAGCGCGGCGCCCCGACTGTCCGGCAGTGGCAGCGGGTAGATCTCGCCGGCATGCTCGAGCCGCTCGCCGCGACTTACCGTGCGGATGATCTCGATGGTTTCCCGGGTGGTCTGTACCGGTTTACGGAAGCGGACCCCGTGCCAGCCCTCCATGACCCGTGGCCCCGACGTGCCGATCCCCAAGATGAAGCGGCCCGAGGAAAGCTCTTCCAGGCTCAGCGCCGATGTCGCCAGCAGCGCTGGGCTGCGCGAACCCAATTGCACGACAAACGTTCCGAGTTCGACTGACGACGTCTTGGCGGCCAGGTAGGCCAGGCCGGTCAGCGCGTCGTAGCCCCAGACCTCGGGGACCCACAGCGACGCGACACCGATCCGCTCGGCGGCCACCGCGAAGTCGGCGGCGCCCGGCAAACGTGGTTCGATCATTGCGCCGACCTTCATGCTGGCATGCTACAAGGGCTGTCACCTGCACCGACGGGCACCGAGAGGGGCGAACCATGCGTTACCGCGACCAACCCACAATCGAAGTGACACAGCGTGTTCGGTGCGATGTCACCACGGCCTGGGACCTGGTGACCGACATCGGCCTGCCGGCGCAGTGTTCATCGGAGCTGCAGGCCGTCGAGTGGATTGACGACGCCGACGTCGTTGCGGTCGGTGCGCGTTTCCGCGGTCGCAACAAGCATGAGGCGTTCGGGGATTGGGCGACGGTGTGCGAGGTCGTCGAAGTCGAGGATGAGCGCCGCTGGGTGTACAACGTCATCGGACCCGAGGGCGTCAGCGCGACGTGGGCATTCGAGGTCGAGCCGGCCAGCGACGGCGTGCTGATCCGTCAATGGGGCCGGATGGGGCCGGGACCGTCGGGCCTGACCCCGGCGATCGTGGCACAACCGGAGAAGGAGGCCAGGATCGTCTCCCGACGACTGGCCGAATGGCAGCAGAACATGCAAGCCAACCTCGAGTGCGTTCGGTCGCAGGCCGAGGCCTGAGGCGCTGCGGGCTCCCGGTTAAACCTCACGCAGCGCGGCCAGCAGACGGCGCGCGGCGACCACCCGCCGGGCCGCCCCCCCGGTCAAGGTGTCCAGGGCGCACTCGGGATCGGCCGGCGGGCCCAGGTGTCCGCAGCCACGCGGGCAGTCTTTGATCGCTTCGGCCAGGTCGGAAAAAGCCACCACCACGTCGTCGGGCTTGATGTGGGCCAGTCCGAACGAGCGGATCCCCGGGGTGTCGATCACCCAGCCGCTGTGACGTCCGGCGTTGAGGGGCAGCGCCACCGATTGCGTCGAGGTGTGCCGGCCCCTGCCGATATCGGTCACCTCGCCGACTGGCCGATGCGCTTCGGGCACAAGACGATTCACCAACGTCGACTTGCCCACCCCGGAATGCCCCAGTAGCACTGTGATTTTGCCGGCGAGCAGGGGCGCCACAGCGTCCAACGGATCGTCCCGACCCGCGATGATCACCGCGAGATCCAAGTCGGCGAATTGCTCGGCGAATGGCGCGGCGGGCGCGAGATCGGTCTTGGTCAGGCACAGGATCGGGATGAGCCCGCCGGTGTAGGCCGCGATCAACGTGCGATCGACGAGCCCGGTACGCGGCGGCGGGTCGGCCAGCGCCACCACGATCAGCAGCTGATCGGCGTTGGCGACGACCACCCGCTCGGTGGGATCGGTGTCATCGGCGGTGCGCCGCAACACTGTTCGCCGCGGGCCACGGCGGACGATGCGGGCCAACGTATCGTGCTGACCGGACAGATCGCCCACCACGTCGACGTCGTCGCCGACGACGATCGGTGTGCGGCCCAGTTCCCGTGCCCGCATCGCCGTGACCCGCCGGTCGGCGTCCCCGTCGAGCACACACCCCCACCGGCCGCGGTCGACGCTGACCACCATCGCCGACTTCGCGTCGGCATGCTCGGGGCGGGTTTTGGTCCGCGGTCGCGAACTCCGTCCTGAGCGGATTTTGACGTCGGACTCGTCGTAGTCGCCGGGCCTCAACCGCCAGATCCTTGATCGATTGCCCGTCTTCTGTTCGGGTCGCCACTGCGGCCCGCATCGTCGGCGGGCGGATCGGCGGGCGTATCGGCCAGCATGTCGGCCCACAACCGCGGAAACTGCGGCAGCGTCTTGGCGGTGGTCCCGATGTCGTCCACCTCGACACCGGCGACCCGCAGGCCGACGATCGCGCCGGCCGTTGCCATCCGGTGATCGGCGTAGGACTGCCAGGTGCCCGGCCCCAGCGGTGTCGCGGTGATCTCCAGTCCGTCCGCGGTTTCCCGGCAATCGCCGCCCAGCCGGTTGATCTCGGTGCTCAGTGCGGCCAGGCGGTCGGTCTCGTGGCCGCGCAGGTGCGCGATGCCGGACAGCCGTGAGACGGAGCCCGGCGTGGCCAGCGCCGCGAGCACCGCCACCGACGGGGTGAGCTCGCCGACGTCGCGCAGGTTGACGTCGAATCCCGGGTAGGACTGCGGCCCGCGCACTTCTAGATAGGAATCAGTTTGTTTCACAACGGAATTCAGTTGCCGAAGGATGCTCAGAATCGTCTCGGCGGGCTGGATGCTGGCCGCCGGCCAACCGGTGATGCGCACCGTTCCCGCGCTGACCACGGCCGCGGCGATGAAGGGGACGGCGTTGGACAGGTCCGGTTCGATGTGCCAATGCCGCGCCGCGACCACGCCGGGCCGCACCTGCCAACGCTCAGGCGCCGCATCATCGACGTCCACGCCGGCTTGGCGCAGCATCGCCACCGTCATGGCGATGTGCGGCGCCGACGGCAGCGCCGGGCCGCGGTGCTGCACGATCAGGCCGTCGGTGAACGACGCACCGGCGAGCAGCAGGCCGGAGACGAACTGCGACGACGCCGAGGCGTCGATGTCCACAGCCCCGCCGGCGACCGACTCGGCGCCGTGCACCCGGAACGGCAGGCCGTCGCCGTCGATGTCGACCCCCAGGTCGCGCAGCGCGTTCAACAATGGCGCGATCGGCCGGATCCGGGCCTGCTCGTCGCCGTCGAAGGTGACAAACCTTCCAGGGCCGAGACCTATTGCCGCCAGTGGCGGCACGAAACGCAACACCGTGCCGGCCAGGCCGCAATCGATCCGGCTGTCGGGCGCCGGGGCGATCGTCCCGCTTACCTCGAGCTCATCTGCCGGCCCCTCGATCCGCAGGCCCAGTGCCTCGAGCGCGCCGATCATCAGATCGGTATCCCGGCTACGCAACGCACCGCTGATGCGTCGAGACGCCGCCGTTGGTGGCGGCCAGCGCCGAGAGCACCAACGCCCGGTTGGTCTGGGATTTCGAGCCCGGCACCGTCACCGTCGCGGACACCGGCGTCGGCGTAGACGGGGCGGTCCAGGTGCTCATCCATCCATCATCGCTTGTCTGCCGGCTCTGCCACCATGGAGTCATGTGTGGACGATTCGCAGTCACGACAGATCCGGCCGCGCTGGCCGAGAAGATCCAGGCGATCGATGAGAGCCGGGCGGCGCGGGCAGAGTCCGCGGCCGGTCCGAACTACAACGTGGCGCCCACCACGACCATCACCACCGTTGTGCGTCGGCACGACGAACCCGACGACGAACCCACCAGGCGGGTCCGCTCCATGCGCTGGGGGTTGGTGCCGCCGTGGGCGAAGGCCGGCTCCGACGGCGCGCCGGAGTCCAAGGGCCCGCAATTGATCAATGCGCGGGCGGAGAAGGTCACCACCTCGCCGGCGTTTCGCTCGAGCGCCAAGTCCAAACGCTGCCTGGTACCGATGGACGGCTACTACGAATGGCGCGCCAACCCCGATACCAAATCCGGCAAGAAGGCCCGTAAGACGCCGTTCTTTCTGCACCGCGCCGACGGCGAACTGCTGTTCATGGCGGGCCTGTGGTCGGTATGGAAGCCTGCCAAGGACGCACACCCGTTGTTGAGCTGCACCATCATCACCACCGATGCGGTCGGCGAACTCGCCGAGATCCATGACCGGATGCCGTTGATCGTGGCCGAACGTGACTGGGATCGCTGGTTGGACCCCGACGCCCCGGCCGATCTCGACTTGCTGGCCAACCCGCCGAACATCGATGGCATCGACATGCGCGAGATCTCCACGCTGGTCAACAACGTCCGCAACAACGGGCCCGAGTTGCTCGAA
>CAWHZO010000003.1:0-135943 GCA_963833915.1 uncultured Actinomycetota bacterium
CATTATCTCTTTGAAAGAGAAGACCTTTGGGTTACTTCACCACCAGCGAACAGCTGTACGACGTGTTCACGGGCTTCATGAAGGACATGGCGGCCGACCCAGTTCTGGGGCCGAAGTTCGTCAAGTCCAAGACGGCTTTTCGCATCAACTACACCGATCCGGACGCGTCGATCCTCGTCGACTGCACCCACGATCCGATCCAAATCACCGAGGGAGCGTCCGATTCTAAGCCCGACGTAGAGCTGACGATGAAGGCTGACAACGGTCACCTGTTTTGGATGGGCAAGCTCAAGATCACCACCGCGATCACCAAACGCAAGGTCAAAGTGAACGGGCAAGTGGCCAAGATGATGAATCTGCTTCCCGCGCTTGATCCGGCTTTTGCCAGATACCGTTCTTACCTCGCCGAAAAGGGTTACAACGATCTACTGGCAGTTTCATGACAACGCAAGCGAGCGGCCCCTGCCGGCTGTCAACCACGTAACGCTGCGCCGCGCAGCTAAGCGCAGCCGGTGACAACCCCGGGATTAACCCCTGTCGAATCGGGAAAAGATATATCGGTTGCCAGGTCGGCTAACTTCGCCCGTGCGTTTGCCTCCGCGGTCTTTCTGTCCGACCCCTCCGCCGACATCCATTTCGTGCCAAGCCCGGTGACAACCGCGATGCACTGAGTGCTCGTTCCCGCCGGCGCGCAGGCAACCAGACGTGTCCGGCAGGCTTGCATCGCACCCTGCTTCGCCTCCGCGGCCGTCGCGCCGGCAAAGGTGATTCCGGTTGGTGCACCACTGATCTGGTAACCGACCGCCACGCCCACATAGCGGGGATCGGCTCGCGCAACAGGCTGAGCTGTAATCACGATCGCGGCACCCACCAGCAATAGCGCGGCTGCGTTCAGCTTCACGTCATATCCCTTCCCATGTTGCCCTTCGGAGTGTGGATTTAGCCGTGCGATATCCAACGCGAGCTCGCCCGTTGCGCGCTGTAGGCACCAGAGGGCTTCGCATTTGGGGTTGCCGTTGTGGATGGGCCTACCTGCGGCGGCAGCCCGGTGGTCGATGATGTCGACAACGGAGGCGGGACGGGCGCTCGGCCGTCGGGCACGGCGGCGGGATGCCCAGCGGTAGGGCCGGTCGGCGGCTGATCGCCGAGTCCTCGTTGCTGCCACATCATCTGGTCAAGATCCGCTTGCCGATCGAGGCCGCTCAACGCTTGCTCCAGGTCCGGATCGTCCGGCGCCGGCGGTGTTGGGGTCTGCATGTCGAGCGACAGACCGCCCCGCGCGCTGTCGGAGCGATCCTGATGCGACCCGCCGGCCGGCGGTGTGGCGGCGGTTGCCGGTGCAGCACTCCTCGGCGGCTCCCCGCTGGCGTTGAGCCGTGAAGCCGCAGGGCCAGAGGCGATTTGGAGCGGGAGCCTGTGCGCGACACCAGAAGTAGGCGGGGGCCCGCCGTCACCGGCCCTTAGGGAAGGCGCCGCGGAAATGAATCCGGTACTGACCACGCAGATGAATAGAGCGACACGAAACGCCCGCGTCCGAACGGGGCGTGCACCCCAGTGCCGCGCCGATAACTGTGCGTCGGCAAAGACAACCACCCGGTCGGCAATGCGCGGCACGTGGGCCAGGCGCGTCAATCGCTGCCGTAGCTCCGTCAGGGAGCGTCGGGTTTCAATGCTGACTCGAGCGTGACGGGCTCCGTGATCATGGCCGCTAGTTCTGATGCGCTTCATACGTCCCGGGGAGGGCATCGCATGTGCTGGGGGGTGACGCACTGGTCGATCTACGCCAGAAGCACGCGCAAGAACGCCTCGCATCTACGTATCTTTGAGCTTTTGGCAGACAATTGTCAATGAATCGGTGGACGAAGGCGTGAAAAAGCTGCGCAGAACAGCGCACGGTCGGTCATGCCGACATCAGGCGATCGCTCCGCGGGCATGGCGTAAGACCGATTTGGGCGCGTATTCGTGATCGCATAAACGCCGACTAACGGCATAGGCGCCCAGTTCGACTCGTTTGCATCGAGTAGGTCAGGGTTCGAAGCCCTGCAGCTCCGGACGAGACAAGGCGCTTCATGTTGATGACGTGTTGATGCCATCTACACCGTTGGCGTATCCGCAGGTCGCGTGGCGTCGTTTGGCGTCATTTCACGTCGCCGATTCCACTGTTTCCGCAGCTCAACTAGATTTTTGAGCCTGGTTAGATTCCCGGCAGCTCCACTGAGTAAGTGCTGGTCAGGGCAACGATGCTCTGACCAGTTTTTTCATCAACATTGGTCACCGAAAGATGAGGGACTTCTGGGACTCGCAGCGCATAGCGATCTTTCGACCACCTAACGTCGTCAAAGCCTTGGGTTTGCGGCGCGCTTAGCGTGGCTTCTTGCTCAGGGTAAGCACCCGTTCGGGGCAGGAATAGACGGCATCTTCGGTAGCTGGCATCAGTTCGTCGGGAACCTCGGTCGTCTTGGCGACGACGAAGCCATCGTCGTCAAGCGCAAACACGTCCGGGGCCAGGTCCGCGCACATCCCGTAGCCGCAACACCTGCTGTTGTCGACATGAAGGACGTTGATGGCGCGAGAATCGCTCACTGCGTCGTCATCTGCTCTTGCTCGACGCCCATGGACTTCGCGACGGCGGCGCTGTCGAAGTATTCGCGCCATGCCGTGATCTGATCGTCGTCGTTCAACTCGAACACCGCGACGAGATCGAACTGCACTGCCTTGCCCATACATACGAAGCGGTCCGTCCGCTCGGTGAAGACGGTGTTGCCGACCGACGCGATCGTTCTCACTCCGCAATTCAGGTACTCCATCATGGCAGCTTCCCTGTCGATCTCAGCGGATATCTCGTCGTGCCCCCTGTACACGCTGTCGCTTCCGACCCACAGTGTCCATTCTGCGTCGGCAGACATAAGCGACAGAATTCTGTCCTTATCGGGGAACTGCCGTTCTCCGCCGCCCCAGGCGCTCAGGAATTCTTGCACCACTTGTTCATTCGTGTTACTCATCAAATCTTCCTTTCAAAAGGATCGGCTACCGTTCGTTTCCCAAGAGTCCGCATATGACGCTGATTTGTGCTTCGACGACATCTTGAGGTGTGGCGGGAGATTTGAACGCGCTGTACGCCTCAGGAGACCCCAGGAGCCATGCAACGCCCCGTTCTTTTTCCGACGGACCTTGACGACATCGCTTCCCGTCTTGACGCCCGATTGACTATCGCCAGCCACGGCGCGTCATCTGATGCCGAACCATCACCGACCAAGGCACCGACCAGAACAAGCCAACACCAGTCGGCGGGCACCTGAAAACCGCCGCTGACCTGCAAAAACAGTAGTGCCCCCGGCAGGATTCGAACCTGCGACACCGGCTTTAGGAGAGCCGTGCTCTATCCCCTGAGCTACGAGGGCTGAAGACACCGTTAAACCTAGCCGCTCGTCGGCGTTGGGCGCGTCGCGGGTCTTAAATCCAGACTAGCAGACGTGGATTGCCCGGACCGCCGGGTGCACTCGCGGAAAGGAAACCGGCGCTTCAATGCCGTCGAGCTTGAGGCGCACCGCCGCCGCATCGGCGGAGACGGCGACGATCGTGCCGATGGCGTACTGCTGATCGTCATCCCACTTGACCGTGGCGTACTGGCCGAGGTGTTGCACCGCAAGGTCTTCGGGCGCGACCTCGGTCGGCTGCGGCGGTAGCTGCCGGCACCGCGGCATCCAACTCGTCGTCAGCAGGCGCAGGCCCGGAGTCCTCGGCCCAGGCGCTGTCGTCCCCGAAATATTCGCCGTCGTCGCCGGTGTGCCCGAGTCGTCCCAGCGCCGACTTGTTGGCTGCGCGCCCGGGGCTTCTTCTTCGACCCACAGCCGCCAGCCCGGCGGTGGCGGCGGCCAGGCCGGATCCGGCGACCAGTCTGCGTGCGGCGCCCAGCCTTTCGGCGGCTTTGGCCAGTTCGGGGGCGGGTTGTAGCGCATCAAATCCACCATACGGAATCCGCAGGTAGCGGCTGAGCGATTACCAGCGGTCAGCGCAACTCGGCGAATCACCTTGGCGATGGTGTCGACATGATTTTCCTGGAAGGTGAAGGACGTCAGCCCGTATTTGTCGCGGTAGCCGCGCAAGGTGTCGGCGATCTCGCGCGGCGATCCGCTGAGCACCGACGGCAGCGCCAGCAACTCTTCGTCGGACAGGTCCACGAATCTGCGGGTGAGCGACAAGTCGGGTTTCCCGGAATTGTCCGACGGCACTGCGGTGATCGCGAGGTTCAACTCGAGATCGGCGAACCGGTCGCCGGCGGCGCTGCGGACGAACTCGATGCGTTCAGCGAGCGGGTCTGCGGCGTGACCGGGATTGGCGCCGGTCAACCCGATGATGTCGGCGTGCTCGGCGGCGACCGTCAGCAATCGATTTCCGTTGCCGGCGACCAGGATCGGCACGCCGGGTAGGTGCTTCTTGACATAGGTGGTGACGTGCTCGAGGTAGTCGACACGTTGCCGGGCGGTCGGGTATGGCAGCTCGGCAGCCTCGAACTCCTCGCGCACGTAGCCGGCGCCCAGGCCCAATTCGAGGCGTCCGTCGCTGAGCTGATCGACTTCGGCCGGCGTCACGAGCCAGCAGGGCCGGTTTGTAAAAGCCGGCATTGAGCACGTAGGTCCCCAGCCGCACCGTGGAGGTCGCGGCCGCGATCGCCGTCAGTACGGGAAACGGTGCCGGCGCGCCGAGGTGGTCGGGCAGATGCAGGGCATCGAACCCGATGTCCTCCAAGCGCTTTGCCTTGTCCTGCAACGCAGTAAGTGACTTGGCTGAGTGAATGCCCACCGAAAAGCGAAAGGCCCGTTCGGCCATCGGCCATCTCCGATCGTGTAGTTAGTCTGGACGGCAATTTCCAGGAGCGGGCGGCGGCCACCAGGCCCTGCACCAGAGCAGCAGTCACCGGTGACAACCCGTCGTCGCCGGGCAGCGGACTGCGTGGGCTGATGCCCCTGACCCGGGTCGGCAATTCCAATTGCGTTCCGCCGTATCGTGTCTGGTTGACCGGGTTCTGCGGATGCAGCCCGCGTAGCTCGAGGGGAATCTCGTCGAGGTCGGTGACGACGTGATAGCCGGGCAGGTCAAGGTGGTCTGCGAGGTGGGTGGCCAGCGCGCGGTTGTGACCTCCGGCCAGCAGCTGTGTCGCGCGGCCGATCCGTCCGTAGCCGTGCAACGACACCGCGACGTCCACGTGGTCGAGGAACTCCGCGAGACGCTCTGACTCGTCCGGGTGGAATCGCGCCGACGACAAGTGGTGTGGATAGCGGTCGGGATGTCGTATCAGATACATCGACGCGTCGGCTGCGTCGGCGGCCCGCTCGGCGATCACGTCGGTCATTTCTTCCAGGCCGCCGCCATGAATTGCCAGGAAACCGAAACGCGACCGCAGCCGGCTGACCTCGACCACCCCGGCCTCGGAGAGCAAATCGGAAAGGGACTGTGGTGCAGGCGTTGTTGGCCGTGATCGTGGGCGAGGCCAACGGGCAGGATCCCATCGGCGCAGGAAGTCGATCCAGCGCTGTGGCAACCCGTGATGCAGCTGCCCCGTCGATGATGCGCTCCAGGTAGCCAGGTCGCGGCGGACCCGGATTCACCCGGTGGTCGATGTAGACCCACGCGTCCGACGGCCCGTCTTCGGGTGTGCACGGTCAGCCGGTTGCGTCGATAGCGTTCCGGCACGCCCTCAGCGCTATCCAGGGTGGCGAGATCGTGGTCGGACAGCTGCCAGACGACGCCGTGCACCTGCGTTCCGTCGAACGGCTCGACGGTAGCCACCCCGCGCTGGTTGATCAGCCAATCGTGGTCGGCGAGCACAGCCCGCCGCGGACCGGATGCATCGGGACAACGCAGCGCCATTTGCCGCACGCACAGGTTCGACCCGTACGCGAAGTAGGGATGACGGCGACCTGGCGTCACGAGTTCGATGTTAGCCGAGCGAAATACCTGGTCCGATTCCCACGCCGCAGCGCCAGTCCGCGGCCGGAGATAACGTGTTCGGTCGAGTCGGTGAACAATTTCTTCGGCGGCGACGTTGGAGACAGTGATCGGAGTAGTGACCGCGAGGTTAATTCCGCGCGTCACGCTGTTGGTACTGCTGTTTCGGTGAAAGGATTGCGCAATGAGCGGCGCGGATGACGACGGCACGCGGGACTGGGACACGATCGAACGTGAACTGCGACTGCTGGTAAGCGTTCGTAGCGCCTACCGCGAGCGGGGCGGGGCGTTGCCGTCGATACGCCAGATGGACGCCCTGTTGGACGAACTCCTCGAGGTCGGTAGGCGGGCAAAACCCCAGCAGGACAACGGGACTCTCGGCCCTACGCCGAGCCGTTGCCGCTTACTGTGAGGTAGATCAACACCGCGTTGAGCAGACTGATCATGACGCCGATGACCCAGCCGACGGCGGTGGTGACGCGGTGATTGGCGTCGACTCCCATCAGCGCCCGATTGCTCGTCAGTCGAACCAGCGGAAGCAGCGCGAACGGAATGCCGAACGACAGCACGACCTGTGACAGCACTAACGTGCGAGTCGGATTTAAACCCAGGGCCAGAATCACCAGCGCCGGCGCCAGCGCTACCAACCGACGCACCACCATCGGAATCGACCGGTGGAGCAGTCCCTGCATGATCATCGCGCCGGCATAGGCGCCCACCGATGCCGACGCCAAACCCGAAGCCAGCAATCCGATCGCGAAGAACACGGCAATAAGTGGACCTACGGTGTCGTGCACGGCGTTGTAGGCCACCTCGATTGAACTGATGCCGCGTCCCTGCATGTTCAGCGCAGCGACCAGCAGCATTGCGACGTTCACCGCTCCCGCGACGACCATCGCCAGCCCAACGTCCAGCCGGGTGACACGCAGGAGCCGACGCCGCTGCGGGCCGGGATCAGGATGGCCGTGCCGGTCGCGGGCCAGCCCGGAATGCAGATACACCGCGTGCGGCATCACCGTCGCGCCCAGGATGGCCGCAGCCAGCAGCACGCTTTCTTTCCCGTGGAATTGCGGCACCAGGCCGCCGGCCACCGCCCCGGGCGGTGGTGTTGCCACGAAAAAGCTCGCGGTGAAACCGATGGCAATGAGCAGCAGTAGGCCGGTGATAACGCGTTCGAACAGTTGCTGGCCGCGGTTGTCTCCAATCCGCAGGAGCAGCAGCGACACGGCCCCGGTGATCACCCCGCCGAGCAGCAGCGGCAGGTGAAACAGGATGTGTAGAGCGATTGCCCCGCCGATCACCTCGGCCACGTCGGTGGCCATCGCGACGATCTCGGCCTGCACCCAAAAGGCCAATCGGGCCGGGTGGCTCAGCTGCGCTCCGATTGCCTCCGGCAGCGAGCGCCCAGTCACCAGCCCGAGCTTTGCCGACAGGTATTGCACCAGTGCGGCCATCACATTCGCGATGACGATGACCCACAGCAGCGAGAAGCCGAATTGTGCTCCTGCGCTGATGTTCGCGGCCACATTGCCCGGGTCGACATAGGCGATGGCGGCGACGAATGCGGGTCCGAGCAGATACCACCCCGTTTTGCTCGGGGCGCGGGTGTCCTGGGGCACCTAACTCACTTTCCATCAACGAATAAGAAAGTTAGGTTAACCGAAACATTCAGCCCGTCGAATACAGACCGCGGCCGGTGACCAGCGGGAGGTCCAGCGTTGTCCGGATTCCGGCGGGGGCGGCGACCACAGCCGGGATCGCGTTGACGACGCGCATCGCGGTCGCCACCAGACCGGCGTGATTATGGTCGCCCTTGCGGCTGCTTAGGCAGACGTCGACGCCGTAGGATGGTTCGCCGGTGATCTCGATCCGGTAGGAGCCACCGGGCTGTGCCGGCTGTGGCCAGTCCGGGCAAAGGTCCTCCCGCAATCGGGTGACGTGTTCGAGGACGACCGCAGGCTCGCCGTCGACGATCCCGAGCACCTCGAACCGCAGTGCCGCGGCACTGCCCTTGGGAATGTGTCCAGAGGCGATGTCGAAATCCTCGGGCGCTGGTACCCGCTGGTGTCTTTCGGTGACCTCGTCGACTTTGACGTCCAGTCCGGCAGCGAGTTGGCGCACCACCGATCCCCACGCCAGACTCAGCACGCCCGGCTGCAGCAGCATCGGGACCTCGTCGATCGGCTTGCCGAACCCCATCACGTCGAACATGACGGTCGCGCTGTCGTAGGTGGCGTAGTCGACGATCTCCAGGCAGCGGATCTGCTGAATGCTCTGGCAGGTACCGGCCAGCGCCAGCGGGAGCAGGTCGTTGGCGAATCCGGGATCGATACCATTGACGAATAGGCTTGAATTACCTTCCCGTGCAGCGTCTTCGATCGGCGTCAGCATTTGCGGTGGAAGCACTTGCCACGGGTACTGCAGGAAGACGGCACTGCTGCCGACGACATTCACCCCGGCGGCCAGAATCCGTCGATAATCCTCGAGCGCGTCGGGCAGTCGGTTGTCGGCCATCGCGGTGTAGACCGCGCATTGCGGGCCGGTGGCCAGGACCGCATCCAGATCGGTGGACGCGGTGATTCCGGTCGATACATCAAGGCCGGCAAGCACTCCGGCGTCTTTACCGGCTTTGGATTCCGATGACACCCATACCCCGGTTAGCTCGAAGCCCGGATTGGTGATCAGTGCCCGCAGCGCGTGGATGCCGACATTGCCGGTGCCGATCTGGGCGACGCGAATGGCCATCGTCACAGGTCCGGGATCGGCAGGTCGAGGTTGGGAAAGGTGATACCGCCGTCGACTTCGAGTATTTTTCCGGTCAGGTAGGCGCCCGCCGGTGATGCCAGATAGACGGCGGCGGCGGCGATCTCGTCGGGCTCGCCGAGTCGGCGTAGCGGTGTCGCCTTCTCCATCGGCGTGCGCAGCTCGTCGTTGGAGGCGACGATGTCCAGCGCGGAGGTGGCGATCGACCCGGGTGCGATGGCGTTGACCCGGATCCGCGGGCACAGGTCGAGGGCGGCCAGCCGGGTGTAGTGGGCGAGTGCGGCCTTGGCCGTGCCGTAGGCGGCGAAACCGCGGCCGGCCACCCGTCCCATCGTCGAGGTGATGTTGATGATGCTGCCGCCGCCGGAGTGCTCGAGCATCAGCGGCGCCGCAGCAATGGTCAACGCGTGCGCGGTGGCGACGTTGAAGGTGAACGCGCTTTTGAGGTCCTTCGTCGAGGTGGTCAGCAAGCCGTTGGGCATGGTGCCGCCGACGTTGTTGACGACGATGTCCAATCGCCCGAACGCCTCCACGGCCTTGCCGGCCAGCTGCGCGGTCACCTCGGGCTGGGCCAAGTCCCCCACGACGATGTGGGCGCGGCGCCCCGCGGCGCGGACCTTTTCGGCAACGGACTCTAGTTCGGATTGGGTGCGGGAGGCGATGACGACATCGGCGCCGACGTCCGCGAACGCCAGCGCGATGGCTGCGCCAAGGCCGCGGCCGCCACCAGTGACGACGGCGACCTTGTCGTCGAGTCGGAATTTGTCCAGGATCACGGGCGTCACCGTAGCAAGGTGCGGACGGCCGAGGAACCCTATTTCTGAAACACGTTCTAGTTTTTTCTCGCCCGCTCGGCAACTTGATGGCGGGGCGCAGAAATAGCCCCACCGAATGTTCTTCGATTCAGGCTCGCGGGTTCGGTTGTTCAGTCGGCGGCGTGCAGTGCGTTGTGGTCCTTGACGGCCTGGCTGTAGACGATCCCGACCGAGGTCCGGTACTCCAGGCGACGCATGTGGCCGTCGCGGGCCACCGAGAACAGGCTCCAGTCTCGCTCGCGGTGGCCGTCGGCGCTGCCGGGTTCTTCGTCCTGGATCCGATACGTCATGCCGCAGTTCAGTTCGCCGACCCCACGGCAACGCCCGGTCTGGGTGCCGAATGTGTCTTCGTTAGACACCTCTGGGTCTGCGCCCGCGTGCGAGGCCCAGCGAAACTTGTCCTCGGGGCTCCACTTTAGGGTGGGGTAGGTCGTTCGCCTCCGCCTGGTCGTGGTCGTCATCTCGGGTTCCTTATATCCACGCCCCGGCCCCGTGCCGTGGTCTACCCGTTGTCAGCTTCCCCGTCTTCGGCGGCGACGGCGAGGTATCTCCTCAATGACTAGCTCCCACTGGGAATCGAACGGGGAGACTTTGGCCCCATCAGGCGTTGGCAAGAATGTATTCCAGCCAGTCGGTGCCACAGGACATCTGCGACTTTCTCCTTGAAACCCTACTATTCGGCTAGCGCAACCAGCGGCGGCGGAGTGCCGTGGTCTTCCAGAGAAAAGGAATCCCAACATGAAGACGAGAGTATTGAGGACCACGGTCGGTGGTGCAGCGGCAGCCTTGGCCGCTGGTGTTATGTGGACCGCACCGTCGGCCTCGGCTGGTAGCGACTTTTGCAACTCGCTTCCCCCCTCGCAAGTTCATGATTGCAGCTGTGGCGCTGACAACGTCCCAGGCACTCCGGAATATCAGCAGTGCCTGCATCCAAATGCGGCTGCGCCCGGACCGGCCAGCCCACCGCCACCCGCGCCAACCCCCTAATTCCTAACGCCGCCGGTCTGGTCTCCAAAGGCAGCGAAAAGCACCGGCTCAAGCGGTAGCGTCATTGGTCGGTAGCTGGGCTGTCGACGGGAGACAACCATGTTGCGCTGCATCGTCGGAGTAGTGGCTGCCGTGTGGTGGCCATCGGGCTGTTCACTTCAGCGCCTCCGGCCAGCGCCGGTTGCCAGTACGGCGGACCCGTTCTCAGCCAGTGCGATGGACCCGTTCAGCCCGACGGCACTTGGCAGCGTTGCGTCGCAGTTCCTCAGTTGGTCTACAGCGGTGCCAGTTCGTTCCTGGTACCCGAGAGGCACTGCGACGTGATGGGTCCTGACCAACACCCCGGGGATCTCGGGCTTGCCGACCCGCCGTCGCACATCGACGGCTGAGCCGGAATCCGAAGGAATATGGCGGACTTGATCGATGCGTGGCGCGCACTCTTTGCACGGCTCACCCCCGCAAAGGACGTCACAGATGTGGGCCGATCGCTCATAACCGACTGGGGTCAGGCGCACCGGAAGTATCACAACGTCGATCACTTGCGCGATGTTCTGGCCAACGTCGACGAGCTTGCCGATAATGCCGCTGACGCCGACCTCGTTCGGTTGGCCGCGTGGTATCACGACGCCGTCTACAACGGTCGGCACGACGATGAAGAGAAAAGCGCCCGGCGTGCCGAGAGTGAACTGAGCGCGCTCGGCTTGGAATCGACCTCCGTCTGCGAGGTCGTGCGCTTGATTCGGCTGACCGCGAGCCACAATCCAGGCGACGGCGACCGCAACGGCGAAACGCTCTGCGATAGCGACCTGGCGATCCTAGGGATGAATCCCGAGCGGTACGACGCGTACACGAAAGCAATCCGCTCCGAGTACGCGCATGTCACTGATCCTGAATTCCGTCGGGGCCGCGCGGCTGTCTTAGAAGCTCTGCTCGCCGGACCCAAGCTCTTTCGCACGCCGATTGGTGAGCAACGCTGGGAAGCCGCAGCTCGGATCAATCTGGCCACTGAGCTTCGCGAGCTTACGTCTGAAATGGAAGGAAGTGCGTAGCTAGTGTTCGTAGAGCGACTGCGTCCAACGGTCAAGCAGAATGCGCTGACGTTCGTCTGAGTTCTTAATGTTCAGTGCCCACAGGCCGAAATCGTAGTCTTCAAGCTCGGCGCCGTAAGTATCCCACTCGTCTTCGAATTTTGGGATTTCGTAGATAACCCGGTGTTGGAAATTGTCGTGCTGCAGCCAGAAAAATGTCTGACCGCTGTCAGATCGCTCCCACCGCAGGTACGCTGAGCGCAGGTCAAACTCCGCTTGGTACTCGAAGCCGATCTTTATTTCGTCGATACCAGTTGCACGGACAATGAGTCTTTCGTTGCCGAGTGTTCCAAAATTGCCCGATCGTGGAATCTCGGATATCCCATCCCCGGGGCGGTAGATATCAGTGATAGCATGTGCCGACGCATCGTAGTCCGCCATCTCGTACCATTTGTCATGCGACAGAAGATGTATTACTTCCATTTTTCCGTCCCCAAACCGAGGTCGGCGCCACCAGGTCGCTTCGCGCCTTCGATGATTTGTGCATATGTCTTACCTTGATCCCTAAGCCACTGGAAAGATGGTCCCAGGGGATCACCGTACATCTCGATATTACGACCAAATATTTTGTGCAGCTCCGCCTCTGGAGTGACCTTCTTGTACTCTTCGCCAAGAGCACGTCGGAAAGCGTGCATCTCTCGGGCAATGCGCTCGTCCGACGCGCCTTGCGCGCGAAGCATTTCCTCCAGAGCCGGCAGGCGCGTTCTAACCTCTCTAATGTAGTGCTGTCGCAGTGGGGGAAGATGAGCGGTATCCGGCTCGCCCGTGGGCTCATCAAGGTTGCTATCGATCTCCATCACCAGCCCTTTCCGGACGGTGGCGCTCATGAGCAGCGGCTTCCGCAGCATAGGCCGAGATCGGCAGCATTCGGGTGGTTTGGCGAATCAGAGGCGGTCAAGCTTTCGAGGCGGCCTTGGCCGGAGCCTTCTTGGCGGCCGTCTTCTTCGCCGGCGACTTTTTCGCAGCGGCCTTCTTCGCTGGAGCCTTCTTGGCAGCCTTCTTAGCTGGCGACTTACCGCTATCGCCGGAGCGCGCCTTCACACTGGCCTCGAGCTTGGCCAACAGATCCGAGACGTCTTCGGTCTCGTCCAGTTCTTTAGGCTGCTCTTCGGTGGTAAATGCTTCTCCGCCTTCGAGTTTGGCCTGCACCAGCTCGTGCAGCTGCTCTTGGTAGTCGTCGTGATAGCGGTCGGGGTTGAAGTCATCGGCCATCGACTCGACCACCTGTCCGGCCATCTTGAGCTCGGCGGGTTTGATGTCGACCTTCTTGTCCAGCACCGGGAAATCGGGATCGCGGATCTCGTCGGGCCATAGCAGCGTGTGGATCACCATGACCTCGCGCTTGCTGAAATCCTTGACCCGCAACGCCGCAAGCCGGGTCTTGCTGCGCAAGGCGAAATGCACGATCGCTACCCGGTCGGTCTCGGCCAACGTCTTGGCCAGCAACACATACGATTTCGTGGACTTGCCATCTGGCTCGAGGAAGTAGCTGCGGTCATACATCATCGGGTCGAGTTCGCTTGCCGGGACGAACTCCAGCACGTCGATTTCGCGGCTGCGCTCCTCGGGCAGCGTCGCGATGTCGTCGTCGGTGATGATGACCGTCTGGCCGTCATCGGAATCGTAGGCCCGCGCGATATCGCGGTATTCCACGACTTCGCCGCACACCTCGCACACGCGCTTGTACCGGATGCGGCCATTGTCCTTGGCATGCACCTGGTGAAACTTGATGTCGTGGTCCTCGGTCGCGCTGTAGACCTTGACCGGGACGTTGACCAGCCCGAAAGAGATCGAGCCCTTCCAGATGGAACGCATGGAGTCAGTATGCCCACACTGCTATCCGGATAAGCGCCTAACGACGCGCTGCGGCCTCCAGCGCGGCCCGATCTGGCAGGTCAGCACCCGCGCGAGCGACGGTCAGCGCCGACGACAGGCTCGCGGCTTCGAGCGCCGCCGTCAGCGCATCCGCCCCGATCCCGCGCAACTCGGTGCGCCGGTCGCCGCCCAACAAGCCCGATCCCCACAGCGAGTCGAGCAGACCGGCCATGAACGAGTCACCGGCGCCGACGGTGTCGACCACGAGTACCGCTCGTGTTGGCACCCGTGCCACCCCGGCCGCACAAAACGCCACCGCACCCCGGTCAGCCATCGTCACCGCCACGATGGCGGGCCCCAGCGCCAGCCAAGTCTGCGCGATGCGCTCGGGCGGGCGGGCGGGGTACAGCCAGCGCAGGTCTTCCTCGCTGACTTTGACGATGTCGCTGTGCTCGACGAGATGCTCGATACGCCCAAGCGCCAGATCCCGGTCGGCGATCAGCGACGGCCGTACGTTGGGGTCGAAGGTGACCGTAGCCGAGACACGATAGGCGTCTATCAACGCCGCGACCGCCAGGCAGCCCGGATCCTGGACGGCGGCAATGGATCCGGTATGCACAAAAAGCGGCGGCGCGACCGGTGGCGTTCCGGAAAGCTGCCAGTCAAGATCGAACACATAGTCGGCTGAGCCGTCTGCCGCGATGGTCGACCGCGCAGTCGACGTGCGCTCCGCGGTCCGGCTTTCTGAAACTAGTTGCACCCCTGCGGCATTGAGGTACTCAGTGATGCGCCAGCCGTACGCGTCATCGCCGATGTATGTCAGGAAGTCGACCTTGCGGCCCAGCCGGCCGAGTCCGACGGCGACGTTGAGCGGACTGCCACCGACATGCTCGTCGCTGTCGACGATATCGATCAGTGACTCGCCGATCACCAGCCCGCGGGTCATTGCAGTAGAGCCTCCAGCGTCGCCCGAGCTCCTTTGCGGTGCAATGAATCCAGGGCCCAGTTGTATGCCTGGACGAACCGTGGCTGATGGGCCAGATCCCCGAATACCGCGGCGATCTCAATGAACGCGGTGGGATTCTCGTGCTGCGAGCGGGCGATCGGGATGAGCGAGTCCGCGAGTTGGTCTACCACCTCGTACGGCTCACCCCATTCGTCGGTGCCCTCGGCGTAGCGGGCCCAGCTTGCCACCACCGCTGCCGCTATACGGACCGACCCGTCACTGGCCAGGTTGTCGCAAATCACCGGGAGCAGCCACTTCGGGATGCGATCGGACGAGAAGGCGCACAACCGCGCGACAGTGTCGCGCACGCCCGGGTTGGAGAACCGCTCGACCAGGGTGCGGCTGAATTCGTGCAGGTCGATTCCGGGCACCGGTGGCAGCGTCGGGATGGCCTCGGTTTCGAAATAGGCAAGCAGGAATTCGGCGAACACCGGGTCACTTGCCGCCTCGTGCACGAACTCGAATCCACACAGATGAGCGAAGTAGGCCAGGCACTGATGGCCCGCGTTGAGCAGTCGTAGCTTCATCAACTCGTACGGGGCGACATCGTCGACCAGCAGCACGCCCGCCTGCTCCAACGGCGGCCGGCCATCGGCGAACTTGTCTTCGAGCACCCAGGCCGTGAACGGCTCGGCCACCACCGGCCACCGGTCGTTGACACCCAAGTCGCGCCGCACTTCTTTCGCCATCTCCAGTGTCGTTGCCGGGGTGATCCGGTCGACCATCGAACTCGGGAACTCAACGTGGTCGCCCACCCACTCGGCGAGTTCGGGGTCTCGGCTTTCGGCATTCGCAAGGACGGCCCGCCCTGCGATCTCACCGTTGTTCTCGATGTTGTCGCACGACACGATGGTCGGCGCGGTGATCCCGCGGCGGCGCCGCCGGTCCAGAGCCTCGACGATCAACGCGAATGCAGGCCCGTCCGCGTCGCGGTAGCCACCCTCGGTGATGGTCAGCGAAATGATCCGGGTGGACGGCGCGGCCAACACTTCCAACGCCGACTCCGGATCGTCGGGCGCGTAGCGATAGTCGATGATCGAGCCGATCACGTGGGCGTCCCGGCTGCCGTCGGGCTTCTCCAGAACCAGCGTGTAGAGCCCGTCCTGATCGGTCAGCACGTCGCGCATGGTCCAGTCACCTGTCATCACCCCGACCCCGCAGATGCCCCACTCGTGCGCCAGGCCCTGCTGCAGCAACCGGTCGATGTACATCGCCTGATGGGCTCGGTGGAAGTGACCGGCCCCGATATGAGCGATACCGACGCTGACGTTGCCGCGGTCATAGTTCGGCGTGTCGATCGGCAGCTTTGCGAGCGTCGTATTGCTCAGGTTCATCGTGGTGGCCATGGTTGGAAAACTCCTCCCCGGGCTACCGCCCGGATCGTCACCGGGCTCGCAGCTCTCGACGGTACGACGACTGCGGGCTGGAAGCCCAGCGGCATGAGCGGTCGATGCCTACGTGAGCGGGGGACCTCCAGCCGGCACGGCCGACAACAGCAGGACATCGGCAAGTGCACGCCACGAGTCGGTTATCGCGACGGCGCCGGCATCAATCAACTCCGCACGGCGGCTATCTTTTTCGTCGGGCAACACGAACATGATGTTACCGACGGTGAGGTAGCCGGCCGCGACCGCAGAGGTGACGCCGGCCACGGAGTCTTCTACGGCCAGCCCTTGTTCGGCTTTGACGCCCAGTACCTGGCCGGCATGCAGATACACCGCGGGGTCGGGTTTGCTGGTCGGCACGGCTAGAGAATCCTCCGCACTGAACCGCACGTCCGGCGGTATCAGCGGGTCAAGCCCTGTGGCGGTGAAGCAGGCATGCAGGCGCTTGATGGCACTGGAGCTGACCGCCGCCAGGGCGTACTGGGTTGCCAGGTCTCGCAATGGTTCCAGCACCTGCGGATCTGGTGTCAGCGTCACGAACAGATGAGCGGTGACTCGCTCGCGCTCTTCGCGCACCCAATGCTCGAGTTCGTCGGTGCGCAACGCGCGGTCGTCCGCCGCGTCGCTGTCCGAGGCGACAACCGCTGCGGGACGGCCCTGCGCCAGTGTTTGATCGAGGGGCACTTCGCACTGCACCGCCAGATCGAGAGCAGTGGTGCGGAAGTTCTTCCCGACGGCCCGCTTGCGCAGCTCCTCGGCGCTGAGCGGAGCGGTCACACCGAACCTGGCCAGGAAACGATTGGTCACCTCGGTCGAAGCCGCGAATGCCGGTCTCTCCGAAGGGAAGAGGTTGTCATCGGCGTCGCAGAGCAACGTCGTGATCGGCGCGGGGTCGAATCTGCCGACGATGGTGAGTCCGTCGTTCATCCCGCCACCAGCTCCCGCTCATCGTCCCGCAGCGCTTGGCGCAGTGTGCGGATCACGCCGCGTTCATCGATGTTCGCGATCATGTCGCCGAGGCGCTCTGCGAAGCCCGGAACCGTGCGTAACGCGCCGAACATCTCATGCCCCAGCAACGGGTCGGGGTTGTTACCTGCCATGGTTGCCAACCTAGTCAGAGGTATCGCCTGCGAGTCCTCGATGCTGAATTTTCGCCCCTTGAGGTCGTGGCCGCGCACATAACGGGCCCACCCGGCAACCGCCAACATCAGTAGAGTGTGCGGTCTGCCCTGCGCGATCGCCTCCTGCAACGACGGCAGCACGAACGACGAGATCTTTTCTGATCCCCGGCGTGCCAGCCGCGACAATTGGTCGCTCATCCGGGGGTTGGTGAGCCGGTCGAGCAAGACGTCCCGGTAGTCGGGTGTATTCATCCCGGGAACCGCCGGTAGCAGCGGCTGAACCTCGTCGCGCATGAGCTGCTCGACGTAATCGAACATGACGCGGTCTCTCATCGCTTCGTCGGTGCGCTGGTAGCCGGCCAACGTGGCTAAACACGCGAGCGCGATATGCGTTCCGTTGAGCAGACGGGTCTTGATCAGCTTGTGGTCGCTGACATCGGTCACGAATTCGACGCCGACCTCATCGAGCGGCGGCCGCCCATTGCTGAAGTTGTCCTCGATGACCCATTGGCAATATGGTTCGGTCACAACCGGCCATTTGTCGGCGATGCCGAATGTCTGCTCAACGAATCTGCGCTCCGCCTTCGAAGTCCGAGGCGTGATGCGGTCGACCATGGTCGACGGGAACGCGACATGAGCATCGATCCACCGGGCGAGCCCGGGGTTCTTCAAGGCCGCGAACGACACCAGCGCGATTCGCGCCGCCTGGGTGTCGCCGGGAATGTTGTCGCAGCAGAGCACCGTGAACGGGGCGGTGCCCGCGCGGCGTCGCTGGTCGAGCGCTTCGGCGAGATAACCCCACGCGGTGGCGTAACTACCGGAGCTCGCGAGGTCGGACCGCACGTCGGGGTGGTCGGCGTCGAACTCCTGGGTGACCGGATTCAGGAAGTATCCGTTGCCGGTGATCGTCAGGCTGACGATGCGGGTTTGGGGATCGGCCAAGGCGGCACGGACCGCAGTGCCGTCCGTCGGCGCGTAGTGAACGGAGCCGATCGAGCCGACCACGTGGGCGGTTTGGCGGTCATGGCCCCGCTGTACCACTGTGTAAAGCCCGTCTTGTGCCGACAGCAGGTCTCTGACGTCGGGGGAGTGAAGACTGACGCCGGTGACCCCCCATCGATTGGAAATGCCCGAGCGTGCGAGGTCGTCGAAATAAACGGCCTGATGTGCACGGTGAAAGTTACCCACGCCGATGTGGACCACGCCTCGGCTGAGGGTCGACCGGTTATAGGTCGGCACGTCAACTCGGTGCGAGTGCAATCGCAGCGTCGCGCCGCTCAGCGGAACGCCGATATTGGGGCGCCAAGGGAGGGGATTACATCATGCATAGGTGTCTGTGCCCGAGGTGATCGCCGGTCTAAACCTTAGTGTTGTATGTCACAATTAAATTTGGACGGGCACAACATAATTGGTGGTCAGAGCAGTTAACAGAACCGAAACGCGTAGGTTGACAAGATGGTGCCGCGGGTGAAACTAACCAACGCCGACAAGGTGCTCTACCCCGCCGCCGGAACCACCAAGTCCGACATCTTCGACTATTACACCGGTATCGCAGAGGTTATGGTGCCGCACATCGCCGGGCGAGCGGCCACCCGCAAGCGTTGGCCCAATGGCGTTGAGCAGCCGTCGTTTTTCGAAAAGCAGTTGGCCGCCTCGGCTCCCGATTGGTTGCCCCGTGCCAGCGTTGCTCACCGATCCGGGACGACCACATATCCGATCATCGACAGCGCCGACGGGCTGGCGTGGATCGCCCAGCAAGCCGCACTCGAGGTTCACGTGCCGCAATGGCGATTCGTCGCCGAGTGGACTCGGCAAGGCGAAGAACTCAAGCCCGGCCCAGCCACCCGTCTGGTGTTCGACCTCGATCCCGGCGAGGGCGTGACCATGGCCCAGCTCGCCAAAGTGGCGCGCGCCGTTCGGGACCTGATCGCCGATATCGGCCTGACCACGTTTCCGCTCACCAGCGGCAGCAAAGGCCTGCACCTCTACAGTCCGCTGGACAAGCCGGTGAGCAGCCGGGGTGCGGTGGTGCTGGCCAAACGCGTTGCCCAGCAACTGGAATCGTCGATGCCCAAGCTGGTCACCGCCACGATGACCAAGAGCCTGCGGGCCGGCAAGATATTCGTGGACTGGAGCCAGAACAGTGGATCGAAGACCACCATCGCGCCGTATTCGTTGCGTGGACGAGAGTATCCGACCGTGGCCGCGCCGCGCACCTGGGAGGAACTCGACGACAAGAATCTCCGCCAGCTGCGCTACGACGAAGTGCTGAAGCGGGTCGAGCGCGACGGAGATCTGCTGGCGCCCTTGGACGCCGACGTGCGGACCCCCGATCGGCTGACCAAATACCGCAGCATGCGCGACGCATCGAAGACGCCGGAGCCGGTGCCAAGCACCAAATCTGCTGCTGGTCAAGGGAATACCTTCGTCATTCAAGAACATCATGCCCGTCGGCTGCACTACGACTTCCGGCTCGAACGTGACGGCGTGCTGGTGTCGTGGGCAGTTCCGAAGAACCTGCCCGAGACCACCGCGGTCAACCACCTGGCGGTGCACACCGAGGACCATCCGCTGGAGTACGGCGGCTTCGAGGGCACGATTCCGAAAGGGGAGTACGGCGGCGGCAAGGTGGTCATCTGGGACTCAGGCACCTACGACACCGAGAAGTTCCGACGACGACGGTGAAAAGGTGAAGTGATCGTCACGCTGCACGGCCAGCGAATCTCGGGGCGGTACGCGCTGATTCAGACCAACGGCGACCAATGGCTGGCGCATCGGATGAAAGACCAGAACGTCTTCCAATTCGACGAGCTGGCTCCGATGCTGGCCACCCACGGTTCGGTTGCGAACCTGAAGGCATCGCAATGGGCGTTCGAGGCTAAATGGGACGGCTACCGACTGCTGGTCGACGCCGACCACGGCGAGGTACGGCTGCGATCACGCAGCGGGCGCGACATCACCAAAGAGTTCCCCCAATTAGATTCGATGGCAGCCGATCTCGGCGATCACCACGCCGTCCTCGACGGAGAGGTCGTCGCCCTCGACGCATCGGGTGTACCGAGTTTCTCCGAGATGCAGAACAGGGCACGCGCCAGCCGCATCGAATTCTGGGCCTTCGATCTGCTGTATCTGGACGGGCGGTCGTTATTGCGGGCCCGCTACCGCGATCGGCGACAACTGCTGGAAACCCTGGCCGGCGGAGGCGGCGGTCTCATCGTTCCGGAGTTGTTGCCCGGCGACGGCGAGGAGGCACTGGACTACTCGCGAAAGCACCGGTGGGAGGGAGTGGTCGCCAAGAAGCGTGACTCGACCTACCAGCCGGGCCGCCGCTCCGCATCCTGGGTCAAGGACAAGTACTGGAAGACCCAGGAAGTGATCATCGGTGGTTGGCGTGCCGGTGAGGGCGGGCGCACCAGCGGGATCGGCTCGCTGTTGATGGGTATTCCCTCCGCCGATGGACTGCAGTTCGCCGGCCGGGTCGGCACAGGGTTCACCGAACAGGACCTGGCCAACTTGAAGAAGACATTGGCGCCGCTGCACACCGACGAATCACCCTTCGCTGCAAAGCTTCCCGCACGGGACTCCAAGGGCGTGACGTTCGTGGAGCCGACGCTGGTCGGCGAAGTCCGGTACAGCGAATGGACATCGGACGGTCGGCTGCGTCAGCCCAGTTGGCGCGGACTACGGCCCGATAAAGAACCCGGCGAGGTGGTCCGGGAGTAGAAAGCGTCGATCGCTTCCTGCAAGCCCCGGGTCGCCAGCTCGTCGGCCAACTCGTTGTCGGCGACTCCCGAGTGTCCCTTTACCCAGAACCACTCGACCTGGTGCCGCGAGCAAGCCATCTGAAGCCGCCTCCAGAGGTCGACGTTCTTCACCGGCTGCTTCGCGGCGGTCAGCCATCCGTTGCGCTCCCAGCCGAGCACCCACTTGGTGATGCCGTTCCGGACATAGCTGCTGTCGGTGTAGAGGTGCACCACTGCGGGTCTGGTCAGCGCCTCCAGCGCCATGATCGGCGCGGTCAATTCCATCCGGTTGTTGCTTGTCTCGCCGGCGTCGCCACCGCACATCTCGCGGACGTGCTCACGCTGGCGCAGTACCGCCCCCCAGCCGCCGGGGCCGGGGTTGGGTCGGCACCCGCCGTCGGTATGGATGACGACGACGTCGTCGCCGTGATCCGCGGGATCGGTCATGCGCCGAGGATATGCAGAGCATCGAGCAGTCGGCTCCACAACACGCGTCAGCGATCGCGAATGGGCGCCGAGATCATCGCCGACCGGACCGAGATCCCGAGATCGTGATGCCGGAGCGTGGTGATCCGGCGTCCGGGCTGCACCGCATCCTTGACCGGTGCTGTGCGATCACCGAAGTAGGCGGCAGTCGCGTCGATGTCCGCGACGACGTACGTAATCCCCCAGAGAGTGGATGGACCCTCGCTCGCAGTCTCTGGCGAACCGACGACTTCGATGATCATCTGCCCGAACCGGAAGAAGATCTGGCGGATCAGTCGTCCGCCGAGTTGGCCGTCCCGCTCCCGGCGCGGTTCGACACCGACGGTGGCCAGCGATTCGACCGTCCGACCGAGGTCAGGTGACAGCAGCACGACGTGGTCGATCGCGGTGACGCCGTTCTGATGCAGGGCTGGCGCTGCGGCGACCGCGTCTGACCTTGTCGTCAGGATGCCGTCGAGGTCATGGAGCGAGCCGTTCGACGGCAGGCCGCGCAACGACCACCCGACGATGCCGGTGCCGCGGCCACGCCCGACCAGCCGGATGCGAACGCCGCCGATCCGGCAGACGGCATCGGAGTCCACGCTGAATCCAGCTCGCATCCAGGCGTCCGCCGGGTCGGCGACCTCGAACTCGTCGACGGTGATGGTCATGGACGTGGCGTTCTGGCCGTGAACGTGTAAGCGTTATCCTCGCGTTCGGTGATCGTCATGTCGCCTCCGAATATTGCACACTTCGAATACGGCATCTCCGCCAGTTGTACGAGAGGACTGAATCACGATGCGGTGGCTAACCTTTCGAGACGACAGCGGCCAGCGGACCGGAGTGCTCTCCGGTGACGGGATCCACGCACTCCAGTCAGGCGTGAGCTTGCTCGAATTGATCGGGCGCGGTGCCGCCGGGCTGAGGGAAGCCGGCGAGGACGCTCTGCGTTCGGCGCCCACCGCGCAGCTCGATCAGGTGTCGCTGACGGCGCCGATTCCGCGGCCGCCGTCGATCCGGGACAGCCTGTGCTTCCTCGACCACATGCGCAACTGCCAGGCGGCGATGGGTGGCGGCCGCGTGCTCAAGGACACCTGGTACCGGATTCCCGCCTTCTACTTCGCCTGTCCGTCGACCATTCTCGGCCCGTACGACGACGTTCCGATGGCGCCCGGAAGTGCCTGGCAGGACTTCGAATTGGAAATCGCCGCGGTCATCGGAACAGCCGGCAAAGACCTCTCGGTCGCCGAAGCTGAACACGCGATCATCGGCTACATGATCTTCAACGACTGGTCGGCGCGCGATCTGCAGATGCTGGAAGGTCAATTGGCGATCGGCCAGGCCAAGGGCAAGGACAGCGGCGTCACGCTCGGTCCATATCTGGTGACACCCGACGAACTCGAGCCCTACCGCCGCGACGGCAAGTTGAGCCTGGAGGTGACCGCGCTGGTCAACGACGAGGTGATCGGATCCGGGTCGACCGCGCAGATGGATTGGAGCTTCGCCGAAGTGATCGCCTACGCCTCACGTGGCGTGATGCTGACACCCGGCGACGTTTTCGGTTCCGGGACCGTGCCGACCTGCACGCTGGTCGAGCACCTCGACTCGACGGCGCCGGAATCCTTCCGTGGCTGGCTGCACGACGGCGACGTCGTCACGCTCAGGGTGCAGGGTCTGGGTGAGACGCGCCAAACTGTCCGCAAAACCCCTGCACCGCAACCATTACCGGCACGATTCAACCCGGACGCCGCGCCCGCAGCACGGCGAGTCAACCCGGCGCCGGCGAAAATCCCCTACACCCGCGGACTGCATCAGGTCGCCGACCGGGTATGGGCATGGATGTTGCCGGACGGCGGATTCGGTTGGAGCAACGCCGGTCTGGTCGTCGGCGACGGGTCGTCGTTGTTGGTCGACACCCTGTTCGACTTGCCGTTGACCCGTGAGATGTTGGACGCAATGGCGCCGATCACCGACCGCGCGCCGATCACCGACGCGCTGATCACCCACTCCAACGGCGACCACACCCACGGCAACGAACTACTGGACCGCGCCGTGCGGGTGATCGCCGCGAAGGGTACCGCCGAGGAGATCGCCCACGGTATGGCTCCCGAGATGCTGGCGATGGCCCAGACTGCAGACCTGGGTCCGGTCGCGACCCCATACCTGCGAGAACGGTTCGGCCCGTTCGATTTCAGCGGCATCACGCTGCGCAATGCGGATCAGACCTTCGACGACCAGCTCACCATCGACGTCGGTGGCCGCGAGGTGCGCCTGCTGAACCTGGGGCCGGCGCACACCGCCGCGGACTCCGTCGTGCACGTGCCCGACGCCGGGGTGTTGTTCGCCGGGGACCTGCTGTTCATCGGTTGCACGCCGATCGTGTGGGCCGGACCGATCGCCAACTGGGTGGCGGCCTGCGACGCGATGATTGCGCTGGACGCGCCGACAGTGGTGCCGGGCCATGGCCCAATCACCGACCCGGATGGAATCCGCGCGGTTAGCGGGTATCTCGTCCACGTCGCCGAGCAAGCCGAAGCGGCTTACCGCAAGGGCTTGTCGTTCGTCGAGGCGGCCGACGATATCGATCTCGGCGAATACGCCAGCTGGCTGGACGCCGAGCGCGTCGTCATCAACGTGTACCAGCGTTATCGCGAACTAGACCCGGGCACACCGCAATTGCCGGCAATGGGGCTGCTGGCGATGCAAGCCGAGTGGCTCGCCAAGCACGGGTAGGCGCGGCTAGCGCCGGGTGGCCCGCACGAAGCCGACCGAGGCGGCAGCGCTGGCTCGCGCGTCGGCCTCCAGCGGATCCAGCCCGGCCGAGTCGAACAGGTCGGCGAGCTTCGAGGTGGCGGTCTCCCAACCGCGGGTCTGCAGATGTGCCGCGACGTCGGTGTGCTCACCGGGATAGATCAAGTCAGGAATGTGGAGGTCCAGGCCGTGTTCGCGCCATCGGTCGGTCAGTGTCTGGGCCTGCAGTTGCGCCTCCTCGGTCTGACCGCGCACCGACCCGTAGTCGGCCGCGAATGTGCTGCCCGCAGCGCTGAGCGCGGTGACGTTATCCAGCAACCGGACTTCGGCCTCGGGCGGCAGAAACCCGATGAGTACGCCCTCGGCCAACCACGCCGTCGGTTGGGCGGTATCGAATCCCGCGCTCTGCAGTGCCGGCGGCCAATCCTCACGCAGGTCGATACCGACCGGACGGTGCTCGGCGCCTGGTACGGCGCCGAGTTCGGACAGCGTCGTGGTCTTGAACTCGATCACCTCAGGCTGGTCGATCTCGTACAGCGTGGTCCCCGTCGGCCAGGACAGTCGGTACGGGCGAGCATCCAACCCCGAGGCCAAGATCACCACTTGCCGCACGCCCGCGTTACCGGCCTCGGCGAAGTAGTCGTCGTAAAACCGTGCGCGAGCAGCGAACGTGTCGACCATTCGGGGAAACCCGCCGCCGTCATCGACGTCGGCGAAATCCAGTTCGCCGCTAGCTACTTTGGTGAACAGGTCCAGCCCGACCGCGCGGACCAGCGGCTCGGCGAAGGGGTCGTTGACCACGGGATTGGCACGTCGGGTAGCCGCCGCTCGGGCAGCCGCCACCATGGTTGCGGTGGCGCCGACGCTACTGGCCAGGTCCCAACTGTCGCGGTCAGTTCTTCCCATGAACGCTCCTCGTGTTTCGCTTATGAACCCACGCTAGGTGCCGACGCTGTGTGTTCGCTTACGGTTGCCGGATGGCCCGCGCCGGCGACGATGCAGAGCGGAGCGACGAGGAGGAGTGGCGCTATGAATGCTGTGGAGTTGGAAACGCTCGAGGACAACATCGCCGGCGTCACGTTGAACCGGCCCAGGCTTTTGAACGCCATCGACGGGTCGTTGATCGACGCAATGGACGACGTGTTGGATGCTCTCAGCGGCGGTGAGTTCCGGGCGGCGATCCTGACCGGTGCCGGTCGTGGGTTCTGCGCAGGCGCCGACCTGAGCGGCACCGGGGAGGCCTGGACCAAGTCAACGCCGCAGAGCCCACCGTTCAAGATCAACTACGACGCCCAGGTGCGGCTGGCCGATCTGTACACCCGGCTCTACGAGCTACCGATACCGGTGATTGCTGCCGTCAACGGGGTCGCGGTCGGTGGTGGGCTGGCATTCGCGCTGCATTCCGACATCCGGATCGCGTCGCAGCAAGCCCGGTTCGGTTCGGTGTTCATCAAGGCGGGCTTCTCGTCGATGGACATGGGCACCAGCTATCTGCTGCCGAAGATCGTCGGCGCCGGGGTGGCGCGGGAGTTGATGCTGACCGGGCGCATCATCGACGCCGAGGAGGCGTACCGGATCAAGCTCGTGCACGAGGTGGTGCCGGCCGACGAGTTGATGGGCGCGGCACTCAAGATGGCCCGCTCGATCGTCGGAAACAACGCCTTCGGCGTGTGGCAGACCAAGATCGGGCTGAACACCGCGCTGGACGCGCCAAGCCTGCGGCACGCCATCGAGATCGAGAACCGCACCCAGATTTTGTCGGGGTTCACCAACAATCCGCTGGAGGCCGCCAAGGCGCATCAGGAGAAGCGCCCGCCGGTGTGGGATCCGCTGTAGCCGTTAGGCTTTCGCGATCACATTCTCGGCGAACTTCTCTAGGTTGCGGATCTTGGTGTCCAGCGGCTCGGTGTCGGTTCCCATGATGTAAGGAATCCGGAACCCCACAATGACGTCGGTGACGCCCTTGTCTTCCAGACGCTTGACACCGTCGAGGGTGAAGCCGTCCAGCGAGATCACGTGGATCTCGAACGGGCCGGTCTTGCCTTCCTCCTCGCGAAGCTGCTTGACCCGCCCGATGAGGCGGTCGAGTTCTTCGGGATCGCCGCCGCCGTGCATCCAGCCGTCGGCGCGGGCCGCGCGACGCAGCGCCGCGTCGGCGTGGCCGCCGATCAGGATCGGAATCGGTTGTGTCGGAGCGGGAGTCATCTTGGTCTTGGGTATGTCGTGAAACTCGCCGTGGAATTCGAAGTAATCGCCGGTGGTCAGGCCGCGGATGATCTCGATGCACTCGTCAATCCGCTTGCCGCGCTTGGCGAATGGAACACCCATCAGCTCGTAGTCCTCGGGCCACGGACTGGTGCCGACCCCGAGTCCGACGCGGTTGCCGATCAGTGCCGCCAGCGAACCGGCCTGTTTGGCGACCAACGCCGGCGGCCTGATCGGGAGCTTGAGGACGAAGAAGTTGAACCGCAGTGTTGTCGTCACCGCGCCCAGCGCGGCGGTCAGCACGAACGTCTCGATGAACGCCTTGCCGTCCAGGAATTCGCGGTTGCCGTCGGGGGTGTACGGGTACTTCGAGTCCGATTCGAACGGGTAGGCAACGCTGTCCGGAATCGTCATGCTGGCATAACCGGCGGCTTCCGCGGCCTTTGCCAGCGGAATGTAGAACGTCGGGTCGGTCATCGCCTCCGCGTAGCTGAACCGCACACCATCTCCTGTCGTCGGGAATCCACGATGGGTGACCAAATACTAGAGCCTGCGGTGGGCGGCAAATGACCAGTTGGTTGTATGTTTTGCCGGACCGCGGAAGTCGGGGTCAGAGCCGATTCTCTGGGCCGACAACCGCCCACACCGTCTTTCCGGACGGCCTCGGTGTGCTGCCCCACGCGCTGCACACCGACGCGACGATCGCCAGACCGGACACTCGGTCGCCGCCGCGGTAAGGATCCTCGTGGCGCACCGCCGGCAGCGTGCTGTCGTCCTGCACCGAGATAATCACCCAAACACCGTCGGATTCCAGCACCACCACCGGCGCGGTGGCGGTGTGCTGCAAGACATTCTCGACAAACACATTGACGATCACCGTCGCGACCGGGATGAGTTCGGTCTGGGACCACACCCCTAGCCACTCGGCCACCAATCGACGGGCCGTGCGAAGGCTGGCAAGTGAGGCCGGCAGTTCCGCGTGAGCTCGCCGCCGGGTCCGTCGATGGTCTTCAGTAAGAGCACCCAGCGCCGCCTCGACGGTGGCGTGCACCGGCACGTAACGGGTCACACCGGTGCTTGCGATAGTGCTGCGACGGCCGAGGTGTCCACATACCAGAATGACCGGAACGTCGGGCCAGGTGCTGACATGCCAGCGCGCGCTGGTGAACACCGACCAGGCGGAGGACACCGTGACACCGAGGTCATTGACATCCACAAGGACCGCGCGCGGTTCGTCCAACGCGGCCTTGATGATGTTGTCCCGCAGCTTCAAGTAGGTGGTGGTGTCGAGCACACCCTCGACGGTGAGCAGGCAGGCGGTCCCCGCGGCCTCGGTAGACACCGCTAGCTTGCTCATCGGCCTAGTCACCGGATTGCCGGCAAGGCTGGAAACAGCGCATCGGCAGGCGTCTGGGCGAGTGCTTCGACCCCGTCGGCTGAGGCGCCTACAGCTACCACGTTAAGCGTGTCGTTTTCGACTGGCATTCGGCTCGCCACCGTTGCGGGTATACCCACAAAACTGCAGCCGAAAAACCGTTATCGGGTCGCCGGCCCAGAGTACGTGTACGCGGTGCCGGTCGGCAGGGTGAAAGCCGCGCGCTAACGCCGCGGCACGGCGAGGTCGACGTCCGCCAGCGTGAACGGCGGCGCACCCACCCCGGCTATCGAGTGCGTGCCCTGCGGTGTTGCCTCGGTGATGCGCGCCGACGCGCTACGGTCTTCCACCGACAGGCCCACCCTGCGTGACTTCGCTATCAGGTCCGCCGGCAGCTGATCGAAAACAGTTCCCTGCCAATGGTATTGGCCGTCGATCGGATCGATATGGCCGGTCAGCCGGACACGCACCCGGCAGTCGATCTCGGCCAGTGTGAGCGTCGCCGGACCGTCGTAGATGTCGTCAAGCACACCGACGGACGACGACAGGTCAAACGCCGACGCCATCGGCCGAGCCGACGGGCCGCGCAGGTGGACCCGCTCGTTGAACACCTGCTGGCTGCTGCGGCGCACCTCGATGCGCGGGTGTCCTGCCATCAGTTGGAGACATTCGATCACGCGGCACGATGCCGCTTCGAAGTCCGCTCCACCGAGCAGGAAGTAATTCGGGAAGCCGTGAATGGCGACGCCCAGGTAGGGCTCGGTGCCGTCGTGCCAGGCCTGCTGCAGCGTCAGCCCGCCGGCGCCGACCAGAACTGGACGCTGATCACGGACCGCGAAGCCGGTGCCGTAGATGATGGTGTCGACGTCGTGGCGAACGCCGTCGGCGGTGCGAATGCCCGATGCGGTGACGGCGTCGACGGGCGATGTCACCACCTCGGCGTGGCGACGCAGGTAACTTCGTGCGCGCCGGGTTGGCCGGACGACCCGCCGCGGCGGAAGCGGAAAAACCCTGACTGACGCCGCCGACCTGGTCAGCCGGCCGATGAGCCGCCCCGCGTTGGCATCGGCACCGACCACGGCGATGCGCTGGGCCGCAGGGTCGAAATCCGGGTCGATTGCTGCGCAGTGGAACGACAATCCGCGAAAGTCGTTGCGGCCCGGCAAATTCGGGATCCACGGAACCAACGGTGACTCGCAGGCCACCACGACTCGGGCGCGGCAGGTGTCGCCGGCATCGGTAATCAGCGTCCAGGAGTTGGTCTCGTCGTCGAACTCCGCACTGAGCACCTCGCCGTCCAGCGTCGGGAAGCCGGCGAGGTCGCCGCCGACGACGATGACGTCGTGGGTCACAGGAACTTGGTGTGCGTCCACCCTCGACGCGCAATCGGGCCCATCAGACCGACTTCGTTGAGGAACTCCGCTAACGGGGCGAAGCCGGCCACCTGGACTTCGTGGCGATGCGGGCTGCTGCGCGCGACTCTGCGGGCACGCCGCGCATCCAGACCCGCCCGCGCATATTGGACCCGGTTGGAGAACAGGTGACGGAAGAACCATCCGCCCAGGCCGTTGATGTTGCCGACGAACCACCGCTCCGGCCGTCGCATCCCCGGTGTCCGCTTGCGCAGGCCGTCGCGTGCGAACTGGATGTGGCGGGCCTCTTCGGTGACGTGAATTCGCATGAGCCGTTGGATGATCGGCTGTAGCTCGGGATCGTCCATCATTTGCCGCTGCAGCGAGTCGAAGATCTCCTCACCGATCAGCGCGGCAACCCAGAGCACCGAGCCGCGGAAAAAGAACGGCAGGGTGTTGATGATCATCCGGTGGTAGAGCCGCGGGCGCACCGGCTTGGCGCCGACCCGCTCGATGGCCTTGCCGAACATCACCATGTGGCGCGCTTCGTCGCCCAGTTCGGTCAGCGCGTAATGGGTTGCCCGGCTGGTGGGGTCGGTGTGCATGATTTTGCGCAACAGTGCCTGATTGAGGATGTTCTCGAACCAGATACCGGCCGACAGCGTGTTAACCAGCTCTTGGCGGGAAAGTTCGATGCGCTGAGCGCGGGTCATCTCGTCCCATATCGGTGTGCCGTACAGCGATACGGTTCTGGGCGGCAGATAGAACTTGTCCGGGTCCAGCGGCGCGTCCCAGTCGATGTCGACGACGGGCGCATAGGACTTCTTGACCGACCCCTTGAGCAAGCGATCGGAAAACTCTTCACGACCAGGTCCAGTCGGCTTCACCGCAGTGGTCATGCGCCGCTCCTCCTCATCGCTTCCTTTGCATCGTCGCGGGCTCCGTGCTATCTCCAGACGGTAGGGAGCAAGCGAGAAGATGTCAATACCCGCGGTACCGGGTACTTAGGGTTTCGCCTGGTCGGGGTGCTTGAACTGCGCGACGGATTGTTATACCTTCAGATTTAGGTAAGGCTCCCCTAAATTAATGGAGAACCGCGTGGCAACGCTCATCGACGCTTTTCCGCTGATCAAGTCTCTGCGTGATGCAGTATTCCTGTCCGCGACCATCAGCGAGATGGAACAGCTGACACCGAGGATGCGCCGCATCCGGTTCAGCGGCCGCCGACTGCAAGGACTGAGTTGGACGCCGGGCCAGCAGATCGGGCTGCAAGTCGCCGGTCTCCGCGAATCGGTCCTCCGGTTGCACCCAATCGGCGCCTTCCGCACATATTCAATCTTCGACGCAGACCCCGACCTCGGCATGCTCGACATCGTGATGCTCGACCACACTGGTGACCCGAAGTCCGTTACGCCCGCCAGACGGTGGTCGATCGCCGCCTCCATCGGGGATCGCGTTCAGTTCACCCGGCCGGAGGGCAACCTCGTCGTCCGCCACGACGCGCCGTACCACGTGTTTGCCGGCGAAGAAACCGCCTCGGTGGCGTTCGCCGCGATGCTGCGATCTCTACCCCCGACTGCCCAAGTCCACGGGGCGGTCGAGTCCGCGGCCGCCGCGGACCACCTTCTGCTAGCCCGACCGCTAACCCAGGTGGAGCGCGGCGATGCCTCAGCCAAGGACTCCGTCGTGCTAGCCGATGCATTGCGCGCTCTCCGATTGCCCGACCATCCCGGGGTCGCCTACCTCGCCGGTGAAGCGCGCACCATCCAAACCCTGCGCAAAATCCTGATCACTGAACGTGGCTGGGACCGGCGCGACATTCGCACCAAGCCCTTCTGGACACCCGGCCGCGCCGGCCTGGAATAGCGTCGATTGATTGCGGGCCGGTAGTAGGTTCGCTCGCATGGCCCCATTTGTCGTTCGCGCCGCGCTGACCGGATTCGCTCTTTGGGTGGTCACCCTCTTCGTCCACGGGCTCAGCTTCGTCGGCGGCGACACCAGGTTGCAGAGGGTCGGCATCATCTTCGTCGTCGCGGTGATCTTCGGTCTGGTCAACGCGTTCATCAAACCGATCGTGCAGATCCTGTCGATCCCGCTTTACATCCTCACACTGGGCCTGTTCCACATCGTGATCAACGCGCTGATGTTGTGGATCACCGCATGGATCACCAGCCACACCACCCATTGGGGGCTGGCGATCGACCACTTCTGGTGGACCGCGATCTGGGCCGCCGTCGTCTTGTCGATCGTCAGCTGGGTGCTGTCGCTGGTGGTGAGGCGCACCGCCCGGCGCTGACCGGCACACTGGATACATGCCTGAACTGCCCGAAGTCGAAGCGCTGGCCGACCACCTGCGTCGCCACGCCGTGGGCCGGACAGTCGGGCGCGTCGACGTCGCCGCGTTGTCGGTGCTGAAAACCTTCGATCCGCCGATCAACGCGCTGCACGGTCTGACCGTGACCGGCGCCGATCGGTGGGGCAAATATCTCGGCTTGCGGGCCGGCGAGCTGATTTTGATCACCCATCTGTCCCGCGCAGGCTGGCTGCGCTGGTCGGACAAGCTGGCCGCCGCGCCGCTGAAGCCCGGTAAGGGCCCGATTGCGCTGCGCGTCCACCTCGGCCCGCCCGGCGAGGCGCCGGGCTTTGACCTCACCGAGGCCGGCACCCAGAAGCGGTTGGCGGTGTGGCTCGTCGCCGACCCGGCGCAGGTGCCCGGCATCGCCGCGCTGGGGCCGGATGCGCTGCAGCTCAACGTTGACGAATTGGCCGGGCTGCTGGCCGGAAACACGGGCCGGATCAAGTCCGTCATTACCGACCAGAAGGTGATCGCCGGCATCGGCAACGCCTACAGCGACGAGATCCTGCACGTCGCCAAGATGTCGCCGTTCGCCACCGCGGGGAAACTCTCTGGCGGACAGCTGGCGGCATTACACGACGCGATAGTGTCGGTGCTGACCGACGCCGTGTCGAGGTCGGTCGGCCAGCAGGCCGCCACGCTGAAGGGCGAGAAGCGCTCCGGACTGCGGGTGCACGCCCGCACCGGTTTACCGTGCCCGGTATGCGGAGACACCGTGCGGGAAGTGTCGTTCGCCGAAAAGTCGTTTCAGTACTGCCCGACCTGCCAGACCGGTGGCAAGGTGCTGGCTGACCGGCGGATGTCGCGTCTGCTCAAGTAGCGGTGCTGTCTGGCGGCGACCCGCTGCGCCCGGCTCTGCCGGGCCGGCGATCGCCGCTATGCTGCGCGGGTGACTCGGCAGAAGATCCTCATCACCGGCGCGAGTTCTGGCCTGGGCGCCGGAATGGCTCGCGCTTTTGCCGCCAAGGGGCGAGACCTGGCGCTGTGCGCCCGCCGTACCGACCGGCTCGACGAGCTCAAAACCGAGCTTTCGCAACGGTACCCGAATATCAACGTCGCGATCGCCGCGCTGGATGTCAACGACCACGAACAGGTGCCGAAGGTGTTCGCGGAATTATCCGAAGCACTTGGTGGAATCGACCGGGTGATCGTCAACGCCGGTATCGGCAAGGGCGCGCCGCTGGGATCGGGCAAACTGTGGGCCAATAAGGCGACCATCGAAACCAACCTGGTGGCTGCCCTGGTCCAGATCGAAACCGCCCTACAGCTTTTCAAGGAGCAGGGGTCGGGGCATCTGGTGTTGATCTCCTCGGTGCTCGGCGCGAAGGGTGTACCCGGCGTGAAGGCGGCTTACGCGGCCAGCAAGGCCGGGGTGCGTTCACTGGGTGAATCGTTGCGCGCCGAATACGCCCGCGGTCCGATCAAGGTGTCGGTGATGGAGCCGGGCTATATCGAATCGGAGATGACGGCCAAATCCCAGAGCACACTGTTCCTGGTGGACAACGAAACTGGTGTCAATTCGTTGGTCACTGCCATCGAGCGCGAGCGCGGCCGGGCAGCGGTGCCGTGGTGGCCGTGGGCGCCGATGGTGCAGCTGCTGCGGGTGCTGCCGCCGCCATTCGCCAAGCGGTTCGGGTAGGCGGCGCGCCGAACGTGAAGCTATTGCGAGATTTTGGCCTCGATATTTTCGCAGCAGCTTCACGCTCGGCGTAGCCCTAACCCGCCCGGCCGGCTTGGATAGGCCGGGTCCGTCTTTCGCGGCTGTGGGCCGCTCAGCCGACCCGGCCGGCTTGGATAGGCCGGGCCCGTCTTTCGGGGCCGTGGGCCGCTCAGCCGACCCGGCCTCGTTCGACGCGATAGCGGCGGACCAGCGCATCGGTCGAGCTGTCCGATTGCTTGTCCGGCGAAGCGTCGTCGGTGATGACCGGCAGCAGTGCCTTGGCCTGGGTCTTGCCGAGCTCGACACCCCACTGGTCGAACGAGTCGATGCCCCACACCACGCCTTCGGTAAAGACCTGGTGTTCGTATAGCGCGATCAGCTGGCCCACTACCGACGGGGTCAGCCGGGTCGCCAGGATGGACGTGGTCGGGCGGTTACCGGGCATCACCTTGTGCGGCACAACGTCTTCCGGCGTGCCCTCGGCGGCGATCTCTTCGGCGGTCTTGCCGAACGCCAGCACTTGGGTCTGGGCGAAGAAGTTGCTCATCAGCAAGTCGTGCATGCTGCCCGTGCCGTCCATGGTGGGCAGGTCGTCGGTAGGTTGACTGAAGCCGATGAAGTCGGCCGGTACCAGCCGGGTGCCCTGGTGCAGGAGTTGGTAGAAAGCGTGCTGGCCGTTCGTTCCTGGCTCGCCCCAGAAGATTTCACCGGTGTCGGTGGTGACCGGGGTGCCGTCGGCACGGGTCGACTTGCCGTTGGACTCCATAGTCAGCTGTTGCAGATACGCGGCGAAGCGCGCCATGTCGTTGGAATACGGCAACACCGCCCGCGTCTGCGCGTCGAAGAAGTCCGAGTACCACAGCCCGATCAGGCCGAGCAGCACCGGCGCGTTGGACTCCAGTGGCGCGGTCTTGAAGTGCTCGTCGACCAAGTGGAATCCGGATAGGAAGTCCGCGAACGCTTCTCGCCCGATCGCGGCCATCACCGAGAGTCCGATCGCGGAGTCGACCGAATACCGTCCGCCGACCCAGTCCCAGAAGCCGAACATGTTGTCGGTGTCGATGCCGAACTCGTCGACCAGCTTCTTGTTGGTCGAAACTGCGACGAAATGCTTCGCCACCGCGTCGTCGCCGAGTGCATCGGTCAGCCAGCGCCGTGCGGCCGTGGCATTGGTCAGCGTCTCGAGCGTCGTGAAGGTCTTGGATGCGACGATGAAAAGCGTTGTGGCCGGGTCTAAATCGGCCAACTTGGCGATCAGGTCGGCCGGGTCGACGTTGGAGACGAAACGGGCCGAGATGCCGGCATCGACGTAGTGCCGCAGCGCCTGGTAGACCATCACGGGTCCGAGGTCTGAGCCCCCAATGCCGATGTTGACGACGGTGCTGATCCGTTTCCCGGTGGCGCCGGTCCACTCGCCACTGCGCAGCCGGTCGGTGAAATCACCCATTACGTCGAGCACCTCATGCACATCCTCGACCACGTTCTGCCCATCCACGATCAGCTTGGCATCACGCGGAAGTCGCAACGCGGTGTGCAGCACCGCGCGATTCTCCGAGGTGTTAATGTGCACGCCGGCGAACATCTCGTCGCGGCGCTGCTCAAGATCGGCAGTCCGGGCCAGGTCGGTGAGAAGTTTCAGGGTTTCCCGGTTGATGCGGTGTTTGCTGTAGTCGATGTAAAGATCACCGACGGTGATACTGAACTCGCTGCCACGAGCGGGATCGTCGGCGAAGAATTCGCGCAGGTGGGTGGTCCCGATCTGGTCGTGGTGCCCGCGCAACGCGTTCCATGCCGGGGTCGCTGTGATATCGGGGATGCCGGTGCTCCGCTTAGCCTCAGTCATGGTGTCGACCCTAGTCAGGTAGACAAGGGCCGCGTTGACGGCGAGGTGAACGGGCGGCTAACCAGCCGGATCAGTGACCGAGCCGGCCCCGGCCCAGTCTGAGCAGCAGCATGGCCAGGTCCTTGCCCTCGGGGCCGAGCTCGCTGTAACGCTCGATGACCTTCATCTCCCGGCTGTGCACCAGCCTGGTGCCGCCGGAGGCCATCCGGGCTTTGCCGATCTCCCTGGACACCTCGGCGCGACGCTTGACCGCGGCCAGGATCTCGGCATCGAGCCGGTCGATTTCTTTCCGCAGGTCATCGATGTCGATGAGTTCTTCGGTTTCGATTGTCATTGGAGACTCCGGATTTTCGTCGTGTGGGGGTTGCGGTCTCATCCGGTTTCAGGCCTCACACAAGAGACGAGCCCCGGATCTGGAGAAGCGGACCGCGGGGCTCTGGGAAGCAGCTAAGCCACGGGCACCGCTGGCCGGTACCCGTAAAAAAATCGCCGCTGCATGTTGAGCACGAATTGAGTGTGCCACTTGAAGGCGCGCAAGCGCAAAGGTGTCGCCGACGGCGGTAAGTTTGGACGGGACATGACTGCGCACTTGACCAATCCCCGGCGGGCTTCCGAGGCAGATGAACTCCTCGACGGGCTGAACCCGCAACAACGTCAGGCGGTGTTGCACGAGGGGTCGCCGCTGTTGATCGTCGCCGGCGCCGGCTCCGGCAAGACGGCCGTGCTGACCCGGCGCATCGCCTACCTTTTGGCCGCGCGCGACGTCGGGCCCGGTCAGGTTCTGGCGATCACCTTTACCAACAAGGCCGCCGCGGAAATGCGGGAACGGGTGGTGACGTTGGTCGGCCCGCGAGCGCGATCGATGTGGGTGTCGACGTTTCACTCGACCTGCGTGCGGATTCTGCGCAACCAGGCGTCACTGATCGCCGGCCTCAATTCCAACTTCTCGATCTACGACGCCGACGATTCGCGACGTCTGCTGCAGATGATCGGCAAGGACATGGGCCTTGACATCAAGCGCTACTCGCCGCGGCTGCTGGCCAACGCCATCTCCAACCTGAAGAACGAGCTGATCGATCCGCAGCAGGCGGTGGCCAACCTGTCCGACGACGACCACGCCGACGAACTGGCGCGCACCGTAGCTGCGGTCTACTCCGAATACCAGCACCGGTTGCGGGTGGCCAACGCGCTCGACTTCGACGACCTGATCGGGGAGACGGTCGCGGTGCTGCAGGCCTTCCCGCAGATCGCCCAGCATTACCGTCGACGATTCCGCCACATCCTGGTCGATGAGTATCAGGACACCAACCACGCGCAGTATGTGCTGGTCCGCGAGCTGGTCGGCCGCGATGTCGAAGACGGTGTGACGCCCGGCGAGCTGTGCGTGGTCGGCGACGCCGACCAGTCGATCTATGCATTCCGCGGGGCCACGATTCGCAACATCGAAGACTTCGAACGCGACTACCCGACCGCCACGACGATCCTGCTCGAGCAGAATTACCGCTCCACCCAGAACATCCTGTCGGCGGCCAACTCGGTGATTGCGCGCAATTCCGGACGCCGGGATAAGCGACTGTGGACCGACGCCGGTGAGGGCGAGCTGATCGTCGGCTACGTCGCCGACAACGAGCACGACGAGGCGAGGTTCGTCGCCGAGGAGATCGATGCGCTGACCGCCGGCGGCGAGATCACCTACAACGACGTGGCGGTTTTCTACCGCACCAACAACTCGTCGCGGTCGTTGGAAGAGGTGTTCATCCGCGCCGGCATTCCCTACAAAGTGGTTGGGGGAGTGCGGTTCTACGAGCGCAAGGAGATTCGCGACGTCGTCGCATACCTTCGGGTGCTGGACAACCCCGGCGACGCGGTCAGCATGCGACGCATCCTCAATACGCCGCGGCGCGGCATCGGTGATCGCGCCGAGGCGTGCGTGGCGGTGTACGCGGAGAACACCGGTTCCAGTTTCGCCGACGCGCTGGAGGCCGCCGCCGAAGGCCAGGTGCCGATGCTGAACACCCGGTCGGCCAAGGCGATCGCGGGTTTCGTCGAGATGCTCGACGAGCTGCGCAGCCGCCTCGACTCGTCGCAAGGCGACCTCGGCGACCTGGTCGAGGCGGTGCTGGAGCGCACCGGATACCGCACGGAATTGGAGTCTTCTTCCGATCCGCAAGACCTGGCTCGGCTGGACAACCTCAACGAACTCGTCAGCGTCGCACACGAATTCGCTACCGACCTGGCCAACGCCGCCGCGCTAGACGACGGTCCAGACGATGAGGATGTGCCCGACACCGGTGTGCTGGCGCAATTCTTGGAACGGGTGTCGCTGGTCGCCGACGCCGATGGAATCCCCGAGCACAGCGCCGGCGTGGTGACGCTGATGACCTTGCACACCGCCAAGGGGTTGGAATTCCCGGTGGTGTTCGTCACCGGATGGGAAGACGGAATGTTCCCGCACATGCGGGCATTGGGTGATCCCGGCGAGCTTTCCGAGGAGCGCCGACTGGCTTACGTCGGGATCACCCGCGCGCGTCAGCGCCTCTATGTGAGCCGGGCCAAGGTCCGCTCGTCGTGGGGACAGCCGATGCTCAACCCGGAATCGCGCTTCCTGCGGGAGATCCCGCAAGAGCTCATCGACTGGCGGCGCAGCGACCCCACCCCGTCGTTCAGCGCGCCGGTGAGCGGCGCCGGCCGGTTCGGCTCGCCGCGCCCGTCGCCGACTCGTGGTGCCGGCGGCAAGCGCCCACTGCTGGTGCTGGCACCCGGTGACCGGGTCACCCACGACAAGTACGGGCTGGGCCGAGTGGAAGAGGTTTCGGGTGTAGGCGAATCGGCGATGTCGCTGATCGACTTCGGTGGCTCGGGGCGGGTCAAGCTGATGCACAACCACGCTCCAGTCGCCAAGCTTTAGCGCGCCGACGATGCAGGCCGGGACGGCCTGAGGTGGGGGTACCTCCCGCTTGCGGGGGAGAGGCGGGCAATCAAGCTTTAGTCCTCTAGCAACCAATCCCTGGTGCGCGGCAGCAGCGTCAGCACAGTGCTGGTTATCGGGAGAACCGGAAGGGTGTGCACGATCCATGCCACGCGCGCACCGGCGATGAACACGCCCAGATACGTCAAGATCGCGACCACGGCGCCCGCCACGATCAGGTAGCGGCCGAGGGGCTGACGCAGCAGCAGCAGGATCACGCCGGCGACCGTGGCCAGTGTGAACACCAACGCAAGGAACGCCACCGCGACGCAGAACAGACGGTCGGATTTCCACCAGCCCGCGATCAGGTCGGTTGCTACCACGGACGTGGCCCAGCCGCTGATGATGCTGACAGCCGACGCGGCCACCGCCGTCGTCCCGCTGGGTTCACCGGCCGGTGTGCTTGCCACGCCCGGGTGCCGGCTCGGCGCGACCTGGCGGGGCGGAGGTGGTTGGCGCGGAATCTGGGTGGTGCGGGCGTCGTCCGCTATCTGCGGAATCGGCGCCGTCGGCGCTCGCCGAATGATGCGCGTCTGAGGTGCACTGCCAGGCCCGCTGCCGGCGCGCACAGGTCCGCTTGGGGTTTGGATGGGCGGCCGATCGCCTGGGTTGGGGCTGTTCGGATCGGTCACCGGTCAACCGGCGAAGGTGCCGACACTGAGGCCCCGTTTCGCCAGCCACGGCACCGGGTCGACCCGCTGGGTGCCGCCCAGCAGCACCTCGAAATGCAGGTGGGGGCCCGTGGAATTGCCGCGATTGCCCATGGTGGCGATCTGGTCGCCCGCCATCACACGCTGACCCACCCTGACATTCGTGGTGTTCACATGACCGTAGAGGGTGACCGTTCCGTCGGCGTGGCGCAGCTTGACCCACATTCCGTATCCGGCGGTCGGGCCGGCGTCGATGACAACCCCGTCGGACACCGCATGGATCGGGGTGCCGATCGAGTTGGCAAGGTCGATGCCGGCGTGCAGCACACCCCACCGGTAACCGAAACCCGAGGTGAAGATGCCTTTGGTCGGCATCACGAACAGCGGCTGCTGCAGCCTGGCCTCGCGCTCGGCGCGCTCTTGGGCGAAGGCAACGCCATGGGCCAACTCGGCGTTGTGCACGGCGACGTTCTCGGCGGGCTGCACGGTGACCATCTGCATGCCGCGGGCCGAGGTGTTGATGGGCCCGCCGTTCATCGTCGTTGCGTCGGCGGCCAGCACCGTCTCGGCCTTGGAGTGATCAGAGGTGTGTGTGGCGGAGTGTGCCGCGGCGGCGGCGGCACCGGCGGCCATTGCGCCGATCAGCACCCGGCCTCGCGTAGGGCCGCTCAGCTGTTTGCGATGCTGCCCTCGCCGGGCAGTGGACTCCGCGTCGTTTCGGTGTCGGTGCAAGTCACGGCGGTACGGGTCCACGCGGTGGTCGACGCTTGGCTCGGACACACTGGGGCCGCCAAGCTCCATGACGTAGAGATTGTCGCTGTCATCGAGGTCGTCGAGCTCTGGGGCCCGCAGCACCTGCGCTCCCTTATCGAAAGCGGAGTTTTCGCTGAACTCCAGGTCATCGAGGTTGCCGAACTCATTGAAAGGAATGATGTCGGTGACTTCGTTGCGATGGAAGTCTGACCTGCGGTCGCGCGACGCCGAGAGCTCTCCTTGCGCAGGAGACGGAGCCGGGATTTGCTGGGTCAAGCTGATTGTCCCTCGGGCCGTAACCATAACGTTATCTGGACCCTGAGACGTTAACCGTCGAGCGCGGGGCAAGGCAAGTTAAGCCCGGAATCCGCCCGGGAATGTGATTTGAATCACCTCTGACGGTCCGGTGAGATCTGCCACATCCGCCGATACCGACGACGGAACCTTTCCGCCGTGTCGATACAGTTCCCGCAAGCGAGCATCGGAAAACCTCGGCTCGCTTACAAATAGGCCGACACACAGAAGTGAGCCCATGGATCTTTTCGAGTACCAAGCGAAAGAGCTGTTCGCCAAGCACAACGTCCCAACGACACCCGGGCGGGTGACAGACACCGCTGACGGGGCCAAGGCGATCGCGGAAGAGATCGGTCGTCCGGTGATGGTGAAGGCCCAGGTCAAGGTCGGCGGCCGCGGCAAGGCCGGTGGCGTCAAATACGCCGCGACACCCGAGGACGCCTACGACCACGCGAAGAACATCCTCGGTCTGGATATCAAGGGCCACATCGTCAAGAAGCTGCTGGTGGCCGAGGCCAGCGACATCGCCGAGGAGTACTACATCTCCTTTCTGCTCGATCGGGCCAACCGCACCTACCTGGCCATGTGCTCGGTGGAGGGCGGCGTGGAGATCGAGGAGGTCGCGGCCACCAAGCCCGAGCGCCTGGCCAAGGTGCCGGTGAATGCCGTGAAGGGGGTCGACCTGCCGTTTGCGCGGTCGATCGCCGAGCAGGGCCATCTGCCGGCCGAGGTGCTCGATGCCGCCGCGGTCACGATCTCCAAGCTGTGGGAGGTCTTCGTCGCTGAGGACGCCACCTTGGTCGAGGTCAACCCGCTGGTGCGCACACCCGACGACCAGATCCTCGCGCTGGACGGCAAGGTGACGCTCGACGCCAACGCCGACTTCCGTCAGCCCGGCCACGTCGAGTTCGAAGACCGCGACGCCACCGACCCGCTGGAGTTGAAGGCCAAGGAGCACGACCTCAACTACGTCAAGCTCGACGGCCAGGTCGGCATCATCGGCAATGGCGCGGGACTGGTGATGTCGACCCTCGATGTCGTCGCCTATGCCGGCGAGAAGCACGGCGGCGTCAAGCCGGCCAACTTCCTGGACATCGGCGGCGGCGCCTCCGCTGAGGTGATGACCGCCGGCCTCGACGTGGTGTTGGGCGACGAGCAGGTCAAGAGCGTGTTCGTCAACGTGTTCGGCGGTATCACCGCATGTGACGCCGTCGCGACCGGGATCGTCAAGGCGCTGGAGATCCTGGGCGAGGACGCCAACAAGCCGCTGGTGGTCAGGCTCGACGGCAACAACGTCGATGAAGGCCGGCGCATCCTGGCCGAGGCCAACCACCCGCTGGTGACGGTGGTGCCCACGATGGACGAAGCCGCCGACAAGGCCGCCGAGCTGGCGAGCGCCTGAGACATAAGAAAGGAACCATGACTCGTGTCTATATTCCTAACCTCCAAAAACAAGGTCGTCGTCCAGGGCATCACAGGCTCTGAGGCCACCAAGCACACCGCGCGGATGCTGAAGGCCGGCACTCACATCGTCGGCGGCGTCAACGCCCGCAAGGCGGGCACCACCGTCGCGCACAAAGACGTCGATGACAAACCCATCGAGTTGCCGGTATTCGGCAGCGTCGTCGAGGCCATCGAGAAGACCGGTGCAGACGTCTCGATCATCTTCGTGCCGCCCGTGTTCGCCAAAGACGCCATCATCGAGGCCATCGACGCCGAGATCCCGCTGCTGGTGGTCATCACCGAGGGAATCCCGGTGCAGGACAGCGCATATGCCTGGGCCTACAACCTCGAAAAGGGCGGCAAGACCCGCATCATCGGCCCGAACTGTCCCGGCATCATCACCCCGGGACAGGCGCTGGTGGGCATCACGCCTGCCAACATCACCGGCTCGGGGCCCGTCGGCTTGGTGTCCAAGTCCGGTACGTTGACCTACCAAATGATGTACGAGCTGCGCGATTTCGGCTTCTCCACGTCGATCGGCATCGGCGGTGACCCGGTGATCGGCACCACCCACATCGACGCGATCGAGGCATTCGAGAAGGATCCCGACACCAAGGTCATCGTGATGATCGGTGAGATCGGCGGTGACGCCGAGGAGCGGGCGGCCGACTACATCAAGGCCAACGTGTCCAAGCCGGTCGTCGGTTACGTCGCCGGATTCACTGCGCCCGAAGGCAAGACGATGGGCCACGCCGGCGCCATCGTGTCCGGCTCATCCGGCACCGCCGCCGCCAAGAAGGAAGCGCTGGAAGCGGCCGGAGTGAAGGTCGGCAAGACTCCTTCGGAAACCGCCGCGCTCGCACGGCACATCCTGGAGAGCCTGTAGGCCGGGGAGAGCAGCGCTCATGACTGTCGACGCGCGGACGCCGGTAGTGGTCGGCGTCGGGCAGGCCGCAGAACGCATCGACGATGCGTACTACCGGGGAATGTCGGCCGTCGAATTGGCAGCGGCCGGCGCCCGCGCGGCGCTGGATGACTGTGGCGCGGACGCCGCCAAGGTGGCCGCGTCGATCGACACTGTCGCCGGGATAAGGCAATTCGAAATCTCCGGGCCGGCCAAAGCGGTCTTGGGCAAGTCCAACAACTATCCGCGGTCGGTGACCAACCGAATCGGCGCCGACCCCGCCCGCGCCATCCTGGAAGTCGTCGGCGGCCAGGGCCCGCAGCACTTGATCACCGAACTTGCCGGCCAGATCGCCGCCGGGCGCTCGGAGGTCGCGTTGATCTTCGGTTCCGATGCGACCTCCACCAACCGCTACTTCGGCGAGGCCGAGAGCCGGCCGGACTTCTCCGAAACCGTCGACGGCTCACTGGAAGACCGCGGCCACGGCTTGGACGGGCTGATCAGCCGCTACACCATCATCCACGGGCTGGTCGACGCGCCCACCCAATATGCACTACTGGAGAACGCTCGGCGGGCCGGCACCGGACTCGGGGTGGGCGAGTACCTGCGGCGCATGGGCGAACTGTTTGCGCCGTTCAGCAAGGTGGCGGCCGAAAACCCTTTTGCCGCTGCGCCGGTCGAGCGCAGCGTCGAGGAACTGATCACCGTCACCGAGCGCAATCGGATGATTTCCGATCCCTACCCGCGGCTGCTGGTCGCCCGCGATCAGGTGAATCAGGGCGCGGCCGCGCTACTGATGTCGGTCGAGGCTGCGCGCAACCTTGGTGTGGCCGAGGATAATTGGGTTTATCTGCACGGCCACGCCGATCTCGAAGAGCAGAGCCTGCTGGATCGGCCGGACCTCGGTCACTCCCCGTCGGCGGTGACGGCGGTGCGCGAAGCGCTGGCGGTCGCCGGGCTAGGCATCGACGACATTGCCACCTTCGATTTGTACAGCTGCTTCCCGGTGCCGGTGTTCAACATTTGCGACGGCGTGGGACTCGCCACGGACGATCCGCGCGGGCTGACCCTGACCGGTGGGCTGCCGTTCTTCGGCGGCGCCGGCAACAATTATTCGATGCACGGCGTCGCCGAAACAATCGCCGAGTGCCGAAGCGCACCAGGGCAATTCGGTTTCGTCGGCGCGAACGGCGGCTTGCTGAGCAAGTATTCGGTCGGAATCTATTCGACGACTCCGGCCGAATGGAAACCGGATCGCAGTGCGCAGCTGCAAGCCCAGATCGCCCACGCACCCACCGAGCGGGTGATCGAGCACGCCGATGGCCCGGGCACCGTCGAGACCTACACGGTCCGGCGTGACGGCGGACGGCTGACCGGGATCATCGTCGGCCGGCTCGACGCCGACGACAGCCGATTTCTGGCGACCACCGAGGACGACGACCTGATCGCGCTGCTCACCGACGGCGATCCACTTGGACAGTCCGTCGTCGTGCGCTCGTTCGATTACGGCAACCGCTGCTCGTTCGGCTGACTAGACGGCGTCGGTGATAGCGGCGACCAAGCCTTCGCTGTCGGCGACCGTCACGATGAGCGCCGAGTGGTCACGCAGACCCAGCACGCGGTGAATGCGTGGCTCGAAGTGGATGCACACGCCTTCGGTCGCGTTGGTGCCGAACGTGAGTCCGTCGTCGACCAGCGACAGCCGTGCGCCCACGGCGGTCCACCATCGGTACGGGCCGGTGATATGCGCGTGCTCTACCTGCGACAGCGGCGCATCGATATGAAAGGGCCCGTACCGGGCGACCAGACGGCCGTCCTCGGTCACGGTGACGCCCTGCGGACCGGGCCATGCCCGAAACGGCAGCCACAGCGGAGCCAGGCGGGGCTCGTAGCGATAGGGAAAATGCCGGCCCGATTCGTCTTGGGCTGTCACGATGGGGCTCCGATCGGGTTCAGCCGCTAGACGGTCGCGGCGAGCTTGCCGGCCAGTCGCTCCACATAGGCGGCAATTTCGTCTTCTGACCGGTCGGGCAATCCGAACAGCACCTCGGTCACCCCGAGGTCGGCCCAGTGCGCCAACTTCTCGGGCACCGGCTTGAAGTCCAGTGCCACGATCTGTGGCGCGCCTTCGCGGCCGGCGGCGGCCCAGGTGTCCTGGAGCAACTTCACCGGCTCGTCGATGTCGACGTCGCGTGGAGTGGTGATCCAGCCGTCGGCGCTGCGCGCGATCCACTTGAAGTTCTTCTCGGTGCCGGCCGCCCCGACCAGCACCGGGATGTGCGCCTGCACCGGCTTGGGCCACGCCCAGCTGGGACCGAACTTGACGAACTCGCCGTCATAGGAGGCTTCTTCTTCGGTCCACAACGCGCGCATCGCTTCGATGTACTCACGCAACATGGTGCGGCGCCGCGCGGGCGGCACATTGTGGTCGGCGAGTTCGTCGGTGTTCCAGCCGAACCCGACGCCCAGGCTGACCCGCCCGCCGGATAGATGATCGAGGGTCGCGATGGACTTCGCCAGCGTGATCGGATCATGTTCAACCGGCAATGCCACCGCGGTGGACAACCGCACCCGCGAGGTGACCGCGCACGCGGCACCGAGGCTGACCCATGGATCCAGCGTGCGCATATAGCGGTCGTCGGGCAGTGATTCGTCACCGGTCGTCGGATGGGCCGCTTCGCGCTTGACCGGGATGTGGGTGTGTTCGGGGACGTAGAAAGTTTGGAACCCGTGGTGGTCGGCAAGGGTGGCAGCCGCCGCCGGGGTGATACCGCGATCGCTGGTGAACAGCACAAGCCCGTAGTCCATGGATGAATTAGAACGTGTTCCAATCTTGCGGGCAAGCACCGGGGGTGTGCACCACCCGCGCGACACCACGCCGAGGTCCGCGCCGCTCTGGTGCCGACGGTGCGCTAGCGTGGATGATCGGCTCGCGTCGCATCGTCCGTGCCAGCCGCCACCACGGCGTTCGCAGAGCGTTCCGAGGTAGCCTCGCGAGGAGCGGCGCGAGGGAGCACCACCGCCGCATGACAGTGGCGCCGCAACAGCATTGGAAGGCACAGGAGAAGCCATGACCTACCCGCCCGGCAATCCCGGATATCCGCCCGCGCAGTCGACCGGCTCTTACGGGGCCCCCGCCACACCGTCGTTCACGAAATCCGACGACGGTGAAAGCAATCTGAAGCTCTACCTGAACATTGCGGTGCTGGCTCTCGGCCTGGCCATCTATCTGGTGAGCTACGGCCCGATGATCACCCGCATCCTTCCCAACGGTGACGAGCTCGTCGAAAGCGGCAGCACCTTGCCGGTTGACTTGGCATTGCTCGCGGGCCTGCTGGCCGGGGTGAGTTTGTTACCCAAGGCCAAGAACCACTCCGCGGTGGTGGCCTCGGTCGCCATGCTGGGCGGGTTGCTGCTGATCGAGGACACGATCGGTGCTTCGGGCCGAGGCTGGGCGCTGTGGATCGCCGTGGGCTCCGCCGTGCTCCAGGCCCTGCTCGCGCTCAGCGCGCTCTTGCTCGACGCCGGCGTCATCACCCCACCGGCGCCACGGCCCAAGTACGACCAGTACGGGCACTACGGCCAGTACGGTTACTACGGTCAGCAGCAGCCTCCCTACCAGCAGTCCGGATACGGGAGCCAATATGGCGGCTACCCGTCGGGGCCCTCGACCGGCGGGTTCAGCGCCCAGCCGGGACCGCAGCAGGGCTCACCGCAGGGGCAGCAGCACGGATCGCCCACCCCGCCAACGGGTTTCCCCAGCTTCGGCGCGCCACCGTCATCAGGCTCCGGCGCCCCGGGTCAGGGAAACTCCGCGGACCACGGCGGTTCGGGCCATGGCCAGCATGCTTACGGCCAGGGGCAGCAGCCGCAGGCGCCGTCCTCCCCGTCGGGCCCGTCACAGGCCTAACGGTGCGCTGTCGCGCGCGGCGTACCGGCACCCAGGCGATGTGGTAGTCAGCGTGCGCGAAGTGTGACGACGGTGCAGGACAGTCGAACCGCGGGCGCCCGTCAGGCCCGTGACCTGTTGCGGGTCGCGTTCGGCCCCGCTGTGGTGGCGTTGGTGGTCATCGCGGCAGTGACGCTGCTGCAGCTGGTGATCGCCAACAGCGACATGACCGGCGCGCTGGGTGCGATTGCCAGCATGTGGCTCGGCGTGCATCAGGTGCCGATCTCGATCGGTGGCCGCGAATTGGGTGTGATGCCGCTGTTGCCGGTGCTGCTGATGGTGTGGGGGACTGCGCGCACCACTGCGCACGCCACCCCGTCGACGGCGTCGTGGTTCGTCATTCGGTGGATCGTCGCGTCGGCCTTGGGTGGACCGTTGCTGATCGCCGCCATCGCATTGGCCGTCATCCACGACGCGGCATCGGTTATCACCGAACTGCAGACACCAAGCGCCGCGCGCGCCTTCCTGAGTGTGCTGGTCGTCCACGGCGTCGGCGCATCCATCGGGGTGAGCTCGCGGGTGGGCCGCCGGATACTCCGGGCGTCGCCGCTGCCGGACTGGCTGCCTGATTCGCTACGCGCCGCGACGGCAGGCGTGCTGGCCCTGCTCGGGTTGTCGGGTGTGGTCACGGCCGCCTCGCTGGTCGTGCACTGGGGGACGATGCAGGAGCTGTACGCGATCACCAACTCGATTTTCGGCCAGTTCAGCCTGACCCTGTTGTCGGTGCTGTACGTGCCCAACGTCATCGTCGGGACCGCCGCGATGGCAGTGGGATCCAGCGCTCATCTGGGATTTGCGACGTTCAGCTCGTTCACTGTCTTCGGCGGAGACATCCCGGCGTTGCCGGTGCTGGCCGCCGCCCCCAACCCCCCGCTGGGGCCGGCATGGGTTGCGCTGCTGATCATCGGCGCATCGTCGGGGGTCGCGGTCGGACAGCAGTGCGCACGCCGGCCGTTGCCGATTTCAGCGGCGATGGCGAAGTTAGGGATTGCGGCGTTGGTTGCGGCGCTGACCATGGCACTGCTCGGTTTCGCCGGCAGCGGTCGGTTGGGCAACTTCGGAGACGTCGGAATCGACCAGGGCACTTTCGGGTTCGCGGTATTCCTGTGGTTCACCGCCGTCGGCGCCATCACCGTCGCGATGGCCGGTGGGATCAGATACCGGCCCAGGAGGCCTCAGCCAGTGCGGTCCGCGCAGTCGCGGACAGAGCCCACCGCCGAACCACGCGTGTCGGCCGACCCGATCATCGAGTTCGAGGCCGACGATCCGCCGGCGCCTCAGTCTGCCGAGTCTGAGCCGACCGCAGACCGGCCCGCATCGTCGCCGACGGAGTCTGATTGTCCGGCTCCTCCTCGGGCCGCGGACCGGCCCGCATCGTCGCCGGACGGAGTCTGATTGTCCGGCTCCTCCTCGGGCCGCGGACCGGCCCGCATCGTCGCCGGACGGAGTCTGATTGTCCGGCTCCTCCTCGGGCCGCGGACCGGCCCGCATCGTCGCCGGACGAGGACGATTAGGCTCGCCCTGTGCAGCAACCGTTCCGTGTGCCTCCCAGCGCACCGGCACGATTGGTGGTGCTGGCATCGGGTACCGGTTCGTTGCTGGCGTCCTTGTTAGACGCCACCGTCGGTGACTATCCGGCGCGGGTGGTCGCCGTTGGCGTCGACCGCGACTGCAAGGCCGCCGAAATCGCTGCCGCCGCGTCCTTGCCGACCTTCCGGGTGCGGCTGGCCGACCACCCCGACCGACAGGCGTGGGACGCCGCTCTCACCGACGCTGCCGCAGCGTATTCGCCCGACGTCGTGGTCTCGGCGGGATTTATGAAAATCCTTGGACCGCAATTTCTTTCGAAGTTCCAAGGCCGGATTCTCAATACGCATCCGACACTGCTGCCGGCCTTTCCCGGCGCGCACGGGGTGGCCGACGCGCTGGCCCACGGCGTGAAGATCACCGGCTGCACGGTGCACCTGGTGGACGCGGGCACCGACACCGGTCCGATACTGGCCCAACAAGCCGTTGCGGTGCTCGACGACGACGATGAGGAGACCCTGCATGAGCGCATCAAGGTCACCGAACGGCGGCTGTTGGTGGACGTGATAGCCGCGGTGGCGACCGGCGGCGTGACCTGGATCGGACGAAAGGCGACTATCGGATGAGCAGCGACGACCGGCAGGATTCCGGACGAAGGCCGATCCGCCGCGCATTGATCAGCGTGTACGACAAGACCGGGCTCGTCGAGCTCGCCAGCGGACTACACGCGGCCGGTGTCGATATCGTCTCGACCGGCTCGACCGCGAAAACCATCGCCGACAAGGGAATTCCGGTGACCCCGGTGGAAGAGGTAACGGGGTTTCCTGAGGTACTCGACGGCCGGGTCAAGACTTTGCATCCCAGCGTGCACGCCGGATTGCTGGCCGATCTGCGCAAGCCTGAGCACGCCGCGGCGCTCGAGCAACTCGGGATCGCGGCGTTCGAGTTGGTGGTGGTCAACTTGTACCCGTTCAGCGAAACGGTGGACTCCGGAGCGGGTGTCGACGAGTGCGTCGAGCAGATCGACATCGGCGGACCGTCGATGGTCCGCGCGGCGGCGAAGAACCATCCGAGCGTGGCGGTGGTGACCGACCCGCTCGGCTATGACGGTGTACTGGCCGCGGTGCACAGCGGAGGATTCACTCTTGCTGAGCGAAAAAGGTTGGCGTCGTTAGCGTTTCGGCACACCGCAGAGTACGACGTCGCGGTGGCCGGCTGGATGGAGTCGACTCTGGCGCCCGAGCAGCCGGCCGCGGCGTTCCCGGAGTGGTTCGCCGGGACGTGGCGACGCTCGACCCAACTGCGCTACGGCGAGAATCCGCATCAGCAGGCCGCACTGTACGTCGATGACGGCGCATGGCCAGGTCTGGCGCAGTCCGAGCAGCTGCACGGAAAAGAGATGTCGTACAACAACTTCACCGATGCTGACGCGGCCTGGCGGGCTGCCTTCGACCACGAGCAGACCTGCGTGGCGATCATCAAGCACGCCAACCCGTGCGGGATAGCGATCTCGTCGGTCTCGGTCGCCGACGCGCACCGCAAGGCCCACGCGTGCGATCCGCTCAGCGCGTTCGGCGGAGTGATCGCGGCTAACACCGAGGTCAGCGTGGAGATGGCCGAGTACGTGAGCACGATTTTCACCGAGGTGATCGTGGCGCCCGCCTACGCGCCGGGCGCCGTCGACGTGCTGGCACGCAAGAAGAACGTCAGGGTGCTGGTGGCCTCTGAGCCGCTGGATGACGCCACCGAGCGGCGCCAGATCAGCGGGGGTCTGTTGATCCAGGAGCGTGATCGGATCGACGCGCAGGGCGACAATCCGGACAACTGGACGCTGGCGGCCGGTGCCGCGACTGACCCGGCCACTCTGGCGGATCTTGCCTTCGCGTGGCGAACCTGCCGCGCGGTCAAATCCAACGCAATCGTCATCGCCGGCGGTGGTGCCACTATCGGCATCGGTATGGGCCAGGTCAACCGAGTCGACGCGGCACGGCTGGCGGTCGAGCGCGGCGGCGATCGGGTGCGCGGAGCGGTCGCGGCCTCTGATGCGTTCTTCCCGTTCCCGGACGGCCTGGAGACGCTGGCCGCCGCGGGCGTCACCGCGATCGTGCATCCGGGCGGCTCGGTGCGCGACGACGAAGTGACTGCCGCCGCGGCCAACGCCGGCGTGACGCTCTACCTGACCGGCGCCCGGCACTTCGCCCACTGACACGCGGGCAGGCTAGGCGCTGAGTTCGTCCTGCATGGCCGTCGCGTAGCGGATGAACGCGGCGACCTCGTCGACCGCGCGGCGGGCATCGGGGTTGACGTCGAAGCTCAGCTGGAACATGTGCATGGCCTTATGCCATTGCTGCACCCAGACTTCGACGTTGTGCGCGCGCAGCCGATCGGCCAGCGCGAAGGTGTCGTTGAGCAGCATCTCGTGGGTGCCGACTTGCAGCAGGAACGGGCCCAGGCCGCGCAGGTCCGCCTCCGGCGGCATCGTCGGCGGTGGACGGGTGCCGTTGACGGTGGCGAATACGTCGTAGATGAATTTCACCGTCATGAACGGGAACATCACATCACGGTGATCTTTAAGGGCCCGGTATTTCAGGTCCATGTTCGACGAGGTCAGCGGTGACATCAGTGCCTGCCCGGCCGGTACCGGGAGCCCGGCATCACGCGCCGCCAGTGCAACGTCGGCGGCCAGCAGACCGCCTGCCGAGTCACCGGCCAGCACGATGCGCTCTGGGGCGAAGCCCTGCGACAGCGCATGGCGGTAGGCGTCCAACCCGTCGGCGACGGCCTCTTCGATGCTGGCCTGCGGTGCCAACCGATAGCCGACGTTGAATACCTTCGCGCCGGTCGCGGCGGACAGTCTGCTGACGAAGCGTCGATGCGAGTTGAGCCCGAGGGTCACCAGCGCCGAGCCGTGGAAATAGACGATGAGCGAGTTCGACTCGCGGGCCTGCGGGGCGACCACCCATTCGGCCGGGCAGTGCGGCAGCGCGACGCGCGTGACGGCGGTGTCCGGCAGCGGCGGAATCAGCCGCAGCGGTCGGTCGATCAGGTCGAGCCGCGCCCGCTGCAGCCTGTCGGGGCTCACCCGGTTGACGACCATGCCGATGAGGGTCAAGGCGCCCAGCACCGGCCGGACGAAGATTGCGGTCAGCAAGGCGATCAGGCTGGACTGCCACGACGCGGGGCCGAAGTGTGCCGTCTCGGGTCGTTCACGCCAATCGGGTGAGTTCACGGTACTGAGGGTATCGGGTAGTTGGGCGGTGCTTGTCCGGGCCGACTGTGAGCTTCGTACCGATGTGCGGCGATAGTTGCCTGGGCCACTCCAGTAGCGCGCACCTGAACGTCGGCCTACCGATCGGCAAAGCATTGCCAAGTGCCGTGCTGGGTCGCCACGATTCCGCGCCCGACAAGATCGGATCGGCCTAGCATCGCCAATTGGGCGCATCGACCGCGCCTGTGTAATTCGGAAATTATTCGAGAGGAAGAAATGCGCGCGATAACGAAAAGAACAGCGTCGTTCTCTGTCGGAATTGCGGTGTTCGCGCTGATCGGCGTGGGTTGCCACAAAGAGAGCAACTCCAGCCAAACTTCAAGTTCTGCAACGTCATCCTCGGCGTCGGCAATGACATCATCGGCTGCCTCGTCGCCGTCAACGACCCCAGCGGCACCAACTTCGACACAGATCAACGGTGCCAATGGCACGCCGTATACCCTGCAGGGACCAATTCTGGCGAAGTGGGAGAGCCTTAACGACGCTCAAAAGAAGGACTTGGGCGCGCCGTATGACAACGAGAAAAAGACCAAGGATGAGAGCGGTGTCTACCAGCAGTTCGACGGCGGCGTGCTCATCTACCGCAACGGTGGCCCGGTCTACTTCGTGTGGGGCAAGATCCGCGACGCGTGGAACGCGAACCAGGCGTCGCAGGGCAAGTTGGGTTACCCGACCGCTGACGAGCAGATGGAGCCCGATGGTTCTTTCAAGTCGACGTTCGAGCACGGCACCATCACGTGGAAGCCGGGCGACGCGGACGCCACGGTCATCACGGGCTAGCTAGTCGGTCCTCGCATTGACCCTCGGAAGGCCGGGCAAATCCACGCGATTGCCCGGCCTTTCCTCCTCGAGAAGACCGGGCGCGGTGCCGTATCCGCTGCACCGTCGTAGCGTGGAGTGGTGACCGCTGCGAATAACCTGCCCCGCACCGTCGGCGAACTGCGTGCCGCCGGGCACCGTGAACGGGGAGTCAAACAAGAAATCCGGGAAAACCTGCTGACCGCGCTGGCCGAGGGTGACGAGATCTGGCCGGGCATCCTGGGCTTCGACGACACCGTGTTGCCGCAGCTGGAGCGGGCGCTGATCGCGGGCCATGACTTCGTGCTACTCGGTGAACGCGGTCAGGGCAAGACCCGGTTACTGCGGTCACTGGTCGGCTTGCTCGACGAGTGGACGCCGGTGATCGGGGGCGCCGAGCTCGGCGAGCATCCCTATTCGCCGATCACGCCCGAGTCGATCCGACGGGCCGCCACACTCGGCGACGACCTACCGGTCGAGTGGCGACACCGCAGCGAGCGCTACACCGAGAAGCTGGCCACTCCCGACACCAGCGTTGCCGACCTGGTCGGCGACATCGACCCGATCAAGGTTGCCGAAGGCCGCAGCCTGGGAGACCCCGAGACCATCGCCTACGGGCTGATCCCGCGGGCGCACCGCGGCGTCGTCGCGGTCAACGAGCTGCCCGACCTGGCCGAGCGCATCCAGGTGTCGATGCTCAACGTGATGGAGGAACGCGACATCCAGGTCCGCGGTTACACCTTGCGGCTACCGCTGGACGTGCTCGTCGTCGCCAGCGCCAACCCCGAGGACTACACCAACCGCGGCCGCATCATCACCCCGCTCAAGGACCGATTCGGCGCCGAGATCCGCACGCACTACCCGCTGGAGCTGGCCGCCGAGGTCGGGGTGATCCGCCAAGAGGCGCATCTGAGCGCCCAAGTGCCGGATTATCTAACCCAGGTGATCGCCCGGTTCGCCCGCTATTTGCGGGAGTCCAACTCGGTTGATCAGCGATCCGGGGTGTCGGCGCGGTTTGCGATCGCCGCGGCCGAGACGGTTGCCGCCTCCGCCCGGCACCGCGGCGCGGTGCTGGGTGAGACCGATCCGGTGGCCCGGGTGGTCGACTTGGGAACGGTCATCGACGTGCTGCGCGGCAAGTTGGAATTCGAGTCCGGGGAGGAAGGACGCGAACAGGCCGTTCTGGAACACCTGCTGCGCCGCGCCACCGCCGACACCGCATCGAGAGCGCTCGGCGGTCTCGACGTCGGTCCGCTGGTGGCCGCCGTCGAGGGCGGGTCCGCGGTGACGACGGGTGAACGGGTGTCGGCCAAGGACGTGCTGGCGGCGCTGCCGGATCTGCCGATTATCGAGGCGATCGCCCAGCGGCTCGGTGCCGAATCCGAGGGTGAGCGCGCCGCCGCACTGGAATTAGCCTTGGAGGCACTGTATTTGGCCAAGCGCGTCGACAAGGTGTCTGGGGAAGGCGAAACCGTCTATGGCTAAAGGTCACTCGTCAGGACATTCGACGAAGTATTCGGGGTATACCGGTGGACCTGACCCACTGGCTCCGCCGGTGGACTTGCGCGAGGCCCTCGAGCAGATCGGGCAGGACGTCATGGCGGGCACGTCGCCACGCCGTGCGCTGTCCGAGCTGCTGCGCCGCGGCACCAAGAACATGACCGGAGCCGACCGGCTGGCCGCGGAAGCCAACCGTCGGCGACGAGAATTGCTGCGCGAGAACAACTTAGACGGCACCCTGCAGGAGATCAAAAAGCTGCTCGACGATGCGGTGCTGGCTGAGCGCAAGGAATTGGCGCGTGCGTTGGACGACGACGCCCGCTTCGGCGAGCTGCAACTGGATGCGCTGTCGCCGTCGCCGGCTAAAGCGGTGCAAGAGCTTTCCGAGTACAGCTGGCGCAGCAACGAGGCGCGGGAAAAGTACGAGCAGATCAAGGATCTGCTCGGCCGGGAGATGCTCGACCAGCGCTTCGCCGGCATGAAGCAGGCGCTGGAAGGGGCCACCGACGAGGACCGTCAGCGCGTCAACGACATGCTCAACGACCTCAACGACTTGTTGGACAAGCACTCGAAAGGGCAAGATTCCCAACAAGATTTCCAGGACTTCATGGACAAGCACGGCGAGTTCTTCCCAGAGAACCCGCAGAATGTCGAGGAGCTGCTGGACTCGTTGGCCAAGCGGGCGGCGGCAGCCCAACGGTTCCGTAACAGCCTGAGCCCGGATCAGCGGGCCGAGTTGGATGCGTTGGCGCAGCAGGCATTCGGTTCGCCGGCGTTGATGCAGGCGCTGGATAGACTTGACTCCCATTTGCAGGCGGCCCGGCCCGGTGAGGACTGGGACGGCTCGTCGCAATTCTCCGGCGACAACCCGCTGGGCATGGGTGAAGGGGCCCAGGCGCTGGCCGATATCGGCGAGCTGGAACAACTCGCCGAGCAGCTGTCGCAGAGCTATCCCGGCGCGTCGATGGATGACGTCGACCTCGACGCACTGGCCCGCCAGCTAGGCGACCAGGCCGCCATCGACGCGCAGACACTGTCCGAGCTCGAGCGTGCGCTGATGAATCAGGGTTTTCTCGACCGCAGCTCGGACGGCCAGTGGCGGTTGTCACCGAAGGCGATGCGGCGGCTGGGCGAGACAGCACTGCGCGATGTGGCGCAGCAACTCTCCAGCCGTCGCGGCGAACGCGAACTGCGACGTGCTGGAGCCGCGGGCGAGCTGACCGGCGCAACCCGGCCCTGGCAGTTCGGCGACACCGAGCCGTGGAACGTCACCCGGACACTCACCAACGCCGTCCTGCGGCAGGCCGGCACGAAGGCGGGCCACCCGAACTCCGCCATCCACGTCACCGTCGACGACGTCGAGGTGTCCGAAACCGAGACCCGCACGCAGTCCGCGGTCGCGCTGTTGGTGGACACCTCGTTCTCGATGGTGATGGAGAACCGCTGGCTGCCGATGAAACAAACAGCGCTCGCGCTCGACCACCTGGTGCGCACCCGGTTTCGTTCAGATGCGTTGCAGATCATCGCATTTGGCCGCTATGCGCGAACAATGACAAGCGCAGAACTGATGGGCCTGGAAGGCGTGTACGAGCAGGGCACCAACCTGCATCACGCGCTGGCGCTGGCCGGCCGGCATCTGCGTCGCCATCCCAATGCGCAGCCTGTCGTGTTGGTCGTCACCGACGGCGAGCCGACCGCGCATCTGGAAGACGTCGATGGCAGCGGACGTTCCGCGGTTTTTTTTGATTACCCGCCGCATCCGCGGACCATCGCTAACACCGTGCGCGGCTTTGACGAGATGGCCCGGCTGGGTGCGCAAGTCACCATCTTCCGGTTGGGCAACGACCCTGGGCTGGCCCGGTTCATCGACCAGGTTGCCCGCCGGGTCGAGGGTCGGGTCGTCGTTCCGGATCTCGATGGGCTGGGCGCGGCCGTGGTCGGCGACTACCTGCGATCCCGCCGTCGCCGGTAGCAATCCGACGTCGTCAGTAGCCGGTCGGCGGGCTAGCGCTGGGTCTTGCGGTTCTTCCGCCTGACACCAACACCGCCCCACAGGGAGAAACCGCGAATCCGTACGGTCGGCGCGCCGGGCGTGCCTTGTCCGGCCACCTCATGATCGAACCCACCCATCACGCCGTGGCCGTCGATCTCAACGTTGACCTCGGGAGGCAACAAGATCGTCTGGCCCCCCATGATCGAACACGCATGGATGTCGACCTCGGTGGAGGTGAAGTCGGCGTAGCGGAGGTCGATCACCCCGCCACCCCACAGCGCGAACGTCGTCAGCTTCTTCGGCACATTCCAGCGGCCGCGGCGCTCGAACGCACTCATGATGGCCAGCAGCAGCATCGATGGCGCGGGCTTAGCGGCGGCGCCGCGTCGGGGACTCAGCGACGACCCCAGCAGATCCGACCGAAGAGAATCCAGCTCGTCGTAGGTCTCTGCGGCGTATGCCCTGGTGAGTCGGTCTTCGTAATCGCTCATCTGCAGTTGGCCCTGAGCGGCGGCGTCAGTGAGCAACTGAGCGACCTCAATGCGATCGGTCTCGGCGGCACGCTTCACGGCGTTCCGCTTTTCCTGCGCGCCTCGCTGCGCTGATTTGCTCATCAGTGATGAGCCTACGACGAACATTTTTTGCTGCAAGGCATCTTGGCGAAACTGTTGCGCCACCCTCAGACTTCGCTTAGGTGCCGGGGTCAGGGCTGTTCGCCGTGCGCTGCGCCTTGTGCGCGGCGCGTTCGGTGAGTTGGTCGTAGATGGATTCAGATCGCAGGGCGATGGCGACCAGCATCGCGATAGCGCACGCGCCCAGCATCGGTGACAGCTGGTTGGCGTTGCCGGTCATCTCGGTGGCGAGGATCAGGCCGGTGACCGGGGCGTGCACCGTCGCGGCGAAGAAGGCGGCCATCCCGATGAGGGCGCAGGCGGCGAGGCTGGGCGCGGAATGCGGTGACACGTGTTTGGCGACGAGTCCGACGATCAACCCGGCGTCCGATCCGAGTACCAGCATGGGCGCGAACAGGCCGCCGGGTGTGGCGGCCGCATAGGAGACAACTCCCAGCACGAAACGGAGGACCAGCACGCCGGTCACCGCGGCCAGCGTGCCGCGGCCGAGGAGCGCGCTTTGGGTAAGGTTGTCGCCGCCGCCCACCAGGTCTGGGGCGGCCCAGACGAGCACCCCGATGAGTACTCCGGTCAGGGCGGCGCGGACTTCTTTCGGCCAACGGCTGGCGTCGCCGCGATGGAGCGCGAACATCACCGCCTTGTTGTAGAGCACGCCGAGAACACCGGTGGCAATTCCAATGGCGAACACCCAACCGGACTCGGTGAGCCGGGGGCCGGCCAGCGTGCTCATCTCGAACTCGGTCTTTGATTCCACCAAGAGGTGAGCCGCGGCGAAACCAGACGCGGACGCCACGAGTGTGGCGACCGTGGTGCGCGGGTCGAAGCGTTTGACGAGCTCCTCGAGGACGAATACGCCACCTGCGATGGGTGCGTTGAAGGCGGTGGCGAGTCCGGCCGCGGCGCCACCGGCGACCAGGACACGCAAGTCGGCGAGATTGCGTCGAGTGAGGGTGGCGACGATGACGGCTGCGGTTCCGCCCATCTGGACCGAAGGTCCCTCGCGGCCCAGGGCCAGGCCACTGCCAATCGCCAGAAGCCCACCGATGTATTTCACTGGCAGGATCCGGAATCGGTCGGGCTGGACGCGGCCCTCGGCGACCGCCTCGACACGCGGAATCCCGCTCCCCTCAGCGTGCGGTTCGATCCGGTGTACCAAGGCGGCAGCGATCGTGGTGGCAATGGCGCAAACCACGACGACGACGATCACGCCCCACCAGGAACCATGCGCCCAGCCGGCCAGGCTGGTACGTAGCTGCGCCGCACGTTCGAGGAGGAGTCGGAAGGTGGCTGCGCTGAGGCCGGTGAGAACCCCGACCAGCGCGGCTGCCAACACGAACCCAATCAGGCTTTCGGCGCCCTCGCCGCGTGCATCGACGGGGTGTGTAGTTGGGCGCTGCCAGCCGGTGAGCAAGCTGCGAAGCCACTCTCGCCAGCTAGCGGTTTGATTGTCTTCCACGCCTACTGCTTATCCGAGGCCGCGACGGCGAATCATCGCGGGGTCGGCGTCAGCAGGCAGGAGAGCGCTCGGCAGCGTCAGGAAGTCGCCCAGCGAGGTGGGCGTTTCTCCAGGAATGCCAGCATGCCCTCCCGGGCCTCGTCGGAGACGAACAGCCGCGTCGACTCGGCGCCGAGGCGCTCGGCGTCGCGGTCGAACCCGTCCAGGACAGCGGCGGTTGTCAGCGCCTTGGACGCGGCCAGCCCCTGCGGTGAGGCGCGCCCGATGTCGGCGACCAGCGATGCCACCGCGGCGTCGACGTCGTCGGCGGCCATCGTGATCAGACCGATCTCGGCAGCGGTGGTGGCGTCGAACGTCTCACCGGTCAGGTAATAACGGGCGGCGGCGCGGGCGGACATTTTCGGCAGCAAGGTCAGCGAGATGATCGCCGGCGCGACTCCGATGCGGGCCTCGGTCAGCGCGAAGGTGCTGCGTGGTCCGGCGACGGCGATATCGCACGCAGCGACCAGCCCCATGCCGCCGGCACGGACATGTCCGTCGACGGCGACGATCACCGGCAGGGGTGACTCGACGATGGCGCGCAGCAGCGCGGCGGCTCCTCTGGACCGCTCGGCGGCCGCCTCAGCGGGATCCGTGCTCGTTGCCTCCGACCCCTGGGAGAGGTCGGCGCCTGCGCAAAAGGTGTTCCCGGTGTGGCCGAGCACCACGGCCCGCACCGCGGGATCATCCGCCGCGTCGCGCAGGCCCTGCTGCAACTGGCTGACCAACGTCGCGGACAGCGCGTTGCGGTTGTGCGGCGAATTCAGCGTCAGCCGAGCTACGTGCCCGTCGGCGGCGTAGTCGACCAATGTGTCCATCAGTAGGACCGGGGCAGACCAAGCGAAGTCTGCGCGACAAAGTTGAGCACCATCTCCCGGCTGACCGGCGCGATACGACCGAGCCGGGCCGATGCCAGCATGGCGGCGACGCCGTACTCCTTGGTCAGCCCGTTGCCGCCCAGGGACTGGACGGCCTGATCGACCGAGCGCGTCGCGGCCTCGGCCGCAGCGTATTTGGCCATGTTGGCGGCTTCGGCCGCACCCCCGTCGTCGCCGCTGTCGTAGAGCGTCGCCGCCTTCTGCATCATCAGCTTGGCCAGTTCAACCTCGATGTGGCACTGCGCCAACGGATGTGACAAGCCCTGGTGCGCGCCGATCGGCGTTCCCCACACTTGCCGGGTCTTGACGTAGTCGGTGGCCCGGTCCAGCGCGAAGCGCCCCATCCCGACCGAGCTTGCCGCGCCCATGATGCGCTCTGGATTCAGACCCGCGAAAAGCTGTGCGATCGCAGCATCTTCGGCGCCGACGAGCGCGTCGCTGGGCAGCCGCACGTCATCGAGGAAGACCTGGAACTGCCGCTCGGGGCTGATCAACTCCATCTCGATCGGGGTGTAGGTGAAACCGGGCGCATCGGTGGGCACCACGAAGAGCGCCGGTCGTAGCTTGCCCGTCTTGGCTTCCTCGGAGCGTGCGACCACCAGCACCGCCTGAGCCTGATCGACGCCGGAGATGTAGACCTTCTGCCCCTTCAGGATCCAGTCGCTGCCGTCGCGACGGGCGGTGGTGGTGATCTTGTGCGAGTTGGATCCGGCGTCGGGCTCGGTGATCGCGAACGCCATCGTCAGCGAGCCGTCGGCGATACCGGGAATCCAACGCTTCTTCTGCTCATCGGTACCGAACTTGGAAATGATCGTGCCGTTGATGGCGGGCGACACCACCATCAGCAGCAGCGCGCTACCCGCGGCCGCCATTTCCTCCATCACCAGCGACAGCTCGTACATGCCGGCGCCGCCGCCGCCGTATTCCTCAGGAAGATTCACTCCCAAGAATCCGAGTTTTCCTGCCTCGGACCATAATTCATCCGTGTGTTCGTGCGCGCGCGCCTTCTTCAGGTAGTACTCGCTGCCATAACTGGATGCCCATCCGGACACCGCCTTGCGCAGCGCCTTGCGGTCTTCGTTTTCGATGAAGCTGCTGTCGGTCATTGTGCGTCTCCTTCTGCTTCGGGATCTTGGGGCGCGTCGACTCGCGCTAGGACGGCGCCGACTTCGACTTGGTCGCCGGTATCGACGTTGAGCTCGGCGAGAACGCCGGCGGTCGGTGCCGCGATGGTGTGCTCCATCTTCATCGCCTCAAGCCAGATCAGCGGCTGACCGGCCGTCACGGCATCGCCGACCGCGGCGCCAAGCCGGATGACGTTGCCGGGCATGGGCGCTACCAGCGAACCCTTCTCGACGGCTGATCCCGGCTCCGGGAACCGGGGCAGCGCGACCAGGTGGACCGGCCCGTGGGCCGAGTCGACGTAGACGTCCTGATCGTGGCGTGCCACCGCGAAGCTGCGTGCCACTCCGTTGCCGTCGGCCAACACGACTTCGTCGGCCGAGGCCGAGACCAGCTGTATCGATAGGTCGGCTGGCAGCACCAATCCGGTTCGGATGAAACGGTATTCGACGCGATACTCTGTGCCGCCGTCGTCGAGGTAGGTCTTGGTCTGGTAGCCCGAAGCCACGTTGCGCCACCCGCTGGGAATCGACCCGAACACGGTGGCCGTCGATCGGTTGTGTACGGCGTCGGCGAGCGCCGCCGCGATCGCGGACAACCGGACGTCGTCGGCGCCGGCCAGCGGCGCCGCCAGGTCGGCCAGGCCGTGAGTCTCGAAGAACGCGGTGTCGGTGGCGCCGTCCAGAAACGCCGGATGCCGCAACACGTTGACCAGCAGATCGCGGTTGGTACGCACACCGTGCAGGTGGCTGCGGGTCAACGCGTCGGCCAGCACCATCGCTGCCTGCCGACGGGTCGGGGCATACGAGATGACCTTGGCCAGCATCGGGTCGTAGTGGATCGAGACCACCGAACCATCGACGATTCCGGAATCCAGCCGGATTCCGGTTCGCGACCCGAGCGTGGTGAACTCGGTGCGGGCCACCGGTACGTCAATGCGGTGAACCGAGCCGGCCTGTGGCTGCCAGTCCCGCGCGGGATCCTCGGCGTAGAGGCGTGCTTCGATGGAAGACCCTTGCGCAGCAGGTGGTTCGGCGTCCAGTCGGCCGCCGTCAGCGACCGCTATCTGCAGTTCGACCAGGTCGAGTCCGGTGGTCTCCTCGGTGACCGGGTGCTCGACCTGCAGCCTGGTGTTCATCTCCAGGAAGTAGAACTCGCCGTCATCGTCGGCGAGGAACTCCACCGTCCCCGCCCCGGTGTAGGCGATCGCTCCGGCGGCCAGCCTGGCCGCGTCGAACAGCTTGGCCCGCATCCCCGGTGTGCGCTCGACCAACGGTGACGGCGCTTCCTCGATGATCTTTTGGTGGCGACGTTGAATCGAACATTCCCGTTCCCCGACCGCCCACACCGTGCCGTGGCTGTCGGCGAGAACTTGAACCTCAACGTGGTGTCCGGTAGGCAGGTAGCGCTCGCAGAAGACGATGGGGTCACCGAACGCCGATTGCGCCTCGCGCTGCGCAGCAGCGACTTCGCTTGGCAGTGCGTCCAATTCGTACACCACTCGCATCCCACGCCCGCCACCGCCGGAGGAGGCCTTCACCAGAACCGGCAACTGGTCGGCGGTGACGGTTTCCGGGTCGAGTTCGTCGAGCACCGGAACTCCGGCCGCCGCCATCAGCTTTTTGGACTCGATCTTGGAACCCATCGCGCGCACCGCATCCACCGGCGGGCCGATCCACGTCAGGCCGGCGTCTTGTACCGCCGCTGCGAAGTCGGCATTCTCCGAGAGGAATCCGTAGCCGGGGTGCACCGCGTCAGCGTCGGCAGCACGGGCCGCGGCGATCAGCGCGTCGGCGTTGAGATAGTCGTTGGTCTGTGGCAGCCGCACCCGGGCGTCGGCTTCGGCGACATGAGGTGCAGCCGCGTCGGGGTCGGTGTAGACGGCGACGGTGCTCAGACCCAGACGCCGGCAAGTGGCGAAAACTCGCCGGGCGATCTCCCCCCGATTGGCGACCAACACTCGAGTGATTCCCATGCCCATCACATCCGGAAGACGCCGAAGTTCGACGTCCCTTTGATCGGGCCGTTGGCGATGGCGGACAAACACATTCCCAGCACGGTGCGAGTATCGCGCGGGTCGATAACCCCGTCGTCGTAGAGCATTCCGGACAAGACCAACGGCAGCGACTCGGCCTCGATCTGACCCTCGACGGCGGCCCGCATCGCGGCGTCGGCCTCTTCGTCGACCTGCTGGCCGCGGGCCTGGGCGGCGGCCCGGCTGACAATCGAGAGCACCCCGGCGAGTTGTGCGCCGCCCATCACCGCGGATTTGGCGCTGGGCCAGGCGAAGAGAAAACGCGGATCGTAGGCGCGCCCGCACATGCCGTAGTGGCCCGCGCCGTACGAGGCGCCGATCAGCAGCGAGATGTGTGGGACGGTGGAGTTGGAGACGGCGTTGATCATCATCGAGCCGTGCTTGATCATTCCGCCCTCCTCGTAGTCCTTGCCGACCATGTAGCCGGTGGTGTTGTGCAAGAACAACAATGGCGTGTCAGAGCGGTTGGCAAGCTGAATGAACTGGGTGGCCTTCTGCGACTCCTCGCTGAACAGCACCCCCCGCGCGTTAGCCAGGATGCCCAGCGGATAGCCATGAAGCCGCGCCCAGCCGGTCACCAACGACGACCCGTACATCGGCTTGAATTCGTCGAACTCGGAGCCGTCGGCAATGCGGGCGATCACCTCGCGCGGGTCGAACGGGATGCGCAGATCGGGCGGCACGATGCCGATCAGCTCCTCGGCGTCGAACAGCGGCTCGGTGACCGGCGCAGGCGCGGGCCCCTGCTTGGCCCAGTTCAGCCGGGCGACGATGCGACGACCGATCCGGATCGCGTCGAGCTCGTCGACGGCGAAGTAGTCGGCCAAACCCGATATGCGGGCGTGCATTTCGGCACCACCCAGTGATTCATCGTCGGATTCCTCCCCGGTGGCCATCTTGACCAGCGGGGGGCCGGCAAGGAACACCTTCGAGCGTTCCTTGATCATCACCACGTGGTCGGACATGCCGGGAATGTAGGCGCCGCCCGCGGTGGAGTTGCCGAACACCAGCGCGATGGTCGGGATGCCTGCGGCCGACAATCGGGTCAGGTCCCGGAACATCTGCCCGCCGGGAACAAAGATCTCCTTCTGGGTGGGCAGGTCGGCACCGCCCGATTCCACCAGGGAAATGACGGGAAGCCGATTCTGGAGGGCGATCTGGTTGGCCCGCAGTATCTTTCGCAATGTCCACGGATTACTGGTGCCGCCTTTGACCGTGGGGTCATTGGCGACGATCAAGCACTCCACTCCGCTCACCGCGCCGATGCCGGCGACTGTGCTGGCGCCGACCTTGAACGCGCTGCCCCAGGCCGCCAGGGGACTCAGTTCGAGAAACGGCGAGTCCGGGTCGACGAGCAGTTCGATGCGTTCCCGCGCCGTGAGCTTGCCGCGCGCATGGTGTCTCTCCACATACTTCGGGCCGCCGCCATCGAGCGCTTCTTTGAGTGCCGCGTCGATCTCGTCGAGCCTTAAGGCCGCCGCGGCGGCCGCGTCGCTGAAGGTGTCGGCCTTGGGGTCGAGCGTCGACTGCAAGACGGTCATATACGCCGCTTCTCCTCATCGCTTCGCTCTGCATCGTCGTCGGCGCTAGTCATGCGCCGCTTCTCCTCATCGCTTCGCTCTGCATCGTCGTCGGCGCTAGTCATGCGCCGCTTCTCCTCATCGCTTCGCTCTGCATCGTCGTCGGCGGTCATGATTGGAATCCCAGGATCTTGGCGGCCAACGAGGTCAGGATTTCGGTTGTGCCGCCGCCGATACCGAGGATCCGCATGTCACGGTACTGGCGTTCGACTTCGGATTCGGACATGTACCCCATGCCGCCGAACAGCTGAACAGCTTGGTGGGCCACCCACTCGCCCGCCTCGACAGCGGTGTTCTTGGCGAAACACACCTGCGCGATCAAGTTGGTCTCGCCGGCCAGTTGGCGCTCCACGACGTTGCGCGCATAGACGCGGGCGACATCGATACGACGGGCCATCTCGGCCAGCGTGTTCTGGACGGCTTGCCGCGAAATCAGCGGCCGGCCGAACGTCTCCCGGTCACGGCACCATTGAGCAGTAATGTCCAGACATCGTTGAGCGCTCGAATACGCCTGTGCGGCAAGGCCGATACGCTCTGCGACGAATGCCTGCGCGATCTGGGCGAAGCCACTGTTCTCGGTACCGACCAGATTGGCGGCCGGCACGGCCGCGTCGGTGTAGGACAACTCCGCGGTGTCCGAGGACCGCCAACCCATCTTGTCCAGCTTGCGGGTCACTTGAAAACCAGGGGTATCCCGTTCCACCACCAGCAGCGAAACCCCGCCCGCGCCGGCGCCGCCGGTACGCGCCGCGGTAACGACGTAGTCGGCTCGTACCCCGGAGGTGATGTAGGTCTTGGCGCCGTTGACGACGTATTGATCACCGGAGCGCGTCGCCGTGGTGGCCAGGTGCCCGACGTCAGAGCCCCCGCCGGGTTCGGTGATGGCCAGTGAGCCGATCAGCTCACCGGCCAACGTCGGGCGGACGAACTTCTCGATCAGCTGCGCATCGCCGGACGCGATCATGTGCGGCACGGCGATGCCGCAGGTGAACAGGGACGCGAACACGCCGCCGGGTACGCCGGCCTCGTGCAGCTCTTCGCAGATCACCACCGAGTCGGCACCGTCGCCGCCGCCGCCACCGACCGACTCGGGAAAGCCCGCGCCCAGCAGGCCCGCCTGCCCGGCACGGCGGTGCAACTCGCGCGGCAACTCACCGATGCGTTCCCACTCGTCGACGTGCGGCAATATCTCCCGCTCGGCGAACGAGCGCACGGTCTTGCGGAGCTGGTCGCGCTCGGGTGTGGTCCAGACGTTCACAACAGCCTCTCTGGAATGTCGACATGACGGCTGCGCAGCCATTCACCCAGCCCCTTGGCCTGGGGATCGAATCGGGCCTGATAGGCAACGCCCTGACCGAGGATGCCCTCGACGACGAAATTCACCGCGCGCAGGTTGGGCAGCAGATGCCGGGTGACCGGCAGGTCGGCCGTCTCGGGCAGGAGCTGCTTGAGCAGCTCAACGGTGAGGGTGGTGGCCAGCCAGCGCCACTGCTCCTCGGTGCGCACCCACACCCCGACGTTGGCCGACCCGCCCTTGTCGCCGCTGCGGGCACCGGCAATCGCGCCAAGCGGCACCCGCCGCGTCGGCCCCGCAGATAACGGCTCCGGCAATGGCGGCGGATCGACCGGCTCCAGCTCGAGAGTGTCGGTGGCGCAGGGAATCTCGACGCGAGCGCCGTCGGCGTGCACGGCGATGTGTGGTACGTGACTGGCGTCGACGTAGCCGGGGGTGAATACCCCGTACACCTGACCGTCGCCGGGCGGTGCGGTGACGGTGAAGCCCGGATAGCTCGCGAGGGCTAATTCCACTGCAGCCGAGGAGAACTGACGACCGACATTCGCCGGGTCGGGGTCGCGGACCACGCAGCGCAGCAACGCGCTGGCCGCCTCCTCAGTGGCGGCGTCGTCATGGTCGGTGCGGGCCAGAGTCCACTCCAACTCGGCGGGCTTGACGGTGAGCCCAGCCTCCAGCTGCCGTCGCACCAACTCCGCCTTTTTCTCGATGTCCAAGCCGGTCAGCACGAACGTCGTCGAGTTACGGAACCCGCCGATACTGTTCAGCGACACCTTGTACGTGGGTGGCGGCGGCTCCCCGGTCACGCCGCTGATTCGCACCCGATCGGGGCCGTCGGCGGATAGCGCGATGGTGTCCATCCGAGCCGTGGCGTCGGGGTTGGCGTATCGAGCGCCGGTGATCTCGTAGAGCAGTTGTGCGGTAACGGTGTCGACGCTGACCAGGCCGCCGGTGCCGGGGTGCTTGGTGATCACCGACGAGCCGTCGGCATGGATCTCGGCCAGCGGGAAACCAGCGTAGGTCAGATCGGGTATTTCGGTGAAAAACGAGAAATTGCCGCCGGTGGCCTGGATGCCGCATTCGATCACATGGCCGGCGGCCACGGCGCCGGCCAGGCGGTGGTAGTCGGTCCGGTCCCAGCCGAAGTGTGCGGCTGCGGGCCCGACGGTCACCGACGCGTCGGTCACCCGACCGGTGACGACGACGTCCGCGTCGCTGTTCAGGCAGTCGACGATGCCCCAGGCGCCCAGGTAGGCGTTGGCCGTCAGCGGCTTGCCCAGCCCGAGTTCTTCAGCGCGGGGGGAGAGGTCGTCACCGTCGACGTGGGCGACCCGGACTGGCACCCCCAGGCGCTGCGCCAGAGCGCGCACGGCGTCGGCGAGTCCCCCGGGGTTCAGGCCGCCGGCGTTGGTGACGATGCGCACCCCGCGGTCGTGAGCCAGCCCCAGGCACTCCTCGAGTTGGGTCAGGAAGGTCTTTGCGTAGCCGCGATCGGGATGCTTCATCCGGTCGCGGCCGAGAATCAGCATGGTCAGCTCGGCCAGGTAATCACCGGTCAGGTAATCGAGCTCGCCGCCGAGAAGCATTTCGCGCATCGCGGAAAGCCGGTCACCGTAGAACCCCGAGCAGTTCCCGACGCGAACCGGCGCTGGGAATCCCGAAGAAGAAGCCACGCGTGTCGCCCTCCCTTCAGCCGACAGCCGGCCTGCGCAACCAACCAACCGGTAGGTTAGCGGGTGCCGTCGGTGTCACGTCAAGGATGCGCCTCGAGACTGGCCGTTCGGGAGCCGTTTTTTGCCCTCAGCAGGTCACCGACTACTATTAGGCGCAATCGTCGCTGCCGAGGCTGCTTTCGCCGCGACCCCCCTACCAGGAGTAAGGCCCGATTATGGCTGTGCCAAAGCGCAGGATGTCGCGCGCGAACACTCGGAGCCGGCGCGCGCAGTGGAAAGCTGCCAAGCCAGAACTCGTCGGTGTGACGGTGGCCGGCCAGCGGCACAAGGTGCCGCGCCGGCTGCTTAAGGCGGCGCGCCTCGGTCTGATTGACCTCGACCGCCGCTAACTTCTTTGCTGTGAGCACTGTCTCTCGGCGAAAATACGGGCAATTCGCGGCAGTCAGTTTGCCGACCTCTCAGGCCGTTCTCAGGCGATTGGATGAAACTGGTGGCCGTGCGAATTCTTGTCGTTGACGACGATCGGGCGGTGCGCGAGTCATTGCGCAGGTCGCTTTCCTTCAATGGCTACTCGGTTGCGTTGGCGGAAGATGGCGTGGAAGCCCTGGAGATGATTGCCGCCGACCGGCCCGACGGGCTGGTACTCGACGTCATGATGCCGCGGCTGGACGGCCTGGAGGTGTGCCGTCAGTTGCGCAGTACCGGCGATGATCTGCCGATCCTGGTATTGACCGCCCGCGACACGGTCTCCGAGCGGGTCGCCGGCCTCGACGCCGGCGCCGACGACTATCTGCCCAAGCCCTTCGCGCTTGAAGAGCTTTTGGCCCGCATGCGCGCTCTATTGCGCCGCACAAGAATCGACGATTCCACCGAATCCGTGGCCATGACGTTCGCAGACCTAACCCTTGATTCGGTGACTCGTGAAGTTACCCGGGGGCAACGCCAAATCAGCCTCACCCGCACCGAATTCGCTTTGCTGGAGATGTTGATCGCCAATCCCCGACGGGTATTGACACGCAGCCGGATTCTCGAGGAGGTGTGGGGTTTCGACTTTCCCACCTCGGGTAATGCGCTGGAAGTGTATGTGGGATACCTGCGTCGCAAGACTGAAGCCGACAGCGAGCCACGATTGATCCACACCGTGCGAGGAGTGGGTTACGTGCTTCGCGAAACACCTCCCTGATGCCCCGGAAGTCCCTGTTCCCTCAGCGAGGCCGGGTTCCGTTGCGCGCCAGCACCTCGTTGTCCCTGCGATGGCGGGTAATGCTGCTGGCGATGTCGATGGTCGCGATGGTGCTCATCCTGATGGCCGTCGCGGTGTACGCGGTGATCTCCGCCGCGCTCTACAAAGATATCGACAACCAGCTGCAGAGCCGGGCTCAGCTCTTGATCGCAAGCGGATCATTGGCGGCCGATCCTGCAAAAGCCATTGAGGGCACGGCGTATTCGGATGTCAACGCGATGCTGGTGAACCCTGGCAGGTCGATCTTCACGGCCAACCAGGAGGGCCAGACGCTGCCGGTCGGACCGGCTGAGAAGGCCGTTATCCGTGGCGACCTGTTCATGTCGCGGCGCACGGCCGCCGGTCAGCGAGTCCTGGCAGTGCATCTGCCTAACGGCAGCTCGCTGCTGATCTCCAAGAGCCTGGCGCCGACCGATGCCGTGATGACCAAGCTGCGCTGGGTGCTGCTCATCGTCGGCGGGGTTGGCATGGCCGTGGCCGCGGTCGCCGGGGGCATGGTCACCCAGGCCGGGCTCCGTCCGGTGGGCCGGCTCACGAGGGCGGCCGAGCGGGTGGCGCGCACCGACGACTTGGACCCCATTCCCGTGTTCGGAAGCGACGAATTGGCCCGGCTCACCGAGGCGTTCAACATGATGCTGCGGGCGCTCGCCGAATCCCGGGAGCGTCAGACGCGACTGGTCGCCGATGCCGGTCACGAACTGCGTACCCCGCTGACCTCGCTGCGCACCAACGTCGAACTGCTGATGGCGTCGACGGAGCCGGGTGCGCCGCCGATACCCGAGCAGGAGATGATCGACCTGCGTACCGATGTGATCGGCCAGATCGAGGAGTTGTCCACGCTGGTAGGTGATTTGGTGGACCTCACCCGTGACGATGCCGGTGAGGCTGTGCACGAGCCGGTCGACGTGAGCGAGGTGATCGACCGGTCCCTGGAGCGAGTACGTCGTCGCCGCAACGACGTTGAGTTCGACGTTGAGGTGACGCCCTGGCAGATCTACGGCGACAGCGCGGGCCTGTCGCGGGCGGTGCTGAACTTGATGGACAACGCCGCCAAGTGGAGCCCGTCCGGCGAGCACGTCGGCGTCAGGCTAAGGCAACTGAACGCGACACACGCTGAGTTGGTGGTGGCCGACCACGGACCGGGGATCCCGCTGCAGGAGCGAGCCTTGGTGTTCGAGCGGTTCTTCCGATCGACCACGGCGCGGGCGATGCCCGGTTCGGGTCTGGGGCTGGCGATCGTCAAACAGGTGGTGCTCAAACACGGCGGGGCGCTTCGCGTCGAAGACACCGTTCCGGGTGGCCAGCCTCCGGGGACGTCGATATTTGTCTTGCTGCCGGGGCGGCCGATACCGGCTTTGGAGTACCCGGCAGATGATGAAGATGAGCCGGATGTTAACGAGTCGTCAACACCGGGGAACTCTCCAGGTCCGGCCAACGTTATCTCAGTCGATTCTCAGACCACCCAGGCAAAGTAGTTTTCCAGTTACTGTTTGAGTCTGAACCGACTGCCGAAGGAAAGAGCGACCTAGCGACATGACGAATCACCCGAGGTATTCGCCACCGCCGCAGCAGCACGGATACCGTCCGGTGTCCGATCAGCGTGGGGCCACAGGCTATTCCGGCCATGGGCAGCAGCAAACGTATCCTCAGGGTTACGACTGGCGCTACGGCCAGCAGCCGGCATACCGGCAGCCGTACGGTCCATTCGGTAGCGGTCAGGCCGGGCCGTCCGTGGGCGGCCCGCCGCCGCAGTTGGGCCCACCCCGAAAGCGGTCCCGCGCAGGCGCATTGGCTGTCGGCGCATTGGCGATCGCGGTGGTATCGGCTGGAATCGGCGGTGCGGCCGCATCGGTGATCGAGCACCACGGACAGCTCGCGGCGGCCGTCGACGGCGCGCTACCGGGCGGTGCGACTCCCGGCGTGCCCGCCGGCAATGCGCCGGTAGGCACCGTCGAGCAGGTGGCCGCCAAGGTGGTGCCCAGTGTGGTCATGCTCGAGACCAACCTGGGCCGTCAATCCGAGGAGGGTTCGGGCATCGTCCTGTCGTCGGACGGTTTGATCCTGACCAACAATCACGTCGTCGCGACAGCGGCCAATCCCGGCCATGCTCCTGCACCGCGCGAGCGGCCCGACCCAGGGGGCGGGGACGAAGGCGGCGGCGGTGGCCGAGAGCCCGACCCGAGTCCCGCCGGCGGGAAACCGAAAACCACGGTGACGTTCAACGACGGGCGCACCGCAGAGTTCACCGTTGTCGGTGCAGACCCCACCACCGACATCGCAGTGGTTCGTGTGCAAGGCGTCTCGGGCTTGACCCCGATCAGCCTCGGTTCTTCGGCGAACTTGCGGGTCGGCCAGCCGGTCATGGCGGTCGGTTCACCGCTTGGCCTGGAGGGCACGGTGACCACCGGTATTGTCAGCGCGCTCAACCGGCCAGTGTCGACGACCGGCGAGACGGGCAATCAGAACACCGTGCTCGACGCCATTCAGACCGACGCCGCGATCAACCCGGGTAACTCCGGGGGCGCGTTGGTCAACATGAGCGGACAGCTGGTCGGCGTCAACTCCGCGATCGCCACACTCGGCGGTGATTCGCCGGATGCACAGAGCGGCTCGATCGGACTTGGCTTTGCGATTCCTGTCGATCAGGCCAAGCGCATCGCCGACGAGCTGATCAGCACCGGCACCGCCGCGCACGCCTCACTGGGCGTTCAGGTCACCAACGACAAGGAAACACCCGGCGCCAAAGTCGTCGAGGTCGTGCCCAATGGTGCGGCGGCATCCGCCGGCCTGCCCGGCGGAGTCGTCGTCACCAAGGTCGACGACCGCCCGGTCAACAGCGCCGACGGCTTGGTCGCTGCGGTGCGATCCAAGGCGCCTGGCGACAAAGTGACGCTGACGTACAAGGATCCCTCCGGGGACACCCGGAAGGTCCAGGTCACTTTGGGCAAGGCTCAGCAGTGATGAGTGCCGCCGCGCCGTGGTCGGACGCCAGATATACGGTTGCAACCATGGAACAGGGCGCTGAGTTGGTCGGCAGGGCACTGGTCGTTGTTGTTGACGATCGGACTGCACACGGAGATGAGGACCACAGCGGGCCGCTGGTCACTGAGCTGCTCACCGAAGCGGGGTTCGTAGTCGACGGCGTGGTGGCCGTCGCCGCCGACGAGGTGGAGATCCGCAATGCGCTCAACACCGCCGTGATCGGGGGAGTCGACCTGGTGGTGTCAGTCGGCGGCACCGGCGTGACCCCCCGCGACGTCACCCCGGAAGCGACGCGGGACATCCTCGATCGTGAAATCCTCGGGATCGCCGAAGCGATCCGCACATCGGGATTGGCCGCGGGCATCATCGACGCGGGATTGTCACGCGGTCTGGCGGGAATCTCGGGCAGCACGCTGGTGGTCAACCTCGCCGGTTCGCGATACGCGGTGCGCGACGGCATGGCGACACTGAATCCGTTGGCGATCCAGATCATCGGCCAACTCTCGAGCTTGGAGATTTGACGCCGGCATGAGCGGGCGGGACTGTTACGACCGCGAGGTGCTACCGCAGACGTCGGCGGACGAGCGTGATCCGGACGTGGGTCGCGACGTCGAACATCATGAGCAATGGCTGCGGGACAATGCGCCCCCGCACCACATCTGACGCGCCGGCCGGAAACTACCTGTCCTCGATGGTGGGGCTCTCCGGGGCATTGGCGGAGTGATGCCCTGATGGGCGCCCATCGGATTCGGCGAGCTGATCCCGGATCTGCGTGAGCAGGCTGAGTTCGGTGTCCTCGGCTTGCTTGACCTCACCACGCTTGCGCAGCGTGTTGTAGGGCAGCACGACCAAGAAGTACACCACCGCCGCGATGATGATGAAGTTGATGGCGGCGGACAATGCGACGTTGAAGTCGATGAATTGACCTCCGCCGATACCGATTTTCAAGATCCCGACATCGGACTTTCCGCCGGCGCCGATCCGGTCGACCAACGGCTGAATGACACTTTCGGTGAATTTGGTGACCAAGCCGGTAAACGCGGTACCGATCACCACCGCTACAGACAGATCGATGATGTTGCCGCGTGCCAGAAACTCCTTGAAGCCCTTCAACATCGGGATTTCCTTTCCGCAGTCGGTAGCCATAAATTAATTGGAGCCCAAGAAAAAGCTAGCCCAGTCAAGCTGGCGTTGCGAGAGTTTGCTGTGTTTATCAGGCCGGACCCTCAGTGCAGGGTGAGGGTCACCGTCTGCACTAAGGCGGCACCGGCCACCGCGTTGGCCGATGCGGCCGGCAACGCGATCAGAACCACCCGGTCATTCGTCGCGCCCTGAGCTTTCTGCTTCGCCGAGACGAGGACCACGATTGCGTCGGTCGCGACGACGTGCGAGTTGGGCGCTGAGCTGCCTTCTGACGCAGCGACGACGTCGACGACGTCACCCGGGCGAACCAGGTCGATCAGCGCGCTGTCCGCCGGGTGCACCGGCACTATCCGGGCGTCTGGCCCCGCGGCCGACTCGGCGAGTCGGCGGCCCAGCAGTCGGACGTCGGTGAGCACTTCGCCGCGCCGTGTCGGACCCGCCAGCGTCGAGCCGACGATAGGGCCGATGTCAGCCTGCGATCCATCGGGAATCGTTGGAAGTGAACGTGTTTCGAGCCGAAGGTCATCGGCAGCCAACTCGGCGCCCGGGCTCAGGTCGCGCGCGGCCACCACTACTTGCGCACGGTCGCCGTCGGGGTCGGGCCGCAACGCAGCAACCCCGGCCAGCACGACGAGTCCGCCCGCGGCAATACGGCGGGCCAGCACAGTTCGCGACCAGTCGGGGCGCAACCATTGCGAAATCCGAGTCGGCAGCGACGGATTCAGTGATTTTAGGGAGTCCCCCACGCCGTAACCGTAAGCGCGGCCGGGCCGTGCGTGCGGCCGCCGGAAGGCCGCTTGTGGATAACCGCTAGCTGGCGGTGGCGGCGGCCGGTTTCGACGTCGTCGAGTCGGACTTCTTGGTCGAGTCGGACTTGTCGCCAGAGGAGCTCGACTTCTCCGACGAGCCGGACTTGTCCGCCGAACTCGACCCCTCGGTGCCCGACGACGAGCTCGTCGCTGCCGAGCCGTTGGTCGCGCTCTTCGCCGACTCGCGGCTGTCGGTGCGGTAGAAGCCGCTGCCCTTGAAAACCACCCCGACGGAGTTGAACAGTTTGCGCAGCCGTCCGGAGCACTGCTCGCAGGTGGTCAGGGAATCGTCAGTGAAGGCCTGGACCACATCGAAGCGGTTGTCGCACTCAGTGCACGCATAGCTGTACGTGGGCACACTAACCTCCATGATGGTCTAAACGCTTAGCACTCTACAGTCTCAAGTGCTAGAACGGCTATGTGGCGCGTGTCATTCCCGCCCGGCCCGGCCTTGGCCGGCCTAGGTTCTCATCTGGCGTGTCACATTCTCATGAGACGGCGGCGGCGTTGCCGGTAGGGGCGGGCTGAGTCAGCCCGCATACGCGATCGAGCGGACAGTGAAGAGTTCGCCGCTCAGTTCTGGGCAAGGGCTTTCCGAGTTTTGCCGGATGGTGAGTTCGCCCAGCCTGCAGCGTTCGTCGGCTGGGCTGATCTGAAGAAGCCCTGGCGTTACGTGGATGGCTGGCGTGGCGATGAGCGGTCCAACCGGATGGTCGAGAGCGCGACCGAGCGCTTCGGCATTGATGCCCGGAAACTTCGGCGCTAGCGCCGAAAACAACTCGTCTGAGTACCGATCGTTGTGAAACACCGCGATCGCACCGTCTATGAGCTCCTCGCTGCACGAGATCGCATTCCGCGGCCCCAGTTTGGTCGCGTGCACGGTGAGTCGAATTCAACCGACACAAGGCGCGATTTTCGGTAGTCGGTGGCCTGCTTGCGAGTTCCCGCGGTGGGAAATTTCTTCGAGGCGGCGGCGTGCGATACGCAGCGGTTCAACGGGCGAGGAGGCGTTCTTTCTCCTTGCTGAATTCCTCGTTAGTCAGGAGCCCGGAGTCGCGAAGGTCGCCGAGTTTGACTAACGCTTGAGCGAACTCGTGGACATCGGCGGCCATTGCCGTCATGTGTCCGGTTGGCGAGGCGGGCGTCGTCGATAAAGGACCAGCGCAGGCAACGGACGCGATGCGCTCCTGACGTCGTCCCGGAGTTGGAGTGCCGCTGATGGCACGGCTGGCCATGTTTGCCAGCGTCATCTCACTGAAGAGGCTTCCGGGGCTGGCTGCCATGACTTCTGGGGCGGCGCCCAGGCTGGTGGCTGGCAACGTCACCGCGGCGAGCCTGATCTCCGGGGCCGCTACAGCCCAGCCTGGCGGCACCGACAACCCGCCGATCAATGGCGCCCGACCCAGACCCGCCGTCACCGAAGGGAGCTCCGCCGTCACCGGCCGCGTCAACTCGCTCTCGAGTTCAACGCCATCAGGCAAGCGAAAATTGTTGTCGCGCAACGTCCTCAAGATATTTAGTCCTACTTGTTGCGTCTCCTCATCCCGGAGTTCATCGTCGTCGAACGTTAAGTCGGTAAATAAACCGACGGTGTTCAATGGTGTCAGCGCAGCCTGGGCCACACCCGGCAAGAACAGAATGATTCCCGCTAGGTCCGACAGCGTATCCAGCGCCGACGCAGACGTCGCGTTGGTCGCCGCCGTCGATGTGAGCCCCTGCAGTGCCGCGGAGGTCGCCTGGGACACCGCCGCCGGCGTGCTCGCCGCGGCCGATGAACCGGTGGTCGTCTGCGGTGCCGGAGTAAACGGAGTCAGTGTCGTCGCGGACGCCGACGCACCCGCGTAGCCGTACATCGCAGTGGCATCTTGTGCCCACATCTCGGCGTAGAGAGCCTCGGTGGAAGCGATCGCCGGACTGTTTTGCCCTAGCAAGTTGGTCGCCACCAGTGCTTGCAACAGCGCGCGGTTGGCCTCGATCACCGGCGGGGGCACCGTCGCCGCGAACGTCACCTCATAGGCGGCCGCCGCCGATTTGGCTTGGATGGCCGTCTGTTCGGCCTGAGCGGCCGTGGATCGCATCCACGCCACGTAGGGTCCGGCTGCGGAGGTCATCGACGCTGCGGCGGCGCCAAGCCAGGGACCCGCGCTGAGCTCCGAGATCACCGAGCCGTATGAGGCTGCTGCCGATTGCAACTCGGTGGCAAGCTGGTCCCACGCCGCCGCGGCGGCCAGCATCGGCCCTGACCCGGGACCGTCATATATCCGCCCGGAGTTGACTTCCGGTGGCAAAATCGCGAAATCCATTGCTGCACAACCTCCTAGCCAATCGGTGTCGTACTGGTAGCCCCGGTGAGCGGATACGGCCCCCGGACTGAGCCGAGGTTCCTTCGTTTACCCCTCGCGGCATATATGCAGCTTGCGCTCATAGGCGTCGATTGCGTCGACGAATTTTTAGATCTAGAACGCGAAGGCGATGTAACGGAAACGCCGGCTAAGTGGCCGGTCAGGCCAACTTCGACTAGGCGTTTCGCGATGCCGCTTCATGGTTGCCGCCGAACCCGGCGTTCCGGTGTGCGTTCGTTCCCACGTCAGGTCGAGGTGAAGGGCTCAGCAGTGCCCAGCTCGACCAGACCGCGACCGGGGGTCAGGGCGTGCGTCATTGGCACGTCGTGCGCCTCGTGGGGCACCTCGTCGAGCAACTCCTCGTCACGTATCACCGCGATCAAGCGTGCGTGCGGATCCCGCAGCACCAGCGTGCGGTCGTAGAAACCGCGGCCGCGGCCCAGCCGCGCTCCCGTGCGGTCGACGGCCAGCGCCGGAACAAGCACGACGCTCGCCTCGGCCAGTGCCGCCGGCGGTAGCCACGGACCGGGCGGTTCGAGCAGGCCGAAGCGCGCGGCCACCAGATGTCCGGGCTGGTATTCACCCCATTGCAGCGCCACCGCGGAGTCCTCGGCGGTGGTGCGCGCGACCGGTAGCAGCACCCGGTCCGCTTGCCGCAGCAATGCATCCAGCATCTGGATGGATCCCGGTTCGGCGCCGACCGGCACGTAGGCGCACACAGTGCCGCCGCTGTTCACCAGGGCGTTGACGTGGTCCGCCAACGACCGCGCCTCCGCCGCGTGGGTGTCGTCGGAAACCGAACGACGGGCTGCCAACAGCCGTTCTCGCAATGCGGCCTTGCCCGCAGTCGCCACAAGGTCAACGATATGGTTTCAACGATGTCAAGCTCACAGGTTTCGGTTCCGCGCACCGCGATAGTCCCCGCGGCCGGCTTGGGCACCCGTTTCCTCCCCGCGACCAAGACCGTGCCCAAGGAACTGTTACCTGTCGTCGACACGCCCGGTATCGAGTTGGTGGCGGCCGAGGCGGCCGCGGCCGGCGCCGAACGGCTGGTGATCATCACCTCCGAGGGCAAGGATGGCGTCGTCGCGCATTTCGTCGAAGACTTGGTGCTGGAAGGCACGCTGGAGGCGCGGGGCAAGAAGGCCATGCTGGCCAAGGTCCGTCGGGCGCCGGGGCTGATCAAAGTCGAGTCCGTCGTGCAGACCGAGCCGCTCGGCCTGGGACACGCGATCAGCTGCGTGGAGCCGGTGCTGTGGGCTGACGAAGACGCCGTCGCGGTCCTTCTTCCCGACGACTTGGTGCTGCCGAGCGGCGTGCTGGAGATTATGTCGAAGGTGCGCGCCGAGTACGGCGGCACGGTGTTGTGCGCCATCGAGGTTTCGCCCGAGGAGATAAGCGCCTACGGGGTTTTCGACGTCGAGCCGGAGCCTGGAGCCGACAAGGACGTCCTCAAAGTGAACGCCATGGTGGAGAAGCCGAAGCCGGACGACGCGCCGTCGTTGTATGCGGCGGCCGGCCGTTACGTCCTCGACCGCGCCATCTTCGACGCGTTGCGACGTATCGAACGCGGCGTTGGCGGCGAAATGCAGCTCACCGATGCGATCGCCTTGCTGATCAAAGAAGGGCACCCGGTGCACGTCGTCGTTCACCGCGGCTCCCGACACGACTTGGGAAATCCCGGCGGCTACCTCAAGGCTGCGGTTGACTTTGCCTTGGACCGTGACGACTACGGGCCAGACTTACGGCGATGGCTGGTGACTCGATTGGGTCTGGCCGAAGACTAGCGCTCGGTCGTCACATTTCGGCCTGGGGAGCTCCGATCCGGGCTGATACGGGTTGACGGCAGAAAGGCGCGCTGTGCGTTCGGTGGAAGAGCAACAAGCGCGGGTATCGGCCGCCGCGGTGGCGCCGAGGCCGGTGCGGGTCGCCATCGCCGAGGCGCAAGGGCTGTTGTGCGCCGAAGAAGTCGTGACCGAGCGCCCGCTGCCCGGTTTCGACCAGGCCGCGATCGACGGCTACGCAGTTCGCAGCGTCGACGTGCTCGGTGTCGGGGAGTCCGATGCGTCCGGCGATCACGCCGACGACGACCCGCGGGCGCTGAACGCGGTCCCGGGCGATGCGGAGGAATCGTCACCGGCTGGCGGCGGACTGACTCTCCCGGTGATGGGCAGCGTCCAAGCCGGCGCGCGGACACCCAGCAGGCTGCAGCCGGGGCAGGCCGTGCGAGTGCAAACCGGTGCGCCACTGCCGACTTTGGCCGACGCGGTGTTGCCGTTGCGCTGGACCGACGGCGGGCAGTCCAGGGTGCGGGTGTTGCGTGGCGTGCGATCGGGTGCCTACGTGCGACGCACCGGTGATGACGTGCAGCCCGGTGATGTCGCCGTGCGCGCCGGGACGATCATCGGCGCCGCACAGGTCGGGCTGCTGGCCGCGGTGGGCCGCGAGCGGGTGCTGGTACATCCGCGTCCGCGGGTGTCGGTGCTGGCGGTGGGTGGCGAGCTGGTCGATATCTCGCGCACTCCCGGCAACGGACAGGTGTACGACGTCAACTCCTACGCTTTGGCGGCCGCCGCCCGGGATGCGGGCGCCGAGGTGAATCGGGTCGGCATTGTCAGCAGCGACGCAGGAGAGCTCGGCGAGGCCGTCGAGGGGCAGGTCAACCGCGCCGAGATCGTGGTGGTCGCCGGCGCGGTCGGCGGCGCAGCGGCCGAGGCCGTGCGCTCGGTGCTCGGTCAGCTCGGCGAAATGGAAGTCACCCGGGTCGCGATGCATCCCGGGTCCGTCCAGGGCTTCGGGCAGTTGGGCCGCGACGGTGTGCCGACATTTCTGTTGCCGGCGAACCCGGTCAGCGCACTGGTGGTCTTCGAGGTCATGGTCCGACCACTGATTCGGTTGTCGCTGGGAAAGCGGCAGCCGATGCGCCGGATTGTGCAGGCTCGCACGCTGTCACCAATCACCTCGGTGCCCGGCCGTAAAGGCTTTCTGCGTGGACAACTGATGCGCGATCAGGACACCGGCGAATACCTGGTACAGGCGTTGGGCGGCGCACCGGGCGCCTCGTCGCATTTGCTGGCGACGTTAGCTGAGGCAAACTGTCTGGTCGTCATTCCCCGTGAGGCAGAGCAGATCCGCACCGGCGAGGTCGTCGACGTCGCGTTTCTGGCTCAGCGTGGCTGAGCGACACGGTGGCTTTGGCTCGTGAACTTGTGGCGCTCCAGCTCCCAGCATCCCGGCTGGCCGGTCGCGGTGGGACCGCTGCGGGTAGCCGCCGGCGTGATCCGGTTGCGCCCGGTCCGCCTGCGCGACGCCGCGCAGTGGAGCCGCAGCCGGCTGGCCGACCGGGCGCATCTGGAGCCGTGGGAGCCGAGCACCGAGGCTGATTGGACTGCGCGACATTCGATTTCGGCGTGGCCAGTGGTGTGTTCGAGCCTGCGATCGGAAGCTCGCAAAGGCCGCATGCTGCCGTATGTGATCGAGCTGGACGGTGAGTACTGCGGGCAGCTGACCATCGGGAACGTCACTCACGGGGCATTGCGGTCGGCCTGGATCGGCTACTGGGTGTCCAGCTCGGCGACGGGTCGCGGCGTCGCCACCGGAGCGTTGGCGCTGGGTCTTGATCACTGCTTCGGCCCGGTCATGTTGCATCGTGTGGAAGCCACTGTGCGGCCGGAAAATGCGGCGAGCCGGGCTGTGCTGGCCAAGGTCGGTTTTCGCGAAGAGGGGTTGCTGCGCCGCTATCTCCAAGTTGACGGGGGCTGGCGGGACCACCTGCTGGTGGGTCTGACGGGCGAGGAGGTGTACGGGTCGGTGACGTCGGCTCTGGTGCGCGACGGACACGCCGGCTGGGTTTAGTCCAGCGAACACGCGCGGCGTGTCGTGTTACCAACGTGACTTTTGTGACTAATGATGCTTGTCAGAGGTAAATTACAGGCGTGTCATTGTCCTGAGTGTGCCTCGACCGGATGCGCCTAGTACCGGTCTCGCCTGGCGGGGAAAGGAGCGGGTCACCATGCCAAGCATCCCGCAATCATTGCTATGGATATCGCTCGTGGTCCTCTGGCTGTTCGTGCTGGTTCCGATGTTGGTTAGCAAGCGCGACGCGGTGCGGCGTACCAGCGATGTGGCATTGGCGACCCGTGTGCTCAACAGCGACGCGTCCGCTCGGCTGATCAAGCGCGGCGGGCCGGCGGCAGGACATCGCAGTGACCCCGACTGGCGGCCCGCGGAAGACGAATACGACGACCTGGACGACCCTGACTCGGACGACGCCGAGGATGCCCCGACATCGCGCGTCGTCGTCACGGTCGCGGCCGCGGTGTCAGTTGAGGAGACCGGCCCCGAGCATCTGGACGCCGAGGTGATCGACCCCCACTCCGGGGCGTTGCCGGCCGGCGACACCGCGGCGGTGGCGGAGACGCCTGCGGCGGATGACGGGACCGCGGTTGAGGAGGACACCGAGGTAACTCTTGGCGTCGAGGACGACGACGATGGCGACGCCGTCGAAGACGACGACGCTGATCAATACGAGTACGTCGACGACACTTCGGGGATACCGGTTGCCGAGGAACCGCCGACGACCGCCACGCCGGCGTTCGCGCGGCGGCATCGTTATGACTCGGATACCGCCGCCGCGGTCACTGCCCGCAAATACGCCTTCCGCAAGCAGGTGCTGATGATCATGGCGCTGACGTTGGTCGGATCGGCGGCCACGGCGTTCCTGCTGACCTCATCGGCATGGTGGTTCTGCGGCACCACCTCCGTCGTGACCGTGTTCTACCTGGGGTATCTGCGCCGGCAGACCCGGATCGAGGAGCGAGTACGGCGCCGCCGGATGCACCGGATGGCGCGGTCGCAACTGGGCGTGGAGAACGCTTACGACCACGAGTACGACGTGGTCCCGTCGCGATTGCGGCGCCCGGGGGCCGTGGTCCTGGAGATCGACGACGAGGATCCGGTCTTCGAGCATCTCGACTACGCGCCGGACGCGCGCGATTACGGCTGGCACGGGGACCTGGCTCGGGCCGCAGGGCAGTAACGGTTCGGCGGCGTCGACCACGACTGGTAGCCTGCAAGCGTTCAGGGGCTATGGCGCAGTTGGTAGCGCGACTCGTTCGCATCGAGTAGGTCTGGGGTTCGATTCCCCATAGCTCCACCAGTATTGGACCAGCTAGAGGCAACAGTACCTGTTAGCTGCCTGAATCTTCTCCTAGGTGCCAGTCCGCAGCTGGTCCGCAGTGATCCGGACTGCGGTGTCCAACCGGTCAGCGACACCGTCCAAATCCTCATCGAAGAGGTCCGCGTAGACATCCAACGTCATCGAGGCTTTGGCGTGTCCAAGCATCCGCTGAACCGCCTTCACGTTGGCACCCGGGCTGTTCAAGACCGAAGCCATCGGTCGTGGCGGCCCGTTCCTGTCGGGCCCGCTGCGCATCATCGACGACGTCGAGTACGCCACGGTGGAATGGGTCGACTGGTACAACGGCCGCCGACTGCATAGTCGTCTCGACTATGTCTCACCCGACGAGCACGAGTCCGCCTACTACGCCATCCAAGCGTCACAGCAGTTCGGGTCCCAATCATCTGGCTGAGATCAACCCGGAATGGTTAAGTTGTGGCCAAAGGATTTCTGCTGCACGCGTTATTGCGGTAACCGGCACGGTCGTCGCTAGAGAAGCGCGACCATCGCCTCTACCTGCTTGCGGTCGAGCACTACCGTTGACCCGTCGGGTAGACCGAGGATGCGGTCCGTCGCGACGCCGTACAGCTTGAGGCGCTTCACCGAAGCATCGATGGCTTTACGTCGCGATTTCGCGTCGGGCGCATTGAGCACGTCGACGAGGTTCGTCTGCATGCTGGCCGCGAATCCCTGAATCATGTCACCGACACCCTCGGGATCGAACGTGTCGAACACACCCTCGTGCACCCCCTGGGTGATCACTTCGGTGAGGACCGGCCGAAACAGATCTTCCCAGATGGTGACGATCCTCCGGAACAGGGCCTGGTTCTGCGGCTTCAGCAGTGATGTCATCGCAGCGATCTGTTCGGGAGCCCCCATCGCCACCTTGACGTGGTAACTCGCCCGAAGTCCGGCATTAAGGCGATCCAGTGCGTTCTTGCCGGGTTGAGCGAAGACCGGGCGCAGCGCCTCGAATGCTTCAGCGGCGCTGCGTTGAGCAAGCGCGGCGACCAGTGCCTCTTTGGACGCGAAATAGTGGTAGAAAGCGCCCTTCGAAGTGCCTGCCGTGGCAAGCAGGTCATTGAGACTGACGTTCTCGTAACCCCGTTCAAGGAAGAGCGCGAGTGCCTGATCGAGCACTTCGGCCCGGCGGACATCCTTGCGTTTCACGACACGTGGCATAGCGGTATTGAATCAATCGGCCTTCTTCACCCACCCCACATATGCCAGGTACAGCCCGCACAGTGCGAGCAGCCCGAAACCGATCCGCACGACGCCGACAGCAGGACTCGACGTTTGGGTGGCGGATGTGGCCGCGCTGACGATCAGCTGCGGCGTGGCGAGCAACGCGAAACCCCGGAGGAGTAAGAACCAGCCGAACAGCGAGATGATCACGGCGGCGACGCTGCGCCAATACTGGTGGAACGCAACGACGAACAGGCCACAGAAGAAGATCAGCGCGCCCAGCACCCACGGCCACATCGGGTCTGTCGAGAAGCTGGACAACAGCTTCCCAATGCTTCCGACCCTGATCGCAACGATCGCGGGGACCACGGCAATAAACGGCCCGAGCACGCGCGCGAATAAGCGGGTGCGCTGCGAGGGATCGGTCGTGGTGACGGTTGTGCTCATGGGTACGACTCCTTGTCGACGTGGCGACGGAGGGTCATCCGTCCACCTTCTAGACCACCGGTCTATAGATTAGACCACCGGTCTATATTCTGGCTCGATGACGTCGACAAATCGCCGATATGAGGCCGCGTCGTGACATCGGATCGCGTTGAGGGCTCCACATGCACGTAGCGCGACCATCACCCGGATGATCCGCACCCCCTCGCTCTGCCACCCCGTCTAATCATCAGCGACCCTGATGTCAGAGCGGTCGGCAACGATGCGCCACGAAGCTCCGCCGACTACCCTCGAACCCCGACGTACCAGCCGGCGACGTCTCAAACGCGAAGCCGGCATCAAACCCGAGACGGTTCAATCCCCGGCCATCGCGATACTCCGCCGGGGCGGAGAGAGTCGTGATGAAGACTCTTGGTGGGCCTCGTGGTTGGGGGGCATCGCGCCCGTGCAGCAGCCGGTCAGGTGGGGCGCGCGATCGCGACCTGCGCCGCAGTCATCGGTCTCCCGCCTTGCGGGGCCACACGTCCTCGATCGAGGAGTGGGCCAATGGTAATCGGGGCATCGGGCGCGCCGGGCGGACCCTCTCTTGTCGCGCTTGGCGGGCCCGCCGGCTCTGTGTGACGATAGGCCCGGTCGCACTGTCCGGATCGCGGCGGTGCTGTGCGGGAAGGAAGCGCCACGCCGTCAGGTCGCCCTGAGCTCTCGAGCATGGCGGACGACTATGCGCGGCACGCCCTCTCGCAGCGCGCCGCCTTCGAGGCGACCCACCCTGCCGTGATGGCCGCCGCGGGGCAGCTGGCGAACGAGCCGGTGCTCCGGGTGGCCGATCTGGGCGCCGCCGACGGCGTGAACTCCCACGGCCTCATCCGCGACCTCGTGGCGCAGCGAGCCGGCCGGCCGCTGATCTACGCGCTCGTCGATCTCCCGACGAACGCGTGGGGCGTCGCCGCCGCGCATTTGCGGGACGCCTTCGGCCCGGCGGCGGACCAGGGCGCGATCGTCGTGATCCCTGTGCCGGGCGAGGTCGGCCCCGAGGTCGCCGACACGGGCACGGGCGCCCATTACGCCTCTCCGGAGGCCCACGGCGAGGCCTGCCGGCGAGCGCTCGATCGCGATCCGCCTCCGGCGACGGTCGTTTCAATGGCCGGAATTCCACTTCACCAGGCGCCCGCCCTTCCACGGGGCACAGTGCACGTCGCGGTGACCGGGACGTGCATGCACTGGATCGCCGACGCCACCGGCCTGGCCTCGACCGGCTCAATCTTTCCCGGCTACCCGGACCACGTGGACGACGACGAGCGGCGCGCCTGGCGCCTCGCCGCGGAGCGGCAGTGGGAGCGACTGCTCGAGATGCGCGCGACGGAGCTGGCCCCGGGGGGATGGTTCATCGCCGCCATCCCGGCCTCCCTCGCTCCGTGCCCGGACAGGACGGGGCTCTACCGCGAGATCGTCGGGGACATGAACCTGCTGCTCGCCGACTGGCGCCGCGCTGGCCGCATCGGCGGCGCCACCGTCGCCGCGGCCGTCGTTCCGGTCTGGTCGCGCACGCTCGACGAGCTCCGGGCTCCCTTCCAAGCGGGCGGCGGGCGCGTCGCCGGCCTCGAGCTCGAGGGCGCCGAGCTATTCCGTCTCGACAACCCCTACTGGCACGACGATCCCGCGGTGTTCGCGCGGGACTACGTCCAGAGCGTGACCGCATGGGGCGGCCCGCTCCTCCTCCGTGCCTTCGCGCGCGAGGGCGAGGAGCGTGCTGCCGGTCTCCTCGCCGAGTTCCTCGGAGAGCTCCAGGAGCGCGTCGCGGACGCTCCCGACCGCTATCGCTGGGACTACGTCGAGGCCCTCGTCATCTGCCGGAAGGCGGACGAGGCGGGGCGAGGTCGCGCCCACGTCTCCTCGACAAATTGACCGGCACGTCCTGGCGCGGAGCCTCTTCGGTGATCGGTCGGTTTCGTCGCGTAAGACGACGGCCGGCGTCATCGATCCACGGAAGCTCCATCTGCGCAGCCGGTCGTTGGAGCGGAATAAATCTTGCATTGGAGTTGTTGAACCCGTTGTGGCAGAGTGTTATTCGACGTCGTTAACTGCGGGCGGCGCGGTAGCGCTGGTGCGCGCGTGGGCTACACACGGGTAAGCACTTTCGCCCAGACGTTGGAGCAGCAGAACGCGGCCCTCGCCGGTGCGGGCGTGACCAAGACCTTCTCCGACATCATGTCCGGCGCCAGGGACGACCGCCCGGGTCTGTCGGCCCTGACGGACTACGTCCGTCAGGGCGACACCGTGGTGGTCTGGAAGCTGGACCGGCTGGGCCGAAACACCCTGCACATCCTTGAAACCGTCAAGGCTTTCACCGACCGTGGCGTCACTTTGATCTCCACCACGGATGGCATCGACTCGTCAACTGCGGCAGGCCGCATGATGATTGGGGTGTTGGGGTCTCTCGCCGAGTACGAGCGGGAGCTGGTGAAGGAGCGCACCGCGCTCAAGCGAGCGATGTCTCTGGCGAACGGCACCAAGTTCGGGCGGCGCAAGAAAGTCGCAGACCCCTGTCACATCGTCACTGCCAGGCGGATGAAGGCCGACGGTCACACCGCCCGCGACATAGCCAAGTATGCGCAGGCCGTGCTTGTCTTTCAGATATTGCAGGTGATCCAGCGACGGTTGGCTGACGTCGAGAGCCACGATTTTCGCTGATGGGTTGGTGAACGCAAAGTATGCGGCCTGGTTGGCGCCACAGCCGGCGACCAAAATATCGAGCCCAGGGGGTATTCGCGGTCGGGCCAGTAGACCCAATGAGCGTGGACGGGGTCCGTCGGGTCCAAGTTGCCGGCGGTCCACTCCTCGACGTCGCGTGTCGGCGGGGGATACACCCATCGCTGATATTGACGCGCAACGACATCGTCGCGCGGATCGGGCCTCAGCTTCACCACCCCCGTTTTTGGCATGCTTTCAGCAGGAGTTATACGGCTGCGCGCGCGTACACCGCAAGAGACCTTAAGAAAACGGCACCCCGCGGTCGGCTCCGGGACACGCCGGACATTCGGTGCTGCCGGCGAGATGGTGCTGACGACGCTGGATGTCCAACCCGCCCTGATGTCCTACATGGTTCGACCCGGACCTTGGGTCCTTGAGGAGCTGATCGCTACCCTCGATGCCCCCTGAACCTTTCAAGGCAACGCCCGCAACCGGTTCTAACCCACATTGAAGCAACTCCGACCTGACGCCGACAGAACGCGAGGAACCTCCCGGTCGTTTGATGATACCCCGAGACGGTACGCCCCCGGCAGCAGGTATAAACCAAAAGTTGTTGTGCCACAACAGATCTACATGTTCAGTATCCGTATGGCCGCCGCACCCCTACGGCAGACATAGACCCCTACAGGGAGAGGACAGCATGGCTGCAAAGTTTGAAACCTTCAACGACAAGGACGGTAAGTACCACTTCCACCTCAAAGCCCCTAGCGGCGAGATCATCGTCGCCAGTCAGGGTTAGACGACGAAGGCGAATGCCCACAAAGGGATTGACGCGATCAAGAAGCACGCTGTCCGACGCAAAGGTGGAAGACCTCACGGGATAACGAGGTCCGACGACACATACGGACATGCGTCGAATCACAGCAACGGTTATCGCCGGCCTGTCCGTCGTCACGGCGGTTTGGCATCAGCGCCAGCGATATTCAACGGCTGAACGAGTGCAAGAACCAGGATGATTTCACCATTTCTATTGGTCGTCCCAAGGCACTCGACAAGTCGAAAGCCGCACTTGCACAGCGGATGCACGCTAGCGGTGAGCCGGCCAGCACAATTGCTGCGACTCTCGGCGTAAGCCGCGCCACTATCTATCGCCTGCTGGCAGGAGAACAGTGATTGCTTTCCGGCGCTACGGCATCCCGTACAACTCGGGCTCGCTGCCGAAGCAGTTCGGCACCGTCGTGCGCAAGATCATCAAGCTGGCGTCGCCGCCGAAGGACCGCGACGTCAGTCGAAGCGCGCCGACGAGCGGTCGCCGCCTGAGTGCAGCGACCGGCTGCTAAATGGGGATCATCACCCCAGCTCGTAGGACTCCTGCGACACTCGGAAGAAGTGCCCGGTGCTGGTGTCGGTGCATTTCATCGCCGATTGCTCGCTGCGGCAGCCGATCGCACCCGCATACGGTACTTGGGCGGAATCCAGCATCGGGCTGCCATCCCCGACCGTGCCTGGACTGTAGCCCACAATGGGCGCGTGGCCCCGGATGAGAAGGAAGGTGCTGGTGGCGTCAGCCCGGTCCGGCGGGGGCGGCTGCGGGGGCACCCAGCTGTGGTTAGCGATGTCGCACTGCACGAAGTTCTTTCTGAGCGAGTGTTGGTCGCCGGGAGGGTAGTTAACCAGGTTGCAGGAGATGTCTCCCGACGGCGATTGGAACTCCACGGAGAAGGGGCTGGCGTGCGAACGTCCTGCGAAGCCGATCGTTGCCGCGGCGATTGCCGTGCACACCGCCGCGACGATTCCGATTTTGCCGCTTAACCGCGAAATAACCTGCCCGGAAAGGTGACTCGGGTTCTGGTCAGTTGTTGTCCGCATAAGGTTTATGCGACCACCGCAGGGCGCCACTCTGTAGCGACCAACGTGCCCAATCGGCGGGACGTGCGTCGCTTGGTTGAACTGCGACGAATAAACACCCTTTGTGTATAGCGCCGATCGGTTTCGCTTGCATTGCTAGATTGTCAAGCCGTAGTTACTCTACCCGTCCTGGATTGGCGTCACGCACATGTTCGTCGATGCGGGGGGTGGTGTCACGATTCACGATTCACGTCGCCGACGCCGGACCCGCCGGCGGCCCGCCGGTGCACGGCTTCCCGGAAACTGGTGAAGCGGCACGAGCTGATCGGCCCGCTAGCCGCCGACGGCTACCGGGTGTTGTGTCCCGACCTGCGCGGCGCGGGCGCTGGAGCTCGGCGCCGCGCTTGCGCTACCTGAAAAACGAGATGGCCGACGACCTGGCTGCCGGATCGGTTGGGCGTCGGACCGGTGAAACTGGTGGCCCACGAGTGGGCGGGCCGGTCGCGTTCATCATGATGCTGCGTCACCCGGCGAAGGTGACCGGCTCTTCGGCGTCGATACCGCGGCGCCCTACGTGAATCGGGATTTTTCGAGCATCCGCAACTTCTGGCGGTTCTGGTACCAGATTCCGATGGCGCTGCCGTTTGGTCGCGTGGGGTTCAGTCACCGGACCCCGATCTTTTGTTGCCGGGGCTGGTTATTGGGGCGGCGGGCGTCGTCGGCGGCGTTTCCACTGCCGAGGGGTGGTCAGGCTGGGCCCGTTGGTCGAGCGCTTCGGCGGTGACGCGGACACGACGATCGGTCAGCCAAACTGTCAGCCAGATTCCGCAGGCAATGGTGACGATCAGGAAGCTGGGCGGGAAGTTGAACATCGCCGATCCAGCCAGTCCGATCCACACCGAGGTCACGCTGATGGCGGTGGCCACGGCCATCGCAAGAGCCGGCCGTGGCGTGAGCATGATGGCCGTCGCCGCGGGCGCGACGAGAAGCGCGAATAACAACAGCGTGCCCACGGCTTGCACGGCCATCGTCACCGCCAGCCCAAGCAGCACCATGAACAAGACCGACAGGAAACGCACGGGGACCCCGTTGGCTTCAGCGACAGGGGCATTAATGGAGCTGTACAACAACGGCCGGTAGGCCATTCCGACACATAGCGCAAGCACCAACAGCAGAGCCGCAAAGGTGAGGAGTTGGTCGGCAGAGATGGCAAGCAGGTTACCGAACAATACGTTGGTCATCGTGCTGGAGTTTTTCCTCGCCAGCGAGTTGAAGAAGAGGCCGACGCCGGTGGCGAAGGCCAAAGTCGTTCCGGTGGCGACGTCGCGCTCGGCGGCACGCGTGCCGAGCAACCCGATGACGACGGCCCCACCGACGCAAAACACGCCGAGCCCGAGCACTGGGGGCAGGCCCAGCAGAACAGCACCAGTAGCTCCTGGCAGCCCTATATGCGCGCAGGCATGCGCAGCGAAAGCGGTGCGCCGCACGACAATGAAGTATCCGAGCAGGCCCGCCGCCAACGCCACGATCGTTCCGCCGACAAGCGCGTGGCGCATGAACGCAGACCCAAGGATCGGCCACCAGTCGCTTTGGTAACCAATAGGCATCGCCACGAAAGTTGTTGTCACAGCGCAGTCCTCATAAACAACTCGCCGTGCGACGTGTGCATCACCCGGATGGGTGTGCCGTACAGATCAGTCATCAGCACGTCATCGATCACCTCGGCAATCGGCGCGTGGTACGCGTGCGCGTTGAGCAGATAGATCGCGCTGTCTAGGAGGGGCAGCAGCGGATTGAGGTCATGGGCAACCACGAGGATGGTCATGCCCTGTTCGGCGTGCAACCGGGACAGCAGGAGAACCGTCTCGCGCTGGCTGCGCAGGTCCAGCGACGCCAGCGGCTCGTCGAGGATCAACATGCGCGGCGAGGCCACCAGTGCCTCGGCGATAGCCACACGCTGCCGCAGCCCGCCAGATAGTGTCGCCAGTCGCTTGTTAGCGAAGCCACCGGCCCCGACGGCTTCCAACGTCTGCCGAACCTGGCGTCGTTGCGCGGCGGTGGCGCGCCGCAACGCCCAATGATGACCGGTCAAGCCCAGCAGTACGGCGTCGGCAGCGCGGATCGCTTCTCCGGCGCTGGCCGCGTAGTCCTGAGGGACGTAGCCGATGCGGTTGCCTGCGCCGGGTGGCCGGCCGAAGACTCGCAACTGTCCCGATGCAACGGGAATCAAACCGAGAATCATGTGCAGCAGCGTGGTCTTGCCTGACCCGTTGGCCCCGATGACCGCAACAATGCCGCCGGCGGGCACTTCGAAGGTGGCCTGCGTCCAGATCAGACGCCCGCCACGCACCGCGCTGACGTCACTGAACTGCAGTGCGGTGCGTTGGTCGTGAATCTCAGGTAGCGACACCGAGCGCCTTCGCGACCGCTGCCAGTTGGGTGTCCTGCCAGCCGACGAACGTGGTCGCGCCTTGCGGGACCGTTTCCGTCACGGTCACGACTGGGACGCCGGCTCCCTCGGCGGCGGCGTGGATCTGGTCGGGGATTGAGCCCTCGGTCTGGGGGTTGTAGATCAGCACATCGATCTGATGGCCGACCAGCGCATCAAGGAACGATTTGATGTCGGCCGGAGATGGATCGGACTCGCTGATCGCGGCCTGCTGATAGCCGTGCGGTGTTTTGTTGATCAGGCCCAGAGCATCGGCCATGTAGTTGAAGACTCCCTCCGTGGCGGCGTAGGACTTGCCCGCGGCGTGTGCCTTGATGATGTCGATTAGGTGGGTGTAGGGCTGCAGCGTTGTGCTGAACACCGAGCGCCGGCTGGTGAAGTAGGCCTGCATCCGCGGATCGATCTTGCTCAGCTCGGCGGTGACTGCGTCGGCGACGGCGGCGACCGCCGACGGGCTGTACCACAGGTGCGAGTTGGCTCCGTCGGCTATTTTCGTCACTTCGGCTGCGCTGACGACGGGTGCCACGGGCGCGCAAATTGCCGCCAGCTTTGATGCCCAGGGGTCGTAATCCGCGCCGTTGAGCACGATCAGTCTCGCGCCGGAAAACGACGCGGCGTCGCGTGGTGACGGTTCGTAGTCGTGTGGGTCCACTGACGAACTGACCAGCACCGTTTTGACCTGGGCGCATGCGCCGCCGAGCTGTGAGACGATGTCTCCCCACTGATCGACGCTGACGGCCACGTCCGCTGGGGCGCCCGGACACGGTGGGGGCGCGGTACTAGCACCGGCCGCTGATGCAGCACCAGCGCTCGTGGTCGATCTCGATAGACTGCGCTGGCTCGACCCGCAGGCGACTAGTTCACAGGTCAGCGCCAGGACCACCGCTGCGGTGAGCCGAAGGTTGCGCCGGCAACGGGTCATGATGCAAACGATAATCGGTCCCAATAAGCCCGTCTATTCTGACGCGACGCGTACGCCTACGAGGCGCCACCGTCGGCCACTTTCAGGCCATCCGACAAGCCGCTGGCCGTAGCGGCGGTGGAATTTTTCGACCTGGCCTGCGGTATCGAGGATCCGACTTCCGCCGGTCGGCCCTGGCTCAACTGGGTCGCCGGGCTGATCGTCGGCACGCTGCTGCTGCTGTCGGGGATCTTGATGGCCACCACCTTGTTCCCCGACCTCAACGTCGTCACGGTCGCAGGCTACTTGGCTCTGGCCATGGTCATACTCGGCGTCGCCGCGGTGCCGGTGCTGCGTTGGTTGGTCCGCCGCCAACCCGCACCGCGGGCGCCACAATTCCCGGTGCGCCCCGTCGACCGCAACACCTGGCGGATGCCGCCCCTGGCATTGCTAGAGCCGGTCACCTGGTCGCCTGCGACCCGGCTCGGCATGATCGCCTTGCGCAGCTACTTGGTTATCGGCGCGCTGCTGATGGTGGTCAAAGCCGTCGAACTCGGCCGCGGATAGCATTTGCGAACTGTGGCAATGCTCTTCGGCTATCTCCTTCGACCAGACATCGGAGAGTTAGCCGTGGCGCCGGCGAAAACGTCTCGCTGAGCTCTCAGCCTGGGTTGTCGAACGCCTCCCCTTCGACGTCGAAGCGACAACAACCATCCGACCCGATGAAACCAGGCGTTGGCGAGCGTCAGCCCGCCCAACAGCACGATGATGGAAAGGATGATCACGGTGCCGACGACGACCGCTGTGTGACTGTAATGAGGCAGGTGTGCTGGCTCGACGGCCAGCCAGAGCCCAGCGCGCTACCACGCCGGACTAACGTGACCTGGTATGACGAAGCGGACCAACGACTTCCAGAAGCTGATCAGGATGCTGACTCAGCTCCTGGGCGACAACGCCGTCGTCGAAGAATCGAAGATGCTCGCCGACCTGGTGTCCGGCGACCCACGCGAGGTCGACATCTACGCCGAAGGGACCTTCGCCGGACATACCGTCAACATCGGTATCGAGTGCCGCGACCACAAGCGCAGACAGGGTGTGGGATGGGTCGAGCAGATGCACTCCAAGCATGAGCGTCTACCGACCAACTTGCTGATCCTCGTGTCGCCGCGCGGGTTCACCGCCCCAGCAATCACGAAGGCTAGTAGCTACGGCATCAAGACAATCGCGCTCACCCAGGCCGGCAGCGACCTCGCCACCGAGGTCCTGGCGAGTCTCGGCGTGACGGCGTGGGACATCACCGATGCAAGGTTGTCGGTGAGCGCGAACATCCCGACGGAATGGCTCGAACGCGACGCGCACGCGGTCGCCCAGGATGACGGCCAAATCCTCTTCTACAGCAGCGGCGGCAGTCAGTTGGTCACTTCCGAGACCTTCAACACGGCCGCGATGGGCCAACACCTCGCGGCTCACCCCGAGCTGGTCGTCGGTGAAGGAGAGACCGAATTCGACGTCGAGACAACGCCGATCAATGAGCCAGCGTTCAAGGGGGAGCGGCTGCACGCCTATTGGACGGCTGGCGGTGAGCCGCCCGTGTTGGTGCCGGTGGCGATGGCGGTCGTCCAGGGAACGGTCAAGGTCTTAACGCAAGCCGTCACCGTCAGCCCCACGGGCGACATCGTCTATGACCGCAAATAGTCGTCGGTGAAGCCCCCAAGCAGGCGAACTTCCCGGTCCCGCCACCGCCGTAATCAACCTAATCCCGGCCACTTTCGCTGCCTGCCGAACCAAGCGCCGCCACCAGATAGGACATCGCTGTTACCCGCATGTGAACGCAGTTCACGCACCGCGGTGCGCAGTCCGCGTCGCTTACCGGCAACCGGCTCGGTGCCGATGCTTTCGCGGAAGTCGGTCCGAGGGCGGAACTTCAATTCCGAGTTTGTTTCCGGAGCGTCGTCGGAGGTGGCCTTCAGATATTTGTCCGGCAGCGAAAGCTTGGCGATGGTCCAGAACGTTTGTCCATATTGGCGGCCCAGGGATCCCGTCGTGTAGGGCAGGTCGTACTTGTCGCAGAGCTCCCGAACGCGCACCGCGATCTCGGCGTACCGGTTGCTCGGCAGGTCGGGGAACATGTGGTGTTCGATCTGGTAGCACAGGTTGCCGCTCATGAAGGCCATCAATTTGCCGGCATTGAAGTTCGCCGACCCGAGCATCTGCCGTAGGTACCACTCGGACTGGGTCTCGGCCTCGAACTCCTCGCGGGTGAACTTCTCTGCGCCGTCGGGAAAATGGCCGCAGAAGATGACCGCGTTGGACCAGTAGTTGCGGATCAGGTTGGCCACCACGTTGGCCTGGAGTGTGCGCTTCCAGCCGGGGCCGGCCAGCGCGGGAAAGACGATGTAGTCCTTGCCGACCTGCTTGCCGACCTTCTTGGCGATGATGCGCAGATCTTTGCCGACCTCCGCCCAGGACTTCTCGTGCCTGCGGACGTGGGACAGTTCCAGCCCGTGTGCGGCGACACCCCACTCGAACAGGGTGGCGAGCAGCATGTTGTAAATCGGATTGCCGATCATCCACGGTGCCCAGGGCTCATCGCGGGTGACCCGCATGATGCCGTAGCCCACATCGTCATCCATCCCGACGATGTTGGTGTACTTGTGGTGGATGTAATTGTGAGACTTCTTCCAGTGCACGCTCGGCGACGTGGTGTCCCACTCCCACTCTGTGGAATGTATTTCCGGGTCGTTCATCCAGTCCCACTGACCGTGGGTGATGTTGTGCCCGAGTTCCATGTTCTCGATGATCTTCCCGGCGCCCAGCATTGCCGTCCCGGCAACCCAGGCGTACTTGTTCCGGCTCGCCATCAACACGATCCGACTGCCGACGACCAGTGCGCGCTGCAACTGGATGGCCCGGCGGATGTAGCGGGCGTCGCGCTCACCGCGAGATTCCTCGATATCGGCTCTGATCGCGTCGAGCTCCCGCCCCAGCGCTTCGACATCCTCGGAGCTCAGGTGTGCGTACTGCTTCAGATCGGTGATTGCCATGGCGTCTCCCTAGATTTTGAGCGTGCAGTCGCCAGACGCCGCCGAGATGCACGTTTGGATGCGATCGCCTTCACCGTGCTCGGTGCCGGACCGGAAGTCGCGGACGTGCCCGGATTCCAGCGGCAGCACGCAGGACTGGCAGATACCCATTCGGCATCCGAAAGGCATTTGAATGCCGGCTTTTTCACCGGCCTCCAGCAGTGAGGTGGCACCGTCTGCCTCGACGGTTTTGTCTGAGATGGCGAAGGTGACGGTGCCGCCCTCGCCGCCCTTGTCGGTGCGGGCGATGACGAAGCGCTCGGTGTGCAGATTGTCCTGCACGCCGGCATCAGTCCAGACCTTGTCAATCGAATCGAGCATGGCCGGTGGTCCGCACGCCCAAGTGGGGCGCTCTGCCCAATCCCCGACGATGCCGTCCAGGGCTGCGAAGTCCAGATGTCCGTCGTCCTGGGTCAGTTGCAGGTGCAGCCGGTAGCCAGTGTGGTCGTCATCGAGCTTCTTCAACTCGTCGTGGAATATGACGTGGTCGACGGACGGGGCGGAGTGGATGTGCACGATGTCGGGACTTTCGCCGCGCGCTTTCAGTGCGCGCAGCATCGCCATGATGGGAGTGATGCCACTGCCTGCGGACACCAGAAGCAACTTCGCCGGCGGGGGATCCGGCAGTGCGAAATCGCCCTTGGGTGCGGCCAATCGGACGATGGTTCCGGCCTCGACGCCATTCACCAGATGCGAGGACAGGAACCCTTCGGGAGTCGCCTTGACGGTGATCGATATCAGCTTCTTGTTGCGCTGCGGAATCGAAGTGAGCGAGTAAGACCGCCAGTGCCAGCGGCCATCGACGCGCAGACCGATTCCGATATATTGCCCGGGCCGGTAGTCACCGGCGAAGCCCCAGCCGGGTTTGATCGTCACGCTGGCGGAGTCCTCGGTCTCCCGATGAACCGCCACCACCTCACCGCGCAGTTCCCTGGCAGACCACAGCGGGTTGAGCAGCTTCAGATAGTCATCAGGCAGCAGCGGTGTCGTCGCTCTCGCCACCAAGCCGCGCAACATATTCACGTTCGGGGTGGCAGCGGTGTCCACATTTCTCGCGGGCGCAACACTCCATCGCCGCACATTCCGGATCGTCGATCCCACGCGCTAACCACTCTTCCGCCCAGGCGGGTGTTACCGCGGTCACATTTCAGGCGACCACTGAATGTCCAATCTCGACGCGGACCAAACATCAGAAGATCCAATCCGTAGTGCGTCCGCAGCAGCTGGATGGCTTCGTCCGAGCGGACCGCTCCGCGGGCTGAATTTCGGCGAGGCTAATCGGTCCGTCCAGCTTCCTGACGAATCTATGCTCACAGAAGAACACGTTCGTTAGCGACTAGTGCGCCGACCTGGTCCGCACACAAGTCGCGTCCGTATCCGAGCAGCACTCGACAGCAGAAGGTCAGAAAAATGGCTGACAGCGGAAATCAGACTGACCAGACGACAGTGGATCGGTTTCCGACCGATGACGACCACCCCACTACCGATGGCCACGCAGTCCGCGTCCTGGACAAGGCTCTGCTTGGCGGTGAACCGCAGCGCGTCGGCAGATTCGAATACCGTTACGACAGCGACGCCTGGACGTGGTCGGACACCGTCGCAAGGATGCACGGCTATGAGCCCGGCGAAATCGAACCGACCACCGAACTCATCTTGAGTCACAAGCATCCCGACGACCTGGCCCGCGTCAAGAGTCTCCTGGAACAGTCGGTGGCGCCGTTCAGCAGCCGGCACAGAATCCGCACGACCACCGGGGAGATACGCAAAGTGGTGGTCGTCGGCGATCCGGTCACCGATGCAGACGGCCGCACCGTTGGTACCCGCGGGTTCTACATCGATATCACCGAGAGCTTCAACGCCGATCTCCAGCAGTCGATCAGCCACGAGTTGCAGGTCATCGTGTCTCACCGGGAGGTCATTGACCAGGCAAAGGGAATGCTGATGGCGATCTACCAGCTCAGCGCGGATGCCGCTTTCGCAGTCCTGCGGTGGCGGTCCCAAGAACTCAACGTCAAGCTCTCAACCGTCGCCGAAAAGCTGGTCGCCGAGTTGCCCGACTTACTGACTGGCTACCCAGCGATGCGTGCACCTGTCGATCACTATCTGCTGACCCTCACGCCACCCAAGGTGTAAGCGTCACCTTGCCTAAGGCACACCTGGTCGCGCCTCAGCGCGGTTCGGGTGGGCTGGTCCACATCAGTTCGGTGATGTCGGTGACGCCGATCAGCAGTATCTGGTCAGTGGCGCGAACGAATACCGAGTCGGATATCACGCTGCGGACCGGGAAGCCCCCGGCGTGCAGCCAGTCGACGACCACGGTATGGGCGGCGCGCACTGCGGTGACACAGTCGCGCGGCGGGGTCGCTGCATGTCCGGCCAGCAGCGCGGGGAGTCGTTGTCCGATCAGCGTGATGGTATCGGGGTGGCCGAGCATGGTGGCGAAAGCGGGGTTGGTGTAGACGACGACACCGTCGAGTCGGGTGGCGAGCATAGGTATCGGCAATCGATCCAGCAGTGTCAATGCGGGCAGTTCGTCGAGGGGTGCGTCCAGGGTGCTCGGTGGGGGTTGGCGACGGCGTTCGGTGCGGTGCACCTTCACGTCCACGAACCTGTGGTGGCCGTCGCCGTTGGTTTCGGCGTTGTGGGGCGTGGCGGGGTACCAGGCAGTCTGGTCGGTTCCCTGCTCAGAAAAATCGGGTGATGGTGATGTGGTCATCGTGATCCCGGCTTGCAGACGATCACCGTGCATGTCGGGTACGGAGCGGTGCCCCTCGAGTTCTGCGGCTAGTGGACGGCAGAACTCATTCCCGAACCAGCTGACATTCCCAGCGGTCTCGAATCTACCCGATCTGACGGCTAGCGGGGTCGCGCAATCGCAATCCCCGTCGCAATGGCTTGGGCACTCTGCCGGGCGCACTAGTAATGGGAAAGGTGTTGGGTGTCTTTCCAGATTCCGTCGACGGGCATATCCAGGCGATCGGTCAGCGGTAGCCGCCATTGCGGTGTGGTGGTGGGTTCGCCCCAATAGTCGGTGACTTTGACGGCCTGACCGTTCCGGAGTTCGGCGATGCTGACGTTGCGGTAGAGGCGTCCGTCGCCATAATTGCAAGTCCATTCGACGACGACGATGTCATCGAGGTTTAGGCGTCGACCGACTTCCAGGGTGAGTTCGGGGAAATTGCCCTCGACCTGTGCGATGCGCTCAGCGCCATGCACGACCTCTCCCATTTGGGGCCATTGGCGTTCGCAGTCTGGGGCAAGAGGTACGCCGAGAATGTAGGCGAGGCGGGTGCGGCCGTCCGACGATGCGCTCATGATGGACGCTCCTTTTGCCGTCAGATGTCTTCGGCTTGCTGGCCTGCGAGCCCATACATTCCGTCCGCGGCTACCGGCGTGACACCGAGTTCACCGGCGACGGCGTCGATAGCTTGCTGCGTCACATTGAGGTCGGCCCTGCGGCCGGGGACGAAGTACGGTCCGACATAGCGGTCATAGTATCGTTGGGCTTCCTCACGGGTGAGTCGGTCCAGGAACCAGGCGACGTAATCGACTGCCTTGCTTGGGTTTTCGACCAGGAACCGCAGAGCGCGCTCGTTGGCGCGCACCAGGGCGCCCAGGGCGGGGCTGTCCAGCGGGATATGGGTGGGGTCCACGACGATGCCCACGGTGGGGATCTGGAAGTGGTCACCGACCCAGGCCAGCACGTGAAACCCCTCTTCGTCGGCGACCTGTTCGGGCGAAAGGGTGCTGCCGACATAGGCGGCGTCGATCGAGCCGTCGCGGAGGTGTCGCAGGTCCATCTGGTAGTCACCGGGGTGGCGCACCACGCATTCCAGGTCGCGGTCGGGGTCCAGGCCGTGCTTGCGCAGGACGATGCGGGCGAAAGTACCGGGAGGGTTGGAGGGGGCGTGGACGGCCAGGCGCCGCCCGCGAAGATCGGCCATGGACTTCACCTCGGCGTTGCCGAGAAACCAGAACAACGGATGATCGGTGCTGAAGCTGAGCGCGGTCCACTCGATCCCGTCGGTCAGCCGCGACACCAGGGTCCTGCCCAGACCGATCACCGCGCCGCGGCGCAGCCGCTCCGCTGACCAGCCAACCCCGTCGCGGACGGCTACATGGACACCCTCGTCTTCGAAGTAGCCCTCTTGGTCGGCGACATGGGCGACCAGCTCCTCGTGGATGCCCCGCCCGACATAGGCGAGATCGATCGTCTCCACGGCCAACACCTCTTTCCGATCTGCTGACTTCCCCAGCGGCGGAACCTGTTTCAATCCATCGCCAGGCCGCCGTTGACCTCCACGCAATGGCCGGTGATGAAACCGGAATCCTCACCGGCCACAAACGCGATCGTGTGGGCCACCTCGTCGGGTGTAACGAGGCGCCCCATCGGGTTGGTGGCGCCGAGGTGATGCAGGTCGTCGGACGCCAGCAGCTTGTTGGCCGTGGTGTCGCCCACCGTCGCCGGCGAAACGAGGTTGGCGGTGATGCCGTGCGGGGCCAGCTCCAGAGCGACGTAGCGGACGAACTGGTCCACTGCCGCCTTGGCCGTACCCAGGGTGATCATGCCTTGGCGGGGCCGACGCGACAATATCGTTGTCAGATAGATCAGCCGGCCGAAGCTTCTGGAAATCATCCCCGGCACAACAGCTTTGGTCACCAGGAACGCGGCATGCAGTTCGCGGTCCAGCTTGCCGCCCAGCTGCTCCCAACTCAGATCGGCGAACGAGGTGACATCGTAAGGAATCAACGCGTTGTGCACGAGCACATCGACTCGGCCCCAACGTCGTTCGGTTTCCTCGAACATCGCCTTGACGTCGTCGGGTTCGGTCACGTCGGCCCGAATCGCCACCGCCTCTGCACCGGCCGCGGTCGCGGCCCCCACCACCTCGTCGGCCTCCCCGGCACTGGACCGGTAGTTGACCACCACCCGAAAACCCTGCTGCGCGAGGAGCAAAGCCGTCGCCCCACCAATACCGCGACTGGCACCGGTGATCACCGCAACACGACTCATCGGCGTTGCCTCAACATTTCAGTTCACTTGGGCCGCGGGATGAATCCTGGCACGCCGGTCTCGACCACCGTGTTGAATCTGATGTTCGTGGTGATACGGTCCCGAATGTCGCGCATAGCGTCTTCGGGAAGAGCCGAAATCTCATAGTTCTCCTGAATGCGTTGAGGTTTGGTCGAGGTGGTCAGGAAAGCGCTGCCGCGCTGTGCCGCCCAGGAGAGAGCAACCTGAGCAGGCGACATGTGCGCCCGCTCTGCGATTCCTGTAATCACCGGATCTTCCAACATGCTTGGTTGCATCGAGTGCCCCAACGCGGCGAACGCCAGCAGCACAATCCCCTGCTCCCGGCAGAAGTCGAGCAGTTCCCATTCGGGTAGATACGGATGCGATTCGACCTGCACGACGGCCGGCTTGATCCGCGCCACCGCGACTAACTCGCGCAGCTTGTCCAACGAGATGTCCGATATGCCGATCGCTCCGCACGCGCCGTCGTCGACGAGGCTCTCCAGCGCCCGCCACGTCTGCACTAACGTGACCCCTTCGTCGTAGATCACGCGACCGCGCTCGTCTCGGGGATCCTGATCGTCTCCGGGCGCAAACGCATAGGGCGTATGGATCAGATAGCAATCGACGTAGTCGAGTTGCAATCGACGGCGGCTCGCGTCGAAGGCGGGCCTGACCCGTTCTGGACGGTGATTGGTGTTCCACAACTTGGTGGTGACGAACACGTCCTCCCGCTGAACCGTCCCCGCCTCGAACGCTTCGCGCAGGGCATCACCTACCTCTTCTTCATTGCCATATCGTTCAGCGCAATCGAGATGTCGAAAACCCACTTCCAGCGCGGTCTTGGTGGCCTGCTTGGTCGCGACACGATCCGGAATCAGGGTGCCGAACCCGACGACTGGGATCGCACCCGATCCGTGGTTGAGCGCAATCCTGGAATGACGGAGTGCTTCCGATGCGGTCATGCTGAGACCTCGCGTTTCACGTCCATGCCGTGCGCTCGCCCTTTGCTGCCGCGGTTGCATCCGTGGCAATTTGCGCAGGCTGCCGGTCGTCATCGCGCCCGTGAACGCCCCGGCCGGGGTGACGATTCTCAGATGATGTCACCCCGCGGTGCTCCAGCCCTCTCGGCTGAGAATTATTTACGTGAATATTTCTATTCGGTCGGGGCTGCTTGAGTAGCCGCCGAGACGAGGCGGTGCCGATATGGCCGATAGGAATCGACCGCAAAGCGTTCACAGAAATTTCAAAGTCTGGGGCTGTTAGGAACAAGTGCACTTACTAGTGGTTCGCATGAACCATAATCAGGTCGTGGAGCGACGACGCAACGGTCATGCGGGCCAAACACCGATGGCGATCCTGAAGCAGTTGCCCGCTCGGGTCGTCCTGGAGCGGATCCCGGTTCCCGTGCTCGCCATCGCGCATGACGGCGCGCTGGTGTTTGCCAATTCAGCATTTTCGGAAATGGTCGGCCGCGCACCCGAGGATGTGCTGTCACTGACGTTCGATGAGATCTTCCACCTCCCGCCCACCACGGAATCCGCCGTCTCGATCGTGCAGGCCTTGGCCAACATGGTTGTCGAATTGGCCCACCGGGACGGCTCGAGTGTGCGCGCGCTGATGAGCCGCTCGGCGCTGATCCGTGCCGATGACGACATTGCGATCGCGACGTTCCAGGACTTGACCGAACAGCTGTGGCTCGACGAGCGCTGAGTCCGCTTTAGTTGCTGGAATTTTCCGGCGGGGCGACGGCCTTGATTGCGAGAGCCGTGCGTCGCTTGACGAATTGCGTGAAGTAGTCGATTCGGTCGGGTTGCACGATCCCCCGTAGCACCGTCGACAATGCCTTCTGGAAGTCACTCAGCAGCACCACCGGGTTGTCCAGACTGCTGGCCTGACGCAACCCCATGTAGATCGATACCAGCAGGCGTCCGATGTCTTCCGGATCGCCATGGTCGACGATGTCGCCCTCGCGGATTCCGCGTCCGGTGATCTCCCCAAGCAGTTCTATCCAGCCGTGCAACAGCCGCTCCTGCAGCTTCTCGGTTCGGCCGACAGACTCGAGCAGGTTGAATGCGGCCCGGGTGACGTCCTGAGTGATGTCGCCAATGGCTATCAGGTAAGAGACGTCGATGAGAGTTTCCAGCCCGGACAGCTTCCGGGTGAGCAAATCCTTGATCGCGGCGTCGGACCTGATGATCTGTTCGTCGACGATCGCCAGCGCCAGGGCGTGCTTGGAGCGGAAATGGAAATACATCGCGCCCTTGGTCAGCTGCGCTTCAGCCAGAATGTCGTCGAGGCCGACGGCGTAATACGGGCGCTGGGCGAACTGGTGCGCGGCGGATCGTAGGATCTGGTCGCGAGTCGTATCGGAACGCTTGTCGCCTAACTCGCCCATGGTCGAATCCTGCAGCTACGGAGCATCTTCGCGTCGTTAGATCGTGCTTGAGGTGAGAGCCTGGCTGTCGGCCAGGAAGGGCATGGGCATCCAGCGCGAGGAGAGCAGTGATTCCATCGCATTACCCGGCAGCGGGCGCGACAGCAAGTAACCCTGCGCTCGGTGACATCCGTGCCGCATCAGAGTCAGTGCGGCGGCCGGGGTCTCCACGCCCTCGGCTACCAGCTGTAGGTCGAAGGCTTCAGCGAGACCGATGATTGCCCGGACGATCGCCAGATCACGGCTACTGGTGCCCAGATCGCGAACGAAAGACGTGTCGATCTTGAGGGTGTCGACCGGCAGCGACTTCAGGTGCGACAGGACGGCATATCCCGTGCCGAAATCGTCGATGGCGATCTGGACTCCGACTTCTTTCAACGCCTCGAGTGTCTTGCGGGTGGTGTCGATGTCGCGAACCACGGCGCGCTCGGTGATCTCCAGACACACCGAGCCGGCATCAATGCCGAACTCGTCGATTGTTTCGGCGACGCTGCTGACAAAACCTCGGCCGACCAGTTGGGCGGGCGACACATTGATGCGCAATGTGATGTTCTGTCCGACGCCGTGCGAACGCCACCGGCTGAAGTCCGCCATCGCGCTTCGCATCACCCATCGGCCCAATTCCGCACCCAGGTTGGCGGATTCGGCCACGCCGATGAACGATTCCGGCAGCAGCAGGCCCCACGTCGGATGCCGCCACCGGACCAGCGCCTCGGTGGCCACGATCGCGCCGGTCCACAGGTCGACCTCGGGCAGATAGTGCAGCAGCAGCGCGTCATTGTCGATTTCACCCGACAGGTGAAGTTCGATGTCGTTGCGGAAGAGCCGCTGCAACGACATGTCATCGTTGGAGACCGCCACGTTGTTGCCGCCTGCACGCTTGGCTATCAGGACGGCCTCATCCGCGCGATGAAGTAGGTCGCTGGTGCTGTCGCGTCCCGGCATACCCACCGCGGCGCCGACGCTGACAGTGCGGGTGATCATGTGGCCACCGATTGACATCCGATCGCGCAGCGCCGCGCACAATTCGTCGGCAGTCTTCTCCGCCGTTTCGATCGACATCGACCGATCAGGGACGACGACGAACTCGTCGCCGCCGAGCCGAGCGGTCATGCTCTTGGCGCCGGCTTTCAACCGCAGTTGTTCGGCGAATGTCCGGATGAACCAGTCGCCGGCGGTATGGCCGAGGTAATCGTTGATCGACTTCAGTCGATCGAGGTCGAGGTACAGCACCGGGACGGGGCCGGGCTGACCCGGAGCGAGTCTTTCGGAAAGATGCGCGATCAACGCGCGGCGGTTGTGCAAACCGGTGAGATCGTCGTGCTCCGCGAGGTCGCGAAGCTTCTCCTCGGCAGCGATCCGAGCCTGGAGTTGCGCGAGCAGCGATGCGACCGTCTGGATGGCATTGAGCTCGTCGGTCCGCCATTTCTTCCGACGAAATTTCATGCAGGTCAGCTGGCCGGTGGTGACGCCCCCTGAGATCAGTGGCGCCACGGCTGCCGACGGCGACGTCATCCTGGAGGCGTCGAAGCCCCAACGGTCGTGCCCAGCCGCGATCCAGCGCGCATAGGCGGGATCGGACGACTCCGGCCGAATCACCGCCAAACTCTTGCCGTGCTCGCACAACGCCAGAACCGGGTCGGCGCTGCTGAAGTGGGCAACAACCCAGGAATCCGGGACTGAGCCGTCGCGTTTCGGTGGCCATGCCGCGACCAACTTCGAAACCCTGATCTTGTGGTCGTTATGGCGCAGAAAAGCAGCATCGATATCGAGATTCTCAACGAGCTCGGCGAGTACCTGGTTGTTCACCTCGGCAACGGTCGACGCGGTCGTCTCCATTAACCGGGTGGCGACGCGGGTGACCAGATTGCGTGGCAAGGTCTCCTCCGATGTGATGCCTAGCTCGGGGTGCCGCGTCGGGTGTCTGGTCCGCAGTATTAAACGGTGGTCTAATCGGTATCGAGGTCGTGCGCAGCAGTTCGCGAAGTATATACGCCCACGATCTGCCACGTCGGCGTAAGCGATGTGCTGGGCGGCCACGCCGGCAATGAGTGACGGAATCAATGTTTTCCGTTGTCTGAGGCAAAGAATTCGGTGATCGAAATTCTCGCCAGGGACTCGTCTTCTCTGCACTACCTCGAAACGTCAGGGTTTGCTGCGCCCCGAGCGGCTGAGCCGCCACTCGGGCGGGAAGTTCAGGTCGTTGTCCTTCACCACGTTGTTCAGGCCCTGTTCGAAGGTGCCTTCGGTGAGGTCGACGTCGTTATTCCGGTCGTTGTGAATTAGCGGGAGCATGCCCTCGACCATGCCGGTGAGCAGGCTGCCGAAGTATTCGCCCTTGTGCTGCTTATATAACTCGAGGAAGGTCTTCTGCACTGCGACGGTGTCGGTCGGCCGAGAACGTGAGCACGCCGTCGCGTATTTCAACGTCTCTTCTTCCAGTTTCTCCCGCGGCACGACACTGTTCAAGAAGCCACATTCATACATCTCTTTCGCGGTGAAAGGCCTTCCGGTGAAGAGCATTTCGGAGAACTTACGCAAGCCCATGGTTTCTGCCCACCACCACAGCCGCGGACCCCACCCCACGTAGCGAAACGCCGGGTGGCCGAACAGCGCATCGTCGGAGGAGATAACCAGGTCGGCGTCGCCGGCCTGATAGAAATGCCAGCCGTAGCAATAGCCCTTGGCCTCGACGATGCTGATCTTGCGAAGTTCTTGAAGCGGCCGGTTGCCGGCGCGGGCTTTGGCGTAGAAGTCGGTGACGGTGGACAGATAGCGGTATGAGTCGCCCGGCGGGTACTTGACTTCGTCGTCATTGATCGCGACTTCATGCAGCAGTGGCATACCCGGTTTCTCCAGCATCCCCCGCTGTTCGGGCAGATCGCCGCCGCTGCCGAAATCCTCTCCCTCGCCGCGGATCACGACAACTTTGACGTCGTCGTCGACGTTGCATTTGTGGATCAGGTCGGCGTAGTGCTGCCGCATGCCCAGCGTGGTCGCGTTTTGCGCGTCAGGACGGTCGAAGGTGATGTAGGCGATCCTGTTCTTGACGTCCTTCTCGAACTTGATCAGTGGTTCGGCGTCCCTCTTCATTTGTTCGTAGTCGTACTCAGGCATTAGTCATCTCCGCCTCGGTGGTTGATTGTTTGAGCAAGCCGCCCGCGTCGACGGGAAGCGAGACGCCTGTGATGTAACGAGGTTCATCAGAGGCGAGGAACAGGATGGCGTTGCTGCTACACCGGTACTCATCGTCACGAAATCTTGCCTTTCGCCACAACTTCGGAGATCCGGTTGCGCCGGGTTCCGAATCGAGTGACCGGGTTAACTCTATTGCCGTAGAGAACCATATGAGCATGCATTGGGCAAGACTCGTGTCTATGGCAGTGGCGATGATCGTCTGCGGCGTGGTTGCGGCGAGGCGCCGTCGCGGGTGAGTCGTCCCTGTTGGTCGCTGCCCAAGACGCCGGCGACGATGGCCGACAGAACGCCGTCGAGCTGTTCGGGGCTGTCGATGATCCGGTCACCATGGGCCAGTCGCAGCAAGAGCCCGTTGATGAAGGTCATCATGACGTTGCTCAGGTCGTCGACGACGGCGGGATCCAGATCAGCGCCATGCGGTAGCAACTGCACCAGGATGTCGTGGTGCAACTTGGTGAAGGCGTCGGTGGCACGCTGCAAGGTTGCCGCGATCGTCGGATCGCGGGTCGCCTGCATGGTCAGCTCGTAGCGCGCCTTGGTGCGACTCAGCTGCGGCTCCTCCCCGGACTGGATGACGAACGTGGCCAGCGTGGAGGCCGACGATCCGTCGTCGAGGCCGGTGCTGTCGGCGACCGCCTGCAACGTGGCCAGGTCGAGCTCGGCCATCCGCTCGGCAACCGCACGCAACAGGGCCGAGCGGGTGCGGAAGTAGAACGAGGTCGTGCCGTCGGGAACACCGGCATGCGCGTCGACTTTCAGATGGCTCAGGCCCTTGGCGCCGTGCTCGGCCAGCAGTTCGATCGCCGCGTCGCACAGTTCGCGGCGGCGCTGATCGGGATTGGGCTTGCGTCTCTTCTGTATGCCGGCAGTGTAGCGGCCGGTCACCCGCGGTTTTGGTGTCAAAGCAGATCCGAGCGGTGAGCTAGGTTTTCGTTCGGCTCCAGGCTACTCTATATTCGTAGTGTCAGCCGAAAATTGTGCAACACGTCGAACGGACAACATGTGGCCGCTCCCGCCAGCCCGCTCAAGCAAGCGCATCGCACGGTTCAGCTGCCGGGCGCAGCAGCGCCGCGTCCGGCCCCCGAGGTTCTCCGCCGATATCACTTCCAGGTGGTCGCCGCGAATGTCACCGACGCGGTGATGTCGATCGGCGGGCTGATCTTTGATCGGGCGATGGCGGGATGGGATGTCAGCGTCGTGGTCGACGCAGAGACTGCTCGCGGCATTGACGACCGGCCGATCAGGATTCTGGGCGGCAAGGTCACCAGCCTGGTAGGGGGCCCGAACCGCGCGGAGATGCTGCCCCGTCCGCACATGCTTGCCGTCGCCACCGACGTGATGGTCAAAAGCGAGGCGGTCCGCCGGCGGGTGCTCGCGGCCGGCAACGACAACGCGACCGATGTGCTGCTCTGGGGTCGACACCACCCGCCCGAACGGAACTGCAGGTTCGTCCCGGTCCGGCACCGACCGAGCGCGGCCGCGCAGGCATTCAAGTCGCATGCCCTGGCGGCCGGCGGAGCGATTGCCGTGCACCAGGCCGACGAGGGTTTCTACTCGATGGCCTGACCGTCACCCGGGCTTGCCGGCGGTGACGAACTGCAACGTGCGTTGGGTCTGCTGCTCCACGTCGACAAGGCCGGATGTCGTGAACAGGTCGACAAACGCGTGCCGATCGAACATGCGTAGTCCGATCACCTTGGCGCCCGCGGTCATTGCGTGCCGGATGGGCGGGGCTTGGCCCGCGTAGCTGGTCAATATCGCCATCCGCCCGCCGGGCCGCAGCACCCGCACCATTTCGTGGGCGACCCGAAACGGCTCAGGCATCAGATAGAGCGCACCGAAACAGCAGACCGCGTCGAAAGTTTCATCGCCGAACGGCAGCGTGCCCGCGTCGCCGCGGACGTAACAGGTACGTGGTCCGCTGTTGTCCAGCACGGCGCGGGTCAGCATCGGCACGGAGATGTCCAACCCGACGGCAAGCCCGCCAGCCGGCAGTCGTTGCGCCAATTGCCCGGTGAAATTGCCCGGGCCACAAGCGATATCGAGTAATCTGTGTGCGCCCGACAGGCCTAGAGCGTCTGCGGCGCGGCGCTGCTCGGCGCTCGTGGTGACGCCGCTGGCGACGTAGAACGCAACCGGGCGCCACAGTCGTTCGTAGACGGTGGCGAGCAGCGCGCTGTTCATCGCCCGCTGGGCCAGCGTCGGGGCTTCGGAGCCCTTGGAGGCCTCGGCCTCACCGAGCACGTCCAGAAAACCATGCCGCACGGTGGCCTTGCGATCGAGCAAATTGCGGGTTGTCTCCAGTGGATCCTCGGTGATACCCATCCCGTGAGTCTGAACCGGAGCCAGTTCAGGTGCACAGTCGGGCCGCGCGTCCTTGCTGCAACACGATCAAAGCCCATAACCTTGGCACCATCGGACGGGACAGGGGCGGCATAGTGACCGAACTGACCGCGTTGCGCGCTGACGAGCTCGCGGCACTGGAGATCTTCGAGGGATGTCCCGCCGAGGACTTGATGCCATTGGCAGCCAGCCTGCAGCCCCTGCAGGCTGCTGCGGGTCAGATCCTCATGCAGCAGGGTGAGCGGGCGGTGTCCTTCCTGCTCATCTCGTCGGGTATGGCCGAGATCAAGCACATCGCGGACGACGACGTGGTGACCGTCGAACACGTGTCGTCCGGCACCATCGTCGGCGAGATCGCCCTGCTGCGTCACAGCCCGCGGACGGCGACGGTGACCACCACCGAACTGCTGACCGGTTGGATCGGAGACACCGACGCGTTCGCGCGGCTGGTGCACATCCCAGGAATCATGAGCCGACTGGTGCGCACGGTCCGCCAGCGGCTCGCGGCCTTCATCACGCCGATCCCGGTACGGGTACGCAACGGACAAGAACTACTGCTTCGTCCCGTGCTGCCCGGCGACAGCGAGCGAACCTTGCAGGGCCACGTCCGATTTTCCAGCGAGACGCTGTATCGGCGGTTCATGTCGGCGCGCGTTCCCAGCCCGGCGCTGATGGACTACTTGGCCGAGGTCGATTACGTCGACCACTTCGTCTGGGTGATGACCGATCAGGCCGGCTGCCCGGTAGCGGATGCGCGCTTCGTACGAGACGATCACGATCCAGCCATCGCCGAGATCGCGTTCACCGTCGCCGACGCATACCAGGGTCGCGGGATCGGGTCTTTTCTGATCGCGGCGCTCTCCGTCGCTGCGCGGGTCGACGGAGTCGAAAAGTTCTCCGGCCGCATGCTCGCCGACAACGTGGCGATGCGGACGATCATGGACCACTACGGCGCGTTCTGGCAGCGCGACGATGTCGGGGTGGTCACCACCGTTGTCGACGTCCCCGACCCACGCGATCTTCTGTTGAGCCGCGATATGCTCACCCAAATCAAACGAACTGCGCGCCAAGTGATTCGGGCTGTCGGCTAGTATGCGACTCTGGGTCGCCATGGTGGTTTTCCTGCTGCTCGCCGCATGCGCTCACCCGGGTGAACGTGCGCCGACGCCTTCGGTCAAGGCGGCGGCACGCCACGTCAACCCCGTCAACATCAGGCGGGTGCGACGAGAACTACCGCCCGGCTACGAGGTGGCCGCGGTTTCGGATGTGGCTGCGCCGCAAGTTATTTGGGGTCTCAGCGGGGCCGGCGTTGCGAGTCCGACGCGCTGCGCGGCGCTGGCTGACCCGGCCGGCGGTCATGGGAAAGGCGCTCAAGGCATTTCGGGATCGGGTGCGGGCGGCACCGTGTACGCGGTGGTCGTCGCGGCTCCGACTGGCCCGCTGGCGCTGGATCAGTCTCTGGTAGCCCAGTGCCGCCAGTGGAGCATGACCGGGCGGCGTGCCAGCGTGCGTGTTCATCTCGTCCATCCGCCCCACATCGATGCCGCCGAAACCCTTGGCATGGCGGCCGAAATCTCGACATCAGTAGAAGGCGGCAATGAAATCGCGTCCCGAGCAAGCACTTTCATCGCGTATTTGGGCGAATACTTCGCGTTCACCACGCTGATCAGCGACCCCGGCTCGCCGGATCCGGCGCTCACGACGCAGTTCGCCGCCGATCTGTTGGTGAAGACGGTGTCGGCCTTACGCGGCTGAGGGTTGGTGCGTTAGATTGGCCCGGATGATGCGGATGGCGGTAGCGATCGGAGGTGCCTGCCTCGTGGCGGCGTGCTCTCACGGCTCGTCGGAGACGGTCCCCACCGCCGATATCGCGAAGATTTCCCAGCTGAAGTCGGCCTTCGGACCGGAATACAAGGTCAAGGACACCTCGAAGACCGCCATCGATCCCAAGGTGCTGTCGGCGCACAAGCTTCCGCCGGGGCTGAAGTTCAATCCGCCGGACTGCGCGAGTTCTGTGGTTCCTGAGGAGACCCCACCTGGCTTACAGGGGAACATGGCCGCGGTGTCCGCCGAGGGCAACGGTAATCGCTTCATCGTGATGGCCGTGCAGACGTCGGCGCCGGTGCCGTTCACCGAGCCGGGCCGAAACTGCCTGAAGGTGGGGTTCGAGGGGGGCCGGGTGCGCGGACTCAAGGAGGTCGTTGAGGTGCCGCAGATCGCGGGGACGCAAACCCTTGGAGTGCGCACCCTCATTCAAACGGTGGTGCAAGGAAAGAAGCGCAGCGGCGAGCTGTACAACTACACCGCGCATTTCGGCGACTATCAGGTGATCGTCACCGCCAACCCGCAGTTGAAGCCCGGCCAGCACTCCACACCCGTCGACACCGCGAGGGCCCGCGACCTGCTCGTCAAGGGCGTCGCGGCAATCAAGGGCTGACTTCTACCGAACGTCTTTGGGCCTGAACTGAAGACTGACCCGCGGCCCGCTGCAGGCCGACGTCTTGGGGACCGAGTGTTCCCAGGTTCGCTGGCACGAGCCGCCCATCACCAGTAGATCGCCGTGAGCCTGCGGCAGCCGCAACGATGAGCCGCCCCCGCGGGGCCGCAACGCGAACGTGCGGGTAGCGCCGAGGCTGACGATCGCCACCATGGTGTCCTGGGTGCTGCTGCGGCCGATGGTGTCGCCGTGCCACGCCACACTGTCGGACCCGTCGCGATACCAGCACAGGCCGACGGTGGTGAACGGCTCGCCCAACTCGCCGGCGTAGATGTCGTTGAGACGGCGGCGTAGCCGGGCCAGCCGCGGATGCGGCGGATCCTCGACGGCCAAGTCGTGGAAGCTCACCAGCCGGGGCACATCGAGCACTCGGTCGTACATCTGCCGGCGTTCGGCCCGCCACGGAACCGTCTCCAGCAGTTCGCTCAACAACTCGTCGGCACCGGTCAACCATCCTGAGCGGATATCGATCCAGGCTCCGTTGCCGAGCGGTCTGCGTCCGTTGCACTCGAACAACGACTCCTGTACTGCAATCGCCACGGCATCCAGTTTATCGCACACCCGTTCGAACTCGCGCGCCAACGATGCGGACGCCTCACGTAGCCCGCTGAGGAGCCGGGCAAGTGAACTACAGGCGGACCGGCCCAGGGCCCTGGGTGGCGAGCACGTCATCGGGATTGAACAGCGCACAGCTGCGCAGGCTCAGGCAACCGCAGCCGATGCAGTCGGCGAGGTTATCGCGCAGCCGTTGCAGATGCATGATCCGATCGTCAAGGTCGGAGCGCCAACCGGCGGACAGCCTGGCCCAGTCCCGGCTGCTGGGAACCCGGTTGGCGGGCAGCGTGGCCAGCGCTTGGCGGACACGGGCCAGCGGAATGCCCAGCTGGTGCGACATCTTGATGAACGCGACCCGCCGCAGGGTGTCGCGACTGTAGCGGCGCTGGTTGCCCGACGTACGCCTGCTGGTGATCAGCCCTTGCCGCTCGTAGAAGTGCAGAGCCGAGACCGCCACGCCGGCACGACTGGCGAGTTCACCGGGAAGCAGCTCCTGGCCGTCCACAACCTGAACCATACTTGAGGTGACGGTCCGCGTTACCGTGCTATTTGTGAGTAGCAGCCGGCTGGGCGCCAATTCTGAAGTGGGTGCGCTGCGGGTGGTGATCGTGCACCGACCCGGTGCCGAGCTGCGCCGACCCACGCCGCGCAACAACGATGACCGGCTGGTCGACGGACTGTCCTGGGTCGCGCGGGCGCAGGTGGAACACGATGCGTTCACCGAGCTGCTCGGCTCTCGTGGCGTCGAGGTGCTGCTGCTGTCCGATTTGTTGCATGAGGCGCTGGCCAGCGGGGCGGCCAGGATGCAGGGCGTCGCGGCCGCGGTTGACACTCCACGGCTCGGATTGCCTCTGGCGCAAGAGCTCTCGGCCTATCTGCGCAGCCTTGACCCGGCCAGACTGGCGCAGGTGCTGATCGCCGGTATGGCGTTCGCCGAGCTGCCGTCGGACGCGCGTCCGGACGGGTCGCTGGTCCGTCGCATGCATCACGGCAGCGACTACGTCATCGAGCCGTTACCGAGCCTGGTGTTCACCCGCGACTCGTCGATTTGGGTCGGTCCCCGGGTGGTCATCCCGTCGCTGGCACCGCGGGCACGAGCCCGCGAGGCCTCGTTGACCGACTTGATCTATGCCCACCATCCCCGCTTCACCGGTGTGCGACGCGCCTACGAATCGCGCACAGCGCCAGTCGAAGGCGGTGATGTGTTGCTGTTGGCCCCAGGGGTGGTCGCTATCGGAGTGGGTGAGCGCACCACTCCGGCAGGCGCAGAAGCCTTGGCGCGCAGCCTGTTCGACGATGACCTGGCCGAAACGGTGTTGGCGGTGCCACTACCTCGGGAATGCGCGCAGATGCACCTGGATACGGTGTGCACGATGGTCGATACCGACGCAGTGGTGATGTACGCCGACGTGGTCGAGACGTTGTCCGCATTCATCGTCGCGCGCACACCCGATGGGGTGCGGATCTCCGATGAAGCTCCGTTCATCGAAGCCGCCGCGGCCGCGATGGGTATCGACATGTTGCGCGTCATCGACACTGCGCGCGATCCCGTTGTCGCCGAACGGGAACAGTCCGATGACGGCAATAACACGTTGGCGTTGGCGCCGGGAGTGGTTGTCGCTTACGAGCGCAATTCGCGAACCAACGCTCGACTGCAGGATGCCGGGATCGAAGTGCTGACGATTGCCGCCTCCGAGCTGGGCACCGGCCGCGGTGGCCCGCGGTGCATGTCCTGTCCGGCCGGCCGCGACCCGCTGTAACCCGTTGCAGCCGAGCGCTAACGCCAGCTGGGCAGCCAGATCTCCATGTTCCAGGTGGTCTGCGAAATCGGCTGACCGGTAAGCACCGGAAGAAGCCACGCGAAGTTCGTCAGTACAAGTGCCACGTAACAGGACACCATGATGAGTCCGAGGCTGCGACGTTCGGCACCTTGGCCGGGTTTGTACAGGATGTCGGCGAGGACCAGAGCGATCGCCATCACCAAAAACGGCGCCATTGTGGCCGCATAGAAGAAGTACATCTGCCGGTCGATGTCGGCGAACCACGGCAGCCAGCCGGCGCAATAGCCGACCAGCACCGCGGCATAGCGCCAGTCGCGGCGCACGATCATCCGCCAGCAGGCGTAGCCGAGGACGGGCACCGAAATCCACCACATCGCCGGCGTGCCAACCAACATCACCGCCTTGACGCACGATTGCGCGCCACAGCCGGGAACGTTCTGCTGGTCGATGGCGTAGAGCACCGGCCGCAGCGACATCGGCCAGGCCCACGGTTTGGATTCCCACGGATGATAGTTGCCCGCGGAATTGGTCAGGCCAGCGTGGAATTGGTAGGCCTTCGCGGTGTAATGCCACAGTGAACGGATAGCGTCGGGCAGCGGGACGTCGGTCTGCGCTCCGATCGACTGGCCGACTTCATGCCGGTCGATGGCGGTCTCGGATGCAAACCACGGCGTGTAGCTGGCCAGGTACACCCCGAATGGGATGAGCAGTAGCGCGTAGGCGGTCGGCACCAGATCGCGGCGGACGGCTCCCAGCCACGGTCGCAGCACCCGGTACTGTCTGCGTGCCGCCACGTCGAAAGCCAACGACATCAAACCGAAGAACACCACAAAGTACAGCCCGGACCACTTTGTCGCACAAGCCAACCCGAGCAGCACCCCGGCGCCGAACCGCCACCACCGCACACCCAGCCGCGGTCCCCACACCGTCTGCTCGATGCGGCCTTCGGTCAACGCGACATGCATGCGTGCCCGCACCTGGTCCCGGTCAACGATCAGCGCTCCGAACGCGGCGACCACCAGGAACGCCAGGAATCCGTCGAGCAATGCGGTGCGTGCCACCACAAAGCTGACCCCGTCGCCGATCAGCAGCAATCCGGCGATCGCGCCGACCAGCGTCGAACGGCTGATCCGGCGCACGATCCGGACGACCAGTGCCACCATCACAACGCCGAGTGCCGCGCCTGTGAAACGCCACCCCAGCCCGTTGTAGCCGAAGATGGCCTCGCCGATCGCGATCAGCTCCTTGCCGACCGGCGGATGGACGACGAGGCCGTAACCGGGGTTGTCCTCCACCCCGTGGTTGTGCAGTAGCTGCCAGGCCTGCGGCGCGTAGTGCTTCTCGTCGAAAATCGGCGTGCCGGCATCGGTGGGCGAACCCAGGTTTACCGTTCTGGTCACCGCCGCCAACGCGGTGATGACGGCGGTCACCGCCCATCCCTCTAACCGGTCGACGGGTCCGAAATCGGGTGCCGGCGCCAGTGGCCCGGGGCTGATGATGGGAACCGGCTGCTCGTCAGCAACGAGTTCATCGGGCAGGGCGGTGGTTGTCATCACCGCCGATCGTAGGCTGTGGCGCATGACCGCGCGGCGGCGACGATGCAGAGCGCAGCGATGAGGAGGAGCGGCGCATGACCGCGCGGCGGCGACGATGAGAGAGGATGGGGGGGACCGCGCGGCGGGACGATGCAGAGCGCAGCGATGAGGAGGAGCGGCGCATGACCGAGGGCCGATTGCTGCTGGCCGCGACGCCGTTGGGCCAGCCGTCCGATGCGTCGGCACGGCTGGTTGCGGCGCTGTCGTCGGCTGACATCGTCGCCGCCGAGGACACCCGCAGGGTGCGCACACTAGCCAAGGCGCTCGATGTGGTGATCGGCGGAAAGATCGTCAGCTTTTTCGATCACGTCGAGGCGGCCCGGGTGGCTGCCCTGGTCGACCAGATCGGCGCCGGCGCCACCGTGCTGGTGGTCAGCGACGCCGGGATGCCGTTGATCAGCGACCCCGGCCACCGACTGGTGGCCGCGTGCCTGGACGCAGGACTGCCGGTGCAATGCCTGCCCGGCCCGTCGGCGGTGACGACCGCGCTGGCCGTGTCCGGGCTGCCGTCGGAGAAGTTCTGCTTCGAGGGTTTCGCCCCACGCAAGCAGGCTGCCCGCAGAAGCTGGCTGGCGTCGCTGTCGGGGGAGGCGCGCACCGCGGTATTTTTCGAATCGCCGCGCCGGCTGCCGGCCTGCCTGCGTGACGCGGTCGATCAGCTCGGCGGAGGTCGCCGGGCGGCGGTGTGCCGCGAGCTGACCAAGGTGTACGAGGAAGTGGTGCGCGGATCATTGGACGAGTTGGCCGCGTGGGCTGCCGATGGCGTGCTCGGTGAGATCACCGTCGTGTTGGCCGGCGCTGTTGTCCGCGCCGACCTGCCCACGCTGGTGGTTGAGGTGAGCGCGCTGGTCGACGCGGGGATGGGCGTCAAAGATGCTTGCGCGCAGGTGATTGCCGCGACGCCGGGGGCGCCGTCACGGCGTGAGCTCTACGACGCGGTGCTGCGATCGCGCAGCTGAGGCGGCGCCCGCCCCGATGATCGGCGCCGCCTTGTGCAGGCATTCCTCCCATTCGGCGTCGGCGTCGGAGTCGGCGGTGATCCCGCCGCCGGACCCCAGCACCGCATTGCCGCCTGCGTCGAACTCCACCGTACGGATCGCGACGTTCAGCTCGCAGCCGGCTACCGGCGACGCCAAACCGACTGTGCCGCAATATACTCCACGCTTCGACTGCTCCCATTGTGAAATCAGTTGTCGCGCTCGTAGTTTGGGTGTACCGGTCACCGAGGCCGGCGGGAAGGCGGCATCGAGCAGCGCCGAGGTCGGCAGCTCGACGGGCATCTGCGCCGCCACCGTCGACACCAAGTGCCACACACCGGGCGCAGGCCGCACCACGAGCAACTCGGGCACCGTGACCGATCCCGTGACCGCGACCCGGCCCAGGTCATTGCGAACCAGGTCGACGATCATGATGTTCTCGGCGACATCCTTGCTGGAAGCTCTCAGCGCCGACGGCGGAGCGTACAGCGGCAACGTGCCCTTGATCGGGCTCGAGGTGACCAGGTCGCCACGGCGGCACAAGAAGAGCTCCGGCGACAGCGATGCCACCGCGCCCCACGGTCCGGCGACATAGGCCGCCCGCGCCGGCGCGGTGCGCGCGACACCGTCGATGAAGAAGTCCAGCGGTTCCCCGGCGATCGTGCCGGCGAATTGCGTGCACACGCAAGCCTGGTAGACCTCGCCGGCGCGGATGGCCTCCAAGCAGGCGAGCACGCCGGCGCGATGTGCTCGACGGTCGGCCGCGTCCCAGTCGATCCGGTAAGCCCGCGCCGGCACCGAAGGCGCCCTAGGCGACGCCAAGGCTTCCGACAGCCAATCGGGCATCGGGGCACCGGACAGGCTCTCGTACCACCACTGCCGGTCGCGGTCGCAGCGCAACACAGAGTCCGTCCAGCCACCGGCGGCTTCGGGTATCCGGGCAGGCCGCCCGTCAGAGCCCGGATCGGGGTAGGACAGGTAGCCGATCCAGCCACCGCCGACCGTGGTGCTGTGCGAGCCCGATCGCACCGCGAATGCGTCGGTGACGTCGACGGGGCACACCCGCACGCTCGGCGCGATCACGGCCAGCGCGCCGAACCACTCACCGGTCAGCGCGGCGGGCGGCGGCAGGTCCAGTCGGTTCGTGGCGTCGCCGATGGCGCGCAGCACCTCGGGAGCGCCGCCAAGATCGCCGAGCCGGTCGATTCTCACCCCACCAGCTTGGCAGAAGGTGGATTCTCGCTCCGCCGAGCGTCGCTCGGGTGCTTACCCACGGCTGATGGTGCGTGCGGTCGCAACGGTCGCCAGCTTGTCGGGGTTGCGCATCGCGTAGAAGTTGCTGATCTTGCCGTCGACGATCTCGACGGTGAACACTCCCTCCAGGCGGTCCCCTTGGTAGAGCAACAACGCCGGCGCGGCGTTGCAGATCACCGTTTCCACCCGGACATCGGGCAGCTGCATGCCCCGGCCGACCAGCCCGACGATCGCCCTTGCGACCTTCTCAGCCCCGATCACGGGCCGACGTGCCGCGCTGGCCTTGCCGCCACTGTCGGCGGTCCAGGCCACGTCGGGGGCCAGCATCGACATCACCGTCTGCACGTCGCCGGTGGCCGCCGCGGCCATGAATTCCGCGGTGATCCGGGCGTTCTGCACCGGGTCGACCGGGGCGAAGCGCCGGCGTCGGGCATGCACGTGTTCGCGGGCCCGGTGCGCGATCTGCCGTACGGTCGCCGCCGGCTTGTCGACGGCCTCGGCGATTTCGCCGTAGTCGAATCCGAACACCTCCCGCAGCACGAACACTGCGCGTTCGTCGGGACCCAACGTCTCCAGCAGCACCAGCATCGCCATCGAAACCGATTCGGCCAGTACCACATCGGCCGACGCATCCTGCTCCGCCAGTAGCAGCGGCTCCGGCAGCCACGGGCCCACGTAGTCCTCCCGGCGGCGGGCGCCGGCGCGCCGCGCATTGAGCGCCTGACGAGTGATCAACCGTGCCAGATAGGACTTCGTGTCATGCACGGCCGAGAGGTCGATCTGCGCCCAGCGCAAATAGCTGTCCTGCAGCACGTCGTCGGATTCTGTTGTCGAACCGAGGATTTCGTAGGCGATGGTGAACAGCAAAGGCCGCAGCAGCATGAACCGTTCGGCGTGGTCGTCCGAGGTCGTCATGGCACGGTGACCGCGTCGGTCGCTAGGCGCTCGGCCCGCTTGCCGCCTTTGAGCCAGCGATACCAGCCGGGCTTGGCGGCCTCCCGGCGGATACCCCACACCGTGCCTTTGCAGACCGCTTCTTTGATCGACGCGGCGACCCGGCCGCCGATGAACAGGTTCACCGGGGTGTCGTCGGGACGGGCGAACTGGACGGTGGCGTACGAGCGGCCGAGGCTGATGCATTGCCCGGTGAACGCCTGGTCGACCGCCGCGGGGGGCGTACCGGCGATCCGGCTGAGCACCGTGTTGGCGGCTTGGGCGCCGAGCGGGATCGCGGCCTGGCAGCTCATCCGGAGCGGCTGGCCGGACGGCGCTGCGGCGTCGCCGGCCGCCACGATGCGGGGGTCGTCCACGCTGGTCAGCGTCTCATCGGTGAGCAACCGGCCCATTGCGTCGGTGCGAAGTCCGCTGCGGACAGCGAGATCCGGCACGCCGAAGCCTGCCGTCCAGACCGTCAACGCGCTGCGCAGCACGGCGCCGTCATCCAGCACCACCCCGTCGGCATGGACTTTGTCGACCCTCGCGGTCTCAAGCACGTCCACACCGAGGCGGCGCAGCCACTTGGCTACCGAACGGCGACCCGGCCGGCTCAGTGAGGGACCCAGTGTTCCGCCGCAGACCAGGCTCACCGCCCTGCCCTGCTCGGCCAGCTCGGAGGCGGTTTCGATGCCGGTCAACCCCGCGCCGACGACGATGACGGGTGCGGCGGGATGCAGCTCGTCCAGGGCGCCTCGGAGTCGCTCGGCTTGCTCGAATTCGGCTATCGGGTAGGCGAATTCGACAGCGCCTGGCACCGCGGCGGGGACGACGCCGGTGCTGCCGACCGCGTAGATGAGGTAGTCGTAGGGCAGCACCGTGCCGGACGCCAGCTCGACGGTGCGCTGCGGCGGTGTTGATCCGATCGGCGTTGTCGACGACGAGCCGGATGCCGTCACCGAGCAGGGTTCCGTAGTCGACGGCGGCGGTGCCGCTGCCGGCGACCATTTGATGCAACCGGATTCGCTCGACGAAAACCGGACGCGGATTCACCACGGTGATGTCGAGATCGGCGCGCAGCCGCAGATGGTTGGCGGCCAGCGTGCCGGCGTATCCGCCGCCGATCACGACGATGTGAGTGCGTTGGGCGGTCATGTTGTCTCCTGTCCTCGCGGGTTTGCTGCCCTCAAGACACCGCCGCGACCGCGGTTGTGACAGCGTTGGGAGACGTTGTGACCAGGCTCACGTTGTTGCGACGAGTCCGGTGATCAGGGTGTCGACCCGCTCGGCGCGATGGTCCGGGCGTAGCCGGCCGTTGCGATCGAGGGTGATCAGGCCGTGCAGCGACGCCCACATCACTTCGGTCAGCGTGTCGGTATCCCGGGTACCCGCGACCAGGTCCACCGCCGCACGCAGTTCGGCGAACGCCTCATTAAGCTCTGCCGGCGTGTCCTCGGCGGCGAATGGCAGCGTCGTCGTCCGGATGAACATCGCGTCGAACAACGCCGGGTTGTCGCGGGCAAAACCGATGAACGCGTGGGCAACTCGGGCCAGCGCGTCCCGGCCGTCGGCCGCGCCGCCGCGCGCTGCGGAGAGCGCGCCGCCGAGTTCGGCGAATCCCTGGACCGCGACCGACGCGACGATGTCCTCCATGCCGGAGAAGTGCTTGTAGAGCACCGGTTGGCTGTATTCGATCTCGGTCGACAGCCGGCGTGTGGTGACGGCGTCCCAGCCTTCCTGTTCGGCCAGCGTGCGCGCCGTGGCGGTGATGAGCTGGCGTCGGGCGGCTCGTTCGCGCGCCCGGCGATCCTCGATGGTCATGCGGTCATACTAGCGCTGATATGAAATCTAGCGGCGCTATTGACACACTTCGGACCAAGGGTTAGCGTCGCTAACACCTACCACTGACGAGGAGCGCTTCATGATCGCCAAGTTGTTGGCGTTGGTCGCGGTGCTGGGTACCGGGGTGGTCTACGGGACGGACGTGTTCTGCGCGATGGTGCAACGGCCCGCGCTGGCCCGCATCGACGACCGGGCCCTGCTCGCGGTGATGGGCAACATCCATCGCTACGGCGACCGGCGGATGCCGGTGCCCGGAGTGCTCGGCCTGGTGGCCGCGGCGATCAGCGCGGTGTTCGCGGCCACGGCCGGCCGCTGGACGCAAGCCGTCGCAGTCGGTGTTGCCGTCGGTCTGCTGGTGGTGTGGCTGCTGATCTACCTGCGAGTGAGCGCGCCGATCAACCACCAGCTCACCGCCGCGATCGGTCAGTCCGACCCCGCGATCAATGCCCAGGAACTGCAACATAATTGGGACAGGGTCATCACGATCAGAGCCGTCCTGCAAGGCTTGGCAGTCACGGCATTATGCACAGCGCTGCTGACCTGAAAACTCCAAAGGATCGACACCATGGCCATAAGCACGAACCTCGGGCGCCTGCTGATGCGCGGGGCGCCGCTCTTCAACGCGCCGATCACGGCGCTAACGGCCTCCCCGCGCTTCGGCGCTCTACTGCGACGCAGCATCACGACGATCACCTACACCGGGCGTCGTTCGGGACGAACGTTCAACATTCCGGTGGCCTACCGCCGCCGCGGCGACGAGATTGACATCACCGCAAACATGCCCGACGCCAAGACATGGTGGCACAACTTCGTCGGCGATGGCGCTCCGATTTCGCTGACGCTTGACGGAGTTGAGCGTGAAGGGCACGGCGTGGCCCTTCGTGACGACAAGGGGCGCGTCACCGTCCAGGTTCGCCTGGCCGGCAGCTAGTTGACTTGGTAGCGCGGGAACACGCCGATGGGCGCCGGCAGCACCGTGCCGGGCGTCAGCCGTGCGCCGATCGCGGCAAAGCTCCGCTGATCCTGCGATTGACCGAGCAAGTCCAACAGCTTGCTCGCCGACTCGGGCAGCACCGGCTGAATCAACAGCGCCGCAATTCGCACCGCTTCGCACGTCGTGTAGAGCACGGTAGCGAAGCGGGCCTGGTCGGCCTCCGAGTCGCTCTTGCGTAACACCCAAGGCTGCTGGGCCGAGAAGTACCTGTTCGCCGCGCCGAGCATCAACCAAATCGCCTCCAGTGCCAAATGCATTGCCTGGCTGTCGAACTCAGCGCGCACCCGGTCGAGCAGGCTATCGGCAACGGCGAGTAGTTCGGTGTCGTCAGCGGTGAACTCCCCAGGCGTCGGAACGATGCCGTCGAGATTCTTGGCCACCATCGACAGTGATCGTTGGGCCAGGTTGCCAAGCTCGTTGGCCAGGTCGGTGTTGATTCGGGTGATGATCGCGTCTTCGCTGTAGCTGCCGTCCTGGCCGAACGGGACCTCGCGCAGCAGGAAATAACGCACCTGATCCAGCCCGAACGTGTCGATCAGGGTGTTCGGATCGACAATATTGCCCACCGACTTGCTCATCTTCTCGCCGCGGTTCAACAGAAAGCCGTGTGCGAAAACCCTTCGCGGCAAATCGATTCCGGCGGACATCAAAAACGCGGGCCAGTAGACGGTGTGGAACCGGATGATGTCCTTGCCGATCATGTGCAGATCGGCCGGCCAATAGCGTTGGAACAACTCGGATTCGGTATCCGGGTAGCCGACCCCGGTCAGGTAGTTGGTCAGCGCGTCGACCCAGACGTACATGACGTGGTCGGGATGGTCGGGGACTTTCACGCCCCAGTCGAACGAGGTGCGCGAGATGGACAGATCCCGCAGACCACCGGACACAAAACTGACCACCTCGTTGCGCCGCACCTCGGGCGCGATGAAGTCGGGGTTGGCCTCGTAGTGGGCCAGCAGCTTGTCGGCATAGGCCGAGAGCCGGAAGAAGTACGTCTGCTCCTCGGTCCAGGTCACCAGGGTGCCGGTCTCGACGGCGATCCGGGTCCCGTCGACGAGCGCGGTTTCGGATTCGACGAAGAACCGTTCGTCGCGCACCGAGTACCAGCCGGAGTAGGTGTCCAGGTAGATGTCTCCGGCAACCTGCATCCGCCGCCAGATCTCCTTGGACGCCTCATGGTGGTCGGCGTCGGTGGTGCGGATGAACCGGTCGAAGGAGATGTTCAATTTCTTCTGCAGGCGCTCGAACACGTCGGAGTTGCGCCGGGCCAGTTCGACGGTCGGAATGCCCTCTGCTGCTGCCGTTTCGACCATCTTGAGGCCGTGCTCGTCCGTGCCGGTCAGAAAGCGGACGTCAAAGCCGTCCAGCCGCTTGAATCGGGCGATCGCATCGGTGGCGATGTACTCATAGGCATGCCCGACGTGCGGCGCGCCATTCGGGTACGTGATCGCGGTGGTGACGTAATAGGGCCTCATCGCCCCCAACCCTATTTGTGGCGCACCCTATTGTGTGCGCGTGAGCTCCAAACGTCAGCCGCCGCCCGCTCCGGAGCGGTTGAGCCCACTGATCGACGCGCACACTCACCTCGACGCCTGCGGCGCCGAGACTGGCGACGACGTGCGGGCCATCGTCGACCGCGCGGCGGCGGTCGGCGTGGTCGCGGTGGTCACCATCGCGGACGACCTGGCGTCCGCGCGCTGGGTGACCCGTGCCGCAGAGTGGGATCCACGCGTCTACGCCGCGGTGGCACTGCACCCGACCCGCGCAAACGCACTCACCGACGCGGCCCGAGCCGAGATCGAGCGGTTGGCCGTCCACCCGCGGGTGGTGGCGATCGGTGAGACCGGCATGGATCTGTTCTGGCCAGGCCGGCTGGAGGGCTGCGCCGAGCCGGATGTGCAGCGGGAGGCGTTCGCGTGGCATATCGACCTGGCCAAGCGAACCGGTAAACCGCTGATGATTCACAACCGCGATGCCGACGCCGAGGTGCTTGATGTGCTGCGTGCCGAGGGCGCCCCGGACACCGTGATCTTTCACTGCTTCTCGTCGGGCGTCGAGTTGGCGCGCGCCTGCGTCGACGCCGGATGGCTGGTCAGCCTGTCCGGGACGGTGAGCTTCCGTAACGCGCGTGAGCTGCGCGAAGCCGTCCCGCTGATCCCCGCGGCGCAGCTGCTGGTGGAGACCGACGCACCGTTTCTGACGCCGCATCCGTACCGAGGCGCGCCCAACGAGCCGTACTGCCTGCCCTACACCGCGCGGGCGCTGGCGGAGCTGATCGATCGGCCAGCCGAGGAACTGGCCGAAATCACCACCGACAATGCCCGGCGGGCCTACGGATTAGCGGCAGTGGGTTAAGAGTCCGTTAAGGCGACGGCCCGCCGAGTTGCCCTATCCCGGCCTGTTCGTTACGGTCCTGTTCGTTACCGTCTTGTGATCCAACGTCGGGGCCCCGGTGGCCCTTTTTATTTGTTGATCAAGTTGCTTTTTGAGGTCGGGGATACACGCGCGTTGAACGTACTTACGAAACTGCATCAGGCTCCTTCACCGGCTTTGCGACTTCTCGTTGCGGGCCTCCTGCTGGTCTTGGCGTTCGCCGGTGGCTACGCGGTGGCCGACTACAAGACGGTGACGCTGACCGTCGATGGAACCGCAATGACCGTGACCACCATGAAGTCGCGGGTGATCGACATCATCGCGGAGAACGGGTTCAGCGTCAGCGAGCGTGACGACCTCTACCCGGCTGCCGGCGAACGGATCCCCAACGCCGCGAACATCGTGCTGCGGCGCAGCCGACCGCTGCAGATCTCGCTGGACGGTCAGAACGCCAAGCAGGTGTGGACGACGGCCTCCACGGTCGACGAGGCACTCGCCCAGTTGGCGATGACCGACACGGCGCCGTCGGCCGCGTCGCGGGGCAGCCGTGTCCCGCTGGCCGGGATGGCCCTGCCGGTTGTCAGCGCCAAGACGGTCGAGCTCGACGACGCCGGTGTGGTGCGCAACGTCCATCTCGCGGCCGCCAGGGTCGGCGACCTGCTGGCCGGCGTCGGGGCGCCGCTGCTGCAAAGTGACCAGGTCACTCCGGGCGCCGCAGCCCCGGTGATCGACGGCATGCATCTCCAGGTGATCCGGAACCGCATCGAGAAGGTCACCGAGCGGGTGCCGCTGGTGCCGCCAAGGCGTCGCATCGAGGACGCGGAGATGAACATGAGCCGCGAGGTCGTCCAAGACCCGGGCACCCCGGGCACCCAGGATGTGACGTTCGCGGTGTCGACGGTCAACGGCGTCGAAACCGGCCGGCTTCCGGTGGCGTCCCACGTCATAACACCTGCCCGCGAGGCGGTGGTGCGGGTCGGCACCAAACCGGGCACCGACGTCCCCGCAGTCGGCAACGGAGAGATCTGGGACGCGATTTCGCGCTGCGAGGCCGGCGGCAACTGGGCGATCAACAGCGGAAACGGCTATTACGGCGGCGTGCAATTCGATCAGGGCACCTGGGAGCGCAACGGTGGTACGCGCTTCGCCCCCCGCGCCGACCTGGCGAGCCGCGAAGAGCAGATCGCCGTTGCCGAGGTGACGCGCGCCCGCCAGGGCTGGGGCGCGTGGCCGGTGTGCAGCGGAAGAGCGGGTGCGCGCTGACCATCCGGTTGCTCGGGCGGACCGAGATCCGACGATTGGCCAAAGAGCTCGAATTCCGGCCGCGTAAATCGTTGGGTCAGAACTTCGTTCACGATGCCAACACGGTGCGGCGGGTGGTGGCCTCGTCCGGGGTCACCCGGAACGACCATGTCCTGGAGGTCGGCCCCGGCCTGGGATCGCTCACCCTTGCGCTGCTGGACCGCGGTGCCGCGGTGAGCGCCGTCGAGATCGACCCGGTGCTGGCCGGTCGGCTGCCGAATACCGTGGCCGAGCACTCGCACAGTGAAAGTCAGCGGCTGACCGTGCTGACCCGCGACGTGTTGTCGATCGGCCCCGCCGATCTGGCCACTGAGCCGACCGCGGTGGTGGCGAACCTGCCCTACAACGTCGCGGTTCCGGCGCTCTTGCACCTGCTTGCCGAATTCCCGTCGCTGCGCACGGTGATGGTGATGGTGCAGGCCGAGGTTGCCGAACGACTCGCCGCCGAACCGGGCGGTAAGGACTACGGCGTGCCCAGCGTCAAGGTGCGCTTCCACGGACAGGTCCGCCGTCACGGCACGGTGTCGCCCACCGTCTTTTGGCCCATCCCGCGCGTCTACTCCGGGCTGGTGCGTATCGACCGGCATGTAAATCCGCCGTGGCCGACCGATGCGACCTTCCGCCAAAACGTGTTCAACCTCATCGACACCGCATTTGCTCAGCGGCGCAAGACATCTCGCAACGCCTTCCTCGAGTGGGCGGGTTCGGGCAACGAATCGGCGAGTCGACTGCTCGCCGCGAGCATCGACCCGGCGCGCCGAGGCGAGACGCTGACCGTCGACGAATTCGTTCGGCTCTATCAGCGTTCGGGTGAACTCGGCGTCAGCGACCCAAGGGGCCGCGGCCTGCCGCAACGGCACGCCTCGGCGAGCTGACCCGCCACGGGCGACGCGCTCACCGCCGGCGAGCGATAGTCTCGGGCGGTGCCAATTGACCCGGACACCGCTGCTGAATGGGTGCCCACTGGGTCGGTCACCGTCCGCGCGCCCGGGAAAATCAATCTCTACTTGGCGGTGGGGGATCGTCGTGAGAACGGTTACCACGAGCTGACGACGGTGTTTCACGCCGTCTCCCTCGTCGACGAGGTCACCGTCCGCAACGCCGATGTGCTTTCGCTCGAGATCAACGGCGAGGGCGCCGACCAGCTTCCCCTGGACGAACGCAATCTGGCTTGGCAGGCGGCCGAACTGATGGCTGAGCACGTGGGCCGCGCCCCCGACGTGTCGATCGCGATCGAAAAAGCCATCCCGGTGGCCGGGGGCATGGGCGGCGGCAGTGCGGACGCGGCTGCCGTTCTCGTTGCGATCAACTCGTTGTGGGAACTCGGCGTGCCCCGTCGCGACCTGCACGTGCTGGCCGCAAAGCTCGGCAGCGATGTGCCGTTCGCGCTGCACGGGGGCACCGCGCTGGGCACCGGCCGTGGCGAGGAGCTGGCTACGGTGCTGGCCCGCAACACATTCCACTGGGTGCTGGCGTTCGCCGACGGCGGCTTGTCCACCCCCGCGGTGTTCAACGAGCTGGACCGGCTCAGGCTCGACAAAAAGCCGGACGCTGTGGCGCCGCCAGTGATCGGTGAACCCGGCCCGGTAGTGGCCGCCCTGGCGGCCGGCGACCCGGAGCAGCTGGCGCCGCTGTTGGGCAACGAGCTGCAAGCGGGCGCGCTGAGCCTCAACTCGGAGTTGCGTCGGGTTTTGCGTGCCGGCGTCGAGGCCGGCGCACTGGCGGGCATTGTGTCGGGTTCCGGACCGACGTGTACGTTCCTGTGCCGATCGGCACCGGCGGCGGTCGAGGTCGGGACCGAACTTTCCGGCGCCGGTGTCTGCCGCACGGTGCGGGTGGCCAGCGGCCCGGTGCACGGCGCCCGGGTGGTGCCTGCGCCCGTCGTCGGCGCATGACACGGAGCCAATTTCACCGGCCGGTTTGGTAGTTACTTAAGAGGAGTTTAAGATAGCTGACGGTGATAAATACCGGTCAAGCAATGCGCCTGGTTCGTCCGCCCGCCGTCCGTGCCGGCGGGTGTGCCGTTGACCCCACATGTAGGCGCCGCCGCCGTGCCCTGGCCGACGCGGCAACGTTGCGCGAGGTTATCGCTTCATCACCGATTCGAAATGAAATCGCTCCCCAATTGTGGGCGTGCGACTGTCCCAAAGTGTGCTTGAGCAGGGGCAGCATTAGACGCTGGGCGTTGGCGCCGGTACCGAGGAGGCAATCGTGAGCAGGTTTACCGAAAACATGTTCCGCAACGCTCACGAGAGCACGAAGGGCATGGTGACCGGCGAGCCGCACCAGCCGGTCCGGCACACCTGGCGTGAGGTTCACGAGCGCGCCCGCCGGGTGGCCGGGGGACTTGCCGCGGCCGGGATCGGCCACGGCGACAGCGTCGGCGTGCTGGCCGGCGCGCCGGTGGAAATCGCGCCGACCGCTCAAGGGCTGTGGATGCGCGGTGCCAGCCTGACCATGCTGCATCAGCCCACGCCGCGCACCGACCTGGTGGTCTGGTCGGAGGACACCACCACCGTCATCGACATGATCGAGGCCAAGGCGGTGATCGTCTCCGACCCGTTCTTGGTGGCCGTGCCAGTGCTGCAGGAGCGCGGCATCGAGGTGCTGACGGTTGAGCAGCTGCTGGCGTCGGATCCGATCGACCCCATCGAGACCGGGGAGGACGATCTGGCGTTGATGCAGCTGACGTCCGGATCCACCGGATCTCCAAAAGCCGTTCAAATCACGCACCGCAACGTGTATTCCAACGCCGAGGCAATGTTCATCGGCGCTCAGTACGACGTCGAGAAAGACGTGATGGTCAGCTGGCTGCCGTGCTTCCACGACATGGGCATGGTGGGCTTCCTGACCATCCCGATGTACTTCGGCGCGGAGTTGGTCAAGGTCACCCCGATGGACTTCCTGCGTGACACCCTGCTGTGGGCCAAGCTCATCGACAAATACAAGGGCACGATGACGGCCGCTCCGAACTTTGCCTACGCGCTGCTCGCCAAGCGGCTGCGTAATCAGGCCGAGCCCGGTCAGTTCGACCTGTCGACGCTGCGGTTCGCACTCTCGGGCGCCGAGCCTGTCGACCCCTCCGACGTTGACGATCTGATTGACGCGGGCAAGCCGTTCGGCCTTCGGGCATCGGCCGTCCTGCCGGCCTACGGGATGGCCGAGACCACGCTGGCGGTGTCGTTCTCCGAGTGCAATGCGGGCCTGGTGGTCGACGAGGTGGATGCCGACCTACTGGCCGCGCTGCGCCGCGCCGTGCCCGCTTCCAGAGGCAACACTCGTCGGCTGGCATCGCTGGGACCGCTGCTGGAAGGCCTGGAGATTCGCATCGTCGACGAGGACGGCAATGTATTACCGACCCGCGGCGTCGGGGTGATCGAACTCCGGGGTGAGCCCGTGACCCCCGGCTACATCACGATGGGCGGGTTCATCCCGGCCCAGGATGAGCAAGGCTGGTATGACACCGGCGACCTTGGTTATCAGATGGACAACGGCCACGTCGTGGTGTGCGGCCGGGTCAAAGACGTCATCATCATGGCCGGCCGCAACATCTATCCGACCGACATCGAGCGCGCCGCGTGCCGCGTCGCAGGTGTCCGTCCGGGCTGCGCGGTGGCTGTGCGGCTCGACGCCGGGCATTCTCGCGAGACCTTCGCTGTCGCGGTCGAGTCCAACGCCTTCGAGGACCCCGCCGAAGTGCGCCGCATCGAACATCAGGTTGCCCACGAGGTCGTCAGCGAGGTGGACCTGCGGCCGCGCAACGTGGTGGTGCTGGGTCCGGGGACAATCCCGAAGACGCCGTCAGGCAAGTTGCGACGCGCCAACTCCGTCACGCTGGTCACCTAGCCTGAGCGACGATGCTACTGTGCCGGCGCCGCCGCGCGCCGGCGTCGAGTCAGCTCTTTGAGAGTTGTTGGGGGCAATAGTATTTCGCTGCAATCATGGCGAAATCGGATGCTTCTTCCATGGTGAACCCCGCATTCCGGACCTTCAGCTCATGCACCAGTTCCAGACCCGATTCGCCGTTATTCAGGCACCCGCACACCGATTTGCCGGCGGTGACGGCTTGAGCCGGGCTGGGATAACGGATGCCGACTTTCTGTAGAGCAGACAAGAAGCCCGCGTCGTCGCCGGTGGCGTCGTCCGGATCGGCATAAGCCGGTGCGGCGGCACCGATCATGATGCCAACGCTGAGTGCCGCAAGTAGCGTTCTCATAATTTCATCCTTCTTTCTTCTCTATCGAGAGGTGTCCTTCAGCCCAACTGCGCATCCGGCGGGACGACTTTGGCCTTGCCGCTTTTGGACAGGTGCACCGCGTGGACGCCGGGTTTCTTTGCGAGTTGTTCGAGCAGACTGTCGAGACCGTCTTGGTCGACGGTGTGGTGCTGCACGCTTTCGGGCTTCTCCGAGATTTGTGCGACCAAACGCTTCAGTTGCTCGGGCGACTGGTTGCCTTTGAGGTCCTTGAGCGGGGTGAGGCGGCCTCGAACGCCACTGTTGGCCACGACGGTGGGGGCTCCGGCTCCGATCGCGCTGCCGAGCATTCCCGCCGCGGGCATTGAACTCAACATGCTTCCTTCGGCAATCGCGGCCGGCGACAAGGCTTCTGGCCCGCCGGCCGATAATGCGGCAGCGACCGTTCTGACAGTCGGTGTGGCCGTCGCCCAGCTGGGTGGAACCGACAGCTTTCCAGCCAACGTGTCGGCGTTGCCCATATCAGCCGAGACCGAGCTGGTCAGCCACCCCCGACCCACCAGGGTCCGGTAAGTCCCCCTCCCAGACCCTCTTTCGGTATCGCGCCGAACCCAGGAGCGGGCGTGAACTTGAGAAACTGCGATACGGGGAAGTTGGTGAGCAGCCCGAGGTCGTTGAACCCGGTCGTGAAGCTAAGTGGAGTCTTGACCGCTTTGAAAAGCGCCGTGTACGTTGATGCCCCACTTGACCCAAACAGGCTGTTCAGCAGGCCGTTGAGGGTATCCGTGTAGTCGGTGGACAGGTTTGCCAGCCATTGCAGCAGCGGCGATCCTGTGGAGCCTGCTGTCGACGCGATCGACTGGGCGGCTGTGCCGGCCGAGGTGGAAGTAGCTTGGGCCGCCGCGGCCGCCTGGCCGGCCAGCCCGCCGGAGTTGGTGACCTGCGGCGCCGGGCTGAACGGCGTCAACGTGGTTGCGGACGCCGACGAGTCGGCGTAGGTGTCCATCGCCAGCGCGTCCTGGGCCCACATTTCGCCGTAGTGGGCCTCGGTGGCGGCGATCGCAGCGTTGTTCTGCCCAATGATGTTGGTGGACACAAGCGATGCCAGCTGACTGCGGTTAGCTGCGATCTCCTCCGGCGGCACGTGGGCGGCGAATGCCGCGTCATATGCGCTCGCTGCCGCGGTGGCCTGGCTGGCGGTTTCGGCGGCCTGCGCGGCGGTGCCCTGCATCCAGCTCAGGTATGGAGCTACCGCGGCCGCCATGCTCAGCGACGTCGGACCTAGCCAGGTCCACTGTTCAGTGATGAGATCACCGACGAGTAGGACGCCGCGGTGGACTGTAAATCGTCGGCGAGCCCGCCCCAGGCCGTCGCGGCGGCCAACATCGGCCCGGATCCGGGACCGCTGTAGATCCTGCCCGAGTTGATCTCCGGCGGAAACGCTGCATAGAACATGTCTATACCCGTTGCCTTTTCGTGCACCACCGGGCCGGCATTGCGGTCAGTCTTCGATTGCCGGGATCACGAAAATCATGGCCGCGGCGGGATCCGCCTCGGTGACGACACCGCCGAGTGAGGCCACGCCGGTACCACTGCTCACCGACTGGGTCGCGGTGGCTGCCACGGCTCGTCCGGCCAGGCTTGACGCAGCCATCTGGCTGAAGATGCCGCCCTGGCCGGCCAGCGACGCCTCCGGGTCGGCGGCGCCCAGGTTGGCGGGCAGCGCGGCGGCGAGCGTCCTGATCCCATCTCCGGGGCGGCTTGAGTCCAGCCCTGTGGCACCGACATTCCACTGACCAGGGCTGCGCGGCCCATCGACCCTGATACCGGTCCCGCACCAAAGGCCGCGCTGAGATGCGGCGTCCCCAACTCACTGGCCAGCGGGGCCAACGCCCCGGTGATGGGCTTCGCGCCGGCAAGAAAAGAAGTGGCGCCCTGTCCGTTTTGGCCCCAGGCGTATGCCTGACCGAACGACAGGAACGGGCCACCGGGTATGGAAGTCAACCCTTGGAGCGAGTAGGGCCCGGACGCGATGGTCGAGAAGATGGCGTTCCAGTTTGTCAGGTCAGTCGAGAGCCCGGGTGGCAACGTCGCCCAGAACAATTGCGGCAAGGACAGTCCCGACAACAAGTTCCCCGACGCCGTTGTCGGCGACTCCAGTAGGCCGTTCGCCAGACTTTGCAGCGCGGTCGGCAGCGAGTCGATGAACTGAGTCAGCTGCGTGCCCATGTTCGACGCACTCGAGGTGCTGGTGGCCTGGGTCGCCGCGGCCGACTGCACTGCGGTGCCCGCGGTGTTGGTCGTCGGCGGCGGCTCGGTAAACGGCGTCAGCTGTGAGGCGCTCGCCGCGGAGCCGGCGTAGGCGTACATCGCGGTGGCGTCCTGGGCCCACATTTCCATGTAGTGGGTCTCGGTGACGGCGATCGCCGGGGTGTTCTGCCCCAGGATGTTGGTGGCGATCAGCATCATCAACAGCGCGCGGTTGGCCGCGATCACCGGCGGGGGCACCGTCGCCGCGAACGCGGCCTCGTACGCCGCGACGGCGGCCCTGGCCTGGTTGCCACTCTCCTCAGCCTGTGCCGCAGTGGCGCTCATCCACGCCACATACGGTGCGGCCGCAGCAGCCATGGAAACCGACGACGGCCCCTGATATGCACCACTGGTCAAATCGGCGACGTCCGACCCGTAAGAGCCCGCCGCAGAACCTAACTCGGCGGCCAGGTCGTCCCAGGCCGCCGCGGCGGCCAGCATCGGGCCGGCCCCTGCGCCGGTGTACATGCGCCCAGAGTTGATCTCCGGCGGAAGGATCCCGAAATCCATCGCTGCTTACCTCCGTGGTTCAGCTGGTCGTGATGCAGCCGCGGCAACGTTGGCGCGCACAAGTGTTTTTCGTTGTTTGAGTTGACAAGGCGGTGTCCTTCCGTAAATGCCGTAGCTGAGTTGCTTCCGGCGACGTTGCCGCGCTTGATGTTTCGGATTTCGACTTCGCCGAGCTTCAGGTGACGCGGAACAAGTGCCCGACCATGCGGGCGATCTCGATATAGAGTGGGATCCCGATAGTGACGTTGTAGGAAAACGTCAAGCCCAGCGATGCCGCCAGCGGCAAGGTCGGGCTCGCCTCGGGGATCGCCAGCCGCTGGACCGCAGGCACCGCGATATACGATGCCGCACCACAAAGCACCGCGAACAAGACATAGGTTCCCGGCTTGAACTCGGTATGGCTGAGGTAGGCGTAAGTGTGGGCGACGATGATCCCCAGCGCCGCAAAGAGATTCGGCGCCAGCAGACCAAAGAAGATGAAACCGCGGCCGGCCAACCTCAGGTCCCGCAATTTCGCGCGGCGGTCATGCCCATCTCGAGCAAGAACAGACAGAGCGCACCCTGGAAGGCCGCGATAAAGAAGGTGTCGTCGTCGTGAGTGACCTTGTGTCCTTGTAATCCGCCGACAAAGCCAATGACGATGCCGCCGAAGAGCAGAAGCAGGCCGGGGTTCAGGAAGACTTCCCGCAGCAGCTGACGGGAGAAGAGGGGCGGCTTCGGGCCGGTCTCACTGACGTCGTCCCACTCCGCGCGCTCTTCCGGCGAGAGCTCCAACCCCTGCGCAATCCCACGCTCGCGTTCGTTGTCGAGTTTTTGTCCGGGAAACGGCTGTGCGGCCGCACCGGGTGCGAACCTTGCCGGCACCGGCGCAACATAGCCGGGCTCGTCCGGCATGTTTCCTTCTGCGTCCATTCCCTTATGCCGCAGCCGCGCCACCAAGGTACAGCGCCACCAGGCTGAGGGGGACCCGTTTGGTGGTCCAGTCGCTATGCGGCTTTGGGTTGATGGGTCGCGGTCCACTGTAGAGCAAATCCCGTGGCCTGCGAGATCGACTGACATCGGTATCAACACAACCCGGCTCTTGAAGGCGGGCGGACCGACTATCGGGGACCTGCCACTTATTAGTGCGGGGCGGCGGCTTCTGGAAATGCGTCGGCTGCGTCAAACGCGTTGGTGAAGCGGATCGCGATCGCGACGAGCGTCATCATGATCGGGACGGTTACCAGCGCAGCGGATAACCCCGCCCACTGGGCCACCTGCCCGATCAACGGTGGACCGATCAGATAGCCCACCCAACCGATGGCGGCTACTACAGCGATCGCGGTTCCCGCGTCGATCGGGGAGTATGCGGCGGTCATCGCGGCGGGCACCAATAACGCCACGCCCGCCCCGAGAGCGGCGAATCCCAACAGGGTCACTACGAGATTGGCGGTGACCAGCGTGACGCACAGACCGGCCGCGGCGAACAGCGCCAACGATGGCAGTAGCCAGCGGATGGAAGCACGCTCGTATAGCCGGGGGGCACCCAATCGTGTGACGGCCATGACTGCGGTGAAGGGCACGTAGCTGAGCGCGGCCACGGTGGGCCCCGCGCCGACGACTCGGTTCAGGTAGTCGCCTGACCAGTCGGATGCAGATCCTTCGCATAGGAACGACGCGAACGCGACGGCTGACAGAATCACGACGGTCGGATTCCTCCAGAATGGTTGCGGCCGTGCGGCTTTCTGGCGGGCGGTGGGTGCCGGTTCGCGGACCAGGCCGCCGGCAATCGGCCGGACGAGGACAATGATGATGAGCCCGATGACCGTCAGCTGGGCAGTCAAGCCCACACCCGCGCTCACGCACACTGCGCCAACCAGCGACCCCAGCAACACAGCGACGCTACGCATCCCATGGAATCGAGACATTATCGGTCGCGCGGCGACGCGTTCGACCGCGGCGGCCTGAACGTTCATCGCGACATCCAGCCCGCCCAAGAAGAACCCCACGCTGGTGAGTGCAAGAAATAGTCCCAGTTCAGACCTGGCCAGGCCCAGAAGGGGTCCGGAAGCGGCGTAGCCGGCGACAGTGACCGGGACCAGACGGTGGCTTCCCCACCGCGGCAGCAGCCGGATACACAGCGCCGTCGCGACCAGAGCACCCAGTGGAGCACCTAACAGCCCATTGCCGAGCGCACCGTCGGAGAGTCTCAATTCGCTTTTCACGTGCGGGATGTGGGCCACCCACGACGAAAAGACAAGGGCATGCGCCGCGAACACTGCGGTGACACAAATCTGCGCCCGATCGATCGACTTCGCGACTTTCACCGTTCTCCCGTCAGGCCGTAGCACACTCCGCCGCCATCTCAAATCTGTGCGAGGCAGCCGAGAAGGGCGCGTCAGTTAATTGCATGTGCGACCGCTACCCCACTGCATTGCCGCACGCCTAGCGACGATCCGGAGCTCGATCGCCCTACAGTCCAACGGTGGAGCGATCAAATTACGACTGAAACCGACGCCGCGGCAAGTCCTTACTTGAGCTCTGCGACGGATTGCGTTGTCTCACAACGTGTTCGAGTCCGCCGCGCGTTCTGATGACGCCAGGCGCTGGTCGATCCGGGCATCGAGACTGGTGGAACCGGCTCCGACGCACACTAGAAAAAGCAACAGGCCGGTCAGCAGCCACTCCGACGAATAAAACAAGTTACTCAGGAAGCTCCACACGCTCGCGTACTTTTCCGCCAGACCGGGGCCGATATCCGTCACCAAGGCGCCGACCATGTCCAGCGCCAAAACAAGAGACATCACTCGGGTGGCCAGACCGAGCATCAGCGCCACGCCACCAACGAGTTCGATGATTGCCACGGCGGGCGCAACCGCCGGCGCACCTGGAATTCCAACCCCATTGAACATCGCAGTGAACTTACCGAGGTCCCCGAGCTTACCCACTGCCCCACTGAAGAACATGAAACCAATGCTGAGCCGCAAGAATAAATTGGCCAGCCAGTCGAAGTTGTTCAGTGAATCAGCAACCCGGCCATAAGCCGAGTGATAGCGGGCGAGCGATCGGTGGACCATGGGGTAGCTCCTGCGGTCGGTAGGTCGGGACAGTGTGGTGGTTCTGATCGAATGTGCTTCTCACCATCCGTTGGCCATGATTGTGAACCGCGTGTGGCCGCGGTTTATTGGGGGTTCTTGGCCGCGGCGAGCAGTATCTCGGTGACGCTGTCGGGATGGGTCAGCATGGGTAGGTGGTCGGCGTTGACGGCGTGGATGGTTGCGTTCATCCGTGTGGCGACGAAGTGTTGGGTTTCTGCGGCGATCATGCGGTCGTTTTCGGCGATGAGGAACCAGCTTGGGCGGTCTTTCCAGGCGGGCCGTGGGGCGGGTGTGGTGATGCACGCTGGTGAGAGGGGGCGCTGGACTGCGGCGAGCATGGCGTGTTGTTCGGGGGTGGCGTTTTGTGCGAATGCTGCTGCGAAAGCGCTGTGCGGCAGCCAAATTAAGCCGTGACGATCTGGCTCCAGGGCAGGGGCGAGACGATGGGCAGGGGCGCGGTGAAACAGACTGGCGACTGTTTCACCTTCGTCGGGTGCGATCGCGGCGACGTAGACTAGCGCTGTCACCGATTCGGTATTTGCCGCTCCGATGACCGCGCCGGCGTAAGCGTGACCGCCTAGAACGGTTCGTCCCGGGATGCGCTCGAGAACGCGGTTGAGCGCTGCGGTGTCGTCGTCGAACGAGGTCAGTGGTAACGGTGCCGCGATGACGTTATGGCCGCGCTGCTGCAGGCGATGGATGACTGGTGCCCAGCTGGAGCTGTCTGCCCACGCCGCGTGGACCAGGACAAAAGTTGTCTCGGTTGTCATCAGGATTCCGCCCCAAAGGTGGTGGCCATCAAATTGCCTATGCGCGTGGCGATTTCGTCGACTTCTTCTTCCAGTGCGAAGTGGCCGGTGTCTAGCAGGACTACTTCGGCGCCGGGCACGTCGTTGCGATAGGCCTGGGCGCCGGCTGGGATGAAGAACGGGTCATTTGCACCCCAGATCGCCAGCAGTGCGGGTTGGCGGCGGCGCAGCCACGCCTGCCACTGTGGGTAGCGGGGCGGGTTGTTCTGGTAGTCCCACAGCAGGGCCTTCATGTAGGCGGCGCGGCCGGGACGATCCAGCACGAGCTGATCAGCCAGTGCCTGCTCGGGGTCGATGTGTTCGATGTCGCGGACACCGGCCTGCCACTGATGCTGAGTACCGGGCAGGCTGACGAACCAGTCGACGGTGGCCTCGCCGGCGGCCTTGTCGGCCCACCACTCTGCTAACGCGGCGACGCCTGGTCCGAAACCGTCGGTGTAGGCGTTGCCGTTTTGAGTGATGATGGCGCGGACCCGCTCGTCGTGGTCGAGGGCGATACGGAATCCGACCGGTGCACCGAAGTCGAACATGTACACCGCGTACTCGCTGATGCCGAGCGCGTCGATGGCGGCGCCGGTGACCACCGAGAGTTCGTCGAAGGTGGGCTCACCGGGCAACGGGTCAGAGGAACCGAAGCCGGGGTAGTCGATCGCTACGACATGCCAGCGGGTGGCCAGCCGATCGATGAGCCGCACATACGCTCGGGTGCTCGACGGATAACCGGGCAACAGCACCAGGGTCGGGCCGGTGGGGGCACCCGCTTCGCGCACAAAGACACGCATGCCGTCGATGCTGAGGTAGTGATGACGGATGACGGGCATGAAAATGCTCCTTGACTTCGAGGAATCGGAGGTGTCGGCGGGCGCTGCGCGATGTGGTCTACGCACGTTCGCCGGTGCGGCCGGGGACCATGGCGTCGAGGATGAGCGCGATTGGCAGGCCCACCAGTAGGGCGTGATCAACCCCGAAAGCCAGGTAGTACCTGCTCAGGAAGGGTTCATGGGCTGCGCCACCCAACGGCAGCACTACAGCGTTCATGAACACCCAGATGCCCGCGCCGTAGGCCACGCCGAGAACGCAGGTAGTGGCCAGAGTATGCACCCAGGGGGAGACGATTAGTGCATAAAAGACGGTGAACACCACGGCCAGGGTGGCGTGTATGGCGAATCCCAAGGTGGCGGTGGCGATCCCCAGTGGGCCAGTGGCAAAGGCTGCGTTCCCGAGCGCCCCGCTGGCGATGTATTGCAGCAACGTCTCGAAGTTGAACCTGTGGGCGATCAACACATATGCCACGAACGCAAACGCGGCGTCGGCGACTGCGGCTACCAGGGCGGCCACCAGCACGGCACGCCACGACCACCGTCGCGATCGCGCGAGGCGACGGCCACCAGCCGGCGAGGACGAGGAATGAGTGGTCATAGCGGACTTCCTAGCGAAGGGGCATAACCGGTAAAAATATGTTTCAAAGGTTACGCACCGATCTATTGACCTGTCAACATCTAGTTAGGGGTTACGAGATAATTGGGTTGATCCACCGGGGAGGTGAGGCTGATGCAGCCGCTCGATGTCATCGTCGGCCTTGCAGGAGACCCAGCCCTGGAACTGCTGAACAGCCGGGCCACACCTTCCCCGGGTTCAGAGCCGATCGAATTGATCGGAGACGGGGCGAGTTATCTACGGTGGCTCGCGCGCACGGGACTGATCGACCACGACGACATCGCAGTGCTCGAAGGTCTGTTCAGCGCTGGTCAACTCGATGGTGCCGCCGGGGATGCCCGTGCTCTTCGGGAGAAGCTGCGGCCGATCCTGTTGGACTGGGCAGGCGAAAAGCCGGTGCCGTTCCCAGTAGATGTGATTGATGAGCTGAATGCGCTGCTGGCGCAGGATCGGCGCTACACCCAGCTCAACACCGACAATGACACTCTCTTGGTGTATGAGCGGCGGCACTGGGAACAGCCCACACAGCTTCTGGTTCTATCCGCACAAGCCTGGGCGCACCTGCTCGTCGAAGGCGACCCGACTCTGATCCGGCAATGCCCGGGCTGCACCATCATTTTCTACGACCGCACCAAAGCCCACCGCCGACGCTGGTGTTCGATGGCACTCTGCGGCAACCGCGCCAAAGTGCGGCGCCACCGAACATCCGCCAGCTGAGACGAACCGGCGAACCTGAACCGTCGACCGCCCGCGCCGGTTTCTCCGGGCAAGCGATTCGATTCCGACCCTGACTACGCGGGGGCCTGATCGTCACTGGTGGATTAGGTCAGATGCTGGCCGCCATCGACTTTGAGCGTCACACCGGTCACAAATGTGTTCGTCATCGCGAAAAGCGCGGCGTCGGCCACATCCTCGGCCGTCCCCAATCGTTGCGCCAAGTTGGTGCGGCTGACGTTCTCGAAGTGGTCACGCTTGCCCTGCTCACCCAGCGAATCCCACGCGCCAGAGTCAATGACACCCGGAGAGATCGCGTTGACCCGGATCGGGGCAAGCTCGACCGCCAGCGAGCGCGTCAAAAAGTCGACCGCACCGTCGGTGATCGCCACCCCAAGAAAACCGACATTGATCTTGAACGCGGGAAATCCCGAGAAAAGGACGAACGACCCGCCCCGCTTGATCTGTGCCGCGAAGTATTTCGTCAGCATCAGCGGCCCAATCACCTTGGTATCAAACGATTTCAGCAGACTCGCGCGCTCCAGCTGGCCAAGCCTTCCCCGTGCGCGGGCCGACACCGCCGACACGACATGGTCAACAAGCCCTACCCGTTCAGCAAGTGCCGCAATCGACGAATCGTCGGTAACGTCAACAAACTCGGCGTTAATACCCGTGTCCTGGTAAGCGGCTGCCAATCGCGCCTTATCGCGGCCGGCAACAACGACTCGAGCGCCCTCAGATCGAACCAAAACCGTGACAGCACGCGCAATCCCACCCCCTTGCCCCACCACAACAACGGTCTTACCCTGCAACGCCGCGCCCACTTCCCAGACCCCCAATCAGCTGGATCGTCGGCGCGTGGGCGGATCCAGCCTCCCCGTCGGCATCGACCCTCCCGTGGCCGATAGCACCCATCGCAACCCTCCACTCCCTGGCCCACCCCGTGTAACCCTTGAAAATAGATTTCAAAGGTTACGAGCTAGCTTATTGACCTGTCAACCCTTAGGTGACGAGTTACGAGATAATTGGGTTGACCCGGCGGGGAGGTGAGGCTGATGCAGCCGCTCGATGTCATCGTCAGCCTGGGGACCCAGCCCTGGAACTGTTGAACAGCCGGGCCACCCCTTCCCCAGGTTCAGAGCCAATCGAATTTCAACCGTTGGCGTCTGATGCCGGCTTCATGGCATCAGCGGGCCTGCGCAGTTGGGGATATCAAGTTCGTAAGCACGCGAAACTGTGGACGGCGCTGGCGTCATACCACGCAGATTTGCTTGGCGACCTCTGCGCCGCAGCGGCCTTAGCCGGGATGGCGCGCCGGCTCAATCTTGCCGGTGTCGATGAATTGACGGTGTCGCACTATCTTGTGACCCTTCACTTCCCAAATGTGAGAGTAGTCAACCTCCACGTGCTTACCTGTCGCACGGTTCGTTCCCTTGAACCGCCCAACCGATACGACTTTATCGCCTTCACAGATGAATTCGTGCGGCGTCAGCGTGTACGGTTCCCACTCTTCCATTGCGGGTATCAGCATGCCGTCAAGGACTTTTTGCGGGCCACGGCCGGTGACCTTGTAGTCCATCATGGTGATCCACTCGATGTCGTCAGACATCAGGGCGAGGGCGCCGCCTGGATCGCCGGCAGTCAACTTTGCGTAGAGTTCCTTGACGATCTCCAAAGGCGCCTGGTAGGTCGCAGTCCTTGCTTCGGAATCCGAGTCCGGTTCCGCGACGGGTTCGTGGTCGCGCTTCGAAGCTTCACGAACCTTTTGCGGCGTCCGGTCGACATCGTGCCCCCTGTGGCTGTTGAAACCCATCGCACCTTCACTTTCTTGTAACCATTGATAGTCCTTAACAAGGGTTACGCGCGGTCTTGCCAACTGTCAAGAACCAAACTAGGAGTTGCGAGATGATTGGCGCGATTCGCCCGAGGAGTGAAGCTGATTCAGCCGCTCGATGTCATCGTCGGCCTCGCAGGAGACCCAGCCCTGGAACTGCTGAACAGCCGGGCCACGCCTTCCCAGGTTCAGAAGGAACGCGCAGTTGGGGCGGTAGCGCGCTGCGGT
>CAWHZO010000004.1:0-745904 GCA_963833915.1 uncultured Actinomycetota bacterium
TCCTGCAGCTGTAGCTCAACGATTTGTTCTATCTGGGATAGTGCCAACGGAGTGAACAACACAATGTCGTCAACCCGGTTGAGAAACTCGGGCCGGAAGTGCACACGCAGTTCGGCCATCACCAGGTCGCGGGCGTCAGGCTTGATCTCGCCATCGGCGGTTACCCCGTCGAGCAGATAATGCGAGCCGATATTGGACGTCATGATGACGACGGTGTTGCGGAAGTCAACCTGGCGTCCCTGCGCGTCGGTGAGCCGACCGTCGTCAAGCACCTGCAACAGTGCGTTGAAAACGTCGGCATGCGCCTTCTCGATCTCATCGAAAAGCACGACCGAGTAAGGCTTGCGCCGCACCGCCTCGGTGAGCTGACCGCCCTCGTCGTATCCGATATAGCCCGGTGGTGCACCGACCAAGCGGCTCACGGTATGCCGTTCCTGGTATTCGCTCATGTCCAGGCGCACCATGTTGTCCTCGCTATCGAACAGGGCGGCCGCCAGCGTCTTCGCCAGTTCGGTCTTGCCGACACCGGTGGGCCCGAGAAAGATGAACGAGCCGATCGGCCGGCGCGGGTCCCGGATTCCCGACCGGGCCCGGATCACCGCATCGGCGACGAGTTGCACCGCCTCGTCCTGGCCGACCACCCGTTCGTGCAGGATTTCGTCCAGCCGCAAGAGTTTCTCGCGTTCGCCCTCCTGCAGGCGGGCCACCGGTATCCCGGTCCAGGCGGCCACGATTTCGGCGATCTCCTCGGCGGCGACCACTTCACGCAACAGCGGCCGCTCCCCCTGCTTGGCCTTGAGTTGGTCTTCGGCCGCTTGCAGTTTACGTTCGAGTTCGCTGATCTGCCCGTACCGCAACTCGGCTGCCCGGTTGAGGTCGTAGTTGCGCTCGGCTTCCTCGGCCTCATGCCGCAGTTGCTCCAGCTGTCCCCGCAATTCCTGCACCCGACGGATCGACTGTCGCTCGGCATCCCACTGCGCGTGCCGCGCATCGGCCTCCGCCCGCAGATCGGCCAGTTCTTTGCGGAGTTCCTCAAGACGGGCCTTGCTGGCCGGGTCGGTCTCTTTGCCAAGTGCGGCCTCTTCGATCTCCAGGCGAGTCACCCGCCGGGTGATTTCGTCCAATTCCGCAGGCATGGAGTCGATCTCGGTCCGCAGACGCGCACAGGCCTCGTCAACCAAGTCGATCGCCTTGTCCGGAAGGAACCGGTCTGTGATGTAGCGGTGCGAGAGCGTCGCCGCCGCTACCAGCGCACCGTCTTGGATCCGCACACCGTGGAATATCTCCAGACGTTCGCGTAGGCCCCGCAGAATCGAGATGGTGTCCTCCACATCGGGTTCATCCACCAGGACCGTCTGGAACCTTCGCTCCAGAGCGGCGTCGTTCTCGATGTGCTTGCGATACTCGTCGAGAGTAGTGGCGCCGATCATGTGCAGCTCACCGCGGGCCAGCATCGGCTTGAGCATGTTGCCGGCGTCCAGGGACCCTTCCGCGGCGCCCGCACCGACCACGGTGTGCAGCTCGTCGACAAATAACAAGATGCGGCCTTCGCCGGCTTTCACCTCCGCCAGTACGGCTTTGAGCCGCTCCTCGAATTCGCCGCGGTACTTGGCACCGGCCACCAGCGAGCCCATGTCGAGCCCGAAGATCGTCTTGTCCCGCAGGCCTTCCGGCACGTCACCACGCACGATCCGCTGGGCCAGTCCTTCGACGATCGCGGTCTTGCCGACACCGGGGTCGCCGATCAACACGGGATTGTTCTTCGTCTTGCGGCTCAGTATCTGGATAACCCTGCGTATCTCGGCATCGCGTCCGATCACCGGGTCGAGCTTGCCCGACTGGGCCTCCGCGACCAGGTCGCGGCCGTATTTCTCCAGCGCTTCGTAGGACCCTTCCGGCGTCGCCGAGGTGACCCGCTGGTTGCCGCGCACTTTGGTCAGCGCGCCAAGGAACGCGTCGCGGGTCACGCCGTGGGACGCCAGAATCCGTCCGCTGGCGGTGGAACTGCCCTCTTCGGCGAGAGCGATCACCAGGTGCTCTACCGAGACGTATTCGTCCTTGAGCCGCTTGGCTTCTCGCCCGGCCGCCTCCAACACCTTGGCCAGTCTCGCGGTGATCGAGACCTGGCCTGGGACGGCGCCCGGGCCGCTGACCTTGGGCCGGCGGTTGAGCTCACGTTCCAGGTCGGCGCGCAGCGCCTCGGTGTCGGCGCCCGCCTGGTCCAGTAGCCGCGGCACCAAGCCCTGCGGCTGGTCGACCAGTGCCAGCAGCAGGTGCTCACCGTCGACCTCGACGTGGCCCATCCGGGTGGCCAGAGCCTGCGCCTCTTGCAAAGCGTCCTGCGACTTTTGGGTCAGCCTGCTGATGTCCACAGCGATGTCCTCCTTTGGCGGGCCCCGGATTCCAGTTCCTCGATTCGGTCGAGCAGGTCGAGCACCAGCCCGATCGCCGCGTAGTTGAGTCCGAGGCCTATTCGAAGCCGCTGAATGCGGGCGACGGTGTGCAGCGCCGACGCGTCGAAGCGAAGCTGGCCGCGGGGATTTCTTTGACAAGGCAGCAGCGCCAACGCGACGAACCTGCGCACCGTGTGGGGGTGCAAACCGGAGCGCCGGGCAAACGTGTCCAGATCCATTCCGGGTTGTCGCGCCAGCACGTAGCGCGCTGACGGGGCCGTTGCGGTCATCGCCCTCTCCTCGGGTTGAACGTGGACACCGTGGCCAGCTGCTCGAACAGCTCACGTTCCGGTTTCGTGGGTTTCGGTGGTACGACGACCTTGACCTCGGCGTAGAGGTCGCCGGGTTTGCCGCGGGGATTGGGCATCCCTTCGCCGCGAAGCCGCAGCCGCCTGCCCGTCGACGAACCCGGCGGCACCTTGACTTTCGCCTCACCGCCCGGGGTGTGCACAGCAACGGTGGCACCCAGCACCGCCTCCCACGGCGACACCGGCAGATCGGTCGCGATGTCGCGTCCGTTCAGCCGGAACCGACGATCAGGTTTGATCCGCACGACCAGGTACAGGTCCCCGGCCGGTGCGTCGCCGCTGCCCCTTCCGCCCTCGCCGGCAAGCCTGATGCGCTGTCCGTCGACCACCCCCGCAGGGATGCTCACTTGATAAGTGCGGCCGTCCAGCGTGATCGAACGCTGACCGCCCCGATAGGCTTCCTCGACACTCAGCTCGAGGTCGGCTCGCTGGTCGGCACCGGGGATCGGCCCGAATCCGCCGCTGCCACCGAAGAAGTCACCGAAGAGATCTTCGATATTGACGCCGCTGCGGTCCCCGAAGCCCTGACCGAAGCGCACCCCGGCGCCGGACGGCGCGCCGGCACGGAAGCCGCCGAACCCCGCGCCGACCCGCTCGTCGTAATCCTCGGGCACCCGGCGGAAGTCTTCACCGAATCGGTCGTAGCGTTTCCGGGTGTCCGGGTCGGAGAGTACGTGGTAAGCCTCGTTGAGCTCCTTGAACCGATCCTCGGCGCCGGGGGAGGAGTTGACGTCGGGGTGGTATTTGCGCGCGAGCGTCCGAAACGCTTCCTGGATCTGCTCGTGCGTCGCGTCGCGCGACACCCCGAGAACCTCGTAATAGTCACGCGCCACGGCGTTTTCACTCCTCGCGGGCGCTGACGACCACGCCCGCCGGCCGTAGCTGCTGAGATCCCTTTCCGTAACCCGGGCGCAGTACCCCAAGCACCGTTCCCGGTGCGCTGCCGCCGTTGTCGGTCACGTTAACCACTTCGTGTCGCTCCGGGTCGAACGGCACACCTGTCTCGGTGTCGCGCGGGTAGCCGAGGTTGTCCAGCACCTGCACCGCCTGGTCGAGGATGGCTCGCACGCCGGCGACGACCGAGTCGGCATCGCCTCCCGAATGGTGCAGTGCCCTTTCTAGATTGTCGACGACGGGAAGCCAGGCGCCGGCTACCTTGGACCGTTCGAGTTTGCGCTCACGGTCGAGTTCACGGGCATACCGCTTGCGCAGGTTGTCCAGGTCGGCGAGTGCGCGGCGCCAGCGATCCTCGAGCTGTGCCAGCTCGGCGTCCGAGTTACTCTGCGGGGCAACGGTTTCAGGCGACGCGTCGGCCGGCGTTTCGGCTGGGTCGTCGCGGCTCTCCTGAGTTGTTGACTGCTCTGCGGGGGTGCCCACGGTAGTTCAGCCCCGGTCGAATTCGGCGTCGACCACGTCGTCGTCAGCTGCCTGTGAACCTTGGCCGTTGCCGCCGGTGTCGCCGTTTCCCGCAGTTGCCGGCGCCGGTTGTAGCCCGTAGAGCACCTGCTGCAGTTCCGACGTCAGCGATTGCACCCGCTCCGGTGGCGCCTCCTCCTTGATAGCCTGCCGCGCGTCGCCGACCAGCATCTCGGCGCGCGCCCGGTCGTGCGGCGCCGCCGAATCGCCTAGCTCGGCGAGGCGGCGCTCGACTTGGTATGCCGCCGAGTCGAGTTCGTTGCGTGCATCGATCTGCTTGCGCAGCTGTTCGTCCTCGCGGCGGTGCGCCTCGGCCTCGGCGAGCATCCGCTCGACCTCGCTCTGATCGAGGTTCGACTGTTCGCTGATGGTGATGCTCTGTTCGGCGCCCGTGTCCTTGTCGCGTGCGGTGACATGCAGGATCCCGTTGGCATCGATGTCGAAGGTGACCTCGATCTGTGGCTCACCGCGCGGGGCCGGTCGGATGTTCTCCAGCTTGAACCTGCCGAGTACGCGATTATCCTTGGCCATCTCGCGTTCGCCTTGCAGGACAACGATGTCCACGGCCGGCTGGTTGTCTGCGGCGGTGGTGAACACCTCGCTGCGCCGGGCCGGGATGGTGGTGTTGCGCTCGATGATCTTGGTCATCACGCCGCCGGCGGTCTCTACACCCAGCGAGAGTGGGGTGACATCGAGCAGTAAGACGTCGGAGACCTCGCCCTTGAGCACGCCCGCCTGGATGGAGGCGCCCAGCGCGACCACCTCATCCGGGTTGACGGTCATGTTCGGGTCCTTGCCGCCGGTGAGCCGGCGGACCAGGCCCTGGACGGCGGGGATGCGGGTCGACCCGCCGACCAGGATGACCTCGTCGATGTCGTTGGCGGTCACCTTGGCGTCGTCCATCGCCTGCTTGACCGGGCCCATGCAGCGCTCCACCAGATCGTGCGTGAGTTCCTCGAACTTCGACCGATTCATGGTCATGGTGAGGTGCTTGGGGCCGTTGGCGTCGGCAGTGACAAACGGCAGGTTGACCTGCGTCTGTGTCACCGACGACAATTCCACCTTCGCCTTCTCGGCCGCCTCGAACAACCGCTGCAGCGCCTGCGGATCTTTGCGTAGATCGATGTTGTTGTCGCGTTGAAATTCGTCGGCCAGGTAGTCGACCAGTCGGCGGTCGAAGTCGTCGCCACCCAGATGGGAATCGCCTGCCGTGGAGCGGACCTCGACCACCCCGTCACCGACATCGAGAAGGCTGACATCGAACGTGCCGCCCCCGAGGTCGAAGACCAGCACGGTCTCGTGGCCCTTCTTGTCCAGCCCGTAGGCCAATGCCGCGGCGGTGGGCTCGTTGATGATGCGCAGCACGTCCAGCCCGGCGATCCGGCCGGCATCCTTGGTGGCGTTGCGTTGGGCGTCGTTGAAATACGCCGGAACGGTGATCACCGCTTCTTTGACCCGCTCGCCCAGGAACTTGCTGGCGTCGTCGACGAGTTTGCGCAGCACCTGCGCGCTGATCTCCTCAGGCGAGTACTGCTTGCCGCGCACGTCGAAACGAACAGCATCGCCGTCGCCCTTGACGACGTCGAAACTGACCGCTTTGGCCTCTTCCGAGATTTCGTCGAAGCGCCGGCCGATGAACCGTTTCGCCGAATAGATGGTGCCCTTGGGATTCATTATCGATTGCCGTCTGGCCAGTTGGCCGACGAGGCGTTCACCGCTTTCGGTGAAAGCCACCACAGACGGTGTCGTCCGGGCACCCTCGGCGTTGGGGATCACGATCGGCTCGCCGCCCTGCCATGCCGCTATCACCGAGTTGGTCGTACCGAGGTCGATTCCTACTGCTGTTGCCATTGCCTGCCCCTCTGGTTGGCGCTGCCACTCAGCAGCTGCATTGCGCGGTCAGCCTGGTCGACATCGGCGACGACGCCGAAAGTGCCTGGGCTGCAGCGGTCGCACGGTTGATTTGTTCGGGCTGCGGTCGGGGCCAGCGCGTGCGTGGTGTCAGCCATCGTGGCGCCTAAGCGTTGACGGGCTGATTGACTTCGGATTTCGCGTCAACCGCGTGCGGCGTTTCAGTCGACCGGCCGATATCGATCTTGCGGGGCTTGCTCGCCTCCGAAACCGGAATCGTCAGTGTCAGCACGCCGCGGTCATACTGCGCCGTCAGCTTATCCGGATCGAGGTTGTCCCCGAGAAAAAGCTGCCGACGGAACTCGCCCTGCGGCCTCTCGTCGATGATTACCTCGTCGCCCGCCTGGCGCAGGGGTTGGCGACGTGCGCTCAGTTCAATGACGTTGCGTTCGACGGTGACGTCTACATCGTCCTGGTTAACGCCCGGCACATCGATGGCGACGATGAACTGGTCACCACGCCGGAAGGCCTCCATCGGCATTGTCCGTGGCGCCCGAGCGCTCGTCAGTGCCTGGTCGGCGAGCCGGTCGAGTTCGCGGAACGGGTCGAATCGCATGAGAGTCATTGCGTCTCCTCAAGTTGTGAGTGTTCGGGCGCACAAGCCGAGTAGGTCAACGCCACATCGGTTCGCTTCTACAGGTAGCCTTCCAATCGGATCGAATCTGCGCGTGCGCCCGGCGGGTTGAAAACCGACATACGAATTCGTCCTGACAGCACGAGTCACCGTCGACAGCCGAACGAGCCCGATTGCGCTGGCGGGTCTTACTGCTGGCGGCGCACCGGTTCGGCATCCCGGGCGTCGGGATGGCTGAGCACGTCGAGGGTCGCTGTGATCGAGTTGGTGATCGTATCGATCACCGAGATCGTGCCATCGCCGAAATTGGTCCTGTAGGAGTGCTTTCCGTCGGGACTGAGCTGCAAACCGTTTGGTAGGTCGCCGGCAACGAGGTCGTACGCGTCAGTAGTCGTCGTCGATCAAGATCAGTGAATGCTCATTGGTCACATAGACGTGGGTGGACTTCGAACGGGCAGCCTTTGCCGCCCGCGACGATCTTGCACGGCATCAGCGACCGCTACAGTTCCTCGACAAAGCCATCTGACCATTCGACGCGCGTGCCGTAGTCGGGATGCGCGTAAATATGGATGTTGTAGAGATCTTGTAATGAGTCCCACCACGCGCAACTTCGCGCGCCCACGCGCCAGCGTTGCGCCACCCGACCGTCGGTGAATTCGCACATCTCGAACTGGACTTCATTGGGCTCGCCGTAGTTGGCCTGCTCAAACTCCGCCTTCAACGCCTTGGCATGCATCCGGTAGACGACTGCGGTTCTCAATGCTGCCTCTCGAGTACGTTTCATACGCGGCGCGGCCTCGTCTTGGTCGCCGGTTTTGACGATCAGCGCGTCGGCAGCCTCACGCAGCGTCTTGCCGCGGCTATCGCGCCACCGATATCGCGAATATATTTACTTCACCTTGCCATTTACCGTGATCCCCCTTCGGAACCGCCACACCGCGACCATCGCCACTCGGCGGCACCCCGCAGGTCGCCGGCCGTTGATTACGACGGTGTGGTCGCCAGGCAGATATTGCAGTTCGATGCGGAAGGAGCCAGCTGTCGTCCGTCCTATAGCCTGATTTGTCCACTTCGCCTCTCCCATGGGTCAAGGCAATAGCTGTATCCAACCGGATTGATACAGCCGTGGGATATCCGCTAGGCGCCACGAACTTATCCGCTTCCCGTCACCCGGAGGCAAACGCATAGGAGACAAATCGCGGAATTCCTACTCGCTTAGCTTGGCTCTGACGGGATTACCGCTACCGGCTTTTCTGCCCACCAGCAGGGATGTAAACGGTGGCGTTGATTTTCTCGCTGCGCCCCGGCGCGATCCGGGTTGGTATGGCGAGCGAATAGCATGTGGCTTCAAGTGGAGCGGAAAGAAACCGATCACTGAACTCGAGCTGGGAGCAACGAATGTCCGAGTTAGCCTTCGACTTGGCGCCTGAGGTTCGGACAACGGACGTCGATGAGGCGGCCGATGCTTTGGGCCGCCTCTATGTGGCCGCCGAGCTGACTCCGATTGGCACGAAATCGGTGAACATGCAGATGAACGCGCTGCAGCTTCCCCTGTTGACCGCTGGCTACCTTGGCTTCGGCGTCGACGTCACTATCCGGGCAGACGACGTGACTGCCTACTACATCGATGCCCCGTTATCCGGCAGGGCGGTGAGTCGGTGGCGTGACGGGGGGCTCGTTAAGACGACGACCGGGTCCGTGGCGGTATTCACGCCGGGCACGCCATGCGTGCTTGACTGGTCCGGCGACTGCGGTCAGGTCTGCCTTAAGGTTTCTGAGCCCCAGATGCGGTGGCAGCTGGAAGCAATGCTTAACCGCCCAGTGCGCAAACGAATCACGTTTGATCGGCAGCTCAATCTGAGCATCCCCGCCGCGAACGATTGGTACAACTTAGTACGGCTCTTGGCACGCGAAGTCTGGCAACCCGGGGGGCTTCTCAACCACCAGCTCGCCGTGGGGAACCTGCAGCTTCTGCTTATACAGGGCCTGCTGCAGATACAACCCCATAATTACACCGAGGCTTTGACTGAATGCGCAGTCCCGGCGAGCACAGCGGTGGCGAAGCGGGCAATCGATTTGATGCACGCACATCCGGAAACTCCTTGGAGCACTGCCGAACTGGCACGAGCAACCGGGGCCAGCGCACGAGCCTTACAGCGGGCGTTTGAGCGGTCCGGCCAGCCGCCGCCGATGATGTATCTCCGGCGGCTTCGGCTACACCATGTGCGCGCAGAACTCGCGGCTAACTCTCCGGACTCGCTCACGGTAACGACGGTTGCGGGCCGTTGGGGGTTCGTGCGCCTCGGCCGGTTTGCCAGTCAATATCGTCAACTGTTCGGTGAAACTCCCTCGGAAACACTGCGCGCACAGCGGTAGCGGGCCTAACCCACACCGCCTCTTTAACTGATGAGCTCACAAGTGGCGGCTACAGTGACGGTATATGACGGAACACGAAAAGGAAGACCCGCTGAGTCGGGCTAATGAGCTCGAGAGCATCGTCGATGAGCTGGATGAGAAGGTTGCCGGTGAACGCGAAGCAGAAGGCGTTCCCGGCAAACCCAGCGACCGGGAAGACGCTCCTACCCGCGTCTCGGAGAATGAGCCGCCGGACTAGGAGCTCGGTGTTCGAGGTGGATCGACCAGCCTTGCCAGGTCGGCCGCGGGCCTGCACCCGCTGGCATTGATGCGCGTGCTCGGTGAACGGCGTCAGCGGGCTGAGACGGTGACGGGCAATGATGGCGGACCGCTCGGTTATCAACTCGCCCGGGTCGTCGCAGCGATCCGTGCGCAGACGTCTCAAGCCCTGAGGCCGCTGGACCTGACTTTCCCGCAATATGTCTGCATGCGGGTGCTCGATGCCCACCCCGGACGATCCAACGCCGAACTGGCCCGATTGGCCGCCCGCAGACCCAGTTCAAACACGCCTTAGCCAGCCTTGCGGCTTGTCCACCCTCTTCGGTATCTCGCTGGAGTTGATCAAGCCGACCGCGCCTAAACGTTCAGATTCGCGAACCTGTAGGGATGCTATATCGATTGGTGTGGTGTGCTTTAGCGTAGGGCGCTGCCGTTGCGCCATTGATCCCACGGCAGGGTCCAGTCTCCCCCTTGTGACAAGGCCAATGCAGGGCCGCCGGTGTTGCGGATCTCGACGACATCGCCGGGCACTGAGAAGCCGAAGAACCATTCGGCGTTGTCGGCGTTGAGATTCAGGCAGCCGTGGGAGGTGTCGGTGTTGCCCTGGGCCCATACGGTGGCGTCAAGCTGATGCAAGTAGATGCCGTCAGTGCTGATGCGGGTCGCGTAGTTGATGGTTTCGCGGTAACCGAGGCGGGAGTTCTTGGGCAACCCGAACGTCGACGAATCCATGACCACGGGGTTGGCTTTGTCCAGCACGGTGTAGATGCCTGGCGGTGTCCAAAACGACAGGACGCGACCGTCGACCTGTTGGGTGCCACCCATGCCCATCGAGGTGGGCATCGTGCGCACCAGGCGCCCGTCATCGAAGACGCTCACTCGTTTGGTCTTGTCATCGGCGATCGACACGTGCGCGTCACCGATCCTGAACGACACCTTTGTATCTTCTTGACCGAAAAGCCCTTTGCCTAAGTCGATTCCGTAGACCTTTGCCTCGGCCGTGACGGTCGTATGCGGAGAGTAGTAGTGCTCGGGACGCCAATGGGCGCTCTGGTCATCCACCCAAAACCACGAACCGGGCACCGGTGGCGACGTCGTCACCGTCAACCGTCGTTCCGCTGCGCCTCGATCCTTGATCGGCTCATCGAAGTGCGCGACCACGACCGTTCCCACGCCGTAGGTGGCGCCGTCTTGCAGCGGCGCCTCCGAAGGACTGGTAAAGGACACCTTCGTCTGGTTCGGCGGCACCAGCGTGGCGAATACCGAGACCTGCGTGGCACGGACACCACCTGTTCCCCGACTGGCCACGGTCAGTGTGTAGGTACGCCCGTAGCCGAGCGGCTCCACGGGATGCCACACAACATGGTCTGGAGTCAATACGCCCGCAACGGGCGTACCGGCGTCGTTAACCATTTGCACGCCGGTCAAGGTTCCCGACGTGGCGGTCACCGACACCGGATCAACGGGGTTGACGCCGCCCGCATTGGAGGCGGGACGAAACGTCACCTGCGCCGGTGCGTGTAACGCCGCAGCGTCGGCCAGCGGTGGGCAACCGCCCCGGCACCGCGGCCCCCACCCGACGATGACTGCTCCCAGTACGCCGGTGATCACAAGTGCGGCGGCCAGCGTTCGCCGAAACCATTTGTGCCGAACGTAATCTGGAATCGTCACGTCGCTATGGGGCCTTCCCTGCGATGAATGCGGCTTTCCACCAGGAACGGTGATGATCCCCCATACCCCGCGTGCGGGCAGACGCAAACCTTGACGCTGCAATGTTCGGCTCGTCGCCTGTCAACGCGGTTGGCGAATCGTGTTTAACCGCCCGATCGAACGGTTAACTCTTCGGCGTCAAGGCGTTCGCAGGCATAAACGAAGGAGTGCACAGAGATGAATAGTCGCCGATTGGTTCTTGTGGCGGGAGCGATTCTCTTCGTCGCCGGAGTGGTCGGGTTATTTGTGCCCGTGTCGATTTCCGGCGGTATCGGGTGTGGCAATGCGGTTCACTCCGACGTCTCCGCCGCGCGGGCTCAGGACAATCAGAATGTCGGGAACTCGCCCGTGGTCCAGCAGATCCCGATTGCCAATGAAGTCGCTCCTAAAAGTCAGTTCGTCTCGGAGTGCAACTCTGCGTTGGGCAATCGGCGCTTGTGGACGATCCCGTTGACCGTGGTTGGCGTCGTGATCGCAGGCGCGACGTTCGTGCGACGGCCGCAACCATCCGCCAGCGGTATCTGATGCCCTAACGGCCTGAGCGGGCGATCCCTCGGCGGCAGCAGGTGACGCGCTGACAGTCTGCGGCTTTCCAGGTTGTCTCACGGCGACTCCGACTCGGTTGTCTCACGGAGCGCTTCATTTCCTAGGACTGCGCGTATTCGCCGCACTTGAGACGCATGGAAGTAGCCCGGCGCGCACTACTTCCTCGGAGCGGCACTCACCCGATGGTGACAATCAATGCGTTCCTGGAACGTAATACTCTGTCGCGTTTGCGATGTCGATCATTCCGCCCGGACCGACCGAAACACCAGCCCGTACTCGTCGAGTGCGACTACGGCGCTGTCGGTCGCCGCGACAGCGTCCACCCGGATCGCTGCGGCAGGACTACGGCTCTTTACCAGCGCGTCGATGTCGCGCCAAATGGTTTGGCTGAGTTGTCGTCCAGACCGGTGATCGACCAGCAGGGCCGCACTGACGAACCCGTCGGTTTCCGTCAGCCAAGGCACCGCTGTGTCTTCGTATCCGGCGATCGCCTCGTCGAGTGCGGCCGGATTCGTCTGATAGACGGTGTGGCGCACGCCCGCTCCGCCCTCTTCTCGCCCCACCCGAGTCACGCTCGCCCTCCGAAAGCGTTCGACCGAGGCGGTACCGAGCGCAAGACGGATTGCTTCGTCGCGGACACCGGCCTCTACGCGTTCGCTTTCTCGCATGGCGTCGTGTGAGACCCAGAACGACTCGAGGACCGCGACGGCCAGGTCAGGAGATACCTGCAGCGACATTCCTTTCTCGCCAGGTTCTGACTCAAGGCGCGATCGGCCATCAGAAGCGAGGTATGCGAGGGCGTCGTCAATCCGTTCAGGGTCGGCGGTTATCAGCGTGTACCGAATATGCATCTGTGGCTCCTTGACTCGTCACGACGGCGGGAACTGTGCCGCCATGAGGACGGCAAGCGTGCGTTCGGCCGCCTGCTTCGAGGACGCCGGATTCTGGCCGGTGACAAGGCGCCCGTCCACCACCACGTGCGAACTCCAGGGCTGCCCCTGATCGAAGTCCGCTCCCTCCTCGCGCAGTCGGGTCTCCAGTAGCCACTTGGCACGGTCGGCCAGACCCGCTTGGCGCTCTTCCTCATTCGTGAAGGCGGTCACCCGTCGGCCGGCGAACAGCCAGGTGCCGTCCTCGCGGCGGGCCGACAGCAGTCCGGCCGGCCCGTGGCATACCGCAGCGACGACTCGTCCCGTGTCGAACAGATCGGCCAGAATTCGGCCGAGCGGTCGACAGTCCGGCAGATCTTCCATCGGCCCGTGGCCGCCCGGAATGAAGACGGCGTCGTAGTCGCCCAGGTTGTCGGCGGCGTGCTCCACCGACAATGGGCCGGCGAGCTCGTGCTCCAGCGATTCCAAATAACTACGAAGCTCGGCGGCGCGTTCTTCGCCACCGGCGCGATCGGGCGCCAGGCTGACCTGATCGACGGTCGGCCGGACACCACCCGGAGTGGCGATGTCGACGTCGACCTCGGCGTGGCGGAAGGTGCGGTGGGGTTCGACGAATTCTTCGGCCCAGAATCCAGTGGGATGGCGGGTGCCGTCAGACAACGTCCAGTGATCGCTGCCGGAGAGCACGATCAGTATTCGAGCCATGGAGTACCTCCTTGATGATCCGACCGTCTTCGTCGACATACTGCCGGTGACGCTGCCTGCGGTCTTGGACACACAGGTGCGAAAACTGTCGGCTTCGCTACACCTGAGGGCCTTTTGCAGCGGTCTCGATCTGCCAGAACAGGTGGTCTATCGACTCTTACTAACCACAGGTTGGTGCGCCGCAACGCAGAAGCGGGCATTGTCCGAGAAAACCGCCGTTCTGTGGAACAGACAGTTGGAGATGATCCGATGAATGCTCACGAGTTTTATCGCGACGTCGCCGAGCGCGCCATGCTGTCGAAGGGGGAGGCAGCCGATCTGACCCGCGCGGTACTCGAGGTCTTGGCGATGCGAGTCAGCGCCGGAGAGGTACGGCACCTGATCCGACAGCTCCCCGAGGAGCTTGCCGACTCAGTGCGATGGAACAGCAAAGGTCCGGAGCGATTCGACCTGGATGACCTGATTCTGCGCGTCAGCAGCCGCACTGGGCTGACCAAGACCGAGACTATGACCGGTGTGGAGGCGGTGCTGCTGACCTTGCGGGAGGCGGTTGACCGGAAGGAGTTCAACGACTTCATGTCGCAGCTCCCTATGGAGTTCACCAGGCTGCTCCCGTCGCCTAATCCGCCACGGGCGGTATAGAGCCTCCAGTTGCCCTGGCGCAACAGCCTGTCAATGTAGATTGCGCAAGGGCCGATGGCAGGGCGAGAGTACGGCCTCTCTTATCAGGTGCGGATGCCGATGAATGAACCGTTTTGGGCGCGTTACCGATCGCCGACGCGGTGATCGCCCGTTTTACCACGCCGGGGACTGCTCGCTCTCGACAGTGGTGGCTTTACGTATTCCATGAGCCGGACGCGGTAGTCCAACAGCTTGGGGACACGGTGATTTCCGGAGAACACTGCTTGGACGACAGCCGCACCGACACGCGAACCGGAAGTGCCGACACTGATCCAGTTCGCGCCGCCGGAGGGCCGAGAGTCTGCGCGTCAGATGGGCTGTTTCGCCTTCGCGAACTGGGCCACTATTGCGGCGCAGAAAGCCGGTAGGTCGTTGGGTGATCGACTGGAAACGAACTGACGATCGATCACGACCTCCTCATCGACGACCTCCGCTCCCGCTCGCCGGAGGTCAGTTCGGATGCTCGGCCATGACGTCATCCTCACTCCCGCGATGACGTCGGCTTCGGCGAGAGTCCACGGACCGTGGCAGATCACTCCGATCGGTTTGCCGGTGTCCGCGAATGCCTTGACGAAGCCGACCGCGTCGGCGTTCATCCGCAGTTGGTCAGGGTTGACGGTGCCGCCCGGCATCAGCAACGCGTCGTAGTCATCGGCGGACACGTCGGCGACCACGCGGTCGACCGGAAAGCTTCCGGCCGACTCCATGTCGAACTGCCGGGCTTGGATCTCGCCGGGATGCAGCGAGATGATCTCGGTCGTGGCTCCCGCACCGTGTAACGCTCCGCGGGGCTGTTCCAGTTCGATCCGCTCGACGCCGTCGGCGGCCAATATGCCGACGCGCTGACCCCGAAGTTCCTGTGTCATCGGATTCTCCAGTGCTAGTCGGACTAGGCAGCCTCGACGACGACAGTGCCGTCGTCTGAGATGGTGACGACCACGTCCATATCATCGGAATCGTCAATGATCATTAACAGCTCTATCACGGCATTGCGTAGTTCGGGTGCGCCCATGTTCTGAACGGTTTCGCGGTTGTCCGGGTTGCCTCCGGGCGCCGCCGGTAGGTCTGTGGACTGATTTCCGGTGGTGCTGCCTTGGTTTCCGGTGGTCGTTTGGGTGTCAGTGGTGTGCTGGTTTTCGGTGACTTTAGCCATGAGATCTACGGTATTCACTAATTCGTCGGCAGTAGACGACCCGGCAGGTCGATTCTGAGCCCCCGATTTTGTCATGAGGAATCACTTCGACCATGCACCGAGGCGGCCGCCGTACGCTCCGACATCGACGCTCGCACACTGCTCGAAGAGGCTGGCCCGCGCGGCATGGTCGGCGCCCAGAAGACATGCTCATCGACATCGCCCTTGACCTGACTGCTGGCCGAGAACCGGTCACCTAGCAGTGGACACCGCGCAATGTTGCGACCACCGGCACCTCCAGCTCCTCCGCCAAAAGCTTGAGCTGACGGGAGAATTCGGAGACTTCCTGCTGGCGCGACTCGACTTCTTGCCGGACGTCATCAGCTGTAGATAGTCAATGACGATCAACGTCAGGTCGTGCTTCTGCTTGAGCCTTCGTGCCTTCGCGCGGATCTCCATCATCGGGTCCCGGGCTTGCGGCGCGAGGACGTCGCTTCGCTGGCCGGCGTCAGCGTCGACTGCTACAACCGCCTGGAGCGGCCTTCCTGGCCGGGTCTTCGAGTCGATCGCCAACGCGCTACAAACTCGACGGGCCGAGCGACAGCATCTGTTCCGGTTGGCGCGTCATCCCGTCGCGCTGAATCCGACCCGCGAAGAACTTCCTCCTCGACTGGGCGCCGGCACGCCAGTGCCTGCGCACTGAATGCCTCGTGCACTTCCCATACGTCGATCTGTTCGGGGGTCAGGCCGGCGCAGCTGATCGCAACGGGATCGCCCAGGCAGGCGCCAGCCCCATGACAAGCGGGTCGATGCCGTACACGGCCGAGGAGACCACCCTGACAATGGGCTCGATCCCGAGTTCGGCGGCCCTCTGTCCCGATGTCAGCACGATCGCGCTGGCGCCGTCGGTCAAGGGTGTGGAATTGGCTGCCGTCATCTGGGTGGTGCCAGGTTGGGCAGGCAGCGCGTCGAGCAGCTCGGCGGTGGTGTCGTCGCGGATGAACTCGTCACGTTCGAAGAGTCGCTCCGGCGTTTTCTTGGTGGCCGCGATGGCTCTTGGACCTGGATGAACCGTATTCGTCCCAGAGTTGTGCACTCCCGGACGGAAGTCCGGCGTGTGCTAGCACCTGCAGAATCAGGTCAGCGGACGGAGCGGTGGCGCACCGTTTGGCCGAAACGTTCGAACAGGCGATTGAAGGATGAACACACTTGGGTCTGTACCGTTGCCATCTGGCGACAAGATGGCCGCCCTCGGTCAGGGAACGTGGCATTTTGCCGAAAGCCCGGCCAGGCGGGCCGAAGAGGTTGCCTCGATCCGGCTCGGTATCGACTTGGGGATGACGGTGATCGACACCGCGGAGATGTACGGCAACGGCGCGGCGGAAGCCTTGGTCGGCGAGGCCATTACCGGACGGCGCAGCGAAGTATTCCTGGTCGACAAAGTGCTCCCAAACCACGCAACCCGGGCAGGTACCGTTCGCGCGTGCGAGGCAAGCCTGGATAGGCTCGGCGTCGACTACATTGATCTCTACCTTCTGCACTGGCGGGGACGCATCCCGTTGGCGGAGACGATCGAGGGCTTCGCCGACTTGAAGCTTGCCGGGATGATCCGCCACTGGGGCGTAAGCAACCTGGACGTCGATGACATGATCGAATTGTCAGGCGTCCCAGGCGGTGACGCGGCCCAGACGGATCAGATTCTGTACAACCTGACCCGCCGAGGCCCGGAGTACGCGCTGTTGCCGTGGCTGGCCCAACATGGCATCCCGACCATGGCCTACTCGCCGATCGAGCAGGGCCGGCTGCTCACATACCCGGCGCTGCACTCGATTGCGCGGCGTCACAACGCCACACCGGCACAGCTTGCGCTGGCGTGGGTCCTTCAACACGACGGCGTCAGCGCTATCCCACGCGCCGGAACACCTTCCCACGTTCGACAAAACGCAGCCGCCCGAGATATCGAGCTGACCCCCGACGACCTTCTTACCCTCGACCGAGCCTTCCCGCCGCCTACCCGGCCGCATCCGCTCGACGTTCTGTGACGGATCAGCGACCGCTACAGTTCCTCGACTAGGCCATCTGACCATTCGACGCGCGCGCCGTAGTCGGGGCGGGCGTCAATATGGATTGTGTACAGGTCTTCTAATGAGTCCCACCAAGCGCAACTTCGCGCGCCCACGCACCAGCGTTGCGCCACCCTGCCGTCGCTGAATTCGCAGAACTCAAACTGGACTTCGTCAGGCTCGCCGTAGTTGGCTTGCTCGGCGCCGGTCCCCGCCGCTGGAGTTAGCTCACGCGACCACCTAGTCACCGCGCTTGAAAAAGACTCGACGTCAGTGTCGATGCAATGGGATGGCGTCTTATCAACCTCGGGATTCTATCGACGTGATCCCTTGCAGCAGCGGCTCAGCCCAGCCGCATGCGCACAGACCATGGAGTACCCGCCGGAGGTTGGTCGGTTATGCAGTGGTGGGTACTCGATATTGCCAACTATGCTGCGGCACAATATCATTCAATGACTTACCGAGCCATGCGAGGGATCCGCGCGAAATCACCTGTCTCACAGCGCATTCCAAGCGGCTCCACTCAACGCCTCAACATGTGTCGATGAGCGGATGAATCACACGCGTACGCATCCGCGCGGTCGCCAACGAATGCGAGATGGGCCTCGCCAGGCCGCCGGCTTCATCGGCGATAGTTGGGATCTGCGTTCCGGCGCGCTGCGGGCGTAGCGTACATCCTTCGTGTCAATCCCCATTTGTGCGGAGTTCCCAGGGCTCCGTGCCGAGGAGACCCGCGAGGTTGCGCTTTTGTACTTTCATCGGCCGAAATTGCACGCCGGTTGGGCGATACATCGGTGCTCCTCTGTCATGGCGATAATCTTCCGGAGGGGTGGCTGTGGCTTGCGATTGGAAGTCTTGACGGTGGCCAGGATTCGGGAGCAAGCCGCGAGCAGAACACGGCAGGCCCCCGAATCCCCCTGTACTGCAGGGCGGTCAGTTGTGGTTCTTGATGAAGGCGGCGACGATCTGGAAGAAGTCTTCTTCGAGTTCGTGTTCGACGAAGTGGCCGCAGTCGGGAACCACTAACTCTGAGTCGGCGATACCGTCGGCGAGTTCTTGGGAGTGCGGTAGGGGTGTGCAGAAGTCGTGCTCGCCGCACAGGACAAGCGTGGGTTGGCGCAGCTGGTGAAGCCGGGGCAGCGTGTCGTGAGCGGCGATCATGTCGATGCGCTTCAGGGAGATGTCCACGTCCTGCGGCTGGGTCGGCTGCGCCCCCGCACGCTGGACCCAGGCCGTGACCTTCTCGGGGTGGTGACGGGCATATCTCGGGGAGAACAAAAACACCGAGTACGCCGAAAGCAGCGCTGTGCGGTCCCATTCGGCGGCCATGTGGCGGCGTGCCTGGAATTCGCGCTGCATGAAGGCGTCGAAGCGGGCGAAGGAGGCGACCAACGTCAGGGTGCGCACGGTGTGTGGGTGGTCCAGCGCCATATGTTGGCCGATGGCTCCGCCGGTCGAGGCGCCGACCACATGCACCGGGCCCACTCCGAGCTGTTCGACCAGAGAGGCCATGTCGATGCCAAGTTGCTCGGTCGAGTAGCCCTCTTCGCTGCGGGTGGTCTGCCCGGTGCCGCGCTGGTCAGGCACCACCACGTAGTGCTCGGCTGCGAACCGCTCGATCTGGGTGTTCCAGCTCTTGCCGGTGCCGGCCAGGCCCGACAGCAGCAGCACAGCCGGATTGTCGGGATTTCCGTGAACCTCGTAGTACAGCGAAATCCCTTGTGTGCTCAACGTAGTCATGATCTACTCCTACTTCTCGATAATTGTTGTGGGCGGTCTTAGGACAGGACAGACCGCGTGACTGTTGGGTTCGATGGCTGCAGCGGATAGGTCGGGCGCCCTCAGCACACCGGGTTGACGGCGTTGAAGACCTCGTCGTAGCGGCCATCGCGCTCGGCGAATCGCACCCGCTTAGCCGAATCCACCACGACCTCGCCGGCCGGCGGTTCGGCGTTCAACAGCGAGATCGTCTCGCCGACAAAACTATCCAGGGACAATATCTTGGGGCCGTTCCCAAGACCCTGCTGTATCTGCGTCTCAACCCGCGGCGGCAGAACCTCGATCACCTCAACCGAGGTGTCACGCAGCTGCCAGCGCAACGACTGGGTGTAGGAATGCAGCGCCGCCTTGGTTGCGCAATAGGTCGGCACAGTTGCCTTGGGAACCACCGCCAGTGCTGAGCTGACGTTGATGATCGCGGCATGCCGCTGAGAAAGCAGCCCGGGCAGCAGCATCGCGGTCAGCCGGATAGGGCCCAGCAGATTGACGGCCACCGTCGTTTCGGCTGCATGGCCATTGCCGGCCAGCAAATCCTCGGTGCTCATCACGCCGGCGTTGTTGATCACCGTGTTTAGGTCGGGATGGCGGTCGGCCAGCTCGGCAGCCAATCGCGCGATGCTAGCCGGGTCTCCTTGATCCACCTGCAGATAGTGCATGCCGGGATTGGCCTCAGCGACAGCCTGCAGTCGGTCGCGACGTCGCCCGGCGATGATGATCTGGTTGCCCAGTCGGTGCAGGGATTCAGCCAAGCCGCGCCCGATTCCGCTGCCCCCGCCGGTGACCAGGATCGTGTTGTCTGTCAGCTTCATGCCTGCCTCCTCTTGTCGGTTGGTCGCGCTTGTAACCCTGGCAGCGTCCGCGCGGCTACGGCCAATGTGTGTCTGAAAATGCCGAGAAATAGCCACAGTACTTGTGGTTAGTACATGCTTTTCTTCATGGCGGACGTGCTAGACGTGCAGATCCTCCACGCGCTGCAGTTATCCCCCCGGGTGTCGTTTCGCCGTATCGCCACCGTGCTGGGAGCGTCTGAGCAGACCGTCGCCCGCCGCTATCACCGGCTGCGTCGCGACGGAGTCGTGCGTGTCGTAGGCCTGGAAAACCCCTGGACCGATCGCGATGCTCATTGGGTCTGCCGCATACATGCCAAACCTGATCGCATATCGCAGTTGGCCGATGCGCTAGTCCGACGACCAGATGTGGCTCACGCCCACATCCTCTCGGGTTGGACTGAGCTTGTCTGTATCATTCGGGCGCCCCTGGGTGAAGATCGCGAAGATACCGTGCTGCAACGGCTTCCGCGAATTACCTCGGTCATCGACGTCAATGTCGATCTGGTTCTGCACACCTTTGGCCGGCCCGCCAGCACGCCGTGGACCGGCTACGGCCACCGGCTTAGCGACGAGCAGGCCGAACAGGTCCTGGCAGATTGTGCTGAACAGCCGTCGCCTCGCCAGCCGACCCGTCCCGCGGTCGAAGATCGCCCTATCCTCGACGCCCTCGCTGAGGATGGCCGCGCGCCTCACTCACTACTGGCCGAGCGCACCGGTTGGACAGTCGCACGGGTGGGTAGGCGTCTCGCCACACTGGAAGCCTCGGGGGCGTTGTTCTACGACACCGACTTACTGCCTGAGCGGCTCGGTTATCGCCTCAACGCCATGCTTTGGCTCAGCGTGACGCCCCGCTACATCCACCAAGTCGGCGAAGAAATCGCGGCACACCCCGAAATCCCTTTCGCCGCTGCGATCAGCGGACGCAGTAATCTGGTGGCCGTCGCCATCTGCCGCGACACCCACGACCTATACCGCTACCTGACCGAGCACCTCGCGCCGATAAAGCATGTACTGACTTCTGATGTCAGGATCCGCACCCAGTTCCTGAAACAACACGGATCTGTCATCGCGCAGGGACGATTGATCAACCCCAAGCCTCCAGCATCCCGGAGCCCACGTCAGCGACTGCCGTCCTGACCGATCATCCGCAAACCGGATCCATGCAGCAAACGAACGCGAGATCGACTCAGTGATTCCAGCTGCATCCTTTGTCGAAATGAGGGAAAGATTGGCAAGACACGCCTGGGTACTTTGACAAGATGTGGGCGTGTCGCGAGAGCTTGCTAATCTTCGCTGCATGACGCCGGGCCAGCTGGTGTGGCTGGTTGTCTGGCCCGGTCGGTGGCCTTCGGCTTCGGGCAAGCACTGACCCAATCTGTCGCAGTGCCGGTACGCGCGGGATCTGACATATGAAGGCGAAAGCGTTGACGCGCAGCATTATTCGGTCAGGAGCTGCGCGACCAGATGGCGTCGCCTCACTCAGCGGTTCGCCGCGGACCGGACCAGAGCAAGGAACGCGGAATCTTTGTCGCGGGTGTACAGCGCGGCCGGCTGGATCCCGGCCAATGTCCTGCTCATCTGCGCGGGAGGCGAGAAGGCGGCGGCTAGCGGTGGGCGAGGCCGTCGGTCATGAGGGTGAGGGTGAAGTCGAACCGGTCGTGGCCTTCGCCGCCGGTGAGCTCGGCGGCGTGGCGGGTGAGGTGGGGGAAGGTTTCGGCGGGCAGGGCGGTGAACCGGCGTAGCAGTTCGTCGCGGTCGAGGACCCAAGCAGCGTCATCATGTGCAGAGCGCTGGCGCACGATCGATGCCTCCAGGCAGTAGGCGCCCACGTAGAGCAACAGAGCGTCGATACCCCAGGCGGCGGCCTGCGGTGTCACGTCGCCGGCGAGCAGGATGGCCAGCATTCCTTCGGTGACGCGCATGGTCTCGCGGTCGGTGGGGCACAGCGCGAGCGCGGCGCGGGAGATTCCGGGGTATTTCAGGTACTGGTCGCGGAGCTGGGTACACACGCCGCGAATCTGCTCTTGCCACGCAGCGGGGTCGGGCTCGGGTAGGACGAGCTCGGCGCACAGCCGCCCGATGAGCAGTTCGTCGAGGTCGGCCTTGTTGACCACGTGGGCGTAGAGCGAGGCGGGTCCGGTGCCGAGCCCGGTGGCCAGGCGGCGCATGGACAGCGCCTCGTAGCCCTCGGTGGCGATGACGTCCAGCGCGATATCGATGACCTGCTCGACCGTGATCAGGCCCGTGCGGCGCCGCGGCCTAGGGTGGTCGTCTTGAACCTCGGGGTTCGGCGGCTGGTGGCGCGCCGCGCGTCGCTCTCTCGGGTTCACCCCACCACCATAGCTTGACACGAACACTGTTTGTATATAGAACAGTGTTCGTGTCAAAGTATCGCCGAGACGTGCTCGAGCAGATGGACGTCAACCGGTGAGCCGCACACGTGTGCTGTTCGGTCTGGGCCTCGAACCTGGTCTGGCCGACGTACCCCGCCTGCTCACGCATGCCACCGCGTGTGACGCCGCCGGCCTCGACGTCGTATCGATCTCCGACCACCCCAACTACGCCGACCGCGTCGACGCCTACGCCGCTCTCGGCGTGATCCTGGGCGCCACACAGCGCATCAGCGGCGTGGCCAACCTGACCAACATCGGCATCAGGTCGGCTCCCCTGCTCGCGCGCACCATCGCCGGCCTGTCGGCCCTATCGGATCGCCGCATCATCGTCGGGATCGGCGCCGGCAGCCTATGGGACGAATTAGCACGCCTGGGCGTCACACCACGCTCACCCGCCGAGTCGGTCCAGGCCATGGACGAAACCATCACCGTCGTGCGCGCGCTCACCGGTGGTGGGCCGCCTGTTGACTTCACCGGACGCTTCTACCAACTTCGCGCCGCGGACCCATCACCGGAGCCCACACCCCCGATCTGGACGGGCTCACAAGGTCCCCGATCCCTCGCCGTCACCGGTCGGCTCGCCGACGGGTGGATACCCGCCCACGCCGCGGACTGGCGGAGCTCCCTCGTTGCCACATCCCGGCCGCTCATCGACCAAGCCGCAATTACGGCCGGCCGAGACCCGTCCGACATCGCCACCGTCTACAACGTCGGCGGCCAGATCACCGACCGCGCCACGCCGAAGCCACGTGATGAGGACGGCCATTGGATTGGAGGTTCCACCGGCCAATGGATCGATGAATTAACCTCAGCAGTCTTCGATTACGACGCTGCAGGCATCTTCTACCTCCCTGTCGGCCAACCAGAATCTGCGATCCATCGCTGGATGCACGAAATCGTCCCCGAACTACGCCGCGCCATCACCGAGTCGACTCCTAACGAGGCGGCTCCTTCGGCAGGACCTCAGTCATGAGCGACCGCACCTTCCCCGCGCCGTCCACAATCAGTGCACAGGCGCAGAAATGGCTCGCCGTCCAGGGCGCCGACAGGTCGTATCCGGCCGCAGAGGACACTGATGCCTGGCTCGCCATGGTCAAGCAGGCGAACCAACACACCGCCCGGCAGTTCCCGGCCGCCGAACTGCCCGTCACGGTCAAAGACGTCAACGTGGACGGTGTCACCGTGTATGCCGCTCGACCCCACGGAATCCGGGAGAAGACGGGCGAACCGCTCTATCTCTGGATGCACCCCGGAGCCCTACTCGTCGGCGGCGGGGACGCGTGCCGCGCCACAACGAGCGGGACCGCGCTGTCCACGGGGATGCTCACCTGGGGCGTGGACTACCGAACACCGCCGCTTCATCCGTACCCCGCCGCGCTCGACGACGCCATCGCTACCTACCGCAACGCGCTGAAGGGCCGCGACCCCTCGCGGATCTTTGTGGGTGGGGACTCCTCCGGAGGAAATATCGCCGCAGCCCTGATGTTGCGCGCCAAGGACGAAGGGTTGCCGATGCCCGCGGCCGCGGTGCTCAACTCGCCGCAGGTCGACCTCACCGAAGCGGGCGACACCTTTCAGACCCTCGCCGGCGTGGACAACGTTCTCAGTAGCCTGCGCCAGGTCAACGCGCTCTATGCCGCAGGTGCTGATCTGAAGGACCCCTACCTCTCCCCACTCTTTGGGGACCTGTCCGGCTTCCCTCCCGCGTTCCTGACAAGCGGTACGCGCGACCTGTTCCTCTCCAACACCGTCCAGATGCATCGCAAACTGCGCGCCGCAGGCGTGGAGGCCGAACTGACGTATTTGAACATGCCGCACGGCGGATTCGGTGGAGACACCCCCGAAGACCTCGATCACACCGCCGAGCAGCGCCGCTTCCTCGCGAAACACGGCGCGTGACGACAGCACGGGCCGGGAGTAATCGCCCTGCTGCCCCTCAGAGCGGCGGCATCGATCGCACAACCGGAACTCACCTATATTTCCGTCAAAGACATCCCACCGTTCGAGACGTGCCTCGCCGTACTCCAAGATCATCGCGAACGCCGCATTCACCAAGCTTTCATGACAACCGCAGTGGACCCGCTCAAACGGCAGCCGTTACGGCCCCGTCAGGGCAAGCGCCCGCGGCCGACGTTGTTCAACGAGTTAAAAGACGGCGTCACTAAGGAAGGCGCTCGGCTCGGGTAACCGCGACGTTGGTCAACAAGTTCAGGTCCTCCATATGTGCAAGCCCGAACGCCTCGGACTTTTTGCATAATGGAAGTCCGTATCGGTCGGCCGTCTCGGGCAAGCGCGGCGGTCTTTCGTCGCAACCCGCGTGTCCGATCGCCTCGTCGCGGTTAACCCTGCAGGGCGGCGTTATTCGCGTTCGCGCGCACGGGCATCGCCATCGCCCTCCGGCTTCGGCACGAGCGTCGGCGCTATCAATTGCCCGGGCTGGGGCCAGTTGCTGAACGCCTCGGCATAGCTGTGGCTCATCACCTCGAGCACGGTCCCCCAAGGGTCGGCGGTGTAGGCCAGCGTCCAGGGTCGTCCGGGCACGAATTGGTTGGGCGGCGCGAGCAGCGCGCCGCCGTGATCGACGATGTGATCGACCATGGCCGCAACGTCGGGGTGGGTGATGCACAGATGCCACAGCCCGCGCTGTTGCCACGGCACCCGCTGCTGCGTCGGCAGGGGTCCGCTGGTCGGCGGGTCGATGAACTGGAATAGCTCGATTCCTACCGAATTTCCGGTGAGCAGGTGCGCCTGCCAGGCGCGGCGAAAACGGACGCCGAACACCGACGACGCCTCGGCGTGTCCGGTGACTTCGAGTTCACGCGGGCCCATGATGCACCGGAAGCCGAAGACAGCCCCGTACCAGTCGATCGCAGCATGAATGTCCGGCACCGTCAGCCCCACGTGGTTGACAGCAAGGGCAGCCTGTGGCGCGAACGTCATCACCACCTCCCAATTCTGATGTTCACTATATTGAACATTATTGTTCAGTATAGTGTCAAGCGCCGAGGATCACGATGGTCGCTGCAGAGATCTGTCAATCGTTCTAACTGGGCATACTAGACATTTTAGCGATGAGGTCGGCGCATCCTTGTGCGGTTCAATGTCCGATAGTGTATGTTATACTGTACGATTGGAGTGATCATGCACCATCAGCCGGCGGTCCACGCAGCAAGCGCACCGACGAGCGATCTCGGCGGACGGATCCGCCAGGTCCGCACCGCGCAAGGTATGTCGGTGCGGGGACTCGCCGCCCGGGCGGGGTGCTCGCCGAGTCTGGTCTCCCAGGTGGAGCGCGGAGTGACCGCGCCGTCCGCCCGCGTGGTGTATGCACTGGCGAACGAACTGGGCATCACTCTGGATTCCTTGTTCAGCACAGAAGGGGCCGCCTCGGCAGACCCGGCAGGCATGGCGCATACCGATGCCGATCACCCGGGCTCTGCGAGAAACGATGCAGCAACTCCGCACACGGGGACGAGCCCGTGGGGCCGAGCGACGGGTCCCGACGGGGCGAGCATCGTGCAGTGGGCCGATGATCGCCGCACCATTGAGCTTTCGTCGGGTGTGCGCTGGGAACGCCTTACCCCCACCCACGACAGCAACGTCGACTTCCTCAAGGTCGTCTACGCCCCCGGCGGCCAGTCCTCCGACAGCGGACAAGCCGTCCGACACGACGGCCGCGAATACCTCTACGTCCTGCACGGCGAACTCGAAGCCGTCATCGGTTTCGACACTTTCCGTCTCCTCGAAGGAGATTCCCTGGCCTTCGACCCGACAACGCCGCATCACTACCGAAACCCTACGACGGAGATCGTTCACGCCTTGTCCGTCGTCGTACACCAGCACTCGACATAAGCCAACTCGGGCAGACCCGAGTGATCCAATGCCCTACGAAGGAGAAGCGTTGAACGACAACACCACTGGAGGACCCGAGACCGACGGGCCACGGCGTGTCGGCTTTATTGGTCTCGGCAATATGGGTTCTGCCATGGCGGCGCGGCTGATCGAGGCCGGCTACCAGGTGACGGTGTGGGCCCGGACGGCAAGCAAGGTTGATGCGCTCGTGGAACGCGGCGCGGTCCGCGGCGAGGGTCCAGAGGACGCCATCGGAACCGGCGTGGTCTTTTCGATGCTGAGCAACGACGATGCAGTCCGTGAAGTCTTCACCCCCGCGCGCCTCAACGCCGCACCGGAAGGGTTTATCCACGTCAACCACGCCACGATCAGCCCCAGCGCCGCGCTCGAATTCGCTTCGATAGCGCGAGAAAACGGTAGACGGTATGTCAGCGCTCCCGTCCTTGGCCGCCCGGAGGCTGTGGTTGCCGGCAAGGTTGCCATTTTGGCTTCGGGCGAACCAGAGGGGCGGCGCGCCGTGACTCCGCTGCTTGAAGCGATCGGCCGACGGGTTTGGGATTTCGGGCCGTCTCCAGCGTCGGCTCTCGCCGTGAAGGTCTCGGTCAATTACCTCATCATCCATGCATTACAGGCGCTCGCAGAGTCGGTCACCATGCTCGAACGGCAGGGTCTGGACACCGAGCAGTTCATCGAGGTGATCAACGATTCCGTCTTTCCGGGACCGGTCTACGGCGGCTACGGCCACGCGATCGCCACGAGCAACTACACACCACCCGGCTTCACCAGCAGACTCGGGCTCAAAGACCTTGGGCTGGCCCTCGGCCTCGCTGAGGATCTGGGGGTCAATCTACCGACCGGCGCGGCGCTGCGAGGGATCTTCGAGGAAGCCGTGACCAACGTCGGCGAGGACTTGGACTGGGCCTCAATCGCCGAGGTCACCAGGCGACGCGCCGGCCATGACCGACACCAACCCTAAACACGCCGCCTACATACTGGAGATGGAAAACCGTATCATTGCAAGACTTTCTGCCGACCCCTAAGTTCGACGAGTACCGGGAACAGTTCAAGGATTTCTTCATCCTCGACCGCCGCGACGACGGAGTGCTGCTCGCCCAAGCCCACACGCGCGGCGACTCGATGAAGCTGAGCGTGCAAAATCACCGGGCCCTCGGCCAGTTCCTCAAGACCGTCGGCGCGGATCCCGAAAACGAGGTGCTCATCCTCACCGGCTCCGGGCGCGACTGGATGATGGGGTCAGACCCAACAGGATTCGAAATCGAGGAAAACGATCTTGAATACTGGGCATACGAGTACGCCTACAAGGACGGCCGCACCACAATTGGCGGCGGCGGCAGCAGCAGCACCTACACCTACTGAGCTGCTCCGCCGGCCTTCCGTCACTGTGACACCTGATCGTCCGCCAGCTTGGACGACGCAAGCCGCTGCTCCGGTATCAGTGGTATGCAGTGTTGGGTACTCGATATTGCCAACTATATTGCAGGACAATATCATTCAATGACTTACCCGCCACGCGATGGATCCGCACGTAATTACGTGTTGCACAGAGCACTCCAAGCGGCTCCGCATCCGCGCGGTCGCTAACGAATACGACTCTAGCACTTGCCGATTGGCGTCTGTCCAAGTTGCGTCCCGGAAGGAATGGTGGGCCTGGCCAGGCCGCCGGCCTTTAATCTTTGCTGCATAAGTCCGGCTCAGAGCAGTTTCAGCCAAGGCACGTCATTGTCGGGCGGTCGACGGCGCACTGACTTCCGCAACAACTTCGCCGACGCCTAACCGTCAGCAGGCCGGTTCGACGAAGCGATCGCGCTCACCGAGGCGGCGGTGAGCGGCCGTGAACTGGTTCTGGGGCCCGAATATTGCTGCAGAGCAACGTTTTTACGTTAGTCCGCAGCCATGGCTCGCACAAAGTTCCCAGCGAGCTCCGTGCACGCGGTGTCCAGGTCGGGCAGCTCGACCGCAGCGACGGTGGATAGCGCGGGCCGGAACAGCATGTGCATCACCATCGGGCCCATCAGTTGCTGAATGATCAACGGCATCGGCAGATCACGTATCCGTCCTTGCCGCACCTGGACGTTCAGCCACGACCCAAGCACATCCAGCATCCGAGGAGCCGCGTGTTGGGTCAGCGTCTGGACGGTCGGGCTGGCAGGACGGGCGAACACCTCGGCGAGGATTGCAGGCGCTACCCGGGGTTCGCGGCCTAGTGCTGCCGCCAGCGCGTGATAAAGGCTCCGCACCGTTGCGGTCAGATCGTCGGTGGCGATGTCGAGGACATCTTCGAAATCGGGAATGGGACTGTGGCGTTCGAACACGATCCGCAGCAATTCATCACGAGTGCCGAAGGCCATGTAGAGACTGTGCACCGCACAATCGGCACGCGTGGCGATTGCCTCCAAAGTGACTGCGGCTAAACCGGCTTCGCTGATTAACGCCGCGGCTGCGTTCAACGCCCGCATCCGGACCGGCACCTGCCCACCTGGATCCACACCGGCGGCGCGGACAGCCTCGTTCAACGCTGCGCGGGTGCCGCCAAGGCGACGCAGCAGAGTGCTACGGGAGATCCCAGCCTCACGCGCGATCGCAAGCACCGGCACATCGGCTACATCCTTGCCCCGCTTCTCGGCAGCCCGTAGCGCGGCTTGCACTAGTTCCTTGGCGACCGGGAGCTTCTCGGCATCGGGACGGCTGTCGAGCCCAGATGACGCGGCAGTCATGCTATAGGCTCCCTGACATTAGATACAACTCGCAATTACTACCTGTACCAGCTAGGTTAACACGATGAGAAGCTGCTCGGCCGCCATGCTGCAGCGGCGCAGTTGAGGCGATACGCGACGCCATGAATAGGCTTTCGATCAGCCGCCGCCTCCAGCGGGCCTGGATCGCTCTGGTCGCGCTTGCTGTGGTCGCCGCCGCGGGCTCGGGAGTCTATCGACTGCATGGCATCTTCGGCTCGGATAACGACACGTCGACTCCTGGTCCGATCGGCAACGACGTGGATTACAACCCCAAGCACATCACTCTCGAGGTGTTCGGCGACCCTGGAACGGTGGCCACGATCAACTACCTTGACATCAACGTGCAGCCGCAAAAGGTCATCAATGCAGCGCTGCCGTGGTCATTGGAGATGGTGACCACACAGCCCGGCGCCTTCAGCAACCTTGTGGCGCAAGGCAATAGCGATTCGCTGGGCTGTCGCATCACCGTAGACGGCGAAGTCAAAGACGAAAGGGTCGTCAATACAGTGAACGCCTACACGTTCTGCCTGGTGAAGTCCGCATGAGCGACCGTGACGCGACGCGGCGTTCGGTACCGCGGATGTTGCTACGGTTTTCGGTGCCGATCGCGGCATTCTGGCTTGCCCTGGCGGTAGCCACCAATGTCTATGTGCCGCAACTGGAGAAGGTCGCCCAAGCGCACAACGTGTCACAGAGCCCACAGGATGCTCCGGCGCTGCAGGCCAGTAAACGCATCGGCAAGGTTTTCCAGCAGTTCGATTCTGACAGTGCCGCGATGGTCGTCCTGGAAGGCGATCGGCCGCTGGGCGCTGACGCCCACCACTACTACGACGGTCTGATAAAGACGCTTTCGCGAGACACCAAGCATGTGCAGCACATTCAGGATTTCTGGGGGGATCCGCTGACCGCCTCGGGCTCCCAGAGCAACGACGGCAAGGCCGCCCTGGTGCAGTTGAATCTTGCCGGGAACCAGGGCCAATCATTATCCAATCAGTCCGTGGATTCGGTGCGCGACATCGTCGCCCACTCTTCGCCACCGCCGGGGGTCAAGGTTTACGTCACCGGCGCCGCACCGCTGGTCACCGACCAGTTCGAGGTGGGCAGCAAAGGCACGTTGACGGTCACGCTCATCACCATCGCAGTGATCGTGATCATGCTGTTCTGGGTCTACCGTTCTCTGGTCACCGCGCTTCTCGTGCTTTTCACGGTGATGATCGAGTTGACCGCGTCCCGCGGGGTCGTCGCCCTTCTGGCGAATTCCGGGGTCATCGGGCTGTCGACGTACTCGACGAATCTGCTGACGCTCCTGGTGATCGCCGCCGGAACAGACTACGCGATTTTCATCCTCGGCCGATACCACGAAGCGCGCTTGATCGGGCAGGATCGTCAGGCGGCCTTCTACACGACGTACCGGGGGACTGCGCACATCATTTTAGGCTCGGGCCTGACGGTCGCCGGCGCGGTGTTCTGTCTGCACTTCACTCGGCTCCCCTATTTCCAGACGATGGCCATTCCAGCTGCGACCGGCGTCCTTGTCGCGCTGGCAGCCGCGCTGACCCTGGCCCCGGCGGTGCTGGCCATCGGCCGCCATTTCGGTTTGTTTGACCCCAAACGCGCGATGCGCACCCGGGGCTGGCGGCGCATCGGCACCGCCATTGTTCGCTGGCCCGGGCCCATCCTTGTGGCGACGGTCGCGGTGGCGCTCATCGGTCTGCTGGCCCTGCCCGGATATACGACCAGCTACGACGCCCGCGCCTACATGCCCGCCGATTCACCGGCCAATCTCGGCTACGCGGCCGCCGAGCGGCATTTCGGGACGGCACGCCTCAATCCCGAATTACTGATGGTCGAGGCCGACCACGATATGCGCGATCCGGCCGACATGCTCGTCGTCGAAAGGATCGCAAAAGCCATCTTTCACCTACCCAGCATCGAGAAAGTGCAGGGGCTCACCCGGCCGCAGGGAACCCCTATCGTTCATACCTCGATACCATTTCAGATCAGCGCGGGAAATGTCGGCAACATCGAGAACCTGCAATATCAGAAAGACCGCGCTGACGACCTGCTCAAGCAAGCCGACCAGCTACGGGACACACTCAGCATCTTGAACCGGCAATACTCCCTGCAGAAGGACCTCGCCGCCTCGACAAACGACGAGACCAAAAGCTTTCACGCCACCATTGACATCATCACTGAACTGCGGGACGAGATTGCTAACCTGGACGATTTTTTCCGCCCGGTTCGCAGCTACTTCTACTGGGAAAAGCACTGCTACAACATCCCGGCCTGTTCCGCATTCAGAGACGTGTTCAACGCGATTGACGGTATCGATCAGCTCACCGAGGTATTCACGAAACTGACCGCGAGTCTGGACAAACTGGATGCAGGCCAACAGAAACTTGTGACACTGTTGCCGCCACAGATCGCCGACCAGGAGAAAAACCTACGGCTGACGCTCTCCAACTACGCCACCAACTCCGGGATCAACGCCCAAACGCGGGCCAACACCGACAACGCGACCGCGTTGGGCCAGGCTTATGACGCCGCCAAAATCGACGATTCCTTCTACCTGCCGCCCGAGGCCTTCACGAACCCCGAGTTCAAAAGGGGCCTGAAACTGTTCTTCTCACCGGACGGCAAAGCCACCCAAATGATCATCACCCATGAAGGCGATCCCGCCACTCCCCGGGGCATCGCCAGCATCGACCCGATCAGAAACGCGGCCAAAGACGCCGTCAAAGGCACCATCTTGGCCGGCTCCCACATCTACCTCGCCGGCACCGCCGCGACCTACAAGGACATCCAAGAAGGCGCCACCTACGACCTCATGATCGCAGCACTCGCGGCGCTCAGCCTGATCTTCTTGATCATGTTGTTCATCACCCGAAGCCTGATCGCCGCGATCGTCATCGTCGGCACGGTCGCACTGTCGCTGGGCGCCTCATTCGGCCTGTCGGTGCTGCTCTGGCAGGACATACTCGGCATCCAGTTGTATTGGATCGTGCTGGCGCTCGCCGTCATCTTGCTATTGGCGGTGGGATCGGACTACAACCTGTTGCTCATCTCCCGGTTCAAGGAAGAAATCCACGCCGGAGTCAATACCGGCATCGTCCGCGCCATTGCCGGCAGCGGATCGGTTGTCACCTCCGCCGGCCTCGTTTTCGCGGCCACCATGGCCTCCTTCATGTTCGCCAAGCTAGAGGTTCTCGGCCAGATCGGGACCACCATCGCACTAGGTCTGCTCTTCGACACGCTGATCGTGCGCGCGTTCATGACCCCGTCCATCGCCGCGCTGCTCGGGCGATGGTTCTGGTGGCCGCTGCGGGTGCGGCCACGCCCGGCCAGCACGATGCTCCGACCCTACGGACCGCGCTCCGCGGTTCGTCAGCTGCTGCTCTGGGAAGACGGAGACCCGGCGGTCACCTCCGACAGCGCCGTCGCGGCGAAGATATAGGAGCGGGAGAGTGGATTTCGGTTTGTATGGATGTCTCACGATAGTTGTTGCTGTGCTGGGACTTTCGTTCGTAACCTGTGCATTCTTGTTCATAAGTCGGTTGGAAGATCGCAAGCCCGCTTCGTTGGGCGAAGAAGTAGGCGCCCACAAAGCGGTTCTGGCCAAACTGCGTAAAGGCCAACCAATGTCGCAGGACGAGCTGGATTACGCGCGAGAAATCATTTCTGACTGCCGCTCGCTGCTGGCCTACTCAATACCCGCCACCCTCTTCACGATGGGATGCTTTTATGTCTTCGGCTGTCTACAGCAGCTGCACGGCGCCACGCCTTCGGTTCGAACGTTCATTGGGGTGCTCCCCATGTTCGGATCCACAAACCTCACCCTGCAGCTGCTCAGAGTCGCGCGATTGAAAGGGCCTCTGCAGGAAGCTGTCACGAGAGTGCGCGAGTCGTCTGATGTGCTCACCACGGCCTAGTACTGCGGTCGTTCTGGGACATTCAGACTCGTCATTTCGTGATTGATAGCGGCGCTCACCGCATTCAGGAGGCCCGCGCGGCCAATCCCGTTGTGCGGCCGCATCGGTGAGATACAGCAACCCGCGAAGACCTGGTTCGCAAAAAGACATTGGTCTGGCCGAGGGTTAACTGCAACACCTAAGTTGTTGTCCTCGGCGGCGGGTCGCTCACTACTACTACAAGGACAGGAGGAACTTCCGGATTAATCAAGGACGCCCTATTCGCTCATCTTCGCTGCATCTCGACAACACTCGACAACAACCGATTCATTCACCGCGCCATGTTGGTAAACCGTGACAGGTGCAACTGGTGGGCAACCGTCACCGTCTTCGTGGGCCCGTTGCGATGCTTGGCCAGAATCAAGTCCGCCTCACCACCGCGGGGGTCGTCGCGTTCGAAAGCATCCGGTCGGTTCAGCAGAATAACCATGTCGGCATCTTGCTCAAGACTATTATGAGCCGAAATCCCTTGTGCTACAAAGTTATTCGTGCCTGGCACAGTTCCGTCATAGACATCGCGGTCACCGATGCTGCTGATTTCGACGACTTTGTCCCAGAAGACATCGCTTGTTGCCAGGGCGTGGATTTCGCGATCCTCGAGCAGTGCAGCTACTTGGTGCAACCGCCGTCGACCTGGAGCAAAGCGCCTTGTCGGACTTGCAAACGTTGAGTTCATCGCGGCTGAAAGTTCGCAATGCGTGAGGCCTTTAGCAGAGAGTGCCGTTCCGATTCTGCTCCATACCCCTTTAGGTATCGTGTCGGCACCCGGACGGCCAGTACGAGTGGCGAGTTTGGCAAGGACCTCTCGCGCCTGCTCCCCCCGCGTGCCGTGCACCCCGACGCTATTTAGGAAGCGGGCCTGGTTCTCCGCCCTGTCGATATAAAGATGCCAACAATCGCGGTATCCGGGCTTCCGCGCAGGCGCTACTCGGGAAAATACGCCGAGTCGGAGCAGCAGTTGCGCTACATCATCGACCAATCGCCGGCTCGTCGACGCATAGTAAATTCGCGCCCCGCCGAACGTTGCATCCCAACGCACCGATCCATCGGTCGCCCAGAGATGCCGGAGAAAAAGCGCTACTTGATTCGTTGGCAATGCGAAAACTGGCTGCGGCACAAACTTTTCATAACGCCGCTTGCCGAACAGCCCGAGCTCATCCAGCCATGCTGCGATCGGGTTGCGCTTACCGTGCGTCAGCCGGTAAGGCGCGGGCAACCGCAGCGTTGTGACCCTGGCAGCAGGGTAGTCATCACGCACCGCCGTCACGCCGAAGTAAGCCGCCGAAACGGAAACCGCAGCCAGGTTGCCCTCGTCGACTGAGGCGTACCGGATCGGCTGCCTCTTGACGCACGACCCGTCACCGATCATGTGCGCGAGCAGAATCACCTCGGATTCCGCCATGCGCCGCGTGTCAACGGGCTCCGGAATCCGCCGCGGTACCGCCAGACGGTCGCCAACCGTCAACTCTTCCAACGGTGTCCAGCCGTCGAGCCTCATGAACGGATGGTTGCCGGTCGCCTCGACCTCTCGCCCAGAAGCCAGCCGAAGGCGAAACACCTCCTTGTGGCCACTGGGGAAGACCTTCGTCATGGGGCGGGCCACCATCCGCAGCTGCTCGTCCAGCGACCACACCAGCGGCCGCTCACCGGATCGCATCAGCTCACCGAACGTCACCTCGGCGCCGGTGTCGGCCCGGAGGAGGCGGGTATTCGCGGTCAGACAACCCGATTCACGGAGGTCGGACAGCATCGGCTTCTTGTCGGTGCGCTGCTCAGGACCACGGTTGAGCTGACTGATCGCAATAACCGGGACCTCGAGCTCCTTCGCCAAAAGCTTTAAGTGGCGGGAGAATTCGGATACCTCGACCTGCCGTGACTCGACCCTTTTGCCGGACGTCATCAACTGCAGGTAGTCCACGACGATCAGCCGCAGATCGGACCGCTGCCGCAGCCGCCGCGCCTTTGCCCGGATCTCCATCATCGTCAGGTTCGGCGAGTCGTCGATAAACAATGGCGCCTCGCTGATTTCGCTCATGCGCCGGGCCAACCGCGTCCAGTCGTCGTCACTCATCCGGCCCGAACGCATATCGGCCAGTTTGATTTTGGCCTCGGCGGACAGCAATCGCATCACGATCTCGGACTTGCTCATCTCCAGCGAGAAGATGACGCTGGCCAGCCGGTGCTTGATCGAGCACGACCGCATGAAATCTAGCCCAAGCGTCGAATTGTGCGTAGGGATCATGCCGCGGCCGGCCAGGTACAGGTGCGCCGCGTTGTCAACTTCCAGGCAACGTACTGGAACACTGCGGACCCGGCGCACCGCATCGAGCTGCAGCACGGGCGCCATCAAGGTGGTGGCGCCGCGCCGCTCCCCGTAACGCGCGATGGATCCAGCCGCGGCGATAGTATCCAACCCGCAACGCAACTGCGCCGTGCTGCGGACGCCGTAGCCGGTCGGCCATTGATGCTCAGCGTCGGCGACAATGACCGTGCCGTCAGAGAATTCGACCTCGTAGCATGGTCGGCTCAGCATGACCTCGGTCGCGGCCACCACCCGGGTCGGCTGCCCGTCGGCGCTCAGCAACTCGTCACCGACGGCGACGTCGCCCATGGTCGTCCAACCGGTCGGCGTCGGCAGGGGCGTGTGCAAGGCCAACGCTTTGCCCACCCCAGGCCTGGCCGCGACGATGATCATCTGCCCGGGGTGCAGGCCATTGGTCACCTCGTCGAGTTCGGTGAACCCGGTCGGCACCCCGCGCGCCAGACCGCCGTTGGAAGCGATTGCGTCGATCTCATCCATGGTCGGCTGCAACAGGTCTTCCAACGGGACGAAGTCCTCGGAGAGCCGACGATCGGTGACCTCGTACATCTCGGCTTGCGCGCGGTCGACAACCTCGGCGACATCGGCGCCCTCGGCGCCCGCGTAGCCGTACTGCACCACCCGAGTGCCGGCTTCCACCAGCCGGCGTAGCAGCGCCTTCTCCGCCACAATCCCCGCGTAGTAGCCGGCGTTGGCGGCGGTCGGCACCGTGGAGATCAAGGTGTGCAAGTACGGCGCGCCGCCGATCCGGCGCAGCAACCCGCGGCGGTCCAACTCGGCGGCCACGGTCACCGCGTCTGCCGGCTCGCCGCGCCCATAGAGATCCAGGATGGAGTCATAGACGTTCTGGTGCGCCGGGCGGTAGAAGTCACTGGGACGCAGCTTCTCCAGCACGTCGGCGATCGCGTCCTTGCTCAGCAGCATCCCACCCAGCACCGACTGCTCGGCCGCGAGATCCTGCGGCGGCTGGCGGCCGTAGTCCTCGCTGGGCGCGCCCGTATCTGGGCGTCCCAGATCGTCAACGACTGCCACTGGCTTCCCGCCTCCTACAACACAACATTCGAACGCACATTCGACGCCGCCAGTCTGACGTTAAGCCCCACCACCGACACCGCTCGACTCCGCCCGACCACCCGACGGGCCCCGTCATCGGGGGACCCCACCCCGGGCGCATCGTCGGCCTTCGCCCTCGTGACCGACTCGCCCCCGCTGGCGGCGGGACTCCGCCGCGGGCCGCTTGTCGGTCTTCGAACGCCGGCATCACCTTGCGACGAGTCGACGTTAAAGGTTGCTGGCGAGGACTCCAAACGGTGTTGTTCATAGACCTGTGCATGGTGTGTGCATAGCCGTCTAAGCCCGTGTTAAAGGGGTGTGGAGAACTTGTGGAGCAATATGCGCCATTGCAGCATCACTGCAGATAAGCGCACCACACAGCCACGCATTTCGTGTGGATGGGAATCCCCTCGGCGTGTCGGGCCGGGTTGCCACTTCGGGCGTGTTGCGTTTCAGCGAGTGATTAACGGCGTTAACGGACGGTTACGTTCGCTATCTCTGGCGTTCCCGCGCGAGTTCGCCAGGGCACGTGCCGCGGCTTATACGCCGGTCGGAGCCGTGTCGGCCCAACCGGGATAGGGTTTTCCCTTATGCGTCGGCGACGACGTCGAGCGCAACGTGCACATCGACGTCGGGATGCACGTGCAACGTGATCGGATGGCTGCCGACGGCTTTGATGTGCCCCTTGGGCAACCGGACAACCCGCTTGTCGAGGTTGGGCCCACCGGCTTTCCGGATCGCCGTGACGACGGCGCCGGCGGTCACCGAACCGAACAGCTTGCCCGACTCGCCCGCGGTCTTCACCGCCAGTGCAACAGAACCCAGCCCCTCGATCGCCGTCTTGATTTCGTTGGCGTGCGCGAGGTCTCGCACCTGCTTGGAATCGCGGGCGCGACGGATGTCATCCACCTGCTGTTGAGCGCCGCGCGACGCGACGATCGCCAGGCCACGCGGTAGCAGGAAGTTGCGGCCGTAGCCGTCTTTAACCTCGACGGTGTCGCCGACGGAACCGAGGTGGTCGACGTCAGCGGTCAAAATGAGCTTCATTGTTTGGCTAATTCCGTTCTGCGTTAAGCGGTTACCGCGTCGAGGACGTGAAGGGCAGCAACGCCACCTCACGGGCATTCTTGACCGCGATCGCGACGTCGCGCTGGTGCTGCACGCAGTTACCCGTGACGCGCCGCGCGCGGATCTTGCCGCGCTCGCTGATGTACGTACGCAGCAGTTGGGTGTCCTTGTAGTCGATCGTCTGGCCCTTTTTGGAGCAGAACACACATTTACGCGTCTTGATCGGCTTCTCCGGAGCGGGGCGCCGCTTATTACTGCTGGACTTGGCCATGTCTGTCTCTTTCGTTCTTTGGGTGAAAAAGTTGGTTGAAAATCAGAACGGGGGCTCGTCGTCGCCGCCGGCGAAGGAACCGGACGCCGGGGCGCTGCCCCACGGGTCGTCGCCCGCCGGCGCGTCGGCGGCCTGGGCGGGCTGACGGGATCCACCGCCGGCACCGAAACCACCCCCGCCACCGCCGCTGCCGCTGCGGCTGGCCTTGTTGACCTTGGCGGTGGCGTAACGAAGCGACGGGCCGATCTCGTCGACGTCGACCTCCACCACGGTGCGTTTCTCGCCCTCACGGGTCTCGAACGAACGCTGCTTGAGCCGACCGGTGACGATCACCCGTGAGCCACGGGTGAGGCTCTCGGCCACATTCTCGGCGGCCTCACGCCAGATGGCGCATCGCAGGAACAGCGCCTCGCCGTCCTTCCACTCCCCGCTCTGGCGGTCGAAGGTCCGCGGTGTGGAGGCGACGGTGAAATTCGCCACCGCAGCACCAGACGGCGTGAACCGCAGTTCAGGGTCGGCGGTCAGGTTTCCAACGACGGTGATGGTGGTGTCACCAGCCACAATGTCCTCCTGGGGGCAACCGGAATCGGCGCGTGGTCATGAGCAGTTTCTCGCCGAGCCTACGCAACGGCTGCGACACGATGCGGTCATTCGCCAACAGGCACGGCTAGTGCTTGTCGGTGCGCATCACCTTGGTGCGCAGCACCGACTCGTTCAGGCTGAGCTGACGGTCGAGCTCGGACACCGTCGCGGGGGCGGCTTTGACATCGATCACCGCATAGATGCCCTCGGCATGCTTGGCGATCTCGTACGCCAGCCGGCGTCGACCCCAAATGTCGACCTTGTCCACTGATCCGCCGTCCTTACGGACGACATTGAGGAAGGTCTCCAGCGACGGGGCTACGGTGCGCTCGTCGAGGGTGGGGTCGAGGATGACCATGATTTCGTATGGACGCATGGGGACCTCATCACCTCCTATGGTCGTGTTCGGCCACGGTCTTCTCCGCGGCAGGAGGGTCGCCTGCGTCGGCAACCGACTCAGGCTACCGGACGGTGGCCGAGCTTGCGAAATCCTGTTCGACCTCGACGCTCGGCGCGACCAGCCGCCGTAACCGGGCCGGACGCAGCCACGGAGCAAGCCAGCCCGGCGGCGCGTCGCCGGCGCGGTCGAACACCCCGCCCGCCGGATCGTCCACCCGTCCACCCCAGCGGACCAGGTCTTCCTCCGGCCGGTAGATCTGGCGGACCACCAATGCGCACAACGCCAGCACGGCGATGTCGCGCAGCAGCACCGTCGCGGTGAACCACTGCTGGGGCAGCCCGCGATCGGGCACGCTGTAGAGGTAGTACATCCGCGGCACCCACACCAGCGCGTCGATCGTCATCCACGCCAACAGAATCCGGCGGTGCGGCAACGCCAGCACCGCCAGCGGCACCAGCCACAACGAGAACTGCGGACTCCACACCTTGTTGGTCAACAAGAACGCCGCCACCACCAAGAACGCCAGCTGCGGCACCCGTGGCCGCCGCGGAGCGGTCAGTGCAACGTAACCGATTGCCGCACAACACAAAACGAATAGAACCAGCACTACCATATTCAGCATCTGCGGCGGCTGCCAGAAACCCAGGCCCGAATCGAAACCCGGCCAGCCGGTGAAGGATTTGACGACGTTGTACAGCGAATCCATGTCATCGCCGCGGCGGGCGTTCAGCCGGAAAAACTCCGACCAGCCCCGGGGAAAGAGCACCAGCACCGGCAGGTTCACCAGCAGCCAGGTCGCCACCGTCGCGGCCGTGGTACGGGCCAGCTCACGAAGCCGGCCGGTCCGGATGCCCAGCACCAGCAGCGGGCCCAGCAGCAGCAGCGGATAGAGCTTCGCCGCAACGCCCAGGCCGATCAGCACCCCGGCAAGCACGGGGCGTCGTCGCGCCCATGCCAGCAGTCCGCCGACCGCCAAAGCCGTTGCCAGCGCGTCGAAATTCGTGAAGATCTGAAAGATCACCAGCGGGGACGCACCCACCAGGGCGGCGTCCCACACCCGCCGACCCGCCAGCCCCGCGGTGGCCCACAGCGTCGCCAACCAGGCCAACGCCAACCCGAGCGCGGCGACATCGAAAAACACCACCACCTCGGCAACGACGGGCAGTGCGACCAGCTTGCTGAACGTGGTGTAGGTCTTGGCCAACGCCATCGACACGTACTGATACACCCCGGTCATTACCGGATACTCCATGTAGCGCACCGCCGGCCGGCCGTCATAGCGGGTCTGCGGTTTGCCGGCGCCATCCTGCTCGATCCAGCTCGACTTATACGGAAACCTGCCCTGGCTCAACAACTCTGCGCCGTACAGCGGCACGGTGTCGGAGTAGCACAGCTCGTAATAGGACCGTTGGTTCTCCCAATTGGCCACCCGCTGGTCGCCCGGCCCGGTCCCGGTGGTCTGCAGGCACGGCGCCTTCGTCGACCAGCCCAGCGCCAGGAACACCAGCGCGATTACAAACATCACTCGCACGGGCGTCAAGACGGCAGTGCGGCCGATCACCGCGTGCCGGCCCACCGGACCGCCGATGACATTCGACAGCGCCGCACCCAGAAAGTCGGTGCGGCTGGGGCAATCTCGGTCATCGGCGCAGCGAAGGTCGGCGGCCAACTGCCGTGGCGAAATGCCGGCGTGGCCCGTCTCGGCCCCGGTCACGGCGGCGGTGATACAGGCTCGAGCGCTCCCGGTGGCGGAGGTGCCGGCGCGACGGGCACAGTTTGCGGCGGCCCGACCGGAATGGTGATGCCTGGCGCCACTTCGATCGTGGGCTGGATGATCGTCATCTGCGGCTGCTGAGGTGGCGGCGGCGCGGCCGGAACTCCGGCGGAGCCGCCGATCTCCGTCGGCTTGGGGAAGGACTCGACGGAGGTGCCTTTGAGGGCACCGTCCATGGTCGCCTTCCAGATGTCTGACGGCAGACCCGACCCGTAGATCGGCGAGCCCCACTTGTTCACCAGCGGCACGTCGCCGCGGACGGTGCCCACCCACACCGCCGTCGACAGCGACGGGGTGTACCCGACCATCCAGGCATCCTTGTCGGCGTCGGTGTCACCCAGCTGGGTGGTGCCGGTCTTGGCCGCCGACGGGCGCCCACTGGCCAACGTGTGGCCGCGCGAATACCCGGCGATCGGCTGCATCGCCGACGTGACGTTGTCGGCGACGTCCTTGGGGATCCGCTGCTCGCCGGCGTTGTCGGAGCCGGTGGCATCGAACAGCACGCGCCCATCGGCGTTGACCACCTTCTGCACGAAGTGCGGCCGGTGATAGACGCCGGAGGCTGCCAGCGTGGCGTAGGCCGAGGCCATGTCGATCACCCGGGTCTGATACTGGCCCAACACGATTCCGTTGTTAGGCGGTCCGCCCTTGCCGTCCTCGGACAACGTGTGCGGGACACCCGGGAAGCTCGTCGCGATGCCCGCCTGATGCGCGGCGGCCGCGACGTCTTCCGGACCGTTCTTCAATTTGAGCATCAGCCGGTAGTAGGAGGTGTTCAACGAACGCTTGAGCGCCTCGGCGATATTGCAGACCCCGCAGCCCTCGCCCTCCACGTTGGTGATCTTGATGCCGTTGACCGTCAGCGGTGAGCTGTCCACCTGGTAGCCCAGACCGATGCCCTGCTCGAGCGCGGCGATGAGCGCGAACACCTTGAACGACGACCCGGTCTGCAGTCCGGCTTGGGCGAAGTCGAAACCGTTGGCAACCGAGCCGCCGTAATAGGCCTTCACCGCGCCGTTGTGCGGGTCGATCGAGACGACGCCGGTCCGCATGTCGGGCTTCTGACCTTCCAGGTACTTCGACACCGCGTCTTCTGCGGCCTTCTGGGCTTGCGGGTCGATGCTGGTGGTGACCTGGAGCCCCTGCGTGTTCAGCGTCTGCTCGTCGATGTTGAACAGCTCGAGCAGCTCTCGGGTCACCTGACGTTGGATCAGCCCGTTCGGTCCGGTGGTCTGGTTTTGCGCGCGGGCCTGATCAGGTGGCACCGTCGGCGGAAACACCTGTGCTGCACGGTCTTGCGGTGTCAGCGCCCGAATGTCCACCATCCCGTCGAGCACCCAGTTCCACCGGTCCTTGGCACCCTGGAGGTCCACCGCGGGGTCCAGCGTCGACGGGCGTTGGATCAGCGCGGCCAGCAGTGTCCCGTCGGCCACGGTGAGTTGCTCGACGGGTTTGCCGAAGTAGGCCATCGAGGCCGCCGAGATCCCGTAGGCGCCCCGGCCGAAGTAGATGATGTTGAGGTAGGCCTGCAGCACGTCGTCTTTGGACCACTCCCCCGACATCTTGGTGGCGATGACGAGTTCCTTGGCCTTGCGAATCAGGCCGCCGACTCCGGCACGCTGCGCTCCGACCAACGCGTTCTTGACGTACTGCTGGGTGATCGTCGAGCCGCCCTGCGTATCGCCGCCGAAGATATTGTTCTTCACCGCGCGCGCGAAGCCGGTGAATGAAAAGCCCGGGTTGGAGTAGAAGTTGCGGTCCTCGGCGGCCAGCACTGCCTGGCGCACGTGCACGGGCACCTGGTCGATGTTGACGTCTACCCGATTGCCTTCGGGGGGAACGATTTTAGCCAGCTCGGAACCGTCACTGGCCAGAATCGTCGAGACCTGGTTGGTGCGGATGTCACCGGGCTTGGGAATGTCGACGATGAAGTAGGCCATCGCGAAGGTGACGATCGGCAACAGCAGCATCACCACGGCGGTGACGTAGAGACCGCGGCGGACCCAGGTCCAGTTGATGTCGTGCAGCCAGGTCCAGTCGATCCGCTGTAACCCGCCCCAGTCCGGCAGCGGTAGCTTCCGCTGCGGCGGGCCCGGCGGACGCCCGCCGGGCGGCCCCCCGGTGGGCCACTGCTGACGCCGCGGCGGCCCGCTTTGTAATCCGGCCGTCGTCGTCTCGAGCGGTCCGCGGCGCTCCGAGGCCCGTGGCGCCGGCCGACCGTCCATCGCAGCCTTGACCGCCTCGATCGGATCCCGTAGCTGGTGCGGCGCGTCGTCCCTGACCGGGGGCAGGATCGTGGTCAGCCGGTCATCGGGCGGTACCGCGGATCGTTGCCGCGGCGAGCCGGCCGTCGGCTTGGACCCACCATCGGCCCCTGACCCGTTCGGGGTATCAGCGGCCGACTGGTCTTGCTGCCCTTCGTTATTCACTGGCCGTGCGGGCGCCGTCGCGCGCCGTCCGCGTGCTGCGCTCTCCCCGTGGAGGGCGGGTCGGGCGGGCCGGGCGTGGCGCGCCGAGCACATACGACTTGACCAGATGATTCCAGCTGCAGGTTCGGCATACCTCCACCACGTGTACCGAGAACTCGTCGAATCGGGTGGCCAGCAGGACCAGCTCTTCGGCGGTCCGCGCGGACCCGGATACCGCGCCGAGATGATCGCCGAATACCCACGACACCAGCGTGAGCTGCTCCTTGCGGCAAATCGGGCACATCACCGTGCTGGGCTTCCCGTGAAACTTCGCCGCGCGCAGCAAGTACGGGTGGGCGTCACACACTTCGGATACGCCGGTGCGACCCGAGTAGACCTCGGCCAGCAGTGAGCGGCGCCGAAGCGCATAGTCCACTACCTGTCGCTGCAATCGCACGATGACCAGAGTACGTCCGCGGGCCCGATGCCGAGATGTAGGTCCGTTACGTTTCCGACGCGCTTAGCTTGAGCAGCACCGTCGCGGCCAAACTGATCACGTCGACGTGCCGTGCCATCGGGCTATGACGCACTGGCATCCCCGATGCGCGGAAGGAACGCCGACCTCGCCGGCCCGGTCGGGCCGGCCACCGCCGCACCATCACTCAGCAGGCCCCGCTTGGCGAGGATCGGGCGGACGCCTTCCCCGAAGGTGTAGGCCTCCTCCAGGTGTGGATAGCCGGAGAGGATGAAGTGATCCAGGCCCAGCTCGGCGTACTCGGCGATCCGATCAGCGACCTCTGCGTGCGAACCGACCAGGGCGGTGCCTGCGCCGCCGCGAACCAGGCCGACACCGGACCACAGATTGGGATAGATCTCCAGTCGTCGGGCATCTGCTCCCGCTGCGAAATCTTCTCCGCCACCATGTAATTGGCGCATCCGACGTTGTCCCACCGATTCCGAGCGGGCGAGTGCCTGCTGCGCCGCGGCCACAGTCTCCGGGCTGAGCGCGCCGAGCAGGCGCTGCGCCTCGGACCAGGCCTGCTCGCTGGTGTCCCGCGAGATGACGTGTAACCGAATGCCGTAACTCAGTTGCCTGCCCTGTGCGGCGGCCAGACCTCGGATCCAGTCCAACTTCTCCCTGACCTGGTCGGGCCGCTCACCCCACGTCAGATAGGTGTCGGCGTATCGGGCCGCGACGTCGCCAGCCTCCGGTGACGAGCCACCGAAGAAAACGGCGGGCAGCGGATCGGGACGGCGCGCCAGGGAAGCTTGCTCGACTCGCAGGTGTTCGCCGGCCACGGTCACCGGGTCCTCGGACGTCCACAGCCGGCGGACGATGTCCAGGAACTCTCCACACCGCGCGTAGCGGGCCTCCTTCGGCAGGAAGTCGCCGAACGCCCGTTGCTCGAGGCTCTCGCCGCCGGTGACCACGTTCAGCAGCAGCCGGCCCTGCGACTGCCACTGAAAGGTGGTCGCCATCTGGGCGGCCAGCGTCGGGCTGACCAGTCCTGGACGGAAAGCCACCAGGTATTTCAGCGACTCGGTGCTGTTGATCAGCATGGCGGTGGTCAGCCAGGCGTCTTCGCACCACAACCCGGTGGGGGTGAGGACCGCCTCGAAGCCGTTGATTTCGGCGGCCTGGGCGAGTTGCAGCAGGTACTTCAGGTCGGCCGGCCGGTCGCCGCGCATGGTGCTGCCATGACCACCGGCGATGAGGTCGCGCGAATCCCCATATGTGGGAAGGAACCAATGCAGATGGAGAGAACGTGTTGACACGTTGTCTGGTTATGCCTGCGGAAACGCAGCTCCGACAGGCTTGCAACCACGGTGATTACAACCCGAATGCTGTCGCGCCGGGCAGATCATCTCGCCGTCCTGACGTCGCGGCCAAAACCGGCTGAACGGAGCGCGAACACCAGCTGGAGTGGTGGCGAATATATCGGGACGATACTATGACGCGAGACAGTTTCTCGACATAACAGCGTTGCACTTGGCCGAGCAAAGGAGGCGACTCGATGCTCGAGCTCGCCATCCTGGGACTCTTGCTCGAGTCGCCCATGCATGGTTACGAACTCCGCAAGCGGCTGACCGGTCTACTTGGGGCGTTTCGGGCTTTCTCATATGGATCGCTCTACCCCGCGCTGCGCCGCATGCAGACCGACGGGCTGATCGCCGAGAACGCCGCCCCGACGGGTACGCCGGTGCGGCGAGCGCGGCGCGTCTACGAATTGACGGACGCGGGCCGGCTGCGCTTCACCGAGTTGGTAGCCGACACCGGTCCGGTTAACTACACCGACGACGGCTTCGGGGTGCACCTTGCGTTCTTCAACCGCACCCCGGCCGAGGCGCGGATGCGCATCCTGGAAGGCCGTCGCCGCCAGGTTGAAGAACGCCGAGAAGGCCTGCGTGAAGCAATAGCGCGGGCCAGTAACTCGCTGGACCGCTATACCCGCCAGCTACACCAACTCGGGCTGGAGTCCAGCGAGCGCGAAGTCAACTGGCTCAACGAGCTGATCGCGGCAGAACGCGTAGCGCAACGCCGCGCTGAGCAGGCCTAGAGCCGGGTAACCACTACATCCACCACACGGATATCGAGTTAAGGAGAACGCCCTATGAGTGAGCACAAGCCTCTCCAGGCGCCGGGAGTGCAGCCCGAAGTACGGGTCGCCATTATCGGCGTCGGCAACTGCGCGTCCTCGCTGGTCCAGGGTGTGCAGTACTACCTTGACGCCGACGAGAACAGCACCGTGCCCGGTCTGATGCACGTGAAGCTCGGCCAATACCACGTCCGCGACGTGAAGTTCGTGGCCGCGTTCGACGTGGACGCCAAGAAGGTCGGCTTCGACCTGTCCGAGGCGATCTTCGCGTCCGAGAACAACACGATCAAGATCGCCGACGTGCCGCCGACCAACGTCACGGTGCAGCGCGGCCCGACGCTCGACGGCATCGGCAAGTACTACGCCGACACCATCGAGGTATCCGACGCCGAGGCCGTCGATGTGGTCAAGGTACTCAAGGACGCCGAGGTCGACGTGCTGGTCTCCTACCTGCCGGTGGGCTCCGAAGAGGCCGACAAGTTCTACGCCCAGTGTGCGATCGACGCCGGCGTGGCATTCGTCAACGCGCTGCCGGTGTTCATCGCCTCCGACCCGGTGTGGGCCAAGAAGTTCACCGACGCCGGTGTGCCGATCGTCGGCGACGACATCAAGAGCCAGGTCGGTGCGACGATCACCCACCGCGTGATGGCGAAGCTGTTCGAGGACCGTGGCGTGCAGTTGGACCGGACGATGCAGCTCAACGTCGGCGGCAACATGGACTTCCTCAACATGCTCGAGCGTGAGCGGCTGGAGTCCAAGAAGATCTCCAAGACGCAGGCCGTCACCTCGAATCTGCAGCGCGAATTCAAGACCAAGGACGTCCACATCGGCCCGTCCGACCACGTCAGCTGGCTCGACGACCGCAAGTGGGCTTACGTCCGTCTCGAGGGCCGTGCCTTCGGTGACGTGCCGCTGAACCTGGAGTACAAGCTCGAGGTGTGGGACTCGCCGAACTCGGCCGGCGTCATCATCGATGCGGTGCGGGCGGCCAAGATCGCCAAGGACCGTGGCGTCGGCGGCCCCGTCGTCGCGGCTTCGGCCTACCTGATGAAGAGCCCGCCGCAGCAGCTGCCCGACGACGTCGCGCGCACGCAGCTCGAAGAATTCATCCTCGACGAGGGCTGATGCTGTTCGCCGAACGTCACGCCAGGCGGGCGTTGGGCGCCGACAGTCACTCTCACGTGACATTCGCGGTCCACTTGCTCAACTCGTAGTGTCAGTCTCGTGACCGAGATCTCCGACGACGAACTGCTTGGGCTGTCCGAGTTCGCGCTGCTACCCGAGAACGCCGAGCAGGCCGGCGTCACGGGTCCGCCGCCGGCCGTGCATCGGGTCGACAGCGGCGGCATCAGCGCGCTGCAATGGGGCGATTCGCCTCCGCGGGTGCTGTTCTTCCACGGCGGCGGGCAGAACGCGCACACCTGGGACACCGTGATCGTGGGTCTGGGGGTGCCTGCGCTGGCGGTGGACCTGCCCGGCCACGGGCATTCGGCGTGGCGCGAGGACGGTGACTATTCACCGCAGAACAACGCCGCCGCGCTGGCGCCGGTGCTGAACGAGCTCGCGCCGGACGCCGACCTGGTCGTCGGAATGTCGCTGGGCGGGCTGACCGCGATCGGGCTGGGCGCCGTCGCGCCACATCTGGTCCGGGAACTCGTCCTCGTCGACGTCACCCCGTCATCGTTGCGCCGGTACGCGGAGCTGACCACCGAGCAGCAGGGCACGGTCGCGCTGGTGGCCGGCGACCGGGAGTTTCCCAGCTTCGCCGCGATCCTGGAGGCGACCACCGCGGCGGCACCGCACCGCGACCGGAAATCGTTGCGGCGCGGTGTCTTTCACAACTCCCGCCGACTTGACGACGGCAACTGGACATGGCGCTACGACAACATCCGCAAGGTGCCCGACTTCGACAGCCTGTGGGACGACTTTGCCGGCTTGTCGGTGCCGGTCAGGCTGGTGCGCGGTGGGACATCGGGTTTCGTGACCGACGAGGATGCCGACGAACTGGCCAGGCGCGCAACGCAATTCCGCGGTGTGCATGTCGTCGACAATTCCGGGCACTCGGTGCAAAGCGACCAGCCTCGGGTGTTGATCGACCTGCTACGCGGAGTGCTCAGCGGCGGCTGAGCTTCGAAGGTCTCACTCGGGCCAGGTGTTGTTGAGAATGTTGTCGACGAAGTTGTCACGGACAAACGTCGGGTCGAAACGCTCAAGGACGTCGGCATTGCACGTCCCGAACGTGGTCTCGGGGCGGTGCTTCATACCGTCGTTGAACGCCGCCAGGATTTGCTGCTTGAAATTGGGGCGAGGGTGGGCGGCGGTGACCGCGGCGAGAGCTTCGGGAGGCAGATCTTCACGGCCGATACCGAGCACGTCGGTCTCGACGCCCGCAGTCACCAAGGCGGTCTCGGGCGCCAGAAATTCTGGCACGCCGGGCGTGGTATGCAACGCGATGCCCAGCCATACCTTGTCGGCGTCGGCTTTTTCTACGTCGTGTTCGAGCAGGAAGGCGCGCGCGGCGTTGGCGCCGTCGACCTCGAAGCGCAGTGTCGAGGTGCGGTAGCGCTCGGTGAGCCCGATGTCGTGAAACATCGCACCGGCGTAGAGCAATTCCAGGTTCGGTTGCAGTCCGCGGCGACGGCCCTGCAGCGCCCCGAAGAGGAATACGCGTCGAGAGTGGTTGAAAAGCAGGTCTTCCTCGGCATCCCGGATGTGGGCGGTGATTGCCCGCACCAGCGGAGTTTCGGGGATGACGACGCCGGCGATGCTGTTGGCCGCGGTACTGGACATATGCGATTCCTGACATATGCAACTTTGGGCGCTATCGCAACCCGCGCTGAGCATATCGCGCGCGGCGCGCGACGGGCACTGAAGACCCGAAAGTCGTTGTTTAACAGGTGATTTAGCATGCGCATAGGGCAGCATAGCCAAGCAGAAATGCCCTCAACGACCGAGCCGTGAACCTTGCGGTCGCCGCCCCCGCCTACGGTGGATGCATGACTTCTTCCGACCGGCCGATCCGCATCGGCGTCCAGTTGCAGCCCCAGCATTCCCCGAACTACGCCAGCATCCGCGACGCCGTTCGCCGATGTGAAGACATCGGTGTCGACGTGGCCTTCAACTGGGACCACTTCTTTCCCCTGTACGGCGACCCTGACGGCCCGCACTTCGAATGCTGGACCATGCTCGGCGCCTGGGCCGAACAGACCTCCCGGATCCAGATCGGCGCCCTGGTGACCTGCAACTCCTATCGCAACCCCGAACTGCTGGCCGACATGGCCCGCACCGTCGACCACATCGCCGAGGGTCGGCTGATCCTGGGCATCGGATCGGGTTGGAAGGAGAAAGACTACGACGAGTACGGCTACGACTTCGGCACCGCCGGCAGCCGTATCGACGATCTGGCCGACGCGCTGCCCCGGATCAACTCTCGGCTGGCCAACCTCAACCCGGCACCCACCCGCGATATCCCCTTGCTGATCGGCGGCAAAGGCCCGAAGAAGACGCTGCGACTGGTCGCCGAGCACGGCGACATCTGGCACGGGTTCACCACCGTCGACAGCTATCCGCAGGCCGCGGCCGTGCTGGCCGAGCACTGCGCCGCGGTCGGTCGCGATCCGGACGCCATCGAGCGCTCGGCCGGCGTAAATGACGGCGACGGCCGGCTGATCGCCGACGCAGAAGGGTTGGTGTCGCTCGGCGTGACGCTGTTGACCGTCGGGGTCAACGGCCCGGACTACGACCTGAGCAACGCCGAGGCGCTGTGCCGGTGGCGTGATCGGGCATGAGGGTCAGCGCTGCCAAGCTGGCCGCGCTGCTGGCCACTGTCCTGCTGACCTACAGCCTTGCTCCGGTTGCGCCGGCCTCGGCTGACACCAACCTGTGCAAGCCGTCCGGACAGGACGGCGCGATCGCGTTACCCAGGAAACTGGCCACCGCCAACCGGCCCCAGGAAAACAAGTACACAACCGCCGACGTCGAGCCGTTGAGTTCGGTGAACGTCGACGCGCTGGGTCTGCGTACACCCCGGACGCTGACCGTCGGCACCCAGCCGGGGGGTCCTCCGACCAGCTGCTTGAACAGCGCGGGGCGCTACACCGGGTATGACAACGAGCTGCTGCGGGCGATCGCCGCCAAGCTGGGCTTACACGTCGTCTTCGTCGGTACCGACTTCTCCGTGCTGCTGGCCCAGGTCGCGACGCGGCGCTTCGACGTCGGTTCGTCGTCGATCATGGCCACCGACGCACGCCGTCGCACGGTCGGATTCACCAACGGCTACGACTTCGGTTACTTGTCGCTGATCGTGCCGTCCGGTTCGTCGATCGACAGCTTCGACGAGCTGGGCGCCGGACAGCGGATCGGCGTCGTTCAGGGCACCGTCGAAGAGGCCTACGTCGTCGACACCCTGCATGTGCAACCGGTGAAATTCCCGGACTTCACCACGGTCTACACCAGCGTGAAGACCCATCAGATCGACGCGTGGGTGGCGCCGGCGATGGAGGCGACCAACGTGATGCGGCCCGGCGACACCGCCGCCATCGTCGACTACACGTTCGGCCTGGGCAACTTTGTGGCCTATGCGGTGGCAAAAGACAACCAGCCGCTGATCGCCGCGCTCAATGCCGGCCTGGACGCGGTGATCGCCGACGGTACCTGGTCGCAGCTTTACACCGACTGGGTTCCGCGACCGCTCCCGCCGGGCTGGAAACCGGGATCGAAGTCGGCGTTGACGCCGCACCTGCCGGACTTCGCGGCGATCGCCGAGCGTCATCACCGGGTGGCGGACGCGGCCCCGCCGCCGAAATCCGTCCTGGCCCAGTTGCGGGATTCTTTCTTCGACTGGGAGCTGTACAGGCAGGCCATCCCGGCGATGGTGAAGACCGGGTTGCCCAACACGCTGATCCTCACCGTCTGCTCCAGCGTCATCGGGTTGGCGGTCGGCATCGCTCTGGCGGTCGCCGGTATCTCGCGGGCCCGCTGGCTGCGCTGGCCGGCGCGGATCTACACCGACATCTTCCGTGGCCTGCCCGAGGTGGTGATCATCATGCTCATCGGGCTCGGAATCGGGCCGATCGCGGGCGGACTGACGAACAACAATCCTTATCCGCTCGGTATCGCGGCGCTGGGGCTGACGGCAGCGGCATACGTAGGCGAGATATTCCGCTCCGGCATTCAAAGCGTCGAGTCCGGGCAGCTGGAAGCCTCCCGTGCGCTGGGGTTGAGCTACCGCGCCTCGATGCGCCTGGTGGTGATACCGCAGGGCATCCGCCGGATGCTGCCCGCACTGGTCAACCAGTTCATCGCGCTGCTGAAGGCCTCCGCGCTGGTGTACTTCCTCGGTCTGATCGCCGGCCAGCGCGAGCTGTTTCAGGTCGGCCGCGACCTCAACGCGCAGACCGGCAGCCTTTCGCCGTTGGTCGCGGCGGGAATGTTCTACCTGATCTTGACCATCCCGCTGACCCACCTGGTCAACTTCGTCGACAACCGGCTTCGCCACGGCCGGTCCGCTGCCGAGCCGGAGGATCCGCTGGACCGGATCGCCTCGATGACCGGCCAGGAGATGACGTGACGGATCGCATCACACGGCCTAAGTCAGTATCGTTGGCAGGCAAGGGGATTCATCTGTCGTTCGGACCAAATGCGGTGCTGCGCGGGGTTGACATCGAGGCACCCGCCGGCAATACGGTCGCAGTGATCGGGCCGTCCGGCTCCGGCAAGTCGACACTGCTGCGCAGCTTGAACCGGTTGTATGAGCCCGACCACGGCGACATCTTGCTGGACGGGCGGTCGGTTTTGAACGACGATCCCGATCTGCTGCGGCAGCGGATTGGCATGGTATTTCAACATTTTAACCTTTTTCCGCATCGCAGCGTGCTGGACAACGTCATGCTGGCGCCGCGCAAGCTCAAACGCCTCTCCACCGAGGCGGCCCGCGAACTGGCGCTGGCCCAGCTGGACCGGGTGGGTATGAAACACAAGGCCGATAGCCGCCCGGGTGCCCTGTCGGGTGGGCAGCAACAAAGAGTGGCGATCGCCCGAGCGCTGGCCATGGCACCACAAGTGATGCTCTTCGATGAAGCGACCTCGGCGCTGGATCCCGAACTGGTCAAAGGAATCCTGGCGTTGATCGCGGACCTGGGCTCCGACGGCATGACGATGCTGGTGGTCACCCACGAAATGGGTTTTGCCAGGTCGACATCCGACACCGTCGTCTTCATGGACCATGGTCAGGTCGTGGAAACCGGGCCGCCGGCGCAGATATTCGAGGCGGCGGCAACAGAGCGACTGCAACGCTTCTTGTCGCAGGTACTTTGACAGCAAAAGCGATTTGTCGGCCGCTGCACTGCCGACAGGTTAGACTAGCGAACTATGGCGGAACGCGAAGCCACCGTGCCGGATGCCACTGAGCTGGCGGAGGGGCTTCACCGCACCCTGGCCAAACTGTTTTCCATCCTGCGCCGCGGCGATCCCAGTGCCGGCAAGGAAGCAGCTGGAGACCTCACGCTGGCACAACTGTCGATTTTGGTAACCCTGCTCGACCGTGGCCCGATCCGGATGACCGATCTGGCCGCGCACGAACGTGTTCGCACGCCGACCACGACGGTGGCGATCCGCAGGCTGGAGAAGATCGGCCTGGTGAAGCGCTCTCGCGATCCGTCAGACCTGCGCGCTGTGCTCGTTGATATCACCCCGCGGGGCTTGGCGGTTCACCGTGAGTCGCTGACCAACCGGATCACCGCCTTGGCCGCGCTGCTGAGCCAACTCAGCAACCCCGACTTGGAGACGCTGACCAAGGCGCTCGCGCCGCTGGAGCGGCTTGCAATCAGCGAGCCGGTGGCGAGCCCGGCGGCCGCTCAGACCAACGGTGACCCGACGTCGTAAACCCTTGCTGCCCCTAGATTGCTAGGGGCGACCCGCTGCACCCGGCCCCGCCGCACTTGCGATCGCCCTCAGATTGCTAGGGGCCGACCCGCTGCACCCGGCCCCGCCGCACTTGCGATCGCCCTCAGATTGCTAGGGGCCGACCCACTGCACCCGGCCCCGCCGCACTTGCGATCGCCCTTAAGCTGGCACGCATGCCGACCGCGCTGATCACCGGTGCCAGCCGCGGGATCGGCGCCGCCATCGCCGCCGCCCTGGCGCCGACGCACGCCCTGTTGTTGGCCGGACGGCCCTCGCCCGCGCTACAGGCCGTTGCCGAGCGACTCGGCGCCACAACGCTGCCACTGGATTTGACTGACACCGACGCGATCCCGGCCGCCACCGCCGCCATCGGCGAACTTGACGTGCTGGTACACAATGCCGGCGTGTTCTTCCCCGGGCCCGTCGCCGACTCGACCGTCGACCACTGGCGTGCCACGCTGGAAGTCAATGTGGTTGGCGCAGTGGCCATTACGCTGGCGCTGTTGCCCGCGCTGCGCCGCGCCGGCGGTCAGGTCGTCTTCATCAACTCCGGCACGGGACGCAAGGCGTCCGCGACCATGGCTTCGTACTCAGCCAGCAAGTTCGCGCTGCGTGCGTTCGCCGATTCGCTGCGCGAAAGCGAACCGACACTGCGGGTCACCACCGTCTATCCCGGTCGCGTCGACACCGACATGCAACGTGCGCTGGTGTCCTTCGAGGGCGGCGATTACGACCCGGACCGCTTCCTGCGGCCCGAGACCGTTGCGGACGTGGTCGCGGGCGTGGTGGCAACGCCGGCGGACGGTCATGTCCATGAGGTCGTGATCAGACCACGCGCCCGCTGACGATGCGGGCCGGCGCGGACCGAGGAGGCGGATCTACACAACGAGGTTGACCAGTCGCCCGGCGACCACGATCACCTTCTTCGGTGTGGCACCGGCCAGGAACGTCTGCACCTTCTCGTCAGCCAGCGCCGCCGCCTCCACCGCGTCGGCGTCGGCCGCAGCGGGCACCGTGATACGGCCGCGCACCTTGCCGTTGACCTGCACCGGGTACTCGACGGTGTCTTCGACCAGATAGCCGGGATCGGCCACCGGGAACGGTCCGTGGGCAAGCGATTTCGGGTTGCCCAGCCGCTGCCACAGTTCTTCGGCCAGATGCGGCGCCACCGGTGCCACCATCAACACCAACGGCTCGACCGCTGCGCGCGGAACCGAATCGCGGTGCTGCTTGGTGAGGTGGTTGGTGTACTCGATCAGCTTGGCCACCGCGGTGTTGTTACGCAGCGCCGCATAGTCTTCGGAGACCCCGGCGATGGTGCGATGCAGCAGCCGCAGGGTGTCGGTGTCGAGATCCGAGTCATCTGTTACCCGGATGTCGCCGGAGGACTCGTCGACCACCAGCCGCCACACCCGTTGCAGGAAGCGGTGCGCCCCGACGACATCCTTGGTGGCCCACGGGCGAGACGCCTCCAGCGGACCCATCGACATCTCGTACACCCGCAGCGTATCGGCGCCATAGTCGTCGCACATTTCGTCCGGCGACACCGAATTCTTCAGGCTCTTACCGATTTTGCCGAATTCCTGGAAGACTTCGATCTCCCCGTCGGGACCTGGGTAGAAGAACGTGCCGTCGCGCTCGACGACGTCGGCGGCGGGGACGTAGGCTCCGCGGGCGTCGGTGTAGGCGAAGGCTTGGATATAGCCCTGGTTGATCAGCCGCCGATAGGGCTCGCGAGAGCTGACATACCCGAGGTCGTAGAGGACCTTGTGCCAGAACCGCGAATACAGCAGGTGCAGCACCGCGTGCTCAGCACCTCCGACGTACAGATCGACACCCCCTGGATCGTCGGGCCCGTGCTCGGCGGGCCTGGGGCCCATCCAGTAGGCTTCATTCTCCTTGGCGCAGAAGCGTTCTGCGTTGTGCGGGTCGGTGTAGCGCAGCTCGTACCATGAGCTGCCCGCCCACTGTGGCATGACGTTGGTGTCGCGGGCGTAGGGCTTCAGGCCGTCACCGAGGTCGAGCTCGACGTGCACCCATTCGGTCGCCTTGGCCAGCGGCGGGGACGGCTCGCTGCCGGCGTCGTCGGGGTCGAACAGCACCGGCGAGTAGTCCGGAACGTCGGGCAACTCGACCGGCAGCGCCGCGTCATCCAGCGCGTGCGGGCGCTCATCGCTGTCGTAGACGATGGGAAACGGTTCGCCCCAGTAGCGTTGCCGCGCGAAAAGCCAATCGCGCAGCTTGTATTCGATGCGCGCCCGGCCGCGACCATCGGATTCCAGCCGCGCGGTGATGGCTTCCTTGGCGGCCGCCACACTCAGCCCGTCGAGGTAGCCCGAGTTCACCAGGACGCCGTCTCCGGTGTAGGCCGCCTCCGAAACATCGCCGCCGGCAATGACTTCGACGATAGGCAGGCTGAACTCGTGGGCGAACTCCCAGTCGCGTTGATCATGGCCCGGAACGGCCATGATCGCCCCGGTGCCGTATCCGGCCAGCACGTAGTCGGCGATGAACACCGGCACCTGCTCGCCGTTGGCCGGGTTGACCGCATAACCGCCCAGGAAGACGCCGGTCTTGGCTTTGTTCTCCTGGCGTTCGAGGTCGGACTTCGCGGCTATGGCCTGCCGGTAGGCGGCGACGGCCTGCGCGGGGGTGGCCGCACCGAAGGTCCAGTGCGGGTCCGTCCCGTCCGGCCACTGCGGCGCCGTCAGACGGTCGACCAGGTCGTGCTCGGGAGCCAGCACCAGATACGTTGCGCCGAAAAGGGTGTCCGGCCGGGTGGTGAACACCTCGAGGTCAACGGTGTCTCCGTCGGCCGTGCGCGCCGAGAACAACGCGGCAGCGCCGGTGGAGCGACCTATCCAATTGCGCTGCATGGTTTTGACCTTCTCCGGCCAGTCCAGCACGTCGAGGTCGTCGAGCAGCCGGTCGGAGTAGGCGGTGATCCGCATCATCCACTGCCGCAACCGCTTGCGAAACACCGGGAAATTGCCGCGCTCGCTGCGGCCGTCAGCGGTGACTTCTTCGTTGGCCAGCACGGTGCCCAGACCCGGACACCAGTTCACCATCGAATCGGTCCGGTAGACCAGGCGGTGCGAGTCGATCACGTCGGCGCGCTCCCCCGCCGACAACGTTGCCCAATCCCTGCTGTCATCCAATTGGCGTGCACCGGAATCGAATTCGGCGATAAGATCGGCTATCGGGCGGCCCTTGTTGGCGGCGGTGTCGAACCACGCGTTGTAGATCTGCAGAAAGATCCACTGCGTCCACTTGTAGAACTCGACGTCGGTGGTGGAAAAGCTTCGCCGGTTGTCGTGGCCGAAACCCAGCCGGCCCAATTGGCGCCGGAAATTGACGATGTTGGCCTTGGTGCGGGTGCGCGGGTGGGTGCCGGTCTGCACCGCGTATTGCTCGGCGGGCAGACCGAAAGCGTCGAAGCCCAACGCGTGCAAAACATTACGGCCCCTCATCCGGAAGTAGCGTGCGTAGACGTCGGTCGCGATGTAGCCGAGCGGATGACCGACGTGCAACCCCTCACCCGATGGATACGGGAACATGTCCTGGACGAACATCTTGTCGTCGGGCACCGGCGAGCCGTCCGTCGGTGCCAGCGAACCGACCGGGTTGGGCACATTGAAGGTTCCCATCCGGGTCCAGTTGTCCTGCCAGGTTTGTTCGATGCGGCCGGCCAGCTCCGCGGTGTAGCGATACCGCGGCGCATCGGGGTCGGCCTGCTCAGCAGGGCCCGTCGGGGAGTCGGTCACGCCCAACAGGTTATAAGGGCGCAGGTGATCGGGCCGCCGGGCAGGCGTTGGTCTCGGTTGGATTGCGGACCGGTCAGGGCTTTATCCCAGGTGTGTTCCAGGTCGGTTCCGGTCCTGGTAGCCGCCGGTTCCCCCTGGTTACAGTCGCCTTCTGCGACTTCGAACACGACACGAGTCCCGAGCGATTGAAAAGGACCGACTCTCATGAAGCAGATTGTCCGTAGCTGGCGAGTAGCGGTCGCGGGTCTCGCCGTCGGCGTTGTCGGTGCGTTGGGCGTCGCGAGCCCCACCGCGTCGGCGGACCCGGCGTTTCCGCCCCGGCCCAACCCCGTTCCGGTCCCCGCCGCCCCGATGCCGCAGGCCGTCGCGGTCGTCCCGGGTGCCGCTGGAGTTGCTGCCAACGCCTTGCCGGGCGTGGCCACCGCGCCCGCTCCGATCTCGCCCGCGCTGGCCCCGGCTGCGCCCGCACTCCCACCGGCTCCCCCGCTCGCCGCTGCTCCGGAGCCCGTTGCGGCCAGTTCCGGAACGCTGCGCGATTATTTCGGAAGCAAGAGCGTCAAGCTGGAACCGCAGCAGGCACAGAACTTCAAGGCTCTCGATATCGCCTTGCCGATGCCGAACGGGTGGACGCAGGTACCCGACCCCAACGTCCCCGATGCGTTCCTGGTGACCGCCAACCGTCGCAGCAACAGCCTGTACACCTCGAACGCCCAGCTGGTGGTGTACCGGTTGGTGGGCGATTTCGACCCCAAAGAAGCCATCACCCACGGCTACATCGACAGCCAGCAACTGCCCGCCTGGCGCAACACCAACGCGTCACTGGCCGACTTCAACGGCTCTCCGTCGTCGATCATCGAGGGCACCTACCGGCAGAACGAGATGACGCTCAACACCTCGCGGCGCAACGTCATCGTCACCTCCGGCCCGGACAAGTACCTGGTGTCGCTCGCGGTGACAACGGATGCCACCCAGGCCGTCGCCGAGGCGCCGTCCACCGACGGCATCATCAACGGCTTCCGGGTGGGGCCGCCGGGATCCATCCCACCCGCAGCCCCGCCGCAGGCGGCCGCCGTGCCGTCCGCGCCCGCAGCGCCCGCAGCGCCGCCGGCGGTAGTCGCTCCGCCTCAGGCGATGGCGCACTAGTAGCCGGGCGCTGCGGGGGCCGGCCCGGCCTCGTATTGTGGCCCCATGCTCATCGCGGGAGTGCTGTGCGGGTGCGCGGCTATGTTGTTGGCCGTGCTCGGATTGTGGTCGTTGGCGCGTCCTGTTGCCAGCGACACCACTGGGCTGGTGATGCGCTCGGTAGCGCCACCGCAGCTGGCGGCCGCGGTGATGCTGGCTGCCGGAGGGACGGTGGCGCTGGCCGCACCGCAGAGCACCGCGTTGTCGGTCCTCTGCGTGTGCATCATCGGTGCCGTGGGTACGGTCGCCGCCGGCTCGTGGCAGACCGCGCGGTACGCGCTGCGCCGCGAGGCGGCCGCCGCCAGTTGCGTCGGTGGCTGCGCGGCCTGCACCCTCGCATGCCGCTGATCACCGGCGCGTCGTCAATCGTGCTGAGACGGCTATCGGCGCTGCCGATCGACACCTTCCTGCTGGCCATGGCCGCGACGGTGGCGCTTGCGGCGCTGCTGCCGGCCCGCGGCGCCGTCGCCGACGCGATGTCGGTGGCCGCCAAAGCCGTGATCGCCTTGCTGTTCGCGCTGTACGGCGCCCGGTTGTCACCGCAGCAGGCATGGCACGGCGTGAAGCGCTGGCAGTTGCATCTGCTGGTGCTGGCCACCACGTTCGTGGTTTTTCCCGTGCTCGGGCTGGCCGCCCGCGGCCTGGTGCCGTGGCTGCTGAACATCGACCTGTACAACGGGCTGCTGTTCTTGTGTCTGGTCCCTCGACCGTGCAGTCCTCGATCGCCTTCACATCGATTGCGCGGGGTAATGTTTCGGCCGCGCTCGTCAGCGCCTCGCTGTCCAACATCCTCGGGGTGGCGTTGACTCCGCTACTTGTCGTGCTGCTGATGAACAGCAGCGGCGCGGCGCGGATGGACGCCTCGGCGATCCGCGACATCGTGCTGCAGTTGCTGTTGCCGTTCACGCTGGGCCAACTGCTGCGGCCATGGGTCGCCGGCTGGCTTACTCGGCACTCGCTGGTGACCAGGGCCGTCGATCGCGGGTCGATCCTGTTGATCGTCTACACCGCGTTCTCGATCGGCATCGTCGAACACATCTGGCGCAGCGTCGATCCGTGGCAGCTGGTCGCGGTCGCCGGGGTCGACACCGCGCTGCTGGTCGCTGTGCTGGTGTTCACCTGGGTGATCGGCCGATTGGCCGGACTGGACCGCGGCGACGGCATCGTGCTGCTGTTCTGCGGCTCGAAAAAGAGCCTGGCGTCGGGTCTTCCGATGGCGCTGGTGTTCTTTCCCGCCGCCACCGTCGGAGTGATCATGTTGCCGCTGATGATTTTTCACCAGATACAGCTGGTGGTGTGCTCGGTGATCGCCAGCAGGCTCTCCCGCGATGAACTGCCCGCCGAGACGCCGTCTGCTTAGTTGCGGCTGAGGTCGATCGGATGGGTGGCCAGCAGCGACAACGGCTGCGGCTGACGCCGCAGCACCCGGCCCCACAGATCCACCCGCGGCTCGACCAGAACGTCAGATGGCAACGCCGACAACACAATCCAGTCGTCGCGCTCGATCTCGCCCTCTAGTTGTCCGATCGTCCAGCCGGAGTAGCCGGCGAAGATCCGCACACCCTCCACCAGCGGGGCGATCGACTCGGGGTCGGCGTCCAGATCGACCATCGCCATCCGGCCGGCCACATGGCGCAGGCCGGGCACGCCGTCGGGAACGGCGCCCACCCGCAACACCGCCAGGCACAGCGCCGCGTCGCGCTTGACCGGTCCACCGATGAACATCGTCTTCGGTTTTGCCGCCAACTTGGCCCACTGCGGCAACACGTTGTAGACGGCGGTCTCGCTGGGACGGTTGAGCACCACGCCCAGCGTGCCCCCGTCGTTGTGCTCGACGATGTAGATCACGGTGCGCCGGAATGTCGGCTCGTGCAGATCCGTGTTCGCCAGCAGCAAAGTGCCCGCTCGCACCCGGTGTGCGGTCGGGGGCAACATAGTCCTCCGGGTCTTCTTGCTGCGCCACCCTTCCATCATGGCATCCGGGCCGCACGACTGTGGTGAACAAGAACGGCGCTGTAAAGAATTTGTAGTGTTGTTAACAGGGGCCTGATGCCCGGTCCGCGATCGCCTGGCCCCATGGGAAGTAGGTTCAGTGACTCATCCGCGCGCACCTGTCGCTGTCTGGCGCTCGGTGCGCAGCCTGCCCGACTTTTGGCGGCTGCTGGAGTTGCGGACGGCGAGCCAGTTCGGCGACGGTCTCTTCCAGGCGGGTCTGGCCGGAGCGCTGCTGTTCAACCCCGAGCGGGCGAGCAGCCCGATGGCCATCGCCGGCGCGTTTGCCGTGTTGTTTCTGCCGTATTCGGTGTTAGGCCCGTTCGCCGGGGCGTTGATGGACCGGTGGGACCGGCGCCTGGTGCTGGTCGCCGCCAACGTGGGCCGGCTGGTGTCGGTGGCCGTGGTGGGAATCTGCCTGGCGGTCGGGGCAGGCGACTTCCTCGTGCTGTGCGGCGCATTGGTGGTCAACGGCCTCGCCCGGTTCGTCTCGTCGGGACTGTCCGCCGCCCTGCCGCACGTGGTGCCCAGCGATCAGGTCGTCACGATGAATTCGATCGCGTCGGCGACCGGCGCGGTCGCGGCGTTCGTCGGCGCCAACTTCATGCTCGTGCCCCGGGCATTCTTCGGCTCCGGCGACAGCGGGGCCGCGTCGATCATCTTCCTGGTCGCCATCCCGTTTCTGATCGCGCTGCTGCTGTCGCTGCGATTCGCTGCCCACGTGCTGGGTCCCGACGACACCCGGCGGGCGATCCATGGATCGGTCGTCTACGCCGTCATCACCGGTTGGATGCATGGCATACGCACCGTGCGCGACCGGCCCACCGTCGCCGCCACCCTTTCCGGCTTGGCCGCACATCGGATGGTGGTCGGCATCAATTCCCTGCTCGTGCTGCTGCTGGTGCGCCGCGGCGACCCGGGCGGGGCCTCGGCATTGGGCAGCGCGATGCTGTTCGTCGCCGCGGCCGGCGCCGGATCGTTTCTGGCCAATGCGGTCACACCGCCCGCCGTGCGCCGCTGGGGCCGTTACCCGACGGCCAACGGGGCATTGGCGATCGCGGCGGCCATCGAGATCGCCGGGGTCGGTTTGCAGCTGGCGGTGCTGGTGACGTGCGGCTTCCTGCTGGGCGGGGCCGGCCAAGTGGTCAAGCTGTGCGCCGACACCGCCATTCAGATCGATGTGGACGACGCGTTGCGCGGACACGTGTTCGCTGTACAGGATTCGCTGTTCTGGGTGGCGTTCATCGGCGCGATCACCGTGGCGGCGGCTGTCATTCCAGCCGATGGCCACTCGCCCGGACTGGTCCTGGCCGGCACCGTGATCTACCTGTGCGGGTTCGCCGTTCACAGTGTTGTCGGGCGCCGCGGCCAGCCGGCCGCGAATCGTTAAGGTACACAGGTGGCCGATCTGCAGCAGCTTGTGGCCGACCTGCGCGCCGAAAGTGACGAGCTCGATGCGCTGGTTGCACCGCTCGCCGATGACCGCTGGACTACGCCGACACCCGCCGCGGGTTGGACCATCGCCCACCAGATCGGGCACCTGCTGTGGACCGACCGCGGCGCCCTGATTGCCGTCACCGACGAGGCGGCCTTCGCCGAACTGGTGGCGACCGCCGCGGCCGACCCGATCGGCTTCGTCGACGCCGCCGCCGATGAACTGGCTGCCGTCGCGCCCGCCGAGTTGCTCGTCGATTGGCGGCTCACCCGCACGCGGCTGCACGACGCACTGCTGACGGTTCCCGACGGTCGCAAATTGCCGTGGTTCGGACCGCCGATGAGTGCCTCCTCGATGGCGACTGCGCGGTTGATGGAGACCTGGGCGCACGGACTCGACGTCGCCGACGCCCTCGGCGTGCGCCGACCCGCCACGGCCCGGCTGCGATCCATTGCGCATATCGGGGTCCGCACCCGCGATTTCGCGTTCACCATCAACGGTCAGCAGCCCCCGAGCGACGCGTTCCGCGTGGAGCTGCGCGCACCCGATGGCAGCACCTGGTCGTGGGGCCCGGCCGAGGCGTCGCAGCGCGTCACCGGTACCGCCGAGGACTTCTGTTTTCTGGTCACCCAGCGACGGCCACGGCGCGATCTGGACATCACCGCCGACGGCGACGACGCGCTGCGCTGGCTGCCGATCGCGCAGGCTTTCGCCGGTCCGCCGGGCGGTGGTCGATGAGCGCGCAGCGCGACGAGAGCCCCGCCCAAAGCCGAAGCGGTGGCCGATGAGCGCGCAGCGCGACGAGAGCCCGCCCAAAGCCGAAGCGGTGGCCGATGACCGCGCAGCGCGAAGAAAGCCGCCCGATCCTGCCGCGGGAGCTGACCGAGGGACTCAGCGACGACGTCCGCGCCGCCCCTGCGCCACCTACGCCGGTGCTGACCGCGCCCTACGCGCTGCGCCTGGTCGACCCGGACGTCGACGCGGAAATGATCTCGCAGTGGATGAACATGCCGCATCTCGCCGAAGCATGGGAATCGGCCTGGCCGGCGTCGCGGTGGCGCGAATATCTGCGCGCCCAACTCGATGGCAGCTATTCCCGCCCGTTCGTCGGCAGCATGCACGGTCAGGACGGCGGGTATGTCGAAGTTTACTGCGCGGCAAAGGATTCCATCGCCACGCGGTATCACGCCGATCCCTACGACGTCGGGTTGCACGCGGCCATCGCCGAGCTGACGGTCGTCAATAAGGGGCTCGGCCCATTCCTGCTGCCGCGTATCGTCGCCAGCGTCTTCGAAGTCGAACCGCGTTGCCGCCGAATCATGTTCGATCCCGACCACCGCAACACCTCGGCGCGACGGCTGTGTGAATACGCCCGGTGCGCGTTCCTCGGCGAGCACGACATGAGCAATCGGCGGATGGCGCTGTATGCGTTGCCCCGCAGTCCCGCCGACGTTCCCGAGGCCCGCTAGCGAGGCGTTATCCGGGCGTGTCGCCGATCAGTTCGTTGTAGCCGTCGTGATCGGGCTTCATCGCCGCGGCCACCAGTTCCCACAGCACCTCGTCGGTGCCGCCGCCGATCCGGGCCAGCTTCATGTCGCGCCACCATCGACCGATCGGCGTCTCGTCCACCAGATAGCCTGCGCCGCCGAAAATATGCATGCATTCCGACAGCACCTCTTCGCCAAGCCGCGCGGCGGTGACCTTCACGGCGGCCGCCGCCCGCAGATCGAGCCGCCCTTCGGCGGCGATTCCGTTGAGCCCGTGCCGCAGTAGGTCGACGCGGGCCTGCAGGTCGGCGATGCGCAGCCGCAGGGCCTGGTGTTCGAACAACGTCGAACCGAACTGCCTGCGGTCCACCATCCTGGCGTGGGTGATGCCGAGCGCTCGCTGGCACCCGGCGGCAACTTGCCCCGCGATCGACATCCGTTCGTGGGCCAGTCCCCAGGAGATCGCGGCCAAACCCGTTCCAGGCCGGGCGATCAGGGCGTCGGCGGGGACCCAGGTGTCGATATGCACCGCGGCGGTGTCCAGCGGTCCGGCGCCGACTTTGCGGTAGGGAAGCTGCACATCGGTCTGTGACGTCGGAACGGCGATCACCAGCACATTGCCGTGGCGGCTGTTCTCGTCGTGGTCCACACCCCGAGCGACCACCATGATGTGGTCGGCCACCGGAGACAGCGACACATACTTCTTGACCCCGCGAACCTCGAATCCGTCTCGCACAGAACGGACTTCGGTCTGAACGATCTGCAAGTCCGAACCGCCGGACTCTTCGGATGCGCCGATGCACAGCACCGCCTCGCCGCGGACGGCTTGCTCGCAGATGTTCTTGAGGTAGTCCGACCGGCCGAAGCGGCGCAGGATGGCGATCGCCGAGTCATGCAGGCTGACACCGACACCGATACCCGCCGAACCGAGCTTCCCCAGCGCGAACGCCAACGCAACGAGCTTGGGCACGTCGGGGTGCTGACCATTGCGCCACTTGTGCGCGAACACACCTCGCTCACCGAGGTGCTCGATCAGCTTGTGCGGAAACCGTTCGCTGGCTTCGGCTTCCGCGGTCCAGCCGACGACGCTGTCATCAAACACTTCGTCGAGCAGCGCTCGGTATTCGTCGATGCTCAGCTCTGGCGTATCGGTCATGTAGTCACCGCGGTGAGGTTGCGTTTGACTTCCAGCCTCCGTAGCTTGCCCGACGAGGTGCGCGGCAACGAGCCCGGCCTGACGAACACCACGTTGGCGGGCACGATGCCGCACTCGGACGCCACCTTGGCGACCAGTTCGCTACGGGCGCCGGATTCATCGGGGCCGCGGAACTCGGCCGTGATCACCAGACCCGGTCGCGTCGCGTCGTCGTCGGTGCCCACCGCGACCACCGCGCCCTCTCGCACGCCGCGGATCTCGGCGGCGACCCGTTCGATCTCGGCGGGAAACACGTTGCGGCCCGCGATGGTGATGATCTCTTTGGCCCGCCCGCAGACAACCAGACCGTCGTCGGTGAGGTAACCCAAATCTCCCGTCGGGAACCAGGCGTCACGTCCTAGTGGAGCATCGCCGACGTATCCAGACATCATCGAGGTACCGCGGATCTCGATCTCCCCGACTTCGCGGTCAACCACCTCCGCGGACCGCTCCGATACCGGGCCGATGCGTACTTCCATCCCGGGGATCGGCGCGCCCAAAATCGCGTGCCGTTGCTTTACCGTGGCATTGAAATCGGCTGCAGGAGAATGCACTTCGTCATACAGCACGCCGGCACCGGGACCAGGAATCGTTACCGCGCAGGTGGATTCGGCCAGGCCGTAGGACGGCGACATCGCGCCCGCTTCGAATCCGAACCCGCTCAGGGCGGTTGCGAAGCGTTCCATTGCGGCGCAGTCGACCGGTTCGCCGCCGCTGATCGTCACCCGCACCCGTCCCAGGTCGACATCGGACACCAGCCGGGCGTACTTGCCGATCATGCTGTAGGCCATGTTCGGCGCCGCGGTCATCGTGGCTCCGCTCTCGCTGAGCCACCTCAGCCAGCGGAACGGCGAAGCGGCGAACGCCGCGGTGGGGGCCAGCCAGAGCGGTGACCCGGTCAGCGCACCGCTGAGCAGAAAGGTCAGACCCATGTCGTGGTAGAGCGGCAGCCACGTGCACCCGACATCGGCCGCGGGATCGACACCGAAGGTGGTGATCAGGCCGTTCACATTGTTCAGCACCGCCTCGGGCGACAGCTGCGCAGTGCGCGGGGTGCCGGTGGATCCCGCGGTGCCCTGCAGTACTGCGGGCGGGCCGGCTGCGGCCTCGGCCGGTGTAAGGCTGGTCGACGGTTCGCGCCGGGCGACGGCCCCCAGGTCAAGCACCGCCTGCGGCCCATCGGAGACGTCCTGGCCGACCAGCAGGTCGAGTTCGGGTCCGTGGCTGAAGACGGTGCGCACGCCGAGGCCGGCGAACCGCGCCAGGGTTGCCTGTGCCCACCTCTGCGGGTCGGCGCCGCGGACCGGTCCCGGCAGGATCGACACGCTCTGCCCGGCCAACCAGACACCCTGGACGGCCGCGACGAAGTCCGCGGTCGGCTCGCCGACCAGGCCGACCGCACCGGGCTGCGGTTGGTCGAGGACGCGCGCGGCAATGCTCTCGGCGCGCGCGTGGACCTGCGGCCACGGGTGCCGCGTCCAGCGATCGGCCTCCCTGTCGAAGACCACCAGGTCGTGAGCTGATGTGCGCATCGCCCCGGACAGGGCGCTGGCCAGCACGCTCACCGACCGACCGGGACCTTTGCCCGGATGACTTGCTCGAGGTCGCCAACGGTGTCACAGCCCAGCAGCTCCTGTTCGGACACCGCCACTCCGAGCTTGTCCTCGATCGCCACCATGCCGACCGCAAAAGCCACCGAGTCCAGCCCCACGTCGTCGACCAGCCGAGATTCCGGCGTAACCCGGCCGATGTCGACATTGAGGTCGTCGCGCAGGATCTCGGTCAGGGCAGCGCTCACCGAGTCAGGGTGTGACTGCTCCACGTTCATGGGCCGTCACAGTACCGGGCCGCCCCGGCAAAAGGGGACCTACGTTTTGGGCCCCAGCGCGCTGGCCGCATCGGCGGCGCCGTCGCCGTCGGTGTCGGTGAGCTTGACATCCCAGCGCCCGTCGCCGTCGGTATCGACGTAGCCCGTCACACCGTTGTCCCCGAATGTGATTGCGCGGTCAGCCAGCCCGTTGCCGTCGCTGTCGAGCAGCCGGACTTGCGCCCGGCCGTCGGCGCCGAAGTCAGCTAGCGGCCCACCGGTGTGCTCGGCGCCGTCGAGCCCGAACCAGCGCAGTCCGGGCACGGGTTGGCCGAGCCGCGGCGGACGGGCGGGCGGATCTGCGGCCACCGCCCAGGTGCCCGATCCGTCGTCGGTGAAGTAGCTTTCCGCGGTGCCGTCGTTGTCGAGGTCGAGCACAGCGTGGTCCGCGATGCCGTCGCCGTCCAGATCGGCCAGGGCGTCGTCGGCCAGGCCGTCACCGTCGAAGTCCAGGCTGACCGCGTCGAGCCGGCCGTCCCCGTTGAGGTCGAGATCCGGTCCGCGGTCCCACATCGTCGCTGCGCCGTCACCGGTGCTGAGGCAGTACTCCATGCCAATGGGACGCGGCCCGGCCGCTACTGGTTCCCGCGGGCGCTCCACCACGACATCAGCTCGGCCGTCGCCTCCTCGTGAGTCAGCGGCCCGCGGTCCAACCGCAACTCCTTGAGATGGCGCCACGCCTCTCCCACCTGCGGACCCGCCGGAATGCCGAGCAACTGCATGATCTCGTTGCCGTCCAAATCCGGACGGACCCGCTGCAGGTCCTCTTTGGCGGCCAATTCGGCGATACGCGCTTCCAAGTCGTCGTAATTGGCCTGCAGCCGCGCCGCTCGTCGCTTGTTGCGGGTGGTGCAGTCGGCGCGCACCAACTTGTGCAGCCGCGGCAACAACGGTCCGGCGTCGGTGACATATCGGCGCACCGCCGAGTCGGTCCACCTGCCCTCGCCGTAACCGTGGAACCGTAGATGCAGATACACCAATTGCGACACGTCATCGACAATCTGTTTCGAATATTTCAACGCCCGCAACCGCTTTCGAACCATCTTGGCACCCACCACCTCGTGGTGGTGGAAGCTGACGCCACCGTCGGGTTCGTGCTTGCGGGTGCTGGGCTTGCCGATGTCGTGCAGCAGCGCGGCCCAGCGTAAGACCAGGTCCGGACCGGCGTCTTCGAGGGCGACGGCCTGGCGCAGCACCGTCAGCGAGTGCTGGTAGACGTCTTTGTGCTGGTGGTGTTCGTCGATGGCCATCTGCATGCCGCCGACGTCGGGCAGCACCACGTCGCCCATTCCGGTCTGCACCATCAGTTCGATCCCGGCGACCGGGTCGTCGCCCAGGAGTAGCTTGTCCAACTCGGCCGCCACCCGCTCGGCGGTGATCCGGCCCAATTCTGGGGCCATTTCCTCGATCGACGCGCGGACCCGCGGCGCGACCGTGAAGCCGAGTTGCGAGACGAACCGCGCAGCGCGCAGCATCCGCAGCGGATCGTCGCCGAACGAGTCCGCCGGCTTCGCCGGTGTATCCAGCACGCCGGCCCGCACTGCGGCCAAACCGTTGTGAGGATCGAGAAACTCCGTCGCACCGGCCGTTGTGACGCGCACTGCCATTGCGTTCACGGTGAAGTCGCGGCGCTCTAGGTCTTCCTCGATTGAACTACCGAACCGCACCGCCGGGTTGCGCGACACTCCGTCGTAGCGGTCAGTTCGGAACGTCGTAACTTCCAGACGGGCATCGCCTTTGCCGACGCCGATGGTTCCGAACTCGATTCCGGTGTCCCACAGAGCATCCGCCCATGACTTCAGGAACTTTTTCATCTGCTCCGGGCGGGCGTCCGTGGCGAAGTCGTAGTCGGAAAGCGAAGTCCACCGGCCCAGCACTGCGTCACGCACGGCACCGCCGACCAGATACAGCTCGTGGCCGGCGGCAGCGAACACTGAGCCGAATTCGCGCAGGAAGTCGGCGTTCTGGTTTAACGCAACCGCGGTCGCGGCCAGCAGCTCCGCATCGTCAGTGGGTTCCGGCACGCACAGAGCGTAGTCCGGCTCCTCCGCAGCCCGTCCGCCCCGCATCGTCGACCGGACGGAGCGTAGTGGCCCGATCCCCCAGCGCACTACGGCGAGTGCGGCCGGAGCGTCTGCGCACGCCAGCTACTATCGCTTGGGTGTCCGACGGCGAAAAACCGCAACCGCGTCGGCGCCGCGGGAGGCGCCGCGGTCAGCGCTCGGCGGGGTCAGGGCGGAGCCCAACCGGCAACGAGGCGATCGACGCCGGCACACCAGCCGCTGCGGCCAAGTCCGGCCCTCGCCCCGCTGGGGGCCGTGGACCAGAGCGACTACGCACCGTGCATGAGACGTCGGCCGGCGGACTGGTCATCGACGGTCTCGATCGACCACGTGAAGAACAGGTCGCCGCACTGATCGGTCGCGTCGACCGGCGCGGCCGGATGCTGTGGTCGCTGCCCAAAGGCCATATCGAGCTCGGTGAAACGGCCGAGCAGACCGCGATCCGTGAGGTCGCCGAGGAAACCGGGATTCATGGCAGCGTGCTGGCGTCGCTGGGCCGGATCGACTACTGGTTCGTCACCGACGGGCGGCGGGTGCACAAAACGGTGCACCACTATTTGATGCGCTGCTCGGGCGGAGAGCTGTCCGACGAGGACGTCGAGGTCGCCGAGGTGGCGTGGGTGCCGATCCCCGAGCTGCCGTCCCGGCTGGCCTACGCCGACGAACGCCGGCTGGCCGAGGTGGCCGACGAGCTGATCGACAAGTTGCAGACCGACGGCCCAGCCGCGCTGCCACCTCTGCCGCCCAGCTCGCCGCGACGGCGTCCGCAAACCCATTCGCGCACCCGCATCCGTCGTCCTGACGAGCCCATACGAGGTCGGAAGAACGGTCGCGGTCCCGGGCCGTAGCCGCCGACAACGATGCAGAACAACGCGATGAGGTGGCGGCACCACCGGCTTGCAGGGGCCAACGCCGGTCTGATGGCGCCGCGGCTCCGGCGGGCCGCCTTGTTGCGCCTCGCCGTGGTGGTCGGCATCTTGACTGGTTTGGCGGCCTTGCTCACCCTCCCCACCGCCGCCGCGGGCGAGCCCGGCGCGACACCTTTCGTCCAGGTCCGGATCGACAAGGTCACCCCGCAGGTCGCCACCACGACCAGCGAGCCGGTGGTGACCGTTGCCGGAATCGTGACCAACATCGGTGACCGGCCGGTCCGCGACGTGATGGTCCGCCTTGAACACGCGGCGGCGGTGGCCACGTCGGCGGGTTTGCGCACCAACCTCGACGGCGACACCGATCAGTATGAGGCCGCCGCCGACTTCCTGACGGTGGCCCCGGAGCTGCAGCGCGGCCAGAAGGCGCGCTTTACTTTGTCCGCCCCGATGCGATCGGCGACCAAACACTCGCTGGATATCGGTGCGCCCGGCGTCTACCCGCTGCTGGTCAACGTCAACGGAACACCCGACTACGGCGAACCGGCGCGACTGGACAACGCCCGGTTCCTGCTGCCGGTGGTGGGGGTACCGCCCGATCCCCTGGACACTTCCGGCGACGCTATGGGCGCTGTGATCGCACCCGACACCTCCAAGCCCGTGCCGGTCACCATGCTCTGGCCGCTGGCCGACCGGCCCAGGCTGGCGCCCGGGGTGCCGGGCGGCACAATTCCCATTCGGCTGGTAGACGACGAGCTGGCGACGTCGCTGGCCACCGGCGGCCGGTTGGACATCCTGCTGGCCGCCGCCGAGTTCGCGACCAGCCGCGACGTCGACTCCGACGGCGCCGTCGGTCGTTCGGTCTGCGTGGCCGTCGACCCGGACCTGCTGGTCACCGTCAACGCGATGACCGCCGGCTACGTCGTCTCCGACTCCCCCGACGGCCCCGCACAGGAGCCAGGCACCCCAACGCATCCGGGTACCGGGCAGGCCGTGGCGGTGAACTGGTTGAACCGGCTGCGCGCACTGGTTCACCGAACGTGCGTCGCACCGCTTCCGTATGCCCAAGCCGACCTCGACGCCGTGCAACGTGTCGGCGATGCCGGGCTCACCGTGACCGCCATCCGCGCTGCCGGAGACATCGTCGACCGAATCCTGGGCGTGGTCGCGGTCCGCGGCGCCACCCTGATCCCCGACGGCTCGTTGACCCGGCGGGTCGTGGATCTGTTGAGCGCCAACGGCAACACCGTGGTGATCGCCGCCGCAGACTCCGCCGCCGGGGAGTCCAGCGCCCCTGCACCGCCGCCCGCGGACACCGCCCCGCGACGGCTGTCACCGCAGGTGGTGGTGGCGCCGTTCGACCCCGCCGTCGGCGCCGCGTTCGCGGCGGCCGGTTCGGATCCGGTCGCGCCCACCTACCTGAACTCCGCACTGGCGATTCGGCTTCAGCACGACTCCGATACCGCTCGCCGTCAAGACGCACTGGGCTCGATGCTGTGGCGTGCCATGCAGCCCAGGGTCACCCCGCGCGCTCAGATTTTGCTGCCCCCGGCCGATTGGACGCTGCGTTCCGACGACGCAGGCGCCATCCTGACCACGCTGGCGACCGCCATCCGATCCGGCCTGGCGGTGCCGCGACCGCTGCCCGCGGTGATTGCCGATGCTTCGGCCGTCCCACCGGTCAACGGAACGCTGCAACCCGACGTCGACGCCGGCGCGCGCGGCCGGTTCAATGACGCCGTAATCGCCAAGATTGCGAGTGAGGTGGGCCGGCTGTCCGGGCTGACCGCGGCGCTGACCACCGATGCCCGTAGCGGGCTGACCGGTGTCAGCTACACCGCGCCGCTGCGCGAGGACATGCTGCGCGCGATCAGCCAAGCCGAGCGCCCCGACAGCCGCAACGGGCTGGCCCAACAGCGGTTGGAGGTGGTCGGCACCTCGATCGACGACTTATTCGGTGCGGTCATCATCGTCAAGCCGACCGGGTCGTACACGCTGGCCACCGAACACAGCCCGCTGCCGGTGGTCTTACACAACGGGTTGGCCGTTCCGATCCGGGTGCGACTGCACGTCGACGTGCCGCCCGGGATGACCGTGACCGATCTCGGCGAAATCGAGCTGCCACCGGGATACCTGCCGCTGCGGGTGCCGATCGAAGTGAACTTCACTCAGCGTGTCGCGATCGATGTCACGTTACGCACCCCCGACGGTGTGCCGCTGGGCGAGCCGGTGCGGATGTCGGTGCACTCCAACGCCTACGGCAAGGTGCTGTTCGCGATCACGCTGAGCGCGGCCGCGGTGCTGGTGGCACTCGCGGGACGACGGCTGTGGCACCGCTTCCGTGGCCAGCCGGACCCCGCCGACCTCGACCGCCCGGATCCGCCGGCGCCGGACCACCTCCTCGACGAAGAGCACCGCGTATGAGTCCGGCCGGCCGGCCGGTTCCGCCGCCGGCACAGCCACCGCGACGAAGTCCGGGGCCTTCGGCTCTGCGGCCGCACCGGAAGCGAAGTCCGGGGCCACCGACCGGGCCGCTGCCGCCGACCGGCCACGTGCCGTCGCAAAGCACGTCACCGCAGCCCCGTCCCGAGCTCTCCGACGCCGCGCTGGTATCGCGGTCGTGGGGAATGGCGTTCGCGACCCTGGTCAGCCGAATCACCGGGTTTGCCCGGATCGTGGTTTTGGCCGCGATTTTGGGTGCCGCGCTGTCCAGCGCGTTCACGGTGGCCAACCAGCTGCCGAACCTGGTCGCCGCGCTGGTGCTGGAGGCGACGTTCACCGCGATCTTCGTGCCGGTGCTCGCGCGCGCCGAGCAGGACGACGCCGATGGCGGCGCGGCGTTCGTGCGGCGCCTGGTGACGCTGGCCACCGCCCTGTTGCTGATCACCACGCTGCTGTCGGTGGCGGCCGCCCCGCTGCTGGTACAGCTGATGCTGGGCCGCAGCCCCCAGGTGAACGAACCGCTGACGACCGCGTTCGCCTACCTGCTGTTGCCTCAGGTGCTTTTCTACGGCCTGTCCTCGGTGTTCATGGCCATCCTGAACACCCGCAATGTGTTCGCGCCGCCGGCCTGGGCGCCGGTGATCAACAACGTCGTCGCGATCGCCACCCTGGGCGCCTACCTGGCAACACCGGGGCAACTCTCCGTGGACCCAGTGCAGATGGGCAACGCCAAGCTGCTGGTGCTGGGCATCGGCACCACGTTGGGGGTGTTCGCGCAGACCGCCGTGCTATTGGTTGCGATCCGCCGTCAGCGCATCAGCCTTCGCCCGCTGTGGGGAATCGACGACCGGCTCAAACGCTTCGGCGCCATGGCCGCCGCGATGGTGTTCTACGTGCTGATCAGCCAGATCGGCCTGATCGTCACCAACCAAATCGCCAGCACGGCAGCCGCTTCCGGCCCGGCGATCTACAACTACACCTGGCTGGTGTTGATGCTGCCGTTCGGCATGATCGGGGTGACCGTGCTGACGGTGGTGATGCCGCGCTTGAGCCGCAACGCCGCCGCCGACGACACCGCGGCGGTGCTCGCCGACCTCTCGCTGGCTACCCGGTTGACGATGATCACGCTGATCCCGACGGTGGCGTTCATGACCGTCGGCGGGCCAGCGATGGGCAGCGCGCTGTTCGCCTACGGCCATTTCGGCGACGTCGATGCCGGCTACCTGGGCACGGCGATCGCGATGTCGGCGTTCACGTTGCTCCCCTACGCGGTCGTGCTGCTGCAGCTGCGCGTCTTCTATGCCCGCGAGCAGCCGTGGATACCGATCGCGATCATCGTCATCATCACGACCGTCAAGATCGCCGGCTCACTGGTCGCACCGCACATCACCGACAACCCCGAACTCGTCGCGGGTTATCTGGGGCTGGCCAACGGCCTGGGGTTTGTCGCCGGCGCGATCGCCGGCTATTACCTCCTCCGTAACGCGCTGCGGCCCACCGGCGGCCACCTGCTCGGCGTCGCGGAGGTGCGGACCATCCTGGTTACGGTCACCGCGTCGTTACTGGCCGGGTTGGTCGCGTATGTGGTGGACGTGCTGACGGCCATGCAGCGCCTCACCGCCTACGGCGGCGGGGCCGGATCGCTGCTAAGGCTGTTCGTGCTCGCGGTGATCATGCTGCCGATCCTGGCCGTGGTCATGCTGCGCGCGCAGGTACCCGAGGCTCAGGCGGCGCTGGCCACATTCCGCGGCTGGATCGGTGCGGCGCCGCGCGCTTCTCGCAGTTCAACCAACGTCGCCGCCGGCAAACCCGGCGGTGCAGATCAACTGTTGCGCTCACGTGTCGTCACGTACCCTGAGCAAAGGAATTCGTCCACGCCGGCGGGGCATCCGGTACGAGAACCCCTCCGGCGCGGGCATCCGCAGCAGTCAACCGGGGAGGGGACGGGGAGAGGACCGGGGATGACCGACGGCCCAGCGGAGAGCACCTCGTCCAAATCTGTCTCCGAACACACATCGTCGCCGCTCGGATCCGATAGCCCGGTTCCTCAGCGGGCGGCTCCACGGCCCGCATCGGCGCCGGTGGCGGACGACTTCCAGCCCGACGTCCCGCCCGATCTCCAGGTCGGCACCGTTGCGGCGCCGGACACCTCCCAGCCGCCGAACGGCGAACCGTCGTCCGATCCCGCCCTCGAGCCCGCAACTTTCGGCGACGCCGGTCCGATCGGGTTCGACGCCCCGAGCCAGCCCGCGGCGGAATCGTCCGGACACCAGGACGAACAGCAGCTGGTCCCCGGCGCCATCATCGCGCGCGGTCGTTATCGGCTGCTGATGTTCCACGGCGGGGCGCCGCACCTGCAGTTCTGGCAGGCGCTGGACACCGCGCTGAATCGGCAGGTGGCGCTGACGTTTGTGGATCCAGACGGGACGCTTCCCGACGACCAACTCCGCGAGATCCTGTCGCGCACCATGCGGGTGAGCCGCGTCGACAAACCCGGCATCGCCCGCGTCCTTGACGTCGTCCACACCGGCACCGGTGGCTTGGTGGTTGCCGAATGGGTTCGCGGTGGGTCGTTGCAGGAGGTGGCCGACACCTCGCCGTCCGCCGTCGGCGCTGCCCGCGCGATGCAAACCCTGGCCGCCGCGGCCGAGGCCGCCCACCACGCCGGCGTCGCGCTGTCGATCGACCATCCGGGCCGGGTACGCGTCAGCATCGAGGGCGACGTGGTGCTCGCGTTCCCCGCGACGATCCCGGAAACCAGCCCCGAAGACGACCTCCGCGGCATCGGCGCCGCGTTGTATGCGCTCCTGGTCAACCGGTGGCCGCTGCCCGAGTCCGGGGAACCCAGCGGGATGGCGCAAGCACCGCAAGATCCGGCCGGCCAACCCCTCGAACCCAGTGCGATAGACCGCGACATTCCCTTCCAGATTTCTGCGGCGGCCACCCATTCCATCCAAGGGGATGGCGGAATACGCAGTGCTGCAACACTTTTGAATCTATTGCAGCAAGCCACCGCGGTGGCGGATCGCACCGAGCTGCTGAGCCCGGTTCAGGACCGGGACCCGCCGCCGACATCCCCGCGAGCAGACCGATCCCGCACACCCGAGTCGGAGGCTGCGCTGGCGCGCGTCCGTCGGCGCCGCGTCGTGACGATCGGGGTCGGCGCCGGCGCCGCCGTGATCGTGGTGGCACTGCTGATCTTGGCCTCGGTGCTCAGCCGGATGTTCAGCGACGTCGGTGGCCTCGACAAAGACCAGCTCGGGCTCAACGGGCCCTCGGCAAGCTCGAGCTCCAGTGCCAATTCGGCGGCGGGCAGCCTCGTCAAACCGGTAGGCGTCACGGTGTTCTCCCCCGGCGGCGAAGCCGACAATCCCGGCCAGGCCGGGCTGGCGATCGACGGCAATCCGGGCACCGCGTGGGAGACCGACACCTACCAGGACGCGGTCCCGTTCCCGGGGTTCAAAAGCGGTGTCGGCCTGTTGCTGCAGCTGCCGCAACCGACCGTCGTGGGGGCCGTCACCGTCGACCTGGCCAGCACCGGAACGAAAATCCAGATCCGCGCATCGTCGACCGCGACACCGGCCAAGCTCGAAAACACCACCGCACTGACGCAGCCGGTCTCGACGCACCCCGGCCACAACAGCATTCCGGTCAACGCGTCGTCGCCCACCACGCATCTGCTGGTGTGGATCCCCACCCTGGGCACCACGAACGGCGAAAGCCGCTCCGGCTTCTCCGAGATCACCGTGCAGGCCAAGCCCTGACGATCTTGGCTGTGCGCTAGTCACACCGGCCGATCGAGTGAAGTGCCGGGTATCCGACGATTGGTTACTGTCCGGCCGTGGGCTCCGCGCACCAGGTTCGGCAGGAAGTTCCAGAACAACGCAGCGACGCCGAATTGTTGGCGGCGCACGTCGCGGGCGACCGCTACGCGTTCGAGGAACTGTTCTACCGCCACCACCGGCAATTGCACCGGCTGGCCCGGCTGACCAGTCGTAGCGCCGAGGACGCCGAGGACGCGCTGCAGGAGGCGATGGTCTCGGCGCACCGCGGCGCCGGTTCCTTTCGCCACGACGCCGCGGTCAGCAGCTGGTTGCACCGCATCGTGGTCAACGCCTGCCTGGATCGCTTGCGCCGCAACAAAGCCCACCCCACCACCGCACTCGACGACGTCTATCCCGTGTCGGATCGGACCGCCCAGGTCGAGACGGCCATCGCGGTGCAGCGCGCGCTGATGCGGCTGCCCATCGAACAACGCGCGGCGGTGGTGGCGGTCGACATGCACGGCTATTCGGTCGCCGATACGGCGCGGATGCTCGGGGTGGCCGAGGGCACCGTCAAGAGTCGCTGCGCCCGCGCCCGGGCCCGGCTGGCCGCAAACCTCGGCTACCTGCAGAGCGACACCGCCCCCAACCGTCCGGCCGGTTAGCCGCGCCCACCGCGTGCTCGTGGCATTCGGGTTACCGATGACGGACACTGGGGCGGATGGACGGAGTTGAGCCAGCTGGGTGCGACGGCGACGCGGGCGACGACCCACCGCTGACCGTGGAGGTCCTCGCCGACCTGCAGGCCGGGCTGCTCAACGACGACGCCGCTGCGCGGCTACGTAAGAAAGTTCGCACCGATCCGGACGCCCAGCAGACGATGGACGCGTTGAACCGGGTCCGGCGCGAAGTCGCCGCGTTGGGCTCCGACACATCGTCGGCTCCAGCCGTCGCCCCCGCGGTCGTCGACGGCATCGGGGGCGCGCTGCGCTCGCAGCGGCCCGAGCCTGCCCGGTCAGGCGCCGCGCACCTCGTGCGCCGCGGGCGCCTCCCGCGCTCGGCGCGGATAGCTGTCGCGGTGGCCGGATTGGCCGCGGCGGCCGTAGCGGTCTGGCTGGGAACCGCGGCGCTGATCACGGCGCCGGCCCCGACGGCGAGCAGGCCGACGACCGTGGAACACATCACTGTGTCGCGCCCACCGATGACGATTCCGCTATCGGATCAGCAGATCCTGGCCCTGCTCGAGGGTCAACCGAACTTCGGGCCACTGACCGATCCACAACGCCGGGCCTCATGCCTGGCAGGTTTGGGTTATCCGGCGGACGCCCGGGTGCTGGGTGCCCGGCCGGTCGACATCGCCGGGCGCCCGGCCGTTCTGCTGCTGCTGCCCGGTGACACGCCCGGGGCGGTGACGGCGCTGGCGGTGGCGCCGACCTGCAGTGCTGTGGACACCGGCCTGTCAGCTGACAGGATTGTCAACCGTCCGTAGTGTTCGCGGGAACAGCACCGCCTACGCTGGCGTTCCACTGCTTTGAAGCAGCTTGAAGTATTCGAAAGGCTGGTATGAGCTCCTCAACCACCACTGTTCACGACGTGATCGTCATCGGCTCCGGACCTGCCGGTTACACCGCGGCGCTTTATGCGGCGCGCGCGCAATTGGCGCCGGTGGTCTTCGAGGGCACCTCGTTCGGCGGCGCGTTGATGACCACCACCGAAGTGGAGAACTACCCCGGTTTTCGCGACGGGATCATGGGTCCCGAATTGATGGACGAGATGCGCGAGCAGGCGCTGCGGTTCGGCGCGGACCTGCGCATGGAGGATGTCGAATCGGTGTCGCTGGACGGCGCCGTCAAATCGGTCACCACAGCCGACGGCGAAACCCTGCACGCGCGTACCGTCATCCTGGCGATGGGCGCCGCGGCGCGCTACCTGCAGGTCCCGGGTGAGCAGGAACTGCTCGGCCGCGGCGTGAGCTCGTGCGCCACCTGCGACGGCTTCTTCTTCCGCGACCAAGACATCGCCGTCATCGGCGGTGGCGACTCGGCTATGGAAGAGGCCACCTTCCTGACGAAGTTCGCCCGCAGCGTCACCATCGTGCACCGCCGTGACGAATTCCGGGCCTCGAAGATCATGCTCGACCGGGCTCGTTCCAACGACAAGATCACCTTCGTCACCAACACCGTCGTGGTCGCCGTCGAAGGCGACACCGCGGTGACCGGCCTGCGACTGCGCGACACCGACGGCAAGGAATCCACCCTGCCGGTGACCGGGGTGTTCGTCGCAATCGGCCACGACCCGCGGTCGGCGTTGGTGCGCGGCGCCGTGGATCTCGACCCCGAGGGCTACGTGCGGGTCGTGGGCAATACGACGCACACCTCGCTCGACGGCGTGTTTGCCGCCGGCGACTTGGTCGATCACACCTACCGGCAGGCGGTCACCGCCGCCGGCACCGGCTGCTCCGCGGCGATCGACGCCGAGCGCTGGTTGGCCGACCGTGCGGAGTCGGCCGAGCCCGCACAGACCGCAGCCGCCGAAACCCCGGCGGCGGCGACACTTTGATTGGAGTCCCCCGATGACAAACACCGAGTCCGCCGGCGCACCCGTGGATGTCTCTGACGCCTCTTTCGAAAGCGACGTGTTGGCGAGCAATAAGCCTGTGCTGGTTGACTTTTGGGCTACCTGGTGCGGACCGTGCAAGATGGTGGCGCCGGTGCTGGCGGAGATCGCCGCCGAAACAGCCGGGCAGCTGACCGTCGCAAAACTCGACGTCGACGCAAACCCCGAGACCGCCCGCAACTTTCAGGTGGTTTCGATCCCGACGCTGATCTTGTTCAAGGACGGTCAGCCGGTCAAGCGGATCGTTGGGGCGAAGGGTAAGGCCGCGTTGTTGCGCGAGCTTTCCGACGCCGTTCCCGACGTCGGTTAGGTCGCTAAAGATCGCGGCGATTTGCCTGGCGTTTTCCCGAAATCGCAGAGCGTCTGCGACAATACCGCCAAGCCTGTCAATAAGCGGCAGGGCTGCTCACACCGGCTCACCGGAGGCTCTGGAATGTCGAGACCGCATCGCGGCGCCGGTGATGCCCTGCGCTGCGGTGACCGTAGCGCAGCGGTCACCGAGATTCGGACTTCGCTGACCGCGCTTGGGCATCTGGACGGCGCAGACGCGGATCTCAGCACCGGCAGGCACGTCGCGCTCGACGTGTTCGACGAAGAGCTTGACCACGCGGTTCGGGCATTTCAGCAGCATCGCGGGTTGCTGGTCGACGGGATCGTCGGCGAAGCCACCTACCGCGCGCTGAAAGAGGCGTCTTACCGGCTCGGCGCCCGCACGTTGAACCATCAGTTCGGTGCGCCGATGTACGGCGACGATGTCGCCACGCTGCAGGCCAGGCTGCAGGATCTCGGTTTCTACACCGGCCTGGTTGACGGATACTTCGGCTTGCAGACCCACAACGGCTTGATGTCCTACCAGCGCGAGTCCGGGCTTTACGCCGACGGTATTTGCGGCCCGGAAACGTTGCGCTCCTTGTACTTTCTCAGTTCACGGGTGACCGGCGGCTCCCTGCATGCCATTCGTGAAGAGGAACTGGTCCGCCGATCCGGCCCGAAGCTGTCGGGTAAGCGCATCATCATCGACCCCGGTCGCGGCGGCACCGACCACGGCCTGATCACGCACGGGTCGGCTGGACCGATCAGTGAAGCAGACGTGTTGTGGGACTTGGCAAGTCGGCTCGAGGGCCGGATGACCGCTATCGGCATGGAGACCTTCCTGTCCCGGCCGACCAACCGCAGCCCATCGGACGCCGAACGCGCCGCGACGGCTAACGCCGTCGGTGCCGACCTGATGATCAGCCTGCGCTGTGCAACCCAGGCCAGCCCGTCGGCCAGCGGTGTCGCCTCTTTCCACTTCGGGAATTCGCATGGTTCGGTGTCGACCATCGGCCGGAATCTGGCCGACTTCATTCAACGAGAAGTCGTGGCGCGCACCGGTTTACGGGATTGCCGTACCCATGGTCGTACCTGGGATCTGCTCCGGCTGACCCGGATGCCCACCGTGCAGGTCGACATCGGCTACATCACCAACCCGCGCGATCGCACGCTGTTGGTCACCACGCAGACCCGCGACGCGATCGCCGAGGGAATCCTGGCGGCGGTCAAGCGACTCTATCTGCTCGGGAAGAACGACCGGCCTACCGGCACATTCACCTTCGCCGAGCTACTCGCTCACGAGTTGGCGGTGGAGCAGGCCGGCCGGCTCAGTGGCTCGTAGCCGAAGTTCCCGCCGCGACTGGCTGCTGTAGCGACGCACTCTCCAGCAGCCGCTCCAACGCTGCTTCGACTGCGGCCTTCCAGCCCAGACCCTTGTCCAGCTCGAGCCGCAACCGCGGGAAGTACGGATGCGGCGCCACCACGACGAAGCCCACGTCGAGCAGGAAGTCGGCCTCGATCACACAATGCTCGGCCGAGCAGTCACACAGCGTCTCGAGTACCGGCCGGAGTTCGGGATCGGCGGTCTGCAGGCCGGCCAACTCTGCGACCTTCTCGGTGCGACCGAACGCCTCCAGCGCCCGCACGCCGCGGCGGACCAACTCATCGACCACCCGCGCGACAAGGCTGTACGGCAACTCGTCGGCAGTCGGTCCGGGCTCGACCCGCATCGAGGTCAGCAGCACCGCATCGGCCGACACCGGCGCGGTGGGAAACCGATGCGCCCGCGGCACCGTGCGCGGCGGGGCGTAGAAGGCGTAGCCCAGGCAGGCCGGCTCACCCTGACTGCATTCGGCGGGTGCCGCCGTGGCCACTTGCCCACACGACCCCCACTCCAGCATGACCATCGACAGCCACGCTTCCTTCTCGAACTCCGGGTCGGCGAGCTGGTCTTGGCCGAGGGTCGCGGGGTCGACTTCCCAGAAGACGCAGCGGCGCGCATGCTTGGGAAGCTGATCGAAGGCTTCGAGTCGCAGCGGCGTGATTCGAGCAGACACTAAACTCCTGGCCCTCCGTGGGGCACGGCCATCGATTGCCCGGCTTCCCCGCGAGCGGGTGGTGCCCCCACCTCGCTGCCGAGCGTACCCCCAGGATGGGGCCGACGGCGATGCCCGCGCGAAGCCGGTTCAGGGCTCGGGTGAGCCGCCTGCCCGACCGTTTCGAGACCGGCGGCTACCCTCGGCTTGCCCGATGCCATGCCGAAGTTCAAAAGGCCTGGTGGACAGTCGGATTCGGTTGATTGGGGCATATCAGTGCGGCCTGATCCTGAACATTGTCACAGTGACGTAATCAGCCGGTATGTGTGGTCAGCTCTTCGACGCGTTCATCAAGTCGACGATTCGCTGCAGATCATCCACCGAACCGAACTCGACCACGATCTTGCCTTTGCGTTTGCCCAAGCTGACCGTTACGCGAGTGTCGAAGGCGCTGGAGAGTCGCTCGGCGACATCTTGAAGCCCGGGCATCTGGATCGGCTTGCGACGCGGCGGCGCCGGCTGATTTGTCTCGGAGCGATTGGCGAGGGTGACCGCCTCCTCGGTGGCCCGCACCGACAGCCCCTCGGCGACGATCCGGGCGGCCAGACTCTCCTGGGCTTCCGGCCCGGCGTCCAGCGACAGCAGCGCCCGTGCGTGGCCGGCCGACAGCACGCCCGCCGCAACGCGGCGCTGGACCGCAATCGGCAAGCGCAGCAATCGGATCATGTTGCTGATCAGTGGACGGGACCGGCCGATCCGGGCAGCCAGCTCATCGTGGGTGACGTCAAACTCCTCGAGCAGTTGCTGGTAGGCCGCCGCCTCTTCCAGTGGGTTCAATTGCACGCGGTGGATGTTTTCCAGCAGTGCATCGCGCAGCAGGTTGTCGTCGCCGGTCTCCCGCACGATTGCGGGGATGGCGGTCATGCCGGCCGCTTGGGCCGCACGCCACCGCCGCTCCCCCATCACCAGCTGATAACGCAGGCCGCCCGGTGCTCCGGCGGGTGCTGCGGAGCCGGCCAGCGCACGGACCACGATCGGCTGCATCAGGCCGAATTCACGGATCGAATGCACGAGTTCGGCCAGGGCCTCGTCGTCGAACACCTGCCGCGGTTGGCGCGGGTTCGGCTCGATGAGGGCGGGATCGATTTCCCGGTACACGGCGCCTATACCAGTCGGGTCGGTCGAGCGCGCCGGTCCGTCGGCCGGCCGGCCGCCCAGCAACACGTCGGCGGCCGCAGCGCCCATCCGGGGCCCGAGGCGCGATGCGTCCGACTCGGTATCGGCCGGCCCAGTGGGAATCAGCGAAGCCAGGCCTCGGCCGAGGCCACCTTTCCTGCGCGACGGTTGAGTCATTGCTGTTCCCCCTCATCGGGTGCTGGTCGGCCACGCTCGGCGAGTTCTCGGCTGGCATCGAGGTAACTCATCGCGCCGCGGGAACCGGGATCGTAATCGATGATGGTCATGCTGTAACCGGGCGCTTCTGAGACTTTGACGCTGCGCGGGATCACCGTGCGCAATACCTTGTCCCCGAAGTAGCGGCGGACCTCGTCGGCCACCTGGTCGGCGAGCTTGGTCCGTCCGTCATACATGGTGAGGATCACGGTGCTGACATCCAGACCGGGATTCAGATGGGCCTTCACCATTCCGATGTTGCTCATCAACTGTGAGACACCTTCCAGCGCGTAGTACTCGCACTGGATAGGGATCAGCACCTCCGGCGCAGCGACCAAGGCGTTGATGGTGAGCAGACCCAACGATGGCGGGCAGTCGATGAAGACGTAGTCGAAGTCAGCGCTGTCCAGCTCGGCCAGCGCCGTGCGCAATCGATTTTCTCGCGCCACCATGCTCACCAATTCGATTTCGGCTCCGGCCAAGTCGATGGTGGCCGGTACACAGAACAGCCGATCGCTGTGCGGGCTCTGGCGCAGCGCGTTGTGCAGCGGCATCTCGCCGAGAAGTACCTCGTACGACGACGGCGTTCCGGAATGCCGCTCGGTGATGCCAAGCGCGGTGCTGGCGTTACCCTGCGGATCCAAATCGATGACGAGCGTCTTGATTCCTTGGACGGCCAGCGCCGCCGCCAGGTTCACCGCGGTCGTAGTCTTGCCGACGCCGCCCTTCTGGTTGGCGATGGTGAAGAGTCGACGATGGCGCGGCCTGCGCAGTGGCTCATAGCTGGTGTGTAGAACCTTCATCGCGCGTTCGGCGGCAGCCCCGATCGGGGTGTCGAGGTCCGATGTTTCACGTGAAACATGCGCCTCGGCCCCGGGGCCGAACGGCTCGTGTGGCGCACTCATAAGCTCTCCCTGCTCGACCGTCGACGCGACGAACCCCGGACCGGTGTCGACTGCCCGCGCCGCGCCACCACCACCGTTGTCGGTGGAGACAGATAGCTCACGCCACATTCCACCACCCTGGCATCCGTGGCGCCTAACCCGGCCATCACACGCCGATGCTCGCGCACTTCGTCCGGGGCCCGCTCCCCTTTGATCGCCAGCATCCGTCCACCCGGTCGCAGCAACGCGAGGCTCCACCGAGTCAACTTGTCCAGCGAGGCCACTGCCCGCGACACGACGACGTCGCGCCCGCCAACGCTTTGGCGCACGGCCGGATCCTCCGCCCGTCCACGCACGACTTCGACATCGAGCCCGAGCTCGGCCACGGCCGTACGTAGGAACTCGGTGCGACGTAGAAGCGATTCCACCAGAACCACGTGAAGGCCGGGCTTGGCAATCGCCAGGGGCAATCCCGGCAGCCCGGCGCCACTGCCGATATCGGCGATCCGCTCACCGGGCTCGAGAAGCTCGCCCACGGCGCCACAATTCAACAGGTGGCGATCCCAGAGCCTGTCGACCTCGTGGGGTCCCACGAGTCCCCATGTCACGCCGAGGTCCGCCAGCAGCTCCGCGTAATGCTCGGCCAGGGCGAGCCGGTCTCCGAAGACCGTTATCGCCGCCTGCGGCGGAGGGGGCGCCTGCGGTGTCGGCCGGCTGCCGGGAGCGACATGTTTCACGTGAAACATTCCCCCCGCCCGCACCCGCACCCGCGGAGGCCAACCACGGCGAGCCGGTTTCCGAAGACCGTTATCGCCACCTGCGGCGGCGGGGGCACCTGCGGTGTCGGCCGACTGCCGGGAACGACATGTTTCACGTGAAACATTCCTCCCGTCCGGGCCCGATTGAACTACACCGGTGTAACTCTGTGGGCCGTTCAGTCGACCAGTACGACGACCCGGCGTGAGGGCTCGACGCCCTCGCTCTCGCTATGAACGCCGCTGACCGCTGCGACGGCGTCGTGGACGATCTTGCGCTCGAAGGGCGTCATCGGCGCGAGTTCCTCGCGCTCGCCACTCTCGAGCACTCTCCTGGCAACCTTGTCACCCAACGCGGCCAACTCTTCGCGGCGCCGACGACGCCAGCTGGCGATGTCCAGCATCAGCCGGCTGCGCACCCCGGTCTTCTGGTGTACTGCCAGCCGGGTCAACTCCTGCAGCGCGTCGAGAACCTCGCCCTTGCGGCCCACCAACTTGGTCAAGTCGTCACTACCGTCGACGCTCACCACCGCGCGGCTGCCTTCGACGTCCAGGTCGATGTCGCCATCGAAATCGAGTAGGTCGAGCAGTTCTTCCAAATAGTCGCCCGCGATCTCTCCCTCAGCGACCAAGCGCTCTTCCAGATCGCCCTCGCCCTCGGCGTCGCTGTCGCCCGGCGCGGTGTCGCCCTCGCCCTCGGCGTCGCTGTCGCCCGGCGCGGTGCCTTCGACAGCCTCTTCCAGAACCTCATCCGCCGACGCGTCGTGCGCGTCGTGTCCGTTGGTGTCGACGTCCGTCATGTCTGCCTGCTTTCCTTCCCGTCGTCCGGGACCTCGCCCGGTCAAGTCCGTCGTCCGGTTCCCCCACCGGACTGTCGTGTTGTTGATTCGGAGTGCCCGCCCTTTAACGTCTGCGCTTTTTTGGCTTAGCTCCCGGACGCGGGGCGCGGTTGCCCGGATTGCTGCTGCCCGGGGTGTGCTCGGTGTTGCCGGTGTCGGCCACCAACGGTTCCCCGGCCGAGGCATCCCCATCGGCGCCCCCGGGCGCAGCCGCGTTCCTCGCCGACCGCTTGGGTCTGGCACCCGGCGCCGGCGCGTTCGCCGCCCTGCGCTCGAGCGCTTCGCGCTTCTTTTCCTCTTCTTCTTTCTCGATCATCGTGAACACGTAGTGCTGCTGTCCGAATGTCCAGATGTTGTTCGAGAACCAGTAAAAGATGATCGCCAGCGGCAAGAACGGCCCACCGACCACCACCCCGAGCGGGAAGACGTACAACGCCAGCTTGTTCATCATCGCGGTCTGCGGGTTGGCCGCGGCTTCCACGCTCTGCCGGGCCACCGATGCCCGGCTGTTGAAGTAGGTCGCGATGCCGGCCAGGATCATGACCGGGACCCCGACCGCCACCACGGCCGGGCGACTGAACTCACTGAATGCCGCCAGGCTGGCTCCGCGTTGCGTCATGCTGGCGCCGAGCGGTGCACCGAACAGGTTCGCATTGAGAAAGTGGTTCACGTCCGCGGCAGAGAAGACGTAGTTCCCCAACTCGCGGTTGCGCTCGGGCGACAGCCCCAACTGTCCGATACCGGTAGACGTCCGGTTGAAGCACCGCAACACGTGATAGAGGCCCAAGAACACCGGGATCTGCACGAGCATGGGCAGGCAGCCCAGGATCGGATTGAACCCGTGTTCGCGCTGCAGCTTCTGCATCTCCAGCGCCATCCGCTGGCGGTCCTTGCCGTACTTCTTCTGTAGCGCCTTGATCTGTGGCTGCAACTCCTGCATCTGGCGGGTGGTGCGGATCTGGCGGACGAACGGGTTGTACAAGATCGCGCGCAGGGTGAACACCAGGAACATCACCGACAGCGTCCACGTGAAGAAACTCGTTGGGCCCAAACCGGGTACGGCCGAGAACGCCTTGTACCAGAGCCACATGATCGCCGAGACCGGATAGTAGAAGTAGTCGAGGCTGAACGGATCAAACGACAACGGAATCACCCTCCCCTGGCATCGCTGGGGTGCCCCAGGCTCGGACTCCGGCTCCTCCGCGCTCCGGTACCGGATCCCATCCTCCCCGATGCCACGGACCACACTTCGCCAGCCGGACGGCGGCCAGCCCACTCCCCCGCACCAACCCGAACTCCGCCAGGGCGTCTACGGCGTACTGACTACAGGTTGGGGTGAATCGACACGTCGGCAATCGCAGCGGCGACACCATATGCCGGTAGAGCTGAATGAGAAAAATCAACCCGCGCACGACCATCGTCTCGGCGCCACGGAGCCGGCGCGCACACCTTGACGTTATGTCATTCACCGGAGGGGCCTCGCCGACTCAATGCGCCGCAAGCCGGCCCGCAATTCTTCGGCCAACCGGGCGGAACCGACATCGCGGCCACTCGGCAGTGCGCGAATCACCAGCTGCTCCGACCGTTCCAGCGTGTCCACGACACCGCGGGCGATGTGCCGCAGCCGCCGGGCCAACCGATGGCGTTGCACGGCCGACCCGACCGACCGGGAGACGATCAGTCCCACCTTGGGAGCATCCGTCGCCGGGTTATTCCCACGATGCAGATAAATAATCAGATCTGGCTGCACGGCTCGAGTTCCGCGCTTGACCGTGGTACCGAAATCGGCTGACCGCGTCATGCGGTTCCGCGCGGAGAGCACCGCTGTGACACCGGGACTGGAAATCAAGCAGTCAGCGAGCGACGTCCCTTACGACGCCGCTCCGACACAATTGCCCGGCCTGCCCTGGTACGCATCCGCAACCGGAAGCCGTGCACGCGGGCTCGGCGCCGGTTATTCGGCTGGAAGGTCCGCTTGCCCTTTGCCACGACTCTCTCCTCATTGCATCTGGCATCGTGTGCCTACCGGTACCCGACGCCGGTGGGTCACGCTTGCCCTCACGAAGCCCCGGTGCGCTTTGTGTCTCGCTGGTAACCGGCGCGGCCCCCGGGCGTAATGCTCGGATCGCAGCCGTATCGCCGACTTTCGGGCGACTGTACGAGGGTACTTACCGCCGTTCGCCGGGTCAAACCTGGCCTGCGCGACCGTCGATCCGGGGCTGATCTTTAACTAACGTCACACCCGCCACCGGTCCGCCGAGCAATCTCTGGAAAGGCCTCCCCAATGTTGCAGAACGGTTGGCGTGAGCGAGGAAAACTGTTAGCTTCGGTCAGTGCCGTTTCAGACCGGAACGGCGTTAGACAACGAAGCGAGGATGGCAGATCGGCTTCCTGGCCAACTGACTTCTGTTGGCCGCCTCGAGCGCCGATTCCGCGGGCTGTCAGCGGTAAGCTGTGGCGCGTTGACGGCCGTCCTGTCCACACCTGTGGATAACCATGTGGATAGTTCGTGGTCGCAACTAACGATTGTGCGTCGACGTCATAGCAGGGGGATCCGTCGTTGACCGAGGACCCCGGATCAAGTTTCGCGACGGTCTGGAGCGCGGTCGTCTCTGAACTCAACGGCGAAATTCCCGCCGACGGCTCCCCCTCCAACGGCGGACCGTACGTCCCACCACTGACACCGCAGCAACGAGCGTGGCTGAACCTCGTGCAACCGTTGACAATTGTTGAGGGCTTTGCCCTCCTCTCGGTGCCGAGCAGCTTCGTCCAGAACGAGATCGAACGTCACCTGCGTACCCAGATCACCGAGGCGTTGAGTCGCCGACTCGGCCAACCGATCGAACTCGGTGTACGTATCTCTCCGCTGGCCGCCGACGAATCCGAGGACGGGGCCGGGCCAGGCTTCGACGAACCGATCGCCGACCTCGACGAGATCGATGAAGACGGCGAGGCCCTCGCCAGCGCACACCAGAACTGGCCGTCCTACTTCACCGAACGGCCGCACAGCGTCGCGGCGGACCCAGCGGCCGGCACCAGCTTGAACCGGCGCTACACGTTTGACACCTTCGTCATCGGCGCCTCGAACCGGTTTGCTCACGCCGCGGCCCTCGCGATTGCCGAGGCGCCGGCACGGGCCTACAACCCCCTTTTCATCTGGGGCGAATCGGGACTGGGCAAGACACACCTGCTGCACGCGGCCGGCAACTATGCCCAACGGCTGTTCCCGGGCATGCGGGTCAAGTACGTCTCCACCGAAGAGTTCACCAACGACTTCATCAACTCACTGCGCGACGACCGCAGGGTGGCTTTCAAGCGCAGCTACCGCGACGTCGATGTGTTGCTGGTCGACGACATCCAATTCATCGAGGGCAAAGAAGGTATCCAGGAAGAGTTCTTCCACACCTTCAATACCCTGCACAATGCCAACAAGCAGATCGTCATCTCCTCCGACCGGCCACCCAAACAGCTCGCAACCCTCGAAGACCGGCTGCGCACCAGGTTCGAATGGGGGCTGATCACCGACGTTCAGCCGCCGGAATTGGAAACTCGAATCGCCATCCTGCGCAAGAAAGCACAGATGGAGCGACTCGCCGTACCCGACGATGTGCTCGAGCTGATCGCCAGCAGCATCGAGCGCAACATTCGTGAATTGGAAGGCGCGCTGATTCGTGTCACCGCGTTCGCCTCACTGAACAAGGCGCCGATCGACAAGGCCTTGGCCGAAATCGTGTTGCGCGACCTGATTGCCGACGCCAGCACGATGCAGATCAGCGCCGCGACGATCATGGCGGCCACCGCGGAGTACTTCGATACCACCGTCGAGGAATTACGTGGACCCGGAAAGACCCGGGCCCTGGCCCAGTCGCGACAGATCGCGATGTACTTATGTCGCGAACTCACCGACCTGTCGCTGCCTAAGATCGGACAGGCGTTCGGGCGTGACCACACCACCGTGATGTACGCGCAGAAGAAGATTCTCTCGGAAATGGCCCAGCGGCGTGAGATCTTCGATCACGTCAAAGAACTCACCACCCGGATCCGTCAGCGGTCCAAGCGCTGATCTTCGGCCGAAATTTCAAAAAACATTGGACACGGCCATCCCACCCGTCACACCGGAGGCTGTGCATACGGCTGTGGGCAAACCGCTCACACTCTTGCCTCGACCAGCCGGTCCCTACACAAACCGTGGCCGATCCCCAACCGCTGCACACACATCGCACAACCCGGGCCGTTGTCATCCACAACCGCGTTCGCTCCCCCAGCAGCACAGACGTCGTGCTGTCCCCAACATGCACAGGCCCTAATACTGTTACTGAAATATCTTCAAGGCTTCTTCTTTAGAAACAGCATCTGGGGACGGGCCGTTCCACACCCCCGCACCGACCCGCGAAACCCCGACTGTCACTGATTTCGATTAGCTTTCAAGATGACGCCCGACGCTCTACCGTTGTGGTTCGACTGCCGTTTCGGTCGTCGAAGCGGATTACGGGCACGGGCGTCCGTCGGCGGGGAGTACCGCACCTCACACGGGGTGGCGCCGCTGAAGTTTGGCCTTGCTGTTCGAGGTGATGAAGGGACGCAATGGACGTGGCGACGACAACAGTCGGCTTGACCGACTTGAAGTTTCGCTTGGTGCGGGATGACTTCGCTGACGCGGTGGCGTGGGTGGCTCGGACTCTGCCCTCCAGGCCGACAGTGCCGGTACTGGCCGGCGTGCTGTTGACCGGCTCGGATGACGGCTTGACGATCTCCGGGTTCGACTACGAGGTCTCTGCCGAAGTTCGGTTGGCAGCCGAAATCGCTTCTCCGGGTTCAGCTTTGGTGTCTGGCCGGCTGTTGTCCGATATCACCCGGGCGTTACCGAACAAGCCCGTCGACGTCCAGGTTGAGGGCACCAGGGTTTCCTTGGCGTGCGGGAGCGCGAAGTTCTCGTTGCCGACGATGGCTGTCGAGGACTACCCCACGCTGCCCTCGTTGCCTGAGGAGACCGGAGCACTGTCGGCGGACGTGTTCGCCGAAGCGATCAGTCAGGTTGCCGTCGCGGCCGGCCGCGATGACACGCTGCCGATGCTGACCGGGATCCGGGTTGAAATTTCCGGTGAGTCGGTGGTTTTGGCCGCCACCGACCGGTTCCGGTTGGCGGTTCGGGAGCTGACCTGGTCGGCGGCGGTGCCCGATGTCGAGGCCGCCGTGCTGATACCGGCTAAGACGCTGGCCGAGGCCGCTAAGAGCGGGACTGACGGTGCCGAGGTGCATTTGTCGTTGGGCGCCGGAGCCGCGGTTGGCAAGGACGGCCTGCTGGGAATCAGTGGGAACGGCAAGCGCAGCACCACCCGACTGCTGGATGCGGAGTTCCCCAAATTCCGCCAACTGCTGCCGACCGAACACACTGCGGTGGCCAGTATCGGGGTGGCCGAGTTGACCGAGGCGATCAAGCGAGTTGCGCTGGTGGCCGATCGCGGTGCCCAGGTCCGGATGGAATTCTCCGGCGATGTGTTGCGGCTGTCGGCGGGTGCCGACGACGTGGGTCGTGCTGAAGAGGACGTCCCGGTTGACTTCGCCGGCGAACCGCTCACCATCGCCTTCAACCCGACATACCTCACCGACGGCCTGGGGTCGCTGCACTCCGAGCGGGTGTCGTTCGGGTTCACCACACCCAGTCGCCCCGCAGTGCTACGGCCCGCCGGCGGTGACGACCCACAACCCAGCGATAGCGGACCGTTCCCGGCGGTTCAGACCGATTACGTGTACTTGTTGATGCCGGTTCGTCTTCCGGGTTAGCGATCTGGTTAGCGATTAGGTGTACGTCCGTCATCTTGGCTTACGGGACTTCCGGTCCTGGGCGAACGTCGAACTCGACCTGGCGCCGGGGCGGACGGTGTTCGTCGCGCCCAACGGCTATGGCAAGACGAACCTTGTTGAGGCCCTGTGGTATTCGTCGACCTTAGGATCGCATCGGGTTGCGACGGACGCGCCGCTGGTGCGTTTAGGCGCGCAGCGGGCAGTGGTGTCCACGATCGTCGTCAACGAGGGTCGCGAATGTGCGGTCGACCTGGAGATCGCCGCCGGACGGGCCAACAAAGCACGGTTGAACCGCTCTCCGGTGCGCAGTGCCCGCGAGGTGCTCGGAGTACTGCGCGCGGTGTTGTTCGCGCCCGAGGATCTGGCTTTGGTCCGCGGAGACCCGGCGGACCGACGCCGCTACCTCGACGATCTGGCGGCGGTGCGCCGCCCGCGGGTGGCGGCGATACGGGCTGATTACGACAAAGTTCTGCGTCAGCGCACGGCGTTGCTCAAGTCTGCGTCGGGCGCGCGGTTCCGTGGCGACCGTGGCGCGCTGGACACCCTCGATGTGTGGGACGGGCATCTGGCCGCGCATGGCGCCGAGTTGATGGCCGCTCGGATGACCCTGGTGAATGAGTTGGCTCCCGAGGTGCAAAAGAGCTATCAACTCTTGGCGCCGGCATCGCGGCCGGCATCGATCGGCTACCACGCCAGCGTCGAAGTTGAGCCCGATCGCCCCGATGTGGAACTGTTGCGCGCGGCGCTGCTGGATCAGATGGCGGTACGTCGAGCCGCCGAACTCGAGCGCGGCGTGTGCCTGGTTGGTCCCCACCGCGACGACCTTGAGCTGCGGCTTGGTGAGCAACCCGCGAAAGGCTTTGCGAGCCATGGCGAGTCGTGGTCGATGGCATTGGCGCTGCGATTAGCGGCCTATGAACTGTTGCGCGCAGAAGGAAGCGACCCGGTGTTGTTGCTCGACGATGTCTTCGCCGAGCTCGACACCGCGCGGCGCGAGGCACTGGCCGCCGCGGCGGCCTCAGCGGAGCAGGTCCTGGTGACCGCGGCCGTGCCCGACGATATCCCCCGCGATTGGGATGCCACTCGGGTCAGCATCACCCTGACGGACGATGACAGCGGGCCGGCGTCCGCGCTGCGGCCGGAACGACCTGCAGAGGAGCGTGACCATTGAGCCCCGACGACGACACACCGGAACCTGACGCCGGACCACCCGAGCACCTGAGCGGGACGGCGGGCATGGACCTCGTCCGGCGCGTTCTGGAAGAGGCTCGCGGGAACGCCCGCACGCAAGGAAAAGATGTCGGACGCGGTCGTCGGCTCCCGCCCACCCGCCGCGTCGCCGGCAGCGGAAGCCGGCGCCGTTGGTCTGGGCCCGGACCCGACAACCGTGATCCGCAACCGCTCGCCAGTGCCACGCGTGACGTGTCCAAGAAGCAGGGCTGGTCCGCGCGCGTCGCTGAGGGCGCAGTGTTCGGCCAGTGGCCGACGGTGGTCGGTCACCACATCGCCGAGCATGCAACCCCAATTGCCCTGCGCGACGGGGTGCTGAGCGTTTCTGCGGAATCGACGGCCTGGGCGACGCAGTTGCGGATCATCCAGAGCCAAGTGCTGGCCAAAATCGCCACCGAGGTCGGTGACGGTGTGGTGACTAGCCTGAAAATCACCGGCCCGGTCGCGCCGTCGTGGCGCAAGGGCTCGCTGCACATCGCCGGAAGAGGGCCGCGCGATACATATGGTTGACCCCACCGGGGGATCCGCTGAGGGCCGTCAGAAGGCTGCAAGTAGCCTTGTCAAGCGTCAGGACGCAGCCCGTATCGAAAAATTCCGCACACGGCGCAGATAGCTGTGTAGAAACGCCCTCGCAGAATCGGTGCGGGGCCAGCTTGCCGGTAGACTTACGGAGAACCAGCGCACAGTTATCGGACTGCCCGCGCGCAATCCCAAGGAGACCCATCCGACCGTGGCTGCCCAGAAGAAGGCCCGCAACTCGTATGACGCCGCTGACATCCAGATTCTCGAAGGGCTGGAGGCGGTTCGCAAACGACCGGGCATGTATATCGGGTCAACCGGCGAACGGGGACTGCACCACCTGATCTGGGAGGTCGTCGACAACGCGGTGGACGAGGCGATGGCCGGTTACGCCACCCAAGTCGACGTCAAAATCCTCCACGACGGTGGCGTCCAGGTCACCGACGACGGCCGTGGTATCCCGGTGGCGATGCACTCAACGGGGGTGCCCACCGTCGACGTCGTGATGACCCAGCTGCACGCGGGGGGCAAGTTCGGCGGCGATGACGGTGCATATGCGGTGTCGGGTGGCTTGCACGGGGTGGGCGTATCGGTGGTGAACGCGTTGTCGAGCCGGCTCGAGGTGGAGATCTCCCGCGACGGTTACGAGTGGTCACAGTCCTACGACCGCTCGGTGCCGGGCACCGTCAAGCAAGGTGAAAAGACCAAGAAGACCGGTACCACGGTGCGTTTCTGGGCCGATCCGAATATCTTCGAAACCACCGAATACGACTTCGAAACCGTGGCCCGTCGGCTCCAGGAGATGGCTTTCCTCAACAAGGGGTTGACCATCGATTTGGTGGACGAGCGGGTCACCGCCGAGGAAGTGGTCGACGAGGTCGTCAGCGATACCGCCGAGGCACCGAAGTCTGCCGAGGAAAAGGCCGAAGAACGCAAGGCGCCGCACAAGGTCAAACACCGCACCTTCCACTACCCCGGCGGCCTGGTCGATTTCGTCAAGCACATCAACCGCACCAAGAGTGCGATCCACAGCACCATCGTCGATTTCTCCGACAAGGGTCCCGGTCACGAAGTCGAGATCGCGATGCAGTGGAACGCCGGCTATTCGGAGTCGGTGCACACATTCGCCAACACCATCAACACGCACGAGGGCGGTACCCACGAGGAGGGTTTTCGCGCGGCGCTGACCTCGGTGGTGAACAAGTACGCCAAGGACAAGAAGCTGCTGAAAGACAAGGACGCCAACCTCACCGGCGACGATATCCGTGAGGGCTTGGCGGCGGTCATCTCGGTGAAGGTCAGTGAGCCACAATTTGAGGGCCAGACCAAGACCAAGCTGGGTAACACCGAAGTCAAGTCGTTTGTGCAGAAGGCCTGCAACGACAAGCTAAGCCACTGGTTCGAGGCCAACCCCGCGGACGCGAAGACCGTGGTGAACAAGGCGGTCTCATCCGCGCAGGCACGCATCGCGGCCCGTAAGGCCCGAGAGTTGGTGCGACGCAAGAGCGCAACCGATCTGGGCGGGCTACCCGGCAAGCTGGCGGACTGCCGCTCGAGCGACCCACGTAAGTCGGAACTGTATGTTGTGGAAGGTGATTCAGCCGGGGGCTCGGCCAAAAGTGGACGCGACTCGATGTTCCAGGCGATTCTGCCGCTGCGCGGCAAGATCATCAACGTCGAGAAGGCCCGGATCGACCGGGTGCTGAAGAACACGGAAGTCCAGGCCATCATCACGGCCCTGGGTACCGGAATCCACGACGAGTTCGATCTCACCAAACTGCGTTACCACAAGATCGTGCTGATGGCCGATGCCGACGTTGATGGCCAACACATCTCGACGCTGCTGCTGACACTGTTGTTCCGGTTTATGCGACCGCTCATCGAGAACGGGCACGTGTTTCTGGCGCAACCGCCGCTCTACAAGCTGAAGTGGCAGCGCTCCGAACCGGAATTCGCCTACTCGGACCGCGAAAGGGACGGTCTGATGGAGGCGGGGCTGAAGGCCGGCAGGAAGATCAACAAGGAAGACGGCATCCAGCGCTACAAAGGTCTCGGTGAAATGGATGCCAAGGAGTTGTGGGAAACCACCATGGATCCGTCGGTCAGGGTGCTGCGTCAAATCACCCTGGACGACGCCGCGGCCGCCGACGAATTGTTCTCCATCTTGATGGGCGAGGATGTCGAAGCCCGCCGAAGCTTTATTACCCGCAATGCCAAGGACGTTCGCTTCCTGGATGTCTGATGCGATCAGACGTGAGATGCAAACGAGGATCAGATGACTGACACCACGCTGCCCCCGGGCGACGATTCCGTCGACCGGATCGAACCGGTTGACATTCAGCAGGAGATGCAGCGCAGCTACATCGACTACGCGATGAGTGTGATCGTGGGCCGTGCGTTGCCGGAGGTGCGGGACGGTCTCAAACCGGTGCACCGCCGAGTGCTCTACGCCATGTACGACTCCGGGTTCCGTCCGGACCGCAGCCACGCCAAGTCGGCGCGCTCGGTCGCCGAGACGATGGGCAACTACCACCCACACGGCGATGCGTCCATCTACGACACCTTGGTGCGGATGGCGCAGCCCTGGTCGCTGCGGTATCCGTTGGTCGACGGTCAGGGGAACTTCGGCTCGCCGGGCAACGACCCGCCGGCCGCGATGCGCTACACCGAAGCGCGGCTGACGCCGCTGGCGATGGAGATGCTGCGCGAAATCGACGAGGAGACAGTCGATTTCATACCCAACTATGACGGCCGGGTGCAGGAGCCCACCGTCCTGCCCAGCCGGTTCCCCAACCTGCTGGCCAACGGGTCCGGCGGTATCGCGGTCGGTATGGCGACCAACATGCCGCCGCACAACCTGCGCGAGCTCGCCGAAGCGGTGTTCTGGGCGCTGGACAATTACGACGCCGACGAAGAGGCGACGCTGGCCGCGGTCACCGAGCGGATCAAGGGCCCCGACTTCCCCACGTCCGGGCTGATCGTCGGTTCACAAGGCATCGCGGATGCCTACACGACCGGTCGCGGTTCCATCCGGATGCGCGGAGTAGTTGCCGTAGAAGAAGATTCACGCGGCCGGACATCGCTGGTCATCACCGAGTTGCCGTATCAGGTCAACCACGACAACTTCATCACCTCGATCGCCGAGCAGGTCCGCGATGCCAGGCTGGCCGGGATCGCCAACATCGAAGACCAGAGCAGTGACCGGGTGGGCCTGCGCATCGTCATCGAGGTCAAGCGCGACGCGGTGGCCAAAGTGGTGCTGAACAATCTCTACAAGCACACCCAGCTGCAGACCAGCTTCGGGGCCAACATGCTGTCCATCGTCGACGGCGTGCCCCGCACGCTGCGGCTGGACCAGCTGATCCGGCACTACGTCGACCACCAGCTCGACGTCATCGTCCGGCGCACCACCTACCGGCTGCGCAAGGCAAATGAGCGGGCGCACATCCTGCGCGGTCTGGTCAAGGCGCTGGATGCGCTCGACGAGGTGATCGCCCTGATCCGGGCTTCGGAGACGGTCGACGTCGCCAGGACTGGCCTGATCGAGCTGCTCGACATCGACGAGATCCAGGCCCAGGCGATCCTGGACATGCAGCTGCGCCGTCTTGCGGCGTTGGAGCGCCAGCGCATCGTCGACGACCTGGCCAAGATCGAGGCCGAGATCGCCGACCTGGAAGACATCCTGGCCAAGCCGGAACGCCAACGCCAGATCGTGCACGACGAACTCGCCGAGATCGTCGACAAGCACGGCGATGCCCGCCGTACCCGGATCATCGCCGCCGACGGCGACGTGAACGACGAGGACCTGATCGCCCGCGAGGACGTCGTCGTCACCATCACCGAAACCGGGTACGCCAAACGGACCAAGACGGATCTGTACCGCAGCCAGAAACGCGGCGGTAAGGGTGTGCAGGGCGCGGGGCTGAAGCAAGACGACATCGTGCGGCACTTCTTCGTGTGCTCGACGCACGACTGGATCCTGTTCTTCACCACGCAGGGCCGGGTGTATCGGGCCAAGGCCTACGAACTGCCGGAGGCATTGCGGACCGCGCGCGGACAACACGTGGCCAACCTGCTGGCGTTCCAGCCCGAAGAACGCATCGCTCAGGTGATCCAGATCCAGAGCTACGAGGACGCCCCGTACCTCGTGCTGGCCACCCGCAACGGCCTGGTCAAGAAGACCAAGCTGACCGACTTCGACTCGAATCGGTCGGGCGGGATCGTGGCGGTCAATCTGCGCGACGGCGACGAACTGGTCGGGGCGGTGCTGTGCTCGGCCGAAGACGATTTGCTGCTGGTGTCGGCAATGGGCCAATCGATCCGGTTCTCGGCGACCGACGACGCGCTGCGGCCGATGGGCCGGGCGACCTCGGGTGTGCAAGGCATGCGGTTCAACACCGAGGACTATCTGCTCTCGCTCAACGTGGTCAGTGAAGGCACATACTTGCTGGTCGCGACATCGGGCGGGTATGCCAAGCGAACCGCGATCGAGGAGTACACCGCGCAGGGCCGCGGCGGTAAGGGCATCTTGACGATCCAGTACGACACCCGTCGTGGCAGGCTGGTGGGGGCACTGATCGTCGACGACGACAGTGAGGTGTACGCGATCACCTCCGGCGGCGGGGTGATCCGGACGGCGGCCAGGCAGGTCCGTAAAGCCGGGCGGCAGACCAAGGGTGTTCGCTTGATGAACTTGGGTGAGGGCGACACACTGTTAGCCATCGCCCGTAATGCCGAAGAAGCCGGCGTTACCGAAGATGATTCGGACGCCGAACCCGAGGCATAAGCGAGCGCCGACCGCCCGGGCGGCCGGATGCACAGTGAGGAGCTGTCGGTGACTTCACCGAACGAGCCGGGATATGCCGGACCGGGCGATGGCCCGACCGGGAATGGCTCGGTCGACCGGGGAGGCGAGCTCGCCTCTGATGCCGACGCGACGCCGCGGAATCGTGACGCTGCCCGTTCCCCGCAAGCGCAACAGCGCAAGCCGTCGCAGACGCCGAAGCCGCGCGAGGCCCGACCGACGGGCCGTGCACCTGCCAGCGCCAACGCCGAGGCCCGGTTGAACCGGTTCATTTCGGGCACTGCTGCGCCGGGTGGCGCCAAGACCCCACCGGCCAATGTCGATACGCCACCGGCTGCACCGCCTTCGGGGCGCAATGAAAGCCGGCAAAGCGATGCCTACGCCAGCGAACTGCCCGATCTGTCCGGTCCGATACCGCGAGTCGGACAACGCAAACCGGTCGCCGACCGGTCCAACGACACGTCGACGGCACCGGTTCGATCGGAAAGCCGCGTCCAGGTGTCCCCGCGACCCCGGGGCCCGGTACGTGCCAGCATGCAGATTCGGCGAATCGATCCGTGGAGCACCCTGAAGGTGTCGCTGGTGCTCTCGGTGGCATTGTTCTTCGTCTGGATGATCGCCGTCGCGTTCCTGTACCTGGTGCTCGGCGGCATGGGGGTGTGGAGCAAGCTCAACAGCAACGTCGGGGATCTGCTCAACAACACCGGCGGCAACGCCGCCGACCTGGTATCCAGCGGCACGATCTTTGGGGGCGCCGCGCTGATCGGCTTGGTGAACATCGTCCTGCTGACCGCCGCGGCCACCATCGGTGCGTTCGTCTACAACCTCACGACAGACTTGATCGGCGGCGTCGAGGTGACGCTGGCTGACCGGGACTAGTGGTTTGGGCGCAGACGGCCCGGTGGGGTAATCTCGGCGCTCGGCCGTATGCGCGTGCGGGCCTATAGCTCAGGTGGTTAGAGCGCTTCGCTGATAACGAAGAGGTCGGAGGTTCGAGTCCTCCTAGGCCCACAACCATGTGTTCGCCAAGACGTTTCGTAAGACTGGTGTTGCCGCTGGCAGCGATCGCGGTGCTGGCGGTGGTGGTCCGGTCTCGACGCGGTGTCGAGGTCTGGCATGTGGCGGCCGACCAGACCGATGGTCGACCTGAGGGGCCTTAGCTCAGTTGGTAGAGCGCTGCCTTTGCAAGGCAGAAGTCAGGGGTTCGAATCCCCTAGGCTCCACAGGATAAAAGCGCGCGATCCGTCCAGCTAGGGGCGGGGCTGTACCTCGACGCTTGATGGCAGCGGCGACGGTTCCTGACGCGACGAGCGGCGGACGATCGAGAACGCGGCCGCGCCACCGGCGAGGACAACCGCCGCGACCCCCGCGATCAGCCATGGCCGCTTACCGTGCCGCCGGGACCGCCGGGCCTGCTGAAGCGCTTCCGGCAGGCCGGCGACCACCTCCTGGGCGGCCGCCAATTCCTGCGCCAAAGCCTCTTGGGCACTGCGCAAATCCCGGGCCAACTGACCCTCGCGGTACTGCCGACGCAGGTTCGACGCGCCGGCCTGCGCAGAGTGAACGCCCAGACCAACCACGCCGCGGGTCACGTCCACCGGCCCGACCGCCGTGTACGTCAGACCGCGGCTCAGCCGCTGCCGCGGGGTCAGCGGGGGTGGGTGGTTCTTCGCGCTCATCTCTCGCCTTTCCCGGCCCTGCCGCAAGGCCGTGATCCGATACTTTCAGACTGGCACCGCCGGCACACCCGTGCCCCCGACGAGCGTTGAGTGCAACCGAGTTGCGGGCACCGGATGTCTGGCGGGCCGGACGGTGATGGCAGACTGTGATCCCGTGACTACCAGCCCGATTCAGACCGCCACTGCCACCCTGCACACCAACCGCGGGGACATCAAGATTGCGTTGTTCGGAAACCACGCACCCAAGACCGTCGCCAACTTTGTGGGCCTGGCCCAAGGCACCAAGGAGTACTCGACCGAGAACGCCTCCGGCGGTAGCTCCGGCCCGTTCTACGACGGAGCGGTCTTCCACCGAGTGATCAGCGGATTCATGATCCAGGGCGGCGACCCGACCGGGACCGGCCGCGGTGGCCCGGGCTACAAGTTCGCTGACGAGTTCCATCCCGAATTGCAGTTCGACAAGCCCTACCTGTTGGCGATGGCCAACGCCGGCCCGGGAACCAACGGCTCGCAGTTCTTCATCACCGTGGGTAAGACGCCGCACCTGAACCGTAAGCACACGATCTTCGGCGAGGTCGTCGACCCCGATTCACAGAAAGTCGTGGACGCCATCGGCGCCACCGCGACCGACCGTGCTGACCGGCCGACCGAACCCGTCGCCATCGAATCGATCACGATTTCCTGACCCTTCCCGGATCAGGATCCCGCGTAGCCGCGGGCGGTCAGCGCGTCGAGCACCTCCAGCGGGTCGGTGCCGAGATCCCACCGCGAGAAGATCAACAGCCGACCGTCATTGGCGTCGATCTCGAGCAGCCGTGTCTTACGTCCGATACGGCGAAACTCGGTGATCCGGATGATCTTGATATCGGCACGGCGCAACCGCTGCGTCCGCCACCATCCGCGGACCACTAGCGCGTCGGAGGCGATTGCCAGTTTTGGACGCGCGCGCCAGGTACCGCCGGCAAACAAGATCAGTCCAGCCGCGGAAATGCCGACCAAAAGCCGGCCGGGAGGGTCTGTGACGGCGGTCACACTTGCGATAGCCATCACAACGCCACCGAGGCCGCAAGCTGCGATTCCGGCTGGAGACGGCGCCCACTGTGTTTGCTGCATGGTGTTCCTAGGCGGGCCTACCACTGCCGATGGGGTTATCCACAAGCGCTATCAACAATGGGGATGAATCACACGCGTGTGATCTGGTAGCCGCATCGTTGCCAGCCCAGCAACGTCGCACACCGAGAATGCGTTCGGCACGGCTGCGATGGCGCTTACCGCCACCGCATGGTCAGCAACAACCCACTGATCATGAAGGCAAACGCCACGGCGTAGTTCCACGGGCCGAGGTTCGCCATCCAGGTGAGCAGCGAGGGTGCGTCGGGCCCCGTGGCCGCCAGCTGGAACACCATCAGCCAGACCAGACCGATCAGCATCAGGCCGACGAACAGTGCAACGAACCACACGCTGGACGGGCCGGCCTTGACCTTGACCGGGGTGCGGCTCACCGCGCTGACGGTGAAGTCGCTCTTCTTGCGGACCTTGGACTTGGGCATCGATACCTCGGAGATACGGTGTGTGGAGAGCGCGGGTGCTGGCGGGTTCAGGGACGAGCCTAACGCACTTACCAGCAGCGAACGGAGAGCCGATGGCCAGACGGATCCCCCGGCTGCTGCCCGCCCGCCGGGTCCCCGAGCCGGGAGCGCGCCCTTCGCCGTGGCGGGTCGGCGTTCCATTGGTGTGTCTGCTGGCCGGGCTGCTGCTCGGTGCCACGCACGGGGTGTCGCGTGGTGGCGAGATCCGCCGCAGCGACGCGCCGAGGCTGGTGGATTTGGTGCGCCGGGAGCAGTCCGACGTCGACCGCTTGAACACCGAACGGGATCGAGTGGCCGAAACCATCGACTCGACGCATGGCCGATCCGCGGACGCGGCGTTGGCGGCGATGCTCCGGCGGTCCGCCGAGCTGGCCGTTGATGCCGGGATGAACCCTGTGCATGGGCCGGGCCTGATCGTGACCCTGACCGATGCCCCGCGCGACGCCAATGGCCGCTTCCCCCGCGACGCATCGCCGGACGACCTCGTCGTGCATCAACAGGACATCCAGGCCGTGCTCAACGGGTTGTGGACCGCCGGCGCGGAAGCGATCCAGATGCAGGATCAGCGCATCATCGGCACCTCGGCGCCCCGCTGTGTGGGGAACACGTTGCTGCTCAACGGGCGAACGTACAGTCCGCCGTACACAATCACCGCGATCGGGGACGCCACGGCCATGCAGGTTTCGTTGGCCGCCGCTCCCCTGGTGATTCTCTACAAGCAATACGTGGTGCGGTTCGGCCTGGGCTACACCGAGCAAGTCACTCCCGACGTCCGCGTCGTCGGGTACACCGAGCCGGTGCGGATGCACTTCGCCCAACCTGCCGGCCCGCTCAGTTACTGAGCCCGCCTGCGACGCCTGGACGACGATGCGGACCACGCAGTGGTCCGAGGAGGAGCCGGGCAGGTAGTAGGGCCCAACGGTAGCCTGACACAATGCGGATCTTGGTCGTCGACAACTACGACAGCTTCGTCTTCAACTTGGTGCAGTACCTCGGCCAGTTGGGCGTCGAGGCACAGGTGTGGCGTAACGACGATGCCCGGTTGTCCGACCCCGCCGCGGTCGCCGCCGCGGTCGACGGGATCCTGCTCAGCCCGGGTCCGGGTACGCCGGAGCGCGCGGGCGCGTCGATCGAGCTGGTGCGAGCCTGCGCCGGGTCGGGCACCGCACTGCTGGGAGTGTGCCTCGGCCACCAGGCCATCGGCGTGGCGTTCGGGGCCACCGTGGACCGGGCCCCCGAATTACTGCACGGAAAGACCAGTAGCGTGTTTCACACGAACGTCGGTGTGCTGCAAGGTCTTCCAGATCCGTTCACCGCGACCCGGTATCACTCGTTGACCATCTTGCCCGAAACCTTGCCGGCCGAGCTGGAGGTGACCGCCCGCACGCGCAGTGGCGTGATCATGGGCGTGCGGCACACAGAGTTGCCGATCCACGGCGTTCAGTTTCACCCGGAGTCGATCCTCACCGAAGGCGGCCATCGGATGCTGGCCAACTGGCTGGCCGACTGCGGTCTGGTCCGCGACGACGCGTTGGTGCGGCGACTGGAAAATGAGGTATCGGGCAGCCTGGCCACCGTCCGCAGCTACGACGCCGCGGCACCGTCGGCGGCTATTGACCGAACTTCAGCGTGATGTTGCCGTCCTTGTTGGAGCCCTGACCCGCGGCCGGGCTCTGGTAGACCACCCGATTGCGCTGGGAACCGCCGGCGTCCACGTCGGCACCCTTGATCAGCATCCCGGTCCAGCCCAGCGCGCGCAGCTGCGGCTCGGCCTCGGTCCAGAACAAGCCCGACAAATCGGGCATGACGAACTGGTTGCCCTTGGACACCTGGATCTCGATCACCGAGTCGACCGGAACAGTCGCGCCCGCAGGCGGATTGGTGCTGATCACGTCGCCGGCCGGGCGGGTGCTGTCGACGGCGGCCTGGCTGAACTTGCTGAAGCCGTAGACGGTGAGATTCTTCTGCGCGAGGTCGGCGGTCTGCCCGGCGACATCGGGAACCTGCTTGGTCGAGGGACCCGAGCCGACGATCACGGAGACCTCGTTGGTGATCGCCGACGTCTGATTGGCCGGCGGGTTGGTCCCGATGACTTTGTCTTTCATCTCCGGTGTCGAAGGAGAGTTGACCTGCTTGAAACGATTGAACCCGGCGGCTTTCAGTTTCTTCACCGCCGACGCATAGCTCAGCGATGACACGTCCGGCACCTCGCGCTGCTCGGGTCCGGTGGACACGTCGACCGTGATCAGGTCGCCGGCGCCCACCTTCGCGTCGGCGCCCGGGTCGGTGCCGATGACGTGGTCGGGCGGAACGGTCGAATCGGGTTTCTGCTGAGTGCGGGTCTTGAAGCCGTGATTCTGCAGCGCGGCGATCGCGTCGGCGGACGCCTGGTTGCGCACGTCGGGCACCTGGACGTTGCGCATGCCGCCGCCGAACGTGTTGATGAAGATGGTGACGATCACCGTCAACACCGCCAGCGCCGCGACGGCCACGACCCAGCGGCTCACCGAACCAGGGCTGCGCTCACGGGTGAAGTCGAGTTGCTGGCGGGGCAACGCATTGGTCTGCGTCCCCGCCGAGTCGCTGGAATGCGGCGAGGCCATCAGCGACGAGCGGTCGGCGTCGGTGAGTATCTTGGGCGCCTCCGGCGGCTCACCGTTGTGCACTCGAACCAGGTCGGTGCGCATGTCAGCGGCGGTCTGGTAGCGGTTCTCGGGGTTTTTGGCCAGCGCCTTGAGCACTACGGCGTCCAGGTCGGCGGAGATGCCCTCGTGCCGTCGCGACGGTGGCACGGGATCCTCGCGGACATGCTGATAGGCCACCGCGACCGGCGAGTCACCGACGAACGGTGGTTCGCCGGTGAGCATCTCGTAGAGCACGCAGCCCAGGGAGTACACGTCGGAGCGGGCATCGACGGTATCGCCGCGGGCCTGCTCAGGGGAAAGATATTGCGCGGTACCGATCACCGCGGCGGTCTGCGTGACGCTGTTGCCACTGTCGGAGAGCGCTCGCGCGATGCCGAAGTCCATCACCTTCACCGCGTTGGTGGAGCTGATCATGATGTTGGCCGGCTTGACGTCGCGGTGGATGATGCCGTGCTGGTGGGAGAAGTTCAGCGCCTGGCAGGCGTCGGCGATGATCTCGATGGCCCGAGTGGACGGCAGCGGTCCATCGGTGTGGACGATGTCGCGCAGCGTCACACCGTTGACGTACTCCATCACGATGTAGGGCAGCGGGCCGGCGGCCGTCTCGGCCTCGCCGGTGTCGTAGACCGCGACGATCGCCGGGTGGTTGAGCGCGGCGGCGTTTTGCGCTTCCCGCCGGAAGCGCAAGTAGAAGCTGGGGTCACGAGCCAGATCGGCGCGCAGCACCTTGACCGCTACGTCTCGGTGTAACCGGACATCCCGGGCCAAATGGACCTCGGACATGCCCCCGAAGCCGAGGATTTCGCCTAGTTCGTAGCGGTCGGACAGGTGCTGCGGGCTCGTCATCGCGGTGTCTCGTGTCGGGGCGACACCGCGCAATAGAGCATCAGCGCGGGCGCCCGCCTGGGTGTGGGCAGCTGGCATTGCCCTCCAGGATGACCCGCGCCCCCCCGATTAGTCCAATTAGTTGGATGCGCCGGAGCCGAGCCAGGCTTGCTGGGCGGGCTTCCGGTGTCGGTCACGATGGGCGCGGATGGTTGCTGCGGGGAATTGTTGTTGTGCGAGTTGATCACGATGAGAACGGCGATGATGATCGCCAACGCGCCCAGCACCCCGGCGGCCCACAGCAGCGCGCGCTGACCCGACGAGAAGGTGCGCCGCGGCGGCGGGGTGCGGTGCCCGCCGGTGGTCGGACGTGCGCGACGGACCGCGGGCGCACGGGTGGTGCTGGCCGCGGCGCGTGCTTGCGTGCCCGACGGAATCGCCGCCGGTGTGGCGCGTCCACCGGGCGCCGCCTGGTTGGGTCGCGGCGGCCGGCGACCGGCGCGGACGGCGGCGACGGCGTCGGCGAACGGTCCCCCACTGCGGTAGCGCATGCCGGGGTTCTTGACGAGGGTGATCTCGATGAGCTCACGCACGTTGGGCGGCAGGTCGGGCGGCAACGGCGGCGGGGGCTCTTTGATGTGCTTCATCGCCACCGTCAACGCGCCGTCACCGGTGAAAGGTCGCTTGCCCGAAACCGCTTCGTAGCCAACCACTCCCAGCGCATAGACATCGCTGGACGGGGTCGCATCATGGCCTAGGGCCTGCTCGGGGGCGATGTACTGGGCGGTGCCCATGACCATGCCGGTCTGGGTCACCGGAGCGGCATCGACGGCCTTGGCGATACCGAAGTCGGTGATCTTCACCTGACCGGTCGGAGTGATCAGAATGTTGCCCGGCTTGACGTCGCGATGCACCAGACCGGCGGCGTGCGCGACCTGCAGCGCCCGTCCGGTCTGCTCGAGCATGTCCAGCGTGTGCCGTAGCGATAGCCGACCGGTCCGCTTGAGCACCGAGTTGAGCGGCTCACCGTTGACCAATTCCATCACCAGATAGGCGGTGCGGCCCTCGTCGTCCATCTGCGTCTCGCCATAGTCGTGCACGCTGGCGATGCCGGGATGATTGAGCATCGCGGTGGTGCGCGCCTCAATCCGGAATCGCTCGATGAACTCTGGGTCAGAGGAGAATTCGTGCTTGAGCACCTTGACCGCGACACGCCGCCCAAGTCGGTTGTCGACCGCCTCCCATACCTGACCCATGCCGCCGGTGGCGATCAGGCGCTGCAGGCGGTATCGGCCAGACAGCGTCACACCTACTCGCGGGCTCATGGTCCTCCCTGCAGCGCGGCCTCGATGACGGCGCGCCCGATCGGGGCGGCAAGCGCACCGCCGGTCGCGGACAACCGATCAGCGCCGTCCTCCACGAGCACCGCAACGGCTACCTTCGGAGTCTGCGCGGGCGCAAAGGCGATGTACCACGCGTGCGGTGGTGTGTTGCGTGGGTCGGTGCCGTGCTCCGCGGTACCAGTCTTGGATGCGATCTGCACGCCGGGGATCGCCCCTTTCTGCTGTGTGACATTCTCGGCGCCGACCATCAACTCAGTTAGCTTAGCCGCGACCTGCGGGGACACCGCACGGCGCTGTTGGCGCGGTGCGGTGGTGCTGATGTTAGCCAGGTCGGGTCCCTGAAGGTTGTCGACCAGGTAGGGCTGCATCGCTATGCCGGCATTGGCGATGGTAGCGGCAACGAGGGCATTCTCCAGCGGCGTCATCGCGACGTCCTTTTGCCCGATACTCGACATTCCCAGCGCGGCAGCATCCGGAATCGGCCCGACGGTCGATTCGGCGACCTGCAGCGGGATCGAGTCCGGGACGGCGTCCAGGCCGAACGACTGCGCGGTACTGCGCAGCGCGTCGGTACCGGTGAGCAGGCCTAGCTGGACAAACGCGGTGTTGCACGACCGGGCGAATGCCTCACGCAGCGAAACGGTTTCGGCGTCGATGCATGGTGCATCACCGTAGTTCTCCAGGCTGGCGGTGCTGTCCGGCAGCGGAATCGCGGCCGCCGCGGTGAGCTCGTCATCCTCGGTCGCGCCATTCTGCAGTGCCGCCGCGGTGGTGATCACCTTGAACGTCGAACCGGGTGGATAGGTTTCGGAGATCGCGCGGTTGGTCAGCGGCGAGCGCGGGTCGTCGCGTAGTTGCTGCCAGGTTTGTGCCTGCTGCTCGGGGTCGTGGGATGCGAGTTGGTTGGCGTCATAAGACGGCGATGACACCAGTGCCAGGATCTTCCCGGTCGACGGTTCCAGCGCAACAACCGCGCCCCGGCACGGTCCGTTGCAGCCCTGCTGCATCGCGTCCCAGCCGGCTTGCTGGATGCGCGGGCTGATGGTGGTGTCCACAGTGCCGCCGCGGGGGTCGCGTCCGGTGAAGAAGTCGGCCAGCCGACGGCCGAACAACCGTTGGTCGGAGCCGTTGAGCAGTGGATCCTCGGCCCGCTCCAGACCGGTGCTGGAATAGCGCAGCGAATAGAAGCCGGTCACCGGGGCGTACACCGCCGCGTTGGGATAGACGCGGAGGAAACGGAAGCGGCTGTCGGTGGCCACCGAGTATGCGAGCAGTTGGCCGTTCGCGGTGATCTGACCGCGCTGCCGGGAGTACTCGTCGAGCAGAACCCGCTGATTACGGGGATCCGCCCGCAGCCCATCGGCGGTGAACACCTGCGTGAACGTGGCATTGAGCAGCAACAGCACGATCAATGCCATGACGGTCACCGAAATCCGCCGCAGGGAGGTATTCATACCCGCTCGATCACCTCGGTGTTAGCGCCCGCTATCGGCGAGGTGTTGCGCGACCTGGTCTGCGGCGGGCGCCGGGCCGCGTGCGAGATGCGCACCAAAATGGCCAGCAGCACATAGTTCGCCAACAGCGACGAGCCGCCGTAAGACATCCAGGGTGTGGTCAGCCCGGTCAGCGGAATGAGGTTGGTCACGCCGCCGACGACGATGAACAGCTGGATCGCCAGTGTGGAAGACAGGCCCGCGGCCAGCAGCTTGCCGAAACTGTCGCGCACGGCGATCGCGGTCCGCATCCCGCGGACGATCACGATGGTGTAAAGCATCAGCAGGCCGGCCAACCCGACGAGGCCGAGCTCCTCGCCGAACGCGGCGGTGATGAAATCGGTCGCCGCGGCCGGCACGGTATCGGGTTGCCCATTGCCGAGTCCGGTACCGAAGACGCCGCCGGTGGCGAAACTGAACAGCGATTGCACGATCTGGTAGCCGGCACCGTCGGGGTCGGCGAACGGGTCCAGCCAGGTCTGCACCCGAACCCGGACGTGATTGAAAATGAAATACGCCGCAACGCTTCCCAACGCGAACAACGCCAGGCCCAGGACCACCCAGCTGAACCGTTGGGTGGCCAGATAAACCACCACCAGAAACGACGCGTAAAGCAAAAGCGAAGTCCCCAAGTCCTTTTCAAAAACCATGACGGCTATCGAGGCCACCCAGGCCGCCAGCAGCGGAGCGAGGTCACGCGGACGAGGAAGATCCATGCCTAGCACATGCTTGCCTGCGCTGGTGAACAGCCCGCGTTTGGCTACCAACACCGCCGAAAAGAAAATCAGCAATAGTATTTTCGAGAATTCAGCAGGCTGAATCGAAAAGCCCGGCAACCGAACCCAGATCTTGGCCCCGTTCTGCTCGGAGAGGGAACGTGGCAGCAGCGCGGGTATCGCCAGGATGACTAGTCCGATCAGCCCGCAGACGTAGCCGTAGCGCGCGAGTTGCCGATGGTCCTTCAACCAGATCACCACGAAAGCAAAAGCGCCCACCCCGACCAGCGTCCACAGAATTTGCGGGTTTGCGACAGCGCGGCCACTCCCCTCGGCCAGCCTCTCGCCGAGATCGAGTCGATGAATCATCACCAATCCCAGCCCGTTGAGCAGCGCCACGATCGGCAACAGCAACGGGTCCGCATAGGGCGCGTAGCGTCTGACGGCCAGGTGCGCGACGACGAACACCGCCAGGAATCCCACCGCGTAATCGAGCAGCTGCCAGCTGATCCCGCGGTCCTGGTTGGCCTGCACGATCGCGAAAGCCGCCGCCGTGATGACGGCGGCGAAGCACAGCAGCGCCAGTTCGGCATTGCGCCGGTTCGGCAACGGGGGCGTGACGGTGACCGGTGGCTGTGGCTGCGTGGTCATTCCGGCGTCCGGCAGTCGGTTCCCGGCTGGGCCGGCGGCGGGGCGAGTGCTGGGACAGTCGGCGCGGCCGGTGTCGGCGGCGGGCTCGGCGGAGGTTCGCCGGGGGCCTCGGGGACCGACGTCCCCGCGCCCGGTCCGGGTGGCTGGCCGAGGGTCGGTGCGGGTGTTGCTGTGGAGGGCGGTGGCGACTGGGCGCGGGCAAGCGGGCACAGCGGCAATAGCGATTCGGCGGCCAATCGCCGCAGCTGCGCGTCGGCCTGGTCGAGCGTGCCCGCCGGGAGTCCGGCTGCTACTTGCGCGCGCGCCGACTCGGCCAGGTCGGACAGCTTCATCAGCCGGCAATCGCGGGTGGCGCCGGCCTGGCCGTACCGGATCACCGACAATTGGCCGCGGCTGTTGAGGCAACCTTGCGAGTAAGCCTGGTGCAAAGGCATGCCCAGGACGGACACCTGGATACCCTGCATGATGGACACGGTGCCGTCGAAGCCGGCGACGTAGTAGTAACTGCGGATGACGGTCCGGCCGACGGCCAGCGCCGCTAGCGTCAGCAGGATGACGAGGGCGAGCCCGATTAGTATTCGCCGTCGCGACCGTCGTGGTGGCGTGACCGTATCAACTTGGGGCAGAACGCGTTTGGCGACCTCTTTGCGCGGGGTGATGGCCGAAGCCCGGCCTGCCGAGGTGTTGGGCCGGGTCAGTGGGTCGTGAAGGTCGGATTCACCGGATACCGCGCCCGCCATGATCGGCTGAGTTTGGCCGTAGTCGTAGTCGACGACGTCGGCGACCACCACGGTCACGTTGTCGGGGCCGCCGCCGCGTAACGCCAGTTCGATGAGCCGGTCGGCGCTGTCGGTGACATCGGGAATCTGCAGGGCATCCTGGATGGTCTCGTCGCTCACCGGGTCGGAAAGCCCGTCGGAGCACAGCAGGTAGCGGTCCCCGATGCGGACCTCGCGCATGGTCAGGGTCGGCTCGACTTCATGGCCGGTCAGCGCGCGCATGATCAACGATCGCTGCGGGTGGCTGTGCGCCTCTTCGCGGGTGATCCGCCCTTCGTCGACCAGGGTTTGGACGAACGTGTCGTCTTTGGTGATCTGCGTCAGTTCACCGTCGCGCAGCAGATAGCCCCGTGAGTCGCCGACGTGCACCAGCCCAATACGGTTGCCTGCGAACAGGATTGCGGTGAGCGTGGTGCCCATCCCCTCGAGGTCGGGCTCCATTTCGACCTGCGCGGCGATCGCCGAGTTGCCGGCGTGCACCGCGGCGTCGAGCTTGGCGAGTAGGTCGCCGCCGGGCTCGTCGTCATCGAGGTGGGCCAGCGCGGCAATGACCAACTGCGACGCGACTTCACCGGCGGCGTGGCCGCCCATGCCGTCGGCGAGCGCGAGCAACCGGGCACCGGCGTACACCGAGTCTTCGTTGTTGGATCGCACCAAGCCGACATCGCTACGCGCCGCATAGCGCAAGACAAAAGTCACGGACGCAACTCAATTACCGTTTTGCCGATACTCACCGGCGTGCCAATGGGAACCCGTACCGCCGTCGTCACCTTTGCCCTGTCGAGGTATGTGCCGTTGGTCGATCCTAGATCTTCGACATACCATTCCGAACCGCGCTGGGAAAGCCGCGCATGCCGCGTCGAAGCGTAGTCATCGGTCAGCACCAAAGTGGAGTCGTCGGCGCGTCCGATCAGCACCGGTTGGCCACTCAGCGTGATTCGGGCACCGACCAATGCCCCTTCGGTCACGATGAGATAGCGAGCCGCATTTCCGCGCTGCCGCGACGGCAGCAGGGTCCCGCGCAACGTCAAACCGCGTCGCACCATCACGGCGCCGGTCGGAGCGTAGATGTCGGTGCGCAGGATTCGCAGTACCGACCAGATGAACAACCACAGCAGCATCAGGAAACCGGCGCGCGTCAGCTGCAGTACTAGTCCCTGCATCTGGCGTCCTCTCCGTCCTGGTGCCGCGTGCTTGGCGTGCCCGGATATAGCAACGTCACGATACTTGGACGGCGGTCGATGCGGGGCGAAGCTGAATGGCTTCGCGACCTACGGGCTCAATGGATGTGGACGACGATCTCCGAATGCCCCAGCCGGATCACATCACCGTCGGCCAACTGCCACTCCTGCACGGGCGCGTTGTTGACGGTGGTGCCGTTGGTGGAGTTGAGGTCGGAGAGCAGCGCCACCTGGCCATCCCAACGGATCTCCAAGTGGCGACGCGACACACCGGTGTCCGGCAGCCGGAACTGCGCGTCCTGGCCACGGCCGATGACGTTGGCGCCTTCGCGCAACTGGTAGGTGCGCCCGCTTCCGTCGTCGAGCTGCAGGGTGACCGCGGAACCAGAGGACGAGTAGCCGCCCTGGCCGTAGCCGCCGTAGCCGCCGGCTTCTGGGGGCTGGCCGTAGTCGTAGTCATGTCCGGGCTCGGCGTACCCGCCGCCGGGGGCGGCGTATGTCTGGCCGGGGGCCTCACCGTAACGCCCGTAATCGGGCTGTTGACCGTAGTCCGGCCGACCGTATCCCGGTCCGCCGGTGTAGCCCTGCTCGTAACCGCCCTGTTCTGGGTACGACGGCCGCTGGTCGGGTGCGCCGTAGCCGGCCTCTTCATGGCGCGCCGGTCCGCGGCCGTAGTCCGCGTAGTCGCCGTAGCCCTGGCCGCCGGGTTGGCCGTAACCGCCCTGGCGCTGGCCCCCGTCGTAACCCGGTCCGCCGCCGTAACCACCGGCCGGCCGCTGCTCGTGCTGCGGCGGGTAGCCGCCCTGGTCCGGATAACCACCGCGCTGGTCGGGGTAGCGGGCCTGGTCGGGGTAGCCGCCTTGGTCGGGCGGCGGCGCCGGATAGCCGCGCTGGTCGGGGTAGCCACCGCGCTGGTCGGGGTAGCCGCCCTGGTCGGGGTAGCCACCGCGTTGCTCGGGGTAGCCGCCGCGTTGGTCGGGGTAGCCGCCCTGCTCGGGGTAGCCGCCTTGATCGGGCGGCGCCGCCGGATAGCCGCGCTGGTCGGGGTAGCCGCCAGGTTCTGGCGGATACGGACCGCGCGGATCCGGTGCAGCATGCGGGTCGTCCTGCGGATGTCCGTAGGGGTCGTCGTAATACTCGTCGCCGGGCCGCCCCTGCCCCGGGCCGGGTCGGTAGCTCGAATTCTCAGTCATCGGTGGTACTCCTGGTTCTGCGCTGAACGCTTGGTCTGATTGTGGCGGGGCGGGCTCGCCGGCTGTTGGCCGGGGCTCGACATCGGGGTTGACAGCACCGCGGGTGCGGAACTGGCCGGTGTGCAGGTTCGTCGACTGCTCGAACCGGACGACCACGTCACCATATGTTTGCCACCCCTGTTCGCCGATGTAACCCGCCAAATGCTTAGCGAAAGCGTCCGAAGTGAGGTCCGGGTCGGCGCCCACTTTCTGGTAGTCGTGCCTACCGAGGGTAATGATGTATTCGTTGGGAGCCAAAAGGCGATTGCCCGCAACCGGGCGAATCCCTTCGGCTGCCTCGCGCCGCAGCAGTGCTTCCACTTCCTGCGGGACGATCGATCCACCGAAAACCCGGGCGAAAGCGTCGCCGACGGTGTCCTCGAGTTTGCGCTCGATACGTTGAACTAGCCCCTTCTGGCTGCCCATGTCCAAGCGCCCGCCTCTGTCCTTCTCTCTAGTTGCACGGCGGACGGCCTTCCGGCGTGTCGCGTCACGCGTGTCCTACTCCAGCATGCTATCGGGATAGCGCAGCGCAGCGGCACTTGCAGAACTCTGAGAATCGCATCGGTCCAGGTCAATCGCGGGTTCAGCGGCCGCCGGCGTGGTTGGGGATGCCGGCTACTACAGTGATAGGCTCCACCGATTGTTTAGGGCGAGTGGCGGAATGGCAGACGCGCTGGCTTCAGGTGCCAGTGTCCTTCGGGACGTGGGGGTTCAAGTCCCCCTTCGCCCACAAAAGCAGTTCTACAAACTCAGAGGCATAAGGTCACGAACTCGAGAGAGTGCGTGACCTGTGTGTTTGGTGAAGTCAGGGAAGCGGTCTCGCCGAAAACGGCACTCTGGGGATGTGGTGGCGCAAGTCCCCGAATCGACTCGATCCGCGCACTCGAAAGCTGTCGTTCTTTATCCGCTCACCAGGTTCCCGCCGGGAGCGCCGGTTGCGGTCTGTGCCGCCAGTATTGCGGCCCTTTCGCACTCCGCCCCGAAGAAGGTCGTAAGACCGCTTTGAGAACATGGTTAGAGGAAGAGGTTCTGACTCCGACCATGGCATGAAGCGGGGGTTTGACCACAGTGGCGAAGAAGCGTGGCTTTATTGCTGAGTTGATTTACCAGCAGGAACTCGCCGAGAAGCACAGGCAGCAAGCGAGCGCGCAGCTGGTCCGGTCCCAACAACGTGCGGCACCGGATCCGGATGCAAGAACTGGAGGCGAGAAACGACCGGTACTCAGCGGCTCAAGCGATTTACGAGGCGCGTGTGGCCGAGGAGCAAGCCCGAGACGCCAAGATTGCAGCCGATAACCAGTACGCGGCCGACCAGCTAGCCATGATCGACACCATCCTGATCAAGTCGGTCTCTGAACCGCAATTCAGCCTCGGCGCTTTGAAATACACCGCCTCACATCCTGCTTTCGGCCCCGGCGACCTCGATCGGCCGACTGCTAAACCGACCCTTGCCGTAGCACCTCCCAAACCCGCCTACAGTCCCCCACCGGCACCGCAGGGCATGTCCAAGTTGTTCCAAAAGCGCCAACACGAGGCTGCCGTCGAGGCGGCGCGAGCCAAATGGAATGACGAGGTTAAAGCGTGGGAGATATACACACAACGGACGCTCCCGGCCAGAAATCGGAAGCTGACCGCACAGTTCGAAGCGGCGGAACTCACCCGTAAGGACCAGCTCGCTGCAGCACGCGCTAAATACGACCAGAGTGCGCCGACCGCGAAACGGTGGCGCTAGCTCGCGCACAACAGGTCGACGCACTCCTCGGTCGGGTCCTCCAGCACGACCCCGAGGCAGTGCACGAGTTCATCGACGCGATCCTGCAAAGCTCCAACTACCCAGAGACCTATCCCGTTTCGTCTGAGTTCGAATACGACGCCGAGTCCCGCGAAGTGACGGTCAGCGTTCAGGTACCGGCCCCAGCAGAGATGTGGACTCTGAAGTCGACCAAGTGGGTCAGGAGCGCGGGGGAAATCCGCGAGACCCGCTCCTCGCAAGCCGAGCAGCGACGCCGTTACAACACCACGGTCGCCGCAGTCGCGCTACGCACTATGTCCGAGCTGTTCCGAGCGGAGCCATCGGAGATCATCGAAACGATATCCCTGACCGTGTTCACCAAGACAGATGACCCGGCAACCGGGCAGCAGAAGTCCTTCCGCTTCGTCGAAGTCGCCGCGGACCGAGAACAGTTCCCTCAATACAACCTTGAAAAGGTAGAAGCAGCCGACGCGCTCGAGCACATGCACGCGGCGGTTTCAAAAAACGCTTTCGCCCTCAAAGCCGTCAGCACTGCACTCCTGTCCGGGCGCGACGAGGCGTGCGCCGGGGAACGAGCTATGCACCGTCGTTGCCATCGCGCAGGGAATGGATCATGCTCTGCAGGATCCGGAACGCGCCTGACTGCTCGGTCTCGGTCATGCCGGCCAGCATTCTGACCTCGACGGACCGGACCGCTACGGTCGCCTTCTCTAGGCTCCGTCGGCCGCGAGGCGTGAGCCGCGTGGGAAGAACCTTCCCGACGGGTGCCTCCGCAGGCCTGGTCACGTAGCCCTCTCGTTCCAGGGCCTGGAGCAGCACGTTCATCGACTGCCGTGTCACGAACGCGCCCCGCGCGAGCTCGGAGTTCGACAAGCCCGGTCGTTGAGCCAGCAGCTCGAGGCAGGAGTAGTGCGTCACGCTCATCCCGAGCGGCCGCAGCACCTCCTCCATGGCTGCGCGGAGGGCGCTCGACGCCTCTTTCAGCAGGTAGCCCAGTGACGTCTCCAGGTCGACGCCGACACCGTCTTGACTCATGTCAGTATTCTGACATAGGTTGTGCTGTGTCAGAAAGCTGACACGAAAAGAAGGAGCATCATCATGCCCGCCACCGGCCCCGACTTCATCTCGCTCCAAGCGCGCGACCTCGACGCTTCGCAGGCGTTCTACGAGCAGTACCTCGGCCTCGTCCGCTCGCAGGCCGGACCTCCGCACGCCGTCGTCTTCGAGACGAAGCCGATCGCGTTCGCACTCCGCGACGTCGTTCCCGGCACCGATCTCGCATCCGTTGCTCAGCCCGGCATCGGTGCCGCGATCTGGCTCCACGCCACAGACGTCCAGGCCATTCACGATGCTCTCGTCGCCGACGGTCACACCATCGTCTCCGCACCGATCGACGGCCCCTTCGGTCGGACATTCACCTTCGCCGACCCCGACGGCTACCAGGTCACTCTCCACGACCGCGCCTGATCGGCCAAACGCCACCGGACGATCACCGATCCCCGAAGACCGCGGCGGTTGCGCCCTAGGCTCGTGCGTGACGCTAACGAAGCGAGGCGATCGGCGACAACTGCGTCTACGAAGTCCGCTATCAGCGGTCGCTACGAGCAACAGAGCTACCTGTCTCGTTTCTAAAGATTTGGGAATGATCAGATCTTGTCTCAAATCCAGAGATTTGAGATCACTTCTTGTCTCCCTGTTGCGCTTCTGCGAGGGGGCGGCAGGTTGGGGCTTGCTCCTGACGTGGCGTGAGGTCTTAGCGTCGAGAGGGTGAGTGAACTTGAGCCGGGCGGCCGGGGCGAGGAGGAAGGTTGGCGAGCTGGCCGGGTTGACCGGATTGACGGTGCGCGCACTGCACCATTACGACCAGATCGGCCTGCTTGTCCCGTCGAGACGTTCGTCGGCCGGGCACCGAATCTATGACGCCGCTGATGCGGCGCGGTTATATCGGATCTGTGTGTTGCGGCGGTTGGGCTTTCCGCTCGACCGCATCGCCGAGGTACTCGACCAACCGCACTGGCAACTCAAAGACGCAGTGGCCAATCATCTCGTTGACACCCGCCGCACCGCTGCGGTCGCGGCACGGCTGGTCGCCCGCCTCAATGAACTCACCACGGCAGCCAATTCGAAGGAGAGATCTGATGAGCGTTGACACCCCCCACGGCACCCGCGGTGCCCGCCAGCCCGGCGGGAAGCTGATGGCCTGGATGAACACCTGGAACATGAACCGGATCCGCGGTAGCGCCGTCAAGGTGATGGGCATGCAGGCGCTGGTCCTGACCACCGTCGGCGCCAAGAGCGGCACCCCACGCCACACCCCGGTCGCCTACTTCCCCGACGGCGCCGACAGCTGGCTGATCGTCGCGTCCGCGAATGGGGCAGCAAAGAACCCCGCCAGGTACTACAACCTGGCCGCGCACCCCGACACCGTGCAGATCCAGATCGCCGGCCGCACCATTGCAGTCAGCGCCGAGCAGTTGCACGGCAACGCCCGCCAACTTGCGTGGCGCCACATCACCAGCACGGCAGAGCGTTTCGCGAAATACGAGCAGAAAACCGACCGCGAACTGCCGGTCATCCGCCTGCGCACCCGGCCCATCCCAAACAAGTAGGTCCGGCAAGCCGGCACTGTCGCAAGTCCCTCGGTTAGTTCGGAACGACTGAACCCACACCGAACGGCAAAACCATGTCAATAGTCATCACTGGAGCCACCGGCCAGCCGCTGGGTGAATGATGAATGCCGTGGCTGCGCACACGTCGCTTCTGGCCGTCGGCAGCATCATGGCGCCACGGTCGCAGATGGGGTTCTCGCTGGGCTGGCACATCATCTTGGCCTGTCTCGGGGTGGGCCTACCCGGCCTGATTCTGTTCATTGAGTGGCGTGGGCAGCGCACCGGCGATGTCGCCTACCGCTTGTTGGCCCGGCGGTTGGCCCGCGTGCTGGCTGTGTTGTTCGCTGTGGGTGCCGTCTCGGGCACGATCTTGTCCTTTGAGATGGGACTGTTGTGGTCGGGGTTGATGGAGCATTACGGCTCGGTGATCGGTCTCCCATTCGCGATCGAGGGTTTCGCCTTCTTCGTCGAAGCGATCTTTCTCGGCATCTACTTGTATGGCTGGGAGCGGCTCTCGCCGCGTACCCATCTGTTGTCCGGGATCCCGATATTCATCGCCGGCGTATTGTCGGCGTTCTTTGTCGTGTGCGCCAACGCGTGGATGAACAGCCCCCAAGGGTTCACTGAGCGCAACGGCAAACTGGTCAGTGTGTCTCCGTGGGCGGCGATGTTCAACAGCGCCACCTGGCCCGAGACGATGCACATGATTCTGGCGGCTCTGATGGTCACCGGCTTCGTGACCGCCAGCGTCTACGCCGTCGCCATGCTGCGTGGGCACCGCGACCGCTACCACCGGCTCGGTCTGCTCATTCCGCTGAGCTTCGCTTGCGCGACCACGCCCATCCAGATCGTGGTCGGTGACTGGGCAGCCCGCTACGTTGCCGATGACCAGCCCGCCAAGCTTGCCGCGATGGAAGGCCTCTACCACGGTCAATACGGCACCCCGTTGTCTGTGGGCGGCGTGTATTACGACAACGCGCTGCACGGCGCGATTCACCTCCCTAACGGCCTGTCGCTGCTGGCGCATCTGGACCCCAACGCCTACGTCGCCGGCCTCGACGGCGTCCCCGCCGGCCAGCGGCCACCGGTGAACGTCGTTCATCTGGCCTTCGACACCATGGTCGGCATCGGTTTCGCGCTGCTGGCGCTGGGGGCGTGGCTGGCCTGGACGTGGTGGCGACACCGCGATATGCCCTCCACGACCTGGTTCCTGCGCGCAGTCGCGGTGTCGGGCATCGCTTCGGTGGTGGCCATGGAGTCCGGCTGGATCACCACCGAAGTCGGACGCCAACCGTGGATCGTCTACGGCCTGCTGCGCGTCGACCAAGCGGTCAACCCGGCCGCGGGAATCGGCTGGGGGCTACCCGTGCTGCTCGTCGTCTACGCCGTGCTCACCACCGCCACCATCTACGTATTGCGACACATGACCCGAACCCCTCCGGTACCGCTGGCGCCCCGAGAATCCGACGTGACCGACGTCGAGGTGCACTAGCCATGTCGGTGGCCACCGCACTGTTAGGACTCACCTGGCTATCGGTGACTGCCTACGCTCTGCTGGGTGGGGCCGACTTCGGCACCGGGTTCTGGGACCTGATTGCCGGCGACGCGCAGCGCGGTCGGCCCCGCCGCACACTCATCGAGCACTCGATCGGGCCGGTCTGGGAGGCCAACCACGTCTGGCTGATCTTCGTCCTCGTCGTTGTCTGGACCGCGTTCCCGCCACTGTTCGCGGCCGTCGCTTCCACCCTCTACATCCCGCTCACCCTGGTCGCGATCGGCGTCATCGCCCGCGGGTCGGCGTTCGCGTTCCGCAAAGCCGTCACCGAAGATTGGCAACGACGCCTGTTCGGGGCAACGTTCGCATTCTCCTCCGTCATCACCCCGTTCTTCCTGGGCGCGATCGCCGGCGCCATCGCATCCGACCGCGTTCCGCCCGGCCTGGCCCGCGGCAACATCATCACCAGCTGGGCCAATCCCACCTCGCTGACCTGCGGCATGCTCGCTGTGGGGGTGTGCGCCTACCTCGCAGCCATCTACCTGACCGCGGACGCACGCCGAGAAGAAAACACAGAGTTGGCCGAATACTTTCGCCGACAAGGCCTCATCAGCGGCGTCTTCGTCGGGATGCTCGCGCTCGCCGCGATCGCTGTCGTGCACAGCGATGCCAACCAGCTCTATCAGCGCCTCACCCACCGCGGCGTCGCGCTCATCGCCGCATCCATCGCCATGGGACTGCTGTCCCTGCTCCTGCTCACCCGACGCCGCTACATTGCCGTGCGCGCCAGCGCCGCTCTCGCGGTCACCGCCCTGCTCTGGGGATGGGCCATCGCGCAATACCCACAACTACTGCCCGGGCTAAACGTTGATCAGGCAGCAGCGCCACATGCAACCATGCAAGCCACCGCCATCACAACGGCGATCGGATTTGTCGTACTCACGCCATCACTTGCGTGGCTGTTCATCCTCTTCCAAGCGAACACCGGCGAACAGCGACAACAATTAAGCGTGCGAACCCGATCCCGACCCTGACTGTCAGGCATCCCAGAAACGTTCATTTTCGGGAATGCAACAGTGGAAAGCTCTGGTGTGCCACGACGCATTGTGGGCGTGCCGCGGTGTCTCCGCTGACGGTGTGCACCGTTGCCACTCCTACGCGAAAGCTGTTGACCGGCAGCATAGTTCGATCAGCTGATCAGCCCGGGTTGCTGCACTCGGAGGGGACTGGTAACCCATCACTGGCAGTTGGGGCCGCGGTCACCGGCGGCGGCGTGCTTAGCTGGCGTATGCGGATTCCCTCCATCCTGCGCCAAGGCCATTCGGCAATATTTCACATCGGCATCGCCGTCGTGGTGGGCGCGGCTGCAGGAACCGTGGTCGGAGCGACAGCGGGATGGCAGTATGCCCCGGCGGCGGGATGGATCGCGACCGCGGTCGTTTATCTGATCTGGACGTGGGCGAGTGTCGCCAAGATGACCGCACCTGCGATCGAAATCGTTGTGCAGCAACGGCATCCAGCGCGCGGACCAGCCGATACGATCGTTGTGATAGCTAGCATCGCCAGCCTCGGCGGTGTTGCCAATCTGCTCATCGCCGGCACCGCCAAGGGACCGGACGCCACTATTGCCGCCGCCGTCGGATTTTTGAGCGTGATCGCCTCCTGGTTGGTGGTGCACACCGTCTACACCCTGCGCTACGCGGTCTTGTACTACACCGAACCCGTGGGTGGGATCGACTTCAATCAAGAGGAAAAGCCGACCTTTGCCGACTTCGCCTACCTGGCGTTCACCATTGCCGTCACGTTCGGGGTGACTGACACTGCCGTGAAGAATCGGCTGATCAGGAAATCGGTGTTACAGCATTCGATGGTGTCGTACCTTTTCGGCACCGTGATTTTGGCGATCACCGTCCAGGTGATCACCACGCTGAGCGGTCTGTAGGTCGATCGGCTCGCCACCGCCGCCCGGGCCCCCCACACCGGCAGCGCCCTCGCCACCGCCGCCGCCACCGACCGATGGGTCAGGACCCAACAGCACGCCCGTGTTCGGGCCAGGCGGAGGAACTGATGCCGGCAACGGCCAGGGCTCCCTCAACGACGTCGACTCCGACCGACTGCCCACCCAAGGTAGCGGGGGTAGTCCCGGTCACGCGCTGGGAACCGGCGGCGACCCACTGACCAGACTTCAGGACGCGCTGGCTAACGCGGATTCGACTGGCGGAAGCCGCGAATGACGCTCATCGTCATTCCCGGTCACAACACCTACAACGTCTGGACCCACTGCAGAATCTTCGGCGTGGCAGGGTCAGTGATGTCGCTGAACTCGGGGTGTTTCTTGATGAACGCGGCGACCATCGGGCAGGTGGCCACAACACGTTTGCCGTCTGCGCGCGTCGCCTCGAGAGCTTGTTCAACCAAAATGGTGGCCAGACCGCGTCCGCCGAACCGTTCGTCGACCTCGGTGTGGTAGAAGACCCGCTGATTGCCTCGATCAGCGACGTCGGCGAGCCCGACGGTCTCGCCGTCGACGGTGATGGTGTATTTTCCGTCCGCGGCGCTGACCGTGGTCTCGGCGCCGGTCTTGTCCGTGGTCATGCGTTCCTTTATACGGCTTACTTGCGCGGCGGCCGCAGCACTTGCATGGCGACGCGCATCAGCGGCTCGGGGACGCGGTCCTTGGCCGAAAGCGCAGCGTCGGCCACGCGAGACCGCAGCAGGGTGCCGCGGCCGAACACCCGGTTCAGCGGGCCGCCGGACGGTTCGAGTTCGACGTGCAGCGGGGGCGCGCCTTCCGAGGCGCCGAGAGCATGGGATATGACGATCCGCTGAATCTCGCTGGTGCCCTCGAAGATGGTGTACAGCTTGGCATCTCGATACCACTTCTCGACCGGGTGGTCGTTGATGTAGCCCCAGCCGCCCAGTGTCTGAATGGCCCGTTCGGTCGCCCGCACCGCGACTTCGCTGGCGGCCATCTTCGACATCGAGCCTTCCCCGCGCTCGAACGCGATCCCCTTGGCGGCCATCCACGACGCCCGCCAGGTCAGTAGCCGAGCCGCATCAATCTGGGTGGCGATTTCGGCCAGCGGAAAAGCTATGCCCTGGTTGTCGATGATCGGTCCGCCGAACGCGTCCCGCTGGGTGGCGTAGGTGGTGGCGTATTCCAGTGCTGCGCGCGCAATGCCAATCGCCTGGGCGGCGACCATCGGGCGAGTCTGCTCGAAGGTGCCCAACGTGGCCGACCCGGAACGCTTTCCGCCGGCGACGACCTCTCGCGCCTTGGCGAGCTTGTGCTCCAGCTTTTCTTGCCCGCCCAGCAGATTGCCTTCGGGAATCCGGACTTCGTGGAATTTCAGCTCGGCGGTGTGCGACGCCCGGCAGCCCAGTTTGTCGAGCTTCCGCACCAGCTCCAGGCCGGGGGCGCCGCCCGGGACGATGAACAATGCCTGGCCGCGGTGACCGAGTTCTTCATCGACGACCGCGTTGACCACGTGCACGTCGGCGATCCCGCCGTTGCCGATCCACATCTTGTGGCCGTTGAGCACCCAGTCGCTGCCGTCGCGCCGGGCCGTGGTCCGCAGATTGCGGACGTCGCTGCCGCCCTCGGGCTCGGAGATCGCCAGCGCGGCGAGTTTGAGGTCGCCCGGTGAGCCGAAACATTGCGGCGCCCACTCCAGCATTTGCTCAGGAGATGCGGCCTGCCCGATCGCCGACAGCGCCAGCGCCGGCATCACGATGGCCAAACCGATTCCAGCGCAACCCCAGAACAGCTCCTCCATGAACAGCGGCAACGAAAGCCCGGTCGGGTCGCCGATGAGATCACGGTAGAACAGCGGACTGTAGAAGCCGTGTTGGGCGGCCTCCTCGAGGACCGGCCAGGGGAACTCCTGCTTCTGGTCGTAGTCCAACGCGACGGGCCGGATGACTGACTCTGCGAACTCGTGGGTGCGCCGCGCCAGGTCGTGTTGTGCTGCCGTCGGCGTCAGGTCGAAAGTCATGGTCCCCCTGTCGGTTGACCTTGTTATTACCCTCTGTCGACGGGTTCAACCCAGCCACGGCGACGACAGGTCAAGCCGCCGACCGCGGCCCGACCCGGCGATCGGGCAGGTGAAACACCGTGGCGGTCACCGGAACGGCGTCCCCCTCGCGCCGCGTCAGCAGGGCGGCGTTGTCGGCCAGCTGCCGGGAGTTGATCTCCCCTGCTGCGATCCGGCGCAGGGTGTCGTGCGCCGCAGCCAGCTGTTCTCGCTTGCGGTACTGGCCGCCGGGCAGCTTGACGCCGGCCCAGACCCCGTATTCCTCCCGGTTCTCGACCGCATACCGCGCGCACAATCGCTGCTGCGCCAGTGGGCACCGCCGCAGGCATTGCAGGCGCGCCTCGGTGGCGGACTGTTCGTACGCACGTGCCTTGGCGGCGCCGTCGCCCCCGTCGTCATCGGCGTAGCCGAACCACAATTCCGGGTTGATCGTGCACGGATGCGCCATCTGTCCGCCTCCTTCGAGTGAAAACGTATGCGAAAGCGTATACAAAGAGAGGGGCGATTGGCAAGAGAAACGTGACGAAAACATATATTCCCAGGACAACCGATACGCTGTGTAGCATTCGGATATGGCCGGAGCGCTACGGTGAGCCGCGAATCGGCAGGGGCGGCGATCCGGGAGCTGCGTGAATCGCGCGATTGGTCTCTGGCCGACTTCGCATCGGTGACCGGCGTGAGCATCATGGGCCTGAGCTACCTTGAGCGGGGCGCCCGTAAGCCACATAAAGGCACAGTTCAAAAGGTAGAGAACGGACTTGGCCTGCCGCCCGGCACCTACGCGCGCCTCGTGGTGGCCGCTGATCCGGCCGCCGAACTCGAACGCCTGACCGCGGCCACGCCACCGGAGCGGCCGCCGCGCACCACCGGGCCGATCGTGGTGGACCGGCACACCGACACCGAAATGCACGAGGAATACGCCGAAGCTCAGCTCGATGCACTCAACTCGTTGATCGGCCGATTGCCCGCGAGCACATCAAACGAATACGAGACGTATATTCTCTCTGTGATCGGACAGTGTGTGAAGGCCGAGATGCTCGCCGCCAACTCCTGGCGGAAGGTGGTCAACGCCGACACGGCCTCGGCAGGACGGCTTATGCGGCATCTGGAGGCGTTGGAAAAAACGCGCGGCGCGCTCATCGAGCGGATGCCGATGAGCCTTAGTGCGCGTCTCGATCGGGCATGCACACAATCGCCGCTGCCCGAACCAGTGATCGCGGCGCTGCTCGGAGTCAGCGCGCCGGAGATGTGGGACATCCGCAATAGGGGAGTCATCCCTCCCGGAGCCCTCCCCCGCGTTCGGGCATTCGCCGACGTGGCCGACGAGGCCGAGGGTGATGCCGCCGGCGACGAAGGGGAGAAATCGTGAGCGGAAGCGAGCTGGCGGCATTGAGCCGTGCGCACAACCTGTTCGCCGGCACCGCGCAGCAAGTGGTCCTGGACGCCCGACTGGCGCCATATGACGGATTGCTGGAGCGCGCAGCGGTGTTGAATACCGGTGGGGGACATGAGCTTTACCTGTCAGCGGTTGATCGTAGCCGCGAAGCGCTGCGCTCAGCGTCGGCCACCGACGCCGCGGGGGCCGCCATCGCGGCGCAAGCCCACCGGGATTACGCGACCGCCGGCGCGCTGACCAAAAGTGTTCTCGACGAGGCCCGCGCCGACACCGCGGTGCCGGACAACCCGATCGCGCAGCGCGAAGCGATCCGCCGGCGGGTCGCGCGGTTGCGCGCGCAACAGGCGCATGTGTCGGCGGCCCGTCGGCGGGCCCGACGACATCGGTCGAGATTTCGCGCGTTGCGCTATCGAATGCCGCGCCGCGGCATCGACCCGGCCGGACTGCGGTTGCCGCCGACGAACAGCCGCGCCGGTATCGCGGTGCGGGCAGCGCTGTCACGACTGGGCCGGCCCTACGTGTGGGGGGCAACCGGACCGGACCGGTTCGACTGCTCGGGGTTGACCCAGTGGTCCTACGCGCGGGCGGGAATCCACTTGGACCGCACCACATATCAGCAGATCTACGACGGAATCCCGGTCCCGCGGTCGCAAGTCCGGCCAGGCGACCTGGTCTTTCCCAGCGCGGGACACGTGCAAATGGCGATCGGCAACAACCTGGTTGTCGAGGCACCCCATGCCGGCGCTGCGGTGCGGATCAGCCCGCTCGGCGCGGGCGCGCAGATCCGGCGCCCACTCGGGTAATGGCGATGGTTGTCGAGCGTCGACCCGATAAGTACGGTCAAGCCATGGCAGAGCAGGTCGGGCGGTCGATCGATGCCATCGGTGAAAACCAAGCCGCGCTCTCCAAACGGCACAACGCGGCCGCCGAAGCCGACCACGCCCTCGCGGAAGCACTCGCCAGTGCGCATGCGGCAACGGTCGACGGCATCAGGCGGCTCGACGCGATCGCGGCCGAGATCGACCGTGCCGTGCAGAATCAGGCTGCGCTCGGGCTCGACACCGCGATCGGTGCTCGCGAGTTCCAGAAGTTTCTGCTCGCCAAGCAACGTGAAATCTCGGCCGTGGTGTCAGGCGCCCGCGAGCTCGACGGCGCGAAGAAGGCCGTGTTGGCCAAGCTGCGCGAGCACTACACCGTCTCTGCCGGCTAGCGCGTCAGAGCCCGCGCGATGTTGGCCCGCAGCTGTGCACACGAGTGAATTGTCGACCAAACGGCCCCTGGCTACTCTCGCCACCATGTCCGGCCAGCGAAGCGATGGCGACGCCTGACGACGTGCTCGCCGCCGTCGAGCACGTCAAGCAATGTACCGGCGACCCGAAAGCCTGGTTGACCGGCTTGACACCCCAGGAGGCGGTGGATGCGGCGACGGTTTTTGCCGCCAGCCCGGCACGGCTCGACGGGCTTATTTCCCATATCCGCCAACAACATCCGGATCTCTTCGACTCGAAAACGGGGCAGATGATCTTCCCGGCGCAGAACGGACCCGCCGGCCGCCGGCCCGCGAACCCGCAACCTGACGAACCGGCCTCCGACCATCAGGAGGGAGATGCGGCCGACGCCATCAGGAATGCCGAAGCTGCTCTGGCACAGCAGAACTCGGCCACTGCGCAGCTCGACCTGCAAGTGATCACGGCAGTTCTCAATGCGCATCAAAAGAATGCCGGTGGCAGGGAAGCCCTGAACGAATTGCAGAACGATGTCGAGGCGGCGGTGCGAACGCGATCCGATTTGGACACCCCGGCGGGAGCGCGCGACTTCCAGCGATTCCTGATCGGCAAGCTCAGGGATATCCACGCCGTGGTGGCGAATGCGGATCTGGACGATACGTCGAACTCAGCACTGATGGCCGCGTGGACGTCGCTGTACAGCGCCTCGAACGCTGATCCCAGTGATGCCACCGTCCCCGAGGCGCACCGACAACCGACAGGCGGCCCTGCCGGTTCGCCGTCGGAAAGCGCGGCCCCCATTCAGCCGGATGCATCGGATACCGACATGGATCCCTATCTTGATTCGCTGCAAGCCGACGATCCCGGCTCGGAGGCCGAGGGCGTACCGGCACAGTTCTCACCGTCACCTGCGGCGATGACCCCGACGACGCCGAGCATCCCGTCGTTTGGTGGGGGAGCGATGCCGGGTGGGGGAACGATGCCCGATTGGGGTATGCCGGGCGGGTTGCCGCTGTCTGCGCGGTTGCCGGGCACCGAGGACGAATACTCGCCGGAGGATCTCGACGATGCGCAGCTTGACGACCAGCCGTCGTCCGACAAGGACGGCGACGACCAGGCAAACCACGAGGAGGCTGAATCCGGCGGGGCGCATACGCCGACGCCCGGCCCGACGACCGTCACGTTGCCCGACGGCCAAACCCTGACCGCTGCCAGCCCCGAGCTGGCCGCTGCGATCAAGGCCGCGGTGGGTGGTACACCGATCGCAGATGCGTTCGACGACGAGGGAATTACCATCCCCCCGCCGGGTACCGCGGTCGCCGAGCCGGTGGATCCGTCGCGGCTTGCACCCGGGGATATCGGTATGTTCACCAATCGGCATGCTCTTGCCCTCGGTCAAAGCAAGGCCCTGCTGGACGGTCAGATCCAGCACATTTCCACCGTGACAGGCCCCAGCTTTCTAGGCTGGGAACATCCTCCTGCGCCGGTCACGACAGCTGAACCGGCCAGGACCGACCCACCGGCGCCCACCAGGCCGGCCGCCGCCGACAGACCGTAGGAGAATCCGGCGCCGAGCCGGCTCATCAAGAGGAGACAACAGATGGCAGATCGAATCCACGTGGTGCCCGCCAACTTGCGTGAAGCTGCCGGCCACCATCAAGAGACGTCTGACTATCTGCGGACCCTCCCGTCGTCGCACAACGCGATTCAGGAAAGCCTGGACTCACTCGGCCCGATCTTCGGCGAGCTACGGGAGGCAGGACGTGAACTCCTCGAGCAACGGCGCCAGTGTTACGAACAACAGGCGGACAGCCATGCGAAAGTGGCCGACAACCTGACCAAATCGGCGAGCATGTTTGAAGAGCAGGAGTCGGCGTCGGTCCGCAGACTCCGACGAATCGCTGACGACACTCGATGACAGAGGCCGATCCCGCGTTCGACACCGTGCATCCCAGCGGGCACATCCTTGTCCGCTCCTGCCGAGGCGGGTACGTGCACAGCGTCACGCTGAGCGAGGCGGTGATGAACACCGATTCGGAATGTTTGGCGCAGGCCATCTTGCTGACCGCCGACGTCTCATACCTCAAGGCACTGATGGGTGTGCGCAACGAGATCGTAGCGGCCGGATACACCCCGTCGGCCGAAGTTCCCACCGAACGCGATCTCGACGAGGCGATCGACAAATTAGTGGCGCACGAACTCGACCGCCGAGAAGTTACCGAGAAATAACGGCCGTCCTAGCGGATCCAGGTCTTGACGGCGTCTCGATCGGGAGCGATATCGGTGGGCGGCTCGACTGGGTTGACACCGAATAACTCTCGCGCGCGGCCAAGCAGTGCGCGTACTTCGTTCAGCTGTTGCTGAAGCCCGGAATCAGCCACAGGATTAAGTTACCCAAGCCGGGTTATTCTCACAATTCACCTCGACTTCTATCCAAGTGGACGTCTGCTGCCGGTCTTTTGCCGACAGCACGTCCAGCCGTTGTTTAGCGGCCAATCAGCGAAGTTGTGGATCCGAAGTTGACGGTAGGCTTGGCCGGTGGCGATCTTCGGGCGGAATACGGCGCGTCAGCGCCTCCGGAGAGCCGCCCGAGAATCCCTCAAGATTCCGGCCTTCAGTTCTCCGGTCGACTGCACCCCGTGGGTGACGGGCGGGTTGTGGCCTGCCGAGCTGTCGACGGTCACCGCGGAAACAGCTCCGCTCGTTAAATATCTGAGGGCGGACTTGCAGCGGATAGTCAATTCGGCAAACGAAGAACTCAAAAGCATCAGGCGATCGGGATTGGCCGAGCCGGAACGCCAGGCAGAAGAAGCTCGAGTGATCGAGGGCGCCCGGGCCTTCGCTGTTCGACGAGTCGAATCGTCAGTTCGCCATCTCCGCAAACTGACGCCGCAGTTGCGGCCGCAATACCGCCCCGTAAATGGTGCCGAGGAAACCGAAAAGACCCGGCGCTTCAGGGTGGCGCCCCGCGTCCAGACCGACGCGAACGGATCCACCGACAGCTCTGCGCAGCCACTTCCCGAATCCCCCGAGCGGGATCGCCGCGATGACGCGGTAGTCGATCAGCCCGACAGCCGGGCTGAACCGGTCGAGGTAGCAGAGCAGGCGACGCCGGCTGCGCAACCGGAGCTCGCCGAACCGAATAGGTGGGAGCCGGAACCCGAACCCGAAGTCGTTCAACCGGATAGGTGGGAGCCGGCGCACGCGTTCGAGTCCGATGACACCGAGGTGCTCGCGCGACCGGAGCTCGCCGAACCGGAGTTCGCCGAACCGAATAGGTGGGAGCCGGAACCCGAACCCGAAGTCGTTCAACCGGATAGGTGGGAGCCGGCGCACGCGTTCGAGTCCGATGACACCGAGGTGCTCGCGGAGATCGCCACGGTGCTCGCAGAGATCGCTCCTCTCGCGGAGCCTTCCGTGCAGCAACCGCCGAGGCAACCTTCCGCCGTTCGTCATCCGGACCCGCCGGCCGATGACGCTGCGACCACACGCAACCCGGCGCCGCTCGTCGACCCCGAAGCGGATCGCGAACGACTGGAACGGCTGCTCAAGTTCGTCGCTCGTCAGGAGCCGGGTTTGCGCTGGGCCATCGGCAACCGTGAGGACGGCACGACGCTGTTGGTGACCGACCTCGCGCACGGCTGGATCCCGCCTGGCATCACGCTGCCTGCCGAGATCCGGTTGCTGGAACCGGGCCAGCGCTCCGGCAACGCGGCGGCGTTACTCGGACGGACCACGCTATCGGCGACCTACGCTCCGAGCGATCCGCTGGGGTGGGCAACCGACTACGACCTGACGAACACGTCGTCGCAACCCCGGGAACTGCCGGCGGTCGACGACTTGGGCTGGCTGGTGGGCGAGGCCACGCACTGGCGCGATGGCCTGCCGCGCATCGTTCACACGTTGGCCAAGGCGGGCGCTGCGGGGACGGGGGTGGTCGAAGCCGAAATCGACTTGCTGCGGGTGTACCTCGACACCACGCGGTACCAGCTTTTGGCCCAATATCCGGATGTCGATCCCGGGGCGCTGCTCAATTGCCTGCTGCTGGCCGCCGCTGAAGGTATTGCGACCGGCAATACGGTCAATGCGAATTATCACTTCGCCTGGTTTCAAATGCTGAGTGGACCGCCGGCCAGCAGCTGGAAAGCGAGCCCGTGATGGTTGAGCCATTTCCCGCATACTGTCCACCGCGCCGATGCCCTGCGGCACAGTGCTCACACGGTCAGGGAATGAATTGACGCTGTTCGGAGGGGTCGAGATACTGTCATGATGCCGGGGTCGGGCAGTCGCGCGCAGCTAAGCGACAAGGATCTCGTCGAATCGGTTCTGCGTGAACTGAGCGAGGCTGCCGATAAATGGGAAGCGCTTGTCGGTCAGGCTGAGGCGGTCACCTACAGCGTCGACCTCGGCGATATTTATGCGGTCACCAATGCCGACGGCCGGCTGGTCGAATTGACTTTGCATCCAGCCGTGATGTCCGGCTACACCCATGGCGAGTTGGCCGACAGGGTGAACCTTGCGATCACAGCGCTGCGTGAAGAGGCCGAAGCCGAGAATGCGGCACGGTACGGCGGAGCCCTCCGGTGACGTGGGATCCCGCTTCGCTGCGTGCACTCGAGTTGCTGGCTCGCGCGCACAGCCTCTACGGCGGCGAGCAACGGGACGCCGGGCTCGCCGGCGCAACAGAGCAGCTTCGGCAGCGCGCGGACCGGCTCGACCACGTCGGCGCCGGTGAAGCGATGGCGGCCGCGAGGCCGTCGAGCCTTCGAATGTCAGCTCGATTGCGAAGCGCGGCTGGCGCGGACAGCGAGTTGGCTGCCGCGCTGATCGATGCGCGCGCCGAGCACACGGCGGGACGGCACGGCACCCGACGGGTGCTCGAAGACGCGCGGAATGACTCAATGCCGGCGGCGGATACCCCGCTCGGACGAGCGGAAGTGTTGCGGCGCATGGCGGCTCGTCTGCAGCAGCAGCGGCACTATCTGCAGCGATCACAGCACAACTCGCACCTGCTCTCCCAGCGGTTGAGGCGACTGGCCTACCTACGTCGCCGACACCGGTCGGCGCACCGCGCGCACTCGGGAGGTGTGCCGCTCGGCGCTGTTGGATACCAAAAGGCCATCGCATCAGGCCATGTCAGGGCGTGGATCGCTGCGGCACTGGATCGCATGGGCATCACCGACGCGGCAGCCCGGCGTCACTGGCTTCGCGGATACGAGACATTAATCGCGAGAGAATCAGGCGGGCGGCCGTCGGCGATCGCGTCCGAGCCGGCAACCGTGCTCGGCGCCAGGCAAGCAGACGGCCGCGGTTTGGGCTTCGCCCGCGGTATCGCACAGACGATTCCGGCGACCTTCGCTCGCTACCACCAGCCGGGCACGTCGACCAACATCTACGATCCGGTGGCCAATATCTGCGCATCGATGAACTATGTGGTCCATCGCTACGGGGTCAGCCCCAACGGCGAGAACCTAGCCGCGATGGTGCAGCAGGCGGACGCCCATCGACCGCCGAAAGGATACTGACCGTGCCGCTCAATCTTTCCAACCGAGACCAGAACTCAGGTCACCTGTTTTACAACCGCAGGCTGCGGGCCGCGATCACCCGATTCTCTGTGCGGATGAAGCACGATGACCGCAAGCAGCAGGCGGCGGTGGCCTTGTCAATGGTCTTCGTCCTCATCGGCGTCGGCTGGATGGCGCTGCTACACGTCATGAAACCCGCTGGCTTGGTGGGCCAGTCAGCGATCATCGGAAACCGCGATACCGGCGCGATCTACGCGAAGATCAACGGGCGCCTGTATCCGGCGCTCAACCTGACGTCTGCGCGGTTGGCCATCGGCAGTCCTTCCGCGCCGGCCTGGGTCAAGGCATCCGAGATCGCCAAGTACCCGACCGGCCCGATGATCGGCATTCCCGGTGTGCCGGACAGTCTCACCGTCACACAGAATTCCGTATCGGCCTGGTCGGTGTGCGACACCGCGCCGACCCGGGGCAGCGGGACGCCGCCGCTGGTGACGTCGATCGCCGGAGAGCTCTCGACGTCGGGCCGGGCAGCTCCGATGGAGCCTTCGCAGGCCGTCCTGGTCACCCATAAAAGCGCGACCTACGTGGTCTGGCGCGGGCAACGGTCACAGATCGACCCCACAGACCGATCTGTCACTTTCAACCTGGGGCTGGATCCGGGTGCGACCTATCCGATCGAGATTTCCAACGCCCTCTTCGACGCCATGCCGGCGACGGAACCACTTGTGGTCCCGGCGATCCCAGCGCTCGGCACACCGTCGAGGTGGCTGCCGGGCTCGACGGTAGGCAGTGTGCTGGAAACCCGTGACTCCAACGGCGTTGTCACCGGCTTCTACGCGCTGCTGCCCGACGGTGTGCAGAAGATCACCAGCTTTGTCGCCGATCTGCTGCGCACCGCGCTCGCCCAGGCCTCAGCCTCACCGACGTTGATTTCGCCGGATAAGCTGATCCACATCCCCGCCGTCGAAATGCTCGACGTCGGTTATTACCCGTCCGGCAAGATGAATTTCATTGATACATCAGTCAATCCGGTGACCTGCGTCGCGTGGCAGAAGGAGTCCACCGATCCGCAGGCGACGATCACCGTGTTCAGCGGGCGGGGTCTGCCGGTGCCGATCAGCATGGATCCACGGCTGGTCCGGCTGGTCCGCGACGACCGTCAGCCCGAATCGGTCGAGGCTGACCAGGCTTTGGTACTGCCGGGTGCGGCGAACTTCGTCGCGACGACCAGCGGTGTCGCCGCCTCGGGCAGTCGCGAAAGCCTGTATTGGCTTGCGCCGCAGGGCGTCCGGTTCGGAGTGCAATGGGACAACCGGACCCTGCAGTCACTGGGGTTAGATCCGGGCAGCGCCGTGCAGGCGCCCTGGCCGATCGCGCGCACATTTGCGGCCGGCCCGGCCATCAGTCGTGACAGCGCGTTGTTGGCGCGCGATACCGTAACCGGCGGCGGCGCAGTTGCGCCGATCCCCGAAGCCAACCAAGCAGCGGGAGGTTAGGCGTGTCCAAACGCGGTTTCGTACGGGCGGCACGCAAGCCTGCGCCGGCGGTTCCACCCGTGCGGGTGGCGATCGGCGCGCCGCTGGCGCTGCCAGAGCGCGAGCCACGCAACATCCTGCTGATGATTGCGCTTCCGGCGCTGCTGGTCGGGATCATCGGCACCTTGGTGGTGATGTACACCTCCGGGGTCCGCTCGCTGCAGTCGGGCTTCTTCCCGATGATGGGCCTGGCCGGGTTCGGCGCATTGATGTTCAGCGGGCGCTTCGGCCGGGGACGCCGGATTTCATGGGGTGAGCAGGAAAAGCAGCGGCGTATGTATCTGCGCCAGCTCGACGAGGACCGTGATGAAGTACAACGCGCCGCGCAAGACCAGCGCCGCAGCCAACTGTTCGTGCATGGCGATCCGCAGATGCTGGACACGGTGATCGGTGGGCCGCGGATGTGGGAGCGCCGCGCCGACGACCCGGATTTTCTCGATGTCCGCCTGGGCATCGGCATCCAGCAGGCCAGCGACTCGGCGGTGTCACTGCAATGGCCAGAGGTTCCAATCGGTGAGGAACTGGAACCGGTCACCGGCGGCGCGCTGCGGGATTTCATCTTGGAACAAAGCAAGATTCGCGGAATCGGCAAAGTCTTGAGTCTGCGGTCCAAACCCGGATTCAGCTTCATCGGACCCGATCCCGCCGAACTGCACAACCTTGCCCGGTCGATCCTTTGTGCGCTGGCGGTCTACCACAGCCCGAATGACCTCAAGCTCATGGTGGTAACCCGGCATCCCGAGCTGTGGTCGTGGCTGGTGTGGCTGCCGCACAATCAGCACGACGAGATGTTCGACGCTTGCGGTCTGCGCCGCCTGGTGTTCGCCTCGCCCACCGAGCTGGAAGAAGCGCTCGACGCCGAACTCCACCGCAAGGGCCGCGGCCCATGGACGCCGCCGGTCGGGACGAGCCCGACGTCGATGCCCTCGCCGATGGAGTCGTCGGGTTTGCGGCTGGGCCCGCATTGGGTGATTGTCGACGACAGCATCGGAACACCCGAGCAGTGGGAGGGCGTGACCGGACAGAAGGGTATGGCCGGCATCACCGTCCTGCGGCTGGCGACCCGAACCGGCCTCGGCGTGGGTTTTGCCGACGAAGACCAGCGTTTCGAGCTGCGCGAAGGCCGGCTCTATCACCGCGATGCGTTCTACGCGGTCGCCGACATGCTCGCCGAGAGCACCGCCTACCGGTATGCCCGAGCCGTGGCGCGCTGGTCGCCGATGAGCGCCGGGGAATTGTCCGAAACCGACAGCCAGGCAGGCGAATTGCTGCGGGCGCTGGGGATCAACGATCCGCGCCAACTCGACGTCGACCGACTGTGGGCCGATAGCCGCGGTCGGGGTGACGCGAAGTGGGCGATGGTGCCGGTCGGCGTAAAGCCTGGCGGCGAGTTGCAATACGTCATCTTCCGCGCGAAAGACTTCGGCGGCTTCGGTTTTCACTCCGTAGTGGTCGGGACCTCCGGATCGGGCAAATCGGAGTTCTTCTTGTCGTTGTGTAACGGGATCGCTCTGACGCATTCGCCGGAAAGCTTCATCGTGATCTTCGTCGACATGAAGTTCGAATCCGCCGCCCAGGACCTGGAGGGGTTGCCTCACGTCGCGGGCTCGCTGTCTAACCTCGGCAAGGACGATCGGCACCTCGCCGAACGAATGCGCAAGGCCGTCAACGGCGAAATCGCCAGAAGATACCGGCTTTTCAAAGAGGCGGGCGCACGTGACGCAAACGAGTACGAAGAGATGCGGCTCGCCGGCCGAGATCTGGAGCCGGTTCCGATCCTGTTGGTCATCATCGACGAGTACCTGGAACTGTTTCACCACCACCAAGAGTGGATACAGCTGGTCATCCACATCGGTCAGGAAGGCCGCGGCTGCAACGTCTTCTTCACCCTGGGCGGCCAGCGCTTGGACCTGTCGTCGCTGAGCAAGGCCAAAAGCAACCTTGCGTTTCGGGTCGCGTTGCGGGCGGAGACCGCCGAAGATTCCCGGGACGTGATCGGCAGTGACGCGGCCCTGCACCTCCCGTCGAAGGAAAACGGTTACGCCCTGCTCAAGGTCGGCCCGCGCGACTTGGAGCCGTTCCGGTGCTTCTACTTGTCGGCACCATACGTGCTGCCCAAAAAGGCCGCGAACGTCGACCGGACAATCGACGTGAGCTTCTCCCAGCCGCGCCCCCTCACCTGGGAATACCAGCCGCTGAGCGTCGAGGACACCGCGGCCCTGGCTGTCGCCGATGAACCCGAGGAACCTGACGAGTACTTGTTCCACAGCGACGGCTTCAAAAAGAAAAAGATACTCGACGTCATCCGCGAATCACTGGTTTCACATCCTGCTCGGTTACCCCACCAAATCTGGCTTCCACCATTGGAAGTCAGCGAACGGGCCGACGCTTTGGTGGCGTACTGGCGCGGTAAGCCCTGGCATGTCGACTATGGGCAGAACCCAGGTTTGATCTTCCCGGTCGGGATTGTCGATATTCCCGAGGACCACATACAACGGGTGCATGCGATCGACGCCGAGATGGACAACGTCATGGTGGTCGCCACCGCCCAGCGCGGCAAGTCGAGCACGCTGATGACATTGATGACCTCGGCCGCTTTCATGTACCGCCCGGAACGCGTGACGTTCTTCTGCATCGGGGCGGCGCTCTATCCAATCGAGGAGTTGCCGCACGTCGGCGGGGTGGTCAGCCTGAACGACAGCGAGGGGGTGTCGCGGACCATCGCGACGTTGGAAGGACTGATCCGTGCCCGTGAGGCGGCGTTCAAGCACTACCAGATAGACATCTCCGAGTTCAGGGAAAGGCGTTTCGGCTCGGCCGGCGGCGGCGGAACGGATCCCGATGACAAGTTCGGGGACGTCTTCCTCGTCATCGACAACTTCGGCGACCTGTATGAGAAGGACCCGGGGACGGGGGATCGAGCAATCGCGATCGCTCGCCAGGGCTTGTCCTACGGTGTGCACGTCATGACGAGCGCCACCGGCTGGTTCGTCGGGCAAAAACAGGGGCTGTTAACCGTGTCGAACGCGCGGATCCAGCTTCGGCTCAGCAATCCCGACGAATCGCAAATGGGCACCTCGATGGAGCAGCGTAGAGCCGCACGAAACACGCTGGACCGGCCGGGGTTCGGCCTCACCCGAGACGGACACGAGGTGTTGATGGGGGTGCCCGAAGCCACCGGAATCGATAGTGAACGGGTGGGTACACGCGGCGTCGGTTCGCTGATCGCCCAGATCACCGGCACCGGCAAGGTCGAACGACTGTCGCGTCTGCCGGAGCGGGTGCCATTGAGCGAGGTCATCGCCAGTTTCGGCGCTACGGCCCAGGCGGCCGACCCGATGAACATCCCGTTCGCCATGGGCGAGAGTGGACTCCAGCCAGTGGCCCTGCCGACCCGGGCGTTGCCCAACATGCTGGTGATGGGCCGCCAATTGTGTGGCAAGACCTCCACCCTCGCAGCCATCGGCCAGGCCATCATCAGCCGCTTCAGTCCGGAGCAGGCACAGATCACGATCATCGATCCGAAGACAACGCTCATCGGGAAGATCCAGGGTTCACATGTGCGCGCGTACGCCTACACGTCAGACGACATCGATACCGTGCTCGGCGAGTTGAACGCCGAGTTGCAAGGCCGGCTCCCACCCTCGGGTCTTACCCAAGAAGAACTGCTGAACCTGAAGGTATGGGAGGGCCCACGTCACTTTGTTCTGATTGACGACGAACACGAACTTCGACCCCACAATCAGACGTTGAAGCCGGCGGCCACCGCGCCGCTGTGGGGCCTGATCGAACGCAGCCGCGAGATCGGCCTACACGTCATCGCTTCGCGCCTGCCGGGTAACTGGGCGTCACAGGTGGTGATGAACCCGCTGCTGCAGAAATTGACCGGATCCCGTTCGCCGACGTTGTTCATGGACAACGACCCGGCAACCGTCAAGGTGCACGGCAGGGTTAGTGCCCAACAGCTGCCGCCCGGGCGTGGCCTCCTGGTCACCACTGACGGGCAGATCGAAGGAGTGCTGGTAGGAGCGCCGGAGGGGCCACGTTAGCTGGTGGTGCCTGCTTGCCGAAACTTGTGTATACGAAGAGCGCAAGGACACTTTAGACTCGGAGCACGCCGCGGAGTTGATCCGCGAAACACAACTGGGGAGACATGATGACAGGGATGTTCCTGCACGTTCCGGGCGCCGCCAGTTTGTCGGCGGCCACGGAGATGGCCATCAGCGGTGAGATGGAGGCGAGCACCGGCGCTGGAGCGGCCGCACTCACCGGAACGGTACCGATGGTCCCGAGCGCAGACGATGCAGCCTTCACGGCCGCGCTCAACTCTGCAGGTGCCGGCTACATCGGTTCGGCACAGGCGCATGTTGGGCAACGGACCGCCTACGCGAGCGCGCAAAACCTGGCCTCGCTCAGCAACGTCCTCCAAGAAGTGCTCAGTTCCACGAACGTCAACAACCTCATATAACAGGACGACATGCCCGACCCACAATGGTTAGGCCCTCCTGAGAGCGTTGCGGCGCTTCTTGAGACCAGCGACCCGTCGACAATAATCGCCAATATCGCGGCATGGCTTGCCGAGGCGATCCAACACGAGCTGTCCATGGGAGTGTCGGTGGCCAACATCGGCGCCACCCTTGAGCAGTGGATGGGCTTCGGCGGCGCCGCCTATGGGATGAAAGGAAGCGAGCTCAACTTTCTCGGGCTGGAGCCACTGGCCGCCCACTGCCTCAAACACGTCGCGATCGGCCAGGCCGCGGTGGAGGCCAACACGGTCGCCAGGTCCGCGGTGATACCCGCGATCGTCTGCCAGACCAACCGAGACGAGACGGCCGCGCTCTACGCCAGCAACATCTGCGGCTGCAACACCCCAGCGATCGGCGCGAACGAAGAGATGTACTGGGGAAACTTCACTCCAACGAACATGAACATCGGCATGGTGTATGCGACTGCACTGAACACGCTGATGGGCTCGATCGTGTCGAGCCCCCCGGCGATCACGCCGGCGGGAGCGTCAGCGGCCGACCCGGTCGAGACGGTCGCACAGTCAGCGGCGGACACCGCGTCGCAGGCACCGTCAAGCGTCGGCAATTTGGCCGGCGAGGCGGCATCGGGGGCCGGCGGCATGGATCAGCTGCAGACTGTCATGGGACCGGCGCAGAGCCTGATGTCGAGCGCAACCCAGCCGTTCCAACAGGTCGCTAGCATCCCGCAACAATTTGCGCAGGGCGCATCGGGTATGTCCAGCATGTTCACCGGGCTTACCGGCGGCGCCTCATCAGCCCCGGAAGCCGCTGCGGCTGAAACCGCCGCTGCGGACCTGGCCGGACCGCTCGGGGCCGGCGGCGGAGCGGCCGGTGGCCTGGGCGGGGGAGCAGGCGCTGTCGGGGCTGGATACCCCGGCGCGGGGTTGACCAGCTTTACTCGGCCCGCCAGCACGTTCACTCCGGAGACCGCCGGGCGGCCAACGGGGCTCAAAGCGAGTGGTTTGCTCAACGCCGCGGAGGTCCGCGGCCCGACCACAGCTGCGACGGGCGGCGGAATGCCCATGTCGCCCGCAAGTGCCGGGATGCTGGGCCGGGAAAACGGCGGCTCGGACAAAGACAAGGTGCCTCACGCGCGCATTGTCGTCGACCGAGAGAGGCAGGAGGTCTAGTCGTGCACGGGTTGGGGGGCGATTCGCCGCGACCTTAGCCGAATCCGCTGGTCAGTGGCCGGTATGGGCGGTGATACGGGCTGATAAAAGGCGAAGTGACAGCCGCCGCGAAGCCACTACACTTTGTTCAATGCTCCGGATCCGCGGGGCCAGTCCACATCACTGAGGGAGATACAAATGGCAACTCCGAAAACCCTTGTATCGGTTGAACCCATACAGGCAATGATCCAGAAGGCTCAGAATCTGCTGGCCGAAGCACAATCGCTCGGTTCGCAATACGTGGCCCATTCTCAGGACATTCTCGGCTCCGGGTGGGGCGGCGACGCCGCCACGACGTCGTCGATGGTGGCGGAGCACGTCCAGGCCGATCTCAACAAGATGGTCGCCTCAACCCACGAGCTGCTCGACCAACTCCACAAATTCCAACAATCAACTATCGCTAACGAAGAGCACGCGAGGCACCAGCTGCTTTCGGTGCACCCAGGCAACGGTGCATAGCCCGTCATTCGTGTGATTAGCGCGTTCCAGCGCTGCTGAATTCCTCAGACACATTCGACAGACACAAGGAGTAAATATGACCCACATGTTGTACGACTACGGGGCCGGCGACGCTTTGGCCCAAGCCTTCAAAGTGCAGGCGCAGTCGCTGCACGAACACGCAGATGAAATGATGCAAGCCGGTAACGCGTTGGTAGCCGAGTACCTTCAAGGTGCCGCCGGAAACGCTTTCCATCAGACCCTTCAGATACACACGAATACGGCGAAAGACATCGCCAACACAATCACCAATCACAGCAGCGCCGTGCAAGCATCGTTCTCCGACATGAACCACACCGATGTCGCTGGCGGACAAAATATGAGCCTGTAGGTCTCGCACCACACCCGCTCGCGGGGCGCACGCGCAATCGTGCGTCCCGCGCTGCGGCTTAAGGACAACTGTGTTAACCACCACTATTGATGGTCTGTGGGTGCTGCAGGTGCTCACCGGCATCGAGGTGATCGCCCCTGAGCTGGGTTTACGCCCGATCCTGCCCAGCGTGGAGCGGCCACATACGGCGCTGGCCCATCCGATCGCTGCCGAGCTGCGGGATGTGGGCGTGATCGACGAGGCGGGGACGGTCGACGCCGCCGTGGTGGAATGGCTGACCGTGCTTTCCCGCCGTGACGTCGCCCTGATGGTCCACCTGTCCGCGCCGGGCGGCGGCGACATGCCCGATAAGGCGTTGCTCGCGCGGTTCGCCCAGTGGTGGGTTGTGTTGGAACGATCGGAGGACCTGGTCCGCATCAGTGGCGCCGGCACTTCCAACACTGAGTCCGCGGCGAACGACGTCGTCGGCACCCAGATCGAACGGCTGTGCGGAGCGCAGGACGCGGCGCCGCTGCAGCCGGTCACTGTGGATATCGACAAGGTGATGACCGGCGTCAATGGTCAGGGAATGCTGCGGGAACGACTCCTGCGCGAGCAACTCGACGGGGACCAGCTCCAGATCGTCATGATGGCCGCAGATCAGCGTCGGACGGCACGCGCCTTCATCGTTGCGATCCAGTCCGGCGTCAACACCGGTCAGCCCACCCGCAAACACATCGAACAGAGCGTGGTCACCATCGCCGACACCCCGGAGGGCCGGCTCCTTGGCGAACATTTCGTGTCTGACGGGAAGAGATGGATGATCATCGGACCCGGCTCCAGCAGCAGTATCGCGGCCGCGGTGAACCGGATGATGCGGCGTCTGCCTGCCAGTGAAGAATGGTATTCGTACCGGAAGGTTGTGTAAGCGATGGGTATGGCGCGCATGTTAGCATCGGCATCGTGACAAATCCGTGGAACGCGCCATCGAATTCGGCGGAGCAACCCAGGCATTCTGCGGGTTCGCGTCCCCAGCACCCGGATTCCGTTTCGGAGACATTGCGCATCTCCGATATGGTCGCGCCGCGCAAAATTCCGCCCGGGTCGGGCTGGCGTAAATTTGTATATGCCGCGTCATTTCGGACCATAAACCTTGGTGAATCGCCGGCCGAACGGCATTTACGTGAATTGCAGGGGCGGATACGGCGGCATATCCGCAAGCAATACGTGGTAGGGGTGGTCTCGGGGAAGGGCGGCGTCGGCAAGACGACGCTGACGGCGTGCATCGGCGCGGTTTTCCGGGAGTGCCGACCGGAGAACGTGGTCGCGATCGACGCGGCGCCCGGTTTCGGAACCCTTGCCGGGCGGATCGACGAGTCCCCGCCTGGCGACTATGCCGCCGTCTTGAACGACACTGACGTCCAGGGCTACGCGGACATTCGAGAACACCTGGGGCAGAACAGCTTAGGGCTCGACGTGCTGGCCGGGAACCGAGCATCCGATCAACCGCGGCCGCTGGTGCCGTCGATGTTCGCCGGGGTGCTTTCGCGGCTGCGTCGTACCCACAACGTCATCGTGGTGGACACCTCCGACGACCTTGAACACCCGGTGATGAAGGCCGTGTTCGACGCCTGCGACACCCTGGTCTTCGTGTCGGGTCTTACCGCCGACACTTCGTTACCGGTGACGCGGGCCATCGATTTGCTCCGGTCAATGGGGTACCACGAATTGGTGTCGCGCAGCATGGTTATTTTGAACGACAGCCGAAATAGATACGATCCCGACGCCCGCGCCTATCTGACCGAGCGTTTCGGGCAGTCAGGCGCGGCGGTTGAATTTATGCCCTACGACCCGCATTTGGCTAAAGGCGGGATCATCGATACGCAACACGAATTGCAAGACAAAACCCGCCTGCGGTTATTCGAGATCACCGCGGCATTGGCCGACAAATACGTTCCGGACGCCGATAGGCCGCGGTAATGGCGAAGGTCGCATTTCCGGCGCGTTGCGCAGTTGCGGTGGTATGTGGCGAACACCTTGTCTCTCAGGTGTATCCGGCATCGGTGCCGGTGGAGGTGTTCGTCGACAACATCGTCGAACTGCTCAACGATGAACTCAAGCATCGGGGTTTGACCGGGCTGGAGTCCGGAGTCGGCTACGAACTGCACAAAGCCAATGGTGTGCGGCTGGATGTCACCAAGACCCTCGACGAACTCGGCGTCGAGGACGGCGCCACCCTGGTACTGGCCCCCGCAGTGCAGGGCGACTCGTTCGAGCCGCAATACGAGTCCCTATCTACCGGGTTGGCCCGAATCGGCAAGAATCTGTTCCATTCTGTTACCGCCGACACGGCAGCCCACACCGCGCTGGCCATCTTGGCCATGATTTCGGCGACGGTGCTCGGATTGGCGCTGCGTAACCGCTCCGCCAGCGACTCGATAGTGCCCAGCATTGCGACGGGCGTTCTCGGCCTGTTCGCCATCGGTGCCGCGAGCGCGGTGGCGCGGTGGTGGCCGCAGCGCGCCGACATGCTCGGGGGGTTCGGCTGGATTTCGGTGCCGCTGCTTGCGGTGAGTTTGGGTGCGGGTGCTCCCGGCGCCCTCGGGGCGGCGCATCTGTTCATCACGGCCCTCGCGGCCGGGGCGCTGACGTGCGGGATCGCAGTGCTGACCCAACGGCACGTCTATGCGGCGGCGACGATCGTGACCCTGTGCGCACTGGGCGGAGTGATCGCCGCAGCCCGGATGTGGCAGCCCATTCCCGCTCAGTGGCTGGGCATGTGCACCCTGGTCATCTTGCTGTTCCTGCTGACCCTGGCCCCCACGATTGCCTTGTGGGCTGCCCGGATCCGGCCCCCGTACTTTGGGTCGGTCACCGGGCGGGACCTCTTTCGTCGTAGCGCCGGATTGCCGGTCGATGCGGTGTCGCCGGTGGACGAGGTCGCCGAGGAGGAGCTCAGCCCGGACACCACCCCCCGCGGAGCGCAGATCGCGGCCGCTGCCCTACGCGCGAACAACGTGCTGACCGGGATCTGCGTGGCCGCGGGCCTGACGCTGCCCGTCGCCGTATGGGCCACCCTGGTGCCGGGTCGGCACCACAGTGCCGCCGCCGCGGTACTGGCCGGGCTGTTCGTGCTGATCTTCATCAGCCGCGGACGGGCATTCGCCGACAAGCGGCAGTCGATTGCCCTGGTGTGCGGGGCCGCGGCGGCGGTTTGCGTCGGCGTGATCAAATACGTCCTGCATGAGCCCGCGGCATCGACGGAATCGGTGCTGTGGGCCGCGGCGGTATTGGCCGGGTTCAGCGGTGCCGGCCTGGTGGCGTCGCTGTTGGTGCCCGTCACCCGGTTCACCCCGCTGGTCCGGATGATCGCCGAATGGCTGGAAATAGTGGCGATCATCGCGGCGCTGCCGCTGGCCGCTTGGATCGGCGGCTTGTTCAACTGGGTGCGCATGCGATGAGGGATCGGGGCACGCTCGTCGCGCTGCCGCGGCGGTTCTCCGCCGTGGTGCTCGCTGGATTGCTGGTCGGGCTCTCGACGACTCTGCCGGCGGCGCAGGCGATTCTGCCGCCGAGCGTTGACCCCGGCCGGGTTCCCGCCGACGGCAAGCCGGCGCCGGACCAGCCGATGCGGCAAAGCAACATCTGTGCGCGGACCATTACCGTCGCCGATCCCAACGTGGCGGTCACGGCACCGGGGTTCGCGATTCTCAACATCAGCAAGGCGTGGCAGTACTCGACCGGTAACGGAGTGCCCGTCGCGGTTATCGATACCGGTGTCAACCCCAGCCACCGGCTGCCGGTAGTTCCCGGCGGGGATTACATCATGGGCGGCGACGGATTGATGGACTGCGACGCGCACGGCACCGTGGTGGCGTCGTTGATCGCCGCCGCGCCCCAAGGCATCCCGATGCCGCCGCCGATGCCCCCCGTTCCGGCCTTCCCACCACCGGCGGGCCCTCCGGCTACTGACGCGGGACCGCCACCGCCTGGCGCGCCACCGCCACCGATCGCACCGCCGCCGCCCCCGTCGCCGGTGACGATCACCGAGACCAAACCGGCTCCGCCGCCGCCGCCTCCTCCGCCCCCCGAGGACCAACCGTCGAACGGACCGGGTGATCCCGTTGCCGGCCAGCCGGACGATCCCGAGGTGCCACCCCCTCCGCCGGGGGCGCCGGACGGGGTCGCCGGGGTGGCGCCGCACGCGAGGATCATCTCCATCCGCCAGTCCTCGCGGGCCTTCGAACCGGAGAAGCCGGGCGGCGGTGACATCGAGGCCCGTAAGAAGGCCGGCACCGTCGCTTCCCTGGCCAGCGCCATCGTCCATGCGGCCAACGTGGGTGCCAAGGTGATCAACGTCAGTGTCACGGCCTGCATATCGGCGGCCGACCCGTTGGATCAGGGCGCCATTGGCGCCGCCGTGTGGTACGCCGCGACCGTGAAGGACGCGGTGATCGTCGCGGCCGCCGGCAACGAGGGTGAAGACGAGTGCGCCCAGAATCCCTCCTTCGACCCGCTGGACGCCTCTGATCCGCGCGACTGGCATCAGGTCAAAACCGTGTCCTCGCCGTCCTGGTTCTCCGATTACGTGCTGTCGGTCGGCGCGGTCGATAACACCGGCGCGCCGGTCAGCAAGAGCCTTTCCGGGCCGTGGGTCGACGCCGCCGCGCCCGGCGTCGGAATCATGGGTTTGTCGCCGCAAACCGGTGGACCGGCCAACGCCTATCCGCCGATCCGAACCGGTGAAAAGAACCTGCCGTTCTGGGGGACGAGTTTTTCGGCGGCCTACGCCAGCGGGGTAGCCGCTCTGGTACGGGCCAGGTATCCGGCGCTCACCGCTCATCAGGTCATCAATCGGATTCTGCAGACAGCGCATAACCCGCCGCGCGGCGTCGACAACCAGGTCGGCTACGGGCTGGTTGATCCGGTGGCCGCGTTGACTTTCAATGTGCCGCCAGGAGACCGGCTTGCGCCCGGTGCCCAGAGCCGACTTATCGTGCCCCCTGCACCGGCACCGCCGCCGGATCATCGCGCTCGCACCGTGGCGTTGGTGTTCGCCGGACTTGTTATCGGCGCAGTGGTGATCGCGTCGCTTGTTGCGCGGGCTCGGCGAGAGCGATGAAGGCCACCACCAAGCTGGCGATCATCGTTGGCGTCCTTGCTCTCGGCATGGTCGGCTGGGCGTTAGGCGGATACCCTGGCGCCGCAGCCGGTTTGGTGCTCGGACTGGCCGTCGGCGTGATCCCCTGGCGTCGCCAACCGGCTTGGGCGTGGCTGATCCTGTGGCGGCAGCGTCGTCGCGCGATCAGCTTGAGCGAACCGATCACGGTGGCGAACGACCGCGCCGGCGGTGGGGTTCGCTACCAGGACGGCATCGCGCTGGTGGCCGTGCAACTGCTCGGCAAGGCGCACCGGCCGACCCTGTTCACCGGCTCGACGTCGACGTACACCGAAAACACCGTTGATGTTGCCGAGCTTTTGCCGCTGTTGCACCAAAGTCTGGGATTGACGATCGATTCGCTGAGCGTGGTCTCCGTGGGGGCCCGGCGGCGCAGCAGCGGCGACTACCCACGCGTCTATGACACCTTGATCGGCACACCGCCGTATGCCGGACAACGGGAGACGTGGCTCATCGTGCGGATCGCGGCTTTCCCCAACGCCGAAGCGCTGCAGTGGCGTACCTCGGTCGGCACCGCGACGCTTGCCGCTGCGCAGCGGATCGCTGCGGCGTTGCGGCAGCAGGGCATTCGCGCCAAGGTCGCGACCGCCATCGACATCGTCGAGTTGGAGCGGCGGCTGGGCTCGTCTGCGCTGACGCCGCAAAATTTGCGGTGGCACACCGCACGCGGTGAGGGCGGTTGGCTGACCACGTATTGGTACCGGCCCGGCGACATCACCGCCGAGAACCTGGAACACGCGTGGTCACTGCGCGCGGACGGCCTCATCCAGAACATCACCGTGTTCGGCAACGGCAGTATCACGGCGACGGTCACCGTGCGCAGCGCTCAGCCACCGAATGCGCCCCCGAGCGTCATGCTGCGGACGTTGCCGGGGGAGCAGGCACGCGCGATCGCTTCCAATCTGTGTGGACCGACGCAACGGCTGCACGGTCTGCGTCGCGGTGTTGTGGCCAGACCACTGATCATCCCGATCGGTCCTTCGGGTGTGCTGCTGGGCAAGGTCGACGCCGGTAACCGGCTGACACTGCCCCTTGACGACCCAGGCGAATTCAGCCGCGTCCACATCGCCGCGCAGGACGCCTTGGCCAAACGAATCGTGGTGCGCCTGGCCGGCGCCGGTGAGCGAATCACCGTGCATACCCGCGACCCGCAGCGATGGGCCAGCGTGCGGATGCCCGATATTGCGGTGGGCGGTCAGGCCAGGCCGATGGCGGGCACCACCGTCAGTGTGGTCGACGGCACGGTTACTCCCGCGCCGCGGCCGAATACCCTGATCTCGATCGGCGAACCGGGAACGCCCTATCGGGGATCCGTCGACGTGCTCATCACACAAATCGGTCCGGCGACCGTCGATGTGACGGCTGCCGGACAACTGCATACGGTTGAGGTCGAACTGTTCCGCGCCGAGAATCGCTACATATCCTCGGAGCCAACGACCCGACGGACAACCGAGCTCGAACCGGTGGACTAGATAATGACCACGCGCCGACGACGATGCAGAGCGCAGCGATGAGGAGGAGCGGCGCGCATGACTAGCAGCAGTACCACGGCCGCCGCGCGCAAGCGTTTCGACCAAGCCATGGCGTTGTTCGACAACGACCTCTCGGCCGCGCGGGCAAGGTTCCGCGAGGCCACCGAAGTCGACCCGTCGATGGCTGATGCGTGGCTGGGGCGGATCGCCGCCGGCGACGAAGCGCTGTCGACGCTGCAGCAGCTGTACGCCTACGGGGCGCGACTGCACCGGGAGACCAATCGGCTCGGTGTTCGACTCTCGGCGGCAATCAAAGCCGGGCCGTATTTGTCGGTATCTGTGACCGAGTCGTCGCATGCCGGGCTGGCGCTGGCGAGCGCGCTCATCGATGACGGCCAGTACGAGAAAGCAGGAGCGGTGCTGGACGATTCCGCGCTGCTGGATAGCTGGGAGAACCATCAGTGGCAGCAATATGTGCGGGCCTACCTGATGTTTGCCACCCAACGCTGGCCGGATGTGATTTCGGTGGCGGCGACCACATTGCCGCCGCAGGCGATCATCATGTCGGCGGTCACTGCGGGCACCAATGCGCTGGCTGCCCATGCCGCCGCCCATCTGGGACAGGGACGTGTTGCGCTGGATTGGGCAGACCGGGTCGACTTGCGTGCCGGGCACGCCGGCCCGGCCGAGGCGCGCCGCCACCAGCTGACAGATACTGCCGTGACAGCGATCGACCCGAACGAATTTCCCTTGATCGCGGCGGATCTCGCGTATGTACGGGGGATGGCTCACCGGCAGCTCGACGAGGAGGACAAAGCCCAGATCTGGTTGTCGAAGGCGACCATCAACGGTGCGCTTATCGAGCCGGCCAAAGAAGCGCTGGCCGATATGAACCTGCAACTGGTGGTGACCGACGAGGAAACCATCAACACCCGCAGCAACAAATGGGACGTCAGCACCGAACGGTCCCAACAGCAGCGTCGCGAAGAGGAAACCGAAGAGCGCCGGGAAGAACTGTTGGAGCAAGGCCGGCAGCTACTCAACAAGCAGGTCGGGCTGAGTGAAGTCAAGCGGGCGGTCGCCGAAATCGAGGACCAGATCGAGGTCCGGGCGTTGCGGATGGCGGCCGGGCTGCCGCTGACCAACCAGACCAACCACATGCTTCTCGTCGGGCCGCCCGGCACCGGTAAGACAACCACCGCCGAGGCGCTGGGGAAAATCTATGCCGGGCTGGGCATTGTGCGGCACCCCGAGATCATCGAGGTCAAGCGGGCGGACTTCTGTGGCGAGCACATCGGCGCATCCGGTCCGAGGACCAACGAGCTGATCGCCCGATCACTGGGCCGGATCCTGTTCATGGACGAGTTCTACTCATTGGTCGAGCGCCACCAAGACGGCCGACCGGACATGATCGGCATGGAGGCGGTCAACCAGCTGCTCGTCGCACTCGAGGTGCATCGCTTCGATTTTTGTTTCATCGGTGCGGGTTACGAAAAGGAAGTCGACGAATTCCTCACCGTCAACCCAGGTCTGGCCGGCCGGTTCAACCGCAAGTTGCGGTTCGAGTCCTACGCTCCCGACGAGCTGGTGGAGATTGCGGTTCGCTACGGTGAACCCCGCGCCACCGTGATCGAGCCGGCCGCCCGCGAGGCGCTGAACATGGCCTGTAAGACGCTACGGGCTTATCTGACGCGTGACGGCATGCATGGAATCGACGTGATGCAGAACGGGCGTTTCGCCCGCAACGTCGTGGAGCGCGCGGAGCGGCTGCGCGACTCTCGGGTCGCTGCCCAGCACCGCACCGACAAGGGTTCGGTGACTGTCGAAGACCTGGAGACACTGCGCACCCAGGACATCGTTGCGGCCGTGGTCGAAGCATGCGCGGAAAAGCATGTGCCGGTACCTCTTTGATGCTACGTTCCGCGGTTCTTGGAGAATTTCGTAACGCATGATTGGCGTCGGCACGGTGCTGGCGGGCTACCGCATTGAACGAATCATCGGTGCCGGCGGCATGGGCACGGTGTACGTGGCACAAAATCCGGAGCTGCCCCGACGCGACGCACTCAAGGTGCTTTCCGCGGAGCTATCTCGCAACGATGAGTATCGGGCCCGGTTTATCCGCGAGGCGGACCTCGCCTCCCGGCTACAGCACCCCAATGTGGTGTCGATCTACAGCCGCGGCGAGACCGATGATGGGCACCTTTGGATCGCAATGCAATTCATCGATGGCACCGATGCGGACGACGCGTTGCGCACCGGAAGCATGACCCCAACACGTGCAGTGCACATCGTCGGTGAAATCGCCCGCGCCTTGGACTACGCGCATCGGCACAACATCGTGCACCGCGACGTCAAACCCGCGAACTTTCTGCTGTCCCACGAGGGCGGCGGCCCTGAGCAAGTCCTGCTGGGTGATTTCGGGATCGCGCGCGCGATAGACGATGTCGGATTGACTTTGACGGGATCCGTCATCGCGACAATGGCGTACGCGGCGCCCGAAGTCCTCGCCGGCCACCGCTTCGATGGCCGAGCGGATGTGTATTCGTTGGGGTGCAGTCTGTTTCGGCTGCTCACCGGTAAAACGCCGTTCGCCGGCGCCAGCGCTAACGGACCTGCCGCTGTGATGATGGCGCACCTGCATCAGCCGCCGCCCCGCGTGACGGATCGGCTGCCAGGCCTACCCTCGGCGCTGGATTCTGTGATCGCCATCGCGCTGGCAAAAGAGCCCGCCGAGCGCTTCGAGTCGACCGTCGAGTTCGCGTCGGCTGCCGCAGCGGCGCTGCGCAATCAGCCAGCATCGGGGATGGCGCTGCGGGCGGTACCGGTCGGCGAGGTCAGTTCATATCCCAACCCGAGGGACAGCGGTTGGTGGCGGCCGGCGGCCGGTCCGCGCACACTGCTCGCGGCCTCTGGTGGTCTTGCGGTGGGGTCGCCACCGCATCCACAAACAGGCCCATCACGGCGACGCCGCCGCTTGCCGTGGGCGATCGGGGCGCTCGCCGCGATCGTTTTGCTCGCCGCGGGGACGGTGACCACGCTCAAGCTGACCCGTCACACCGGACAGCAGAACTCCGTCACGAACACGGCGCCGTCGGCGACCACCGCCGCGACTACGTCGCCCACACCGGCACCGAGGGTGCTGGTTTCCGCCCTGCCCGCGCTGCTGGTCCCGATCGATCAACTCAAGCAACTCATGGGTGACGAGCAACTGCAGGTAGCAGAAACTGCTCAGGCCATGTTTGACATATCTCCGTACGTCGGAGACGTGGGATGCGTGGGGGCGTACGGGCCGACTCAGACTACGGTCTACGCCACGTCAGGCTTCATGGGCCTGCAACGGCAGGCGATCAAGGACCCGAGCGATCCAAAGCAGCTCAACAATGTCGGTCAGGCGGTCGTCGCGTTCCTGACTGCTGAGCAGGCTCAAGCTGCGGTGGCCGGCCAGGTCGGCCAGTGGCAACTCTGCGCCAACCGGACCACCTCCTTGAACTTGCCCGGACGAACACCCGCGCACGTGACGTTCGGGGCACCCAGTACGGTTGCCGACGGCGTCCACGAGATCAGCCTTCAGGTCGAATCCAACCCGTCGCAGCAACACTGCCAGCGGGCGTTGACGGCGCGCAACAACATCGTGGTCGACATCAGCTCATGCAGCATGACCCTGCCTGACCCGGCGGTCAGGCTGGCTGACGTGATCGCGAGCAAGATCTCGCAGGGATGACGCCGACGCACGTCTTCGACCGCCCCGGCCAGTGGTCAACGGACCCGTGATCTCAAACCCGATGGGGTAGCTTTACCGACCATGACCCACGCGCGCGGCATGAAGCGCTGCGGTCCGCAGACCATGTGCAAGCTTGTCGAGTGCCGCCAGACCGACGATGCGATCACCGCAAGGCAACTCGCCAAACAAACCTGGACGGGCGGTTCCTGATCGATGTTTCCTGTCGGCTCGCTGGTGGCTGGCTATCGGATCGAGCGAGTCCTCGGAGCGGGCGGAATGGGCACCGTCTACCTGGTGCACAACCCAACCTTGCCGCGTCCTGAAGCGTTGAAGGTGCTTGCCGCAGAGTTGTCCCGCAACAAGGATTTTCGTGCCCGGTTTGTTCGTGAGGCCGATGTTGCCGCCAGCCTTGCCCATCCCAACATCGTGTCGGTCTACCGGCGTGGTGAAACCGCAGACGGGCAGTTGTGGATTGCGATGCAATTCGTAGCCGGCACTGACGCCGACGACGCGTTGCGCGCAGGCACCATGACGCCGGCGCGTGCGGTGTACGTGGTCGGCGAGATCGCCAAGGCATTGGACTACGCCCATCGGCACAACGTGGTTCACCGTGACATCAAACCCGCCAACTTCCTGCTGTCTGGTGAGGGCGGCGGGGCTGAACGAGTACTGCTGGCTGATTTCGGGATCGCACGCGCCCTCGACGACGTCGGGCTGACGGCAACGGGTTCATTGCTGGCGACGGCGTCGTACGCCGCGCCAGAGGTGCTCGCCGGTATGCGTTTTGACCATCGAGCGGACCTGTACTCGTTGGGATGCGCGCTTTTTCGGCTCCTCACGGGAAACACGCCGTTCCCGGTGGAGGGCGGCGTACCGGCGATGATGCTCGCACACTTGCAGCAACCGCCGCCACGCGTCACCGACCGGATCCCAACCCTTCCCCCGGCTTTGGACGCGGTGGTCGCCACGGCGATGGCCAAAGACCCAGGGCAGCGTTTTCAGACGGCCGGCGACCTCGCAGCCGCGGCGACCGAGGCGCTGCATGGCACTGTCGGGTGGCGTACCGCGCCGTGGCAGGCCATCCCAAATGCCCAGATCAGCCCTTACCCGGGCGCTCCCCCCACGACACCGTGGTGGCGGCCCCAGGGCGATCCGCGCACGCTGATGGCGCCGCAGACTCTCCCGCCTGCGCCGTTCGGTGCGCCGGCTTACGGAATGTCGCCGCCGGCGCCGCGGCGACAACGGCGCTGGATCATTGCCGCCTTGGCCGGGACCGCTTTGATAATGGCCGGCGGCGTCAGCGCCGCGGTCCTGGTGGCACCATCTGACGAACACCCAGTGGCCCAGTCGACCACATCAGCGGTGCCCGCACCGTCAGCTGCACCGTTGCCGGTGTCGGACGTGAAGAGTCTGCTGCTCAGTCCCGATGAAATCGGGACAATCCTGGGCGGTGCGCAGGTTAATCCCGGTCCGGTCGGCGGGTTGGGTACCGACTCGAAAAATCTCGTCGAACAGGATTGCGTGGGGCCGTGGGTGCCCGGCCAAAAGATCGTCTATGGCGGGAGCGGCTGGCAGTCCGCGGCGGTTCAAGCCCTCAACGAGCCCGCTGCGCCCCAGCAAACGCCCGACCAGCCGATGCACCGGATGGCCATCCAGTCGGTGGTGGGTTTTCCCGCCGCCGATCTGGCGTCGGCGTTCTTCGCGAATCAGAAAGCGCAGTGGGGCCAATGCGCCAACCGAAAAGTCACCTACCGCCAAGGGGGACAACCTGTGCTGGTGAGCATGGGTGGATTCGCCACCACTGGCGACGGCATTTTGACAATGATCAATACCGGGCAGGGCGCGTCGGACTGGGTATGTGCCGATGCCTTGGCGGTGCACGAAAACATCTCCATCGGCACACTCGCCTGCAGCAGCGGCAACGCCGTGGATCAGGCCGTCGAGATCATCCACAAGATCGCCGCGAAAATCCCACCCGGGTGAAACTCCGCATTCGCCGTCGCCGCCTCAGCGCTGCGATTGTCCTCGCGCTGCCGGTAATCCTGTCGTCGGTGAGCTGTTCTCGCGCAGTTGATGGCCACCCAACTTATGCCACCCAAACCCGCAACAGCGAACTCCCGCTGGTGAAGATCGCCCAGTTGCCGTCGCTGATCTTGACCCCAGCCGAGGCAGGCGCGGTAATCAACGGTCCCGACTTGGCTAGCATCTTGACCTTCGACAAGGCTGATCGCATGCCTGACGGCGCGTTATCCGACCCGAAATGTGCCGGGTTGTTCGCCCCAGGTGATGAGTTGACCTACCGAGGATCGGGCTACCAGGCGATTTACGGGCAGCTGTCGGAGGATCACGAGCAGCGACGGGTTTTCGAAGCCGTTGCCGCATTCGGCACCGGGGTGCAAGCACAGGCATTCGTCGACGCCGACGTCAAAAGATGGAAGGACTGTGCCGGCAAGATATTGACCGTGACCCTGCAAGAGCCGCCGGCCAATTGGATTGCCAGCGGCCCCAACAGGTCTGACGGCGTCGTCGTTGTGGTTCGCCGACTGGAGGGCGGTCAAGGCTATGCCTGTTCGCGTGCGGTGGCGGCAGGCTCGAACATCGTCGCGGATATCTCCGTCTGTCGTCTCGAGCAGCCTGATCTCGTCGAGACTCAGGCTGCGCGGATCGCGAATATGATCTTGGCGCGAATTCCCCGGTGAGGCGCTGCCGTGCCTCCCGCTACGGTGAAAGCTGACATGCACATTCCGATTCGCCGGGTAGTCCAGGTGATGGCCTCCACCGCGGCGTTGGCAGCAGCGGTGGGTGGCTGCACGCGCGCGGTTGACGGCCGTGCCGAGTACGCGACCGAGACGCTGGCGGCAACGACACGTTTGGTGAAGATCGCAGATCTGCCCAGCCTCCTCCCCACGCTGTCGGAAACCAGCGCGGTAGTCGACTCGTCGCAATTCGCGAACATCGCCACCGATGCCGGCCTCAAGGTACTGCCGGAGGGTTTCACCCTGTCTGACCGGAACTGCGTCAGCGTGATGAACGGGGGCCTAGAGTCCCAATACCGGGGCTCTCACTACCAAGGCGTATCCGGCCTCACCATAAAAGTCGACCAGGATCGCTTGGTTGAGACAGTTGCGGTCGCCTTCCCCGGCAGCGTCGACGCTGACAAATTCGTTGGTACTCAGATCGGCAAGTGGAAGGGTTGCGCTGGCGCGACTTTGACGGTTAATTATGCAGACCAGCCGCCGGTGACCTGGACAGTCAGTGGGCCCAAGCGATCCTACGGGGTGGCCGTCGTGGTCCGAGTACAAGAAGGCGGCCGGGGCTTCGGATGTGCTCGCGCCATCGCGGCTCGCGCCAACGTCGTCGTCGACCTCTCGGTCTGCAATCCTGACCAGGAGCTCGCCGAACTCCAGGCCAGCAAGCTGATCAACATCAGCCTGCGGAAAGTTCGCGAATAATCGCTCGCGACACAGCGCCTAGACCGGGGCGACCTGATCGAACCGAAATACCGCGATCCGGCCGGCCAGCGCCTCGAATTCATCCGAGGTGCCCTCGATTACCATTCCGGAACGTTTGGCGAATGCCACGCCGACCGGGACCTCGACCGGGAATGCCCGAAGTACCGGGCGCGCCTGTTCGGCTGTCAGTTCGACGATGTTGACTCGTCGTAGCCGCCGCCCTCGGCTGAGCGTGCCTGCACCCGCGGCCCGGGCGTTGGCCGCCCAATCCGCACCGGGATAGCCGGCCACCGCATAGAGGTCACCGTCGAATTCGAACGGTGTCATCGGCGTACTGCGCGGCTTACCGGACTTGCGGCCGGGCACCGTCAACACCATGGCGGGGCCAGTGGGGATGCCAAGCTTCTGGACGGCCATCATCACCTTGTTCATCGGCTTGAGGTAACGCGGTGGACGTGGATCGGACATGTCTGTCTCCCTTGCTATTTCGTGAACAGGTCGCGATGAGCGGAAGCCCAGTGCGCGAAGGTGGTCGCCGGACGGCCGGTGATCTTCTCCACTTCACGGGTCACCAGCGCCGGCTTGTCGAGCGTCTCGGCGAGCATCGCGCAATACGCGTCGGCGAACTCGGCGCCCAGACCCAACCCGATGAAGCGTTGTCGTACGACGTCCGGGGGCGCCTCGACGTACTTCAGCGGACGACCCAGCGCGGTGCCGATAACCTCGATCAGCTCGCCGTTGGTAAACGCATGCGGCCCGGTCAACGGGATCTGCTGTCCGACAAGCTCGTCGGTCAGCAATGCCCGGGCAGCCACCGCGGCGATGTCGGCTTCGACGATCGGCGCGCTGGAGGCCTCGGCGTAAGGACCACCGACAACGTCGCCGGCGCGGATCTGCGCCGACCACATCCCGACGAAGTTCGACACGAAGACCGCGGGCCGCAGGCTCACCCAGGCCAGCCCGGAGTCGACGGCGAGCTGCTCGACCTCCTTATTGCGATCGCCCCGGAACCGCGACGGTTGCCGGGCAAAGTCGTCATCGGCGTTGATGGCAGACAGCGCAACCAGCTTTGTGACCCCGCTGCGCGCCGCGGCGGCCACCACGTTGGCGAGGTCGTGGCCCAGTGCGCGGGAATTCAGAAATACCGCCGAGGCTCCCGGTAGTGCGTCGAACGCCGAACCTACTGCCTCGACGCCGGCAGGAAACCCGGCGGTCTCCGGCGAGCGGGTGACCGCGCGCACCCGCGCACCGGCCGCGGCGAGTACCGAAACGAGCGGCCGGCCGACATTGCCGGTCGCGCCGGTCACGACGATCGTCATGATGGTCTCCTTCATCAACGGGCCTTTTCAATCAAGGACGGACCCGAAGGTGGGAAAGTTACAGCTCGACTATGTAACTTTTGCGGGAGCCAGATCGTCGTGAATACATGAGCCAACCGCAGTCGGCGAGTGACCAGATCTCCGAGGCCTGGCGTCGCCACCGCCCGTACCTGGTCAACCTTGCCTATCAGGTGCTGGGAGACGTCGGCGACGCCGAAGACGTTGCGCAGGAGGCTTTTCTGCGGCTCTCCCGCGCCGATCTCAGCGAGATCGAGGATGTTCGCGCCTGGCTGACGGTGGTAACGGGTCGGCTCTGCCTGGACCAGGTGCGGTCGGCACGCGCCCGCTACGAGCGGGCCGTCGAGCTTGGCCCAGAAGTGGCCGCGCTCAACCAATCCCGGCGGCCAGATCCGGCTGATCGGGTCACCTTGGACGATGAGATCCGCACGGCGCTGCTGGAGGTGCTGCGTCGGCTCAGTCCGGGGGAGCGGGTGTCGTTCGTGTTGCACGACGTGTTCGGATTGCCGTTCGACGCGATCGCAGAGACGGTGGGCCGCCCGGCCGGTACCTGCAGGCAACTGGCGCGGCGTGCACGGGCGAAATTCGCCGTGGCTCAGCCGAAGCCGGGTGAGGTGTCCGTGGCGGAGCACCAGGTTGTCACCGAGAAGTTCATCACCGCCTGCGCCAACGGCGATTTGGACGCCCTGGCCGCGGTGCTGGATCCGACGGTGTGGGGCGTCGGGAATGTGCTCACTGATCCCGCCCTGCCCCCGCAGATCAACCACGGCCCGCATGATGTTGCCGTCAATCTGCTGCGCTACCTGGGGCCGGGCGTGACGGTGGTCAGCGGTCCTGCCGGCCAGCCGGTGCTGCTGGCCTTCGCCGAATGCCGGCTGTTCGCCGTCATCGTGTTGACCGTCGGCGACCAGCTGGTCACGAAGATCGAAGCCACCGCGGACCCGTCGGCGCGCGGTCCGGGCTAGTGCTGATTGCCCGACTCCTCTCAGGCCGCCGTGCGGCCTGCATCGTCGTCGGGCTAGTGCCGCTCCCGCGTGCTTTCCGGCCGCGATGCGAAGAACCCGGCGACCGCCGCCGCGATCTGCAGGAACTTTCGCCGCGTCGTGCGGCCCATCTCTTCCCTGACGTCGATGACGCCGCCGGGCCGCAGGTGCGGATCGAATGGCACCTGAACCACCGTCTGTCCGCGATCGACGAATTGATGCGCCAGCGCTGAACGGGTGCGCTTGTCGGAGTGACCGTCTGAGTCGTTGAGCACCACCACGGTGCGGCGCAGCAGACCGCTGAGGCCGTGCGCTGCAAGCCATTCCATGGTCTGCGCCGCCGCCGAGGCCCCGTCTGCCCACGGTGACGACACCACGATCAGCGCATCCAAATCGCTCAGTGCCTCCTGGGTGACCGGGGCGTCCATCGTGGACCCGCAGTCGACGATCGCGATCGTGAAGTGGCGGTCGAGCCGCGACGTGGCCTCCCGATAAAGCGCGGGATCGAGCACCCGACGCGGACCGGCCGTCGGCTCCCCGGCCAGCACGTACAGGCCCGCGGAGTTGCTGCCGACGCGGGTGCTCACGTCGGCGAACGACTGAAGATTCTTGTCGGCGGCGATTTCCCAATACGAGCCACTGGACCGCGGGTCGATCCTGCTGCTGAGGCGGCCGAAGGCGGTGTCGGCGTCGACCGCCACCACGCGGTCCTGGCGGCGAAGCTCGGCGAAGATCGACCCGACGCTGGCGGCGACGGTGGTCTTCCCGACACCGCCCTTGCCCAATACGCCCACCTTGTAGTTGCCCCGAAGCGTCGACCTGATGGTGGCTTCGTAGGCGGCTTCCTGCTTTTCGCCGGCCGACGGCCCCAGGTTGACCAGTCCGAACGTGGCCTTGAAAACGACGCGCCGCCAACCGTATTTGGGACCGGGGCGCTTGGGCTCGGCTTCAACCCGCGGCGCAAACTTGATGTCGCTCCACGACGGCTGGTCAGGCCATTCGGCAGGGCCCGGGGGAGCGGGCCGCTGCGGCGGCGCCGAACGAGGATCTGATATCTGCGGGCGTGGCGGCGGCCCCGCAGGGCCGATCGGCGGAACCGGCGGTAGTCGGCCGCGCAGGTAGTCGTCAGGCCCGGTCATGGGCGGAGGAGAGATCGCAGGATCGACACGTCAGGAACTCACGCGCTCGGATGTCCAGTACTCCCGCAAACTGGCGACGCGATCGCCCTCCAGTTCGACGATGGCGACTTCGCGCATCCGTTTGCGGTGGCCGTCGACGACGTCGTCGAATCGGGCTTCCCACTCGGCGATGGCGGTGGTGCCGTCCAGATAGAGGCTGAGCAACTCGGCCTGGATGTTGGCCTGCCCTGCGACGACTTTGGTCTGCCAATACTTGCGGATGCCGGCGTGGTCGCGGATCGGCTGCTGGAGCACTCGCTCGTGGTACGTCGCGTTGGGGGTGAAGATGGTGAGAATCAGATCCGGATCCTGGGTCGTCCATGCGCGGATGTAGATGTCGATGAGCTTGCGCACGTCCTGCCTGGCCAAGCTCATGGCTTCATCGTAAAGCCGCCGCGGCCGACCCGATGCCATGCGGCGGTCGGTGCCGCCGCCGAGCACTGATCGCGCAGGTCAGGCAGGTCAGGCAGGTCAGGCAGGTCGGGCAGGTCACGGGCATCGGCTAGGGCCGGGTGAGAAAAATCTTGGGCAACTTTTGCACAGGGTTGCCCGCTGCCCGGGGACCGGTGGCTGGAAGCGCTGCGACAGGCGTGCCAGTGGGTCCATAGAGCCGTGCTGCCACGCTTTATGGTGAGCTTCATCACCTGCCGGGCGCGCTCGCTGTGAGCCGCGGGGCCCCTGACGCGTCGATTGACCGCGATCACAGCAAAGGGCCGAACAGAATGGGGCGGGCAGCCGACTGCGGCCGGCATCCTCGAAATGGCCGTTGGCGTGTCCAAATGGCCTGCGGCACAAGCTGACCCGGTCAGCCGGATGTCGATGGCGCCACAACACAGCGGCACGGCCGACTGACGGGTTAGAATTGGCCAAGTTGGCATGTCAGGCGGGTTTTGTCATATCGTTTTACGACTTGTCGAAACCGGGGACTGGGCCACCGTTCAGCGCTGCACGGATGAATCCCAACCGGATCATCGCCACCAGGCGAACACCATATCGACAAGACCGATCTGAATTCCATGGCGGAAAGTTCTGGTGAAGGGGCAGGTGGGAATGGCGCCCAACCGCGTCGGGCTCTACAACCCCGCATTCGAGCATGACTCGTGCGGGGTGGCCATGGTCGTCGACATGCACGGCCGCCGCAGCCGCGACATCGTGGACAAGGCGATCACCGCGCTGCTCAACCTCGAGCACCGCGGCGCACAAGGTGCCGAGCCGCACAGCGGTGACGGCGCCGGCGTCCTGATCCAGGTTCCCCACGACTTCTTGCGTGCGGTTGTCGACTTCGAGCTGCCCGAAGCGGGTAGCTACGCCACCGGCATCGCGTTCCTCCCGCAGTCGTCCAAAGAGGCGGCGGCGGCGTGCGCTGCAGTCGAGAAGATCGTTGAAGCCGAGGGCCTGCAGGTGCTGGGCTGGCGCGACGTTCCCACCGACGAGTCTTCGCTGGGTGCGCTGGCCCGCGACGCCATGCCCACCTTCCGCCAGGTGTTCATCGCCGGTGCCGACGGAATGCTGCTGGAGCGCCGTGCCTACGTCATCCGCAAGCGAGCCGAGCACGAGCTCGGCACCAAGGGTCCCGGCCAGGACGGACCTGGACGCGAAACCGTCTATTTCCCAAGCCTTTCGGGTCAGACGATGGTCTACAAGGGCATGCTGACCACGCCGCAGCTGAAGGCGTTCTACCTCGACCTGCAAGACCAGCGGCTGACCAGCGCGCTGGGCATCGTGCACTCACGGTTCTCCACCAACACCTTCCCGTCGTGGCCGCTGGCGCACCCGTTCCGGCGCATCGCGCACAACGGCGAGATCAACACCGTCACCGGCAACGAGAATTGGATGCGCGCCCGTGAGGCGCTGATCAACACCGACGTCTTCGGCTCCCACGACGACGTCGACAAGCTGTTCCCGATCTGCACCCCGGGCGCGTCGGACACCGCACGCTTCGACGAAGCGCTCGAACTGCTGCACCTGGGTGGGCGCAGCCTGGCCCACGCGGTACTGATGATGATCCCGGAGGCCTGGGAGCATCAGGAGTCGATGGACCCGGCCCGACGGGCGTTCTACGAGTACCACGCCTCGCTGATGGAGCCATGGGACGGCCCGGCGTCGATGACGTTCACCGATGGCACCATCATCGGCGCGGTGCTCGACCGTAACGGCCTACGCCCGTCCCGGATCTGGGTGACCGAGGACGGCCTGGTCGTGATGGCTTCCGAGGCCGGCGTGCTGGACCTCGACCCGTCGACGGTGGTGCGCCGGATGCGGCTGCAGCCCGGCCGGATGTTCCTGGTCGACACCGCCCAGGGCCGCATCGTCGCCGACGAGGAGATCAAGGCCGAGCTGGCCGCCGAGCAGCCCTACCAGCAGTGGCTGGACAACGGGTTGATTCCGCTGGCCGAGCTGCCGCAGGGCGAATACGTGCGGATGCTGCACCATCGGGTTGTGTTGCGGCAGTTGGTTTTCGGTTACACCTACGAGGAACTCAACCTGCTGGTGGCGCCGATGGCCCGAACCGGCGCCGAGCCGATCGGCTCGATGGGAACCGATACACCGGTCGCGGTGCTCTCGCAGCGCCCGCGGATGCTGTTCGACTACTTCCAGCAGTTGTTCGCCCAGGTGACCAACCCGCCGTTGGACGCCATCCGCGAAGAGGTGGTGACCAGTCTGCAGGGCACGGTCGGACCGGAGGGCGACCTGCTCAACCCGAACGAGGATTCCTGTCGCCAGATCATCGTGCCGCAGCCGGTTCTGCGCAACCACGAACTGGCCAAGCTGATCAACCTCGACCCTGACGTGGAGGTCAACGGTCGCCGGCACGGGTTGCGGTCCAAGGTGATTCACTGCCTGTACCCCGTCGCAGAAAACGGCGCCGGCCTCAAGGCGGCGCTCGACGACGTGCGTGCGCAGACCTCGGCGGCGATCGCCGACGGCGCGCGGATCATCATCCTTTCCGACCGCGAGTCCGACGAGCGGCTGGCCCCGATTCCGTCGTTGCTGGCAGTCTCCGCGGTGCACCACCACCTGGTCCGCGAACGCAGCCGCACCAAGGTCGGCTTGGTGGTGGAGTCCGGCGACGCTCGCGAGGTGCACCACATGGCCGCGTTGGTGGGCTTCGGCGCGGCGGCGATCAACCCGTACATGGCATTCGAGTCGATCGAGGTCATGCTGGACCGCGGCGGCCTGGAGGGCCTCGACCGCGAGACGGCACTGACGAACTACGTCAAGGCCGCCGGCAAGGGTGTGCTGAAGGTGATGTCCAAGATGGGCATCTCGACGCTGGCGTCCTACACCGGCGCGCAACTGTTCCAGGCCGTCGGCGTCGACGAAGGCATCCTGGCCGAGTACTTCACCGGGTTGACTTGTCCCACCGGCGGAATCAACCTCGCCGACATCGCCGCCGACGTCGCGACCCGGCACGCGCTGGCCTTCCTGGACCGGCCCGACGAACGCGCGCACCGCGAACTCGAAGTGGGCGGGGAATACCAGTGGCGTCGCGAGGGCGAATACCACCTGTTCAACCCCGACACCGTGTTCAAGTTGCAGCACTCCACCCGCACCGGGCAGTACCAGATCTTCAAGGAGTACAGCCGTCTGATCGACGACCAGAGCGAGCGGATGGCGTCGCTGCGCGGCCTGCTGAAGTTCCGCGAGGGGACGCGCCCACCCGTCCCACTCGACGAGGTGGAACCGGCCAGCGAGATCGTCAAGCGGTTCTCGACCGGCGCGATGAGCTACGGCTCGATATCCGCCGAGGCGCACGAGACGCTGGCTATCGCGATGAACCGGCTCGGCGGCCGGTCGAACTCCGGTGAGGGCGGCGAGCACGTCAGCCGTTTCGACCGCGACCCCAACGGCGACTGGCGCCGCAGCGCCGTCAAGCAGGTCGCGTCGGCCCGCTTCGGTGTCACGTCGCACTACCTGAGCAACTGTTCCGACATCCAGATCAAGATGGCTCAGGGCGCCAAACCCGGTGAGGGCGGCCAACTCCCGGCCGGCAAGGTTTACCCGTGGATCGCCGAGGTGCGACACTCCACTCCCGGCGTGGGCCTGATCTCCCCGCCGCCACATCACGACATCTACTCGATCGAGGATCTTGCCCAGCTGATCCACGACTTGAAGAACGCCAACCCGTCCGCCCGGATCCACGTCAAGCTGGTTTCCGAGAACGGTGTCGGCACCGTCGCCGCCGGCGTGTCCAAGGCGCATGCCGACGTCGTGTTGATCTCCGGGCACGACGGTGGCACCGGTGCCACCCCGCTGACGTCGATGAAGCACGCCGGCGCGCCGTGGGAGCTCGGGCTGGCCGAAACGCAGCAGACGTTACTGCTCAACGGATTGCGGGACCGGATCGTGGTCCAGGTCGACGGTCAGCTCAAGACCGGCCGCGACGTGATGATCGCGGCGCTGCTCGGCGCCGAGGAATTCGGCTTCGCCACCGCGCCGTTGGTGGTGTCCGGCTGCATCATGATGCGGGTATGTCACCTCGACACCTGCCCGGTCGGGGTGGCCACCCAGAACCCGGTGCTGCGAGAGCGGTTCAACGGCAAACCCGAGTTCGTGGAGAACTTCTTCCTGTTCATCGCCGAAGAGGTCCGCGAGTACATGGCGCAGCTCGGATTCCGCACTGTCAACGAGGCGGTGGGGCAGGTCGGATCGCTGGACACCACGCTGGCCCGGGCGCACTGGAAGGCACACAAGTTGGATCTCTCGCCGGTGCTGCACGAGCCGGAATCGGCGTTCATGAACCAGGATCTGTACAACAGCTCCAAGCAGGACCATGGTCTGGACAAAGCGCTGGATCAGCAGCTGATCGTGATGAGCCGTGAGGCGCTGGACTCCCAGACACCCGTCCGGTTCTCCACCACCATTGCCAACGTCAACCGCACTGTCGGCACCATGCTCGGCCACGAGGTGACGAAAGCCTATGGCGGCCAAGGGTTGCCGGACGGCACCATCGACATCACCTTCGAGGGCTCGGCGGGCAACAGCTTCGGCGCGTTCCTTCCCCCGGGCATCACGCTGCGGGTCTACGGTGACGCCAACGACTACGTCGGCAAGGGACTGTCCGGGGGCCGGATCGTGGTGCGGCCCACCGACAAGGCGCCGGCGGACTACGTCGCCGAAGACAACATCATCGGCGGCAACGTGATCCTGTTCGGCGCCACCAGCGGACAGGCGTTCCTGCGTGGTGTGGTCGGTGAGCGGTTCGCCGTGCGCAACTCCGGCGCCCACGCGGTGGTGGAAGGCGTCGGTGATCACGGCTGCGAGTACATGACCGGCGGCAAGGTCGTGATCCTCGGTGACACCGGCCGCAACTTCGCGGCAGGGATGTCCGGTGGTATCGCCTATGTCTACGACCCCGGGGACGCCTTGCCGGCCAACGTCAACCCCGAGATGGTCGAACTCGAGGCGCTCGACGAGGACGACGTCGAGTGGTTGCACGAGATGATTCAGGCGCACATCGACGCCACCGACTCCGCGATCGGCCGGCGCATCCTGGCCGACTGGGGCGCCGCGCAGCAGCGCTTCGCCAAGGTGATGCCGCGCGACTACAAGCGGGTGCTGGAAGCGATCGCCGAGGCCGAGCGCACCGGTACCGATCCCGAACAAGCGATCATGGCGGCCGCCAGTGCCTGATCCGAAGGGCTTCCTGAAGTACACCCACCGCGAGACGCCGCAACGCCGGCCGGTGGATTTGCGGCTGCGTGACTGGGACGAGGTCTACGAAGACTTACCGCACATCACGCTGCAGCATCAGGCATCTCGTTGCATGGACTGCGGTATTCCGTTCTGCCACAACGGTTGCCCGCTGGGCAACCTGATTCCGGAGTGGAATGACCTGGTCCGCACCGGTCGCTGGCGTGACGCGATCGAGCGGCTGCACGCGACCAACAACTTCCCCGAGTTCACCGGCCGGCTCTGCCCGGCGCCGTGCGAGTCGTCGTGTGTGCTCGGCATCAACCAGGATGCGGTGACGATCAAGCAGATCGAAGTCGAGATCATCGACAACGCCTTCGATGAAGGCTGGGTGATTCCGCTGCCGCCGGGGCCGGACCAACACACCGGCAAAACGGTGGCGGTGGTGGGGTCCGGTCCGGCCGGTCTGGCCGCTGCACAGCAACTGACCCGGGCCGGACACAAGGTGACGGTCTTCGAGCGCGCCGACCGGATCGGCGGGTTACTGCGCTACGGCATTCCCGAGTTCAAGATGGAAAAGCGGCACCTGGACCGCCGGTTGGACCAGATGCGGGCCGAAGGCACCGAATTCCGCGCCGGAGTCGACGTCGGTGTCGACATCACCGCCGCGCAGTTGCGCTCCGAGTTCGACGCGGTGGTGCTGGCCGGCGGTGCGACCGCCTGGCGCGATCTGCCGATCCCGGGACGCGATCTCGACGGCATCCACCAGGCAATGGAGTACCTGCCGTGGGGCAACCGGGTTCAGGAAGGCGATGACGTGCTCGGCGCCGACGGTGAGCCACCGGTCACCGCCAAGGGCAAGAAGGTTGTCATCATCGGCGGCGGGGACACCGGCGCCGACTGCCTCGGTACTGCCCACCGTCAGGGCCCGGCCAGCATCCACCAGTTCGAGATCATGCCGCGCCCGCCGGACCTCCGAGCCCCTTCCACACCGTGGCCGACTTACGCGCTGATGTTCCGGGTGTCCTCGGCGCACGAAGAGGGTGGCGAGCGGGTTTTCTCGGTGAACACCGAGGAGTTCGTCGGCCGGGACGGTCATGTCGCTGCGCTGAAGGTGCACGAGGTGACGATGCAAGACGGCAAGTTCGTCAAGACCGAGGGCAGCGACTTCGAAATCGAGGCCGACTTGGTGTTGCTGGCCATGGGGTTTGTCGGGCCGGAGAAACCGGGCCTGCTGACCGACCTGGGCGTCGACTTCACCGATCGCGGCAACGTGGCGCGCGGCAATAACTTCGAAGCCTCGGTGCCGGGTGTTTTCGTTGCCGGTGACATCGGCAGGGGCCAGTCGCTGATCGTCTGGGCGATCGCCGAGGGTCGTGCCGCGGCTGCGGGTGTAGACCGATTCCTGATGGGCGAGACTGCTCTGCCCGCACCGATCACCCCCACCGCGGCTCCGCAACGCTAACCACATTTGCCACATTAGAAACATTTGATAAGTCGCGCGGCGAGTCGTACGCTGTTTGCCAGCCGATGGGGTGTCTAATAACTCGATACGGGCGCCGCGGGGTGTGGAGCCCGGGTGTGCTGATCGACCACAGGAGAAAGCACTGTGTATATCAACCCGATGGCCCGTTCGCGGGTAGGGCGAATCGCCTGGTCATGGTTCCGCCACCCGGTCAAAAGCCGGGAATTCCCCGCAAAGCACGAGCGCTTGGTGACCGCGGATGAGTTACTGCGCTTCGGCGTGTAATTCCCCACCGGCGATCTGCTGATCACATCGAGCGTTTGCTCGACGTCACCAAGTTGTTATTCCCTCGGCACTTCGGCTCAGGCGGTCAGTCCCGAGTCTCGGATCGCCTCCGCCAGCGGCTCCAGGACCGCGGGATCGTGCGGCGGCGGCAAGTACACGATGCCCAGATCGAGTCCTTCGGCGGCTAACGCGGCGGCGTCCTCGATGACCTTCGCGTAGTTCAGGTCGGGCTCCAAGCGCAGGTGAGCCGACGTCATGATCTCTTTCGGGTCGCGCCCGATATCGACGCAGTGCGACGCCAGCACGTCGAGCTTGTGCGCGAACACGTCCGGCGGCCCGCCGACGAAGTTCCAGTGCTGGGCGTAGCGGGCGGTGATTCGCAGGGTGCGCTTCTCGCCGCTACCGCCGATGCAGATCGGTGGGTGCGGACGTTGCGGTCCCTTGGGTTCGTTGCGGGCGTCTTTGAGCTGGTAGTACTTGCCGTCGAAGTTGGTGGTCGGTTCGCTGAGCAGGCTGGTCAGCACCTGGCACGCCTCCTCGAACCGGTCGAAGCGCTCCTTGACGCTGCCCAGCTCGATGCCGTAGGCGCCGGATTCTTCCTCATTCCATCCGGCGCCGATCCCCAGCTCCAATCGGCCCTCGGAGATGACGTCGAGTGCGGCAGCCATATTGGCCAGCACCGCGGGATGGCGGTAATGGATTCCGGTGACCAGCGTGCCCAGCCGCAGTCGCTTGGTCGCCTGGGCCAGTGCGGTGAGTGTGGTCCAGCCCTCTAGACAGGGTCCGGCACTGTCGCTGAAGATCGGATAGAAGTGGTCAAACGTCCACCCGGACTCGTAGACGTCGATATCGTCGGCGGCCTGCCAGACGGCGAGCAGCTGTGCCCAGGTGGTGTTTTGGGGAGAGGTTTTGAACGCGAATCGCATGAGCCCGACGGTAGTCGAGGTTTTCGAGTCGTGCCGCCACGCCCGCGAGTACGCCGATCCGACGACGAGCGGTGCGCTGCGAATCGACGTCAGGATCACCCTGTTGGCTGCCGGGCTGATCTTTCTGCTCGCCCTGGTGCTCGGCGTGTGGAAGTACCGCCAGGTGCTGCGCGCCGACGATCACCGCGCACATCCCTACGTCGACATCGCCCACCGCGCGGCGTTGCTGTACTCATTCGCGACGCTGCTGGTCGCGGTCCTCGTCCAACTCAGCGCCTGGCCGGCGTGGGTCAACCTGACCGCGGCGATGATCGTCGTGTTCTTCTTTGTCGGCGCCACCGTCGGTTACATCAGCCACGGCCTGCGGCGCGACACCGTCAACCAATTCGAAAGCCCTGATCGGGCACTCAAAGCGGGGATGGTTGCGCTCATCGCCGGCGAAATCGGCGGCTTCGGCGTGATTCTCGCCGGCTTCGTCGTCGGGCAGTTCTTCTAGCCGGCCGGGCAGACTGAAGAGATGGACCCGGTAGCCGCACTGCGACAGATCGCCTATTACAAAGATCGGGCGCGGGAGGACTCTCGGCGGGTGATGGCGTACCGCAACGCCGCCGACATCGTCGAGCGCCTTGACGACGCGGAGCGCGAGCGCCACGGCCAGGCCAACAGCTGGCAGTCGCTGTCGGGTATCGGCCCGAAGACCGCCAAGGTGATCGCCCAGGCCTGGTCCGGGCGCGAGCCCGACGCGCTGGCTGAATTACGCTCGGCCGCGCAGGATCTCGGCGGCGGAGAAATCCGGGCGGCGCTGCGCGGCGATCTGCACCTGCATTCGAACTGGTCGGACGGTTCGGCGCCGATCGAGGAGATGATGGCCACCGCGGCAGCGTTGGGTCACGAGTACTGTGCGCTGACCGACCATTCGCCACGGTTGACGATCGCCAACGGACTGTCGCCGGAGCGACTGCGCAAACAGCTCGACGTCATCGACGGGCTACGGGACCGGTTCGCGCCGATGCGCATCCTCACCGGCATCGAGGTGGACATCCTCGACGACGGCAGCCTGGACCAGGAGCCGGAGCTGTTGGATCGCCTCGACATCGTGGTGGCCAGCGTGCACTCGAAGCTGTCGATGGATTCCGCGGCGATGACCCGCCGGATGCTGCGCGCCGTCAGCGACGGAAACGCCGACGTTTTGGGCCACTGCACCGGACGGCTGGTCGCCGGCAATCGCGGTATCCGGCCGGAGTCGACGTTCGACGCTGAAGCGGTATTCACCGCGTGCCGCGAGCACGGCACCGCCGTGGAGATCAACTCCCGGCCCGAACGACGTGACCCGCCCACCCGGCTGCTGCACCTGGCGCTGGAGATCGGCTGCGATTTCAGCATCGACACCGACGCCCATGCGCCGGGCCAGCTGGACTTCCTCGGCTACGGCGCGCAGCGCGCGCTGGATGCCGGTGTGCCGCCTGACCGCATCGTCAACACCTGGCCAGTCGACAAGCTGCTGGCCTGGATCCACCAGAACTAGGGCTCAGTCGGATCCGGCCAATTTGCGCCGCGTGGCCAGTTTTGGCACGAATTCCCCCGGATCGGGTGCATTAAGTGGCCACTCGGAGGGCGGTCCAGCTCAGTCCGGCAGGTGCGGCATCTCCAGGCCGGGGTCGCGACCGACCAGCACTCCGCGAGTGAGCGCCGACTTGCCGTAGCGGCGACGCACTCGGTCGACCGCCGCGTCGACGGCCGCGGGTTCTGTTCCCGTGGCGAACGGCAGCAGCAGCTGCTCGGCGCCGCTGCGGTCGATCTCGGAGACCGCGAACCCGACCAGCGTGAGCCCCCGGTCGGCGATCAGCGGCGCGGCGGCCGCAACCAGTCGCCGTGCCGCGGCGAGGATGGTGTGCGTCGAACTGGTGGCGCAGGGCAGGGTGTGCGACCGGGTGGCCCGGCCGAAGTCGTTGAACCGCAGCCGCAATGTGACCGTCCGACCCGTGCGCCCAGCGGCGCGCATGCGCGTAGCGATCCGGTCGACCAGGCCGATCACCACCGCATCGATCTCCGCCGGCGACATGGCGTTGCCGGCGCGCCCAAGCGCGCGCTGAGCTCCCACCGAACGTCGGCGCACGCCCGTCGACACCCGGCGGGTATCGAGGTTGCGGGACAGCGCATACAACCGGCAGCCCATCGCGCCGCCTACCAGCGAGGCCAACGTGGACTCGTTGAGCTCGGCCACGTCGGCGACCGTTTCGATGCCCTGCGCGTGCAGCTTGTCGGCGGTCACCGCGCCCACGCCCCACAGCCGGCGCACCGGGAGGGGATGCAGGAAAGCGAGTTCTCGTCCCGGCGGAACCAGCAGCAAGCCATCCGGTTTGGCTTCCTGGCTGGCCACCTTGGCGAGGAATTTCGTCCGCGCGACGCCGACCGTAATGGGCAGGCCGACCCGCTCGCGGACCTCGCTGCGCAGCCGGGCCGCGATCTGCACCGGTGTCCCGGAGATGCGTCGCAGCCCGCCGACGTCCAGGAACGCCTCGTCCACCGATACCGCCTCCACCAGCGGTGAGGTGTCGCGGAAGACCTCGAAGACCGCGTCGCTGGCCTGCGTGTAGGCGGCCATCCTGGGCGGGACCACCGCGGCCTGCGGGCACAGCCGTCGTGCCTGGGCGCCGCCCATCGCGGTACGCACGCCGTAGGCCTTGGCCTCGTAGCTGGCCGCCAGTACCACCCCGCCGCCGACGATCACCGGCCGGCCGCGCAGGGTCGGGTCATCGCGCTGCTCGACGGACGCGTAGAACGAGTCGAGGTCCGCGTGCAGGATCGATGCTTCTGCCGACACGAACATATGTTCGCATTAGGCGGTGACGTTAGCTACTTCGCCCGTAGATGCTGGTGACCCAGATGTGTACCAGCGTCTCGAGCACCCGCTCCCTGGGTACCGACGGGCGATCGCCGGCGAAGGCGCTCAGCATCACCTTCTCGTTGAGCAGGTTGAGCGCCGCCGAAAGTTCATCGGCCGGCAGCGTCACCGGTGCCGCGCCCCGGGAGCGCTCGGTTTCGATGACGGTGGCGATATGGCCGACCCATTTCTGCATGAACCGCGACCACAATTCGCGGAGGTCCTTGTTGGTGCGCGCGGATTCGGCGGCCAGTGAGACGGCACGATGCGAACCGAACGTCTCGACGAAGACATTGATGCCGATGCGCCACAGCGCTTTCAGATCGGCCGGTGGATTGGCAATCATGCTTTCCAGCGCGGAGTCGGCTTCGACGATCACCCGCTCGAACAACGTGAGCAGGACCGCGTCCTTGGACGAGAAATAGAAGTAGAACGTCGGGCGGGAGAGGCCGGCTCCTTTGGCGAGGTCATCGACGGAGATGTCGGCGAGCGAACGCTGCTCCAGCAGCCGTTCGGCGGTAGTCAGGATGGCGAGCTCACGGTCGTCGCCCGACGGGCGCGCCGAGCGACGGCCCCTGGAGGCGCGGGTGGAGCTGACGGTAGCCACGATCGCTACTTTACACGGTGTTGAGAAAGTCGACATGGTGTTGACGACCTCAACGCGGTGTTGATAGCGTGTTGCCATGACTGAACACCTCGACGTTGTCATCGTCGGCGCCGGCATCTCCGGCATCAGCGCGGCGTGGCATCTGCAGGACCGCTGCCCATCCAAGAGCTACGCGGTCTTAGAGCGCCGCGACGACCTCGGTGGCACCTGGGACCTGTTCCGCTACCCCGGCATTCGCTCCGACTCGGACATGTTCACCCTGGGCTTCCGGTTCAAGCCGTGGGAGTCCTCGACGTCGATCGCCGACGGCTCGTCGATCAAGGCCTACATCAAAGAGACCGCCACCGAGAACGGCATCGACAAGCACATCCGCTACCGGCACAAGGTGCTGGCCGCCGAGTGGTCCGACGCGGAGAACCGCTGGACGCTCACCGTCGACAACGACGGCCAGCAGCAGGAGCTCACCTGCTCGTTCCTGTTCGCGTGCAGTGGCTACTACAACTACGACGAGGGCTACCTGCCGAAATTCGAGGGGCACGACGACTTCGAAGGCACCACGATCCATCCGCAGCACTGGCCCGAGGACCTCGACTACATCGGCAAGAAGATCGTGGTGATCGGCTCGGGCGCTACCGCGATCACGCTGATTCCCTCATTGGTGAAGTCGGGCGCCGGTCACGTGACGATGCTGCAGCGTTCGCCGTCCTACATCGGATCGCTGCCGCTGAGCGACCCGTTCGCCGCGCAGGCCAACAAGTGGCTGCCGACCAAACTCGCGCACGCCGCGAACCGGTGGAAGTGGATCACGTTCAGCACTTTCCAGTACCAGTTCTCCCGGAAGTTCCCGCGCCAAATGCGCAAGACCTTGTTGACGATGGCCAAGCGGCGGCTGCCCGAGGGCTACGACGTCGAGAAGCACTTCGGTCCGAGCTACAACCCGTGGGACCAGCGGCTGTGCCTGGCGCCCAACGGTGATCTGTTCAAGACCATCCGCAAGGGCCAGGCCGACGTCGTCACCGACACCATCGACCGGTTCACCAAGACCGGGATCAAGCTCAACTCCGGTCAAGAACTCGAGGCCGACATCATCATCACCGCAACGGGTTTGAACCTGCAGTTGTTCGGTGGCGCACAGATCCGCCGCAACGGCGCACCTGTCGAACTCAACGACACGATGGCGTTCAAGGGCATGATGCTGACCGGCATGCCGAATATGGCGTTCACCATCGGCTACACCAACGCGTCTTGGACGCTGAAAGCCGACCTGGTGTCCGAGTTCGTCTGCCGCGTCATCAATTACATGGACTCGAACGGCTACGACACCGTGGTGCCGCAACACCCGGGGAACTCGGTCGACGAGCGTCCGCTGATGGACTTCACTCCCGGCTACGTGCTGCGGGCACTGGACTACCTGCCGAAGGCCGGCTCGGTCTCGCCGTGGCGGCTCAAGCAGAACTACTTCATGGACCTGCAGCTGATCCGGCGCGGCAAGGTCGACGACGAGGCGCTGAGCTTCGCCAAAAAGCCTGCGGCCCTGGCGGTTTAGCTCGGCTAGGCGCTCGGGTTGGCAGCGGCGACGACGACGATGCCGTCGTCGTCGCTGTAGGCAATGTCGCCGGGCACGAACTCCGCCCCACCGATGCTGAGCACGACGTCTCGCTCCCCGGCGCCGGTCTTGCCGCTCTTGCGCGGGTTGGTACCCAGCGCCTTGATGCCGAGCTCGATGCCGCTCAGGATTGCGGCGTCGCGAACGGCGCCGTGCACGATCAGCCCGGCCCAGTCGTTGGACCGGGCCAACTCGGCGATGAGGTCGCCGACCAGCGCAGTGTGCAACGAGCCGCCGCCGTCGATCACCAGCACACCGCCCGCACCGGGCGTCGACAGTACCGACTTCAGCAGAGCGTTGTCTTGCGAGCAGCGCACCGTGCTGATCGGCCCAGCGAACTGTGTTCGGGCGCCGAACTGGCGGAATTGGACGTCGCAGCTGCGGACGTCGGGCCCAATGTCGTCGACCAAGTCGGCCGTGGGCCGGAATACCAGAGTCACCGGGCCAGGCTAGTCATCGTCGCTCGCCCCTCGACGGAGCTGGCGCACCAACAGCAAGGCCAGCAAACTGATCGCGAGCGCCACCGCCAGCGGTACCGGAGACCGCCCGGCCGACGCCGGGCCGGGTTCTGCAGGCAGCGGGTTGCGAGCAGCTTCCACGGTTGATTTCGCTTGTGCCGCGACATCTTTGGCTGCTGCCGCAAGCTGACCGTTGGTATCAGTCCGCGATGGCCCGGGGGCCTGGCTTGGTGGGTTTGCGGCGCCGGGTTTGATCCTTTCGGCGGTTGCCTTTTTTGCGGGTGCTTTTTTGGCCGGCGCCTTTTTCGCAGGGGCCTGTTTCGCCGGCGCCTTTTTAGCGGGGGCCTGTTTAGCTGCGGCCTTTTTGGCTGCCTTTGCCGGCTCGGCTTTCTTCGCGGCCTTGGCGGCTTCCTTTTTGCCTGGCGCCTTCTTCGCCGGCTTATCCGGCGCCCTGGCAGCAGGCGCCGGCGGCGCGGGCTCGTTCGGCGGCGCGGTGTCGGTGGGGGGTGGCACTGGCGCCGACGGTGTGGGTCCGCTGGGGGGTGGTTCGTGCGCGGGGTCGGGCGTGTCGTCCGGTCGATCCTGCGGGTCTGCCATCCGGCTGCTCCTTTGCAGTTTCTCGTCGCATACACCAGCCCGGTGAAGTCGAATCCATCATGCCAGGGCCGCCGCGGCCGGTTATCGCGGTGACGATGCGGCCCGTCAGGGTCTGTGCCGCGCAGCCCACAGAGCCCCGCCGGCGACCAGTACTACCGCACCAAGGACGAACGGCCAGACCGGGACATCGTCGGTCGTGGCGTCCGAGCCCTGCGCCGCCGGGCCGGGTGAGCCGGTGCCCGGTGTCGTCAGCCGAAACGACCACGATCCGGACACCACATGCCCGTCTGCCGACGTCACCCGGTAGTTGACCGCGTAGTTGCCGGTCGGTCCCAATGGGCGCACGCCGACGCTGACCACCGTGCCGTGCACCTGGGGCGCTCCCACGGACCATAGGTTGCCATCCGGACCGACCACCGTCATCGCCGCGAAAGTGGTCTGCAGGTCCTCGTTGAAGGTCGCGCTGACCCGAACCGGACCGGTGCTGACGACGGCCTTGTCGGCGGGGTCGGTCGACACCCGGGCGGCGTGAGCGCTCGCGGCGCCGGCAGTCAAGGTGGCCGCAAAAGCGACTGCCGCCAGTAGCAGAGCCGTAATGACCAGCTGTGCCCGTCGGCTCACGTCCGCCGCACGATCAGTGCGACACCGATACCCAGGGCGCCGACGAGTAGTGCGGCTCCACCGAGAATCCGGGCGGTGTTGTCGGTCGCCGGCCGGGGCTGCTGCGCCGCCGGCGTGGCGGTGGCGGTCGGCGCAGCAGAGTGGGTCGGGGGCGGGTGCGGGGCGGATGGCGGCGGTGGGCCCCCGGCCAGGACCAGCGTGGGCGCGGGATGTTCGGGCTCAGCCCCGCCGGGTCCCGGCGGCTGGTCCCACTTCACCACTGCCCCGTCGGCGTAGGTCTGGATAGCCGGAAAGCTGACCGTGTCGGCGTCGGGAAGCTTCACCGAGATCCGGAACACCCCGAATTCGTCCACCGGAATTCCGCCGTTGGGCGCCGCAGTCCACGTCACCGACCGGACTGTGCCGGACCCCGAGTCGCGGTCGAGTTTGGTCGCCCACCCGGGCTTGGCTTCGGTCTGCACCGCAGAGACAGTGCTCACGTCGATGGTGAGCGCGGTGGTGGCCTTGCCGGTCGTCGATTCGTTGGGCACCTGGAAGGTGACCAGCGCCGTGCCGCCGCGCACGGCGTCGGTGCTGCTGGCCTGCACGTGTGCCGACGCCGTTGTGATCGCGGCGGCCGGCCCGAGGTAGAGCGTCGTGGCGGCGACGGCTCCGATCAGGGCGCGCCACACGATCCTGCGGTGGCATGACATCGGAATTGCTGCTCCTGTCTGAAAAGGGGCGGGAATCACGTTGCACCGGCCGACAGCCGCGGCGTCAGGTCAATCCGAGCCGCGCCATCAGGTCGGCGTCGATCTCATCGAGTTGTCTGGAGATCGCGGCGTGGGCACCGCGACGGCGCGCAGCGGGCATGTTCTCCGCGGCGGTGACCGCCGCCGCCAGGTCGGCGAGCCGCTCGGAAATGGCGGTCACGAATTTCTGGGTCTCGGCGTCCCTGGGCTTCTTTTCCTGCACCGCCCGCAACGATTGCTCGCCGCCGGCGATGCGGGCCGACAACCGGCCGCCGTGCCCGGAGAACTGACCGATCTGTGCCAACGGGACCCCGAGCTGGTCGGCACGCCGCTGGTCAATCAGCCCGCGGGCGGCGATGGCGACCCGGTAGGCCACTGGCACCACTATCGGTGCGAGCAGCCGAGATACCGTCAGCAGCCGGCGAATCCGCGTCGGTGACAGTAGCTTGCCCTCGCGCACGGCTTTGAGCTTGGTCTCGGCTACCTTCAACGCTGTTTGGTCGCTGTTTCGGCGCGCTTTCAGCTGCTCGCGCAACGCCTTGGTCTCGGCCCGCTGCGCGGCTTTGAACCGACGCACCTCGTTCTTCGCCGACAGCTTGGCCTCAAGTTTGGCCCGGGCCTTGATCGCGCGGGCCTCGGCACGACGCGTCGCGCGGGTTTTTCGCTTGCCGAACAGGCCCATTCGCGCACTACCTCCCCCGGAATCTCGTCGACTATCGCGGTGCCTGTGCGGCATCGATGGGCCAACCCTAACCGGGCCGGCCGGGCAGCTGTCGTCAGGCGTCCAGGTCTTCCTTACGGCGTAGCTCGTCGACGCGATGAACAACGTCCTGCTGCGCCTCCGCGGACAGTCCACTGGCCAGAACCGCGATCCGTCGAACTCCCTCGTCGCGCATGATCAGCAGCCAGGACAACTCTTTGTCGAGCTTCTCGTAGTATTCGTCGTCGGTGAAGTAGGCGGGTCTGATGCGGAAGAAGTTCGCCAGGGCGGCCATGGTTGCCGACGACGGGTTCGTGCGGTTGCCAGAGCGTAGCTGCGACAAATACGGAGCCGACATCGTGACTCCCTCAGCCTTGAGCGCCGCGATGACTTCAGCAGACGTATGCGGCCCGCGCCCGGGCGGGTAAACCGTGTCGAACAGGCGGTTCAGGCGAGCAGAAAACGTCGTGCTCATCGATATGACCTCCACCGGGTCGGTAGATCGAATGACTCCATCCAGGCATTTGCTGATCATCGTAGCCAGAGTTATCGCCGCAACCAAGTGCAAACTTGGAGCGAATTGCTGCCGATGGTCGGTGCGGCCGCCGCCGACGCCGTCGCGGCGCGCCGCGCGCGTTATTCAGCGAATATTCAAGATGTTCCAAGGTAATTGTGTGGTTTGTGTTGTTCCGGCGACCGGCGGCGGCGACGAGACGCCTGGTCGCTGCGAGCGCACCCCGGTCTGCGGCAACCTGCGCCGCCCGGCGCGGCGGCGAAATGCCGATTTGCTGTGTGCTCCAGCGAGCTGCCTGGAGCGGCGATTTCGCCGGCCCGATGTGCGTCGCTATTCGTCGAGAGTTGGTGGGCCCATCCAGACTGGGGCTGGCAGCGTCGGTGGTCTGGCCGGCGTGGCTTCGCCCCCGTACTGTGCCGCACGCCGTCGAAATGCTTACGCGGCAAGCAGCATGGCCAAGATTGCTGTGTCGGGATGGCTGATCGGGTCGACACCGACGCGGCTGACCATCGAGGTGATCGTGCCGTCGGCTTCTGCCTCCACCCAGGCCGCTCGATGCTCCAGCCCTAAATAAGGCAAGCCGGGTAGCAGTACGCATCCCGACGCCGCGCCATTGCATTCAGGCAGCGACGGCATCGTCTCCGAGGGCGGATGCAGCATCAACAGCGCGGGCGGCTGATGATCAGCGAAATAACCTGGCCGAACGGCGGATTCGCCGACAACCGGACCCTCCGCCAGCACCAGGCCGACGGTGCCCGGCGCAGGAGCATCCGGCAGTTCCTCGCGAGCGCCGAATACCGTTGTGGTGTTGAGCAATCCAGGCAGCGACGCGACTCTGACCGCAACCATCAATAGTTGCGCCCATTCTTTGGTCGAGTCGGGCCACCGTCCGGAAATCACGAATCCTTTCAGGGCACCACGGGAATGGAAGGGGGCCACCTCGATGGGCCGGCCTGAACCAGTTTCCATTTCGCCCTCCGCCATACTTCGGTTCACCGAACCCAGCGATGCGCCGGTGGGTCGATGAGCTCAGCATGCGACAGCCAGGGAATACCCGCAAGCTGACACGAGCAACCAACTGCGACAAAGCAGAAAAAGAAACACCGCCGAAATAGTGTTCGGGGCGCCACGCCAACGGCGCGACGCCCCGAACGGGCGAATCTAACTGGAGTCAGTGGGCGATCAGCCCTTTCGCCTGCGAGGTCGCGGCCGCATAACGCGACTGCACATCTTCCCAGTTCACCACATTCCAAAACGCCTTGGTGTAGTCGGCCTTGACGTTCTTGTATTGCAGGTAGAAGGCGTGTTCCCACATGTCCAGCAGCAACAGCGGCACGACACCGAGCGGGAAGTTCGTCTGGTGGTCGTACACCTGGAACGTCAGCAATTTGTCGCCGAGGCTGTCATAGGCCAGCACCGCCCAGCCAGAGCCTTGAATACCGTTGGCAACCGCGGTGAATTGAGCGCGGAATTTGTCGAAAGACCCGAAGGCGTCATCGATGGCGCCGGCGAGGTCGCCGGTCGGCTTGTCACCGCCATTGGGGGACAAGATCTTCCACCACACCGTGTGATTGACGTGGCCAGCCAGATTAAATGCCAAGTTCTTCTCATTCAGCAGGATCGCGGAGTGGTCGTCCTTGCTGCGCGCCTCTTCGAGCTTGGCGACGGCGTCGTTGGCGCCCTTGACGTAGGTGGCGTGGTGCTTGTCGTGGTGAAGTTCGTTGATCTGACCCGAGATATGCGGCTCCAGCGCTCCGTAGTCCCAATCCAGGTCGGGCAAAGTGTATTCAGCCACGGGGTTCCTTCCTTTGATGATCGTTGTCGATCTACTTCTGATGCTCCACCCGCAAGCTGTTAGCGGCGCGGCGGCTTGGCGTCACCAACCCTGCTCCATCGCCGCGCGCACCGCAAGGACGAGTGCGAAGCGGGGATACCCAGCGAGGTGACTTCAGAACCAAATGATGAGGGCGAGGACCGCCAGCAGAACCAGCGCGATCAGGCCGGCGCGCAAGCCGGCAAGCAAGTAGGAGCGATTGCACGTCGCCGACGTCGCATACCAGTGCGACGAAGGACTCGCCGATCGCGGCCCGATCGGTTGCGTTGTCATCGGATGGCTCCGGCCTGCGCGTCCAACTGCTCCCCCAGTGAGATGAGTCACAAAAAATCTCAGTGATCGCGATCATAACCTCTTATGTACTGCCTGGAAAATTGGGCCGATCGCGGCTCGCTGACCAGCATCTTGTTGCTGACCTACTTCGCTGCACGCGCGGCGGCCGACCGGGTTGGCGTGCCTGCGGGCGGCATCCACCGCGGGCGAACCCACTGTGACGTCCCCCATACGGGGGAGGCGAGTGGGGATGCCGTGAGATCAGCTAAGAGTTCGCTGAGTGCCGGGCAGGGCTGTCGATCGCCAGGCGGAATCAGGCGACGGTTATCCACAGCTGTGGTCGCGGGCCCGCTATTGACCGCGCGTCAACGCAAAGTGCGACCCTCCGTGCCTGTGGATAAACCTGTGGAAACTGTGGATACCCGGTGGTAGCTGGACACCGGCCTTTCGCGCGGCCGAGCCACGCGTGCCAAGATCAAAGCCATGGACGGTAAACCGGTGGTCGCACAGACGGGCATCGCCGAGCTGCCCGCCGAATTCGGGGCAGCGGCGGTGTTGCTGGACGTGCGAGAGGACGACGAGTGGAACCGCGGTCACGCCGTGGACGCTCAGCACATCCCGATGGGTCAGGTGGCGGCCCGGCTCGACGAGATCGATCGGTCGGCGACGTTGTACGTCATCTGCAAGGCGGGAGGGCGCTCGGCGAAGGTCGCCCAGCTGCTTGCGCGTAGCGGATTCGAACCCGTCAACGTCGATGGCGGGATGCTGGCCTGGGCGGAAGCCGGACGCCCGGTGGTCACCAATGATGGCGGTGTCGGCAGCATCTGACCTGTCGCATCGTCGCACGGCGGGTGTTGGATGGCCGGCCTTGCCCCCTCGCCGCTTCGCGGCTGGGAGGTACCCCCACCTCCCGCCGTTGCCACGGCGGGCATCGTCGCCCGGCTAGCATGATGCGGTGATCCAAGTGTGCTCCCAGTGCGGCACACGCTGGAATGTCCGTGATCGGCAGCGTGTGTGGTGTCCGCGCTGCAACGGAACGCTTCTGGCGCCATCGACTACCGGGACAACGACCGCCGATTCTGGCTGGAGTTCCGGCCTGCGTACACCGCCGCGGCTGCCACCGGGCTATCGATGGATCGCGGTACGTCCCGGCCCGCCACCACCGCCTCGTCGTCGTCGCCGTCTGCTGGGGCCGACCCCGCGATACACCGCGGTACCGCGCTGGGGCCTGGTGGACCACATCGACCCGGGCAATGCCGGGTCGGGTTGGGCGCTGCGTCAAGCGCCTCCGGCCGGCCGCGTGCGGACGGCGTTCTTCGTCACCGCGGTGACGTTGGGGGTGGCGGCGCTCGTGCACCTGGTGCGGTATCTGTTGCTGGCCATCAACCGCAGTACGCTGTTGAACTGGCTGGTGGCTGACGCGGCGGCGCTACTGAGTGTGTTGGCCAGCCTGGCCGCGATCGCGGCGGTGATCACCTGCGCCGTGGTGCTGACGCGATGGTTGATCGCGCGTCGCGCCGCGGCGTTCGCGCATTGTGGCAGGCCGGAATCCCGTTCGCGATGGGCGCTGTGGGTCGGCACGCTGCTGCCGCCGTCGGCCGCGATGGTACTGGCCATCACCGTCGCCGTGGTCCTGGCAACATCCGGTCGTTCGACCGGCTGGGCGTTGATGGCCGGCTGCGTGGTGATCAGCTGTCTGCCCCTGCTCGCCGCCATCTGGGCGCTGGTCTATGTCATCGAGCTGGCGAAAACCGAAGACCACTACGCCCGGTTACGCGGGGCGATCTGGGGCTGGTGGCTGCTGTGGCTGCTCAGCAGCGTGACGTCCGTCTTCGCATCCGTCACCAGCGGGGCGCAGGACGCTCAAGGAATCGCCAACAACACGGTGGCCATGATCGTCGCTTATCTACTGGCAATGGCCGCGGTGCTGGCGACAGCGAGGGTCTTCGAGGGATTCCAGCGAAAGCCGGTCGAACGGCCCGCCCATCGCTGGGTGGTAGTCGCTGACGACGGAGACAACCCGTCGGTATCAGCTGCACCGGTTGAGTTGACGGGTGCAGAACCGGCAGCATAGGGGGCATGACGCAGGCCGACGAGGTGGTCTCTGGGCATCCGTTCGTGGTGGCCCACCGCGGTGCGTCGGCCTCCCGGCCGGAACACACTTTGGCCGCATACGATCTCGCCCTCAGGGAGGGCGCCGACGGCGTGGAGTGCGACGTCCGGCTCACCCGCGACGGGCACTTGGTCTGCGTGCACGACCGCCGGCTCGACCGGACGTCGACCGGCGCCGGTCTGGTCAGCACGATGACGCTGGCCAAGCTTCGCGAGCTGGAATTCGGTGCGTGGCATGGCAGTTGGCGCGCCGACGGCACCCACGGCGATACCGGCCTGCTGACGTTGGACGCCCTTGTCGCGCTGGTGCTGGACTGGAAGCGGCCGGTGAAGATCTTCATCGAGACCAAGCACCCTGTCCGGTATGGCGCGCTCGTGGAAAGCAAAGTGTTGGCGCTGCTGCACCGTTTCGGCATTGCCGCGCCCGCATCCGCCGACCGATCCCGAGCGGTGGTGATGTCGTTCTCCGCGGCTGCGTTATGGCGGGTCCGGCGGGCGGCACCACTGCTGCCGACGGTGTTGCTCGGCAGGAGTCATCTGTACCTCACCAGCAGCGCGGCCAGCACGGTCGGGGCAACCGCCGTGGGGCCGTCAATCGACACCCTGAGGGAACACCCCGAACTCGTCGATCGTGCGGCGGCCCAGGGCCGTGCGCTGTACTGCTGGACGCCCGACAACTACGAGGACGTCCGGTTCTGCCGGGATATCGGGGTGGCGTGGTTGGCCACCAACCATCCCGGCCGGGTTAAAGCGTGGCTGGAGGACGGCCTGACCGGCGCCGACCCGCACTAGTCAGAGTCGGCCCCCGGCAGCCGCGGGCGCGTCGGACACGCTGCGCGCCGAGTCGATTTCCCGCGCGACGAAGTTCTCCAGGTCGAACAGGTTGGCCCCGGCGCGGTCGGCGACCCGCACCAGCGAGGTCATCAGCGCCATCTCCTCGACCTGCTCCTTGAGGAACCACTGCATGAACTGTTCGCCCAGATAGTCGCCCTCGTCGCGGGCCGCCGCGGCCAGCCTGCCGACCTGGTCGGTGACGGCGCGCTCTTGATCCAGGGCCGATGCCAGCGCGTCGCGCGGGGTGTCGAAGGTGTTGCGCACCCCGTCGATTCCGGGGATCTCGACCCGCACGTCGCGGTCGAGCAGATACCGCACCAGCATCATCGCGTGGTTACGTTCCTCGACGGCCTGAGCATAAAAATGTTTCGCCAGCTGACGAAGGTCGGCGCCGTCGAAATAAACGGCCATCGCAATGTATTGCTGGGCGTTGGTGAATTCGTGATAGATCTGCTCCTGCAATAACGCCAGAAACTTTGTTTTGTGGGCATCGTGATTGTTCATGTCGGCCACGCTACCGCAGATCAGAGGGCATTGTCAGCCAAGGTGACACTTACTCAGGCCAGGTTTTCCTAAGTAAAGAAAGGCTACGCTGAATACAATGATCGACACTTTTCGAAGCAATTTATCGGGCAACGATGGCTTTACCTGAAAACGATTATGGCTGTTCGCCGAGGAGGGCCGGCGGCACCGGCTGATCGGCGGCCAGTGCGTCGAACAACGCGGCGGCCTTCTGGTGATCCCACACCACCACCGAACCCGAGTCGCTGGCGGTGAGCTCGCCGATCGGCACGGTCAACGTGGTGACCGACCCGTGCAGCGCCCAGCCCAGCCGGGCCAGGTCCCAGACGTGATCGCCGTGGTCGATGGTCAACGCGTCCAGCACCGCGTGCGGCACCGAATACCATCGCCACGGGTTGAGCCAGACGGCCGGGCTGGCCGCCCGGTGCAACAGCGCCGACATGAACCGCCGCTGGTCGACCATGCGATCCAAGTCGGCCCGCGGGGTGGCCCGGCTGCGGACGTAGCCGAGCGCGCCGCGACCATCCAGTGTCTGACATCCGGCGGGCAGGTTGACGCCGGCCAGGGGATCGTCGACCGGTGCCGTCGGGCAGATGGTGACCCCGCCGAGGCCGTCGACGACGGTGGCGAACCCGCTGAACCCGATCTCGATGTAGTGGTCCAACCGCAGACCGGTGGCTTGCTCGACCGTCTGCGCAAGCAACGGCGCGCCGCCCATCGCGAAGGCTGCATTGATCTTGTCGCGGCCGTAGCCGGGGATCGGCACATACGAGTCGCGGGGAATGGACACCATCGTCGTCGGGGTGCCTGACCCGAACGCAGGCACGTGGACCACCAAGATGGTGTCGGTTCGACCGTTGCCGGTGTCACCACCGGTGGCCAGCGCCTGCTGTTGCTCGGCGGTGAGTCCTTGACGGCTGTCCGAGCCGACCAGCAACCAGGTGGTGCCGTGGCCGGACGCGGGACGGCCCGGATAGTCCGCCAGCACCGCCTGGCGGCGCATCGCGGACTCCAACCACAACCCGCCGCCCAGGATGCCGGCGCAGATCAGCAGCACGGCGATCACCAGGCTCAGGGAAAGCACCTGCCCCCACGCCCGTTTACGCCGCGGCGCCCGACCTCGTCGCGGGCTGCGGCCGCGGGGCGACACCGGCTTGGGTGGTGGCGGATTGCGCGGCGGCGGGGGTCGCCGGGGCCTGCTTGGTGGCACGGGCCCGGGGTCGCGGCGGATGACCTGGGAAGGCTCGGGTGGACGATGGTCAGTCATGTGACGTCAGTGCAGCCATCGCAGGTGGCCGGCCAGCAGGGCATACCCGACGAACGCGACGGTGTCGATCAGGCCGTGGGCGATCACCAGCGGCCACAGCCGGCCGGTGCGCTGCCAGGTATACCCGAACACCAGGCCCATCGCGAGGTTGCCGAGCCCGGCGCCGAAGCCCTGGTAGAGGTGATAGCTGCCGCGCAGCAGACTCGACCACACCAGCGCCGCGCGGGCGCTGACCCCCAGCTGGTCCAGCCGGGTGAGCAGATAAGCGACGACGACGATCTCTTCGGCCCAGCCGACGGCAAAAGCGATGAGCACCAGCATCGGAACCCGCCACCAGGTGTCGCCCAGGCCGGACGGGATGACCGCAGCGTTAATTCTCAAAGCCCGCGCCGCGAGGTAGAAGGCCAGCCCGGGCAGGCCGATCAATGCGGCCAGGCCGACGCCGCCGGGTAGATCGCGGCGCCACTGCAAGCGCGCCAATCCGACTCGGGCGGGGCTCAGGCCTGTGCGCCATAGCAGGTAGAGGGCGAGGCCGCCCCAGGCGACCGCTTGCACGACGACGGTTGCATTAAGACCGAGGTCGATCACGTCGAAGTAGGACCGCCGCGGGTTGAGTGGGATCGGCTGGGCGCTCAGGTTGCGCAAAACCGAGTCGGCAAGCTGCAACACCGCGGTGACGGCGCTGAGGCCGAACGTCACGCTCAACACGATCGCGAGCTCGATGCGAAGCTGACGGCGTTCCGCGAGCTGGCCGTCGGCGTCACTCAGGGGCGCAGCCACCCCGACACGGTAGCCGGTGGCGGGTCAGTCCTGGCGCGCTCGCAAGCCGTTCACGAACGGGCAGCCCATCAGCACCCTGATGGCCTGGCCCAGGCCGGTGACATCGTCGACCGGCATACGGAACGGCAGCCGGATGTCGCGGTCGCCGTCGTCGCTTTCCACGCGCAGTCGCACACCGTAGCGGTCGACGCCGAGCGGGCGAACATCTCCGCGCCGCAGCCGTGCCGGCAGCCGCGCGGCCAGCCGCGCGACCACCTCGCCGTGATCGGTGTCCAGGTGCCTGATCCAGCACGACTCAAACGCGCAGAACGGGTCGGGGCGCGCGGCGAGCAAGTCCGCGGCGTCGACGGCCTCGGCGCCCGTCGCATCGGTCACCACGACCGACTCGATTTCCAGCCGTGCCAGCAGGTAGCGGGTGTCGTCGGCCCTGCTATCAGCCACCGGGACGGACGTTGGGGTCTGCACTTGCAGCAGCGCGGGGTTCGGGTGCTCGGCGGCGATCAGGTCGAGCAGTGCACGCACCGCCGGTGGCGACACCGGGTGCAGTCGTCCGCGGACCCACACCAGCGAACGGACCGGTTCGCGCAATGGCAACGGCGCATAGTCGGCCAACTCCAGCACGGCGTGCGCACCTGCGGCGTCGCTGCCGCTCAACTGCGCGGTGACCGCGTCGCTGAGCGGAACCCCGACGGCAAATGAACCGTCGGCGAGCAGATGGTGCAGGGGTGTGGTGACCGGCTCGGCACCCTCGACCGCGAGCAGCGCACCATCGGCTTGGACGCAGGTGCTGCGGATCCGCTCGGCCGTCGTCGGCGCCGGGCAGTTGGCAAGTGTCATCGTTGACCGTTCTGTCTCGTGTGGGGAACGAAGTAAGGTAAGCCTAACTTAACTAGGAACAATCCGACGGCGCAAGGCTTACGACCCGATAGGGTTTCGATCGTGGCCAGCATCGCGTATCTCGGTCCTGCGGGGACGTTCACCGAAGCGGCGCTACTGCAGATGATCGACGCCGACATGGTTCCACCGCGCGGTGCGGTTGACTGGCAGCCGGTGCCGGTCAACACCACAACGGCTGCGCTTGACGCGGTCCGCGACGGCGTGGCCGACTTCGCCTGTGTGCCGATCGAGAACTCGATCGACGGTTCGGTGATGCCGACGCTGGACAGCCTGGCCATCGGCGCGCGGCTGCAAGTGTTCGCCGAACTGACGCTGGATGTGGCCTTCAGCATCGCCGTCAAGCCCGGTCGCACGGCCGCCGACGTGCGCACGGTGGCCGCCTTCCCGGTGGCCGCGGCACAGGTGCGGCAATGGCTGGCCGCCAATCTGCCCACTGCCGAACTGCGCCCGGCCAACTCCAATGCCGACGCCGCCCAGCAGGTCGCCGATGGACACGTCGACGCCGCGGTGAGCTCCGCGCTGGCCGCCACACATCGAGGTTTGTCGGCGCTGGCCGACGGTGTGGTCGACGAAGCCAATGCGCGCACCCGATTTGTGCTGGTAGGTCGACCGGGGCCGCCGCCGGCCCGCACCGGCGCCGATCGGACGTCGGTGGTGCTGCGGATCGTCAATGCGCCCAGCGCGCTGGTGAGCGCGCTCGCCGAGTTCGGGATGCGTGGTATCGACCTGACCCGCATCGAATCCCGGCCCACCCGAACCGAATTGGGTACCTACGTATTTTTCCTGGACTGCGTGGGCCACGTCGATGACGACGCGGTCGCCGAGGCACTCAAGGCGCTGCACCGGCGTTGTACCGATGTGCGCTACTTGGGTTCCTGGCCGACGGGAGAGGTTGCCGGCGCGCCGCCGCCGCAGCTGGACGAGGCGTCGCGCTGGCTGGCGGGGTTGCGCGAAGGCTCCCTCGACGACGGGTCGGCGCAATGAGCGGTCGGCTGGTGTTGGTGCGGCATGGTCAGTCCTACGCCAACGTTGATCGCAAGCTGGACACCCGCCCGCCGGGGACGGAGCTGACACCGTTGGGCCGTGACCAGGCCCGCGCTTTCGCGCGGGCTGCAGTGTCGCGGCCCGGACTGCTGCTGCATTCGGTGGCCACCCGCGCGGCGCAGACCGCCGCGGAGATCAGCATCGAGGTCAACGTGCCGGCCACCGAAGTGACCGGCATTCACGAGGTGCAGGTCGGAGACCTGGAAAACCGCAACGACGACGATGCCGTTGCCGAGTTCGACGCCGTCTACCGACGCTGGCACGATGGCGAGCGAGACGTGCCGTTGCCCGGCGGCGAAACCGCCAACCAGGTGCTGGACCGCTACTTGCCCGTGTTGACCGGCCTGAGGACGCGCTATCTCGACGACGACGACTGGACCAACGACATCGTGGTCGTCAGCCATGGGGCGGCGATCCGGCTGACGGCGGCCGTGCTGGCCGGAGTGGAAAGCAGCTTTGTGCTCCATCATCACCTGGCCAACACCGAGGCGGTGGTACTGATGCCGATCACCGACGGGCGCTGGAGCTGTGTGCAGTGGGGAACCCTGACGCCGCCGTTCTACCCGGTGCCGGACGCCACTGTGGCAGCGGACGCGGTGGAATCGAACTCCGACCCGATGGGCTGACCCGGCGGGAAGTCGGCTCAGATCGCCAGAGCCGACGGTGCTTCCACGTGAGCGCAGTCGCAGCCGACCGCGTCACAGTCCACGACGAACGCGTGCGCCAGCAGCTCCGGGCTCGTGCAGCCCTCTTCGGTGCATTCCGACCGGTGCAGCCAATGGCGAATAATCGTGCCGTGACAGTGGTCCAAGCCTGCTCGGCACTCGCGACAGGAGTGGGTGCTCATCTGCCGTTCTTAGCACCCATGGCGGACAGCGCCGCGCTGCCGCGCCCAGCTAGGCCGCATTGTTTTGCTCCTCATCGGGCCGTTCCGGCCCGCACCGTCGCCAAACTAGGCCGCATTGTTTGGCTCCTCATCGGGCCGTTCCGGCCCGCACCGTCGCCAAACTAGGCCCAGCCCAATTCGTGCAACCGGTCATCGTCGATGCCGAAGTGATGGGCAATCTCGTGCATCACGGTGATCTTGACCTCCTCGACGACCTGCTCGTCGCGGTCGCAAATGTCCAGTAGCGCGTCGCGGTAGATCGTGATGGTGTCCGGCAGCGACCCGCCGTAGTGGGAATCGCGCTCGGTCAACGCCACACCCTCGTATAGCCCGAGCAGATCGTCGTCATCGGGGTCACGGTCGGCGACCAGCACCACCACGTTGTCCATCACGGCCGCCAGCTGCGGAGGGATCAGGTCGAGCGCGTCGGACACCAGTTCGTCGAACCGTTGCGGATCCATCCGCACGGCCACCCGGCTATGTCCCCGGTGCGGGTGGCGCGGCCGGCGGAGGTTCAGCCGGCGCGGGCGGCGGTGGAAGTAATGGTGGCGGCGCCTCGGGAGCCGCGGGCGGCGCTTCGGGGGGCGGGGCGGGCTGCTGCGGCGCGGGTGCGGCCGGCTGTGTGGCCGGGGCGGGCTGCCCCGGAAGGTGTTCATTGCCCTGGCGTTGGCTGGCGGATCCCGACGAACCGGTCGACCCGGACGAGCCGTTGGATCCGGTCGACGAGGCGCCGCCGCCACCCGTGTCCGGAGTCGTCGGGATCGGCGGCAGGTGGAGCCGCTCCTGCGGAATGTCCGGCGGCGGAACAGGGGGTTGGCCGTTGATCTTCAGTGGCCCCCTGGCGCTGTTGAGCAATGTCGCCCAGCCGCCGTTACCCAGGGTCGCCCCGATGCTGCAGGCAACCTGTCGGCTACCGGCCGACCAACTGGGCAATGTCAGCGTGCTGTAGATCAGCGTCAGCGTGGTGCTGCGCAATTGCACCGGTGCGAGGTAGCCGTCCGTCAGTTTGGTGCAGGAATCCTTGATGAAGCCGTCCTGCTCGGGCTCCGGGGGCAACGCGTCGGGGAACTTGGCGAGCAAGTTGACCGTGCCGGTGACCTCCATTGCGTGCGGCGCGGCGCAATCGACCGGAATGTCGGTGGGCTGGTTGGTCGACGGGTCGATGCCCAAGCAGGTGCCGTCCGGCCAGGCTTTGGACTGGTCGACGTCGGCGACCTTGCTTTTGAAGGCGATCTGCTCGTTACCCGGCCCCGGCAGCTGCAATCCGCACAGCATCCGTCGCTCGCCGAACTGCCGCCAGGCTTTGTCGCCGGACCACAGCATGCTGATGATGAATTTGCTGTTGGGGTCGAACTTGGCGCCCAGGTAGCGGCGTACAGCCGACTCGCACTGCTCCTGGCTGATCTGCTCGATACGGGTGGCCGACGGCGGTGGGGCGGTGGGGCCGTACTCCGAACCGGGGAAAGTACGCATGTCGATGGACTCGGAGACCTCGAACCGGTGCTCGTCTTTACAGTCGACAATGCTGGCGGCTTCGGGCATCCGATCCGGCCACATCAGGCAATTGCCGCTGATGGCGCGATTGAACGCATCGTTGCCCTTCGCGCCGGTAGGGGGTACCGGGTCGATATAGCCGGCCAGCCGCCCGGGACCGTCCCCGATCGGAAGGGCGGTGACGAGTCCGGCGATGAGCAGACCGCCCAGCGCGGTCAGCAGCAGCGCGCGCCGGGTGGCCGAGGCTTGCAGCGTCCCCTGCAGGGTGTTAAGCAACTCGACCCTGGGCAGCCGACGTCCCGTCCGGTCGGCCCGCGATTCGTCGCGCTCGGATTCATGCCACATTGGCTCCATTCTGACAGGCCCACCCCGCCGCGTGACAGCTGATGCAAAAGTTGGTTCATGTGATTGCCGCTGGTGGGTGCCGCGCGCGTAGGGTTCTAGCCCGTGATCGACCTGAAGTTGCTCCGGGAAAATCCCGATGCCGTCCGCCGTTCCCAGACCAGCCGGGGCGAGAACCCGGCACTGGTCGACACCCTGCTGGCGGCCGACATCGCCCGCCGGACCGCGATCTCGACCGCGGACTCGCTGCGCGCCGACCAGAAAGCCGCCAGTAAGAAGGTTGGCGCCGCATCGGCCGATGAGCGCCCCGCGCTGCTGCAGCGGGCCAAGGAATTGGCCGAGCAGGTCAAGGCCGCCGAGGCGCAGCAGGCCGACGCTGAGGCGAAGTTCGCCGCCGCCCACCTGGCGATCTCGAACGTGATCATCGACGGCGTGCCCGCCGGCGGGGAGGACGACTTCACCGTCCTCGACGTCGTCGGTGAACCGGCCGTGATCGACAACCCCAAGGACCATCTCGAACTCGGCGAGGCGCTGGGCCTGATCGACATGGAACGCGGCGCCAAGGTTGCCGGTTCACGGTTTTACTTTTTGACCGGCCAGGGTGCGTTATTGCAGCTGGGACTGCTGCAAATGGCGATACGGCTGGCGGCCGACAACGGTTTCGTGCCGATCATTCCGCCGGTGCTGGTGCGTCCGGAGGTCATGTCGGGGACCGGCTTCCTCGGTGCACATGCCGACGAGGTGTACCGGGTGGAGGCCGACGACCTCTACCTGGTCGGCACCTCGGAGGTGCCGCTGGCCGGGTATCACTCCGACGAGATCCTCGACCTTTCCGGCGGGCCGCTGCGCTACGCGGGCTGGTCGTCGTGCTTTCGCCGGGAAGCCGGCAGCTACGGCAAAGACACCCGCGGCATCATCCGCGTCCACCAGTTCGACAAGGTCGAGGCATTCGTCTACTGCACCCCTGCCGACGCCGAGACCGAGCATGAGCGGTTGCTGGGCTGGCAGCGTGAGATGCTGGCCCGCATCGAGGTGCCCTATCGGGTAATCGACGTGGCTGCGGGCGATCTCGGCTCTTCGGCGGCCCGCAAGTTCGACTGCGAGGCGTGGGTGCCCACCCAGCAGGCCTACCGCGAGCTGACCTCGACGTCGAACTGCACCACTTTCCAGGCCCGTCGGCTGGCCACCCGGTACCGGGACCCCGGCGGGAAACCTCAGATCGCCGCGACGCTCAACGGCACGCTGGCCACCACCCGCTGGCTGGTCGCCATCCTGGAGAACCACCAGCGACCAGACGGAAGTGTGCGGGTTCCCGAGGCGCTGGTGCCTTTTGTCGGCGCCGAGGTCCTGCAGCCGGCCTAGGTCCGGCTCACCGACGACACCGCCCGGGCGTTTGCGGGCGTAGAACGAGCAAATGTCCGGCAGGTCGGATAGCGCGGGTTGAGGGTTTGTTCCTGCACTATCATCTTTTGACCGACGTCCTGCACGCGTGGCTGGGCCAACTCGTCGGAGGGGCGATCGCACCTAGGCGTCTACCGGCGTCGGGGCGCTGGCGGTTTGGGCGTGCCGGCGTTGCCGCTCGATGGTGGCGAAGTAGAAGGCGAACGCGAACGCGAAACTGGTGAACAGGCTGGAGACGAAATACAGCCACGGCCGGCGCAGCCCGCGCCGATATCCATCGACGATGGTGAACAGCGGCAACAGCACGACATTGGCGATCGTGTAATCCTGGCTGGCCGAACTGGCCGCCGGGTTGGTGAACATCAACCGGATGTATTCGGCCCAGCTGCCGTGCTGACCCCACAACGGGTTGGTTGATCCGTGTGAATACTCCTGCACGAAGCGGATATTGAAGTACCAGCCCAGCACGACCGAAGCGATACCGACGACGTAGTACACGCCTTCCAGCGGCGAGAACAACGAGCCACCGGAAGGGCGGGCGAAAACCTGGCGGTTCGAGGCGACTATCCACGTGATGACCGACAGGCCGAGGACTGCATGCGCGAGAAGCGAGACCATGGGCGCAGTCTCACTCGCAAGTCGAAGTTTTGTCAATATTGACATTATCCGATCTGGGGTAATTTACAGACATGGTCCGGCCGGCTCAAACGGCGCGTAGCGAGCGCACGCGTGAGGCACTGCGACAGGCGGCGGTGGTGCGGTTCCTGGCCCAGGGTGTCGAGGACACGTCGGCCGAGCAGATCGCGGCGGACGCCGGAGTATCGCTGCGGACTTTCTATCGGCACTTCTCCTCCAAGCACGATTTGCTGTTCGCCGACTACACCGGGCTGCACTGGTTTCGCGCGGCGCTGGCCGACAGGCCGGCCACCGAATCGATCATCGACTCCGTGCAGGCCGCGATCTTCGCGTTCCCGTATGACGTTGATGCCGTGGCGAAAATCGCTGCGCTACGAGACGACGAGATCGACCCGGGCCGCATCGTCCGCCATATCCGGGAAGTGCAGGCCGACTTCGCCGACGCCATTCAGACCCAGCTGCAACTCCGTAGCTGTGCGGTCGATCCGACACCGGATGACCGGGTGCGCTTCGCGGTGACGGCCCGCTGCATTGCGGCCGCGGTGTTCGGCGCGATGGAGGTCTGGATGATCGGTGACGATCGATCGCTCGGCGAGCTGGCGCGGGTGTGCCATGTCGCGTTGGAGTCGCTGCGAGCCGGCATCACCGAGGCCTGGACGGACCAAGTTTCGTCATAATTGACAAAACGTCGTCGGCATGCCAGCCTCCATTGCTGGAGGGCATGGAGCATGACTGACTACGACGCGATAGTTATCGGCGCGGGACACAACGGCTTGGCCGCGGCGATGCTGCTGCAAAGGGCCGGCCTGCGGACCCTGTGCCTGGAATCCAAGCTGTACGTCGGCGGAATGGCCTCCACCGTAGAGCTTTTCGACGGATACCAGTTCGAGATCGCCGGCTCGGTGCAGTTCCCGACCGCGCCGGTGGTCAGGCAGGAATTGGGCCTGGACACCCTGCCGACGATCGACCTGGACGTGATGTCGGTGGCCCTGCGTGGTGTCGGTGACGACCCGATGGTCCAGTACAGCGACCCGATCAAGCTGTTCACCCACCTCAACGAGGTGCACGGAGCGGACGCCGTCAATGGCATGGTGGGGCTGTTGGCCTGGGCCCAGGCGCCGACGCGGGCGCTGGGCCGGTTCGATGCAGGTGCCCCGCCCAAGACGCTCGACGAGATGTATGCCTGTGCCACGAACGAATTCGAGCGCTCGGCGATCGACGACATGCTGTTCGGGTCGGTGACCGACGTGCTCGACCGGTATCTTCCAGACCGCGAGAAGCACGGCGCGCTGCGCGGCTCGATGACCGTGCTGGCCGTCAACACCCTGTACCGCGGGCCGGCCACACCGGGCAGCGCGGCCGCACTGGCTTTCGGGCTGGGCGTGCCCGACGGCGACACCATGCAGATGAAAAAGCTGCGCGGCGGCATCGGCGCGCTCACCGCGCATTTGGCAGATTCCCTCGTGAGCGGTGGTGGCGAGGTCCGGCTGCGCACGAAGGTGACCGAGATCGTCGTCGCCAACGCCCATGTGACCGGGGTGCGTACCGAGGCGGGCGAGACCATGACCGCCCCGATCGTCATCTCCGCGATCGCGCCCGACCTGACGGTCAACGAGCTGATCGACCCCACCGCGTTGCCCGCCGGCATCCGGGAACGCTATGCGCGAATCGACCACCGCGGCAGCTACATACAGATGCACTTCGCACTGGACGAGGCCCCGGAGTTCGCGGCGCCGTATGAATCGCTCAACGACCCGAGCATGCAGGCGTCGATCGGCATCTTCAGCACACCGGAGGAGGTTCAGCAGCAGTGGGAGGACTGTCGTCGCGGGATCGTGCCAGCCGATCCGACGGTCGTCTTCCAGGTCCCCTCGCAGAACGATCCGGACCTCGCCCCCGAGGGCAAGCACGCCGCGTCGGCATTCGCGCTGTGGTTCCCGATCGAGGGCGACGTGGACTATGGCGCGGCGAAGGTCGAAATGGGTCAGCGTGTGATCGACAAGATCACCCGGTTGGCGCCGAACTTCGAACGCAGCATCAGCCGGCACACCACCTTCACGCCCAGACACATGGGCGTGATGTTCGGCGCACCGGGCGGCGACTACTGTCACGGCTTGTTCCACGCGAACCAGATCGGGCCCAACCGACCCGGCCCAACAGGCTTTGTCGGCCAACCGATTCCAGTCGACGGGCTCTACCTGGCCAGCACCGGATGCCACGGCGGCCCGGGTATCACGTTCATCCCGGGGTACAACGCCGCGCATCAAGCGCTGGCCGACGCCGGACGCTAATCGCGCTCGTCGAGCAGGCGATCCAGCAGCGCGGTGAACTCGTCGGGGTCCGCCGGCGTGAACGCTGGGCTCGGCCTGGTCCCAGGCACGTCCAGGGTGATCAGGGTCGACCGCAAGGGCCGCCGCATATCCAGCGGCAGCCAGCGGCGCAGGTCTGAGCTGCCCCAGATACGGAACCGGTGCAGCACCAGCCCTAACGGTTCCGCCTTATACCCGCGGATCCTGTCTAACGCGATGACCTTCGAGGTGCCGGACGGGAAATGGTAGCGGCGCAGCGTGATCGCCTCCCGGTCCAGCTGGACCAGGCCATCATCGTATGCCGCGCTCATGCCCTTGAGCACCGAAGGTCGTGACCGCGGGCGGTGAGGCAGCGGCCGTTCTCCAGGTTCCACTGCCAGCCGTGCAGGTTGCAGGTCAGTGTGTTGCCGTCGACGATGCCGAACTTGGACAGGTCCGCTTTCAGATGCGGGCATCGGCGCTGAATTTCCCAGCCGTCCATGGTGATCGACGCGGAGTCATCGTGCGTCTCGGCGAACCAACCGTCGGCGTAGGCGATCCGCTCGCCGGTCAGACACTTGAAAAAGGTATAGAGGTATTCGTTGTATCCGCCGACCCGCCACGCCTTGAACCGGGTGGACAAGAAGATGGTGTTGACCCAGTCCGGCTCGTTGTCGCGCAGCACGGTACGAACCAATTCCGGTGGGATGGCAAACCCGTACCGGAACTTCTCATCGGGAATCGCTTCCCGCACAGTGCGTTTCGGGAAGTCAAGGACAACCTGCTGGGCGTCCATTACCAGTTCGACCGGGTAGCCGATGCCGTCGCAGATCTCGTCGCCGGCCAGCATGATCGGCTCGAACACCGTCCGCAGCGGCTCCAGCAGCGAATCGCCGGCCACCGGCGCCCAGCCGGCTTTCTCCGCCGCGAGCACGGGTTGCATACGGGCGGCATAGTCGGCGATGTAGTCGGCCTTGCCGGTGGTGAAGATGGCCTCGACCTCTTCTGTGGGCAGCGGGTGCTTCAGTGAGTCCAGTTGTGCGCCAGTGAATTCGGCCTTCGACCCGGGCATCATCAGCAAGCCGTGGTGGTGGCCGTTCGCGCGCATCTGGTCGAGGAACACCATCTGGTCGGGGAAGATGTTTGCCGGGTCGCCGTGGTCGTCGTTGAGGTCACGCAGCTCGGGGTCCAAGAAACACGGCGGGCCGGCCGACGGGATCACCCAGGTCGCCCCGACCTGCGTGATGTACTGGCGGGACCGGTCCATTTGGCGTTGCCGCTTTTGAGTGCCGAACGTCTCCTTGGCGCGCGACGGCATGTCGTAGACCATCGGGTACCAGATCGCGCCGGAGTACTGCAGCATGTGCACGTCGATGGGACCGAACGCGTGCGTCAACACATCCAGATCGACCGGGCGGGCGTCGTTCATATTGAACGCGGTCGTCACGCCGTCGCAGACCACCAGCGCGGAATCGCCGATAGGGCCGTCGGCCGGAGCCCGCAGCGCGATGACCATGACGTCGAGGTCGCCTTTCGGCCCGCTGACGCGGTGCTTCACCGAGTCGGTGGTCTCAACGAACCGATGAAACCCCAGCGTCTGCAACGCATTCTTCAAGTCGAGCACCGGAAAGTCCGGGAGCAGGACCACGGCGTCCTTGTTGACATGCGCACGCAGCAGCTTGGCGTCGAAGTGGTCCTTGTGCAGGTGCGAGACGTAGAGGTAGTCGCAGTTGCCCAGGATGTCCCAGTCCAGCCCGGTGTTGTCCGGGAAGGGAAACCAGGACGCGAAATAGGCCGGATTGACCCAGGGGTCGCACAGAATGCTGCCCGCACGGGTCTCGATCCGAAAGCCCGCATGGCCGATGCTCGTGACCTGCACTAATGCCCTTCAATGACTGTTTTCGAGACGCTTTTGTGCCGCAACGAGCTTAGCGGGCGGATGTTTCGTGTGCGCCTCGCCACCGCCGGTAGTCGCAATCGGCGCGCTGCGGCCTCGGCATGACGCCGTGGCGGCGAAGAACTCGTTACCGCGGGCCAGCCCCAGCATCAACGCACCGGCGTTACGTAATGTCTCGCAACAGAAAGACATGTCTCGCAACGGAAAACCGCGACGCGTCCGAGTCTACAATCTCGTCAAACTAAGCACGCCAGCAATCAAGATCGACGTTAAAAGCCCGGTAGTTTCTGATGTCTTCACAAACTCCGCACAATTGCCGTGTCACCGTCGCAACCAGCCAGGCATACCGCACGATCTACAAGTGCAGTACTACCTGATCAATACCTTGGTAACTGAACCTGGGCGACCGACTTTTAGTTAACTGAGGCTCCCGAAACGGCCGTCGACCAAGGTAACGCTATTGTCTCGATCGCGTTACAGCTTGGGCAAAATACGACATACTTACGGTATGTAAAATAACGTTGGCGACGCCCAGATAGCGGCTTGACCTGTACGTAAGCCCCTGACGCGGACGCGATATTGATTAGCACAGACGTAGCTTCCTTGGCCTAGCCGGCAAGGTGCCACGCCTCGATAAGACAGCGAGCACCGCCACTCCGCCGTTGCTGTGAGGAGGCGAATTGGTTCCCTTCAGGACGATTCATGATTGGGTGCCGGGCTCAAGGCCAGGTGTCTCTTGGGACCCCTCACTCGCGGAGCCTGCGAAAGTCGGGCAAGCGCCGGTAAGTGGGGTGCCGGCGGGGTGCACGGACATCCAACATCTTCGTGGTTTCTGCGAACAAGCAAGCCGGGAGCTCGATTATTCACCGCTGCGCGTCGTCACCTACGACGTACCCGGCCGGTGCGATATTCGTGCCGTGAGTTACGTCATCAACACGCGCCTTCATTGGAACGATATCTACCGAAGTTGGTTCGGGTATACAAGGCGCATCGTTCGGCGGACCGGTCGCGGCCCCCCGGATATTTGAGCTTACCCGGACTGAACATCGCGAGATGACATCGCACGGTTGCGATGTCATATTTAGCGGCGCTAAATCCGCTGCATCGGGATTGCTTCAGCTCCGGGATTATTCAGAGGCGCGGACCACTTTCATACGCGAGTATTGATCATCTCCGCGCGGGGCCCTGGATTGATGATGGAGCTTTATATGATGCACGTCGCCGTGACGGCTAATAGTGCGCCTATTAGGTTGCCACAACGCAGCTATAACGATTTCCGCACCCGAAAGCACGGGTACACATCCGCTCGGAAATTAGAATCGCCGCAGGTTGGCGCGTGGATCGGGCTGGCCGAAAACAACTACGGAAGCTTTCCGGACTTCCGACTCGGTAACCCGTATCTAGCTGCGATGAAATCCGTGTACGTCCGCGTCACCCAGGGCTGCGGCGCGGTGCGCCTGCGCAACGTCGATCATGGTTGAGTTACGGCCTGAAGTTGAAAAAAGGGCGACCGGACGCCACGATATGTCGTTGCCTAATTTGAAGATGCAACGCCTGGATGATCGATGGATTTCGGCATTTCTTAGGCGCGAATACAACACAGTCAGGTGGCATTACAACAGCGGCATGCTGTCGCCGGTTCTGCCACGAGCGCGAAAACGACGTGGCCGGGACGGCTGCGAATCGCAGGGCGGCAACAACCCGAGCGAAGGCGGCTGCACCGCCACTGTCCCCTCAGACCTCGGCGCGCCAAGTGACGGCGCGGCGCCTCCGGATTCGAGGCGATCGCTGGGCGGCGGCCCTACCATGCCCGCCCTTGACTACGGAGCCTCTGCGGCTCCCGAGGCGCTGCGGCACGGCCGGCACCGGCGGCCGCGTCAGCCCGAACGCGTCCCGCTCGACCAAACACCGCAACAAGTCAAATCTCTACGGTTGTTCAAGCGGATTGTCACAACCGGAGTCGGCGGTGTTTTCCAACGGCTAGGCGATTTAGTCGTGCGGTGGCCGCTGCTTGTCATCGGGGCATGGGTGGCGCTCGCGGCGGTCCTGACGCTGACGTTCCCGTCCCTGGACGACATGGTCGATGAACATCCAGTCGCTTTTCTGCCGGCTAACGCCCCAGTGGAGGTCGCGACGAAGCAGATGACGGAGGCGTTTCAGGATAAAGGGACCGACAACATCCTGTTGGTGCTGCTGACCGACGAAAAAGGGCTGGGACCCGCCGACGAAGGCGTCTACCGCACCCTGGTCGACAAGCTGCGCCAGGACACTCGACACGTCACGATGCTGCAGGATTTCCTCAGCACACCGCCCTTGCGCGAGGTCATGACCAGTAAGGATGGCAAGGCCTGGATGCTGCCGGTGGGCCTCGCCGGCGATCTGCGCTCGGCGCAGTCCTACGTTGCCTACAAGCGGGTCACGCGCATCGTCAAACAGACCCTCAAGCAGAGCCCAGCGGGATCCACGCTGACCGCAAACCTGACCGGACCCGCGGCCACCATCGCTGACCTGACCGACGTCGGTTGGCTAGACCGGGAGCACATCGAAATCGCGCTGACAATCATGTTGGCCGCCATCCTGCTGATGATCTACCGCAACCCGGTCACGATGATGCTGCCATTAATAACAATCGGTGCGTCCCTGTTGACTGCACAGGCCGTTGTGGCTGGACTCGCCGAATTGGGCCTCGGCATCTCAAACCAGACCATTGTATTTCTCAGCGGGATGATGTCCGGAGCGGGCACAGATTATGCCGTCTTTCTTATCAGCCGTTACCACGACTACTTGCGGCTCGGCGCGGATTCGGATCAGGCGGTAAAGAGCGCGTTGACGTCGATCGGCAAAGTGATCGCGGCGTCGGCGGCCACCGTGGCGGTCACCTTTCTAGGGATGGTTTTCGCCTCGTTGGGCGTGTTTTCATCGGTCGGTGTGGCATTGGCGGTTGCGATCGGTGTGGCGTTTTTGGCTGCGGTGACTCTGCTTCCAGCCATCCTCGTGCTCGCGGGTCGACGTGGTTGGATAAAGCCGAACAAGGATTTCACCACTGGTTTCTGGCGGCGATCGGGAATGCGCATTGTGCGCCGACCCAAGGTTCATTTGTTCGCCAGTCTGATGGTGCTGATCATTTTGGCCAGTTGCGCAAGCCTGGCCCGCTACAACTACGACGATCGCAAGACGCTTCCGGGTACAGTCGAGAGCGGTGTCGGATATACAGCGCTGGACCGTCATTTCCCGATCAACACAACCATTCCGCAGTATCTCCTGATCCAATCGCCGCACGACTTGCGTACGCCGAAGGCCCTTGCCGACCTCGAGCAGATGGCGCAGCGGATCAGTCAGCTGCCCGGTATCGCGATGGTGCGGGGAATCACCCGCCCTACCGGCCAATCACCAGAAGAGGCCAGAGCGACGTTCCAGGCGGGCATGGTCGGCGACAAGCTCCACGAGGCCTCCGGCGTGATCAGCGACCACACTGGTGACCTAAACACGCTGACTAAGGGCGCCAACCAGCTGGCCGACAGCCTTGGCGACGTCCGCGGCCAGATGATGCAGGCAATGACCAATGTTCGCGGTCTAGTCGACCTCCTCTCATACCTGCAGAGCCAGTTCGGCGGAGAAAAAACGCTCAAGGACATCGACACCGCGGCCAAACTCGTCACCAGCATGCGCGCACTGGGCGAAGCGATCGGCGTGAACCTCTCAGACGTCGCGGGTTCCTCCGACTGGGCCGGCCCGGTGCTGACCGCCCTTGATGCCAGTCCGATCTGCGCCGCCGACCCCTCCTGCCTGAACTCTCGCAGCCAGTTGCAGCGCTTGGTCACCGCCCAACACGACGGGACTTTCGACAAGGTCGTCGGTCTGGCTCGACAGCTGCAATCGACACAGGACACGCAAACCCTCGCGTCGGCGGCAAATGGCTTGCGGCAAGCACTTAACACCGCCACCAACGCCATGCGCTCGTTGGCCGGCGGCGATCCCGGTGGCATCCAAGGCCGCCTGGCCGAACTGCAACAGGGCGCCGGTCAACTCGCCGACGGCAGCCGACAATTGGCCGACGGTGTGAAAGAACTGGTCGAGCAGACCAAAAAAATGGGCGTCGGACTCAATGAGGCGTCGGGATTTCTGCTCGCCATGAAGTATGGCGCATCGGAGCCTTCGATGGCGGGGTTCTACATTCCGCCGCAGATACTGACACGGGACGACTTCAAGGAAGCCGCGGCGGCCTTCGTCTCACCCGACGGACACGCCGTGCGGTACTTGATCCAAACCGATCTCAACCCGTTCAGCACCCAGGCTATGGATCAAGTCGATTCGATCACCCGGACCGCGCGAGGCGCTGAACCGAATACCGCGCTGGACGGCGCCTCGATGTCGGTGGCGGGATACACCCCAACGCTTCACGACATGCGGGACTTCTACAACCACGACATCCGATTGATCATCGCCATGACAATCATAGTGGTGCTGCTGATTTTGATTGCCCTGCTGCGCGCGCTTGTCGCGCCCCTTTATCTGATCGGTTCCGTGCTGGTTTCCTACCTGTCGGCACTCGGTATCGGCGTCGTCGTGTTTCAAGGCATCCTCGGCCAAGAATTGCATTGGAGCGTTCCCGGCTTGACTTTCATCATTTTGGTCGCGGTGGGCGCCGACTACAACATGCTTCTTATCTCCCGGATCCGGGACGAATCTCCGCATGGCATACATTACGGCGTGATACACACCGTGGGCTCGACTGGCGGTGTGATCACTGCGGCGGGTCTCATCTTCGCGGCATCGATGTTCGGTCTGCTGTTCGCCAGCATCAGCACCGTCATCCAGGCCGGCTTCGTAGTCGGGATCGGGATTCTGATGGACACCTTCGTGGTGCGCACCATTACGGTGCCAGCCATTGCCGTCCTGGTCGGACGCGGAAACTGGTGGCCGTCACGATTGAGGCTGCGTGCACCGGTGACGCCGGTAGAACCCTCAACAACGCCCACCTGTGTGAATTCACGGACGTCGGTACCCGACGGTACCGATTTTGCCATAGCCAAGAGCTCTTCGGAAGGACAGCCACCGACCCAGTAGAACCGAATGGGTAGGCCCATCACGGCTTTTCGAGCGGCCACGCTGCATATGCAAGCGCGGAGTTGGGCGGCGCGCTAATGGCGATATTGCGAAAAAAAAATGGCAAGAAAAAACTGGAAAATTCGACGGATTCGGACATCGTCCGACGTCAACACGGTAAAGTTTTCCACACCTATTCAATACACCGGAAAGAAGAAAAAATGCACACCATCTCCAAGTCCCTCAAAGTGGCAGCCGGGGCGCTCACGATCGCGTTGGCTATTCTCGGATTGACCGCCTGCGGTTCGGGCGGCAACCCTGCCCAAAAAATGCAGCGGCTGAGCCTGATGCCCGGAACCTCGATCTCACATTCCGAGGTTGGCGACACGGTCAAATAGGGCCGTTCGGGATTGACGCCGACCACGCGCCGACGGCAGATCGCTGAGCGCGGTAGCTCGAACAACACGCTAACCGTTAAGGGCGTCTGCCCGTCGCGCAGCAGTGGGTGACGCGCGACAACAAGATCACGTTGTCGGGCTCAGTTCCGTCACCTTCAACCACCCAAGTAACAGCACTGAGAAACACAGCAAGATGTTCGAGACCAACCCAATAACTAGTGGAAAGGAAGAAGAATGCACACCACCTCCAAGTCCCTCAAAGTGACAGCCGGGACGCTCGCGATCGCGTCGGCGGTTTTCGGACTGACCGGCTGCGGTTCGAGGGGCGGTTCGGGGACCACTACACCCGGGATGAAGGCACCGGGCGCGCCCTCCGGAAGCTCGAGCGCACAGTTCGAGGCCGGCAATACGGTCCACTAGGGTCCTTCGGCTCTTTTGGCACCAACCCAATAATCACTGGAAAGGAAGAAAAATGCACACCACCTCTAAGTCCCTCAAAGTGACGGCCGGGACGCTCGCGCTGACGCTCTCTGTCCTGATGGCGGTTTTCGGACTGACCGGCTGCGGCGGCGGCGGCCGCGGCGGCGGCGGCACCCCCCCCGCCAAGTTGGCACCGAGCGTGATCTTCGGAAGCTAGAGCGCACAGTTCGAGGCCGGCAATACGGGCAACTAGGGTCCTTCGGCTCTTTTGGCACCAACCCAAGAACCATTGGAAAGGAGGAAAAATGCACACCACCTCCAAGTCACTCAAACTGACAGCCGGAGCGCTCCTGGTCGCGTTGGCGGTTTTCGGACTGACCGGCTGCGGCGGCGGCGGCCGCGCCGGCGGCGGCTACCACGGCGGCGGCGGTCACGCCTACTTGGCACCGAGCGTGATCTTCGGAAGCTAGAGCGCACAGTTCGACGCCAACACGCTCAAATAGGATTCTCCGGAATTACGAACGGCCTGCGCCGACACATCGACACGCAACTTAGCGTTGTCGGGGTCAACTGCGTGACCGATATAGGACCGTGAGCCGAAAGTCGACAACATTGGTTCGGTATTAAACAACCGCAATTAATCGCGCCGAGGAAAAAAACCGGATAATTAGACGGATTCGGCCTTCGTCCGACGTCAACACGGTAAAGTTTTCCGCACCTGTTCAATACACCGGAAAGGAAAGAAAAAATGCACACCACCTCCAAGTCCCTCAAAGTGACAGCTGGGGCGCTCGCGGTCGCGTTGGCTATTCTCGGATTGACCGCCTGCGGCGGCGGCGGCAAGCTTCGCCGGGAGCTGAGCCCGATGCCCGGAACCTCGATCTCACATTCCGAGGTTGGCAGCACGGTCCAATAGGATCGTTCGGGATTATCGCCAACCTTGCCCCGGGGCAAATCGCTGAACGTCGGTGGCTCGCCGAGCACGTTGACCTTTATGGGCGTCTGCCGTCGGGCAGCAGGGGGTGACGCGCGACAACGCGATCACGTTGTCGGCCTTAATTCCGTCACCTTCAAGGAGGTTGACGCCGAAACCAAGATCAATAACCTTGGTTCGGTATCAACTAGCCCAACTAATCACATCGCGGAAAAACTAAAGGCAAGCGGAAAGGAAGAGAAGAATGCGTATGCACATTACCTACAAGTCACTCAAACTGACAGCCGGAGCGCTCATGGTCGCGTTGGCGGTTTTCGGACTGACCGGCTGCGGCGGCGGCGGTGCCAAAACGACACCGGAGCGGTTGGGCCTGATGCCCGGAACCTCGAGCGCACAGTTCGAGGTTGGAAGCACGCTCCAATAGCTTCGGGCGAGCGCTGGGGGCGCAAATCCCCCGGCGACTCATCACCCAACTTCGCCGTCGCCAGCTGGCGATGACGATCGGGCCCTGACCAGATACTGAATCGAAGCAGCGCCCTTAAGCAACTATCTCCGCGACGCTCGCCTGCCGCCCCGAGCTTCGCGCGAGGGCCGAGGGGATCGTCGCGCTCGCATATTCTGTGCGCCCGACCCGCCACGCCGGCCTGATCGGCAAGTCTAAGGTTGTTCATCGTGGAACCGGTTTACGGGACGATCATCAAACTCGCCCGTTTGACGTGGCGATTGCAGGGTTTACGTTTCACCGTCATCGGCGTGGAGAACCTGCCCGCCGCCGGCGGCGCCGTCATTGCCATCAACCACACCGGCTATTTCGACTTCACCTTCGCTGGGTTACCGGCGTTCCAGCAGGGCCTCGGGCGCAAAGTGCGGTTCATGGCCAAGCAGGAGGTCTTCGACCACAAGATCACCGGGCTCATCATGCGTGGATGCCGGCACATCCCGGTGGACCGGGCCAGCGGTGCCGCCTCGTTCGACGCAGCCGTGCAGAATCTCAAGGCCGGTGAGTTCGTCGGCGTGTATCCGGAGGCGACGATCAGCCGCAGCTTCGAGATCAAGGAGTTCAAGTCCGGCGCCGCGCGGATGGCGATCGCGGCGCACGTGCCGATCGTTCCGCACATCGTCTGGGGTGCCCAGCGGATCTGGACCAAGGACCATCCCAAGAAGTTGCTGCGCCCGAAGGTGCCGATCGCGGTGGCGGTCGGCGAGCCGATCCAGCCGACGCTGCCCGCAGCCGACCTGACCGCGTTGCTGCACTCGCGAATGCAGCATCTGCTGGATCGGGTGCAGGACGCCTACGGGTCGCATCCGGCCGACGAGTTTTGGGTGCCGCACCGGCTGGGCGGCGGCGCCCCGACGCTCGCGGAGGCAGCACAATTGGACGCCGAGGAAGCCAGCCAGCGCGCGGCCGCCCGGGCAGCCCGCAATCAGGCGGGATCGTCGGAGTAGTCGGTGTAAGCCATGGAGCCGGTCTTCCGCACGCTCGAGATCGTGGCCAAGGGCTTGGTCATGGCGACCGGCACCAAGATCACCTACCAGCACCTGGAGCACATTCCGCGCAGTGGCGGCGCAGTGATCGCGATCAACCACACCAGCTACGTCGACTGGCTGCCGGCCGCGCTCGCCCTGCATTCTCGCGGGCGGCGCATCCGATACATGATCAAGGCGGAGATGCAGCAGGTGAAGACGGTCGATTTTTTGATCAGGCACACCAAGACCGTCCCGGTCAATCGCGGCGCCGGGGCACAGGCCTATGCCGACGCCGTCCGGTTGCTCCGGGCCGGCGAGGTGGTCGGGCTGATGCCGGAGGCGACGATCAGCCGCAGTTTCGAGCTCAAGGACTTCAAGACCGGGGCAGCCCGGATGGCGCTGGAGGCCGGCGTCCCGACGGTCCCGCTGATCGTGTGGGGCGCGCAGCGGATGTGGACCAAAGGCCACCCGCGAAGTCTGGGCCGCACGAAGATTCCGGTGATCGTGGCGGCGGGTCGGCCGCTGTCGCCGGATGGTGACGCCGAGCATCTCGACGCCGCGCTTCGCGAGGAAATGACGTCGTTGTTGCAGCGCGTCCAGGAGGAGTATCCGCACCCCGAGGGCGCCTATTGGGTGCCGCGGCGGCTGGGCGGCAGCGCACCTACGGTAGCGGAGGCAAAGATTCTTGAGGAAACTGAAAAGGCTGAGCGCGCCCGTAAGCGGGCGAAGCACGATCCTTGACCCGGCGACCAGCCAACGGCTTCGGAGCGCTCGCGTCGGCGAGGATGAAGCGGAGAGAAGGAGCAACGGGCATGGCAGAGCCGTTTTACCGGTTCGGTGAGTGGATCGTGCCGCCGCTCGTCGCGATGAACGGAACCAAGCTCACCTTCCGTGGACTGGAGAACATTCCCGAGCGCGGCGGCGCGTTGCTTGCCCAGAACCACACCAGCTACCTGGATTGGCTTCCGCCTCTGTTCGCCGCCCGCGAACGAGGCCGGCGGATGTACTTCATGATCAAAGCCGAGATGGCGGACGTGAAGGCGGTGAACTACGTCATCAAACACGCCAGGCTGATTCCGGTGGACCGCACGCACGGACATGATGCATTCGACGTCGCGGTGCAGCGGCTGCGCGAGGGCGAACTCATCGGGATGCATCCCGAGGCCACCATCAGCCGTAGTTTCGAGCTGCGCGAGCTCAAGACCGGGGCGGCCAGGATGGCGTTGGCGGCGCAGGTGCCGATCATCCCGCTGATCGTCTGGGGTGCCCACCGAATTTGGCCGAAAGACCAGCAAAAGAAAGTATTTCGCAACAAAGTTCCGATCACCGTGGCCGCGGGGCGGCCGCTGCCACCGCGAGGCACGGCCGAGCAACTCAACGACGCGCTACGTGAGGCAATGAATGGGTTGCTGTACCAGGTGCAGGAAGAGTACCCGCACCCGCAGGGCGAGTTCTGGGTGCCGCGGCGACTCGGCGGTGGCGCACCCACCCAGGAAGACTCCAGGGCAATCCGCTTGTCAGAGTTGCAAGAACGGATGAAGAGACATGGAAACGACGGCGTGACGCGACCGGGGCAGAACCAAAGCGGACTGCATTGAGCAGGCCGGATAGCTCCGAAGGCAGATGGGGCACAGTGGCCTGCAAATGACCCTGCCCGCGCTGATCGCCTGTGACGTCGACGGCACCCTGGTAAGCGACGACGAGAAGATCACCCCGCGCACCCGCAAAGCGGTGCAGGCCGCCGTCGAGGCTGGGGCGCAGTTCATCCTGGCCACCGGTCGCCCACCACGTTGGATCCCGCCGGTGGTCGAGGAGCTCGGGTTTGCGCCGATGGCGGTGTGCGCCAACGGCGCCGTGATCTACGACCCCGCGACCGATCGGGTGCTGTCTGCCAGGACGTTGTCCGTCGCCGCCCTGGCCGAATTGGCGGAGATCGCGACCCGTGTCATCCCGGGTGCCGGGCTGGCGGTCGAGCGGGTCGGCCGCAGCGCCCATGACGCGGCGACGCCGCAGTTTGTCAGTTCGCCGGGCTACGAGCACGCCTGGCTCAATCCCGACAACACCGAGGTGTCCATCGAGGACCTGCTCAGCGCCCCGGCCATCAAATTACTGGTCCGCAAGGCCGGCGCTCGCAGCGCCGATTTGGCCGCCGAGCTCGCCAAGCATGTCGGCATCGAGGGCGACATCACTTATTCCACCAATAATGGGCTGATCGAAATCGTGCCGGTGGGTATCACCAAAGCCACCGGTATCGCCGAAGTCGCGCGGCCGCAAGGCATTACCGACGACCAGGTGATCGCATTCGGTGACATGCCCAATGACGTGCCGATGCTGCTGAGCGCCGGCCACGGGGTGGCGATGGGTAACGCGCACCCCGATGCGATCGCAGCGGCCGATGAGGTCACCACACCCAACACCGACGACGGGGTGGCGCGAGTGCTGGAACGTTTGTGGCTCTAGCCCTGCGCCGATGCGCGTCGCGGTGTCAGTCGGCCGGGTGCACGGGTGTGAACCGCTCGAGCTGAACGGGTGGTCCCGTTGCGGGCGGCGGCGGCAGTTCCTCGACAACGCCGTCGATGACCCGGCTGACCCGGCCGCTGAGCCGGTCGAAATTCAACGTGCCGTGTTGGAAGTTCTGCTTGACCCACTGCGGCTCTTGGAATTCGGCGCTCGTCGGCAGGCCCAGGGCCCCCCGCTCGTAGCCGAGCGAGGCCCACGCGTCGTAGATGGCGCCGGTGACCGGTTGCGCACCGGTGTCTGGGGACCAGTACACCGCACCTTTGTCGAAGGTGGCGTAGCGCGCCGCGTCCGCCCCGGTCGCTTCGGGCGAGGTGGGCGTGCCCAGCATGCTGTTCATGCCCCCGATCGCCTGCCACCGGTCATAGATGGCACCGCCCTGCAACGCCATAGCCAGGTCCTCGGGTCTGGGTGGGCCGCTGAAATGGGCGGCGGTATCGCGAATTTCATCCAGGAGCCCGTAGGCGACGTTGCCCGGGCAGTCGGTGGCGCCGACGTCGCGGTGACTGAAGATGGTCGGCAGCGTCACGGTCGCATCGACGGGATAGTTAGTGTTGGAACCCCCGGCCGAGGTCAATGCGACTGTGCCCCTGGGGTCGACGTGATCCAATCCCAGCCGCCAGCCCAGCAGTCGGCCGAGGGTCCGAAGCTGGATCGGCGTCGGCGCAATGTCGTCGAAGTTCCCGATCATCGCCACACCCCAGCTGTCGCGGTTGAAGCCACCGGTGTGGTCGCCTTGAACTGTCCCGGTCAACGCGCCGGCCCTGCCCTCGAACACCTGGCCGTACTTGTCGACCACTGCGTTGTAGGCGATGTCGCACCAGCCCAGTATCTGGGTGTGATAGGCGTAGATCGACTGGACGATGGCCGCGGAGTCCTGCGGCTGGTAGTCGTTGCTCTCGGCGGTGTGATGCACGACCGCGGCGCGGATGGGCTGGTTGAACGGCCGGTTTCCGCAGTGCACCGCTTCGTCGGCGCCCCATTGCGCGCGAGCGATGATGTTGGGTGGCTGACCCGCCGCGATGACCGCGGTGGGCGGTGTCCACTGGGTGTCGGCCGGTGCCTGCGGCGGGGAGATGAGGACAGCGGAGATGTTCTGCGCCAGCGGTTGTTCCGCGGTGGCCGGGATGTAGCCGAGGTCGGTGGTCGCCGTCGTCTTCGGCTGGGACGTCCGCGCCGCGCCGGGCGGGCGGCGGACCGCGATCTGAACAGTCGTGGTCTTGCCGACGAACACGGGATCGGTGCCGTGCGGGCCCGGTGTTGAGCCGTGGCCGCCCGGGGTGAGGAGTGTCTCGGTCTCATACCACCGGCCCCATGAGCCGTCGGCGCGGCGGGCGCGGATCCGCGCGGAGGTGCCGGTGAGGTCTCCGCCGGTCAGCGCCACCATGGAAAACGTTGTGGCTTGGCTGATTTCGCGGACCGTGACGCCGCCGCCGAGGCCGACCAGCGGCTGCTGGGCGAGCTGGGTATCGCCGGGGCGGGCCGGCTGCTCCCGATGTCCGGTGGCCGGGCCGGCCGCCCACGGCAGGATGACGACGGTCGCCGCGATGGCGGTGAACAACATCGTCGGCGCGGGACGGCGGGACGGCACGACCCGATGTTACGTATGTGTCTAGTGGTGCAAATGATTCGACACGCTACTTAAGTGAACAAAGTGGATAGGCCACCGCACGGCACCGCAGAGATAGGCGGGCGCTGGTCAGTCCAGGGCCCCACTTCTACGGTGCCGTTCGGGTGGCAGATCCGGAAAGCCGAGCCTGAGATCAGGGCGTCGGGAGCGGCGGTGCCGGTATGGCCGGCGGAGCAGCCGGAGCGGCCGCGCCGTGTGCCGCCTGCATGAGCCCCGGCATGATCATGCCTTTGAGCAAGTCAATGGCCTGGCCGGCACCCAGCTGGTTGGCTGCGCTCATCATGTCGCTGACCAATCCGCCGCTACCGCCCGACGGTGCCGCGCCCAGCGACGGATCGCCGAGGATCGGGTAGGTGCCGTCCGGCACCCGCGTCCCCTCCGATCGGGTCGCTGATCGGAAGTTCGCTCGCGCTCGGGCTCAGCCCCGGGCTGAAGCCGGTCGGGCTGCTCAGCCCCGGTGTCAGGCCCGGGCTGGTCAGGCCGGGTGAGGTCAATCCGGGGCTGGTCAGACCCGGTGCGGCGCCGGGTGTCAGCCCCGGTGTCGTGCCGGGGGTGGTGAACCCGGGAGTCGCGCCGGGCAGGCCCGGACTGGTCAGACCCGGCGACGTCAGACCCGGAGAGGTCAGGCCCGGCGACAGCCCAGGGCTGGCTAGACCGGGTGAGGTCAATCCGGGGAGACCCGGTGAGGCCAGGCTGCTGGGGCTGGTAGCGCCGGTCAGGCTCGGCACGGGCGGAATGGTCACCCCGAACTGCGACAATCCCTGTGACAATGCGCCGATCAATTCACCGGGCAGGTCGGTCATCTCCGCCGCCCGGACGAACTCGCGGTGCTGGGGTGCGGGCTTGATGTCGGCTGACAAGTTGCTGATGGCAACGTAAGCAAAAGGACTTGCGACCGCCAGAGCGGCGAACGCGCTCGTGGCTGTCGAGAGCCTGCGTCGACGTCGGTTCGGCACGGAAGTCTCCTCAATCTGGACTATGCGGTCTCGGTTTTCAATGCCCGCCGGGTAGGCGGTCACGGCGCCCGCTGGATCGTTCTCAGGACACATGACCGATGGTACTGCCGTGATTGGTGTGACTAGAGTGGCGATATCGAATCGTGAGCCAATCGCGACTTTCGTCACCAAAAGTCGCTCTACCGTGACCCACGGCGTCGGTATCCGCGCACCTGGTGAAGGTCGCACGGAGAAGACCCCGGCGCAACGCCGCCGCCAAACGGGCTGCGGCCTCGCAGTCGGATACCCTAGGCAACCGATGACTTCTCCTTCCGGTCGCTTTGACCTCTATGTCGTCGGCTCCGGATTTTTCGGTCTGACGATTGCCGAGCGCGTGGCTACTGAGCTTGACAAACGGGTGCTCGTCGTCGAAAGGCGTCCGCACATCGGCGGAAACGCCTACTCCGAGGCCGAGCCGCAGACCGGTATCGAGGTGCACAAGTATGGTGCGCACCTCTTCCACACCTCCAACAAGCGGGTGTGGGACTACGTGCGGCAGTTCACCGACTTCACCGGCTACCAGCATCGGGTGTTCGCGATGCACGACGGGCAGGCCTACCAGTTCCCGATGGGCCTGGGCCTGGTGTCACAGTTCTTCGGCCGCTACTTCACCCCCGGCCAGGCGCGAGCGCTGATCGCCGAGCAGGCCGCCGAGATCGACACCGCCGACGCCCAGAACCTCGAAGAAAAGGCCATCTCGCTGATCGGCCGCCCGCTCTACGAGGCGTTCGTCAGGGGTTACACCGCGAAACAGTGGCAGACCGACCCCAAGGAGCTGCCCGCGGCCAACATCACCCGGCTGCCCGTGCGCTACACCTTCGACAACCGCTACTTCAACGACACCTACGAGGGCCTGCCGGTCGGCGGCTACACCACCTGGCTGCAGAACATGGCCGCCGACGACCGCATCGAGGTCCGGCTGGACACCGATTGGTTCGACGTCCGTGACGAACTGCGTGCCGCCAGTCCGGACGCTCCGGTTGTCTACACCGGTCCACTGGACCGCTACTTCGACTACGCGGACGGCCACTTAGGCTGGCGCACTTTGGATTTCGAGTTGGAAGTGTTGCCGACCGGCGATTTCCAAGGCACACCGGTGATGAACTACAACGACCCCGACGTGCCCTATACCCGCATCCACGAGTTCCGGCATTTCCATCCGGAGCGGGATTACCCGACCGACAAGACGGTGATCATGCGGGAGTACTCGCGGTTCGCCGAGCATGGCGACGAGCCCTATTACCCGATCAACACCGAGGCCGACCGCGCGGTGCTGGCCGCCTACCGGACCAGGGCAAAGCATGAAACCGCTTCGTCGAAGGTACTTTTCGGCGGTCGGCTCGGCACCTACCAGTATCTCGATATGCACATGGCCATCGCCAGCGCACTGAACCTGTACGACAACACCCTGGCGCCGCACCTGCGTGACGGTGCGGCGCTGGAAGAGAACAGCAGAGGAAGCGTCCGGGATGAGTAAGACCACCGTCGACGATGCGAGCCGTGCCGCGACCCGGCAATCCGGCAAAGCCGTGAGCCTGCTGGCTCGCATCATCCTGCCGCGCCCGGGTGAGCCGCTCGACGTACGCAAGCTTTACCTGGAGGAGTCGAAAACCAATTCGAAGCGCGCGCATGCGAGTAACCGCACATCGCTGCAGATCGCCGCCGAGTCCGAGGTGTCATTCGCCACGTATTTCAACGCCTTCCCGGCCAGCTACTGGCGGCGATGGTCGACATGCGCATCGGTGGTGCTGCGGGCCGAACTGACCGGGGCGGGACGAGTCGACCTGTACCGGACCAAGGCCACCGGCGCGCGGATCTTCATCGAAGGGCGCGAATTCGCCGGCACCGGGGACCGGCCGGCGACGATTGAGTTCCAGGTGGGACTGCAGCCGTTCGAAGACGGCGGCTGGATCTGGTTCGACATCACCACCGACAGCGACGTGACGCTGCGCAGCGCCGGGTGGTACTCCGACGAGCCTGCGCCGGGCGTCGCGAACATCGCCGTTGGCATCCCGACCTTCAACCGGCCACATGACTGCATCAACGCACTGCGGGATCTCACTTCAGATCCCCTGGTGGACAAGGTGATCGGTGCCGTGATCGTGACCGACCAGGGCACCTCGAAGATGCGCGATCACCCAGACTTCGCCGCCGTGGCCGCACCACTGGGTGATCGGCTCTCGATACACGACCAGCCCAACCTCGGCGGCTCGGGCGGATACAGCCGGGTTATGTATGAAGCGCTGAAAAACACTGACTGCCAGCAGATCCTGTTCATGGATGACGATATTGCGCTGGAGCCGGACACCATTCTGCGGATACTGGCCTTGCACCGGTTCGCCAAGACACCCATGCTGGTGGGCGGCCAGATGCTCAACCTGCAGGAGCCGTCACACCTGCACATCATGGGCGAGATGGTCGACCAGGCCAACTTCATGTGGACGGCTGCGCCGTATACCGAATACGACCATGATTTCGCCGAATTCCCGTTGAGCGACGACAACCCACGTAGCAAGCTGCTGCACCGGCGCATCGATGTCGACTACAACGGCTGGTGGACGTGCATGATCCCGCGCCAGGTCGCCGAAGAGTTGGGCCAGCCGTTGCCGCTATTCATCAAATGGGATGACGCCGATTACGGGTTGCGCGCAGGGGAGCACGGGTATCCGACCGCGACCCTGCCCGGCGCGGCGATCTGGCACATGGCGTGGAGCGACAAGGACGACGCGATCGACTGGCAGGCCTATTTCCACCTGCGCAACCGGCTGGTGGTGGCGGCGATGCACTGGGACGGTGACGTCACCGGCCTGGTCCGTAGCCATCTCAAGGCAACCCTCAAACACCTTGCCTGCCTTGAGTATTCGACAGTGGCGATTCAGAACAGAGCGATCGACGACTTTCTCGCCGGCCCGGACCACATCTTCTCGATCCTGGAATCCGCGCTGCCAGAAGTGCATCGGATGCGCAAGGAATACCCGGATGCGGTGGTGTTGCCGTCGTCGGACGCGCTGCCGGCGCCCTCGGAGCGGAACTACGAAATGAAGCCGCCGGTGCACCCGCTGGCCGTCGGGTACCGGCTGGCCCGCGGGACGCTGCACCAGCTCAAGCCGGCTGACCCGGACCATCATCGGCGCCCGCAACTCAACGTGCCGACCCAGGATGCCCGCTGGTTCCGGCTGTGCACGCTGGACGGCGCCACCGTCACGACGGCAGATGGTCGCGGCGCTGTGTACCGTCAGCGCGACCGGGCCAAGATGTTCGCGTTGCTGCGGCAGTCGCTGCGGCGTCAACGGCAACTGCTGCGCCGCTTCGACGAGATGCGCCGCGTCTACCGCGAGGCACTACCGGTGCTGTCCAGCAAGGAGAAATGGGAGACGGTCTTGTTGCCGGCTCACGACTCGGCCGAAAGCAATGCGGCGGGCAATGGCCGACATCACGGCTGAATCGGCACCGCCACGCGGCGAAGTGGCTGTTTTGGTAGCGGTTCAATCGGCGTTGGCACCACGCCCCGGGGCGTTGGCGGTGGCGCGGGCCCTGTCCTATTTCGGCGAGCACAGCATCGGCTGGTTGGCGGTATCGGCGATCGGTGCGATTCTGCAGCCGGCACGACGCCGCGCGTGGCTGGTGGCCGGCGGCGGGGCATTCGCCGCGCATGCGGCCGCTGTGCTGATCAAGCGGCTGGTGCGGCGTGCGCGGCCGCATCATCCGGCGGTCGAGGTCAACGTCGGCACGCCGAGCCGTCTGAGCTTCCCGTCGGCACACGCCACCTCGACCACGGCGGCGTCCATCCTGTTGGCCCGCGCCACCGGAGCGCCGTTGCCTGTCATGCTGGTGCCGCCGATGGCGCTCTCCCGGGTGTTGCTCGGCGTGCACTATCCCAGCGACGTGGCCGCCGGAGTCGCGGTCGGCGCGGCCGTCGCGGCGATCGTCGCTTGGCTTGACGGCGCATTGGCAGGAGCAGGTGGAGCGGGCAAATGAGTGAGGACATCCAGAACGAGGTGCCGGTGACCGGACGGCCGGCCAACCTGATCGTGGGCGTGGTCAAGGCGATGCGCCCGCGGCAATGGGTAAAGAACGTTCTGGTGGCGGCGGCCCCGCTGGCCGCGTTGGGCACCAACGTCCACTACGACTACCTCAAAATGCTGGGTCAGGTGGCGGTCGCCTTCGTGGTGTTCTGCCTGGCGGCCTCGTCGGTCTACCTGGTCAACGACGTTCGCGATGTCGAGGCCGACCGTCAACACCCCACCAAGCGGTTTCGGCCGATCGCCGCCGGCGTGGTGCCCGAGTGGCTGGCCTACACCCTGGCGGCGGTGCTCGGGGCGGCGTCGCTTGGCCTGGCGTGGTGGCTCACCCCGAACCTGGCCCTGGTGATGGCCGTATACATCGGCATGCAGCTGGCCTACTGCTTCGGCCTCAAACACCAAGCGGTGATTGACATCTGCATCGTGTCGTCGGCGTATCTGCTTCGCGCTATCGCCGGCGGCGCGGCCACCGGTATCCAGCTATCGCAATGGTTTTTGCTGTCAGCGGCGTTCGCGTCGCTGTTCATGGTGGCCGGCAAGCGTTACGCCGAACTGCAACTGGCCGAGCGCACCGGGGCCAGGATCCGCAAATCGCTGGAGAGCTACACCAGCACCTATCTGCGCTTCGTCTGGACGATGTCGGCCACCGCGGTGGTGGTGTGTTACGGGTTGTGGGCATTCGAGCGCGACGGAGCCTCGGGTTCCTGGTTCAAGATCTCGATGGTTCCGTTCACCATCGCGATCCTGCGGTACGCGGTGGATGTCGACGGCGGCCTGGCCGGCGAACCCGAGGACATTGCGCTGCGTGACCGCGTGTTGCAACTGCTGTTCGTGGCCTGGATCGGAACCATAGGTGCTGCGGTTATCCTCGGCTGACGTGGCCTCGAAGACCCCGGCCCCGCCTCGCCGGCCGGTGATGTGGCCGGTAGTCCGGGCCTCATTCCCGTACGACGTTACGGTTCGGGTCAGTCTCTGGGCGAGTGTGGCTGTGGTCGCGGTGTTGTTCGGTTGGGGCGCCTGGCAGCGCCGCTGGATCGCCGACGACGGGCTGATCGTGCTGCGTACCGTCCGTAACCTGCTGGCCGGCAACGGCCCGGTGTTCAACCAGGGCGAGCGGGTCGAGGCCAACACGTCGGTGGTGTGGACGTATCTGGTCTACGTCGGCAGCTGGCTGACCTGGCCGATGCGTCTGGAGTATGTGGCCCTGGTTTTGGCTCTTGGACTGAGCCTGTTGGGATTGGCGCTGCTGATGTTGGGCACCGGCCGGTTGTTCGCGCCCAGCCTGCTGGGCCGTCGCGCGATCTTGCTGCCGGCCGGCGCGCTGGTCTACATCGCGGTGCCGCCGGCTCGTGACTTCGCCACCTCCGGCCTGGAAAGCGGTCTGGTAATGGCCTACCTCGGGGTGCTCTGGTGGATGATGGTCTGCTGGTCACAGGCTCGGCGGGCGCGCCCACCCGGTCGGGTGTTCATCGGCGCGCTGGCCTTCGTCGCCGGGTGCAGCGTGCTGGTGCGTCCCGAGTTGGCCCTGATCGGCGGCCTGGCGCTGATCATGATGCTGATCGCCGCGCAGGGCTGGCGGCGGCGGGTGACGATCGTGGTGGCCGGCGGGCTCTTACCGGTGGCCTACCAGATTTTCCGGATGGGCTACTACGGGCTGCTGTTCCCCGGGACCGCGCTGGCCAAGGATGCCGGCGGCGACAAATGGTCGCAGGGCCTTATCTACCTGTCCAACTTCAACCAGCCTTACGCGTTGTGGGTGCCGGTGCTGCTGCTGGCGGGGCTGGGTCTGGTGTTGTGGGCTTCGGCCGGCCGCCGCAAGGGGATTCCCGGACCCGCGCCCACTCGTGGGCCGCTGGCCCGGACGGTGCAGAGCCCAACGGCCGTCGTGGTGTTCATCCTGGTCAGCGGGCTGCTGCAGGCTCTGTACTGGATCCGGCAGGGCGGGGATTTCATGCATGGCCGGGTTTTGCTGACCCCGCTGTTATGTCTGATCGCGCCAGTGGCGGTGGTGCCCGTGGTGGTGCCCGACGGCACCAGGCTGTCCCGCGAGGCCGGCTACTGGTTGGCCGGCGCGGTGAGCGCGCTGTGGATGGCAGTCGCGGGCTGGGCGCTGTGGGCGGCCAATTCGCCGGGGATGGGCGACGACGCCACCCGGGTTACCTACTCGGGCATTGTGGACGAGCGCCGCTTCTACGCGCAGGCGACGGGTCACGCGCACCCACTGACGGCCGCCGACTACCTGGACTACCCGCGGATGCGCGCGGTGCTGGTGGCGCTCAACAACACTCCGGAGGGAGCGTTGCTGCTGCCGTCCGGCAACTACGACCAGTGGGATCTTGTCCCGCCCGTCACGCCGCAACCGCGGCCGAACACCTCACCGGACGGTCCAGCGCCGCACGCGCCTGAAAAACCTCAAGAGGGTCCGCACACAGTGTTTTTCACCAACCTGGGCATGGTGGGCATGAACGTCGGGCTGGACATCCGGGTGATCGACCAAATCGGGTTGGCCAACCCGATCGCGGCTCACACAGCCCGGTTGCAGCACGGTCGGATCGGCCATGACAAGAACCTCTTTCCGGACTGGGTGATCGCCGATGGGCCCTGGGTGAAGTGGCCGCCGGGCGTTCCGGGCTACCTCGACGCCCAGTGGGTCAAACAGGCCGCGGCGGCTCTGCAATGCCCGGCGACCCAACAGATGCTGAACTCGGTGCGCAGTCCGATGGGATTCCACCGGTTCGCCTCGAATTTGCTGCACTCCTACGAGTTCACTCGGTACCGAATCGATCGTGTACCGCGCTATGAGCTCCTCAGGTGCGGCTTGGACGTGCCCGAGTCAGGCGGTGTCCCTTACACCGGTCTGCCCGCTAGCGGGCCCTAGCCGACGGTGGATCGGTGCCGGCGAGCAGTCGCCGGCAGAGAATTTTTGTCAGCCATCCGGTCGGTTTCCTCACAGCGCCGAACCAATCGCCCCGACCGCCGCCCAGCAACGCCGCATATGTATTCTTAGCGGCGAACTACCGCTCGTCGGCACATTCACAACGTGGTGATTCACAGCCGAGTTGAGCGGGCCCGGCCGCAGCGGGGGGCCCGGTGAGGGACCCACTCCGAGGAGAAGCCACACCGCAAGATGTGGTTGACTACGAGAGCACAGCTGCGCCGTCCGGCATCGATACGGGCTGAAACTGCCCGCGGAGGAACCGGACAACCAGGCCGGCTTGCTCAGCGCCGACGCGGGCCAAGAAGCGGTTTCGCGGAGAAGCTGGGCTATAGGGGCGATGCAGTCCGACCCACAGAGTTGGGCCCGACAATGAATGAGGAAGCAAGAATGAGGCTTGTTGACAAGTTTCGTCGCGCGGCGAAGACCATGCCGCGCAGGCTCGCGCTAGGGGTCGTCGGGGCGGCTCTGCTGCCGGGCCTCATCGGCGTCGTGGGCCAGACCGCGAACGCGGGGGCGTTCTCCCGGCCGGGTCTGCCAGTCGAGTACCTGCAGGTGCCGTCGGCGGCCATGGGCCGCGACATCAAGATCCAGTTCCAAAGCGGTGGCGCCAACTCGCCCGCCGTCTACCTGCTTGACGGCCTTCGCGCCCAAGACGATTTCAACGGCTGGGACATCAACACTCCCGCCTTCGAGTGGTACCTCCAATCCGGTCTGTCGCTCGTGCTGCCGGTGGGTGGCCAGTCCAGCTGGTACACCGACTGGTACAAGCCGGCGTGCGGCAAGGCGGGCTGCCAGACCTACAAGTGGGAGACCTTCCTCACCAGCGAGCTGCCTGCCTACCTGGCGTCCAACAAGCAGGTCAAGCCCACCGGTGGCGCGGCTGTCGGTCTGTCGATGGCCGGTGCCTCGTCGCTGAACCTGGCGAACTACCACCCCGACCAGTTCATCGAGGTCGGCTCGTTCTCCGGTCTGATGGACCCCTCGCAGGGCATGGGACCGACGCTGATCGGCTTTGCGATGGGTGACGCCGGCGGCTACAAGCCCGCCGACATGTGGGGTCCCAAGGAGGACCCGGCCTGGCAGCGTAACGACCCACTGGTGAACGTCAGCAAGACAGTGGCCAACAACACCCGCGTGTGGATGTACTGCGGTAACGGCAAGCCGTCGGACCTCGGTGGAGACAACATGCCGGCCAAGTTCCTCGAGGGCTTCGTGCGGACCAGCAACTTGAAGTGGCAGGACGCCTACAACGCGGCCGGTGGCCATAACGCGGTGTTCAACTTCGATGCCAACGGCACGCACGACTGGCCGTACTGGGGTTCACAGCTGCACGCCATGCTGCCCGACCTCCAGCAGCACCTCGGCGCGACGCCGGGGGCGGGTCCGGGTCCGGGCGCGGCTCCGGGTGCTCCGGGTGCTCCGGCTGCCTCTGCGACCGGCCAGCACACCTGAGCGTAGAAACACCACGGCTAACGGCGACGACCTTCGGGTCGTCGCCGTTAGTCATTTCCGGGGTCCGGTCCAACGCGGTGTGATTAGCTACTTTGCGGAACGGGGGCGATCTGCGGTTCCCGGGTTGGCGGTCCAGCGACGAGCGAGGTCAGGATGAGAAATCTGTCGATGCTGCTAAAGCTCTTGTGCACCACCATTTTGGTGGTGGTCGGCTCCATGAGCCTTACCGCGACGCACGGCGGCTCGGCCCGCGCGGCAGGCGTCGAGACGCTGATGGTGCCGTCGGCGTCGATGGGCCGCGACATCCCGGTGTCCTTCCTGGCCGGCGGACCGCACGCGGTGTACCTGCTGGACGCCTTCAACGCCGCGCCGGATGTCAGCAACTGGGTGACCGCGGGCCACGCGATGAGCACGCTGGCCGGCAAGGGGATCTCGGTGGCCGCACCGGCCGGTGGCGCCTTCAGCATGTACACCAACTGGGAGCAGGACGGCAGCAAGCAGTGGGAGACATTCCTGTCCAGTGAGTTGCCGGACTGGCTGGCCGCCAATAAGGGTCTGGCACCTGGCGGCCACGCGGCCGTCGGCGCCTCCCAAGGCGGGTACGCGGCGATGGCGCTCGCTACCTTCCACCCCGACCGCTTCGGCTACGCCGGCTCGCTGTCGGGTTTCCTGTACCCGTCGAACACTACGACCAACGGCGCCATCCTCGCCGGCCTGCAGCAATTCGGCGGAGTCGACGGCAACGGTATGTGGGGAGCCCCGCAACTGGGCCGGTGGAAGTGGCACGACCCGGATGTGCACGCATCGTTGCTGGCGCAGAACAACTCTCGGATCTGGGTATGGAGCCCGACCACCATGGCAGGCGACGCCCCCGCCATGATCGGCCAAGCCGGCGAAGCCATGGGCAACGCGCGATTCTTCTACCAGGAGTATCGCAACATCGGCGGGCACAACGGCCACTTCGACTTCCCGGGCGGCGGCGACAACGGCTGGGGCTCATGGAGCTCGCAGTTGGGCGCGATGTCCGGGGACATCGTCGGGGCGATCCGCTAGATCGTCAGCCGGGCGCGGTGCCGCGAACCGGTACCGTAAGGGAGTGCAGCAGCAGTCACGGTCGCTTCCCCGCGCGGTGCCGGTAACCTGCCCAGCCGCCGACTGTGCAACCGACCGACTCTGCTAGCAGGAGACGATGGCCGTGAAATCCCGGCGGAAACGCCGCCGCCGCATCCTGGCGTTGATCGCCGCCGCCGCAACGGCGCTGGTGGTGGGGCTGGTCATCTTCGCCGTAGTCGGCGTCCTGCGGCAGCGGGAGGTCCCGCCGAGCGCGGTGCCGCCCAGCATCGTGCCACCGACCAGCAGTTCGGCCTTCCCGCACAAGGCGCGGCCGGCCTTCCAAGATTCCAGCTGCCCCGACGTGCAGCTGATCGCGGTTCCCGGTACCTGGGAATCGTCGCTGCAGGACAATCCGCTCAACCCGGTCCAGTTCCCGAAGGCCTTGTTGCTCAACGTCACCCGGCCGATCAGCGAGCAGTTCAACTCCAGTCGGGTCGAGGAGTACACCGTTCCTTACACCGCTCAGTTCCACAACCCGCTGAGCGGCGACCAGCAGATCTCTTACGACGACAGCCGGGCCGAGGGAACTCGCGCGACGGTCAAAGCGATGACCGACATGAACACCAAGTGCCCGCTGACCAGCTACGTGCTGGTGGGTTTCTCGCAGGGGGCGGTGATCGCCGGCGACATCGCCAGCGACGTCGGCAATGGCCGCGGACCGGTTGACGACGACCTGTTGCTCGGTGCCACGTTGATCGCCGATGGCCGCCGCCAGCAGGGGGTGGGCCAGGACATCGGACCCAATCCACCGGGCGCGGGCGCCGAGATCACCCTGCACGAGGTGCCGGTGCTGGCCGGCCTCGGCCTGACGATGACCGGCCCGCGGCCGGGCGGTTTCGGAGAGCTCAACGGCAAGACCAACGAGATCTGCGGGCCCGGCGACCTGATCTGCGCTGCTCCAAACGAGGCGTTCAGCCTGGCGAACCTGCCCAGGACGCTGGACATCCTGGCCGGCGGCGCCGGCCAGCCGGTGCACGCGCTGTATGCCACCACCCAGTTCTGGAGTTTGGATGGCCAGCCGGCGACGGAGTGGGCCTTGAACTGGGCCCACGATGCGGTCGAAAACGCGCCGCATCCGAAACACGGGTGATTGGGTCGCCAAGCCGGCCCATTAGACACGGTCCGGCGACGATGCGGGCCGGAACGGGCGGAGGAGAAGCCGGCCCATTAGACACGGTCCGGCGTCATACAGGTGACGGATGCGATAAGCGGTACCTTCGGATTTGGTTCGCGGCGCGCCGCCCACTAACATTAAGAGGAATTTAAGAATAGCTGTATCGCGTCGACGCGTCGACGCGTCGCGGATCGTCGGGCGTGCTTCTGTAGCATCTGTGAGGTTTGCCGTTCGCGACAGCCCTGCGCAGGCGAAACATGCGGTGTCCGACTGGCCGACCCGCGTCGGATGTAACCGTCGGCCGACTCGCACAACTGCGGCGGGACCGAGAACAGTTCTGACAGGAGAGAATGGCATGGCGTACCACAACCCGTTCATCGTGAACGGCAGGATCAGGTTTCCGGAGAACACCGACCTGGTTCGCCACGTGGAGAAGTGGGCGAAGGTGCGCGGAGACCAGCTGGCCTATCGGTTCCTGGACTTCTCCACCGAACGCGATGGTGTCGCGAAGGACATCTCATGGGCCGAGTTCGGCGCCCGTAACCGTGCGGTGGGCGCCCGGCTGCAGCAGGTCACCGAGCCGGGCGACCGCGTCGCCATTCTGTGCCCGCAGAGTTTGGACTACCTTGTCGCGTTCTTCGGCACCCTGTACGCGGCCCGGATCGCGGTGCCGCTGTTCGATCCGGCCGAGCCGGGTCACGTCGGCCGGCTGCACGCGGTGCTCGACGACTGCACCCCGTCGGCGATCCTGACCACCAGCGACTCCGCCGAAGGGGTCCGCAAGTTCTTCCGCAGCAGGCCGGCCAAGGAGCGGCCACGCGTCATCGCCGTGGACGCACTGCCCAACGATGTCGCCGCCACCTGGCAGCCCGTGCTGGCCAGCCACGACACCGTCGCCTATCTGCAGTACACCTCCGGCTCCACCCGCACCCCGACGGGCGTCCAGATCACGCATCTGAACCTGCCCACCAACGTGGTCCAGGTGATAGATGCCTTGGAGGGCACCGAAGGCGACCGCGGTGTCAGCTGGCTGCCGTTCTTCCATGACATGGGCCTGATCACCACCTTGTTGTCGACGGTGGTCGGCTACAGCTTCACCTTCATGACGCCGGCCGCCTTCGTGCGCCGGCCCGGCCGCTGGATCCGCGAGATCGCGCGCAAGGACGGCGAAACCGGCGGGGTCTTCTCGGCCGCGCCGAACTTCGCCTTCGAACACGCGGCATTGCGTGGCGTGCCCAAAGAGGGTGAGCCACCGCTGGACCTGAGCAATGTCAAGGCGATCCTCAACGGCAGCGAGCCGGTGTCGGCGGCATCGATACGCAAGTTCAACGAGGCTTTCGCGCCGTTCGGCTTCCGGGAGGAGGCGATCAAGCCGTCCTACGGTCTGGCCGAGGCCACCCTGTTCGTCTCGACCACCCCGATGGACCAGCCGCCCACGATCATTCACGTCGACCGGCAGGCGCTGAACAACAGGCGGTTTGTCGAGGTGGCCGCCGACGCGCCCAGCGCCGTCGCGCAGGCCTCCGCCGGCAAGGTCGGTGTCGACGAGTGTGCGGCGATCGTCGACGCCGAGACCGCCACGGAACTGCCCGACGGGCAGATCGGCGAAATCTGGCTGCATGGCAACAACATGGGTGCGGGTTATTGGAACCGCGAAGAAGAGACGTTCGAGACCTTTAAAAACATCCTCAAGTCGCGCACCAACCCGTCACACGCCGATGGTGCCCCCGACGACGGGACGTGGGTACGCACCGGTGACTACGGCACCTACCACAACGATCACCTCTATATCACCGGCCGGGTCAAGGATCTGGTCATCGTCGACGGGCGCAACCACTATCCGCAGGATTTGGAGTACTCGGCGCAGGAGGCCAGCCGGGCGCTGCGCACCGGTTACGTGGCCGCTTTCTCGGTGCCGACCAACCAACTGCCCGCCGAAGTGTTCAACAACTCGCACGCCGGGCTCAAATACGACTCAGAAGACACCTCCGAACAGCTGGTGATCGTCGGTGAGCGTGCCCCCGGCGCGCACAAGCTCGACTACCACCCCATCGCCGACGACATCCGGACGGCCATCGCCGTCCGGCACGGCGTCACCGTGCGCGATGTCCTGCTGGTGCAGGCCGGTTCGGTGCCCCGTACCTCGAGCGGCAAGATCGGCCGCCGCGCCTGCCGAGCCGCCTACATCGACGGCAGCCTGCGCAGCGGCGTCGCGCAGCCGAATTCGTTCCCCGACCAGGTCGAGTGACCGCGAACATGACTGATACCGACCTAGATTCCACACCATCGGCCGCCGGCGACGATGCAGAGCGCAGCGATGAGGAGGACCGGCGCATGAGCACCGAAGGCGCCGCTGAGCCGATCAGCAACGCTGCTCGCACCGATATGACCATCGCCGAGGTGCGGCTGTGGCTGCGCAACTGGGTCTCCAAGGCCACCGGGCAGTCGCCCGACGTGATCGACGAGGTCACGCCGATGGTGGAACTGGGTCTGTCGTCGCGCGATGCGGTGGCGATGGCCGCCGATATCGAGGACCGCACCGGCGTAACGGTGTCGATCGCGGCCGCGTTCGAGCACCCGACGATCGAATCGCTGGCCACCTGGATCGTCGAGGGCGACCCGCTGGACAACTCCGCCGACACGGACGACACCGACTGGACCCGCACCGGGCCGGTCGAGCGCGTCGACATCGCCGTGGTGGGCCTGGCCACCCGGTTGCCCGGCGACCTGAACACTCCCGAGCAGACCTGGCAGGCGCTGCTGGAAGGTCGGGACGCGATCACCGACCTGCCCGAGGGCCGCTGGTCGGAGTTCATGGAGGAGCCGCGGCTGGCCGAGCGGATCAAGAAGGCCCGCACCCGCGGCGGCTACCTCACCGACATCAAGGGATTCGACTCCGAGTTCTTCGCGCTGTCCAAGACCGAAGCCGACAACATCGACCCTCAGCAGCGGATGACGCTCGAGCTGACCTGGGAGGCGCTCGAGCACGCCCGCATCCCGGCCTCCAGCCTGCGCGGCGAGGCCGTCGGCGTGTTCGTCGGCACCTCGGTGATGGACTACAGCTACCTGGCGATGTCGGACCCGACCGTCGCCCACCCGTATGCGATCACCGGTACCGCGAGTTCAATTGTGGCCAACCGAGTTTCGTACTTCTTCGACTTCCACGGACCGTCGGTCGCCGTGGACACCGCATGCTCGAGCTCGCTGGTGGCCACCCACCAGGCGGTGCAGGCGCTGCGCAACGGTGAATGCGACGTGGCGATGGCCGGTGGGGTCAACGCGCTGATCACCCCCGCGGTGACGCTCGGTTTCGACGAGATCGGCCAGGTGCTCTCGCCGGACGGCCGGATCAAGTCGTTCTCATCCGACGCCGACGGCTACACCCGCTCCGAGGGTGGCGCGATGCTGGTGCTCAAGCGGGTCGACGACGCGCGCCGCGACGGCGACCAGATACTCGCGGTGATCGCCGGTAGCGCGGTCAACCACGACGGACGGTCCAACGGCCTGATCGCGCCCAACCCCGATGCGCAGGCCGATGTGCTGCGCCGGGCCTACAAGGACGCCGGCATCAACCCGCGCACCATCGACTACGTCGAGGCGCACGGCACCGGCACCGTGCTGGGCGACCCGATCGAAGCTCAGGCGCTGGGCCGGGTGGTCGGCCGCGGCCGTCCCGCCGACAAACCACTTCTGCTCGGCGCCATCAAAACCAATGTCGGACACATGGAGTCGGCGGCCGGTGCGGCCAGCCTGAGCAAGATGGTGCTGTCGCTGCAGCATGACAAGCTGCCGCCGTCGATCAACTACGCCGGGCCCAACCCCTACATCGACTTCGACGCCGCGCATCTGCGCGTGCTGGACACCGTCGCCGACTGGCCGCGCTACGGCGGATATGCCGTGGCGGGTGTGTCCAGCTTCGGCTTCGGTGGCGCCAACGCGCACGTGGTGCTGCGTGAGGTGCTGCCCCGCGACGTCGTCGAACGTGAGCCCGTACCGCAGCCCGAGACTGAGCCGGTGGCAGCCGCCGCCGAGGAGCACGTCGCGCTTGTCGGCGGGGTGCGTTTCGACGAGTACGGCGAGTTCATCGAAGACGACCATGCGCCAACGGAAGCCGAACCCGAGTTGCCCGGCATCACCGATGAAGCCAGGCGACTCAAAGAGATCGCGCTCGAAGAGCTTGCAACGCAAGAGCTTCCGGCACCACAGGTGCCGCTGGCGGTGTCGGCGTTCTTGACATCCCGCAAGAAGGTCGCCGCCGCGGACCTGGCCGATTGGATGGAAACCCCGGAGGGCCAGGCGTCGTCGCTGGAATCGATCGGTCGGGCGCTGTCGCGACGCAACCACGGCCGTTCCCGCGCAGTGGTGCTGGCCCGCGACCACGACGAAGCAATCAAGGGTCTGCGCGCGGTCGCCGACGGCAAGCAGAAGCCGAATGTGTTCAGCACCGACGGACCGGCGACCAACGGCCCGGTGTGGGCAATGGCCGGTTTCGGCGCGCAGCACCGCAAGATGGGCAAGGACCTGTATCTGCGCAACGAGGTCTTCGCCGAGTGGATCGAGAAGGTCGATGCGCTGATCCAGGACGAGCGGGGCTACTCGGTGCTCGAGCTGATCCTCGACGACTCGCACGAGTACGGCATCGAAACCAGCAACGTCGTGATCTTCGCGATCCAGATCGCGCTGGGCGAGGTGCTTCGCCATCACGGCGCCAAACCCGCTGCGGTCGTTGGTCAGTCGCTGGGCGAACCCGCGTCGGCGTATTTCGCCGGCGGGCTGTCACTCGCGGACGCGGCCCGCGTGATCTGCTCGCGCTCGCACCTGATGGGCGAGGGTGAGGCGATGTTGTTCGGTGAGTACATCCGGTTGATGGCACTCGTCGAGTACTCCGCCGACGAACTCAAGACGGTGTTCGCCGACTTCCCCGGCTTGGAGGTATGCGTCTACGCCGCGCCCAGCCAGACCGTCATCGGTGGCCCGCCCGAGCAGATCGACGCGATCGTCGCCCGCTGCGAGGCAGAGGGACGCTTCGCGCGCAAGCTTCAGACGAAGGGCGCCGGCCACACCTCGCAGATGGATCCGCTGCTGGGTGAGTTCTCCGCCGAGCTGCAAGGCATTACGCCGATGAGCCCGAGCGTCGGGATCTTCTCGACGGTGCATGAAGGAAACTTCGTCCGGCCGGGCGGCGAGCCGATCCACGATGTCGACTACTGGCTCAAGGGGATGCGGCATTCGGTCTACTTCACCCATGGTGTCCGTAACGCCGTCGACAGCGGGTACACCACATTTTTGGAGCTCGCACCCAACCCGGTCGCGCTGATGCAGATTGGTTTGACCACCGCTGCCGCGGGATTGCCTGACGCGCAGCTGATCGCGACGCTGGCCCGCAAGCAGGACGACCTCGAAGCGATGACCTCGGCGATGGCGCAGTTGTTCGTGTTGGGGCACCATCTCGACATCCGCACCCTGTTCACTCCCGCTTCTGGTCCCGACGATTACGCGAACATCCCGCCAACCCGGTTCCGCCGCAAGGAGCACTGGCTGGATGCGCACTTCTCCGGCGACGGCTCGGTGCTCATGCCCGGCACCCATGTGGCGATGCCCGATGGACGGCATGTGTGGGAATACGCGCCACGTGGCGAGACCGATTTGGCGGCTTTGGTGAAAGCCGCTGCAACACAGGTGCTGCCGGATGCCGTCCTCACGGCGTCCGAGCAGCGGGCAGTACCGGGTGAGAACGCTCGACTCGTGACGACGCTGACCCGCCATCCCGGCGGCGCGGCGGTTCACGTACACGCACGCATCGGCGAGTCCTTCACACTGGTCTACGACGCGCTGGTGTCGCGGGCGGGGCACGCCTCGGTGTTGCCGACGGCCGTCGGTGCCGGCGCGGCGATCGCCCCGACGATTACTGCTGCGCAGACCGAGGCGGCGGCACCGGTCGCCGAGCCGGAGTCGGAGACCGACAGCCTGACCGCACGGCAGTTGGGCACCGCATTGCAGCCGTGGTCGCCGGATTCCGGTGAGACCGTGCGCGATCGGCTGGCCGCCATCGTGTCGATGGCGATGGGGTACGAGCCCGAGGACCTGCCCTGGGAGGTACCGCTGATCGAGCTCGGCCTGGACTCGATGATGGCCGTGCGGATCAAGAACCGGGTGGAGTACGACTTCGACATGCCGCCGATTCAGCTGCAGGCGGTCCGCGACGCCAACCTTTACGCCGTCGAAAAGCTCATCGAGTACGCGATCGAGCACCGCGACGAGGTGCAGGAGCTGCACGAGCACCAGAAGACCCAGACCGCCGACGAGATCGCCAAGGAGCAGGCGGCTCTGCTGTCCGGGGCGACGCCGGCCTCGGTGACAGCACCCGCGCCGGATACCCAAGCCGAGCCTGCGTCGCAGTCGGACGTGCCCATCCCGCCGCCGCCGACTGACCCTTCTGGCCCCTCCGGGTTAGCTGCTGCAGCCGCGCAGCCCAACCTGACGGCCGCCGCGCAAGCTCTCAACCAGCAGGCCGTTGCCGCGGCGGTCAATTCCGATGTCCCGCCGCGGGATGCCGCCGAGCGGGTCGCCTTCGCCACCTGGGCGATCGTCACCGGCAAGTCGCCGGGCGGCATCTTCAACAAGTTGCCCAAGCTCGACGACGACGCTGCCACCAAGATGGCGCAGCGGCTTGCCGAACGCGCTGAGGGCCCGATCACCGTCGATGACGTCAAGGCCGCCGCGACCATTGAGGAGCTCGCGAGTACGGTGCGCGAGTACCTGGAGTCCGGCCAGATCGACGGCTTCGTGCGCACCATCCGCGCCAGGCCCGAAGGTTCTACCAAGCCACCGGTATTCGTTTTCCACGCCGCGGGCGGGTCGACGGTGGTCTACGAGCCGTTGCTCAACCGCCTGCCGCCGGACACCCCGATGTACGGTTTCGAGCGCGTCGAGGGCACCATCGAAGAGCGTGCCGCCCAATACGTTCCGAAGCTGCGCGAACTGCAGGGCGACGGGCCGTTCATCCTGGTCGGCTGGTCGCTGGGCGGGGTGCTGGCCTACGCGTGTGCGATCGGGCTGAAGCAACAGGGCTGCGATGTCCCGTTCGTCGGCCTGATCGACGCGGTGCGCGCCGGTGAGGAGATCCCGCAGACCAAGGAGGAGACCCGCAGGCGCTGGGAGCGTTACGCCCGCTTCGCCGAGCGGACCTTCAACGTCGAGATTCCCGAAATCCCTTACGAGCAGCTCGAAGAGCTCGACGACGAGGGGCAGATCAAGTTCGTGTTGGAGGCCGTGAGACAGAGCGGTGTGCAGATTCCCGGCGGGATCATCGAGCATCAGCGCACGTCGTATCTGGACAACAGGGCGATCGACACCGTCCAGGTCCAGCCCTACGAGGGTCATGTCACGCTGTACATGGCCGACCGCTACCACGACGATGCGATCACGTTCGAGCCGCGCTACGCCACCCGTCGGCCCGACGGCGGCTGGGGCGATTACGTCTCGGACTTGGAGGTCGTGCCGATCGGCGGCGAACACATTCAGGCCATCGACGAGCCGATCATCGCAAAGGTCGGTGCGCATATGACCCAGGCGCTCAACAAGATTGACGCAGAGCAGAAAGAGGCCTAAGTGACCACCAAGACCACCGCCGAGTTGCTTGCCGAACTGCGCGAAAAGCTGGAGCTGGCCAAGGAGCCCGGTGGTGAGAAGGCCGCTGCTAAGCGCGACAAGAAGGGCATCGCCAGCGCCCGCGCCCGCGTCCACGCGCTACTGGATCCGGGCAGCTTTCTGGAAACCGGTGCGCTGGCCCGCACGCCGGGAGATCCCAACGCACTCTTCGGCGACGGCGTGGTCACCGGCCGCGGCACCATCAACGGTCGCCCAGTCGGCGTGTTCTCGCATGACCAGACGGTCTTCGGCGGAACCGTTGGAGAGATGTTCGGGCGCAAGGTCGCGCAGTTGATGGAATGGTGCGCGATGGTGGCGTGCCCGATCGTCGGCATCAACGACTCCGGCGGCGCGCGAATCCAGGACGCGGTGACCTCGCTGGCGTGGTACGCCGAGCTGGGCCGTCGCCACGAAATGCTGTCCGGGGTGGTCCCGCAGATCTCTATCATCCTCGGCAAATGCGCTGGGGGAGCGGTCTATTCGCCGATCCAAGATGACCTGTTGGTCGCGGTGCGCGACCAGGGTTACTTCTTCGTCACCGGACCGGACGTGATCCAGGAAGTCACCGGAGAGGAGGTCAGCCTCGACGAACTCGGCGGCGCCGACGCGCAGGCTCGCTACGGCAACCTGCACCAGGTCGTCGAGTCGGAGGCCGCCGCGTTTCAGTACGTGCGCGACTTCCTGTCCTTCCTGCCGTCCAACTGCTTTGACAGAGCACCGGTTGTCAACCCGGGGCTGGAGCCGGAGATCACTCCGACCGACCTGGAACTCGACTCGATCGTGCCGGATTCCGACAACATGGCCTACGACATGCACGAGATCCTGCTGCGAATCTTTGACGACGGCGATTTCCTCGACGTCGCAGCACAATCCGGGCCGGCCATCATCACCGGGTTCGCCCGGGTCGACGGTCGGCCGGTCGGCGTGGTGGCCAACCAGCCGATGCATCTGTCCGGCTCGATTGACAACGAGGCTTCGGACAAGGCGGCCCGGTTCATCCGGTTCTGCGACGCGTTCGAGGTGCCGCTAATTTTCGTCGTGGACACTCCCGGCTTCCTACCCGGCGTCGAGCAAGAGAAGAACGGGATCATCAAGCGCGGCGGGCGATTCCTGTACTCGGTCGTGGAGGCCGACGTCCCGAAGGTGACGATCACCGTCCGCAAGTCCTATGGCGGCGCCTATGCCGTGATGGGATCCAAGCAGCTCACCGCCGACTTCAACTTCGCCTGGCCGACCGCGCGCATCGCGGTGATCGGCGCCGAGGGAGCCGCGCAACTGCTGATGAAGCGGTTCCCAGACCCGACCACGCCCGAGGCGCAGGCGATCAAGAAGGACTTCATCGAGGGCTACAACCTCAACATCGCGATTCCGTGGACTGCCGCCGAACGCGGATTCATCGACGCGGTGGTCGAACCGCACGACACCCGGCTGTTGCTGCGCAGGTCACTGCATTTGCTACGCGACAAGCAGATGTTTCGGCGAATCGGCCGCAAGCACGGCCTGATCCCGGTCTAGGCCGGCGCGACGAAGTCGGACGTGTAGAACTCGGCCGGGGTCTGTGAATGCGGGCTCGGTCGCTGGATGAAGACCCATACTCCCGTTGTGCCCGGCCGGATGCTGTCCTGCACAGTGGTCGTCGCCTGACCCACTCCGTCACTGTCGAGTGCGCCGACCGCGACGCCCGGACCAGGGGAAACGCACGGCGCATTCGATGCCCGGGGCGCCTGGATCAGGCTGACATCGTAGTGAGCACCTGGCGCGCCGGGCTCGGACAAGTGCACTTCCGCGGACACCGTGCCACCGGTAGCGCGGATGATTGCCGATGCGGTGGCACGACTCTGAGAGGCACGACCGGGGATCGGGCTGAAATCGCATGCGCGCAGCGTGCTTGCCATGCCAACGACGGTGCCGCCGCCGGTACCGGCCGGAACAGCCGCTGCCACGGCGGGATTCAACGCGGACGCCGCCACGAGAACTGCAGGAAATGCGCGACGGGTCAGCGTCGAAATCGTTAATGACATTCTGTCAATTATCCGCCCTCAAAGGCGGCCGACCCGCGCCTGAGCGGGAGAGATGCCTTACAGCAGAGGCCCCGATGTGACGTGTGACACCGTCGTCTTGACTAGTGCTGCTTGCCGGAGTCCTTCGACTCTTTTTGAACTTTCGCGCCCGTCTCGGTGGACTCTCTGAGTTCCTTCTTCGTCTTTGCGGCCTCGTCGGCCAATTCGCCGATGGATTCGTCGCCTTCTTCAGCGCGCAAGGTCATCTCCTCCTTCGCTGATGCGATGCTTACGGCGGGGGCTACCCGGCTTGGGCCTTGTTGAATCAGCGCGGAAAGTTGCCTTAGTTCGTACTTCCATCTAGTTTAGATGGCAAAACGAACTATCAGCTGGTCGCCAGGAGGACTCTCATGTACGCAGCTGTGGTGACATCTTTCGATACGCCGCCGTCGTACCAGGAGTTCCTCTCCCCGACGCCACACGGTTACGACGAGGTGCTCGTCGATGTCGTCGCCTCCGGACTGCATCGGCGCGTCCGGTCGCAGGCCGACGGCTCGCACTACACCAGCACCGGCCAGCTCCCGTTGGTCCCTGGCGTCGATGGCGTGGCGCGCATGCCGGATGGCACGCTGCGCTACTTCGCGCTCGGTGACACCACGTCGGGCGCAATGGCCGAGCAGACGGTGATCGACCTGCGCCAGAGTTTCGTCTTGCCCGAAGGCACCGACCCGGTACTCGTGGCGGCGGCGATGAACCCGGCGCTGTCGTCTTGGGTTGCACTGCGACGACGGATTGACTTTCAGGCCGGCCAAACCGTGCTGGTTCTGGGTGCGACCGGAAGCTCCGGCCAGATGGCCGTTCAGATCGCCAAACGCCTCGGAGCAGGCCACGTCATCGCCGCCGGACGTAATCCGCAGCGGCTGGCCGAACTGCCGGAACTCGGCGCCGATACCGTCGTGCGTCTTGGCGGTACCCCCGGGCTCGGTGAGGTGGCTGCCGAGGTCGATGTGGTCATCGACTACCTGTGGGGACAGGCCACCGTCGACGCGATTACGGCTATCGCGACCAACCGCATCGACGACACTCGCCCGCTCACCTGGATTTCGACCGGATCGGTCGCCGGACCTGCTGCCGCGATCCCGTCGGCGGCGCTGCGCGCGCTGCGGTTGCAGATCGTGGGAAGTGGGCAAGGCTCGGTCTCTACCGTCGGCATCCTGGCCGAGTTACCTGCCCTGGTTGACGAAATCGCCACTGGCGCTTTGCGTATCGATGTCCGAGCGGTCCCGCTGGCCGACGTCACAGGTGCGTGGCAAGCCACCGAGTGTGACGCGCGGGTCGTGCTAACCCCCTAGTCGCGCTGAAACGCGAAACTGGGCGGCAAGGGTTGAACCCTTGCCGCCCAGCCAAATTCCTGCGTTATTCGGCTGACTTCTGCCGAGCCTCGGCAGCCGACTCAGCGGCGCGGGCGGATTCGGCCTCGGCCTCTTTTTTGGCCACGTCACGCGCGGCCTGGGCCTTGTCCTGTTGAGCGCGGCCCTCTTGCCGCAGACCATCGCGGTTCGTAACGATCCCGATAATCTCTTTGGCCTTGCCTTTGACGTCCTCGACGATGCCCTTGATTGCTTCTTCGGGTCCACTGCTGCCCATTGTTGTCCTTTCACTAGAGGTAGTTCCGTGTCCGTACCCCGCGGCGGCCGGTTCGGAACGTTTCGTGACGGCCTAAGACGTTAAGTTCATGTGTGATGGTGATCACGGCCCGCAGACGCCGTGCGTCCTGCATCGTCGCCGCGCTAGGGCTTGATGGCCCGGCTCCTCCTCGGGACGCTGTGCGTCCCGCATCGTCGCCGCGCTAGGGCTTGATCCGGATCTGGCCCGGCGACCACCAACCGAAATGGGTGGCCCTGCCGAGATCGAGCTCGGCAGGACGGGCCGGCACGATCGTGTCCAACTTGCGCAGCGATCCCCAGTCCCGGCCCCAGTCACGCGACAGGTACGAGGACATGACATGGGCCCGCAGCAGCAGGTCTGTGATGCCCAGCAGGCCGCCGTTGACGCCGTCCTCCCAGGTGTCGGTGTCCATCTTCTTGGCCGTGTAGTCCGGCGTGATGCGGAACTTGGGGATCTCGGTCACGCCGTTGACGTGCAGCATCGGCCGCTGGCACGGGAAGGCCAATCCGACCGCCCAGTCCAGTAACACCGGTTGCGTCGAGCCGACGTACTCCTGCAGGGATCGCAGCTCTGGGACACGCGGCGGGGTCACCGCGATCCAGTCGTCCGGCGTCAGGGACAGGTCTTCGGCCACCACCCGGACCGCAACGGCATCCGCGGGCATCTTGGACCGGGCGAAGCGCAGGTTACGCCATGCCTTGGGCTGCTCTCCGTTCAGGTCGTCGGGCACCAGCCGACCAGCCGGCACCAGTTCGCCGCCGGGACCGGGCCTGCCGTACTCCAGCACGACGGTCTGGCCGGTGGTGTACCCGTGCAGCACGCTGTTGCCGGCGATCTTGCCCGCGGCGGTCACCACCACCAGCGGGTGGCCGTCGTCCAATTTGGGCAGTCGGTACCACGCCGACGCGAGCTTGCTCTGCTGCTGTGCACCGGTGGTGTAGCTGCCGGCCACCGGCACCTGGCCGGGGTTAAGGCCGTAGGGCAGCGGCACCACAGACCCGTTGATGCCCGGCGCACCGAGCTTGGTCGGCGCGTCCCAGTCGTAATCCGTCCCGGGCTGGTTTGGTGTGATCCGAACCGCCTCAGCGACAGTATGTTCGGGTACTCCGTTGGGCGAGAACCCGACAGGGTTGGCTCCACCCAATGGACCCAACGGGCCATAATTGCCGGGCAGTGGCGTCATGAAGCCCGCGTTGCTGTCCGGTTCGACGAGCACGTCGTCGGCCAGTCCGCAGCCGCCGGCGAGCGCGCGCACATTGGCCCAGCCATTGGAGTAGGTGGGGTACTGGCGCACGATGCCGGCCACCATCGACGCGACGAAGACTATCGCCATGAATCCGGCCGCAACCGGCACCGGCGCAGCCGTCAGCGCCCGGGCCAGCCGACCTTCGCCATGGTCCCTGGATGCGAAATGCAGGTAGGCCGCATAGAGCGCGGTAATCGCGAAAAGTATGAAAAAAATTGTGCTGACCGTGATTCCGGCGATCTTCGGCATAGTGCTGTTGAACGGAACGCCGTAGCTCGAGACATACCACCAGCCGTTGGTGGTGGCGAAGCACAGCGCCATCAGGAACATCAACGCCGCCAGGAACGCCATCCGGTTACGCGACCAGCGCAGTATCGCCGGTGACACCAAAACCGTGGTCAATGCGGCCATCGCGGCTCCCACCGCGGCGAACAGCCCAAAGTGGTGCACCCACTTGGTGGGAGTGAACATCAGGAAGAACATGGTGCCGAAGATGACGCCCATCAGCCGCCACGCCGGCCCGCGGGCCACGCCGGGAACTCGCTTGCGGCGCAACATGATGAACACCGCGGTGAACAGGCACAGCGCGGTGATAAAGAAACCGAAACGGCGCGACAACGACCCGTCGACGGTCGGCAGGAACAGGTAGTAATAGCGCAGGTTTTCGGTGTACCACGCCTGGCTGGGGCCGACGGCTGTGCGAATCCTGGTGGCTTCCAACACCGTTGACATAGTCTGGTCGGCGAAGACCACGGTGAGTATGACTGAGCCGGCAGCCAGCATCGGAGCCACCAACGGCATGGTGCCGACGACGCGATGACGACGGACCAAGATTCGCAGGATCGGACGACCACCGGCGATCAAAGCGGCCACCGCGATCAAGCCGGTCGGCTGCACACCCAAGGTGAATGCCGCGGTGACAACTGCCAGCGCGGCCGGCGTCAAGCGGCTGTACCGCATGGAACGTTCGATCAGCACATAAGTGACCAGCGAACCGAGCGCGATGATGGGCTCTGGGCGCAGACCGTTGTCGAACGGCATCCACGCGGTGAGCAGCACCAAGCCCGCCGCCCAGTTAGCGGGCTTGCTGGCGGCCACCGCGGGGCCCAACCGCGGCAGCACCTCACGCGACAGCAGCAGCCAGCACAGTACCCCGGCGATCAAGTCCGGCAACCGCATCCACAGGCTGTTGTCACTGACGTGCGTCATCAGCGCCAGCAGGTTGTAGTACCAGCCGAACGGGTCCTCCGGGCTACCGAACCAGCGGAAGTAGTTGGACATGTAGCCGGCATGGTCGGCGACCCGCGCCATGCCCAGGATGTAGCCGTCGTCGGAGGAATTCGCCCCGATCACATGCCACAGCACGAACCCGAAGATCACCGTGACATCGGCCAAGGTGAACGTGCGCCAGTTTGCCGGAATGAGGCGGCGCATCCGCCGCCCGTCCAACTGGTCGAGGCGCCACAATGCGACCAACGCGACGATGGTGGCCACGATCGCCGCCACCATGGCAAACAGCTTCAGCGTCGTCGGGGTGGTGGAAAACCGGGTGTCAATGGTTGCCGACAGCTGCAAATCGGGTGGCGCGGGACCGGTCAGATCGGTGAATACGCCGACGACCTGCGGGCGTAGGTTCGGGTCGGGGAAACCACCGCGGACCGGTCTGCCCGACGGATCGTTCAGCCCCACAAAGGTGGCGAAGGTGCCGGCGTGCGTCGAGGTGATCTCGATGCTCGAACATCCGGGGGCATCTGGGCCCCCTATCGCCTGCTCACGCGGCACGCTGGCGATCACTACATTGCGGTCGGTGACGTCGACGCGCTTGCTGCTGGCGACGACGAACAACGCATTGAGGGCGGCGTCCTTGCCCTTCTTTGGCGCAGTACCCAGGATCACCCCGCCCCCGGGCGGCAGGCCTCGCACCACCGAGCAGGGCACGGTCGCCAACATGTCGACCGGCGTCAGCGAAATCAGCGGTGCCGTAACGCTATTCAGCTGGCCGTTCTGCGGCCAGTTGAGCATCGCGGTGGTCTGCACGACCGGGAGCAGCGGTGTGGCGACCGACAGCACGAACCCGATCAAACCGGCGATCGTCGCCACCCAGCGGGTCACCTGAACATTGCGGCTCGCCGTGGCCTTATCGCTGGCGTCGCCCGCCGCTTGCGTGCCTGTCACGGTCTCGCTCATGGCAGGGCCCGAATCGGTCCCTGACGGCTCCAGCCCGGCACGGTGATCACGCCTTGGTCGACCGCGGCCTCCGGGGCCTGGTCGGCGGGCACGATCCGGCGGTACTGCTCCACCGATCCCCAGTCCCGATACCAATCGCCGCGCAGGTACGTCGACACGGTCTCGGTGCGCAGCAGCGCCTGCAAGAACAGGAATGGCCCGCCGGTCGCGCCGGCCTGCCAGAGGTTCGACGACGCCGCCGTCTGTTTGTGGTCAGGCAAGATGCGGTACTGCGGAATTTCAGCAACGCCAAGGTGTTCGGAGAGCGGCCGCTGGCACGGGAAGTTTGCGGCGGTCGCGATGTCCATCAGCACCGGCGTCTGCGATCCCAGTAGCTGCTGCAGAGTTTCGGTCACCGGGACCCGCGGCGGCGTGAACGCGAACCACTGATCTGAGCTCAGGTTCGGGTCGTAGGCGACGATGCGTGCCACGTTGGCCTCCGGCGGCGCCCAGGTCAACGGGAACCGCAGATTGCGCCACGCCGGCTGCGGCCCGATGTCGATCGGCTGCACCTCGCCGAGCGGCGTGGTGGTGCCGTCAGGGCGGGTAACGCCCCACTGCAGTTTCAGCGACTGCCCGTAGGTGAACGTGCCGTCCTCTTTGTAAGACCAGATAGCGCCCGCGGCGGAGACCACCACCAACTGCCGGTCGCCGGTGCGTGGCGGCAGTTGGTACCACGCCGACGTCGCGGTAGCGGCCAGCGAGTTCTCGCCGTAGCTGCCCACCACCGGAGTTCGGGCCAGGTCCAGGCCGAACGGCAGAATCGCGTGCGACCCGTTGATCCCCGGCGGCCCTTTACCGCCGGCGGTACCCGCGGAGTCGCTGAAGGCCACGTTGGGCTTGTTGGGTGAGCCGTCGGAGTTGACCAGCCCGGGTTTGCTGATAACCGGGTCGGACTTGAGATCGTCGCCGACCCCATCGGGCTTGAAGCCGACCGGGTTGATACCCCCGAGCGGGCCAGCGGGCCCGAAGGTCTGTCCGGCAACTGGCTGCAGCAGACCGGCATTGGGGTCGGGCTCGGCCAGCACCTCGTCGGCCATCGAGCAACTGCTGGCCGAAAGGCCCGAACGCAGTGCTGCCAGGTTGGCCGCGGCGGTGGTGTAGACCGGATAGCGGCCCGCCGCGCCTTTGGCCAGCGAGCCGACTTCGCCCAGCACCATGATCGTCGCCACCACCAGCAACGGAGTAGAGGCCAGGATCCGGTTGCGCCGGTTGTCCTTGACTTCGGTGTGACCGGCGTAGTCCATCCGGAAGTGCTGCCAGGCCCCCAGCAGCCCGGTCAAGATCGACAACGTCAGGAACATCGACGTCACCGGATGGCTTGCGATGACCGGTTGAATGTCGAACCACGGCACCCCATAGTTGCCGACGTAGAACCAGCCGTTAATGCCCGAGGTGGCCCAGGCCAGCACGAACAGCAACGCGGTGATGTACAGCGTCAGGTTGCGCCGGCTGTGCAGGCCGATCCGGGCGAAGGCGAACGCAGTAACCGCACCCAGGGCGCCGGCTAATCCGGCGAACGCACCGAACTGAATGGCCCACTTCGTGGGGGTGAATGTCAACAGCAGCAAGCCCACGGCAGAGGTGCCGATCAGCCGCCACGTCGGCCCGCTGGCCAATCCCTGCATCCGCCCGCGCCGCAGCAGCACCACGAGCACTCCGAACAGGCACAGCAGCAGCACCAGCACCGCGAATCGCCGCGCCATCGACCCGTCGACGTTGCTTTCGACGGTGAGGAAGTAGTAACGCAGGAAATCTTGGTACCAGGCGATCGTCGGCCCCACCTTGTACTTGATGCGCGCCGACTCGGCGACGGTGGCCAGCGTCTGGCTGCGGAACACCACCACGGTGATCAGCATCAACGAGGCAGCCAGCACCGACAGAGGTGCGAGTAACCCGTCGGTCGCGCGGCGGCGCTGGATGGTCTGGGCGATGGCCCTGGCCCCGGTCAGCAGGGCGGCGATGGCGATCAACCCTTGCGGCGCCAGCGTCGCGGTGAGCATCGCGACGATGATCGCGACCGCGGCCGGGGCGAGCCGCCGGGTACCGATCGCGCTCTCCACCAGCACCCAGGCGACCACCACGCCCAGAGCGATCAGCGGCTCGGGCCGCAAACCGTTGTTGAACGGCAGCCAGGCGGCAAGGAATACCGCGCCAGCGGTCCACACCGCCACCCGGTTGGCGGCCAACCCGCCCTTTGCAGGGCCCAACCGCCGCAATACGCAATGGCTGATGAGCAGCCAGCAGGTGATCCCGGCCAGCGTGGCCGGCAGCCGCATCCACACACCGGCGGTGCTCACCGACGCCAGCTTCGACAGCACCGACAGGTACCAGTCGAACGGTGCTTCCGTCGTCCCGAAGTACCGGTAGTAGTTGTCGAGGTAGCCGGCCTTCGGCGCGACCCGGGCGATGGTCAGGTTGTAGCCGTCATCGGAGGACGTCGCGCCGATGACGTGCCACAGCAGCAACGTCGCGATCACACCCGCATCGGCGAGCCACGTGGCGACCCCGGCCTGCCAGAAGCGCCAATTGCGGGGCAGTCGGTGGCCGGACTGTCGGTCCAGAACGGCCAATGCGGCGATCGCGGCCAACACTGCGAGCCCGCCCAGGGCCAGCACGGCTTTCTTCAGCGTGGTCGGGGCGACGATGAACCGGGTGTCGACGTCGATGCGAGCCGACAATCCTGGCTGCGCAGGCACTTTCAGGTCGGTGAAAATCCCGCCGACCTGAGGCTTCTTCTCCGGTGCGAGGGTACCCACGGCGCCGGGTATCCCGACGAACTCGGCACCCGCAACGCCGGCGTCGGCCCAGATGTGCAGCACGCTGCAAGCGCCCGAGCCCACCGCCGAGCGGGCTGCCACCGCGGCGACCGTGTCACGGAACGCGACGACGACCGTGTCTTTGTTGGCCCGGACGAACAGCCCGCTTTTGCTGGTCTGAAAGCCGTCGACCGGCAGCGTCGAGAGCACCAGGCCGCCGACAGCGGGCAGCGTGGCGATCGCGGGACACGGGATGGAAATGTCCAGTGCCCGGGGTGCTCCGGATATCAGCGGCGCGGTGATATCAGTGACGTGGCCATCGGTGGTGACGCCCTGCGGCCACAGGATGGTGGCGGTCGTCTGTTTGACCGGTAGCAGCGGAACCACGATGCAGAGCAGCGCACCGGCGACCCCCGCGACGATGGCGACCAGCCGAGCAAGCCGATGCGTCGATCGCTCACTTCCGTCGTGGGGCACGAGGCACGATGGTAGGCGACCGCGTCCGTCCGGCGACGATGCAGCCCGCGTGGCGGGCTGTGGACGAGGCGGACAGTCGCAATAAGTCTGTCGGTGATCCAAATCGAATTGACTTGGAACCAGCCGATGATGGTGCAGGTCAGTGCGTCGAGCGAGCTGGCTCGGCCCGCTCGACCAGGCGTGATGCACCTTTGAGCGGGGTTCGACTCCTCAGCCCGAACATGGTTTAGTGGGCCAGCGGTGGTGAATTTAACGTCTCAGAAACAATCCACCACCGGCCATTGGCGTGAGTTGTGGAGTTACCCGTATTCGCGGACGTCGGCTGTGGTCGCCGGGGGCGTGGTGCTTTATTCCACCAACGAGTTCCTGACGATCAGCATGCTGCCCAGCACGATCAACGAGATCGGCGGCGAGCGGATCTATGCGTGGGTGACAACTCTGTACCTCGTCGGGTCGGTGGTAGCCGCAGCGACTGTTAATACGATGCTGCATCGCGTCGGCGCAGCCGTTTCCTATCTGCTGGGTTTCGCAGCGTTGGGCGTCGGCAGCCTGGTGTGTGCGGCCGCGCCGAACATGGAGGTTCTGCTGGCGGGCCGCTTCCTGCAGGGGCTGGCCGGCGGTCTGCTGTGCGGCCTGAGTTTCGCGGTGATCAACACCGTGCTGCCGCGCTCGTTGTGGAGTCGCGCCTCGGCCATGGCGGCCTCGACGTGGGGCGTCGGCGCACTGCTCGGTCCAGCGCTGGGCGGTTTTTTCGCGCAGTTCGGTGCGTGGCGGTGGGCGTTCGGCTTGCTGGCCATGCTGAGCGTCGGCATGGCCGTGCTGGCACCGGGCGTGCTGTCCGTGGACAGCGACGAACAGGACGCCGACCGCGCTTCGACACGGATTCCGGTGCCGTCGGTCGTCCTGCTGGGTGCGGCGGCGCTCGCGGTCAGCGTGGCGTCTCTTCCGCACAACACCGTCGCGACCGCCGGCCTGCTCATCGTCGGCGCGTTGCTGGTCGGAGCATTCTTGATCGTCGATCGGCGGATGCCGACCGCGGTGCTGCCGGCAAGCGTCTACGGTTTCGGCCCGCTGAAGTGGGTGTATCTGACCTTGGGGCTGCTGGTGGCCGCGACCAAGGTGGATCTGTACGTGCCGTTATTCGGTCAGCGGCTGGCTCACCTGGGGCCGATCGTCGCCGGTCTGCTGGGCGCCGCGTTGTCGTTGGGCTGGACGATCAGCGGACTGGGCAGTGGCTCACTGAACAAGGCGCGCGCGATCGTGGGCGTGGTGATCGCGGCACCGTTGGTGATGGCTATCGGTCTGGCGCTGGCCGGAGTCGCGCACGTCCAAGGCGCAACGGCGGGTGTCATCATCCTGTGCGCGCTGGCGCTGCTGGCCGTGGGTGTCGGAATCGGTGCCGCCTGGCCGCACCTGTCAGCGTGGGCAATGAGCGATGTCGACGATCCCGCCGAAGGCCGAACCGCCGCCACCGCGATCAACTCGGTGCAGTTGATCTTCGGGGCGTTCGGCGCCGGGCTGGCCGGTGTCGTGGTGAACATCGCCGACGGCGGCGGAGTGTCAGCGGCTCGCTGGGCGTTCGCCGTGTTCGCCTTGCTGGCGCTGAGCGCATGCTTCACCGCTTTCCGCGCGGGCCGACGCCAGGTCGACTTCTAGATGTGTTGTGTCGCACTAGGTTGGTTACAAGTTCCGTTGGGGTGCCCGCACCGCACGCCTGTCGCTTTGTCTCTAGCTCCTCTGTCAGGCAACGGCGGGTCGTGACTCTGAATCGCCCGGCATGTCCGGACACTCTCGCCATTTCTGAGACATACGCGACCGATCAGATCCTGTCTCGTATGACGCCCGGGGCCTGGCGGTTCACTACGTCTCGTGGTCGGCGAGAAGCTCCGCTTCGGAGGCAAACGCCGACCGCATCCGGGTGACCCTGTGGTAGATGCGGCGATCGACCGCGGCCGGTGCGATTGTACGAGCCATGGTGCCGAGTTTCTGGATGGGGGGTGACAGGTTTATTTCGCGTCTGCGGTCCAGGATGGCTTCCACACATTTCTTAGCCACCGTGCTGGCGGGGACGCGCGCAATATCGTTGTGTCGCTTGATCGATAGGTCGATCTTGTGCTGGCCACCGTCGGGCCCGAAGAAGGTGCGCCCAGCCCCGTCGTCGCTGTACATGTCGCCGGGATTGATGGTCAGCACGTCGACGCCGTGGGGGATCATCTCTAGTCGCAGTGCCTCGAAGAATCCATTCATCGCGTGCTTGCTGGTCGTATACCCGAGGTATCCAGCCATGGGCAAGTGCCCGCTGCCGGATGTCACGTAGGCGATGAGGCCTTTGCGCGCGATCAGGTGCCGGATCGCCCGATAGGTGGGGTAGGCGGCGCCGAAGAAGTTGATCGCCATCGAGTCGCGGATTGGGGCGAATGTATGCAGTTCGTCGAGCCTTCCGTAGGTCGCCGAACCGGCGTTGAGGACGAGGATGTCGATTCCGCCGAAGTGGGCCACCGTCTGCTCGATCATTCGGTCGCATTCGGCTTCGTTGGCGACGTCGGTCGGCAGGCTTAGTGCGGTACCGCCGGCGGCGGTGATCTGGTCGCAGACGGTGTCGAGTCGGGCCCGATTTCTTGCCACCAAGACCACCTTGGCTCCCTGGGCGGCGAGTTGTACGGACAGAAACTGCCCCAGGCCCTGCGAAGCGCCGGTCACCAGTACGACCTTGTCCTGCAGTCTCGGTGGTTTGCCCATCGTGAACACTCCTTGATTGATTGCGGCCCCACGGGTGAAAGAGTGGTGTCAGCTTGCTGTCTATGAGGCAGCGATTTGGCGTGCGCGTGGTCTCAGCGACATCATCAGCTTGCCGTCCGGGCCGCCGGTGAAGGTCAGTTCCGGGCGCAACCGTTGGCCGGGAAGCACATCGAGCTCGAACCGCTGCGCCAAGGTCGCGACCACGAGGGCGGCTTCGAGGTTGGCGAACCCGGAGGCGACACACATCCGCTTGCCCGCACCGAACGGGATGTGAGCCCGACGCTGTTGGGGTTCGAAGTTGTCTTTCAAGAAGCGCGCTGGGTCGAAGGTGTGCGGGTCTTCCCAGATGCGGTCGTTGTGATGGACACCGTGGATGAGGATGGCGATGCTGGTGCGCGCTTTGATGGGGTAATCGCCGAGGATGTCGTCGGACTTCGCCACCCTGCCAACTAGCATGATCGGCGGGTATCTGCGCATCGCCTCGGCGACCACGGCTTGGGTCCACTGCAGGTCGTCGACGTCTTGGGGGGTGGGTTCGCGCCCGGCGAGTACTTGGTCGAGCTCGCGGCCGAGCCGGCTTCGGGATTCCGGATTTTCCGACAGCAGATACCACGTCCACGCCAACGCGGCCGCCGTGGTCTCGAAGCCGGCTCCGAGGAAGGTCATGAGCTCGTCGCGGATCTCCAAATCGCTGTATTGATAGCCGGTCTCGGGATCCTCGGCGGCCATCAGCAGCGCCAGCAGATTGTCGGTTCGGTCGATCCTTCCGCTGCGGTAGTCGGCGATCAGCTCGTCGAGAAAGCGCTCGATTCGGCGCAGCCCACGCATGATGCCCGGCGCGAATATCGCGGCGTCAAGCCGCCGCGCGTTGATCGCCAGCCGTGGTGCGCGTTTGGCGAGTCGTTTGGGGGCGTGCCGCCGCAGCCGATCGGAAAGCCAGCGCAGCGACCGTGATCCTCCACCTATGAACCCATACCCGAACAGTGTGAGCAGGCGGGCGAAGTCGACTCGCATCTGCCCGGCGAGCTCACCGCTGAGGTCGATGCCGAACATGGTGCGGGCGATGATGTCCATCGTGATGCAGTTCATCTCGGCCGCGATGTCCAGCGGTCGGCCGGTTGCGGCGTGCTCGCGCCAACGTTGCGCGGCGGCCACGGCGGCAGCGGTCATCTGCGGGCCAAACGCGTCTACCTGGCGCTTGGCGAAAATCGGCTGCACCAGCCGCCGGTTGCGCTGCCAGAGCTCATCGTCGAGCTCGGTCACCAATCCACGACCGAAAGCCACTGCGAGAAGGTCGTATTCGGCGCTCTTGACATAGTTGTCCTGGTTGGACACCAGAATGTGGCGGGCGATCTCGGGATTGCGCACCACCACAAACTTCGCCAGCGGCGCACGGGCCACCACGATGTCATCCTGGCCGGGTAGCTGGGCGGCATAGTCGAAAATGGTGTGCTGGTAGCCGGCCCAGAGCCCTCGAAGCGCCAATCGCCACGACGTGATCCACCCAATCCGGGTGTGCTGCCACCTCAAAAACGTCGGCGCCCAGCGCGGCGGGTGAAGTTCGCGGCTGACCGAACCGGCTATCGGGCAACGGTCGCGGGTGTGTGCGACAGGTTCAGCGGACATCCAATGACCCTTTCAACGGGTGGCGCTGGGCAAAAGTGAGGTCCCCGCCTTTCTTGCGCAAAGTCTGGAGGGTCAACAACTTTCGGTCGTAAGTCCGGGGACGCCTCCGTCGAGCAGTCGCAGCACCGAGTCGAGCGGCCCGCGTGCATCGGCGAGGGCGTTGCTGGCGAACTCGATGATCGCAAGTTCGTGTTGAACCACGTAGTCGAAGAATGCGGCTTCCTCGGTTCCCACGTAGTGACGGGCCAGCCGATGGAACACGGGAAGGTATCGTTTGGATACCCAACCGAACGTGCGAAGTTGCAGTCTGTACGGCAACAGTTGCATTCCGGTCCCGCTCGAAGAACCGGCAGCTCGCGCCACAGCGTTGGTCGGTTTCAGCGCGAGTCCCGACCGAGCGACAAAGGCGGCGACGCCGGCATTGGTCTGCTTCTCAAGATCCCGCAGAGCGCTCCACGCCCCTTGGGTGCGGTCGGACCTCGTCAACTTGGCGGCAGTTTCAAATACAGAGGTTCCGAATTCCTCGGACTCGACGAGCCGGTTGAGGTCGCAAACGAGGGGGGAGGTAATCCGGTCATTTTGGTCACCCCCGATTCAGTCGAGTGGTGTCGATCGCGGTCTTAAAAGGCTGGACATTTGACCAGGGTATAACGAAAGCTGGGCATATGTCCAGACTTGTCTCGTTGCGGCATACGATGCCTGGTATGGCGTTTCGTCCCGACAGTCACCGATCCAGCACCCTGGAGCGTCGCGATGCTGTGCTCGACGCGGCGATCGCACTCGTCGGGGAGGGCGGGCTCGGCGCGGTCACACATCGAGCAGTCGCGGCGAAGGCGGGCCTTCCCCCAGCCACCACCAGCTACTTCTTCGCCTCGATCGACGAACTGCTGACCGCGGCGATGCGGCGCGTCGCCGATACCATGATCATCCAGATGCAACAGTTCACTGCGCACTCGGCGACAGCCGATCCAAAATCGGGGGCAGTACTCGAACAGCTCGTCGCCGTGCTGCTCGCGGAGCCCGGCGCAAGCACCGTGGCCCAATTCGAAACCTATCTCCAAGCGTCGCGTCGGCCCGAGTTACGCCCTGACGTCGAACGTGTACTCGCCGCGTTCGGCGAGCTCGTCGGTAGCTTGCTGGAAGCCACGGGCACACCGCGCAACGCGGCGCAAGCCTTCATTGCGCTCGCCGACGGCTTCATGCTGCATCGAATCGCGGTCGGTGGCTCCGACGACGATGCACGAACACTGCACGAGGCCTTCGTGGCCCTCCTACGCGGCTACCGCCCGGACGCCCGCGTGGCGAAACTATCCTGACCGCAACCAGCCCTGAGCAACTGCAGAGCACCGACAAGTCGATCCCGCCTTAGCGCTTCTTCCGGACCTAACCAGCCCAGATGGATCGCCCTGCGTATGCCTTCTGGATATGCGCCGGTTGGTCGGTACGGAGTTAGCCATTTGACTGTTAATCACATCGGAGGTCTCGTGAGACAACACAACTCGAACGGTCGCTGGCTGGCTAATGACGCGGCCGGCTAATGACGTAGCGGCGCCGGGCTCCACAGGCCGCTGCGTGTCGCAGAACCAAGGTCGAGGCGGGCGGGTTCGGCGTTCGGGTAAAACGGCGTCAATTGCTGCAGCGCACCCCAGTCGCGGGACCAGTCGTCTTTCAGATACGTCGAGACCGTGTTCGGACGCAACAACAGCTCGGTGACGCCCAGCGGACCACCGCCGTTGTGGTCCATCACGGGCGAATTGGCCTCGGCGCCGAACCGGTCGGGCAGGATCCGCCAGTTCGGCACCTCGACAACACCGTTGAGATGCCCGAACGGGCGCTGACACGGAAAGGCCAGTCCGACAAGCCAGTCCAGCAATACCGGCTGGACCGTGCCGACCACATCCTGCAAAGTGCTCAGCCGCGGTATGCGCGGTGGCGTGACCGCGATCCAGTGCTGCGGTGCAAGGTCTTCGTCGGTGGCTATCACCCGTACCTGCGTGGCGTCGCGTGGTACCGCGTCCAGCGGCGCGCGCAGATTGCGCCATGCCGGGGCCGCCCCGACGTCGGCGAATCCCAGTACGCCGCCGGGCTTGTTGGTTGCGGCTTGCTGATCGGTTGCCCACTGAATTTGCACTTCACCAGGGTTGAAGCGGCCGGCCGCCGACACCACCAGCAGCGGCCCGGCCTTGTCGCGTGGCGGCAGCCGATACCAGGCGGACCGCAGCTGCGACGGGACCTGCGGCCCTGATCGCCAACTCCCCAGCACCGGTGTGCGCGTGGGATCGAGGTTGTAGGGCAGTCGTGCGCGCGAGCCGTTGATACCCGGCGCGGGTGTCGTGCCGCCCTCGGTGCCGGCTTCACTGCCGGTGATCAGGCCGTCGTCGTTGACGAAGCTGCGGTCGCCGGGGCGTTCCATCACCGGGTCCGCCGAGACGTCGGCGGGAATCCCATTGGGATCAAAGCCTTCCTCGAAGCCCGCGTCGAGCGCGTCCCGCACCGGCGCGCTGACCGGCAACAGCATGCCGGCGTTGGGATCTTGCTCGACGAGAACGTCGTCGGCAAGCCCGCAGGTCTTGCCGGTCAGAGCCTGCAGGTTGGAGCGCCCGACCGACCATGCCGGGTATTGGTCGGTCATTCCCAGTGTCAGCGACAAGACCTCGAAGAAGACCAGCGCCCAGGCGGCAATACCCAACGGAGAGGCGGTGATTCGGGCCCACCGGGATTGACTGACAGGCCCGGCGTCGTTGCCGTTGTTGACGAAGTGGAACCAGGCGGCCACCAGCAGCACCAGCACGGTCAGCCCTAACAAGCCGGTGGTGAATCCGAAATGCCACTGCGGAAACGCATTTGACCACGGCACACCGAAGTTGGAGACGTACCACCAGCCGTTGACGCTGGCGAACGACAACGCCACCGTGAACAACACCACCGCGGCGAACAGCGTCCGGTTGCGTCGCGAGCGCATCGCCGCCGCTGTCACCGCAACCGCGGCCAGCGCCCCCAGCGAGCCGGCCAGCCCGGCGAACACACCGAAGTGGTGGGTCCACTTGGTGGGCGTGAACATCATCGCGATGAACGAGATGATCGTGATGCCGATGATGCGACGGCTTGGGCCGGTCGCGGTGCCCGGAATTCGGCCCTTACGCAAGGCCATTGCCACCGACACCGCGAGTGCGACCAACAAGGCCAACAGGGCGAAGCGGCGGGCGACCGAACCGTCGGGGCTGGCCATGAACAACCGCTCGTAACGGATGTGTTCGTCGAACCAACTCAGGCTGGGTCCGAGAGCACGCTTGAGCACGGTCGCCTGCATCTCGCCGGCCAGGGTCTGGTCGCGGAAGATCAGGATCACGGTAACCGTCGCCGCGGCCAGGATGGGCGCCAGCAATGGCAGCAGACCGAACCGTCTGGTGCGGCGGTGCAGGATGGTGCGCAGCGGGCCGACCGCCACCAGCAGCGCACCGATCGAGGCGATACCGGTCGGCCCGGAGAACAGCGTCAGGCCGCCGATGATGCAGGCGAACGCCACCGGCAGCAACCGACTGGTGGCCACCGCGCGCTCGACCGAGCACCAGGTCAGCAGGATGCCCACCGCGATGATCGGCTCCGGCCGCAGCCCGTTGTCCAGGGGCAGCCACACCGCCAAAAACGTGCCCGCCGCCGTCCACGCCGCCGCTCTGCTGGTCTTGACGGCATGACCCAGCCGCGGGATGACTTCCCGGCTGATCAACCACCAACAAGCCAGCGCCATCAGCAGGGTGGGCAACCGCATCCAGATGCTGGTGGTGGTGACATGAGCCCACAGCGCCAGCAGGTCGTAGTACCAGCCGAACGGCGCCTCGGGGGTCCCCAGCCAGCGGTAGTAGTTGGCCATGTATCCGGCGTGCTCGGACACCCGGGCCATGGTCAGGATGTAGCCGTCGTCAGCGGTGTTGGCGCCGACGAAATGCCACCACACCAGCACCAACGTGACCAGGCCATCCAGCCCGCTGAGCGACCACCAACGCGCCGGCAGGAAGCGGCGGTGCCGGGTGCCGTCGGAGGTGTCCAGAATGTGCAGCGCGGCCAAGGCTATAGCGGTCAACGCCACCCCGAGCACCATCGCGGCCATCTTCAGCGGTGTCGGAGAGCTGCTGTACCGGGTGTCGACGGCGGCGGAGAACGTCAGGCCTGGCGGGGCCGGCCCACTCAGATCGGTGAACACGCCGACGATCTGCGGGCGGAAGTCGTATCCGCTGCGCTCACCGCGCAACGCCGCGCCGGGATGCTCGTCGTTGGGACCCTGCGTGAGCCCGACGAATTCGCCGGTGACCCGGTCGGCGTGCGCCGTGAAGACAAGTTTCTGGCACGCGCCGCTGAGCACCTGGCTCAGTGGCGCCACGACTAGTGGGACGTTGCGCACCACGACCACCAGGTCGTCGTTGGCTCGCTCGATCAGCAGGCCGCGGTCCACGGCCTTGGGCGCCTGCTTGGGCACGGTGGACAACAGCACCGTCTTGCCGGTGTTGCCCGGACCCCCCAGACCGACTGCGGCCTGGCACGGAATGCTGATGTTGAGGTCGGTGGCCACGTAGCCGATCAGCGGGGCTTCGACGCTGCCGAGCACGCCGTTTTGCGGCCAGTTGAGTTGTGCTGTGGTCTGTTTGACCGGCAGTAGCGGGGTCGCGAGCGCCAGGAAGGCCCCGAGCAGTCCGGCGACGACGGCGACGACCCGGGCGGCCCGGTACTTCGTGCCCGCGTCGTCCACCACGGAGGTAGATGGTAATTGCTCGACGTGTGACGCCCCGGTCGCCATCAGGGGCGCGGCCCGGGTTTGCGGATGGCCAAGACGAACGGGCCGACGGTGGTGACGGTGAACCGGGGGTCGGCGAACGTGGCAGCGTTCAGTTCCACCGTGTAGCGGCGCACGTTGGGCTGGTTGGGGTAGACATCCTCGGCCAGCCGCAGGGTGTAGGTGCTTCCCAAACCAACAGAAGTAGAACCCGCCGAGCCACCGTGGCGCATCAAGAAGACGGTCGGCGGCGTCCACGGCAGCGTGTCCAGCGCGTGGATGAACGGATCGGGGGCTTTGAGCTTGGACCAGCTCTTGATCGCTGCCGCTCGCTTGTCGAACTGCGCGAGCGGGTTGGCGTAGTGCGACGTCAGTCCTTGAAAGCCGAAGTAGGGGTAGTAGGACAGGAAGCTGTAGTCCGCCGTCAGCACCACCGTCTGGTCGCGGGGTTTGCCGGTCGCCTGCGTGATCGCGGTGTCGATCGAGGAGTAGTACTTCTCGGAGCTGGGCGGACGGCGGTCGCCGCGTTGGCCGTGGCCGTCGGTGTCGGTATAGGCGATGGTGAGGTCGGGTCGCAGCACGTCGGGGATGTCCTGGCTGAACGCGATCGCCGCGGCCAGCCCGATCGACGCGGCGACCGGCAGCACCGCGCGGCCCCAGGCATCCTCGCGGCCGCGGGCAGCGAGTGCCACAGTCAGCTCGACGAAGCCGAAGACGCCCGCGGTGGCCAGCAACACCGTCAGCGTCGGCTGCAGCCGGAAGGACAGCAGCGTGGTGCGCGCCAGCGTGGCCAGCATGGACAGCAGCGACCAGAGGTAGACGGCGAGCACGCCGATCGCCAGGCCGGCCGCTCGCACCGATGCCCGGACCCGCACGATCAGCCACAGCGTCCCGAGCATGCACAACGCGCCGAGCAGGGTGAACTGCAGCATCGGGAAGGTCAACTCGGCGCCGTCGGCGGGCAGGTAGTGATAGGCGCTGCCGGTGTTGCTGACCGGGTCGCGGGCCGCCCGCAACAGGAAAGGCAGCCAGGTGGTCGCCCCGATTGCTGCCGCGATGACGGCGATGACGGCCAGCCGGACCAGCGGGTCCACCGCCGCCTTGACGCCCTGACGCCAGCGGGACACCGTCAGCAGCGTAGCCATCAGCACCACGGTGAATGCGCTGTAGGCCAGCAGCAGGGTGTAGCAGGTCGCCGCGACGCCGAGGAATATCCCGGCCCCGATGACCGCGGCCCAGCCACCCGATCTGATTCCGCCGCGCAGACCCGACCAGGTCAGGATCAGCACCGGCGGCAGCAGCACGGTGATCATCGCGGAATACGGCTCCGGGGAACTGTAGGCAAGCGCCACCGCAGCGGTCGCGGTGGTGACGATCACCGCATACTCGAAACGGATCATCCGCGACCACAACACCAGCGCCACCGCGATCGCGATCGTGATCGACGTGATCGCCCACGGCTTGAATATCTCCCAGCCCGGCGTAGCGGTCAGCGCCGCAATGCGCCCGCCGAGCCAGAACCAGCCCGGCGGGTAGAACGGCGGCAGCCCGATGTAGGTCATGTCTTGCAACGCCGAGCTGTCGGTGAACCGGGTCAGATATTCGGTCCGAAATTGCTGGTCGACGGAGATGCCGAACAGGTAGAGCTTGGTGGCACCCAGCGGCATTCCCAGCGTCACCACCGAGAACCCGGAAACGAACACCAACGCCAACGACTGAGCCAACAGGTTGTTGCGGACATCGCTGGTGCGGCGGCCACGCCGCCAAAGCCAACCCGCGCAGAACAATCCGACGATGCAGCCGACCTGGCCGACGGTGGTGAGCGCGTGCAGCTGGTTCGACGACGGGTAGGCGGGCCATTGGACTCGCGCGATCGCGATCAGCGAGATCACTGACACCGCCGCGGCGACCGTCACCGCGATCACCAAGTGGCCGATGGTGGCCAACGCGTTCCGCATCTAGATGGGCAACTTGCGGAAGATCGGCCGCGGGATATGCCGCAGCACCACCATCAGGTAGCGGAACGCGCCTGGCGCCCAGACGAGTTCCTTTCCCTTGGCCGATGCGGTAACCGCCAGGTTGGCGACGTATTCCTTGTCGACGGTAAGGGGTGCTTCCTTGGCGCCGGTGGATTTCCAGTGCTCGATCGTCGTCGTGGTGCGCACCTGGCCGGGCCTGATGACGAGCACGCGAACTCCGTACTCGCGTAACGCCTCTCCGAGGCCGAGATAGAAGCCGTCGAGGCCGGCCTTGGTCGACCCGTAGACGAAGTTCGAGCGACGCACCCGCTCGCCGGCCACCGAGCTCATCGCGATGATTTGACCGAAGCCCTGTGCGCGCATCTTCTCGCCCAGCAGCACACCGACGGAAACTGCCGCCGTGTAATTGATCTGGGCGATCTGGACCGCCTTGCGCTGGTTCTGCCACAGCTCCTCGGCGTCACCGAGCAACCCGAACGCCACGATTGCGACGTCGACATCACCGCCGGCGAACGCGGCGCCGATCACTCCCGGGTGGCTGTCGGTGTCGACGCCGTCGAAGTCGATCCACTCGACAGACCTGGCGCCCGCCGCCTTCATCTGCGCAACGGCCTTTTCCCGTGCCGGGTGGTTGGGAAGATCGGCCAGCACAATGCGGGCGTGTGCGTTCTGCAGGTAGCGCTCGCATATCGCCAGCCCGATCTCGGACGTGCCGCCGAGCAGCAGGATGGTCTGCGGATTTCCCATGGCGTCAAGCACCATTTACAGCAGCTCCAAACGTCGGGCCATGTCGGAAACGAAGACTCCGGTCGGATCGACCTTGCGGCGCAACGCAATCCATTCGTCAATGCGCGGGTACATGGCGTGGAACATGTCGGCGGTGGTCCGGTTGTCCTTACCGGTGTAGAGGCGACCGCCGAACTCCAGCACTCGGCGGTCAAGCTCGTTGAGGAACTCGTTGAGCCCTGGTTTGATTTGAAAATCGACGCAGACGTTCCACCCCGGGATCGGGAAACTCAGCGGCGCTTGGTTGCCCGGGCCGAACAGCTTGAACACGTTGAGGAACGAGTAGTGCCCGGAAGCCTGGATCGCGTACATGACGCTCTTGAATTCGTCGACGGCCTCGGTCGGCACCACGAATTGATACTGACCGAAACCGGCCGATCCATAAGCCCGGTTCCATTCGGCGACCATATCCAGCGGGTGATAGAACTGCGTCAGGTTCTGAGCCTTGCCGCGGTACGTTCCTGACTTGCGGTACCAGAGTTCGGTCATCGTGCCGAAGATCAGCCGGTTGCCCAGGCCGCTGGGGAAGATATCAGGCGTCGTAAAGAACTGCGGCGCATCGAACTTAAGCGGGTTCTTCTGCAACTTTTCTGGTAGCTGCTCAACCCTTGCCAATGAGCCGCGCGAGATAGCGGCACGGCCCAGCTTCGGCGGCGCACTGATCGCGTCGAACCACGCCGACGAGTAGGTGTAGTTGGCTTCGCTGCCGTCGCTGTGAAACGCGATGGTTTCGTCCAGGGTGCGGGTGACGTCCCCGTCGGCGATGAAGTATGCGGTCTCGGTCGGCGTCATCGCGACGGTGGCCCGCAGGACGATGCCGGTCAACCCGTTGCCGCCGACGGTGGCCCAGAACAGCTCGGATTCCTCGCCGTCCGGGGTGAGGTGGCGAACCTGCCCGTCGGCCGTCAACAGCTCCATCGACCGGACGTGGTTGCCGAAGCTGCCCGCGCTGTGGTGATTCTTGCCGTGAATGTCGGAGGCGATCGCGCCGCCTATGGTGACCTGGCGGGTGCCCGGCAACACCGGAACCCACAGCCCGAACGGCAACGCCGCCCTCATCAACTGGTCGAGGTTGACCCCGGCATCGGCATCGACCAGGTGGCTGTCGGAGTCGACCGAGTGGATCCGGTTCAGGGCCGTCATGTCGATGACCAGGCCGCCGCCGTTCTGCGCATTGTCACCGTAGGAGCGACCCAGGCCGCGGGCGATGACGCCCCGGCCGCCGGAGTCGGCGACGTGGGCGACCGCGTTGGCGATCACCGCTGGGTCCGGTGTGGACAGCACCTCCGCCACCGAAGGCGCGGTGCGGCTCCACCCGGTCAGGCGCTTTGTGGTCGTTGGAAACATCGTCAAAAAGGGTACCGCCTGCCGTGACCGGTTCAGCGCAGCCGGAAGATCACTGCCCGCTGAACGATGAAGTTGATCACCGAGGCGGTGCCCTGCGCGATAACGAACGCGACGGGTACGGCCCAGGTGCGGTAGTCGAAAAGCGCCAGGCATAGGTGATTGAGCCCGACCTGCACTGCGAAGGTGACGCCGTACAGCGCCATGACGATCAGGAAGCGGGCGGTACTCGGTGGCGCCTGAAATGTCCACCTGCGGTTGATCAGGTACGCAGTGATCGTGCCGACGACAAAACTGAGCGATTTGGCCAGGTCAACCTGCACTCCCACAACCTTGTAGAGCAACACATAAAGACCGAAGTCGACGACCGCCGACAATCCGCCGGTGACGATGAAGCGCCACACCTGCGTCTTCAGCGGTAGCTGGGCGCTCGCCGCGATCTCGGCCATCGGCGGAAGTCTACGGCGGACCAGGGGGACTAAGTCGGGTACTTCAGGTCCAACAGTTCAACCTGGCTTTCGCCTTGGGGCGTGGTGTAGGTGATGGTGTCGCCCGCTTTTCGTCCGGCAAGCGCCAGCCCTAGCGGGCTGCCTGCGGTCAACGCCTCGGCTTCGCCGCCGATGGAGGCCTCTTCGATCACCGAGATCACCTGCATCTTGACAACCGCGCCGTCGGAAAACCGCAACGTCACCTCAGTGCCGCCGGGCAGCGTGGCGGTTCCGTTCGACGGCGGCGGTCCGGCATGCAGCAACCGGTCGAGTTCGGCCACCCGCTCGTCGAGGCTGACCAACTCGTCGGCGCGCTGGATGGCATCAGCGGCATCGGCGTGATCACTGACGCTGCCGCGGTCGTTTTTGACTTCGGCCTCCAGGCGATCCCGTCGTTCCCGTATCCGGTCCAACTCAGCGGAGATGCGCTCGCGCGCTTCATCAGAAAGCCCCGTCGGCGCGACTTCTTCGCTCACCTGTGACGACCTGTCTTCCAGGGCGCGACGGCGAGTACCGCTCCGGAGCGCCTAGATTGTTTGTGGATATTGTTCGCCGATTATTCCCTTGCAGTGAAGCGAAATGGTGGGGTTTAGGCCGACGCCGTTCGCCGCGGGGCAGGACCTGTAGGTGACCCGACCAAAGCTGCTCGCGTCAAGCGGCACCAATATGGCGCAGCTACTGCCGATGAGCAGCTAGTTGGTCGAGGATCGCGAACTGATCAACGGGTGGCTCGGAAGCGGGCCTGAGCAGCCGTCAGACCCGACGGCCGCGCCGTCCACGGAAAGCGTCCTTGACCTTTTCGCCGGCGCCCTTCACGTCGGACTCGAACTGATCACGCACGCCGCGATTTTCAAGCTTGCGGTCACCGGTCGCCCGGCCGATGGTTTCCTTCGCTCTGCCACCGAGCTTCTGTACCTTGTTTCTGAGCTTGTTGGTCGCACTCATGGCAAGTCCTCCTTTGGTCCTGCACGCGGATACCCGCAGTGGGATCAAGGCAACCCGCCTGGGGTCACACCCAGTAGGCCACTCGGGCGCGGAATTGGCGCATCGCGAAAGCTGTCAGCACCCAACCCAGGACCGTCAGTCCCACCACCACCGCCCAGTGCCGCAGCTCCTGGTGTGCACCGAGCAGTGGGGCGCGGACGATGTCCAGGTAGTGCAGCAGCGGGTTGAGCTCGACGATCTTCGACCACCCTCCCGCGCCCTGCTGTCGCAGCGTGTCGTCGTTCCAGATGATGGGCGTCATGAAGAACAGCAACTGCACGACGGAAAACAGCAGCGGTCCGATGTCGCGATAGCGGGTCGCCAGAATGCCGAAACACAGCGACACCCACACGCAGTTGAGCACGATCAGCCCCAGCGCCGGGATCACCGAGAGGTCGGCCCACGACCATGCCTTCGGAAAAATGATCGCGATGATCAGATAGATGACGATGTTGTGCGCGAACAAAATCATCTGCCGCCACACCAGCCGGTAGACGTGCACGCTCAGCGGCGTCGGCAGTTGTTTGATCAATCCCTCGTTGGCGACGAACACATCCGCGCCCTCCAAGATGGAGGCGTTGATCAAGTTCCAGATGATCAGGCCGAGCGTGACGTAGGGCAGATGCACCGACAGCTGGAGATGGAACAACTTGGAGTACAAGCCACCCATCGCCACAGCGGTGGTTCCGGTGGCGATGGTGATCCAGAACGGCCCGAGCACCGAGCGGCGGTACCGCTGCTTGATGTCCTGCCAGCCAAGGTGCAGCCACAGCTCGCGGCGACGATAGCCGTCAACCAGGTCACCCCAGGCCCGGGTCAGCGTCTTGGACTGCGCTGCAACGTCGACGATGGTCATGAGCGCTGCTCCTCCTCATCGCTCCCTTGCTCTGCATCGTCTCCGGCGCGGGTCATGAGCGCCGCTCCTCCGGCCTTCTGAATCTTTCCCGACGGCCCAACCGGCGCAACCGTAGCCAGTCCAACAGACCTTTAGGGTCACGACGGGACACCAGGAAAAACCAGCCGAACCGCAGCCATTCCTGGACCAGCAGTCTTCGCAGACCCGGCTGCGACAACAGGTAGCCGCGATTGCGGTAGGTGAAATAGCGCTTGGTGAGATCGTCGGGATACTGCGTGTGCATCCGCCCCCCGAGAATCGGCTTGAACTCGGCCGATCCGCACGGATGAAGATAGACGGCGTTCAGACAGGTCCCGAACGCCAGCCCGGACCGGACCAGCCGGCGGTGCATCTCCACCTCGTCGCCGCGGACGAACAGCCTCAGGTCGGGGACACCGATCGATTCGAACGTCGACGCCCGGAACAGTGCGCCGTTGAACAGCGAGGCGATGCCCGGCAGCAGTTCCTGGTCCGGGGCGGTACGCAGCTCGCTGACCCGCCTGCGCCAGACCAGGCCGCGGCGCAACGGAAACGCGAGGCGCTCCGGGTCATCGGCGTTGCACACCATCGGCGACACCTCGGCCAACCGATGTGTCTGCGCGCACGCCAGTAGCGTGGCCAGTACTTGGCTGTCCTGCGGGTGGCCGTCGTCGTCGGCCAGCCACACCCACTCGGCGCCGACGGCCAGCGCGTGAAGGATGCCGAGCGCGAAACCGCCTGCACCGCCGAGGTTTCGGCGTGACGGCAGATACGTCGCAGCGATGGGCTGGCCGGCCACCAGGTCGCGGACGCGGTCGTCGTCATCGTTGTCGACCACGATGAGCTGGTCCGGCAGCCGGCTCTGAGTGGTCAGCGCATCCAGCGACTTGGCGAGTTCGTCGGGGCGTCGGTGGGTCACCACGACAGCGCACACCATATTCATGCGCCGCTCCTTCTCGTCGCTGCGCTCTGCATCGTCGCCGGCGGGTCAGTCATCCGCGGGGGCTTTACCGGCGAGCCACTGTTCGTTGCTGGCTTCGGCGAGCACCTCATGCACATGCCGGGCGGCGTCTTCACCCTCATAGGCCCGTACGACGTCCTCGATGCCGCCGGTGAGTTTGATGACGCCATGGTCGATCCACATCGCTGTCTTGCACAGCCGGGCCAGGAATTCGTTGGAATGGCTTGCGAATACCAGGATTCCGGATCGCTCCACCAGCTGCTGCAGCCGGGATTGCGCCTTCTTGAGGAAGTCGGCGTCGACGGCACCGAGACCTTCGTCGAGGAGCAGGATCTCCGGGTCGATGCTGGTGACGACGCCCATCGCCAATCTCACCCGCATACCGGTGGAGTAGGTCCGCAGCGGCATTGACAGGTAGTCGCCGAGTTCGGTGAACTCCGCGATCTCGTCGACCTTGGCCAGCATCTGCTTGCGGGTTTGCCCGAGGAAAAGTCCGCGGATGATGATGTTCTCGTATCCGGAGATCTCGGGATCCATGCCGACGCCCAGGTCGAACACCGGCGCCACCCGGCCGCTGATGATGGCGGAGCCGCGCGTCGGCTCGTAAATGCCCGAAAGCAGCCGCAGCAGAGTCGATTTCCCGGCGCCGTTGTGGCCGACCAGACCGACTCGGTCGCCCAAGCTGAGCGACATCGTGATATCTCGCAACGCCTCGATGACCACCACGTTGGACGCGTTGCGTCCGATCGCACCGCCGGCCTTGCCCAGGAAGGCCTTCTTCAGCGAGCGCGATTTGGCGTCGAAGATGGGGAACTCCACCCACGCGTTGTGGGTCTGTATGTGTGGACCAGCTGGCGTCACCAGTTGTCTGCCTAGAGGTATTGCCCGGTGCCCGAACCTGTTCCACCGGGCCTGCTGATTCCGGGGGGCAGGGCGCCCTGGCGCATCTGCTCGAGCTGGCTACGGGCGGCCATCTGCTGAGCGAACAGCGCGGTCTGAATCCCGTGGAACAGCCCTTCCAGCCAGCCGACCAATTGCGCCTGGGCGATGCGCAACTCGGCGTCGGACGGGACGGAGCCTTCGGTGAACGGCAGGGTGAGGCGATCGAGTTCTTCACGGAGTTCCGGCGCCAGACCTTCTTCGAGTTCTCTGATGCTGGTGGCGTGGATCTCGCGCAGCCGGTTACGGCTGGCCTCGTCGAGCGGCGCCGCCCGCACCTCTTCGAGGAGTTGTTTGATCATGGTGCCGATCCGCATCACCTTGGCCGGCTGTTCGACCAGGTCGGTGATCGACCGGTCGTCGGCGTCGTCCCGCGCGGCCGCCATCAGCCGGGGGTCCACGCCGCCGATGACTTCGATGTCGTCGTCGTTGCCGTTACTCAATGCTCGTCACCTCTTGTCATGGTCTGGCCCCGGTCATTTGGTGGGGCGTCGGGGTGCCACGCCATTCGTAAATCCGGGCCTCGCCGTTGTCGTAGATCTTCGTCCACCACTTCGATTGGTCTATCGACACTAGTCCGTCGGGCACCTTGAACCCCCGAACCGTCGGGACGCTGGTCAGGATGTAGCGGATATTGAGCGCCCGCACCGCCTCGGGTCCCAGCGCACGCTTCTCCTCGGGCACCCCCGGTAGCGCGTCGGCGTCGGCGTAGGCCCAAAAATTGAACCGGTAATAGCCCGGGCCGATCTGCTGCGGGAAGTCGTAGTGCGTCCACAGCGGGTGCAGGTCGGCCACCGCATACATCCACGCGGTTCCGTCGACATTGGAGTCGCCGATCACCGTCGTACGCGCGCCGGGCAGGGTCGCCAGATGCGCCATCGCATCGAGGTCTTTCTGGTTGATGATCACCGAGTCGTATTTGTCGCCGAACAGGACCAGGTGCCGGTACAGGTAGTGCCGGCCGGTGAGCACGGTGCTGATCACCAACAACGCTGCGGTCACCGAGACCCACACGGATGCAGGCAGTTTGACGACCCGGGTGGCAAGTGCCACCGCAGCCGAGACCATTGCGAACACCGCGACCCCCGCCATCGGCGTCGCCAGCATCGTCACTACGGCCGAGAGCCGTCGCGGATCGTTGTAGAAGAACTGGCTGAACCCTTCGATGGCGGCGCCGAGCGGATTGCGGAACGGTGCGCCGGAGTAGATCGTCGCGACGGTCAGCAGCAGCCATAGCACCGGCGGCCACCAGATTCTCTTATACAGCAGGATCGCCATGCCTATCGCACTCAGCGCGATCAGGCCGTATTGAATCGGGAAATCGTTGAGGTGGCGGGTGTGCAACAACAGCGCGTCGATAACGCCTTGCTTGACGGTCTTGAAGCTGGGGAACGCATGCCCGGCGATGATGTCGGCCTGCCTGGCCACCCCGATGAACTGCGGCGCCAGTATCACCGCCGCCGGCACCGCTGCTGCGGCCAGGGTCAGCACGTCGGCGCGGCGCCCATGCACCGGATGCCACCAGCCCTCCAAAAGCCACCAAGCCAACAGGAACAAGATCACGACGAACCCACCGGTGAGATGCACCGAGAAGATGCCCACCAGCGCCAGCACGGCCACCGGAATGCGGTCGCGATGCCGCAACGTCGAGACGAGCAGGACGAACGTCGGGATCGCAACGCCGTAGGCCGCCAGGTTGGGGATCGCGGCGGTGCCGAACTCGACGTAGGGCACCGATGTGAACGACGCCGACAACGCGGCCGCGGTGGCCGCCGCCCCGGCGGCGTGCGGCGTGCGCGGCGCAAGCAGGTGCCAGGTGAGCATCGCCGCGCTGGACGGAAACAGCCAGACCGAGGCCGCCACCGAATTCACGGTGTAGCCGGTGGTGGGTGCCGCGCCGGTGAGCTGACAGAACACCGTAGTCAGGGCGTGAAACACCGACGGGTAATACAGCGGATGGTGGGTCTCGACGTTGCGCAGTTCTCCCATGTGGGTGGACGACGCCTGGCCCGTGTCGAGGATGAAACGCACCGTGTTGGCGTGCCAGACCGCGTCCCAGGTGCTGGGGATGGACTGCCAATGCACGATGCCGCGGTAGGCGGCCCACATGATCAGCAACGCACCGAGTAGCACCCCGGCAGCAACCGTCAGCGCCTGCTGACGACTTATCCCTTCGGTCCCGCCGCCTTCTGTCTCGGTGTCGCGGTAGCCAACGAGCAGTGGTTGCAAACCCGTCATCACGGCGCAAACCACGGCGAGCGTGGCAAGCGCTGTCCAACCGTTCCACGGGATTCCGATTGCACCGAAGGGAATAATCGCCAGCGCCACCACGCCGTAGGTCAGCGCCGGGCCAACTGCGAGGGCGACCGGCCAAGTTAGCTGTGAGATTCGCCCGACGATTGCCCCCGGGGCTATCAGCAAAAACAACGCGATCAGCGTTCCGAACCAGACCCCCACTGGACTAGTATGGCTGGCCGGGTGACCTGGCTCGGGACGGTGGGGACGTACCGGGCGCCCGCTACCGTCAAGGTTTAGCTGACTCTGCACAACTCTAAGGTGGCTGGTATGGCATACGACGTCGCCCGAGTGCGGGGATTACACCCGTCGCTCGGGGACGGTTGGGTGCATTTCGACGCGCCGTCCGGGATGCTGATTCCCGACTCGGTGGCGACCACCGTATCGACGGCCTTCCGTGGATCGTTCCCCAGCACTGCCGGTCCGCATCCGTCGGCCAAGCGCAGCGCAGCCGTGCTGGAGGCCGCCCGCCAGGCGGCGGCGGATCTGGTCAATGCCGACCCGCGAGGCGTGGTGCTGGGCGCTGACCGCGCGGTTTTGCTGGCGTCGCTGGCTGATGCATCATCGACCCGCGCCGGCCTGGGCTACGAGATGGTTGTCAGCCGACTTGACGACGAAGCGAACATCGCGCCGTGGCTGCGCGCAGCAAATCGCTTCGGTGCGAAGGTGAAATGGGCCGAGGTCGACATCGAAACCGGTGACCTGCCGTCCTGGCAGTGGGAGGGCCTGATCGGGCAGCCGACCCGTCTGGTCGCAGTGACATCGGCGTCGGGAACTCTGGGCACGGTGACCGACCTGCGTCCGGTGACCAAGTTGGTCCACGACGTCGGCGGGTTTGTGGTTGTCGACCATTCCGCTGCCGCGCCGTACCGTTTGATCGACATCGACGAGATCGACGCCGACGTGGTGGCGATCAATGCCGTGGGGTGGGGCGGTCCGCCCGTCGGCGCGTTGGTGTTTCGCGACCCGGCGACGATCAACACCTTCGCGTCGGTGTCGACCAACCCCTATGCCACCGGGCCGGCACGTCTCGAGGTTGGCGTGCACCAATTCGGCCTGCTCGGCGGCTTTGTGGCCAGCATCGAATATCTTGCCTCACTCGATGAATCGGCTCGCGGGACTCGACGCGAAAGACTTGCCACCTCAATACAATCCGCTACGTCCTACATGGACGGGATATTCGAATACCTGATGGGTTCGCTGCGTTCGCTGCCGTTGGTGGTGGTGATCGCGCGGCCCGAGGCCCCGATACCCGTGGTCAGCTTCGCGGTCCACGAGGTGCCGGCCGAACGGGTGGTGCAACGGTTGGCGGACAACGGCATTCTGGCGATTTCCAACGCCAGTTCGCGAGTGCTCGACGTGATCGGTGTCAACGATGTCGGCGGCGCAGTCACCGTCGGGCTGGCCCACTACTCGACCATGGCCGAGGTCGACCAGTTGGTGCGCGCCCTGGCGTCCCTGGGCTAGACGGTGCTCGATTGTCCAGCTCCTCCTCGGGCGGTTCCACCGCCCGCATCGTCGCTAGACGGTGCTCGATTGTCCAGCTCCTCCTCGGGCGGTTCCACCGCCCGCATCGTCGCTAGACGGTCAGCACGATCTTTCCGATCACCTGCCCCGACGACAACAAGCGATGCGCCTCAGCGGCTTCCTGGATCGGCAGGCGTGCTCCAATGATCGGCCGCACGCGTCCGTCAGCAATCATCGGCCAGACCGTGCTCGCGGTCGCTGCGACGACGGCGCTCTTGCTGTTGGGGCCGGTGTCCGGTCGGCCGCGCAACGTGGTGCCGATCACCCGGGCCCGTTTGCTGAGGAGTTTGCCGAGGTTGAGTTCGCCCTTGACCCCGCCCTGCATCCCGATGATGATCAGCTGACCGTCGGCGGCCAGGGCGTCGATGTTGCGGTCCAGGTACGCGGCGCCCATGATGTCCAGAATCACGTCGGCACCCGCGCCGTCAGTTGCCTCCCGCACGCTGGCGACGAAGTCCTCGTCGTGATAGTCGATGGTGATCTCGGCGCCCAGATCGCGGCAGAATTCCAGCTTGGCCGGCGAACCCGCGGTGACGGCCACCCTGGCACCTAGTGCGCGGGCGACCTGGATGGCATGGCTTCCAATCCCGCTGGCGCCACCCTGGATCAGGAGCACCTGGCCCTGGCTCAAGTGCGCGGTGAGCCCCAGATTCGACCACACCGTGCACGTCACCTCCGGTAGGCCGGCGGCGTCGCGCAGGTCGACGCCGTCCGGGATGGACAGAATTTGACCGGCGGGAACGGCGACGTATTCGGCGTATCCGCCGCCGGCCAGCAAAGCGCAGACTTCTTGCCCTGGCGACCAGTCGGCGACATCGTCGCCCACCGCCGCGACGACTCCGGAGACCTCCATGCCGAGCAGCTCGCTGGCGCCCGGCGGCGGTGGATACAGCCCGGCGGCCTGCAGCAGGTCGGCTCGGTTGACACCGGCGGCGCTGACCTTGATCAGCACCTCGCCGCGGCCCGGGGCGACGTCCGGGACTTGCTGCCACAAGAGTCGATCGGCGGATTCAGCGACGATGGCGTACATGCTCGCCACGCTACTACCCTGCAGATTTTGACTGTTCCAAACGCGATGTGTCGCATAGCATGACGTAATGGCGGCCCCCACTGCCGGCCGGACAGCCAGTGCGATGCCCGGGCTGGATATCGCCGAGCAGAAGTCGTGGCAGAACTTCTTGGACTCCACCCTGCGGCTGTATGCGACGCTCAACCGTCGACTCGCCGAGGTGCACCAATTGTCGCTGTTTGACGTCCGGGTTCTCGATATGTTGGACAACGCGCCGGACGGATGCGCCCGGATGGGCGATCTCGCCGAGGCGCTGCCGTCGTTGCCGAGTCGCCTTACCCGCCAGATACGTCGCCTCGAAGGGCAGGGACTGGTGCGCCGCGAGGCGAGCCGGGACGACCGGCGCGGGGTGGTCGCCACCATCACCGAGGACGGCCGGACGGCGGCGCAACAGGCCATGGTGACTTACTCGCACGGTGTACGGACCTATTTCCTGGACCAGTTGTCACGCCCGCAAATCGCCGCGATGGGGGAGAACTGCCGTCGCATCAGCGCCGCGCTGAAGCTTTCCGACCGGGCGTCGAAGGCCGGCGGGGCCGCAGCCCGGTGACGATGCGGGCCGAGACGGGCCGAGGAGGAGGCGGGCGATCTGACCGAGCCGCTACCCTTGTCCGCGGTGGCGTGGCAGAGCGGCCTAATGCACTCGCCTTGAAAGCGAGAGACGGCTAAAACCGTCCGGGGGTTCAAATCCCTCCGCCACCGCCGTTGTGATGAGTCGGGTCAACCGTGGTGCATAACCGAGTTGGCCAGGTGTATGCCGATCGCGAGTGCGGCCACGATCAGCGCCAGTGCCAGCGTTGGCCAGATCCACATCACCCAGCCACGCACCGCTGCGACAACGACACCCGACGCTCCGACCAGTACCGCGAACCCGACCCCACCCCACGTCACGAGGTAAGCGGCATTGAGCGTCGAGTAATCGCACTGCTCGCCACAGGAATCGGTGGCCATCGCAAAGAAAAATGAGAACGAGAGCGAGCCGAGCGCGGCGAGTCCCGCAAGCGCCGACAGGATGGAGGTGATCGTGATGTCGACGACGGAATGCCGCCGCGGCCGGTAGAGGGGTGGATACGGGTACTGCGGCGTCATCGCTCAACTATCGCGCATCGTCGTATTACGAAGCTCGCGGGATCTCGGCGGCGATGCGGTCCATCAGCGCCGTGTAACGCTTGAGTTCTGGATCTCTGCCCGGCTTGCCGCTGCTCACCACCCCGGCGGCCAGTTGCCGCTCCGGATCGGCCCAGATCGCGATGTTGACCAGCCCCAGGTGACCGAACGCGCCGGGCGCGTTACGGCCGAACGGGCCGAACCTATCGGTGCCCAGTTGGAAACCCGTGCCCCAGCGGGCGGGAGCCAGTCCGGTCGCGACATCCGGTCGCAGACGGCGACTTTGGCGCACCGCGCCGTGCAGTGTTTCTGGGCGCATCACCTGGACACCGTCGAGTTCACCTCCACGACGCCATATTTCGGCAAACCGCGACATCTCGTCGGCGTTCGAGACGGTGTTGGACGACGGGACGACGGTAGTCAGAAACATCGGTGTGTTGGTCAGCGGGATTGTCTGGTAAAGCGTGCCGCCGATCGCCTTGCGGAACGCGGCCGCGATCGGGGCCGGTAGTTGCCTTCCGGTGGCGTGGCTGGGCGCAACCAGCGGGATATCCTGTTCTGCGACACCGAAGTTGGTCCAGCGAAAGCCCAGCGGATCGAGGATCTCGGTGGCCAGAATTTCGCGGATATCCTTGCCGGTGGCGGCATAGACGATTTCGCGCATCAGCGGGCCCCACGTCAGTGCGTGGTAGATGTGTACCCGCCCCGGGCGATACAGCGGCCGCAAATTGGCGAGCTGTTCCTGCGCGTACTCGTGGTCATCCGCCCGTTTGAGGTCCGGTCTGGGTCCGGTGGGGAACGGGACACCCGCGCTGTGGGTCATCACGTGCCGGATGGTGGTGCGGTCTTTGCCGTGGCTGGTGTAGCTGGGCAGGTATGCGCAGACCCGGTCGTCGAGCGAGAACTGACCGCGTTCGACGAGCCGGTGTACGACGGTCGCGGTGATCGCCTTGGCTGACGAGTAGACACAGAACGGCGTATCGGTCTGGACCGGTATCTTCTCGGCGTCCGGCGGATCGGTGGGGGCGTTGCCCCAGCCGTGCCCGATCGCCCGGTTCAGCACGACCTTGCCGTTGTGCCGCAGGCAGACCTGGATCGCCGGATGCATGCCCGCCTGGTACCAGTGGCGGGCGGCCTGCCAGATCCGCTCGACGGCCGCCGGGTCGATCCCGGAGTGGTCCTCATCGCCGACCGCGGTGACTGCGTCGAGGTCGTCGGGGACGCGGATCCTGCCCTGCAAGTCAGCCTGGCCGGTCATGCATGCCCTCCCTGGGTTGCGGCGGTCGAAACCCATCAGCGAGGGTACGTGCGGCCGCGATGACCGACTTATCTACAGTCTCGCTTTTATCCACAGGTGAGCGGTTTCCGTCGCTTCGGTTCGATAGAATTCGCACATGCGTTCGAGTTGTCGAGAAGACATTGTGAAGCGTTGGGATGTGCTGCACGACGCCATCTCCAGCGTGCTCGAACTGTCCTACGACGTGCTCACCACGCCCGAATGCCTGGCGTTGCTGGAGCGCCACGAACTTGAGAATCGGCGGCTGCCCCAGCCTGGGCATGCGCTGGTCAACCAAGTCGCCCAGCAATCCGACCAGTCCGAATTGGGCGGCAAACTGGCGCACGCGTTGGCCAACCGGCTCCGCATCAGTCGCGGCGAGGCTAGCCGGCGCATCCGCGAAGCCGAAGACCTCGGTCCGCGTCAGTCGATGACTGGCGAACCGTTGCCGCCCCGGCTGGAGGCGACCGCCGCAGGGCAGCGCGAAGGGCAGCTCGGCGCCGAACACGTCGCGGTGATTCGCCGCTTCTGCACTCGGCTGCCCGATTTCGTCGACCCAGAGACGCGTCAGACCGCCGAAGCGCAGCTAGCCCGGTTGGGCGGCGTCCATCGTCCCGATGAGCTCGCCAAGCTTGCCGACAAACTTCTCGACTGCCTCAACCCCGATGGCGACTTCACCGATGTCGACCGTGCACGACGCCGCGGCATCTTCATCGGAAACCAAGGTGTCGACGGCATGAGTCCGATCAGCGGATACCTGACTCCGGAAGCGCGCGCCACCGTCGACGCCGTTTTCGCCAAACTGGCCGCACCAGGCATGTGCAACCCCGCCGATGCCGACCCATGCGTGCCGGGCACGCCCAGCCAGGACGCCATCGCGGGCGACAGCCGCAGCGCCACCCAACGCAACCACGACGCGCTCACTATGGCAGGGCGTCTGTTGCTAGCCTCCGGAAAGCTCGGTCAGCACAACGGTTTACCGGCCAGCATCATCGTCACCACCACGCTGCAGGAATTGGAGTCCGGCTGCGGCCGGGGCCTGACCGGTGGTGGCACGTTGTTGCCGATGTCCGACGTCATCCGGTTGGCCGGCCACGCCCATCAATACCTTGCGATCTTCGACAAAGGCCGGGCGCTGGCGCTCTACCACACCAAACGTCTGGCCTCGCCGGCTCAACGAATTGTGCTCTACGCCAAAGACCGTGGGTGCACGGCGCCGAGTTGCGATGTACCGGCCTACTTCACCGACGTCCACCACGTCACACCGTGGGCGAAAACCCACACCACTGACGTCAACGACTTGACCCTGGCCTGCAAGCCTCAGCACAGCATCACCGAGCAAGGCTGGACCACCCGCAAAAATCAGCATGGCGACACCGAATGGATCCCGCCGCCGCACTTGGATTACGGGCAACCGCGTATCAATACGTTCCACCACCCGGAAAAGCTGCTCCAAGACGACGACGACCCGTGATCCCGTCAGGCTCGGTCGCCTTCGGTGTCGTCGAAGAACTGCCAGTCGCCGTCGACGTCGACTTCCATCCGCCAGCCGAGTTCACTGTTGTCCGCCTTAGCGTCGACGAACCAGGCGTGCGCATCCTCGGCGCTGGCGATGTCCTTGGTGTCGACGACGTCGCCGTGCGGGTTGATTACTCGGTAATTAGCCATCCAAGGGGGTTACCCGCTGCGGTCATGCCGAATCGCGCTACTCGCCGGCGAACTTTGGCGGCCGCTTCTCGAAGGTCGCCGTGATTCCCTCGGTCAGGTCTTTGGACGGTAGGAAGGCCGCATTCCACGCAGCGACGTAGCGCAGACTCGCGGTGACCGCCGAAATCCGTTGCTGGTCAAGGACATCCTTGATACCGCGAACGGTCAGTGGCGGGTTCGCGGCGATCTCGGCCGCGGTGGCGTGCGCGGCAGCCAGCGTGGCGTCGGCGTCGGCGAAGACGTCGTTGACCAACCCGATCTTCTCGGCGCGCGCGGCGTCGATGTCCTTACCGGTCAGCGCCAGTTCCCGCAGGTGCCCGTCGGACAGAATCAGCGGCAACCGCGCCAGGCTGCCGACATCGGCGACGATCGCCAGCTTGACCTCGCGGATGGAAAACTTCGCGTCGGCGCTGGCGTAGCGGAAGTCGACGGCCGAGATCAGGTCGACGCCACCGCCAATGCACCAGCCGTGGATCGATGCGATCGTCGGCGTGCGGCAGTCGGCGACCGCGGTGATCGTCTGTTGCATGCGCTGCACTTCGGTGTGGAATTCGCTGCGCGGCCCCGCCATCGCGCCGTCGGCCAGCACTGGGGCCAGCGTCCCGCCCATCGCAGGCAGGTCGAGACCGTAGCTGAAGTTGCGGCCGGATCCGGTGAGGACGATGGCCCGCACATCGCGGTCGGCGTCGAGTTTGGCGAATACTTCCGGCAGTTCGGACCAGAACGCCGGTCCCATCGCGTTGCCCTTGCCGGGGCCGATCAATGTCACCTGGGCGACGTGGTCCTTGTGCCCGATGGTGACTGACTCGTATGGCTCACCCATGACGAAACCGTACCGTGGACTGCATGCCTTCTGACCTACGCCCTGGACCTGACTCACCTCCGGCCGACGAACTTCGCGCCGCCGAAGCGGCGCTGGGAGTGCTGCAGCACATCGTGCATCCGATCTCGCCCGACGACCTGTCGCGGCCGACAGCGAGCGAAGACTTCGACGTGGCTCAACTGACCGATCACCTGGTCGAAACGATCACGTCGATCGGCGCAGCTGTGGACGCCGACCTTCCGCCGCGCAACGCTGACGACACCGTCGAGCGTCAGATCATCGCCGTCGGCCGGCCCACCCTGGACGCCTTCCATCTCCGTCACGGGTTGGACGGCGCCGTCACCTGGCGGGGTAAAGAGGTGCCCGTGAGGGTTTTGGCAGGCGTACTGGCATTCGGTTTGCTCGTGCACGGCTGGGACTACGCCGCGGCCACCGAACATCCGGTGGACGTCCCCGATTCGCTGGCGAACTACATATTGGGAGTGGCGGAGAAGATCATCACTCCGGAGCGCCGCGCGAACGGGGAGTTCGGCGACCCCGTCGAGGTTGGTGCGAATGCATCGGCCCTCGACAAATTGATTGCCTTCACCGGCCGCGACCCGGCCGGAAGGGACACGAAGGGCTAGACGCGCTCCAGGTAAAAGTAGAAGTACCGGCCGTTCTCCACGACGCCTTTGCCGTTCATGATGCCCATCACCACGTCGTCGTCGACCCGCTTGAAGTGATCGTGGACGGGTTGGCCGTCATACACCATGGTCGCGGTGACTTCGCCGCGAAATTCCTCTAGCCACAGGCTGGCTTCGCCCTTACCCATCTTGACGTTGGAAAACCGGTTCCCGTCGTCGTCGAGACACACCAGCGGCTGCACGTCCGCGGTGGAGTTGAATGTCTTGCCGAACCAGCGTGCCTTCTCCAGTTGACCGTTCATCCGGTGGCCGGTGACGAATTCGCCGCCCTTCCACTCGCCGAGCATGCCGTCGACGGTGGCCGGCTGCAGACTTGCCCAATAGTCGTCCAGTTCAGCGTCGCTGATGACGTCCGTGCGTTCCTTGAACTCGGTGAACTTCTTGCGGGCCAACGCGTCACTCATGGTGTTCTCCTCATATCCAGCTCTGCGCGAATTTCAGCAGGGCGTCGTTTTCCTCCGGGGCACCGATGGTCACCCGGACACCGTCGCTGCCGTACGGGCGGACCACGACGCGCGCGTCGGCGGCGCGCTCGACGAAGTCCAGGGTGCGCGGTCCCAGCGGCAGCCAGACGAAGTTCGCCTGCGACGGCGGCAGTTGGAATCCGGCGTCCAGCAACGCGTCGCTCACCCGTGTGCGTTCGGCAACCACCGCGTCGGTGCGAGCGAGTAGCTCGTCGGCGGCGTCCAGCGAGGCGATCGCGGCGGCCTGCGAGATGCTGCTCACGGTGAACGGCACATAAGCCTTGTCCAGTGCGGTAATCAACTCCGGGTGGCCGGCCGCATAGCCCACCCGCAGGCCGGCCAGGCCGTAAGCCTTCGAAAACGTGCGCAGCACAACGACATTGCTGTGGCCGCGAACCAAACCGAGGCCGTCGGGCAACAGGCCGTCGCGGATGTATTCGACGTAGGCTTCGTCGATCGCGATCAAGATGTGCGACGGCACCGCCTCGACGAACCGGGTCAAAGCGTCCGGATCGACCACCGTCGAGGTGGGGTTGTTGGGGTTGCAGACGAAGATGAGCCGGGTCCGGTCGGTGACCGCGGCGAGCATGGCATCGAGGTCGAAAGTGTGGTCGGAAAGCGGGACCTGCACGGCGGTGGCGCTGGCAAGGCGGACCTGCAGCGGATAGATCTCGAAGCTGCGCCAGCCGAACAGCACCTCGTCGCCCGCCGTGGCGCTGATCTGGATGAGCTGCTGGCACAGGCTCACCGATCCGCAGCCGACGGCGATGTGCTCGGGTGCCCAGCCGCCGGGACTGCCGACCCGACCGGAATTCAGGTGCTTGGCCAACGCCGATTTGAGTTCGGCGCAGCCGTTGTCCGGGTAGCGGTTGACGACATCGGTGGCGCGTTCGATGGCGGCGCGGACGCTGGGCAACGGGCCGGAGACGGTTTCGTTGCTGGCCAGCTTGATCGCGCCCGGGACTGTTTTGCCGGGCACGTAGGCTGGCAGCTCGGCCAATTCGGGGCGCAGGCGAGCGGTCATTTCGACAGCATAAGTCGGGGCTGTGTACGCTGTGCTCCGCGGCGGTTCCGGGAGCCCTTGGGAAGGTCCGGTACCCTCGACTAGTCCAAGGAGGCGTGCCAGAGCGGCCGAATGGGACTCACTGCTAATGAGTTGTCCCCTTACCGGGGACCGGAGGTTCAAATCCTCTCGCCTCCGCCACCGACATAACTGAACACATGCGCCCGTAGCTCAACGGATAGAGCATCTGACTACGGATCAGAAGGTTGGGAGTTCGAATCTCTTCGGGCGCACAGAAACCGCTGGCAGTCGAGCCGGCCGTCAGCATGACGGCCGGCGACACGCCCAGAATCCGACACTTTCCTGATACTTTCAGTCTCCACTATCGCCACCTGCGTATTTGTCCAGCACAGCCCGCACATCAGGGCCGCGGGTCTGCCGCTGCAGGTAGTGGGCCTCGGTGGTCGCCAGCTTCGCGTGGGACAGCTGCTGCTGGGCCTGCGCTGGCCCGCGGGCATCGCGGACCACAGTGGCCACCGTCCGGCGCAGCGAGTGGGGAGTCATCCACGACAGATCGGCCGGGAGTGCCGCGCGCAGCGATCGGCGCATGTTCGTCAGCGACATCCAGCCGCCGTCGCGATTAGCGAACACCGGGCCATCCGACTCTGCGACCAACGCCGTCAGCGCCTCGACACCGAAGCGAGGCAGCAACACCGTGTGCGGAGGCGCGTCGCCTTTTCGCGTGTCTTGCCGGTGTAGCGGGTTGCCAGCGATGCGCCCGTGGTCGATCAGCGTGCCAGCGATCGTTACCGTCGGCGGGTCGGCCAACAGGTCGGCATCGGACCACCGAAGCGCCAAGAGCCCGTTTGGACGCGCGCCTGTGGCCGCGAGCAGCTCGACGAAAGCGGCGAGCAGACGGCCGGGCCGCAGGCCGGGCGCCTTCCTGCCGGTGTAGGCGCGCACGCGCTCAAACTCCGTCGCCGCGGCCGCCCTCGCCGGCTTGCGTTCTGTCTTGACCGTGCGGGCCTCCCGAATCGGATTCACAGCGAGAACGTCATACCGCACCACCAGCCCGTACATGCCCGACAGGATCATCCGAAGCCGCTTGGCCTGCGTGGACGATCCGATCTGCTGCAAGTAGGCGTTGGCGCGACTCGTCGGCAGCTCCGTTACGCGCAGCGCGCCGAGCTGGTGCTTACCATGCACCTTCCACACATCCCGATAAGCCTGTGCGGTCTGGTCGCTTACGCCGTCAACGAGTGAACCGTTCCGGGTTTGATGCCGCTTCCTTCTTTGAGAAGGATGCAGATTATGTCGAAGCACTACCCGGTCGAGCAGCGTGAGCGTGCGGTGAGGATGGTTCTCGATCATCTCGGTGAGTATCGGTCGGTGTATGCGGCGGCTCAGGCGATCGGCCCGAAAGTCGGGGTCGGTCCGGAAACTTTGCGTAAGTGGGTGCTCCAAGCGCAGGTCGATGCCGCACAGAGCCCTGGTGTCACCACAGCCGAGCAGCAACGCATCAAGCAGTTGGAGCGTGAGAACCGAGATCTCAAGGAAGCCAACGAGATTCTGAAGGCGGCTTCGATTTTCTTCGCGAGGGAACTCGACCCTCGCCACCGTTGATCTGTTCGTTCATCGATCAGATGCGTGCACGAAACTTCCGGGTCGAGTCGATCTGCCGCGTGCTCACTGAGCAGGGCGTGGCGGTCGCCGGACGCACGTATCGAAACTGGAAGAAAGCCGCGCCGTCGGCGCGCACGATCACCGACGCCGAGCTGACTGACGCTCTGCGGGCGACGGTCGGCACGCCGGAGGGCTTGTATGGGCGCCGGAAGATGACGGCACATCTGCGCCGCCAGGGCCATCGGGTGGCGGCGTGCACGGTCGACCGGCTGATGGCTGATGAGGGGCTGTCCGGGGTGGTCAGGGGCCGCAAGCACCGCACCACGATCCCCGGTGGAAAGGATGCTCGTCGGGCACCGGATCTGCTGGATCGGGACTTCACCGCGGCCGCGCCGAACCGTAAGTGGGTCACCGACTTCACCTACTGCCGGACGTGGTCGGGGTTCGTCTACGTGGCATTCGTGATCGACTGCTTCTCCCGGGCCATCGTGGGCTGGCATGCCGCCACCGTGAAGGACACCGCGATGGTCACCACGGCGCTGAAGATGGCGCTGTGGCGGCGCGATCACGCCGAGCACAGGGTGGCTGCCGGGTTGATCCATCACAGCGACGCCGGGTCGCAATACACATCGATAGCATTCGCGGAAACACTTGTGCTGGAGGGGATTGCGGCATCGATTGGCAGTGTCGGTGACGCCTACGACAATGCGTTGGCGGAGACGACGATCGGGTTGTTTAAGACCGAAGCCGTCGGCCGGGGCAGCCCGTTCCTGTCGGGCCCATTGCGAATCATCGACGACGTCGAGTACGCCACGATGGAATGGGTCGACTGGTTCAACAACCGCCGTCTGCACAGCGTCCTGGACTACGTACCGCCCGAGGAATACGAGAGCGCCTACTACGCTCACATCCAGGGGTCCCAGCCGGCGACACCTCAACCATGAAGCCGGCATGAAACCCGGAACGGTTCAGAGTTCCTTTGTCTCAACCCAGAGTTCGAACAACTCCGATAGTGAGGTCCGCTCGGTCACGGCTTGGCCTGACAGCGGTGCGCGGCGGTTGGTCAAGTGCCGCTGCAGTATCCGACGGGCATCCTCGACAGACTTACTACTGGACCGCTCGACCCGGCGGCGCTTACCATCCGCGTCGCGGACATAAGTGGAAGCGAAAAACATTCCACCGCTAGCCTTTACGGTTATCGAGCCGTGCTCACCGGGTCGCAATCGTTCCCTAGGCATCTGCTTCACCCCATAGCGCCCTCTGCGCTTCGGTGATCTGTGCTTTTAGCGAAGACAATTGCTCTACTAACGACTCAATCATTCGGTGAGTCGACTCGACAGCCTCGGGCGTTCCTGGGTCTGTCCGGCGCAGGTTCGCAATATGGTCATCGGTGGCAGCGCGCCTAGCGACTGCCCCGACAAGCCCAACTCCCACGTTCGGCCGAGCGATCTGTCCAGTCACCCCGTCAACGTGAACCGGGAGTGGGAGGGGCGCGTCGCCGCATATCCACTCACGGGCCTTGAGGGTCGGCACCGAGCCGGATCGCGGCAGCACATCGAGCGCGCCGTCAGGGAATGTTGGGAACAGCAACAGCGCCGGCGGAATCTCTAGCGCTACGGCCAGCGCGACGATGACCGCGGCGAGGATGCCGACGTAGAGCCGAAGCCAGAACGTCGTGTGGTCGTGCTGATCGAACGAGAACGTCTCGTCGTCGGCGGCGGCCGACCATGCGAGCCGGCCAGTGCGGTGGCCTTGTCGTCAGCGACGACGACAGTGGGCTTGCCGGCGTCGGGGGCAGCGGGCTGTGTTTGCGTAAACATCATTTCGCCTCCTGGTGGTGAGACCATCCCAGGCGGGTCTGACACGCGCGGGTGTGGTGACTCAAGCGCCGAGCGAGAGTTCCCATCGGACAAGGTCTATCGCCGCGATGACCGCGGGATCGTCGGGGTCGAGTCCCTCAACTCGTAGGTTTGGGCTTCTTCAGCGTCCACACCATCTTGGACGTGAGGCGTGGCCTGACGGTTCCTGCCTGTCTCGCTGAACGTCGAAACAAGACAGGTAGCGGAATACTCGCGTCAGTTGCACTGCTTCGCGGCACCATCGAACGGTAGCCATTGGCCCCCTCCAAGGGGTCATTCAAACGGCTTAAGGAAAAAGAACTCATGGGAAACATCCCTGGTCTGTCGGGAGAGGCTGTCGGGACGGAAGATGCCGCCGGGGTAACCCACCGCATCGGGTGGGAAATGTTTAACAGCACCGACGAAGACATGGAGGTGCTCATTAACGTGCCGACCGACAGCTACTTGCCGCAGGGAGGCACCATCCTCTGTTGGTAGAAGCCGGGGGCCCTGGCACCTGAAAAGCAGCTTAAGGAACTGCTGCCTCTGCTTCTGCTTCCAGCGTTGCGATCTCGGCATCGGTGAGGGTGCTGCCGGGGAAATTCCCCACGCCGCCGAGTGTGGTGGCCAACTGCGGAAATTCCGCAGTAGCCGCCCGGAGCACCGCGCCTGCCAGCACGCAGGCGACACTGGCCACCAGCCAACCCGCCAATGCGGCGACGACCAACGTAAAGAACATCAGGACGATAGACCAGATGACCTTGAGTGCGATAAACCAGATGACCTTGCGTGCGAGCATTTTTAGCCCCTTCCACGTAATCGGCAGCAGCTCCGGTACGCAGCTCTCCGCGCCTCTGTCCCGGTAGTATCGTTACCCTCAATAACACGTCGATAACGGCGCGCTTGCGATCCAGGTCCAGCTTGTCCAAGCCACCGCCCGGATGCGGCCCGCTGCGCGAATGGGACCTGGGCCGGCGTGTCTGGAAGCGTGGCCGGTTCGTGGGGCCAGCGGCCCTTGGTTTGCGCGATCGGCACCTCACAGGTGGCACCGTGGCGAACGATAAACATTGCGCTACCGGCGATGAGTTCGTGTAGTGCGCCGCAGTGCTGGCAGGTCAACACGTCCATCGGGTGTCAGTGTGCGGTAGTACGGTGATCGGCCGCGCGTCGACACGCCGACGGGTTCTGGCGCCCGTGACAGCAATCGGCCCGCTACGGGAGAGAGGGCGTGGCGGTCCGACTAACGATTCAGACGTCGACTAGCTCGAAGTGGTTCCCGTACACCTAGTTACGGCCGGCGCTCATGCGTCGGCCCGTCCCGTCTGGTGCCTGGGTCGCGCCAGGCGGCTTGGGAATGGCGTTGGGGTCGATAAAATTCGGCATGTCCGACTCCTAGCTACTTCGACCTGAAAAACGATTGACGTTGCGAGTACGGGTTGGCGAGCGGCGGTCGGCTGTCGCTGGAGTTGCCCGGTGTCGGGTTCTCATGCCGGCGAGGGCTGCCGATCTTGACGAGGTTGTGGGCGAAGACGCCGTGTCCGCACCAGGTTCGGGCTCCGTGGATGCCGGTGAGTTCGGTGCGGTTCCAACCGTAGCTTCGTTTGATGTGGTTGATCCGGCCTTCCGATCCGGTCCGCCATTTGACCTTGTCGCGGAAGGCTCGCCGGTGTTCGAACTCGCGGCGCGCGGCGCCTGGGTTTGCTCTTGCGCGGGATCGCCACGTGGCGCACGCCGAGCTCGTGCAGGTCGCGTTCAACGGATGCTTCGCCGTAGCCGCGGTCGGCGGTGACCGCGCGCGGGGCGCGGCCGGTGCGGCGGGTGATCCGTTCGATCGCCGGGGCGAGCTGCGGGGCGTCGGCGGGGTTCCCGACTCTCAACGTTGTGGTCGAGGATCACCCCGTCGGCGTTGTCGACGATCTGGGCTTTGTATCCGAACTCGACAGGCTTGCCGAGGCGTCCTTTGCGGATCGGGCGGGCGTCGGGATCGTGCAGGCTGACCAGCCGGGTGGCCGATTCAGGCATCACACCCGACAGGCGGCGTACGGGTCTGAGTGACAACGCGTTCGGTGCGCTCGAGGATGGTGATCGGGGTCGTTGATCGCCCGGCGCAGCTGGCCTTTGCGTTGCCCGGTCGCCGTGCGCAGCGCGCGTTTGGCGTTGCGGATCACCGCGGCGGCCTCGCGCATCGCGTGCTGGGCGAGGTCGGCCAGTTCACCGGTGATGCGTTGCACCGCTGCCTGCGCCTCATCGCGTTGCTGCGCGCCGCGCAGATCGCAGCTTGCGCGAGCAATCGAGCGGGCTCGGCGCCCCGCCGCGCGGCGCCGGTCCCGCGACGGGGTGCGGGTGGCGCCACCGGCGGCTTTGATCCGCGCCACGGTGCGAGCGTCATGGCGCCGATCGCCTTGGCCAGCAGCCCCGAATCGGTCGGATAAGCCACAGCGGCCGGGACGACGGTGGTGTCGGCGCGGACCTTGTCGGTGCGCAGCAGCTTCGCCGCGGCGGCCTTGGCCAGCAGCGCCTCATTCAGCCCGGCGACCGCGTCGTCGCCGCAACGGAGTGGTGATCTTCATCAGCGTGGTCGGGTGCGGCACCCGGGTACCGAACGGGATCCGGGAGAACCGCTGCCAGGAGATCGAATCGCGATACTTCCCGACACAACGACTCATAGCCCAGCCGGTAGCGGAACTTCAAAAACATCAACCGCAGATAGGTCTCCATCGGGATCGAGGGACGACCGATCCGAGCATCGAAGAGCGGCGCGAACGGCGCGAAGAACACCGGGTCCTCCAGCAGCGCATCCACCCGACTCAACTCGACGGGCAACACCAGCAACTCCGCCGGCAGGATCGAATCCCACAACGTCGGCTGGTCATTTACAGTTCGAAACATGATGGCCTCGAACCCTTCTAGCCAAGGGGTCGAGGCCATCATCCCGGTGCAGCGACCCATCAAAAGGACCGCCACGCCCCGACTTTTTCAGGTCGAAGTAGCTAGTTGGACAAACGTCTTGGCTACACACGTAATTCCGAGCATTCGCGTTCGGGAATGCAGCAGACTCGCAGCAGGTTGTACGGCAACCAACAGGTCATTTGTGACCTTCCACTAATCCGCTATTTGCGTACGTTTGCGGTGGCGGGGGAGTTCGCGGACTTCGCCCCTGTTGGTCAGTCAGCCTTCTGTCCAAGGCTGGCAGCTATGCGTCAAGAAAGCCCTGTCATTCGGCTGGATCATCACTACCTGAGGACCAGTGCTGATGTTGCTATCGATGATGTGGGTTTCATTGAGACTACTCAGCCTCGCCCAATAGCAATCGGATGCCCCTTCAGGGCTAGGACCGGCCGAGCGATAGGTGCCCGGCACGATGTCGGTGCCGACTCGATACGTGCCATCGGTTTCCATGGTCGTTTTGGAGACGGATGGTGGCGGCGGGGCGGTTACCGTCACTGTTTTAGTGATTTCCAGTGTGGACGTTAGCGTCACCGCTGTCTGGCTTGACCCGCCGCAACCTGCGAGAACTATCGCCGCTCCGGCGATAACAGTTGTCTTCCCCTGCATTGAAGGAGGGTAAGCACGAGGAGTGCTGTCCTGACGTCGTTTTCGCGGTGAGGGGAACGTGGCAGGCAAATCTGCTATTTAGACATCCATGCGGTGCCCTGGACACGGTCGGGCGGATGCGGTGGCTCAAGTGCCGAGCGAGAGTTCCATCGGACAAGGTCTATCGCCGCTATGACCGCGGGATCGTCGGGGTCGAGTCCTCTCAGCCCGCACGGCTTGGGCTTCTTCATCGTCCACATTGTCTTGGACGTGAGGCGTGGCCTGACAGTTCCTGCCTGTCAGGGTGACCGTCGAAACAAGAACAGGTAACCGTCGAAACAAGAACAGGTAGTGGACTCGCGTCCAGTTGCACTGCTTCGCCGCACCATCGAACGGTGAGCCACTGGCCCCGACTCCCAAGGGGTCATTCAAACGGTTTAAGGGAGAAGAATGGGAAATGTTTAGCAGCGCCGACGAAGTCTGGCCGTCATGACCGCATACATGACCACCACCGACGACCGCGAAACCGAACTGCTAGCCGACGCGCTGGCGCAGACCTACTCCGACGCGGTATGGGCGCAAGTGGGCGACCATCTTCCGCTTACCGACGAGGTTTTCAAGGTTGCCTGGTACCGCGTGGCCGAGCGGGCGAAAGAACTAGGAAAAGCGCCCATGACCGCATGCTCACAGCAGCACGTCTAGTAATTACTGTTGTACCAACGTCCAACTCCCTTCGTGGTTGGGCCATACCCCCGGGGCGGTGCCTGCCGTCGCCGGGGCCTTCCGCATTTTGCGGGAAGTCTTGGTTGTCACGCGGAGGTCATGACTCTCCACTTTCCTGATACAAACGCCCGTGAATACGGGCGGACGCTGGCAGTGCCGAGCGGATGGAATAGACCCGAGTCCTATTGCGCCGCAAGACAATAACGGACGCTGGCGGACGCGCCCAGAAAGGTCGAATACATCAGGAGGTTGGGAGTTCGAATCTCTTCGGGCGCACTCTTAAAGGGTTGGCTTAGCTGCACTTATGCGAATCAGCCTCCGAGCCGGCAACGCCTCCGAGGCCCTTAGTGTCAAGAGGATGTCACAAGATTTATCGAACTCGTGTGCGCAACAGGCTTATGTGCCGGGCGTGACAACCTGCCCAAGCGTTACGCCGGCCAACCGGTGGACGCGCTTGCCCATGTCCTACTTGCCGCTGCTGACGAGACTGCCCCTTTTATCGCAAATGCACCCGATCAACGCGCTGCCCACGATCAAGGTGTCACAGCCTTGAACGCCGTGCTCGACGGACTGCGAGCGGGCTAGTCCGATTCACCTCGGTTGCCGAAGTCCGTCTGATAGCTCCGCAGAAAGGTCCGCGGTCTTCAACAACAAACCGGCGACGACGGCGGCAATGTGATCCTGACTTGCGTCGAACTCCCCGCGTAGCCAGCCAGCTATGACTTCCATCGCTCCACTCACAAGCGCGTATGCAGCCATCTCGGAGTCCAGTTCGCCTTGATTCGAGGTGGGTGGGTTGTTGATCATCGCCGCCATCGCGCGAGCGATCGCGCGGGCACTCTCCCGCCTTGCTTGCTGCAGAACCTCAGAGGTGTGCGAACGCAGGAGGAGTTGCACGAGTCTCGGATCGGAAGTGAGAAAGTCGAGCGCTGCGACGGCAGTCTCCTGGACTTGGGCGTGGATATCCGGGGCGGCCTTCTGGCTCGCCACGTTGACCGCCTCAAGACCTCTGGCGGTGCGGTCCTGGACGATCGCCTCGACCACCGCGTCAGCGTCGGTGAAGTGTTCGTAAAAGTATCGATCGTTGAGGCGAGCGCGAGCACATATCGCTCGTTTTGAAACTCCCCGCGCGCCATCTTCGGCGAAGAGGTCGAGAGCGGCTTCCATGAGGGCAGCACGTCGGATGGCGCGCCGCTCATCAGCGGCGACGCCGCCATACGCCTGCTTCGCCGACACAGAAACCATTGTGACCGACGCCTCCAACATCTCTTGACGCGCACGTACTTTTGGTGCAGTCTGACCCCAGAATAGCTTTTGGTGCCGCCTGGCACCAGAAATGCGGACATTTGGAATGGAGCTCCAGTGTCGGTCGACTCCCGCGACATGTCTGTCGCATCGATTGCAGCGATGGACGACTGCGCGATCCAGGTGATGGAAATTGCGGCCGCGCCACGCTGGTCGGTCACTGACCGATTCGAACGCATGATGGGCTCCAAGCTGGTGGCGATGTTCACCCCTGCACTTTTCGACGAGATGATGCATCCGGCGGTGTCTGCATCACTTGTAGACACGGCCCGCATCCGCGACGACCCGCTGAACCGCGCGCGACGGACGGCTGCATCCGACCAACTGGCCTTCTTCGCGCACGAGGCTCATAGTCGCGACGAGATGGAGCGGCTTGTGCGGCTGCATCGAGACCTCAAGGGCGTTCAGCCTGACGGCCAGCGTTACAGCGCATTGAGCCCCGAGCCATGGAACTGGAACCTCATCAGCATCTTCTTCATGCATCGCGGTGCCTTCATCGCGATTGGCGGCGAACGTTTGAGTCCAGGTGACAACCAGGCGATCTGGGATCGCTTCCGGCAGATGTGCGACGGTCTTCAGATGCCAGGCCGGGCAAGGCAACTCGCCGAACGGTACGAGGACCTTTGCGCCTACTACGACAAGGTGGCAGACGAAACGCTCACGCATACCGAGAGCCTCGACATCGTCATCAACGCCACCCTTAGACCTACACGTCCAGATTATGTGCCGTCGATATTTCAACCGATATGGACGCTCATCGCCCCGGCAGCGGGTCATCTGGTCACGGTGCTCGGTTTCGGCATCATGCATCCAAAGGTCCGCGCGATCCTGCCCCTTCCCTGGACTCGACGTCACGACATCGAGTTCGCCATGGCGACAAGGCTGCTGCGCCTCGCCTATCGATGGTTGCCCGCACGGCTCGTGTACACACCACTGGCGCGCAACAGGTGGGAGTACGACCGTCTTGTCGCGCATTACAAGGGGCTCGGCCTGACCTCGTTTGTGCCGGGCGCGACTGAAACCTACGCACATTGACACCAGTCGCCGCAGTCGCGCCCTGGTATTGACCAGCTCCATGGAGGCTGAACCGCAGCCATCCGCCGTCCTACTAGACGACCTTCATGCCTAACGGAATTGCGAGGAGAACTATGGCGACCGAACAAGGCACCAAGCCGGCGAGCACACAGAACGCGCGGACGGCTCGCCCGTCCACCGGCCGATTATGGACTTGGCTGTGGACTGCTGTCGGTGTCGGAGCGGTTGTCGCTGTCGGCTGGAGCGCGCGCAACCAACCCGATGAACGGATCGGTAATCCGAAAGTCGTAGGAACGCCAAGACCTTTCGCGCCGCTGTTCGGTTTCGGCCACTGGATTCCCGTCCTGCAGATCTTCACGGTCGTCGCAGTTGTCCTTTTGATCGCGGCTGCTGTATGGGGATGGCGTCGCTACGGGCCGCACCCCTACCTCCTCATGGGCTTGGTCACGACGATCATCGTTTGGCAGGACCCGATGATGAACTGGGCGCCGTATGCGGTGTACGACCCGCGACTTTGGCACTGGCCCGAGTGGTGGCCATACGTTTCGCTCGCACCCACAGTCGAACCGTTCGTCGTCTTCGGCTATGTGATGTTCCAGTTCGGTCCCTACTTTCCGGCAGTCTGGGCATTGCGCAGGATTCAGGCCCGGCGGAGTACTGACGCATTCGTCTGGCGCCACCCTTTGGTCAGCCTCGGCTTACTGATTTTCATCTTCGGGTTCGTCATCGACATGATCCTCGAGGTCACGATGATCCAGACCGGGTTGTACATGTACTCGCAGGTCATTCCATTGGGCTCGATCTTCGTGGGCACGCCCCATCAGTTCCCCCTACTTTGGGAGTCCTCGTTGGTCACGCTAGTGATGATCCCGGCGGGAGTCCTGGTCTACCGGGACGACACCGGCCGCGCGGTGTCGGAGAAGCTCGCCAACCGAGCACGAATCTTCCCCACCCGGCCGGCGCTCGGGTCATTCGTGATGATGCTGATCATCGTCAACATGTTCTACCTGGTGTACGGGCTTGCTTTCGCCTCCTTCAAGTGGACAAGGATCGCGACATCGGTCGCGTGCCCTTGGCCATACCCGGAGGCGAAAGTCTATGACCCGCAGGGCTTCTACGAGCAAAACGGTCAAGAGGGGCCGTATTCGGTTGGTATTTGGTCTGGCTGGATGATGGCTCAACCGGAAGGGCGCCCGGTCGTAACGCTCGGATCAACCAGTGACCGCTGCGCGGCGGATAAACATCGGTGATCTACCCATCGAGTCACCAGGGGTGCCTCGCGGTCTGGTCTCACGGGTAAGCGGCCAACCGCAACAAACGCTTAAGTCCACTCATTCGCATCGAGTAGGTCGCGACTAATCGACTGGTAGGCCCGCGGCGCTCAACCGCCTTGCGGCGGAAGGAGACACGCCCGAAGTACGACGTGCTTTGTGAATTATTTATGGCAAGTCTTTGTCCACAGATCATCCCATAATGCTGTCAGGCACGATAAGGATAGAAATCCACTGGAATATGCGACGCAGCAGTATAAACGAAGCCCGCGGGCGGGCAGTCTCGCTCATGCACAGGTCGGTTGTATCCGCAGCTAGAAGCTAGTCTTAGTCAGTTATCCACAAACTTATATGCGTTTATCCCCAATCAGTCCACAGTGTTCTGGGAATTGCCCACGGACTAATGGCTGGGCTTTCGTCTAACCTTCGGATTCGTGAGTAGTTGGGGCTATGCAGCCCTCGCCCGATTGAGTGTTTGGCGAGGAAAAGACGCATGAGTTACGCGATGCGCAACCCGTGCCGTAATTGTGGTTGCACGAACGGAATACTCGCCTGCGTAGGCGGCCAGGACACCGTTCGCTGTGCAGACTGTGGGCGTCACGCGTACAACGCTCCGCGAACAGAGACCGGCCGACCTCGGAGGTCGCTGCGCACCCGCCCCAACATCAGCCCGAGCCAACGCGCACGCATCCTCGAGCGCGACAACAGCATTTGTCTGAGATGTAATCGCAGCGATAGGCCGCTCGTGGTGGCCCACTGGATTTCCGTCTATGACGGAAATGCGTTTGGACTATCAGAAGCCGACCTGTTCCAAGATGAGAATCTGTTGATCCTGTGCGACGAGTGCAACGCCGGACAGGGCCGAGAGACGCTGCCCCTGAGGTTTATGGCGACGGTGTTGCGAGTACGCATCGCCCGCGGACGCCGAAACGCTTCCTAGGGTGCCGCCCGCCCTCGATGTCACAAGCGCGTCACAACTCACTCAAAACACCCTGGCAGATCGTCTGGACTACCACGGACGCCCGCGGCTTGAATCCGCATCTCAGAAGCGGTATCGAGCATGTTCCGGCGGACTTCAACAGACCCGCTTGGACGGGCTGAAGCTGCCTACGGATCAGACGGTTGGGAGTTCGAATCTCTTCGGGCGCCTCAGGTCAGAGGTTATTTCCGGCATCCCGAGGATGGGGTCCCGGCAGCTAGCGCCAGCGGGGCAACCTCGCCGGTCGCCGTCCACTCCCGACGCGTGTTGATCGCTGCACGCCGCAACCATCCGCACCGCGCGCTCACGCCGGTCCCGCGGAGGTCTCATCGAGGAACTGCCGGACAAAACCGCGCGGTCTGTTCACTACCCAGTCTTGCGGGCTAATTGATGCTTTCTACATGTCTCGAAACTAGATGTTGGCTTTTAGCTTCCATTACCGACTTATAGTATGTAATCTATCGCACAGGCGCATCATCGGTATACACATACCGCGCATCAAGCGTCGGCGTAACAACCCCGGGTTGGGCTGCTTCCATGAGGAGGGGCACGTGTCGTTGGTGACCACACAGGCAGAAATGCCACGTAGGTGCCCGAAAACATGTGCCCGTAAACGACGTGACCGGTCCGGCCGCCGTTGGCGCGATCGTTCTCCGGCGTGCTTGGGACGCGTCCGTTGATCGAGATGGCCGTCGTGGGGCTCGGCTCGTGGGGCCTGTGCGTCATGGAACGGACGGTGAACCGGGCACGGCGGGTAGGGAAACCGGTGCGCCTCCATGTGATCGAGCCCGCTCAGCTCGGAGGCGGGGTTTACTCTGCCGAGCAGCCCGACTTCCTCCTGCTCAACAACGCCTGCGGTCAGCTCTCCCTCTACGTCGCCCCCGACGGGGACGCCCTCCCCCCCTACGCCGTGGGCCTGCACCCGTGGGCGGTGGTCCGCGGCTACCGCTGGGTGGGTTACGAGTGCCGCATCGGCGCCGGGGGTGACCCCATCCTGCCCACCGACTACCTGCCCCGGCGGTTGATGGGCGAGTACCTGGTCTGGTTCTACGACACGCTGGTGGCCTACGCCCCGCCCAACCTCGAGATAGTGCGGCACTACGCGGCGGCCGTCGACATCTCGCCGGCGCTGGCGGGGCGCGAGACGGTGCTGCTTGACAACGGCACCACCCTCACAGTGGACCACGTGGTGCTGACCTCGGGGCACACCTGGAACGACGAGCCGGGGGCCGACGGGGGCGTGCACTACCTGCGGCCCTACCCCGTCGAGCACTTCGACCAGAGCGCTCCGGCCGGATCCTCGGTGGCCGTGGCCGGCATGGGCCTGGTCGGCTTCGACGTCCTCACCGCCCTCACCATCGGACGAGGCGGAAGCTTCGAGGACCGGTGCGGCCGGGCCGACCGCATGCGGTACGTGCCCTCGGGCCGGGAGCCGACCGTCACCCTCTACTCGCGCTCGGGCGCGCCGTACTGCGCCAAGTCGGCAACCGGCGTCGACCCTTACGGCCAGTACCAACCGGTGGTGTGCACCCCCGAGGAGTTCGCGGCGCTGACCAATCCGGGCGGGTCGGCGGTGCGGCGGCACGTGGACTTCCGGGCCGAGCTTCTCCCGCTCATCTTCGCCGAGATGCAGGCGCGCTACTACATACACGCCGCTTTGCTGGCCGGGGACGACGTCGAGTCGACTGAGGTCCGCGCCGTTCTCCGCCAAGGCTGGGTGAACGGGCACTACGAGAAGGCCATCGACAGTCTCGAGCCGCGCTACGGGCGTTTCGACCCGGCCAGCCACCTCTTCGCCGGGTCAGACCGCCACTACACGTCGGCCGCCGACTACCAGGGCCAGGTCTACGACATGATCGAGGACGACCTCAGCGAGGCCCTGCGACCCGGGGGGAGCCCGGTCAAGGCGGCCCAGGAGGTGCTGCGCATCCTCCGGGATCAGCTGCGTTCGGTCATCGAGTTTGGCGGTCTCTCCCTCGACTCCTACGTCGAGTTCCAGTCCAACGTCCGGGGCCGCATCAACCGTCTGGAGGCGGGCGTGCCACCCATGCGCTCCCAGCAGCTGCTGGGGCTGCTCGACGCCGGGGTGGTGCGCATCCCGCTCGGACCTGACCCGGAGTTGGCCCCCTGCCCCCAAGGCATCCGCCTGAGCTCCACGGCCATCGACGAGCCGACGGCCGTGACGGTCGACGGGGTGGTGCGGGGCTATCTCGACATGCCCTCGCTGGCCCGGTCGGGCTCACCTCTGCTCAAGCGTCTTTACGCCAAGGGAAGGCTGACCCAGCTCAGCTACGGTGACACGCCCGTCGGCAGCGTGGCCATCAATGAGGACTTCCACCCCTACGACACCGAGGGCCGGCTCCAGCCCAACCTCTCCGTGCTGGGCGTGCTCACCGAGGGGGTGCGCTACTTCACCCACTACCTGCCCTCGCCCCGCAGCCGCCTTCGGGCCGTCTACGACGCTCAGGACTGCGTCGAGGCCGTGATCGGCTGAGCACATGACGGATTCCACGACCGGACGGGCGCGGCCATTGGTGGCGGTGGGCTACGGGCCGCGCTGCGTTCCCGTGATGCAGCTGGCCGAAGCGGCCGCCGGCCTCTGCGACCTGCTGTGGATGATCGACACGGCCGTGCCGGGGATGGGCGAGATGACCGATCTCCTCAACCGGTTCGGTCCTGTTGTCGACCTCAAGGGCATGAGCGTCGAGCACGCCATCAAGACCCTGGCCGACTGGGAGCCCGACGGCATGACCACCTACCTCGACGCCGGCATGGTCGAACTGGCCCTGGTGGCCGAGGGGCTGGGCCTGCGCTTCCACAGCCCGGCGACCGCCGCCGCCCTCACCGATAAGGCCCGCCAGCGCCGGGCTATGGCCGACGCCGGGCTCGACATGCCCCCCTGTTACCTCCTCCGCCCCAACCAGTCCGAACGCGAGCTCTCGGCCGTCGAGGCGAAAGTGGGGTGGCCCGCCGTCCTCAAGCCCCGGTCGGCCCAGGGCAGCCGCTACACCTTCCTGGCCCGCGACGGTGCCGAGCTCGAGAAGCTGCTCGACGCCCTCGGCCCGGGCCGCCCCGCCATGGTCCTCGAGGGTTACCTTGCCGACGATCCGACCCGGGCCGGCGACCCCTACGCCGGGTACGTGTCGGTCGAGAGCGTGGTGGCCGACGGCGCCATCAGCCACCTGGCCCTGACCGGCCGCTTTCCGTCGGCCAAAAACTTCCGTGAGACCGGGTTCTTCATCCCCGCCGCCCTCGACGCTGGGAGCCGCTCGGCCGTCCTGGACCTGGCAACCCAGGCCATCGACGCCCTCGGGGTACGTACCGGGTGCCTGCACACCGAGGTCAAATTCACACCCGACGGCCCCCGTGTCATCGAGGTCAACGGACGGGTGGGCGGCGGTGTGCCCGAGATGCTGGAGCGGGCCGCCGGCGTCAGCCTGCTCGACCTCACCCTGCGGGTGGCCCTGGGCGAGGCGGTGTCCGTCGACGGGCCCGTGGCCACCGACCGCATCGGCTACCGCTTCTTCCTCCAGCCACCGACCGTCTCGGCCACGGTGGCGGCCATCGAGGGCATCAACGACTTCACCGACCACGCCCTGGTGGACACGGTGAGCGTCCACCAGGGCCCGGGGGCCGCCCTCGACTGGCGGGACGGCTCCGGCAACCACATCGTGGCCGTGGTCGGTTCGACCGACGACGAGGAGCAGTTGCAGACGGCCTACCGGCTCCTCCACCAGGAGGTCACCGTCACCTACACCGATCTGAGGCATTGAGATGACGGTGGGCGTTGGACTGGCCGAGACCCTCGACCCGTGGGCGGCACCGGACGGGGCCGAGGGACCGGTGCGGTGGAGGTGCGCTCTGGTCAACAACATGCCCGACGCCGCGTTCGGCGCCACCGAGCGACAGTTCGTGGGCCTTCTGGACACCGCGTCCGGGTGTGAGACGGTCGTCCTGACCCGCCACACCATGGCCGGGGTGCCCCGGGGCGAGCGGATCCGGGCCCGCATCGCCGCCGAGTACCGTCCCCTCGAGGATCTCTACTCGGAGCCCCCCGACCTGCTGGTGGTGACCGGCTCCAACCCGATCGCGTCCCGCATCGAGGACGAGCCCTACTGGTCCGATCTGTGCGGCCTGCTGCGGTGGGGGAGCGAGAACGTGCCGGCCATGGTGCTGTCCTGCCTGTCGGCCCACGCCGGCCTGGCCGTCTTCGACGGCGTCGAACGGACCATCCTGCCGGTCAAGTGCACGGGCGTCTTCGCCCAGAAGGCCGAGCCGACCCACCCGTTGGCCGCCGGGATGCCTGAAATGGGGACCGTCGTGCTGCCCCACTCGCGACTCAACACCGTGCCCTCAGAGACGGTGGCCGCCGCCGGCTACGCGGTGGCTCTGCAGTCGGAGGAGGTGGGGTGGAGCGTGGTCACGAAGACGGTGGGCCGGTCCGAGGTCGTGCTGGTCCAGGCCCATCCCGAGTACGATCCCTCGAGCCTTATACGCGAGTACGTCCGCGACGTGCGGCGCTACGCCGCCCACGAGCGCGACGAACCACCCTGCCTCCCTCGGGACTGCGTGGCCGGCCCGGACTGGGACGGGCTCCGCCGGCTGCACGAGCGGGTGGTGGGCGGCGAGCGGGACCCGGCCCTGGTGGCCGCCTTCCCGTTCGACGAGGTCGGCGCCCGCGCCCCGTGGCCGTGGCGGGGCGCCGCCCAGCGTATGTACGGCAACCTGTTGGGCGTCATCCCGAAGAGGAGCGCCTGAGGCCATGCACGACGAGACCCTCGCCATTCACGGTGGCTACACACCCGACGGGACGCGGGCCGTGGCCGTGCCCATCTATCAGACGGTGGCCCACGACTTCATCGACGCCGCCCACGCCGGTGCCGTGCTCGACATGGAGACGCCTGGCTTCCACTACAACCGGCTCAACAACCCGACCTTGGACGTCCTCGAGCAGCGCATCTGCGCCCTCGAAGGGGGGACGGCGGCCCTGGTGGTGGCTTCGGGCATGGCCGCTGTCAGCTACGCGATCTTGACGGTGGCAAGTGCCGGCTCGAACTTTGTGGTGGCGCCCCAGCTCTACGGGGCCACCTTCACCTACTTCGCCCACGTGCTGCCCACCCTGGGCATCGAGGCCCGCTTCGCCGTCGACGACCGAGCCGAGTCGATCGCCCCCCTCATCGACGAGAACACCCGCGCCGTTTTCTGCGAAACCATCGGCAACCCGGCAGGCAACATCGTGGACCTCGAGGCGGTGGCCGCCGTGGCCCATGCGGCCGGCGTGCCCCTCATCGTGGACAACACGGTGGCCACACCTCTCATGCTCAAGCCTTTCGAGCACGGGGCCGATGTGGTCGTCCACTCGCTGACCAAGTTCGTGGGCGGCCACGGCACCACCCTCGGTGGGGCCATCGTGGACGGCGGCCGGTTCCCGTGGGCCGACTATCCCGACCGCTTCCCCAATTTCAACCAGCCCGAGCCCGCCTTCCACGGCGTCGTTTTCGCCCGCGACTTTCCCGAGCGGCCCTTCACCGTGCGGGCCCGCTCCACCCAGCTGCGCAACAGCGGCGCCACCCTCTCCCCCTTCAACGCCTTCCTACTCCTCCAGGGCCTCGAGACGATGGCCGTGCGGCTCGAGCGCCACGAGGCTAACGCCCGTGCCGTGGCCGACTACCTGGCCGCCGACCCCCGGGTGGCCTGGGTGAGCTTCGCCGGCTTCCCCGACCATCCCTACCATCGCCTGGTCGAGCAATACCTCCACGGGCGCGTGCCGTCCATCATCACCTTCGGGGCCGAGGGGGGCTACGAGGCGGGACTGGCCTTCTTCGATGCGCTCCAGCTCATCAAGCGGCTGCTTAATCTGGGGGACGCCAAGACCCTGGCCATCCATCCGGCCTCCACCACCCACCGCCAGCTCTCCGACGAGGAGCTGGTGAAGGCCGGAATTCGGCCGGAAACGATCCGCCTGTGCATCGGGATCGAGCACATCGACGACATCATCGACGACATCGATCAGGCCCTGGCCAAGGCCGCGGCCATGGCCGGCTGAGCCGGGAGGGAACAACATGTGCGGCATCACCGGTTGGGTGGACTTCTGTCGGGACCAAACCCGAGAGCGCGTAGTGATTGACGCGATGACCGAGACGATGGCATGCCGTGGCCCCGACGCGTCCGGGGTCTGGTCTGACCGGGACGCTGCTCTCGGCCACCGCCGTCTCGCCGTGATCGATCTGGTCGGTGGGGCTCAGCCGATGTCGGTGTCCACCCCCCACGGCGACGTGGTGATGGTCTACAGCGGTGAGGCCTACAACTTCAAAGAGCTGCGCGACGAACTGACCCAGAAGGGCGAGAAGTTCCAGACCTCCAGTGATACCGAGGTCGTGCTCCGCGGTTACCTCGAGTGGGGTGAGGCGCTGGCAGATCGGCTCAACGGCATGTATGCGTTCGCCATCTGGGACGCGCGTCAACGCAAGCTCGTGATGATCCGCGATCGGATGGGCATCAAACCGCTCTACTTCTACCGCACTCCCGACGGCGTGCTGTTCGGCTCGGAGCCCAAGGCGATCCTCGCCAACCCGCTGGTCAAGCGGGTCGTGGACGTCGACGGGCTGTGTGAGATGCTCGTCCCGGTAATCAAGACCCCCAAGCACGCGGTGTGGAAGGGCATGCAGGAGGTAGAGCCCGGCACCATCGTCACCGTCGACGAGCGCGGCGTCCGTGAGCGCACCTACTGGCGGCTGGAATCGAAACCGCACACCGACGATCGCGACACGACCGTCGCGCGGGTACGTGAGCTGCTTGACGACACCGTCCGTCGTCAGCTGGTCGCCGACGTTCCCGAGTGTGTGTTGTTGTCCGGTGGCCTGGACTCCAGCGCCATCACCGCGCTGTCCGCACGCGAACTCAACAACCCGGTCCGTACGTTTGCCGTCGACTTCGCTGCACAGGTGGAAAACTTCAAGCCCAGCGAGCTCCGTCCGACCATGGACACGCCGTATGTGCACGATGTGGCCAAGCACGTCGGTTCGGACCATAACGACATCGTTCTTGATCACACCCAGTTGTCCGACCTCGACCTCCGGCGCAAGGTGGTCAGGGCCCGCGACCTCCCGATGGGAATGGGTGACATGGACGAGTCGCTTTATCTGCTGTTCAAGGCGATCCGGCAGCAGTCAACGGTGGCGCTGTCCGGAGAGTCGGCCGACGAGATTTTCGGTGGCTACCGGCAGTTCCACGACCCGGCGGTCCAGAACACCGATACGTTCCCCTGGATCGCCATCGGAGACTCGGTAATCCCGAACCAGCGCGGTCTACTTGGCAGTCCGGCGCGGCGTGGCCGCTTAGTTAATGCGCTGTACTCGGCCCGCGCCAGCGAAATGTTCACGCCGCAACTGCGTTCCGCCGTCAACTTGGACACCTACCTGCAGGACCGCTATACCGAGGCAGTCAACGAGGTCGCGCGGCTCGACGAGGAGGACGACTTCACCCACCGGATGCGGGTGATGAGCTACCTCCACCTGACCCGGTTCATGCGGATCCTGTTGGACCGCAAGGACCGGATCAGCATGGCGGTCGGCCTGGAGGTGCGTGTTCCATTCTGCGATCACCGCCTCGTCGAATATGTCTACAACACACCGTGGTCGCTGAAGACCCATGACGGCAGAGAGAAGAGCCTGCTACGCGGCGCCGTCCGTGACCTGCTGCCTGAGTCGGTGGTGAAGCGGGTCAAGAGCCCGTATCCGTCCACCTCGGATCCGCAATACGATGCCGCCCTCCAGGCGCAGGCGAAGGATCTCTTGGGCACCGACGATAGTGTGTTGTTCGGTCTGATCGACCGGGCGGCGCTGGAGCAGTCGACACTGTTGGACCCCCAAGAGATGCGGCCACTGGACAGGGAGCGGCTAGAGCGGGTCCTCGACCTGTCGGTGTGGATCGACGAATACCACCCGGAAGTCGTCTACTGACATCGACCAGGTGTCTGCATATAACTGAGTAGCAACGACACTGACGGCTCAGGCCCCTTCGTTCGCCGGAGACAAGCCAGCCTCCTTCAGCAGCCGCCGCTCGTCGACCTTGCTGGAAGACGTCAAGGGCAAGTTGGCCACCAAGACGAATTGATCGGGCAGCATCGTTTCCGGAAGACGTTCGCTGGCGGCCTGGCGGACGGCGACAGGGGTGGTGAACTCGCCGTCCGGCACCACGAATGCGACGATCCCCAGAGTGCCCTCGAGGTCGAAGGTCGTGCACGCCGCGGATGCCATCCCGTCGATACCACCGAGCGCCTCGGTCACCTCGACCAGCGACATCCTCACACCATGTCGCTTGATGACGCGGTCCGAACGCCCGACGTATACGTAGTTCCCCCGGTCGTCGCGGAAGACGAGGTCACCAGTGCGGTAGAGGGTGGTTCCGTCGACGACGTCCGTCCGCAGCACAGCTGCGCTCAGCGCCGGGTCGTTCAGATATCCAGCCATGAGCTGCGGTCCGCCGATGTACAGCTCGCCGACCACTCCAGGACGATCGACCGGCCTTCCGTGCTCATCAACGAGGCGGAACGAGCTCCCGGTATGAGGATGCCCGATCGGTACTGGCCCCGCGTCGAGCAACTCGGGCGTCAGTTCCAGATGGGCGACGGCGATGGTCGTCTCCGTCGGGCCGTACCGATTCACCACCCGCAGTCCCGGACTGGCGGCCCACACCGCCTTGATATCGGCCTTGGACGGGGCTTCGCCGCCCAGGGCCATCACTCGCAGCGGGGTGTCTGCCAACCGCGCCAGACGGCCGCTGGCCCGGAGCAGCCGGAGGTAGCTGGGAGAGAAGCTGGTCGCGGTGATCCCCTCGCTGGCGACAATCGAGAAGAACCTGCGTGGGAACAGCAGGGCTTCCCGGTCGGGGATGACGAGGGGGACGCCGCGCGCGAGCGGAGGAAAGATGGCAGAGAAGGACCCGTCAAAGTGCACGGGCGAAACGCACAGGGCCCGGTCGTCCGCGGTAAGTCCCACGGCGTCGGCGCATGCTTCGACTGCGGTGAAGAAGGCCTCCGGGGAAATCTGCACCCCCTTGGGGATGCCGGTCGTCCCTGACGTGTAAATGATGTAGGAGATGGGGCCCGTTACGGGTGGTGGCGTGCGCCCACCTGCGGCGCTCAACACCGAAAGGGAGGTCCAAGGCGTGCCGACGGGAAGTCCCGATGGCGCCGTTTGGTCCGAGCCTGCGGTGATTACCTGTGCGGGCCGGCAGTCAGCCACGATCCGCGCACGGCGGAGATCTGGATCGGTGATCGCCAGCGGAACGAACGTGACCCCCGCCCATAGACAGCCCAGTGCCGCCACAACGAAGTCCACAGAATTGCCGATCAGCAAGGCAACCCGATCACCGGGCTCGACGCCTTTCTGAAGCAAGCCGGCGGCCACTTTCCCAGCTGCGGCGCGCAACTCGCCCCGGGTCAACGCGCGATCAAGGTCCCTGACAGCGGGTCGATCCGGGGCTCGATCGGCGTGGTCCAGCACCGCACCGAGCACGCCGTGGTCCGTCATGCCTTCTCACAGACTCCGAAGCTAGGTGCCCGCGAGCTGGGCGACCACAGGTGCGAAGGACTCCATCGCCTCGCCCGGCACCACAATGTTGGTGAAGCCCCACCTCTCGCGGCGCTTCAGAAGCAGCTCACACAATTCGTCCACGCTGCCCATCAGAACGATCGGAAGCTCGAGCGCGTCCTCACCCGGAAGGCCGAGCATGGTTGCGGTCCGCGCGGCAGCGCGGCGGCTGGCGACGATTCTGGTGGCGAAGGCCACAATCTGGAGCTCAAGCGACCCGAACCGATCCGGCGCCGCTTCTCGTACCCAGGCCAGGCAACGGTCGTAGCGATCGAGCGTGGCCTGGCTCGTCGTGTCAACGCTCTTGGCGCCAACGTTCAGGCTCGCATTGATCCCAACGGTGTCCGCCTCGCGGGCTGCGAGCGTAAGCAGCCGCTTGCTCCCACCCCCAACCATGACGCGAGGTGGCGAAGCCGGGCGAGGATCACAGCGGGCGTCGCGCACCGTGTAATACCTCCCTGTGAATGTCGCCTCCCCCTCACCCCACAGCCTCTTCATGACGGTGAGGCTCTCGGCCAGCCGGTCCACGCGGACAGCCAGTTCGTCGAACTCGATCCCCGCTTGCTCGTAATCGCTCCGGAGGGAGCCCGCTCCAAGGCCCACTTCGACCCGCCCTTCGGCCGCCAAGCCGAGCGTGGCGATCTCTTTGGCCAAGACCACAGGGTGGCGTAGGTCGTTGTTCAACACGAAGGGCCCTACGTGCAGGGTGGAGGTCGCTTCGGCGGCCACGGTCGTGGCTACGAGAGGCCCGAACTGGGCGTCAAGGTGGTCAGAAACGTACAGGGTCGAGTATCCGAGACCCTCGGCCATTCGGGCCTGGTCCCGCCAAGCCGACATGGTTGGCGCGACCGCGGTGTACGCACCGAATCGAAACGGGAGCATCTGTGGTCGTACCTCCGCTAGTCAGTCATGAAAGTCGGCTTTTTGCCGACCTAGAGTCATTGGATAGTCTTCATATCATCCTATATAGTATGCGTCATGCCAATAGCAGTACGGACAGTCGGTTCGGATTCCTCGCCGGCAGACACTGCGAAGGTGCTTGACGAAGACGGGTGTGTGGTCATCGCCGACCTCGCATCTCCCCAGACGATGGATCAGATACGGACCGAGATCGAGCCGTACCTCGCTGCCACCAGCGGCGGCAACACTGACTTCCTGGGCGCAACCACCCGCCGTACCGGCGCCCTGATCGCCCGTTCGCCTACCTCGCGCTCGCTCATTACCCACCCGATGATCATCGACACGCTCGACCTCGTGTTGGGCGACCACGCCAGCACCTTCCAGCTCGACCTGACCCAGCTGATTACCATCGGACCCGGTGAGCCGGCGCAGATGATTCATCGGGATCAGTGGTCGTTCGATCGCTACCAGTTTCCGAGGGGCTTCGAAGCCGAAGTCGCCACCATGTGGGCCATGACCGACTTCACCGAAGAGTCGGGTGCGACACGGATGGTGGTGGGCAGCCACCGTTGGGAGGACGATCCCGACGATGTGGACCCCGCCCTGTCCTCCCCAGCGGTGATGACCAAGGGTTCGGTCCTCTTGTACACGGGCTCGGTATTCCACGGCGGGGGCGCCAACACCGCCAAGACCAGCCGGATCGGGATGAACGTGGGCTACTCGCTCGGGTGGCTGCGCCAGGAGGAAAACCAATATCTCGCCTGCCCGCCCGAGATCGCCCGCACCCTCCCCGAGGGGCTGCTCAGGCTGATGGGCTACCAGCGCGGCTCCCTCGCCATCGGCTACGTGGACGACATGCGAGAACCCCTGGACTGGCTGTACGGCAACCCGGCGCCTATGTCGGACTTCTACAGTTACCGCCGCACCGCTCGCAGGCGGCTCAAGGCGACCGGGAGCTACACGCCGCCCAAGGAGTCTTAGCGGGGCTGGACCCAACATTGATTTAAGTTGCTGGACCCGACACTGGCCAAAAGTTGAGCCACACGGCAGAGATGTGAGGAAAGTCTGATGCAGGACCAAATTCGTGACGTCTTAACTGCTCACGGCCGTATGGCGGTCGATCCACGCGAGGTGGACGATCAGGCCGACCTCTACAAGCTCGGCCTGACGTCGCACGCGTCGGTCGATGTCATGCTTGCGCTCGAGGATGCATTCGACATCGAGTTCCCCGATGAAGTGCTCAAGAAGTCCACCTTTGCTTCCGTGCGCAACATCGAGCAGGTAGTTGAAGGCCTAGTCAAGTCGTCTGTGTGACGCCACGTGCGGTGGCGGTCGGCCTGCCGAAGCCGACCCCGCAGATCTGTGCCCACGTCGCATCGGTGGATTCCCTTGGTACCGCGACGATTACGGCGCGTGCATGATCAGCTTGCCGGGCGAGGTTGACGGGCACCGCGTCCGGGTCGGATGCGATGTCGTGGCCGTTGAGGATGTCCAGGCCTCGCTGGCGGCGTTCGGGGACCGGTACCTGCGCAAGGTTTTCACGGCGAGCGAAATCAACGACTGCCAGGGCAGCAACCGGGTGGAGAGGCTGGCGGCCCGGTTCGCGGCAAAGGAAGCAGTGATCAAGGCATTCGCAGAACCCGACATGCCGTTTCCCCTGCGAGAGATCGAAGTAACACGGGAGGGTCCGCTGCCTCTGCTTCGCCTGAGCGGAGCGCTCGCCGAGCGGGCACAAGACCAAGGCTGGCTCAGCTCGTCTTTGTCGCTTTCGCACGCAGATTGCCACGCAATGGCCGTCGTTCTCGTGGTCTGTAGTCCGGCGGGCGCGCGATGACGCGAAGACATGATCCGGCATGGGTTTGGATGATCGGCGCGTTGGGCGGCGCGCTCGCGCTTGCCGTCGCCGTTCTGGCCGGTTACGGCACCGGTCCCGATGGCCTCAGGCTGGGGGTGCGCGTCACGGCGCGCTGGTCATTCCTTTTTTTCTGGCTTTCCTATGCCGGCGGCGCGACGGCCATCCTGGTCGGCCCAGCCTTTGCCTGGCTGGCGCGACAGGCGCGAGCCTTGGGCCTGGCCTTCGCAACAGCGCTTCAGGTCCATATCGGATTGGTCGTCTGGCTGGGCGTCGTCATCGGCCAGATTCCGCTGCAGGGCGGCTTGTTGGGGTTCTTCCTGGTCGCACTGTTCTTCACCTATTTGCTCGCGCTGCTGTCCTTCGGAATCGCAATGCGCAATCTGGGACGTCTGTGGCGGCCACTGCTCTTCGTGGGCACGACCTACATTCTGATCGCCTTCGGCCGGGATTTTGTGCTGGGCTCACTCGACCAGAAGACACAGGATTGGCGCTACGCCGCCGAATATCTGCCGTTCGCCCTGTTGAGCCTTATTGCAATCCCGCTGCGCCTTGCCGCGTTTCTTCGCCAGCGACGCACTTCGCCGAACGGTTTCATAACGCAACGAAAATTTCGGCGCTCTGCCGCCGGTGATCGTGCCGGCGCGGGGCACTAGCGGATTCGGCCACTCTCAATCGACGTGATGTCCGATACGGGGATGTGGTCCGATGGGGAACCGGCAGCTACCGGCAACACCGCGTCGCGGATCGCCGCCAATATCGCCGGGTGATAGGCGGAATGATCGCCGCGGGCTGTGGCAATCAGGCGAGTCGGCTGTGACGTCCCTTGTAGCCGGTCAAAGGCTGCCCGACCGCCTCTGGCAGTAAACTGCTCCTCATCCTCGGGCGATACAATCAGCGTCACGTCGGTTCCACGGCGGGCAAGGGTTGTCAGAAAATCCTCCGGCAGCCACACGAGTCCGAGCCAGCTCAACGCTCGCACGACGTATCGCGGGAGGCGGTTGTGTATAAAGCTCTTCGTCCACCTCCGAGGCGGCCCGACGAGTGCTTCGAGGCGCTTTCTCCACCTGGATTCGCCAGCGCCGGCGCTGCTGTCACTAGCCGGGTTGGCGCGTAGCTCTTTCCTCCGCGAGTCCCACTGCGAGAACAAGGTGGGGGTGACGCGCCAATTCCACGGCCGCGGGTTGACCAGGATCGCCGACTGCCCACCGATATTGCGGGCGGCATGAGCGGCATACCACGAGCCGGAGCAGATGCCGACAACCTCGAGTTGGCCGTCGTCCCGGCAGGCATGTCTGGCCACCGCTATCGAGTCGGTGATGTCAGCCTTGGAATACGCCAGTCGCCAAGGGTCCCGGCTGATCTGGGCCGACAAGCCCAGTCCTGCCGGGTCCCAGCGCAACGCCTGTGACCCGGCCGCTGCAACGCGACGTGACAATTCGACCCACTCTCGGCTGGGTCCTACGTGCGAGTCCTTGCCCGTCACGAAGAACAACACGGTCTTTGATGGCGCGGAACTCCGGCGTCGGGGCAGCGTGCGGATGGCGAATAGGCCGTTCGACTCGATCCGTTCGATGCTCTCGGAAACGTCGACACCCTCGGGCCCTTCGGCCGGCATAGTCACCGAAGTCAGGTATTGGGGCACGGCGCGATGGGTACGAATGGGAACGTTTCCGTCGATCCACTCGATGATCGAATCGACCGCGGTGAAAGGGATCGGCAACAAGAACAACTCGTTCGGCCGGGCGCATTCCGGCAGACCGCCGGCAATGATCGATTCAACTCCCTCGGCCGACGCCAGGGCGGTGACGAGCTTGTCGGTCTCGGCTGGTCGCCCGACCAGAAGTACGTTGTCGACGCCATGGGCGCTGACTGGATTGGCATTTATCCGCAGCGCGGCGAATTCTGCGGCGGCGTGGTCGCTCAACCGCCCGCCGACGATTGACACTTCGCCGGGCGTATCAGGGTCCTCGCCCGCCGACAACCGATACAGCGCAGTGTGTTCCCGAAGGTAACGCCTGCCCGTCCCATAGGGATCGAGGTAGACCACGCGGTTGACCGTGTGGGATTGGGCCAGGTACTCGTCGAGGATCAGGCACCCGGCACGTATGCCGATAGCGGTCGCCGACTCCGCGCCGATCAACGTGAGGTAATCGAGCGCGTGGCCCACGCTTGCCACCCAGTTGATTACCGCGTCGTCACGGACCTGAGCGTATGCAGAATCACCCAAGCCTAGATAGTCAAAACGCAGCACGCCGAAACCGCGGCGCGCCAAGCTGTCGGCGAGGATCCGGTGCAGTCGGGCACTGTCCATCCCCTCCTTTCCGAGCGAACCACAGATCAGTACCCCGCCCCTGATCTGGTTATCGACCGGCAGATGAACCACGCCGAACAATGGCGAATCAGAAGGTCCGAAAAATGTCGGCACCTCTGTCGTCGGCAACGGCATGTTGCGCTGGCTCCACGGTCGGCTTCCGCCGCTCGCGGATAGGCGCTCTCTTGATGTTATTTTGCTGGTTTTAGTCATTCGGTCCACCCGCACTCGCATCGGTCACATCGCGGGCTCGAAACCGTGCGACCGGGTGAGGCCCAACACAATTCGTGCCATTCCGAATCCGACGCACGCGACTCCACGTTGATGCGTTGACGACCCGAACGCCTCGCCGAAGTGCTCTAGGTGGCAATTTGCCGAGAACAACAGCCATGCCGTCATCGAGGTCGTAGTAGAGGCGCACGATCAGTTCGGCCTTCAATTCCCAGTCCGCAGATTTGGTGCGATTACCTTACCCGCTCGGCAGATAGAACGGATCGTTGGTCGCAGCGTCTGCTGCCTCGAATGTCTCGGACGCTCGGTTGACGTTCCTCGGTCAAGAGGTTGACCAAGCATCCCAGCAACAAGAGGAAAAGGACCGGTTGCGCCGCGAGCGCGCGGCCAGACACGTCCGCGTAATCGATCGTCCATCGAAAGGAAGAGGACGAATGTCGAGCAACTTCGGTGATCTTGAATTGGAGATATACGCCGAGGCGAGCCGCTGTCGTCGCTTCAGTGCGCAATCAGATGGGCCGCGTGGTCCTCTTCATCGGCGCGAAGAGTGCCCGGGATGCAGACCGTAGCTGCCAGGTAGCGACTCGGCCATCCGGACCGGTCAACTGCCCGGCGGCGAGCGTCTCGCCGATGAGCGAACGCACGTGCTGCTCGTTCGCCGGTTCGGTGGCGAAAAGCACCCGTAGCGCGACGGTTTCACCAACTGGCAAGTTGGTGACGTAATGCGACGCTAGTGGGCACGGGGGCGGATGGTCCCAGCTCCCGCACAACGCAATCGTGATTGCGCCGCCGAGAGCCTCAGGACTGGCGCCAGGCTGCATCGCGACGACAGCGTCATGGACGAAAGCTTCGCGAACCATAGAAACCGATCTAACGGTCAGGCGAGCAAGCCTGCCATGGCGCGACGTCACATCACATCCAACGTCGGTTGCGACACGGTCACGGATGCGTACCCATTAGAACCTCAGTAGTCTCACCTGCAGCATTCGCCACTATCGTCACATAAGCCAACTGCGGACGTCAATGCGACGGCTTGCCCTTGGAAAGGTGGGATATGGCGGCGATTCGTCGAATCGTTTCAATATCGGTGGCGTCGGCGACCGCTATTGGACTAATCATGCCGGTCGGCTACGCGCCACCAGCGGCCGCGCTGCCGTGCTCAGCCCCGGAGGCGAACGTCCCGCCCCCTGCCGGGATGCCGACCATCCCCTCGCCCGGACCGGCTGCGCCACCGACTGGGCGCAGGCCACGGGGGACGAATGACAATGCGCCGCTACCCAAACTGGGCCCGCTGATCTCTTCCCTGCTCAAGGCGATACCCCAACAAAAGCCCGCGCAACTCCAGGCAGCGGTAACGCCCGCGCCCGGTCCACCCGCGGCGGGCAACCTAGCGTCCCCGAATGCCGACCAGATAGCGCCGGAGGCCGCGGTGCCGCCGCCTCCTGCCGGGATCGCAGGAGCTCCCACCTCGCTCGTTGAATACGTCACCGGACCGAACAGCCCGAACCGAACCCTCGAACGTTTCGGCATCTCCGGGACTGATCTCGGGATTCCCTGGGACAACGGCGATCCCGGGAACCCCCAGGTTCTGATGGCCTTCGGTGACACCTTCGGCTATTGCAGCGTCCATGGCCAACAGTGGCGATACAACACACTGTTTCGCAGCCAAGACCGCGACCTGTCCCACGGCATCCACGTACCGGACGGCGTGCCGAACAACCCATACTCCGGCTCACCGGTGTGGGCGCCAGGCCTTTCCAAGCAGGTCGTCAACAGTATTCACAAGGCGGGCCACGAGACCGGAATCATCCCGACCACCGCCATCGCCATCGGGCGGACCCAGTACATGAACTTCATGTCGATCAAAAACTGGGGCCACGACGGCGATTGGTCGACGAACTATTCGGGGCTCGCGCGCTCCCTCGACAACGGCCAGACGTGGGGGATCTACCCCGGCACCATCCGCCTGGCCGGGGCGGACACCGTGCCCGGCGGGCGGTTCTTTCCGGGTAACCAGAACTTCCAGATGGGCGCCTTCATGCGGGGTAAGGACGGCTACCTCTACTCGTTCGGCACCCCGTCCGGCCGCGGCGGTCCGGCATTTCTGTCCCGAGTCCCTCCGAACGCCTTGCCGGATCTCAATAAGTATCAATACTGGAACGGCGACGGAAAAGGATGGGTCGCAACGGATCCGGGCGCCGCGACACCGATCTTCCCTGGGCCGGTGGGTGAGATGTCAGCGCAATACAATGACTACCTCAAGCAATACCTGGTGCTCTACACCAACGGTGGCAGCAACGACGTCATAGCGCGGACGGCGCCCGCACCGGAAGGACCATGGAGTCCGGAGCAACCGCTCGTCTCGTCATTCCAGATGCCCGGTGGCATTTACGCGCCGATGATTCATCCTTGGTCGACGGGCAAGGACTTGTACTTCAATCTGTCGCTGTGGTCGGCATACGACGTGATGTTGATGCACACCGTGCTGCCGTAGTTACGCCGATAGGCGGAAGCTCATGTCGACTGTGGTTCCCGACGAGGTGCACTCCATCTCGAGCCAATCGGTCACCGCGCGAATCAGCAACAACCCCCTGCCGCGTACGCCCGGGTCGGCAGAGGCCGTTTTCCACGAGCCACTGTCGGTGACCCTGAGATGCAGTAGGGCACCGTCGTTTTCGCCTTCGACCCGAACCTTGCCCGGCTTGCGCCCTCGGTACCCATGTTCGACGCTGTTGGCGCACGCTTCGTTGACCGCCAACACGATGTCGGCGACTTGCTGGTCGGGGACCGCGGCGAGCCGCATCCACGCAGCGACTTGATGACGGATATCGCTTAATTGATCGGCCGTGACGACCTGTTCGATGGTCAGTGGTGCGTACGGTCGCCGATAGACGACGATTGCGATGTCATCGTCGTATCCACCTGGCGGCGCCATTTCGCTGAGCACCGCATCGGCGACGGCGTCGACGGTCAGGTTCATTCCGCTTGCCACCGTTGCACTGACGCGCGCGATCCCGTCGTCGAGCGACATGTCGCGCCGCTCGACCAGGCCGTCGGTGTAGAGCATCAGCGTCGAACCGGGCGGCAGGATCACCGATGATTGCGGACGAGAACTCTTGCGTTGCACAACTAACGGCACTGAGCGGGCGCCAGAGATCAGAGTAGGCGCAGAGTGTGGCGTCGCCAGCACAGCCGGCAGGTGACCGGCGCAGCTGTAGAAGAACTCGCCCGATTCGGTATCGAGGACCGCGAGAAAAACGGTGGTGCAGAACGCATCCGGGATCAGCTCAGCCACGGAATCGAGTTCTTCCAGTAGCCTCGCGGGCTCCGCGCCGGTAAGCAGCAGCGCTCGCGCGGAGCTGCGAAGCTGACCCATCACCGCCGCAGCGGACAGGCCGCGCCCTACACAGTCCCCGACGATGATGCCGATCCGGTGATCGCCGACTGGCAGCACGTCGTACCAGTCGCCACCGATTTCCAGGGGCGTAACCGCGGGCTCGTAGCGAACCGCGAAACCGGGCGGAAGCTCTGTGGGTGCCAGCATCGCGTGCTGCAATGTCAGCGAGGTCTCACGAGCCGCCTCAAACTGGCGCACGTGCTGTATCGCCAGCCCGAGGTGCCCGACGAGCACGGTGACCAACAGACGATCCTCCGCGCTGACCCGGCGAGGCACCCGAAGCTCCAGCCAAAGTGCGACGTCTCCCCCACCGGTGAGGACGGCAACGATTCCGCTTGATTGGCCTGGGGCATCAGGATATTCAATCGGCTGAACCGTGAGAGGCAGTTGACGGCGCGCTTGCTGAAATACCCCCCGCAGTTGCGGGTCGAGGTGACGCCAAGTCGATGGATCCCGTTCGCCTGCCACTTGGATGGTGGGGTCGGCGCCGCTCGTCGGCCACACCGCGGCTACCACCCGGTGAACGTCGAGAGCGAGTCGGCACTCGTCGAGGGTGATCGACAGCACTTCGGACATACTCTTGGCCACGCTCACCGCCGTGGCCAAGCGCAGCACCGCACTTTCCCGCGCGGCGAAGGCCCGTTCAGCGGTGATGTCCCGAATCGTTCCCACGAACACATCACCGTCGCCGGCATCGGCGTTGACCCGGTTGATGTTCGCCGCCACCCACACCAGACGTCCGTCGCGATGCCGAATCGGCGTCTCGTATTGGACCTGGTGTTCTTGGCCCAGCCTGGATTGTTGGAGCCGCGCAGCCTTCTCATCGACCAACCACGGCTGGGGCCATCGGTACGGGAGGCCGCGTGCCGGGTAGCCGGTGAGTTTGCTGAAAGCGTCGTTAAGCTCGACGATCGCGCCGCTTCGATCGGAGACGAAGAATCCCTCCTGCAGCGAATTCACCAGTGCATTTCGGAACTCGTCGCGATCGGCGAGATTTTCGGCGCGGGCCCGTTGCTCCTCGTAACGCTTTGTGCCGGCAAGGAATCCGCGAGTGGCGACGTCGAGGGGGGCCAGCGTCTGCAATAGGAAAGCCAGCGCCGCCGCTCCGTCGAAGCTCGGACGCTGCGCCAGCTCGTCGACCAACAGAAAATGCTTCTCGACGATCTCCAGCATGCTGATGTCGTCTTGCAAGGCCCGACGCCCGAGCTCGTGGCCGACGGCGAGAGCTTCCTCGCCGCGGGCCTCGAGGTAGGCGCGTAGTGCGGCGGCGTACCCGATATGGAAATCGTCGTAGGGAGTCATGGGCGCCGCTCCTCGGTCCGGGCTGCGCCGGGACCATCGTCGTCGCGCGTCATCCCGTCGCACCTCGGTGACGCGCCGTCAGCACCAGCGCGTCGTCGTTGTCCTTGGCGTGGCTGTGCAGAATCTGGTCGGCGATCACCAGAGCCGGCGCAGCGAAGTCGAGGTCGTCCAGGTAATCTTCGGCGATGCCGTCGCTGGCGATGACAAGCAAGTCGCCGGGACGTATCGGGACTTCCTGCGGTACAAGCACTTCGGGCATCCGAAAGCCGACGATGCCACCGGCGAGGCGTGCCGATGAACGCACCTCGACACCGGCTGGGTGTTTGGCCACCAGGTCGGCGGTGACGTTGCCGATCCCGATCCAGCTGAGCGTGTCACTCCGAAAGTCAATGCGTGCCAACGTCATCGCCGCGCCCCGGGTACTCGATAGGGCGCGGTGACAGCGCTGGGCCAAAATGTCGAGCGGCTCGGTGCGGGCATCACTGAGGACATCCACACCGAAGTTGGCGGCCTCGGCAGCCTCCGGCCCATGGCCGAGACCGTCCAGCACGCCGATCAGGGCGCCGGTGCCGTCCACATCGATGGCGATCGAACGATCGCCGCAGACGTATTGGCCCGGCAGCGGGCGAGACTTGGCCGCCCATTCGATCGGTCCCAGCCGACCATGCTCAGCCATTGTTCGGAACCCATTTCCACATCTCGATCATCGTCCCTTGACCCGGCGTCGATTCCACGATCACGCGGTCCATCAACCGGCGGGCGCCCGGCAAGCCAAGGCCCAGGCCGCGGCCGGTCGAATAGCCGTCTTCCATTGCTCTGTCGATGTTGGCGATGCCCGGACCGTCGTCTTCGGCCCGCACCACCAGTGCTTGTCGACCCTCGCGAACTTTCAGGGCGACGCGGATCGCCCCGAAGCCGGCATAGCTGGTGATGTTGCGGGCGACCTCCGAGATCGCAGTGGCGATCATCGTGACATCGGTCAACGAGAAACCCAGGTCGCTGGCCAGTTGATGGCCCGCCTGCCGAGCGGCAACAATGTCGTCGGGGTGACCTACGTCGACGACGACATCATCCGCCACCGTCACGTCCGATCGGTTTGCGGGGCGCCAGTCGCCGGTTCAGCAGCGCAAGGCCCTCCTCCAGGTCCAGCGCGGTGTGCATGTCCTCAAATACGATGCCCAGCTGGACCATCGAGAACGCCACCTCCGGCTGCAGGCCCACGATCACGGTGTCCGCGCCACGTAGCCGCGTCATGTGCGCAATGGTGCGCAGCGACCGCGCGGCGAATGAGTCCATCACGTCGATGGCGGTGACGTCGACGATGATGCCCTGTGCGCGAAAGCGGCTGACCCGCTCCATCAGGTCGTAGCGCAACCGCTCGGTGTCAGAGTCGGTCAGCGCCGCCTGCACTGAGGCAATGAGGATGGGGCCCTGCTTCAGGATCGGTACTGGCATGGCGCGCTCGTGTTAGCTTTCAACGAAGTGTTGTTACCCGCCCGTTTCGCCGGTGCGGGTGACCTCGTAGCCCAGCAGACGTTCGGCTTCTTCAATACCGCCCTGCAGGTCACCTACGGCGTTCATCTTGGAAAGATCCAGCCCGATCGTCACCAGGGTGAGCGCGATCTCCGAAGACAGACCGGTGATGATCACGCTGGCGCCCATCAAGCCCGACGCGTCGACGGTCTGCACCAGGTGGTTGGCCACCGTGGAGTCGATGGTGGGCACACCGGTGATGTCGATGACGACGACCTTGGCCCGGTTGGCGCGAATAGCTCGCAGCAATTGCTCGGTGACCTGCCGGGCGCGCTGACTGTCCAGCACACCGATGATCGGCAAGATCAGCAACTGCTCGCGCACCTGCAGCACCGGCGTGGACAGCTCGCGGATGGCCTCCTGCTGCTGCCGGATAATTCGCTCGCGTTCTTGCACGAAGCCGACGGCGACGGTGTTGGCGATGCGGTTGGCGGCGGGCTCGTAGGCGTCGAGCACTCGGTTCAGCAGGTCGAAGTCCGTCTGGTACTTCTCGAACAGTGAGCGGGCCAGCACGTCTCGCAGCAGCAATACGATCCCGACGACCTCATTGGTCTCCACGCCACGCGGAATAATGCGTTCGGAAAGGTCGCGTGCGTAGTCCTGCAGCGCCTCGACGCTACCGGTCTCGAGCACCTCGACATAGCTGTCGTACACGGTCGTTGCCTCGGAGAAGATCTCCTCCGGCGACATCGCGGTGAGCAATTCGGCTTCGGTGATTCTGCGGGCCCACTCCTCGCGCAAAGCCGTCCGGTTCTGCCTCAGGTGCTGCACCAGCTGCGGCAGCAGCAAACCCTCACCCGAGATCGCCGGCGTCTGATTAACGACGCCCGTTGCAGAAAAATCTGTCGACTGATCCGACACTTAACCTCCCGGATCTCCGCGGCGGGCATAAGTTCCGCGCCCAGCGTAACCGAGCCTCGCCGGACGAGGAGTTGAAGTAATATTTCTGCCAGTTTGCGACGGCGGCAAGGGTCGGCACCGGGTCCGCCAGGAGCGATACGACTCCAGATTAAGGATGGCCGTTGTCAGCTGCGGGTCCGATCACCACATCCGTTGCTCACCGCGCAGGGGTAACCGTAGTAAGCATCGGCGGCGAAATCGATTTGAGTACCGCGCCGGCCTTTGAAGCGGCCCTCACCGGAGCGCTTGACAAAGACCCGCCCGTTCTTGTCATTGAACTCTCCGCAGTGAGCTTCATGGCATCGGTGGGTCTGAGGATCCTGGTGGCCACCCACCAAAAGATCAGCAAATCTGCCCAGGTCGCCATAGTGGCCAACAATCCGGCGACGAGCAGACCGATACAGTTGACCGGCTTGGACAAAGTCATCGCGCTGTACCCGACGCTGGACGACGCATTGATCGCGGTGGGCACGGCCCCGACTAGCTAGCGCTAATAGGCTCTAGCGCTAATCCGCCTGTGATCGCAGCACCTGACGGGCGATCGCGTACTTGTGCACCTCCGTTGGGCCGTCGTAGAGCCGGAAGGCCCGCATATCGGAGAAGATCATCCCGACCGGCGTCTCGTCGGAAATGCCGATGCCACCGAGGACCTGCACGCAGCGGTCGGCGACCTTGAACAGCTCTTCAGACACATAAGCCTTGACCATCGAGCTTTCGTGCCGGCCGGTGCCCCGGTCGCCCTTGTCGAGGGTCCAGCACGCCCACCAGATTGCCAGTCGGCATTGCTGCAGCGCGATTTCGTTGTCGGCGATCATGAAGCTCACGCCTTGATGCTCGCCGATCGGTTTCCCGAATGAGGTGCGTTCGCGGGCATGCCGCACCGCGATCGACTGCGCGCGCGAGGCGGCCCCGAGCCAGCGCATGCAGTGCGTCAGCCGCGCCGGTGCCAACCGCAACTGTGCATAGCGCAGGGCCTGGCCCACTTCACCGAGCACAGCCGAGGCCGGCAGCCGTAGGTCGGTGAACCGCACCACGCCATGGCCTTCGACGTAGTTGCGGTCCATCGTGTTCATCACCCGCTCTAGCTCGATGCCTGCGGTCGAGCCGTCGCAGAGGAACAGCGTCGGCCCGCTGAAGTCTGGGCCGCCCTGCGGGTTGGGCGCGACGCGGGCCATGATGATCCATGTCCGGGCGCCATGCGCACCGGTGATCAACCACTTGTTGCCGTTGATCACGTAGTCGGTGCCGTCGAATTCCGCGATCGTGGCCAGCTGGTTGGGATCTGAACCGGCACCACCGGGTTCGGTCATCGCGAACACCGACCGCTGCGCCCCGTCGATAACCGGCAGCAGGAATTGCTCGACCTGCTCGGCGTTGGCGACCTTGCCCAACAGGTACATGTTGCCTTCATCCGGCGCGGCGCAGTTGAGCGCCACCGGGCCCAACGTCGACCAGCCGGCCGCCTCGAACAACACCGCCTGCTCGCGGTGCGAGGGCTCCCGGCCACCAAAACGCTTGGGCGCCTGGAACGTCAGCAGCCCGGCTTCACGGGCCAGCTCCACCAGCTCGGCACGCAGCGCGTCATCGGGGCCGTGATGAGTGAGGCGAGGATCGGTCTCGTAGGGAACGATCTTTTCGGTGACAAACGCGCGGATCTCATCGCGCAGCGCCGCCAGGTCCGCGGGTATGTCGAAATCGATCATCCGGCGTCCATCAACGTCAGCGCCTGCTCGAATAACCGCACCGTGGCCTCGTGGAGTAATTCGCCGACTTCCTTCGGGGCCTTGCCGGCGCCGGCCCTCGCCAGCGTGCCCTCCAGCACGATCCCGAGCTTGAAGCACGCCAGCACGGTGTACCAGGTGATGTGCGACAGGTCGCGGGTGGTGTTGCGGGCATACCGCTCCACCAGGTCGTCGGGACCGGCCAGTCCGCCTTTCTCGAAGAGTGCGCCGCCGAATGCGGGGGACTGTCCCCACGTGGCCAGCAGCCAACCCAGATCCAGCAGTGGGTCGCCGATCGTGCACATCTCCCAGTCGACGATTGCGACAACCTCAGGACCGGTGCGGGAGAACATCACATTCGCGGCGTGGTAATCGCCGTGCATGATGCCCGGCGTCCACACCGCCGGTCGGCCCTGTTCAAGCCATTTGGCGACGTCGTCGACCCCGGGAATGTCTGGGCCGGGATAGTTGTCGAACTCTTGATACGATTCCAACTCCGAAAGCCAGCGTGGCACTTGGCGTTCCAGAAAACCTGCCGGTTTACCGAAATCGCTGAGGCCGACGGCGCCGTAGTCGACTGCGCCCAGCTTGGCCAAGGCGTCGGCCATCGACAGTCCCATTTCGAATCGCACCGCCGGGTCGGCGGAATGCAGCGGAGGCAACTCCTCGCCGGCGTTGAACCCGTCGACGGGCTCCATCAGATAGAAGACCGCGTCGCCGAGCACGTCGGGGTCGGCGCAGCTGGCGATCAGGTGCGGATGCGGTACGTCGGTTCCGGCCAGCGCCGCCAGCACCTGGGTCTCCCGCATGATCACGATGTTGCTGCGCGGCCGCAGATGCTTCGGTCCGCGCCGCAGCACGTATGGCCGGCCCGATCGGGTGAATCGCAACATGATGTTCTGCGTTCCGCCGCTGAGCTTGGATACGTCCTCCAGCGGGCCATCGCCCAGCCCCTGCTGCGACATCCACTTGGCCACGGCTGTGAGGTCCTCCACGATGGTGAAGCTACCTCAGGGCCGGATCTGCAAGGATCGTGGTATGACGCCGCCCTTGATCGAACGTTGCGTCTCGATCATCGAGACGGGTCGTACCGACGGCCTGTACGCTCTGCTCGCCGACGACGCGGTGTTCTTCTCGCCGGCGGTATTCACCCCGCAGGAAGGCCGAGACAGACGGCAACGTATCTCAAGGCAGCTGCGAAAGTGTTCGGCAACACGGATTTTCACTATGTCGAGCAGTGGTACGGGCAGCGGTCGGCGATCCTCGAGTTCGCCGCGACCATCGACGGCATCTACGTCAATGGGATCGACATGATTCACTGGAACGACGACGAGCAGATCGTATCGTTCAAGGTCATGCTGCGACCGTTGAAGGCGTTGCAGACGATCATCCCGGCGATGGCGGAATTGTTGCAGCAGTAGGATTATGGCGGATCGACCGGCCCGACTGAGCGACGTTCATGAGATCGCCGCCGGCATGCCGCATGCCAAGCGCATCGAAGGACCCAAGGGCAACGCGATCTACCAGATCGGCGGCAAGTCGTTCGTCTTCTTCCGCACCCCGCAACCTGATGCCGCCGACCCAGAGACCGGCGAGCGGTTCGCCGACGTGATCATGATCTGGGTGGAATCTGAAAGCGAGAAGTTGGCGCTCGTGCAGGACTCACGGTCGCCGTTTTTCACCACCGATCGATTCGACGACCATCCGTCGGTGCTGATACGGGCCTGCCGGTTAGCCGACGTGAGCAGAACCGAGCTGGCCGAGCTCATCCAAGACGGATGGTTGTCGCGCGCGTCGAAACGTCGCGCAGACCAGTGGATCAGCGCGAATCGCCTGACGTCCGAATGATCAGCTCGCCGAACAAGAAACGCGACCAGCTACCTCACAGCCAGCAAGCGTACTGTCCGATGCTGGCTGCTGACGATGGGAGGAATGACGATGCCGCGGAGCGACAACGATTCCTGGGAGATCACCGAGAGTGTGGGCTCGACTGCCTTGGGGGTTGCGGCGGCCCGCGCCGCGGAGACCGAGAGCGAGAATCCGCTCATTCAGGACCCGTTTGCGCGGGCATTCCTCGACGCCGCCGGCGACGGCATGTGGAGCCTGACGGCCGACCCCGAATTGGCGGCCAAATTGACCGACGTCGCGCCGGAACTGCATGCGCATCTGCAGGTGATGGTCGATTTCATGGCCGTACGGACGGCGTGGTTCGACGAGTTCTTCCTCAATGCGGTGTCCTGCGGTCCTCGGCAAGTGGTGATCCTGGCGGCCGGCTTGGACGCGCGCGCGTGGCGACTGCCGTGGCCGGACGGGACCACGGTGTACGAGCTGGACCAGGCGAAGGTGTTGGATTTCAAGTCGAGTACTCTGCAGCGCCGCGGCGCGCAGCCGACGGCGCGGCTGGTGAGCGTTGCGGTGGACCTGCGCCAAGACTGGCCAACGGTGTTGCGGGAAGCGGGTTTTGACGCATCCCAGCCAAGCGTGTGGTCGGCCGAGGGACTGCTGCGTTACCTACCCGCGAAGGCCCAAGACTTGCTGTTCGAGCGGATCAACTCGCTGAGCCGGGCCGGCAGCTGGCTCGCCACCAACCTCCCCGCGAAGAATGCGGTAGACCCCGACCTGTTGGCCAGCCAGCGTGACCAGTCCACGCGCCTCCGCGCCGCGGCCGCTCAAGTGCTCAATGCCGAGATACCCGACGTGGAAGACCTGTGGTATCCGGAGGAGCGCACCGACATCGCCGACTGGCTGACCGAACACGGCTGGGACGCGTCGGCGATCGGCATGGCCGATCTACTGGCCCGATACGGGCGCGACGTCCCCCAGGACAACGTGCTGCCTCCAGTCGATTTCGTGTCTGCCCGGCGGTCCTGACCGCGGCTGCCGCAGGCGACGCAATGTGCTGACGCCGCAACATATTCGAGCCCATCCCGGAGTGGGCCGTCAGCCGATTCTCAATGTTCTTGTACTGCAGTACTAATCGCTGAGATAGCGTTCGCGTCGGGAGCCAGTGCAAAGGGCCGCTCCTTCTATTAGTCAGATGTTTAGTCCAGAGGTTTGGACGCCCACCGGCTCGGGTACATTTGTTCTGCTCTGCAATTTTGATTGACATTGATGGAGGTCAGGATGCGTGGCGGAGGTTTAATCGGTGCGGTTGTGGTGGTCTGGTTGGTGATCGGCGTGATAGCCGCGTTCCAGCGGGACTACCTGAAAAATACCGATCAAAATTGTGCCTCTTTAGGCACTATCGCAGTCACTGTACTGGTAGGTCCCCTGAATTACGCGGGTGTCAACCCGAAGGTGGCCGATTGTCATTTGCCGCAACCCAGTTCGATGCCTGCCATGGACATCGACCAGATGATTGGAATGGAGGCGTCATGATTGCCTTAGGCATCGTCTTGTTGATATTGGGATACGTCCTCAAGGTGTATGTCCTGGAAACGATCGGCATCATCTTGCTGGTTGTCGGCGCGGTGTTATGGGTTCTAGGTTCCGTCGGTCGCCCGGTGGGCGGTCGGCGCTACTGGTACTGACGCGAATCGCCGGCAACACCCTTACCAAAACATCTGGAATGGAGTCGTCATGATCGCCCTCGGAATCATCTTGCTCGTCCTCGGTTATGTTCTGCCAGTGCCAATTCTGATCACCCTCGGGTGGATTCTGGTGGTCGTTGGCGTCGTGTTCTTGATCCTGGGCAGTGTCGGTCGTCCGGTCGCCGGCCGCCGATATTGGTTCTGAGCCCGCCACTGCAGCAAGGTTGGCTCACAGCGGACCCATAGGATTGCCACAGCAAGGCCTAAATCGGGTTGCGCATACTAGATAGCTGTGAGCCAACCCCATGCACCCGTCGAGCGCGTCGTCATGCGCCGTGCCGACGGGAACCCGATCAACGTTCTGGTAGTCGACGACGAAGCCGTCCTCGCCGAGATGGTCTCGATGGCTTTGCGTTACGAAGGCTGGAACATCGCCACGGCGGGCGACGGCGCAGCCGCGCTGGAGTCCGCCCGGTCGCAACGGCCGGACGTCGTCGTCCTCGACGTGATGCTGCCCGACATGAGCGGGCTCGATGTCTTGCGGAAACTGCGTGAAGAGACTCCACAGCTGCCGGTGCTGCTGCTGACGGCAAAGGACGCAGTCGAGGACCGCATCGCCGGCCTCACCGCCGGTGGCGACGACTACGTCACCAAACCGTTCAGCCTGGAAGAGGTGGTTTTGCGGTTGCGTGCGCTGCTGCGGCGTACCGGCGTGACCACGGAGGACAGCGGCGCGCAGCTCATCGTCGGCGACCTCGTGCTCAACGAGGACAGCCACGACGTGACCCGGGCCGGCGAGCCAGTTTCGTTGACGTCCACCGAGTTTGAACTACTGCGCTTCATGATGCGCAACTCCAAGCGGGTGCTGAGCAAGGCGCAGATCTTGGACCGGGTGTGGAGTTACGACTTCGGCGGCCGGTCCAACATCGTCGAGCTGTATATCTCCTACCTGCGCAAGAAGATCGACAACGGGCGCGAGCCCATGATTCATACGCTGCGCGGGGCCGGCTACGTCCTCAAGCCGGCTCGTTAGCATGGGGCGGGCCTGGTCCCTTCGGTTTCGGCTGTTGGTCGGGCAGGTCGTCATCCTCGCCATCGTGTGTATCGGAATCGGCGCGGCGACTGAGTTCGCGTTGTACCGATACCTGGTCGCACAGCTCGACACCGAATTGCACGACGCCTCGCATCGCTCGGTGCGGATATTCGGTGAGCCGCTCTCTGCGCCGTGGCGCCATCACCTGCGGTCATTCCCCCGACCCGGCCCGGGTCCAGTCTTTCTCGACGCGCCGGGCCAGCCGGTCGGCATAGTCGCGGCGGTGATCGGCAAAGGCGGGGCGATCGAGGCCGGTTACCTGACCACCGCCGGCGCCCGCGCCGGATTGAGCGACGCCGCCACGGCCCAGCTGGGCGCGCTGCCGATCAACCGTCCGCCGGTAACCCGAGATCTCAACGGCCTGGGCCGTTATCGCGTTGTCGCCGCGCCCGCCCGGCAGAGCGGCGAAGTCGTCATCACCGGCCTGTCGCTGGCCAATGTGGACGCCACGATGATCCGCGTCCTGATGATCTTCGCGGTGGTCACCGTGATCGTCGTAGCAGCCGCTATAACGGCCGGCGTCGTGATCATCCGGCGCGCGCTGGCGCCGCTAAGTCGCGTGGCCCAAACCGCCGGCGAGGTCGTCGATCTGCCGCTGGACCGCGGCGAAGTCGCACTGCCGGTACGGGTTCTCGAGTCAGACGCCAACCCGCGCACCGAAGTAGGGCAGCTCGGGTCGGCGCTCAACCGGTTGCTCGACCACGTCGCCGCCGCATTGTCGGCGCGGCAGGCCAGCGAGACCCGGGTACGACAATTTGTCGCCGACGCCAGCCACGAATTGCGCACCCCGCTGGCTGCCATCCGCGGCTACACCGAGCTGGCCCAACGCGTCGGAGACGACACCGATGCCGTGGCGCACGCGATGAACCGCGTGCAGTCCGAAACCGAGCGGATGACCCACCTCGTTGAAGATCTGCTGCTGCTCGCCCGCTTGGATTCCGGGCGGCCGCTGGAACGCGAATCGGTGGACCTTTCGCGGGTGGCCGTCGACGCGGTCAGCGATGCGCACGTCGCCGGTCCGGACCAACAGTGGGAGCTCGACTTGCCCGAAGAGCCGGTGACCGTCTCCGGCGACGCGGCCCGGCTGCATCAGGTGGTCACCAACCTGTTGGCAAACGCCCGCGTCCACACCGGCCCGGGGACCGTCGTGACCACCCGATTGCACTCTGACGCAACGCATGCCGTGCTGAGTGTGCGCGACAACGGCGCCGGGATCCCCGAGGAATTGCAGTCGGAGGTATTCGAGCGGTTCGCCCGCGGCGACACTTCTCGATCTCGCAAGGGCGGCAGTACCGGACTGGGACTGGCGATCGTATCGGCGGTGGTGAAAGCTCACCACGGCACGATCACCCTGGACAGCGCGCCTGGGCACACCGACTTCACCGTTCGGTTGCCGCTCTGCCTCGACTCATAAGCCGGGCCGGTGAGGATTCCGCCTCACGATGGCGACGCCGGGTCGTCGCCATCGTGTCGACCTGAATACCTCGCCGAGGTCGAGGCCCTAGGGGCAGGTCACATCGATTACAAAGGATTTGCTCACGGTCCCTGCCATTGGATTGGCCGTGTTTATGCCGTTCGCTGTCCCGGTGAACTTGTAGCCGTTACCGTCCTCGGTGGCTTGAGCGCTCGCCCCTGGGCTGCCCTGCTGATAAGCAAGGGTGACGCCGTTGACGTTGCCCAATGCGATTTGGTGAACGACAGGAGGATTGGCGTCGGTGCCCTGTACAGCAATTGCGGTAGGCGTACCCGGCTGACCGACCCCGATCTGGAGCTGGCCGCCTGCTTTTTGGCAGGTGACCTGACCGTTGACGTTCTGGTCCTGACCATCGATCACGACCTTGGCGTGGCCGGAAGTGCTGACCTTCTGACCCGGGGTGCTTGAGCTCGAACACCCGGACAGACCTGCCACGACAATCGCCGTCGCTGCTGCAGCAACGGTAACAAAACGCTTCACCCGGTTCTCCTTTGTTATTGTGGCGGCCCGTCGACATTGACGGACCGTTTCGGAAGTATGCAGTTTGCTGGAAGCGCGAATACCGAAATCGGCAAAATTAAGCTCCCTGTTGAGACGCCCTGGCCCCACTTCAGCGGCCATTTGCCGGCCGGCTTCCCAATTGGCTGGTTCTGGTTCGGCGTGGCTGGAATGATGGGCCAGTGGACCAGAAGCCTCCGACGGCCGTCATCACATCCGCACATCAGAATCGCCGGCTGCCGCTCGACGACACAGCCGATTTCGCCGACGCCGACCGGGGCTTCATTGCCGCGCTGAAGCCCTGCGTGGTCAAGGCCGCCGACGGGCGGGTGGTGTGGGACAACGATTCATATTCGTTTGTCACCGGGGACACACCGCCATCGGTGCACCCCAGTCTGTGGCGACAATGCATGCTGACCACCAAACATGGCCTCTACGAAGTCGTTCCGGGCATATATCAGGTACGCGGCCTGGATATCTCGAACATCAGCTTCATCGAAGGCGACACCGGCCTCATCGTGATCGACCCGCTGGTCTGCACCGAGGTGGCGGCCGCGGCGCTTCAGCTGTACCGCACTCACCGAGGTGACCGCCCCGTCGTCGCGGTCATTTATACCCATAGCCACGTGGACCATTTCGGTGGCGTGCTGGGCGTCACCTCGCAGGCCGACGTGGACGCGGGGACGGTGGCGGTGCTGGCGCCCGAAGGGTTCACCGAGCACGCCGTCCAGGAGAACGTCTATGCCGGGCCCGCCATGGCGCGCCGCGCCACCTACATGTACGGCAGCTTGCTGACGCGCGGCCCGCAAGGACACGTCGGTTGTGGCCTGGGCCAAGCGCCGTCGCAAGGCGAGATAGCCCTGATCGTGCCGACCGTCGACATTGCGAGCACCGGTGAAACCCACACCATCGACGGCGTCGAGATCGAGTTCCAGATGGCACCGGGCACCGAAGCCCCGGCCGAAATGCACTTCTATTTCCCGCGATTCCGCGCACTGTGCATGGCCGAAAATGCGACCCACAACCTGCACAACCTGGTGACGCTTCGCGGTGCGCTGGTCCGCGACCCGCACGCCTGGTCGGGATATCTGACCGAGGCGATCGACACGTTCGCCGACCGCACCGATGTGGTGTTTGCCTCCCACCATTGGCCGACCTGGGGACGCGAACGCGTCGTGGAATTCCTCTCGCTGCAACGCGACTTGTACGCCTACTTGCACGACCAGACGTTGCGGCTGCTCAACCAGGGTCACACCGGCGCCGAAATCGCCGAAACGCTGCAGATGCCGCCGGCGCTGGAGGCGGCGTGGCATACCCACGGGTACTACGGCTCCGTCAGCCACAACGTCAAGGCGATCTATCAGCGCTACATGGGCTGGTTCGACGGCAACCCCGCCCGACTGTGGCCACACCCGCCAGAAGCGCTGGCCGGTCGGTACGTCGACGCGATCGGTGGCCTCGACCGTGTCGTCGAGCTTGCCCAGCACGCCTTCGATACCGGTGACTTCCGTTGGGCTGCAACGCTGCTCGATCACGCGGTGTTCGCAGACAGCACGCACGCCGGCGCCCGCGCCCTGCTCGCGGACACCTTGGAACAGTTGGCTTACGGCGCGGAGAATGCGACGTGGCGCAACTTCTTCCTGTCCGGCACCGCCGAGTTGCGTGACGGTAACTTCGGCACGTCGGCCCAAACCGGCTCACCGACGTTGTTGTCGCAGCTGACACCGGAGCAGATCTTCGATGGCCTGGCCATCAGCGTGAACGGACCCCGCGCGTGGGACTTGGACCTTGCCATCGACGTCGCGTTCACCGATCGCGACAGCAACTATCGGCTCGCACTGCGTAACGGCGTGCTGGTGCACCGCGAGGTGCCCGCTAATCCCGCAACTGCGGCGATGACCGTCAAGCTGGACAACGCATTTCGTCTGCTCACGGCGGCGATGGGCGATCTCGACTCACCGGGGCTGGAGATCTCCGGTGACCGGGCGGCCCTGCAGCAGCTGCTGGGCGTCCTCGACCGGCCCGATCCGTCGTTCAACATCATCACGCCCTGACGATGATGGCAATGGGAATGCAGGCCAAATCAGGCCACGTCGATGACCACTTTGCCGATTGCCTTGCGGTCGGCGACATGCCGCAGCGCAGCCGCGGTGTCGGCCAGCGGAAACCGCGCACCGATGTATGGCCGGATTACCCCCGCTGAGAACATCTCCGTCAATTCCCGCATATCTCGCGCGGAGTCGTCCGGCCTGTCGGCCACAAACGTGCGAATCTCCATGCCGCGGAGCGTGATTCCCTTGAGTAGGACCAGGTTCAGTGGGATCGACGGGATCGCGCCCGCGGCGTAACCAAGAGTGACGAAGGTTCCGCCCCGGGCGAGACCTCGCAGGGAAGGCTCCGCATAACGTCCTCCGACCGGGTCGAGGACCACTCGGGCGGCGTCGCCGGTGAGTTCACGGATGCGGATCTTCAGATCTTCTCGGTCGTAATCGACCGTCGCCTCCGCGCCGCGCTGTCGGCACAGCTCGAGCTTCTCCGGACTCGACGCGGCGGCCAGCACCCGGGCCTTCATCGCCACTGCCAGATCCACCGCGGCCAAGCCCACCCCTCCCGCAGCACCCAGGACCACCACCCAATCGCCCGGCACGACGTCGACGATCGATCGCAATGCGTGATACGCGGTGCGGTAGGTGACGCCGAAAGCCGCGGCGGAGGCAAAGTCGGCGCCGTCGGGTATCGCGGTCACCGCCGCCGAGTGCAGCAGCGCTTGTTCAGCGAACGCCCCGGTGGGCGTGGCGGCTGAAACCCGCTGGCCTGCAACAAATGGCGCGTCGTCGCCGACGGCAATCACCTCGCCAGCGAGCTCGCTGCCCGGGATCAATGGCATCGGAAACTTGACCTGATACTTGCCGGCAATCACCAGCACATCAGGGAAGTTCACGGCTGCCGCATGCACCCGCACCACCAGCTGGCCAGGCCCCGGAATCGGATCGGGGACGTCGTCGACGACAAGGTCTTCCGGCGGCCCGTAGGAGCGGCAGACCACCGCGCGCATCAGCTGACCCCCAGTCCGCGTAGACAAAACCGCACCAGGTGATCGACGTCGTCCGGGTCGGGCCGCTGCGCCGAATCCAGGTAGCGGCGCATGGCGGTCGTCGCGCAATGGAAGACGGCGTCGGTGTCGCGCCGAACATCCTTGCCGCCCAGAGCCGCAATCGGCTCGGTCAGCAGGTCGCGCATCGGCCGCAGGATCTCGTCATCGGCGGCCCGCCAGTCGGCAGTGGCCGAAACCTGTCCTGCCGCAGCACGGCTCATGCTGATCAGGTGCGGGTCGGCGACCTGGGCGAGGGCACCCTCGATCCAGCGCTGCACCTGACCCGCCGCCGTGGGCTCCTTGGCCATCTGATGCTGCAAGTAAGACACCACGATCGCGACGCCCCGTTCCATCACCGCAAGGATGACGTCGTCTTTGCCGGCGAAGTACCGGTAGAACGCTTTGTTCGACGACCCGGCCTCTGCGACGATGTCGCTGACCCGGGGCGGTTCCGGCGCCACCCGCTCCATGACCCGAACGGCGGCGGCGAGGATACGTTCGACTTCCTCGGTGGCTTCCCGCTGACGGTCGTCGAGGGCACGCTCGACGGCCGCGGTTACCCGGCTATTGGTCGCTCGGCTACTTACCAACGGGCTCACCGTATTTGGCGCGGACAGCCTCGCGGCGGACATCCAGCATCTCGCTGGGCCATTCGGCGCTTTCGGCGTCATAGTTCTTCAGCAGCATGCGGGCCAGATTGACCTTGTGCGCCTCGGTCGGCCCGTCCGCCAGGCCCAGTGCAATGCCGCCGATCAGGACATTGACCAGTGGCAGCTGATCGGTGAGCCCGAGCGCGCCGTGTACCTGGATTGCCCGCATCGCAATCGATTTCAGCACTTGCGAAGCCAGAATCTTACAGGTGGCGATCTCGGCGCGGGCGGCGCGCTCGTCGCCGCTGTCGATCAGCCAGGCGGCGTGCAGCACGGTCAGCCGGAAGGGTGTCAACTCGGTGTAGGAGTCGGCGATGAACTCCTGGACCAACTGCTTATCGGCGAGCAAAGTACCTTGAGTGAAACGGCTTTTCGCGCGCTTGGACATCATCTCGACTGTGCGTTGCGCCATGCCGATCGCGCGCATCGCGTGATGCAGCCGTCCGCCCGCCAACCGGGTCTGCAGGATCAGGAAGCCCTGGCCGGGTTCACCGAGCAGGGCGTCCGACGGCACCCGCACCCCGTCATAGTGCACCAGGGAATGACCCGGTTCGTGCGGGTCGGCTCCGACCAGATGGTGGTTGGCCTCCACGTTGAGGCCCTTGGTGCCGGCCGGGATCAGGAATGTCGAGGCGCCGTGGTGCACCGCCACGTCAGGGTTGGTGATCGCCACGACGATGAAGAATGACGCGACGGATGCGTTGCTGGAGAAGTATTTTCGTCCAGTGATCACCCAGTCGTCGCCGTCGCGAACGGCGCGGGTGGTGAAGACCCGGGGATCGGCGCCGCCTTGCGGCTCGGTCATCGAAAAGCAGGAGAAGATCTCGCCGGACAGCAAGCCGGACAGATAGCGCTCCTTCTGGTCCGGGGTGCCGAAGCGGGCGATGATCTCCGCGTTGCCGGTGTCAGGCGCCTGGGTCCCGAAGACGATCGGGGCCCACGGGCTGCGACCGAGAATCTCGTTGATCAGCGTCAGCTTGACCGCGCCGAATCCCTGCCCGCCGAGTTCCGGACCGAGATGCGGTGCCCAAAGTCCTTCGTCGCGAACCTGCTGTTTGAGCGGGTCGACGATTTTGCGCCGTTCCTCGTTCAGCGGCAGGAACTCGCAGCCGGGGAACAGCACCTCCAGCGGCTCGACCTCTTCGCGGACGAACTCGCGGATCCAGTCGAGCTTCTTCTCGAACTCCGGTTCGGTAGAGAAGTCCCATGCCATGTCGAATACTCCTGGGTCCTAGGGATATCAGGGAATACCTCCGTCGGCCCGCAGTATCGAGCCGGTGGTGAAGCTGGACGCTTTCGAGGCCAAAAACAGTGCGGCGCCGACGATCTCGGTCGGGTCGCCGGCCCGCTGCAGCGACAGGTTGTCGAACTGGTTGTGCGCTGCCTGGTCCAGATTCCACGATTTGCTGACGTCGGTGAGAAAGGGGCCGGCCATCAGCGTGTTGACCCGGACCGTCGGGCCGAAAGCCCGCGCAAGGCCCTCGGTCATGGCGTTGAGCCCCGCCTTCGACGCCGCGTAGGGGATGATGTCGGGCGTCGGGCGCAGCGACCCGGCGGTGCTGACGTTGATGATCGACCCGCGGCCGGCCGCGGTCATCCGTTCGCCGACCAAGGCGGACAACCGAAATGGGCCCTTGAGGTTGAGGTTGACCACCGCGTCGAACAGCTTCTCGGTGACGTCGGTCAGCTTGTCGTAGACCGGTGACATGCCGGCGTTGTTGATCAGCGTGTCGATCTTGCCGAACCGTTCGTATGTGGCGTCGACGAGCCCGTCGAGCTGATCCCATCGGCCGACATGCACTTGATACGGCATCGCCGCGCGACCGGTCTCGCGTTCGATCTGTTCGGCGGTGGCGACGCAGTTCTCCAACTTCCGGCTGGCGATCACCACGTCCGCGCCGCATCGGGCTACGCCGAACGCCATCTCCCGACCCAGCCCGCGGCTCCCTCCGGTGATCAGGATGACTTGGCCGGTCAGGTCGAAAAGTTGGTCAGCGTAACTCATTACGTGGCCCCTGATCGGCTTTCGGAGGTTAGCGATCTGGCCAGCTCGGCCGCTGTGGCAATCAACTGCGGGATCATCGCCCCGAAGGCATCCTGGATCTTGGGGTCGACTTTCCCGGTCCGCACTCCGGCGGCGTAGGTCTTCTCCAGCACGATGCCGAGCTTCCAGTTCGCCAACACCAGGTAGTAGTCGATGTTCGCGGTGGAAAGCCCACTGACCTTCTCGTAGCGCTCGAGCAACTCACTGCGGGTCGGCATACCCTTCATGTCCAGATAAAACCCGTCCTCGCGCGGGTTTTCGCCGTCATAACCCAGCAGGCACCAGGCCAAGTCCAGCAGCGGGTCGCCGACCGTGGTCATCTCCCAGTCCACGATCGCGGCGAGTCGGGCCGGCTCACCGTGCGCAAACATGACATTGGCGAACTGGTAGTCGCCGTGCATGATGCCCGGCGGGTAGTGCCCGGGCCGGTTGCGGCGCAGCCAGTCGGCGGCGTCGTCCAGTCCGGGAAGGTCGCGCACCCGATAGCTGTCCAGGAAAGCCAGCCAGCGGTCGACCTGCCGCTCATGGAATCCGTCGGGTCGGCCGAAGCCGTCCAATCCCTGGGCGCGCCAGTCCACCCGGCCGAGCTTGGCCGCGCCTTCGACGAGCTCGAACGCCAAGCCCGCGGCGCGCGGTCAGGTCGTCGTCGAACGGTGCCGGCCAGCCGCCGTCCATCGGACTCCAGCCGTCGATCGCCCGCATGACATAGAAAGGCATGCCGAGCAGATCGCCGGCGTCGTTGGCGGCGATCAGCTCGGCATGTGGCACGTCGGTGCCGCGCAGCGCGCGGACCAGTCGGATCTCACGCAGCAGCCCGTCGATGCGGGCCGCATCGGCACGGGCGCCGGGCATCCGCAGCACCATGCGCTGGGTGCCTCGGTGAATCAGGTACAGGGTGTTCTGTGAGCCCCCGGATAGCTGCTCGAGAATGGGCTCTTCGCCGTCGCCCGGAGCGCCGTTGGCGTCCAGCCAGCGTCCCAACACGCCCGCATCCAACTGAGTAACGCCGTCGCTCGCTGCCATCCGCACACCCCAATCTCTGCTCGGAGAATAGCATTCTCCGCCGGGATGCCAAGGGCGCTTCCGGCGCATGCAAGGCTGTGCGGATGCAGCTGCTTCTGGTCCGGCATGCGTTGCCGCTCCGCAGCGAACCCGGCTCAGGGAGCCCGACCCCGACCTCTCCGACGAGGGGCGGGCGCAGGTCGCGCGCCTACCTGATGCGCTGGCCAGGTTTCCGATCACCCGGGTGGTCAGCAGCCCGCAGCGCCGCGCAATCCAGACCGCGGAACCGGTCGCCGCCGCCCGCGGGCTGGCCGTCGAGATCGACGACCGCTTCGCCGAATACGACCGTGACCTGCCGGTCTACATCCCGATCGAGCAGATCCGCGACGAGAACCCGAAGGAGTGGGCCCGAATGGCGGACGGGCACCTGCCCAGCTCGGTCGACGAGGACGCGTTTCGGGCGCGGGTGCGTGCGGCCGTTGACGACGTCGCCGCCACCGCCGAGCACGAGGACACCGTCGCGGTATTCAGCCACGGCGGGGTGATCAACGTGGTGCTGCACGAGATTCTGGGAACCAAGCGGGTGTTGTCGTTTCCCATCGACTACGTGTCGGTGACCCGGCTGCTGTTCTCCCGGTCCGGTCAGGCCAGCGTGGTGACGGTAAACGGCACCGAACACGTGTGGGACCTGCTGCCGCGGAATCGGCGCGCCCCCTGATGGTACACAGATCCGGTGACTTCTTCGCCGCTTGACGGGCTCGACCTGTCCGCGCTGGACGGATATCTACGTTCGGCCGGCATCGGCCGTGACGGGCGAACTGCGGGCGCAGCTGATCTCCGGCGGCCGCTCCAACCTGACCTTCCTGGTCGCCGATGATTCGTCGAAGTGGGTGCTGCGCCGCCCGCCGCTGCATGGGCTGACGCCGTCGGCGCACGACATGGCGCGCGAGTACAAAGTGGTCGCGGCGCTGGCCGAATACCGCGGTTCCGGTGGCCCGCGCGGTCGCGCTGTGCAACGACGATGTCGGTGCTCGGTGCGCCGTTCCAGATGGTCGAATACGTTGCCGGACAGGTGGTCCGCAGCCGCGCTGAACTCGAGGCCTTGGGCGACCAGCACGTCATCGAAGGCTGTGTCGACGCACTGATCCGGGTGCTGGCAGACCTGCACGCCGTCGACCCGGCCGCCGTCGGACTCGCCGATTTCGGCAAACCCAGCGGATATCTGGAACGTCAGGTCCGCCGGTGGGGTTCGCAGTGGGAACTTGTGCGGCTGCCCGACGACGACCGCGACGCCGACGTTGCGCGGCTGCATTCGGCGCTGCAGCAGTCGATTCCGCAGCAGAGCCGCACGTCGATCGTGCACGGCGACTACCGCATCGACAACACCATCCTGGACGCCAACGATCCGGGCGCAAGTGCGTGCCGTCGTGGACTGGGAACTCTCCACGCTCGGGGATCCGCTCAGCGACGCGGCGCTGATGTGTGTCTACCGCGATCCGTCGCTGGACCTGATCATCAACGCGCACGCCGCCTGGACGTCGCCGCAGTTGCCGGTCGCCGACGAGCTTGCCCACCGCTACTCGCTGGTCTCCGGACAGCCGTTGGCGCACTGGAACTTCTACATGGCGCTGGCCTACTTCAAGCTGGCCATCATCGCGGCGGGCATCGATTTCCGCAGGCGGATGTCGGGTAGCTCGGATCCCGACGCATCCGACCGGGTCGGGGAGACCGTGGCGCCGTTGATCGCCCGCGGGCTGACCGAGCTGCAAACCTGAAGATCTCTGGCTCAGGCGTCCAGACCGTTGCGGAAGCCGACGATGGTCTTCCCATCGGTTTCCGGTCGCTTCGACGAATTCGAAATTCTCCGGTTCGGCGAGGTCGCGCAACTCGCGCACGCTGAGCCGGTCGGGATCGGGAAACAGCTCGACGAAGACGAGCCGTCCGCCGGGTTTCAACACGTGACCAAGCGAACGGAGGCACGCTGGCTTGTCGGGCACCTCACCGATCACCGCCGACAAGAAAGCGACGTCAAACGTGTTGTCCGGGAACGGGAAGCCCGTCGCTGGCCTGTCCCGTCGGTAAAGCCGACGTCCGTCAGACCCGGCTCGTTCGAGTTGGTGTCGGGCCTTTTCGAGCATTTCCGGCTGAATGTCGAATAATTCCAGTCGGCCGTCGGTGAGCCGACGGGCAATCTCCACGCTGAAGAAACCGGGGCCGGGCCCGAGTTCGAATACCCGCTCAGCGCCGGTCAGATCGAGCTTGTCGATGATCCGCGCCGGCTTGATCAGCGGCTCGGCGGATGGGATTGTTGATCAAAAACGCCGCCTGGTGCGGGAACGGCGACTTTCCTTGACGCGACTTGTGCAGCTCAGCAGCGCGCCCACCCAGGTTGATCATTGGGCCTCCTTACGTCCAAGTTAGGGTACCGTAAGTTGACGCGCGATCGGGTGGCTCCGTTGAACGGGATTCGTTCCGCGACTGTCTTACAGGCCGGCGGCCAGGTTCTTCTTCGCGGCGCGGCGCAACTGGTAGATCCGCGCTGTGCCGGCCGCGACGGTGATCAGCCCGCCGCCCACTGCCGCCAACAGAATCGCCACCCCCAGCGGTAGCGTCCAGCGCCAACCGAAGAAGGCGAGCGTCGCAGATGCGGTGTTCTGCGTGATGAAGATCAGCAGCACGATCAGGATCAGGAAGCCCGCGGTCAGTGACGACCACACGCTGGCAGTGCGGGTGAATTTCACCGCCGACTCCGGCGGCGGCGCGACGGTGCGTTGAACCGGTGTGGCCGGCGTTGGCGGTTGGTCGGGAGATACCGACGGATCGCTGCTCATGCTGTTATCTGTACCCCTTTACTGGCGTGAAGGAACGGAATCAACGGGAAACGTACGACGAGTCGCTCGCCGGGTCCGCGCCAACGCCGGGTAACTGAGGATAGTGTCGGTTGCTATGAGCATGCTGCGACGGCGCGGGCACCGCGCGGCCGTGTGGCTCGCGGCCATATGCCTTGCTGTGACAGCCTGCGGCAGCTCGAACCCGCTCGGCGGAGCATCGAGCAATGTGAACTCGATCGTGGTGGGGTCCGCCGGCTTTCCAGAATCCAAAATCGTCGCCGAAATCTACGCACAAGCCTTGCAGGCCAACGGCTTCAACGTGGGCCGACAGTTGGGGATCGGTAGCCGCGAGACGTATGTCCCTGCGCTGAAAGACCATTCGATCGATTTGGTACCCGAATACATCGGCAATCTGCTGCTTTACTTTGAGCCGGGCGCAACCGCCACCATGCTCGACGCCGTCGAGTTGGAACTGTACAAACGGCTGCCGGGAGACTTGTCGATTCTGACGCCGTCACCTGCGTCGGACACCGATACCGTCACGGTTACCGCCGAGACCGCCGCCAAGTGGAACCTCAAGACGATCGCCGACCTGGCCCCGCACTCGCCGGAGGTGAAGTTCGCCGCGCCGTCGGATTTTCAAGCTAGGCCCTCGGGTTGTGTCGGGCTCCGCGCACGGTACGGTCTTGATATCGCACCCGGAAACTTCGTCGCGATCAGCGACGACGGCGGTGCGGTCACCGTTCGCACCCTCATGCAGGGGAAGGTCAACGCGGCCAACATCTTCAGTACCTCACCGGCCATCCCGCAGAACCATTTAGTCGTGCTTGACGATCCGCTGCACAATTTTCTGGCCGGAAACATTGTCCCGCTGGTTAGTTCGCTGAAAAAATCCGATCACCTCAAAGAGGTGTTGGATGCGGTATCGGCGAAGCTGACCAGCCGCGAGTTGGCCGCCCTCAACGCGTCGGTATCGGGAAACTCGGGCATCGACCCCGATCAGGCGGCTCGGAACTGGTTGCATGACAACGGCTTCAACCACCCGATCCGGAGCTGAAGCGTGATCAGCTTCCACGACGTCCGCAAGGTCTACGCTGACGGCACCATCGCCATCGACAGGCTGAACCTGGACGTGCCCGAGGGTACGCTGACTGTTTTCGTCGGCCCTTCCGGCTGCGGCAAGACGACGTCGATGCGGATGATCAATCGGATGGCCGAGCCAACGTCGGGTGCCGTCGTGGTCGACGGCGCCGACGTTGCGGGTGTCGACCCGGTGCGACTGCGCCTCGGCATCGGCTACGTGATTCAGGGCGCGGGCCTGATGCCGCACCAACGGGTGATCGACAACGTCGCGACGGTGCCGGTGCTCAAAGGCCAGTCGCGCCGCGCGGCACGTAAGGCCGCCTACGCCGTGTTGGAGCGGGTGGGTTTGGATGCGAAGCTGGCCAACCGATATCCCGCGCAGCTCTCCGGCGGCGAGCAGCAGCGTGTCGGCGTGGCGCGGGCCTTGGCCGCCGATCCGCCGATTCTGTTGATGGATGAACCGTTTTCGGCTGTGGACCCGATAGTCCGCTTCGAGCTGCAGCGCGAAATACTGCGGCTGCAAGCGCAATTGCGCAAAACTATCGTGTTCGTCACCCACGATATCGATGAGGCGGTCCGGCTCGCCGACCGTGTTGCGGTGTTCGGTCCGGGTGGTTTGCTGCAGCAGTACGAGGAGCCCGCACGGCTGCTGTCGCGTCCGGCCAACGATTTCGTGGCCCGGATGATCGGTGCCGGTCGTGGCTACCGTTGGCTGCAGTTCTTGGACGCGAAGCAACTGCCGGTCCACGACATCCCCCGGATCACCGAGTCCGCTGTCGGCGATGCGCAGCTTCGTGACGGCTGGGCATTAGTACTCAAAGCTGATGGTGCGCCGGTGGGCTGGATCGACGCGAGTGGCATGCGCAAGCTCCGCGGCGGCGCATCGTTGCGCGACAGCGTGACCTCGGTCGGTGCGCTTTTCCGGCCGGGCGGCAATCTGAGCCAGGCCCTGGATGCCGCATTGTCGTCTCCGGCAGCGATGGGTGTGGCCGTCGACAAGGCGGGCAGGGTCATCGGAGGAGTACGGGCCGGGGATGTGTTGGCCGTCTTGGACTCTCATCGACAGGGCTCGCCGTGCACTATCTGATCACTCACCTTCCCGCGGCCTGGGCGCTGACGGTGATTCACCTACGGCTGTCGCTGCTGCCGGTGCTGGCGGGCCTGGCGATCGCGTTGCCATGGGGTGCGCTGGCATGGCGCAAAGCGGTGTTGCGACGACTGACCACGGTGACCGCCAGTGTGGTGTTCACCATCCCGTCGCTGGCGTTGTTCGTGGTGTTGCCGCTGCTCATTCCGACCCGAATCCTGGACGAGGCCAATGTTGTTGTCGCGCTGACGCTGTACACCACGGCGTTACTGGTGCGAGTGGTATTCGACGCACTTGATGCGGTACCTCCGCAGGTGCGCGACGCGGCCAGCGCAGTCGGCTACCGGCCGATCACCCGGCTGATCAAAGTTGAACTGCCAGTGTCTATTCCGGTGCTGGTTGCGGGTTTGCGCGTTGTGGTGGTGACTAATATCTCGATGGTCTCTGTGGGCGCAGTGATCGGCATCGGCGGTCTGGGCACCTGGTTCACCGAGGGTTACCAGGCTGACAAGAGCGACCAGATCGTCGCCGGGATCATCGCCATCTTCGTCGTGGCGGTCGTCGTCGACGTATCGCTCATGTTGGCCGGCCGGGCCGCGACGCCCTGGGAACGGGTTTCGCGCCCCGGCCGCCGGCTGCTCACGGCCCCGGTGGTCGGAGGTTCGCGATGAACTTCCTTGCGCAGGCGCTGTCCTATGTGTTCACCGCGGGTAACTGGTGGGGCCCGGTGGGTCTTGCGGCCCGGACCCTGGAGCATCTGGAGTACACCGCGGCGGCGGTAGCGGTTTCGGCGCTGGTCGCCATCCCGGTCGGGTTGATCGTCGGCCATACCGGTCGCGGCACGCTGGTGGTGGTGAGCCTGGTCAACGCGCTGCGCGCGTTGCCGACACTGGGTGTGCTGCTGCTGGCCGTGCTGCTGTGGGGGCTGGGCCTGGTGCCGCCGATCGTGGCGCTGATGTTGCTCGGGATTCCGCCGCTGTTGGCGGGAACGTATGCCGGGATTTCGGCCGTGGATCGCACGGTGGTCGACGCCGCACGCTCGATGGGTATGAGCGAGCTTCGGGTGCTGTTTCGCGTGGAGGTGCCCAATGCGCTGCCGCTGATTGTGGGCGGGCTGCGGACCGCGACGCTGCAGGTGGTCGCCACCGCGACGGTGGCGGCCTACGCCAGCTTGGGCGGGTTGGGCCGATACCTGATCGACGGCATCAAGGTGCGCGAGTTCCATATCGCGCTGGTCGGTGCGCTGATGGTGGCCGCACTGGCGTTGATCCTCGACGGCGCGCTGGCATTCGCGGTGTGGGCATCGGTGCCCGGTACCGGTCGGCTGCGTCGAAGCCCACAGCGCCAGGCGTCGAAATCTCCCGAGCCGTCGCTTAACGTAGACCCGTGAGCCCAGCCCCTGTGGATGCGAAGAGTGGCTCCTGGTCGGCGATGTTGACCTGGCGCGCACACGACGCCAGGCGCATGGAGTCGGTGCGGGTGCAGTTGTCCGGCAAGCGAATCAAAGCCAACGGCCGAATCGTGGCGGCCGCCACCGACACCAACCAGGCGTTCGCGGCCTACTACGACCTGCAGACCGACGACCGGGGCGCGACCAAGCGACTCGGGATGACGGTGACGCTGGCCGAGCGGGAACGGCAGCTCGCGATCGCCCGCGACGAGGAAAACATGTGGTTGGTCACCGACCATCAGGGCGAGTCTCGAGCGGCGTACGGCGGAGCGCTGGACGTCGATGTGGTGTTCAGCCCGTTCTTCAACGCGCTGCCGATACGCCGGCGCGGCCTGAACGAGCGGGCCGACTCGATCACGGTGCAGACGATCTACGTCACCCTGCCGGACATGTCCGTGACCTCAGCGGCTGTCAGCTACAGCAGTGCGGCGCCGGGCGCCGGCGAGGGGATCAAGGTGCATTCGCCGGTGTCGGACACAACTCTCACGGTCGACGTCGACGGGTTCATCGTGGAGTATCCAGGCTTGGCAGAGCGGATCTGATCACCCCGCCGGCGCGACCGGCGGCGGCCAGCTCCTCGCGCCAATTCTCGGCGCCGAGAAACACGGTGACGATCTCCGGGCGCGAGAAACTGTCGTAGCGCGTACGGGCGGCATGCCCTGCTTCGACAAGCTCGGCGACAGAGTCGTTGTGCCCCAGCGACTCTCGGGCTTCGGTCAGTAGTTCGATAGCGCGGTCCACCCTCGGCAGTAGTTGGTTCGCGTTCGCTTCGCACATGGCGCGTACCAGATCCGGCGCGCTGCCCGCCACCCGCGTGCCGTCTCGGAATGATCCCGCGGCCAGTGCGAAAGCCAGCGGCACCTCGCCAGCGGTGACCGCCAATGCTTCGGCGAGCAGGTGCGGCAGATGCGAGATGGCCGCCGCAGCGGCGTCATGTTCGTCGGACCTGGCGGGCACCACGACCGACCCGCAGTCCAGCGCCAGCTCCATCACCGTCGACCACACCGCCGGGTCCACGTGGTCGTCCACGCTGATCACCCAAGGTGCGCCGGTGAACAGCCGGGCATTTCCGGCGGCCCAGCCCGAGTGCGCCGTGCCCGTCATCGGGTGACCCCCGACGAAGCGCGCCTGCAGCCCTGCCGCGATGACCTCGTCGAGCACCGCGCTTTTGACGCTGGTGACGTCGGTAATCGGACAGTCGGGGGCCGAGCGGCTGATATGGGTGAGCAGGATCGGCAACGCCGGCATCGGCACGGCGAGGACGATCAGCGCGCCGACGTCAGCGGCCCGGGTCAGCACTTTGGTGAGATCGGTCGTGGCGTCGAAGCCGTCGAACCGGGCGGCCTGGGCCCCGTCGACCGAGCGGTTGTAGCCGAAGGCTTCCCGGCCTGCCGCTGCGGCTGCGCGCAATATCGAGCCGCCGATCAGTCCCAGGCCCAGCACGCACACCGGTTGTCTTCGCCACCCCCCAAGGTTGGCACATTTGCCGGAAAACCCACCGTGCGTCTAGCGCCGGACGCGACGCCGATTTGCCGGTCATGCGCTGGTCAATGGGCTCCAGCGGGACTAGCGTAGGCGCCCATGGGAGCACAACGGGCTTCCGCGCAGGCGGACAAGCCGGACGGATTCGGTGTGGCCGTCGTGCGTGAAGACGGCAGATGGCGTTGTTCAGCCATGCCGCCGAAGGCCCTGACCAGCTTGGCCGACGTGGAGACCGAACTGCGCGAGTTACGGAGCGCCGGGGCGGTTTTTGGGCTGCTTGACATCGACGACGAGTTCTTCGTGATTGTGCGGCCCGCACCATCGGGAACCCGGCTGCTGCTTTCAGACGCGACCGCGGCGCTGGACTACGACATCGCCGCCGAAGTGCTGGACAACCTGGACGCCGACATCGATCCGGACGATCTTGAGGACGCCGACCCGTTCGAGGAGGGTGATCTCGGGTTGCTGTCCGATGTGGGGCTGCCCGAGGCGGTGCTCAGCGTCATCCTCGACGAGACCGACCTCTACGCCGACGAGCAGCTGGGCCGCATTGCGCGAGAGATGGGCTTCGCCGATGAACTGTCGTCGGTGCTCGACCGTCTCGGTCGGTGATCGCAAGCGCGGCGGAGCCGGGCGCAGCGGGTCGCCGCCATGAGCCTCGGTCGGTGATCGCAAGCGCGGCGGAGCCGGGCGCAGCGGGTCGCCGCCATGAGCCTCGGGCATTGAGCTCCGACGAAGACCTGATTCGCGCCGCGCTGGCGGTGGCAGCGACCGCGGGCCCACGTGATGTCCCGGTGGGTGCGGTGGTCGTTGCAGCCGACGGAACCGAGCTGGCCCGTGCGGTCAACGCGCGTGAGGCGCTCGGGGATCCGACCGCACACGCCGAGGTCCTGGCCATACGGGCAGCCGCAGGCGTGCTCGGCGACGGGTGGCGGCTGGCCGGGGCAACCCTGGCGGTCACCGTCGAGCCGTGCACGATGTGCGCGGGTGCCCTGGTGATGGCGCGGGTGGACCGGCTGGTGTTCGGGGCCTGGGAGCCCAAGACCGGCGCGGTCGGCTCGCTGTGGGACGTGGTCCGCGATCGCCGGCTCAACCACCGTCCGGCCGTGCGCGGCGGGGTGCTGGCCGACGAGTGTGCCGGCCTGCTGGAGGCCTTCTTCGCCCGCCAGCGATTGGGGTAGCCGCGCCGCCGTGGGTAAGCTGTCCGGCGGTGGCGTGTCCGAGCGGCCTAAGGAGCACGCCTCGAAAGCGTGTGACGGGTAACCCCCGTCCGAGGGTTCAAATCCCTCCGCCACCGCCACAGTTTTGCGCCTGTTGCCGCAGGTGAAGGGTTCATTTCATGCTCCGACCGTGCCGACTGGGCGACGTTTGGGCACAGAATGGGCACACTTCAAATCAAGAGTCGACGCGACGGCATCAAGGTCGGTGTCGAAAAGATCGGCGTAGGTGTCGAGCGTGACCTTGGCTGACGTGTGTCCAAGCATCCGGGACAACGCCAACACAGAGAGTTCCCATCGGACAAGGTCTATCGCCGCGATGACCGCGGGATCATCGGGGTCAAGTCCTTCGACTTGCAGGCTTGGCGTTCGTCGTCATCCACACCAGTGTTGGACGTGCCGGCGATGCCCCGGGCGGATCAGCTGCACCTCGACTGTCAGCGGAGTAATCAAATAGTCACCAAACCCGCGGCCGAACACCGATGATAGGTGCTCATGTCAAAGCTTCGCGTCGGTGTGGTGGATCCGCTCATTGCCTCGCGACCCACTGTCACTACATCCACGACCAGCAACTACATCACCGCCGTCATGGCCGGAGCCGACTCCGTCTGGGTTCCCGACCACATCAACCAGCTGTTCCCCCGCTCGCTGTGGAAACCCCAGTACTGCGGCGTAGCGAAAATCCTTCCCGCCGCCGACGCGTACCTGGAACCGTGGACCATGCTGGGACACCTGTCTGCCCGCAACCGCGTGCGCCGACTACACCTAGGCGTCGGGGTCACCGATACCGGCCGCCGCAACCCCGCCGTCACCGCACAAGCCGCCGCGACGCTACACCTGCTCAGCCGCGGACGGGCAATCCTCGGCATTGGCACCGGAGAACGCGAAGGCAACGAACCCTACGGCGTCGACTGGACCAGACCGGTGGCCCGCTTCGAGGAGGCGATGGCCACCATCCGAGCCCTGTGGGACTCCAAAGGTCAACTCGTCAACCGAGACTCTGAGTTCTTTCCCCTGCACAACGCAATCTTCGACCTTCCGCCATACCGCGGGACGTGGCCGCCGATCTGGATCGCCGCGCACGGCCCCCGCATGCTGCGGGCGGCGGGTCGATTCGGAGACGGGTTCTTCCCGGCATTCGGTGTTCACCCGACGGAATATACGAAGCGTCTCGAGATTGTCCGCACCGCCGCCTCCGACGCGGGCCGCGACCCCGAAGCGATCGTTCCCGCATTGTGGGTTTCAGTCGTGACCGGTCGCAGCCGCGACGAGGTCGACGAAACGCTGGAATCCGAACTGGTGAAGGCGTTCGCCTTGGGCGTCCCTGATGAGGTTTACCGTCGGCACGGTGGCCAACACCCACTCGGAGAAGGGTTTTTGGGAGCCCAAGATCTCCTGCCCCAAGATTGGGACGAACAGACAGCGCTATCTCATCTCAAAGACATCCCGCCGTCAGTGCTGCGCGAGTTCTACCTCAATGGAACGCCCGATGAAATCCTCGATCAGGTAGCCCAGTGGCGCGATTGCGGAGTGCGATACGTCGTGCTGGCGAACCTGACCACCGTCGCCCGGAGCCTCAAGACCGCCCTGACATCCCCGCTGGTATTCACCCAGGTCCTGCGGAAGCTTCGAAAGCTTTAAGTCGGGCGGCGCCGAGTTCGGCGAGAAAGGTGTGCTTGCGTGTGCGCCTGGACACGGTGGCAGCGGACTCCCGTCGGGCGCGGTGCGGTGATTAGGCGCCGAGCGAGAGTTCTCGACCGGGACGAGGTCTACCGCCGCGATGACTGCGGCGATCGTCGGGGTCGAGTCCTTCGGCCCGTAGCCGGCTTGGGCCCTTCAGCAGTCCACACCGTCTTGGACGTGAGGCGTCGCCGGACGGTTCCTGCCTGTCTGAGTGACGTCGAAACAAGAACAGGTAACCGTCGAAACAAGAACAGGTAGTGGACACTCGCGTCCAGTTGCACTGCTTCGCCGCACCATCGAACGGTGAGCCATTGGCCCCACTCCAAGGGGTCATTCAAACGGTTTAAGGGAGAAGAATGGGAAATGTTTAGCAGCACCGACGAAGTCTGGCCGCCATGACCGCATACATGATCACCATCGACGACCGCGAAACCGAACTGCTAGCCGACGCGCTGGCGCAGACCTACTCCGACGCGGTATGGGCGCAAGTGGGCGACCACCTTCCGCTTACCGACGAGGTTTTCAAGGTTGCCTGGTACCGCGTGGCCGAGCGGGCGAAAGAACTACCACAACTCGGGGCGGCCCGTGACGCCTACAAGCGGCCTGGCACTTGAACAGCTGTCACGCTGGCTGCGTGCGGCGGCGAGTTCGAGGTTGAGCCTGCGGTTGTCGGCGCGGAGCTGGTCGAGTTCGGCGATGAGTGAGTCCAGCAACTCGCATGCGGTCATGGCGGCGCCTTTCCTATAGGGGCGGCCCGATCAGCTATGAGACGTGAACTACGCCGATCTGGTTCCCGTCGACTCCAAAGAGCTACCGACTAGCGCTATCGATTATCCGGGCCGTTAATGGCCCGGTTCACCGTGCCCTTCGAGGTTGCGAGCTCCTCCACGTTCTGTTGATTCTCGCGGCGCCGCCCTCATGCCCGGTGAGCCGCCGAACGTAGAAAAGCGTTGTGCCACAACAGCAATAGCTAAACCCCAGGCTTTCGAGGGTCACATAATACGCGATAGCAGCCATCTGAAAACATGGTTTCTGACCCTCGGCTCAGTGGCCACACTTTGGCCACAACTTGGCCAGAGTTACAGTTAACTCTTGTGAACTACCGTGAAGTCTTTCCCCAGCTAGATCGTATTTCGGCGCTCTGACGAGTTAGCTGAATAGGGTTCAAATCCCTCCGCCACCGCCACAGCGATGAGTCGGCTCAGTTTCCGGGTTGCAGACCGTCGCGGATGCCTTTCACATCGTCGTTGATGCCCTGCAGATCACCCTGGATGGCTTGCAGAGCGGAAAGTGAATTCTGGTAGGTCTGCTGCGCCTCGGCGGATTGTGTGGGTTCGTACTTGGGGCAATACGAGATGACGGCACCGGCAGTGAAATCGGCGCTTTGAGTCGCGTCCCAGATCGACGATCGCTGCACAAAGCGGGTGGCCTCTTCGAAGTTGGGCTGCTGCGCGAGAAAGTCGCAGACGGCATGCCCGTGGGCCGTGACGTAGTCGGCGCTGGGAACTGGCACGCCCTCGTGTTGCAACGCGTCGACCAACGCTTTGTCGACGATGCCAAGCTGCGGAGCATGGTTGACCGGTGGAGTGGGTGGTTTCTGCGCAGTCGGACTGGTTGGTTCATCTGACGGCGGGACTACCGACTGCTCGGCAGTCGGATGGGGTCGGAGGACCGTGAAAATCACCATTGCCGCGGCGGCGACCGCGACTAGAGACAGCGGCAGCGCCGCGAGCAGACCGAAGCGCCGCCGCGCACGCTTACGTCGGTAAGGAATGATGTTGTCGGCATTGTCGCGCGGCGACCAGGTTTTGACGACCACCGCCGTCGCTCCTGCTTCGATGCCCTCGGTTCCGGAGGCCTCTGGGCTGTGCCCTAGGCGCTCGTCAAGAAGTTTGTCGAGCAGATGACTGGACGACTCGCCACCGTGCTCGCGGCTCAGGCGGCGCTCCGCCGCCAGACGCCGCAACTCCGAATCGATCGTCTCGCGATCGCGCATGTTCTGAGCTTAGGGCTACTTAGCCGTGTCTGGCGATGCTGTTCAGCAAATCGCGATGAGTATCGCGGCGCGCCGGAGTCTGTCCAGACATGAGCCGGACAAATCTTTCGATGTCAATCTCTGCCGACGGCTACGTCGCAGGGCCTTTGCAGTGTGAGGAGCACCCACTCGGTGTCGGCGGTGAATCCCTTCATGGCTGGCATCTCGGTTCCACCAAGGATCATCCGGTCAATCAGCAAGTGATCTCCGAAATGTTGGACGACATGGGGGCAACGATCATGGGCCGCAATATGTTCGGCCCGATTCGTGGAGAGTGGGGCGACTCGGACTGGAGGGGGTGGTGGGGTGATGTACCGCCCTACCACTGCCCGGTCTTCGTGCTGACCCACTACCCGCACGAGCCGATCGAATTGGATGGCGGGACTTCTTTTCATTTCGTCACCAACGGGATCGAAGCCGCATACGCCCAAGCCCTGGCTGCTGCCGGCGGCCGTCCAATCTCCATCGCCGGGGGAGCCTCATGCGCCCGACAAGCGATCGCTGCGGGGCTTGTCGACGAGATCGACCTCCAGGTAAACCCGGTCATTCTCGGCTCGGGTGAGCGCCTCCTCGATGGCTTCGAGGCAGGTCAGCCTGCACTTGAACTCGTCCGGGTGCTTGAGGCTCCAGGCGTGGCCCACGTGCGGTACCGAGTTATTCGCTGAGCCGGGGGCGGAGCGAACGTCATCCAGCAGTACCTGGTCGCCGGCCTCATCGACGAGTTACAGCTGCACCTGGCGCCGGTGTTACTCGGAGCAGGCAAGCGACTATTCGACCACCTGGGCGATCGGACCATTGACTTGACGCGCACGCACATCGTCGAATCGCCCCACGCCACGCACTTGTACTTCGACCTCCGCAAGTAAGCGGCTGCGCCCAGATTGCGCCGCTACTGCCCGATCTCGTCGCAAATCGGACCGACGATGAACAGGCCTCCTCGTGGAGTGCAGAACGGCTGACCGGGCGGCGGCGGCGGAGGTGGCGGCGGCGGCGGCGTTAACACCGGGGGTGGAACATCCGCCGAAAACCAGCTTTCAGTCGGATTTCCCCGGTAGTCGACCATCGCCACATTGCCGGTTCCGAGGCTGGTGATGAAGTAGTTATGGCACACGTTCATGTCCCATCGAATACCGCGGTCTGGCGGTGCCTGACCTGGGCACCAGGTCATCACCGTGGCAGTGTTCGGGTCGGCCTGCGCGGTGCCTGCGCTGAGCCCCAGACCGGCCAGTGCGAGGCTTCCAGACGCTGCGACCGTCGTCACGAACCGCGAAAGTCGGTTCATGGTCGGTTCCTTTCAAATGGGCGCCGCGCTGCACCTACTAGGTAGTTTGCGACGGCGGGCGCCTCAAAGCATGGGGAATTTCCCCTAAATTTGCCATCCGTCGGGCAGGGTTGAGCAATTACTCAGCTATGGGGTTCGTCGTCGTGACCGACATCCAGAACCTGTTGGAGCTCACCGGCATCCAACAAGACAACCTCGACCCGGTTCTCGGGCTCGTCGGGTTGTTGACCAGCTGACCTCCGCGGTCAACGAAAACAGTTGAATTTCAGTCGATTCGCCGTGTGATTCGCGGATCCGGCCGAAGCAGCCGCGTGCCGCGCTTTAATGGGGCGATGGACCTGATGACCCCCACCGATTCGGTCTTCTTGATGACCGAATCGCGCGAACACCCCATGCACGTCGGTGGTTTGCAACTGTTCCAGCCGCCGGAGAGCGCCGGGCCGGAATTCGTCCGGGAAACCTACGACGCTCTGGTCGCCAATCGCGACTTCCAGCCCACCTTCCGCAAGCGACCCGCGAGGTTGTTGGGCGGAATCGGCAACGTCGCGTGGGCCTACGACGACCCGGACGACATCGACATCGACTATCACGCTCGGCGCTCGGCGCTGCCGTCACCGGGGCGGGTCCGCGAGCTGCTCGAGCTCACCTCGCGGCTGCACAGCAGCCTGCTCGACCGGCATCACCCGCTGTGGGAAGCGCACTTCGTAGAGGGGTTGAACGACGGCCGGTTCGCCGTCTACAGCAAGTTCCACCACTCGCTGATCGACGGTGTCTCCGCGTCGCGGCTGATGCAGCGGACGCTGTCGAGCGATCCCGATGCTGCTGAGCTGCAGGCGATTTGGAGCCTGCCCCGACGCCGCCGCGATTCGGTCAGCAAGTCCAGGTGGCAGACCCTGACCCAGTTGGCAGGATCGGTTGCCGCATTTGGTCCGTCGACCTGGACGCTGGCCCGTGCCGCGTTGGTGGAGCAGCAACTGACGCTGCCGTTCGCCGCGCCGCGGACCATGCTCAACGTTCCCATCGGTGGCGCGCGGCGAGTTGCCGCCCAGTCGTGGTCGGTGGACCGGTTCAAAAGCATCAAGCGGGCCGCCGGGGTCACCGTCAACGACGTCGTTCTCGCGACGTGCGCCGGAGCGCTGCGCGAATACCTGCTGGATCAGCACGCGCTACCGGACACACCGCTGATCGCGATGGTCCCGGTGAGCATGCGTTCGGAAGAGGAGGCCGACAGCGGGGGCAACCAGGTCGGCGCCATCCTGTGCAACCTGGCCACCGACGTCGACGATCCGGCCAAGCGGCTCGAGGCGATCAGCGAATCGATGCGGGGCAACAAGAAGGTCTTCTCCGAACTGCCTCGGCTACAAGCCCTTGCGTTGTCCGCATTTCTCATCGCCCCGCTGGGACTCGCCGCGGTGCCCGGCTTCGTCTCCTCGGCGCCACCGCCGTTCAACATCGTCATCTCGAACGTGCCGGGGCCGACCGAGCCGATGTACTGGGGCGGCGCCCGGCTCGACGGAAACTATCCGCTGTCGATCGCGGTGGACGGCCAGGCGTTGAACATCACGCTGGCCAACAACGCAGACAACCTCGACGTCGGCTTGGTCGGATGCCGGCGAAGTGTGCCGCACCTGCAGCGGCTGCTCGGTTACCTGGAAAGCTCGCTGAAGGATTTGGAGCGCGCGGTCGGAGTGTGAGGCATGCCCAAGCTCAGCGCCGGCCTGCTGCTCTACCGGGTGCGCGACGGCATCGTCGAAGTCCTCATCGGACATCCTGGTGGGCCGTTTTGGGCTCGCAAAGACGATGGCGCCTGGTCGATTCCCAAGGGCGAATACGCGCAAGGCGAAGACCCGTGGGCGGCCGCGCAGCGTGAATTCGAAGAAGAGGTCGGGTATGCGCCGCCGACCGGGCCGCGGATCGATCTTGGTTCGGTCAAGCAACCCAGCGGCAAGGTGTTGACCATATTCGCGGTGCGCGGTGACCTGGATATCACCAACGCGCACAGCAACACCTTCGAGATGGAATGGCCACGCGGGTCAGGCCGCATGAAGGCCTTCCCCGAGATCGACCGGCTCGCTTGGTTTTCCATCGCGGAAGCCCGGGTCAAGTTACTGAAAGGCCAGCTTCCTTGCGTCGATCAATTGATGGCACATGCGAGCCTGGCCGATCTGGGTGAGGGTTGATCAACCTGGCGTATGTTCACACCCATGCAGACGCTGCGAACGCCCGACGACCGGTTCACCGATCTACCTGAATTCCCCTACACCCCAAATTATTACGACGTTCCGGATGGCGACGGAGGCACACTGCGGATGGCCTGGGTGCAAGACGGCCCAGACGACGCCGACCCGGTGCTCATGTTGCACGGCGAGCCGTCGTGGTCCTTCCTGTACCGCAAGATGATCCCGGTGCTGGCCGCGGCCGGGCATCGCGTGATCTGCCCGGACCTGGTCGGCTTCGGTCGTTCGGACAAGCCGACTCGGATCGAGGACCACACCTACGCGCGTCACGTCGAGTGGGTGCGGGCACTGGCGTTCGACCACTTGGACCTGCAGCGGGTGACCCTGGTCGGGCAGGACTGGGGCGGCCTGATCGGGCTGCGGTTGGCCGCCGAACATCCCGAACGCTTCAGCAGGCTTGTCGTTGCCAACACCGGTTTGCCCACCGGCGACATACCGATGCCGGAGATCTGGTGGCAATTCCGGAAAGCGATCCAGAGTGCACCGTCCATCGACGTCGGCCGGTTCGTCCAAGGCGGCTGTCGTCGGCCGATGAGCGACGCGGTGCGGGAGGCCTACGACGCGCCGTTTCTCGACGACACGTACTCGGCTGCAGCGCGTGCCATGCCCGGCCTGGTGCCGACGTCGCCGGACGATCCCGCGGCCCCGGCCAACCGATCCGCATGGGCGAAGCTGTGCGCGAGTCCGACGCCGATGCTGGTCGCTTTCGGCGACGGCGACCCGATCACCGGCGCAATGGCGCCGATCTTTCAGCGCGAGATGGCGGGCGCGCGGGGGATCGACCACCCGGTGGTACGCGACGCGGGGCACTTTCTCCAGGAAGATGCCGGCGAGCAACTCGCCGGATTTATCGTCGACTTCTTACGCAGCTGAGTGAGAGCGCGTCAACACGACACCTTGATGGTGAACGTCTCCGCCGTCAGCCGGGTCCGTCGCGCATTGTTGAAACCGAGCGCGGCGCCGGTGATGTGATAGGTGGGACCGGTCATCGTGACCGTCGCCTCGCCCTGCAGTTCACGTTCGTAGGAACCGGTGAAACCGGCGAGATCCTGGAACCGCACGAACTCGGCCTTCAAATGATTGGCATTGGAGACCATCGCGCTCACGCCCGACGCGTCGAGGCTGGTATGGATCCTCGTCATCCAGTCGATCACCTGGCAACTGACCGTATACGTGGTGCCGACGTCTTTGCCGTCGACGGTGAGCACTGCGGTACCAGGCGGCAGCACTCCGGGCGGGGGCGTGGCGGCCTTATCGGATGAACAGCTGGCGGCGACGCCGACCATCAACACGGCCGCGGCAACGACGCAGATTCTGTTCTCCACAGATCGAAACCTAACCCCGCAGGTGCGCAGACGCATTACCGGCTCCGGGCGACCGTAGCCACCTGCATGTTCTTTCTCGCCTGCACAATACAAATATGACTGCCACGTCGAGTGTCGCCGGCCCGCAGGAGCTCCTGCTGCAATTGCTGGATCCGGCCAACCGCGCGAACCCGTATCCGGTCTACGAGCAGTTCCGGGACCGCGGCCCACTGCAGCTGCCGGATGCCAACCTGACCGTCTTCTCGGGCTATCGCGACTGCGACGAGGCGTTGCGGCACCCGTCGTCGTCTGTCGATCGGCTCAAATCGACGGTCGCCAAACGCATGTTCGCCGACAGCGCGCCGCCACGCCCGATGGGACCTCCCGGGTTCTTGTTTCTCGATCCGCCCGACCACACCCGGCTGCGCAAACTGGTCAGCAAGGCGTTCGTGCCCAAGGTGGTCAATGAGCTGGCGCCGCACATCACCGAACTGGTCGACGGATTGCTGGACCACATCGCCGACCGCGGCCGGTTCGACGTCGTCAGCGACCTGGCCTATCCGGTGCCGGTAGCCGTGATCTGCCGGCTGCTTGGGGTGCCGCTGGAAGACGAGGCGGAGTTCGGCCGCGCGTCGGCACTGCTGGCGCAGGCGCTGGATCCCTTTTTCGCGGTCACCGGTGAACCGATGGCGGGCATGGATGAGCGCATCGCCGCCGGCCAGTGGCTGCGGCAATATCTGCACGACCTCATTCAGCAGCGCCGCTCCCGACCCGGCGACGATCTGATGTCACGTCTGATCGCGGTCGAGGAGTCCGGCGATCAGCTGACCGAAGAGGAGATCGTCTCGACCTGTAGCCTGCTGCTGATCGCGGGCCACGAGACCACCGTGAACCTGATCGCCAACGCCATCTTGGCGATGCTGCGCCACCCCGCTCAGTGGGCCGCGCTGGGTACTGAGGCAGATCGCGCGTCGGCGGTCATCGAGGAAACGCTGCGCTACGACCCGCCGGTGCACTTGGTGGCCCGAATCGCCGCCGACCACATGACAATCGGCGGCACCGAGGTGGCCCAGGGCGACACGATGATGCTGTTGTTAGCCGCGGCCCAACATGACCGCGCCGAATTCGAGCGACCAGAGAACTTCGATCCGGATCGAAAAACGTTCCGGCACTTGGCCTTCGGTCGGGGTCTGCATTACTGCCTGGGCGCTCCGCTGGCCCGCCTGGAGGCAGCTGTCGCTTTGTCGGCGGTGACGGCACGCTTCCCCGACGCGCGGCTGGACGGTGAGCCGGTCTATAAGCCGAACGTGACGCTGCGGGGGCTCTCGACGCTCGAGGTGGCGGTGTGAGCTCGCGAAGGAGGCACCCTCAATCGCGCGGCTTCGCCGGACCGGTGGGCGTGAGCGCGACGACTGGGATGGTCCGCGACGTCTTCCGTTCGTAGTCGGCGAATCCCGGATACCGCTCGGCCTGCAGCGCGTACTTCTCGCCGCGTTCGGCGCCCTCCAACTCGGCGGCGTGCACGTCGACGATGTCGTCGCCGACTTCAATGCGAGCGTCGGGGTTGGCTTTCAGATTCCAGTACCAGGCGGGGTTGTCATCGGCACCGGCCTTGGAGGCGAACACCAGGTACCGGTCGCCGTCGGCGAGATACATCATGATGTTGGTTCGCGGTTTCCCGCTGCGCGCACCGACAGTGTGCAGGATGACCAGCGGCGCACCCTCGAACCCGCCGCCGACGCGACCGTGGTTGGCGCGGAACTCGGCGATGTTCTGCTCGTTGAAATCTGCACCATTGCTCACGTCATCCAGTCTCCGCGGTTGCGCCGAGCCCGGGAACGATATCGCCGAGGCTGAAGGTGATAGGGCTTTCAAGTTGTGAATAGGTGCATGAGCGGGGCTCGCGGTCGGGGCGCCAACGGTTGAACTGAGCGGTGTGGCGGAACCGCTCACCTTCCATGTGGTCGTAGCGAACCTCCACCACCCTTTCGGGTCGCAACGGCACGAACGACAGGTCTTTGCCCGCGTTCCAGCGAGAGAACTCGTTCTTACGTGGTGTGCGTTCGCCCGCCTCGTGCGCAGCCCAATTCCACGGGTGATCATCGAAGCTGGTCACCAACGTCTGCAGCTCGTTGAACAGTCGCCGCCGTTCGGCCATCGGAAAAGCGCCGATCACCCCGACCGATGCCAGTGTGCCGTCGTTCTTGTACAGCCCGAGCAACAGCGAGCCGATCGCGTCGGCGCCGGATTTGTGCACGCGGTATCCGGCGACCACGCAGTCTGCGGTGCGCTCGTGCTTGATCTTGAACATCACGCGTTTGTCCGGCTGATACGTGATCGTCAATGGCTTGGCGACGACACCATCGAGGCCGGCTCCCTCGAACTCATCGAACCAGCGATGCGCGGTCGCCAGATCCGTCGTCGCGGGCGTGACGTGAATCGACGGGCCCGAGCCACCGAGCGCGTCGACCAGGGAACCCCGGCGTTCGGAAAACGGTCGTCCGGTGTAGTCGTCGTCGCCGAGCGCTAGCAAGTCGAAGGCGATGAACGACGCGGGCGTGCGTTCGGCGAGCATCCGCACGCGCGAATCGGCCGGGTGGATGCGCTGCTGCAGCGCCTCGAAATCCAGGCCGCGATCGGTGGCGATGACGATCTCGCCGTCGATCACACACCGCTTGGGCAACTCGGCGAGGGCCGCGGCGACCAATTCGGGAAAGTACCGGGTCATCGGCCGCTCATTGCGGCTGCCCAGCTCCACCTGGTCGCCATCGCGAAAGCAGATCGACCTGAATCCATCCCACTTGGGCTCATAGGACGCATCCGGCGGGATCGATTTGACCGATTTGGCCAGCATCGGCGAAACCGGCGGCATTACAGGCAAGTCCATTTCCACATTGTGCTGCAACCCTGTGCTGGAATCGGGATATGGCAGCTGCAGCGGAGGAACTCGACGTCGATGGCATCGCGGTCCGGCTGACCAATCCGGACAAGGTGTACTTCCCGAAGCTGGGATCGAACGGCACCAAGCGACGGCTCGTCGAGTACTACCTCGCCGTCGCGGGCGGACCGATGCTGGCCTCGTTACGGGACCGCCCGACGCATTTGCAGCGCTTCCCCGACGGTATCGACGGCGAGGAGATCTATCAGAAGCGCATACCGCAGCACCATCCCGACTACCTGGAGACCTGCCGGATCACGTTTCCGTCGGGACGGACCGCCGACGCGCTGAGGGTGACTCACCCGGCCGCCATCGTGTGGGCAGCGCAGATGGGCACCATCACGCTGCACCCGTGGCAGGTTCGTTGCCCGGATGCCGAGCATCCCGACGAGCTGCGCGTCGACCTGGATCCGCAGCCCGGTACCGGTTTCGCCGAAGCACGAGCCGTCGCCGTCGACGTGTTGCGGCCGCTGCTCGACGAACTCGGGCTGGTGGGTTATCCCAAGACGTCCGGCGGTCGCGGCGTCCACGTGTTCCTGCGGATCAAAACCGATTGGGATTTCATCGCGGTGCGCCGCGCCGGCATCGCGCTGGCCCGCGAGGTGGAGCGTCGTGCGCCGGATGCGGTGACGACGTCGTGGTGGAAGGAAGAACGCGGCAAGCGCATCTTCATCGACTTCAACCAGAACGCCCGCGACCGGACGTTCGCGTCGGCCTACTCGGTGCGGCGCACCGCGATTGCGACGGTGTCGACGCCGCTGACGTGGGACGAGCTGGCAAGTGCCAACCCCGACGACTACACCATCGCGACCGTCGCCGATCTGGTGGCCCGCCGCGACGACCCGTGGGCCGATATCGACGCGATCGACCAGTCGATTGCGCCGCTGCTGGAGATGGTGGCGGCCGATGAAGAGCGCGGGCTCGGCGATCTCCCGTATCCGCCTAACTACCCGAAGATGCCGGGGGAGCCGAAACGCGTTCAGCCGTCGAAAGATACCGATCGTAAGTAGTCGCGCTACAACCGACCCGCGACGAACGACGCGGCCTGGTCGGTCGCGACCGGAACGTACCCGAGGTGCGCGATGATGTTTCCACCTTCGGCGCAGATCTCGTCGTCGGGTAAGCAGATGTCGATGGTCTTGGGGCTGTAGTTCGGGTCGATCGCCGGTATTTGGTTGTCCGACAACTGCTTTGAGTAGTTGCTTTGGGGGTTTCCGAATAATGCGACCGCGGCGACGTGACTAGCGATCTGCGGTGACAACTGGTGGCTCGTTATATCGGCCACACCCGCGCCCTGCGAATATCCCCCGAGCACTACCTTGGTTTTCGGACAGCTGGCGACGGTGGTCTGCACATGGGCGACCTCGTCACCGGCACCGGCCTTGGCGCTGTTGGCGTAATCGTTGGTGGCCGGGTAGTTGACCGGGTAGACGTTCACGGACTTCCCGGGAACCTGGGCGGTCAGCGAGTCGATGAAGGCCTGGCCGGCCCCGCCGACGCCGACGGGCTCGCCGGTGCCGCGAGCGAACACCACTTCGGCGTCCGGGCAGCCATCAGCTGCGGCAACAGGAATGCCGGCAGGAGCGCCGAGCAGGGTCAAGACGATCAGTGGCGCACTGGCGACAATGCGTCCGATGCTGCGTGTAGTCATTTTTGAATGTTGTCATTTCTTTGATCCGGCCGGCGTGCTACTGGTCTTCCAGCAGCCGTAACGGGTGTAGCCCGTCGACCGCACCGACAAACGGCGGGTGGATGCTGTAGCCCAGCATGCGGCGGATGTCGTCGGACACCGTTCGGGCGATCTCGCGCGACACCGACAGGGTGAAGGCTTCCATCGGTCGCAGCCAGGGTTGGCAGTATTGCGCCGTGGCGGCAAGGCGGTCGCCGTTGGTGGTGTTAGCCCCGCCGCCGTGCCAAAGGGTGCCGACGAAGAACACGCAAGAGCCGGCAGGCATGACGACCGGTAGCGACTGATCATCCGGACCCGGTCGCCGCTTACCCCAACGGTGGCTGCCCGGGTAGAGCACCGTCGCGCCGTTATCGGCGGTGAAGTCGTCGATCGCCCAGATCGTCGCGGCGGCCAACGGCGCCCGTGGACGGGGAATCGGGTAGAAGCCGTCGTCATGGTGAGCCAGTTGCGCGGCCTCTCCGGGCTGAATATTGATGGCCTGCAGCGCCGAAAGCAGATAATTGGGCATCAGCAACCGATCCAGCACCGCCAGCAGCCGGGGGTGGTCGACGAGCCGGTCGCACACCCGCGTTCTGCTCAGCACGCTGTAGATGCGCTGGGTACGTCGCCCCTCGAAGGTGTTACGTCCGGTATGCCCGAGCCAGGGACGCACGACGTCGCGGATCTGTCGGCACTGCTCGGCGGTGAGCAGGTTCTCCCAGATGACATAGCCGTCGCGGTCCAGCGCTGCCATGTCGGCCTCGACGATCGCCGGATCGACCGAGATTCCGCCGCTGGGCGTCCACTTGTACCGAAGCGCCAGATCGCTTCGGAGGTCCTCCAGCGTTGTGGCGGACTCGTCGTTGATCTTCATCTGCAGTCGTCCTTAGCTATCACCACACAGTAGTGGAAGAGGCCTCGACCAACACTGAATCGCCGGACACCGCAGCCGATCGCTAACTCGGTCAACACCCCGCCATCAGCCGTCTACCGCTTTATCCTGGACGAACCGGGGAGGCTTGGGGGCCGAGCGGCGGAGGGTCGGATGACAGCCGTGACGGCATGCCTCGCGTGCGGTACCGGACTCCTCGAGGACGCACGGTTCTGTCACGGATGTGGCTCGCCGGTTGCCCAGGCCGATACCCATGCCGAGTACAAGCAGGTGACGGTGTTGTTCGCCGATGTAGTGCATTCGATGGATATCGCCGCGGCGGTGGGTGCCGAGCGTTTGCGCGAGATAATGACTGAATTGGTCGACCGCTCCTCAGCGGTGGTGAAGCGCTACGGCGGCACCGTGGACAAGTTCACCGGTGACGGCGTGATGGCGGTCTTCGGCGCGCCGACGGCGTTGGAGGATCATGCTTTTCGCGCCTGCCTGGCCGCGCTTGGAATTCAAGAGGATGCCACGCGGCTGGCGGCAACGGTGAAAGACCGCGATCGTGTCAACCTGCAGCTGCGGGTGGGCCTCAACTCCGGTCAGGTGATTGCTGGCGAGATCGGTTCGGGCGCTTTGGGTTACACCGCGATAGGTGAGCAGGTGGGCATGGCGCAGCGGATGGAGTCGGTCGCCCCGCCCGGCGGGGTCATGCTCAGCGCCTCAACGGCGCGACTTATCGAGGGTTCGGCAATCCTCGGCGAGCCGGAGTTGGTTCGTATCAAGGGTGCCGACGCGCCGGTACCCGCCCATCGGCTGTTGGGCATGGCCGAAGAGCCTCGCGGCGCCGGGCGTGCCGACTCGGATCTGGTCGGTCGGCGCTGGGAGATGTCCGCTGTCGAGGGCTTGTTGGAGCGTGTCGTTGATGGCCACGGCGCGGTGTTGGGCGTAGTAGGGCCGCCGGGCATCGGCAAGAGCCGCCTGGTGCGCGAGGCAACGACGACGGCGGGTAGCCGCGGCATGGAAGTATTCACCGCCTTCTGCGAGTCGCACACCAGCCAGGTTCCCTTCCATGTGGTGGCACGGCTGCTGCGCGCGGCCATCGGCGTCGAGGGGCTTGACGGGCAGACCGCCCGTGATCGAGTGCGCGACCGCATCCCCGATGCGGACCCTGAGGACTTGCTGCTGCTAGATGACTTACTGGGCGTCGCCGACCCGAAGACCCCGTCGCCGGCAATCGATCCCGATGCCCGTCGGCGACGGTTAACAGCGCTGCTGAATGCCGCTCTGTTGGCTCGGCAAACGCCGGCGGTGTACGTCGTTGAGGATGCTCATTGGATCGATAAGGTCAGCGAGTCGCTGCTGGCCGAGTTTCTGACCGTGATTCCGCAGACTCCGTCGCTGCTGCTCGTGACTTACCGCCCCGAATATCGGGGCGCGTTGATCCAAGCGACGGGTGCACAGACGATAGCTCTTGCGCCGCTAAGTGGTTCAGAGACCGCGGCACTGATCTATGCGCTGCTCGGCGCAGATGCATCGAAAGGCGCGCTGGGCGAAAAGATCTCCGAGAGAGCTGCCGGGAATCCATTCTTCGCCGAGGAGATGGTTCGCGACCTGGCCGAGCGTGGCGTGTTACGCGGCCAGTCGGGCGCATACCTGTCGGCGGCGGAAATTGGCCAGGTGACCGTCCCGATCACCCTGCAGGCGACCATTGCCGCGCGCATTGACCGCCTCGATGCACCAGCCAAGCGCACGCTAAGTGCGGCGGCGGTGCTCGGCGCACGATTCACCCTCGATCTGTTGACCGCGCTGGGGGTCGAAGCTGTCGTCGATGATCTGCTGGCTGCTCAGTTCATCGACCAGGTCCGCTTCACCGGACAACCCGAGTATGTGTTTCATCATCCGCTGATTCGCACGGTGGCCTACGAAGCTCAGCTCAAATCCCACCGCGCCGAGTTGCACCGGCGGGTCGCGGCCGCGATCGAATCACGGGACCCTGCTTCGATCGAGGAGAACGCGGCGCTGATCGCCGAACATCTGGAGGCCGCCGGGGATCTGCCCGCCGCCTACGGCTGGCATATGCGGGCGGCGACGTGGGGTACCAACCGCGACATCGCCGCCGCGCGGCTGAGCTGGGAACGCGCCCGCAAGATCGCCGACGCATTGCCCGCCGAGGATCCAAACCGAGCAGCCATGCGGATCGCCCCGCGCACCATGTTGTGGGGTACCGCCTTTCGCGTCGTTCAGCATGTTGCCGGTGACCGCTTCGAGGAATTCCGGGAGTTGTGCGCAGCCGCCGGGGACAAGGCGTCGCTGGCCATTGGTATGGCGGGACTGTTGATCGATCTTGCCAATCAAGACCGGTTGCGCGAGGCGTCGCAGCTGGCAACGGAGACCGTTGCCGTCGCGGAATCGGTGGGTGATCCGACCTTGACAGTGGGGCTGTTCTTGCCGGTGGTCTACACCAGGCTCGAAAGCGCCGATTGGACTGAGGTGATGCGCTGGTCGCAGCGGGTCATCGACCTGGCCGACGGTGATCCCTCCAAAGGCAACTTCCTCTTCGGGTGTCCATTAGCGCTCGCCTTGGCGGCGCGCGGCATGAGCGAGTATTTCCTGGGTCGTCCGGGCTGGCGCGACGACCTGCGCGACGGCCTGGCTATGGCCCGCAGCGCCGACCCGCTGTCCTACGCCACGGTCGTGGCCTATTCCGACGCCGTGGGGATAGCTACCGGCGTGCTGGGTGCCGATGATCGCGCAATAGGAGAGAGCGAGGATGCTGTACGGATTGCCGAACGGTCCGGTGATGACCTCGCGCTGTCCTATGCCCAGCTGAATCTGGGCGTCGCGCTGGTACACCGCCAAACGGCTGACGAGCTTGACCGGGGACGCAAGCTGCTGGCCGAAGTCAGCGAGGCGTTCGTGCGCAGGGGACACAACTTGGCCGACTTAGCGATCGTCAAGGTGTACGTGGCGCGGGAGAAAGCTCGGCGTGGAGATCGCGACGAGGCCATACCGCTCATGCGAGCAGCCGTCGACCATATGGTCCGTCAGGGGCAGTTGCTGCAGTGGGGTATTCCGTCGACGGGTTGTCTGGTGCAGACACTCCTCGATCGCGGGACGGACGATGACTTGCGCGAAGCCGAGGCCGCTATCGAGCGGTTAGCGGCCGCACCAGCCGCTGAGGGTCTGGCCATGCGCGACATCTGGGTGCTGCGATCGCGCGCCCTGCTGGCCCGGGCGCACGGCGAAGGCGTGAGCTATTTGGACTTCGTGAATCGCTACCGCGACATGGCGACATCGCTTGGGTTTGAGGGCCACATCGCCTGGGCTGACGCATTGCTATGAGGCCGCCGCGAGGAGAAAGCCGCTATAAAGAGCAGCATGGCTCTTACCTTTCACGACGTCATCCGTGCCAAGTACCTGTTGTTGACCACATTCACCAAGGACGGCCGCCCCAAGCCGACACCGATCTGGGGTGTGCCTGAGGGCAACAAACTCCTGGTGATCACCGATGACGGATCGTGGAAAACCAAGCGGATCAACAACACGCCCCGGGTGACCATCGCCAAGAGCGGAGCGTTGGGTAAGCCGAAGAGTGAAGAGGTCGAGGGTGTCGCCCGGGTGCTGCCGAAATCAGAGACCCGACGGGTCTACAACGCCGTCCTCAAGCGGTACTGGTACCACGCTCCGTGGTTCTATGCGCACTCGATCGTGCGGGGCGGAATCGACAAGGTTCACGTCGGCCTGGAGATCACGCCCGTTGGTTAGCCAAGCTTCTCAGGGGGTGGGCGTGAGCTTAACCGGAGCGTTATAGTAGTCGCATGCGTCTTTCTCGTCTGAGCACGGTCGTCCGCGCCGGTGTCGCAGTGCTCGCCCTCAGTGCCGGCGCTACCGCCTTCCCGCATGTCGCCAAGGCTGATCCGGGGTTCACCCCGTGCGATGGCTGTTCGTCAAACGATTCGACCGACGACTTTCCGATACCTCGGCGGATGATCTCGACGACCTGCACCCCGGAGCAGTTGTTGGCCGCCGCGCGGGATTACGCGCCGGTGTACTACCAGCGGTACATGGCTGACTACGACAATCATCCGAATGTCAACCAGGCCGCCCAAGACAAGGTGCACTGGTTTTACTCGTTGTCACCGGCGGATCGCAGGGCTTATTCGGCTAACTTTTATGCGCCCCAGATCGATCCGCTGAATTTGGCGTGGCCCAACCACATGAAGATCTTCTTCAACAACAAGGGCGTCGTCGCCAAGGAAACCGAGAACTGCGCCAAATATCCGGCCGGCGACATGTCGGTGTGGAACTGGTAGCGCGTGTCGCTTAGCCAGCCGATCAGCCCTGATCTGTCCCCTTAGGCTGGGCCATGAGACCGACACAGGTCGCCGTGACCAGCCGCGTCATCGCGGCGGTAAAGTCAATGTTCCAGTCGGGCGGGACGTCCGTTCTTTCCGCGTAAGCATCGGCAAGCTTTTTCGGCGGGTTGGCCATCTGCCACAACGGCGCTGCCAGCGAGTAGGCGGCAAGAAGGACGTCGAATGCGCCCGAACGGCCCAGCCCCGGCAGCGAATTATCGATCGCGTCGGTCAGCGACGAGCACGGCAGCGGTGCTGATCTGCTTGAACCCGAGAACCCGTTCGAGGTCCACTTCGTGCTCGAGGTGAAGGTGCAGGTTGGCGAGCAGATCGCAAAACAGCGGGTCAGCTGCCAGGCCATTGGCCAGCGCTTCGGCAACCCGCGCCGGCGACATGGGGCCGGGCTCGCGCAAGCTTTCACACACCGTGTCCGACAACCGGGCCCACCCTTCGGCGGCCAGATGGAGCAGCACCTCCTTATGCGAGGTGAAGTAACGGCGTACCGCGGAATAGTGCACGCCGGCGCGACTGGCAACGTCAGTCAAGGTCACCGACGCGACACCGGATTCCAGTGCCAGCGAGCGGGCGGCCTCAACCAGCGCCGCTGCGCGCTGGCGCTTCTTGTCTTCGGTGCGGGCACGCTGGAAGGTGAGCTGCGGCACCGCGCGAGAATAACGCACCTTGATTGATTGCGGGGCCTGGTGGAACCCGGTAACGTGCGTTTACGCACGTAGCATGCGTTATTTTCACGCCCATTGCTCAATCGAGTGATGAGCTGGCGGAAAGGAGCCGACAATCCTGGCCGCGAGCATGATTTACTCTTCGGGGTCCGGTGGTGCCTGTATACCGGTGTCGCTCGGTCGAGATGACTATCGCGCCGGCACCCTGAGACGCTGCGCCGCGTTCGGTGTGCCGACGGGTAGCGTGACTCGCCGGTCGGTGGGTGAATGTTTTCGAGTAAGTGGGATGCTGCCGACCAAGAAAGCGGCAACGGGTGAAGGGGATTCCGATTTTCAGGGTGCTGGAGCGGGTGTGGATTCCGCTCGTGATTGTGGTCGTGATCGGACTCGGGGGGTTGGCGGTGTGGCGGATTCACGGCATCTTCGGCTCTGAGAAACGGCCCGCCTATTCGGACAGCGCGACCGACGATAGCAAGCCTTTCAACCCCAAGCGGCTGACCTACGAGGTCTTCGGACCGCCTGGCACTGTGGCAGACATCAGCTACTTCGACGTCAACGCCGATCCGAAGCGAGTAGATGGCGCGCACCTGCCCTGGACCTTGAAGCTTACGACGACGGCTGCGGCAGTCATGGGAAATATTGTGGCGCAAGGCAATGGCAACACAATCGGCTGCCGCATCACGGTCGACGACGTGGTCAAAGCCGAAAGAATCTCGCATGAGGTGGACGCCTTTACCTACTGCGTTCTCAAGGGCGCATGATCAACGAGCGGAGCACTAAGGGCACACAGCCGCCATTTGTACCGCGGACGATCCATCGGCTAGCGGTGCCGATCATCCTCGGATGGTTGGCGATTGTTGTCTTGGTGAGCACCAGCGTTCCGCCGCTGGAACAGGTCGCGACGCAACGGCAGGTTTCGCTGAGCCCTAAGGATGCGCCGTCAGTGCGGGCAATGGAGCGCATGGGCGCGAAATTCAAGGAATCTGATTCCGATAGTTTCGCGATGCTCGTCCTGGAAAGCGACCGTCGGCTCGGCGACGATGCGCACGTGTACTACAACAGCCTGATCAAGCAGCTGCGAGCCGATCCGACGCATGTGCAACATATCCAAGACTTTTGGGGGGATCCGCTAACGGCGCCGGGCGCCCAAAGCACCGACGGTAAAGCCGTTTATGTCCAAATCAACCTCGCCGGTAACCAAGGTTCGACCTTGGGAGACGACTCGATAAAAGCTGTTCGGGATATCGTGAACCGCACACCCGCACCCAAAGGGGTTACGCCTTATGTGACCGGTCCGGCGGCGCTGGTGGCGGACATGCACCACAGTGGCGACAAATCATTGGTCAAGATCACTGTAGTGACGCTGTTGGTGATCTTCACCATGTTGCTTCTGGTTTACCGTTCCGTCATCACGGTGGTTTTGCTGCTGATCATGGTCGGCATCGAACTGACCGCAGCCAGGGGAATTGTCGCATTTCTGGGCTATCACGAACTCATCGGGCTTTCCACCTTTGCCGTGAATCTGTTGGTGTCGCTTGGCATTGCGGCCGGAACAGACTACGGGATTTTCTTTTTCGGCCGGTATCAAGAGGCACGCCAGGCCGGTGAAGATCGTGAGACCGCGTTCTACACCACTTACCATGGGGTTGCTCACGTCGTCCTTGCCTCCGGTCTGACGATCGCCGGTGCGACGTTCTGCCTGACCTTCTGCCGGATGCCGTACTTCCAAACCATCGGCGTGCCATGCGCGGTGGGCATGCTCGTCGCGGTCGCCGTCGCAACCACGCTGGTTCCGGCCGTCATCGCGGTCGGCAGTCGTTTCGGACTGTTCGACCCGAAGCGCAAGATACGAGTCTATGGCTGGCGGCGGGTAGGCACCGCGATCGTGCGCTGGCCGGTGCCCATTCTCGCCGCGGCGTGCGGGATTGCGCTCATCGGCCTGCTGACGCTGCCGGGATATAAGACCAGCTACAACGACCGGCTGTACCTACCCCACAACATCAACGCGAACGCGGGATACGACGCCGCCGAGCGCCATTTCTCCCAGGCCCGACTCATGCCCGAGGTCATGTTGGTCGAAGCCGACCACGATATGCGTGATCCGACAGACTTCCTCGTCCTCGACAAACTGGCCAAGGGTATCTTCCGTGTTCCTGGAATCTCCAGGGTGCAAGCGATCACCCGCCCCCAGGGCACGGCGATGGAGCATACGTCGATTCCATTTCAGCTCAGCATGCAAAATGCCGGGCAGGTACAGACGATGAAATTCCAAAAAGCCCGTATGGACGACATGCTCAAGCAGGCCGACGAGCTCGAGGTCACCATGAATCGGATGCGGCACATGTACGGCCTCATGCGGGAACTCACCACCACGACGCACAAGATGGTCGGTGAGACAAAGGAAATGCAGGCCGTCACCGAAGAATTGCGCGATGACATCGCCAACTTCGAGGACACCTGGCGGCCCGTCCGCAGCTACTTCTACTGGGAGAAGCACTGCTACGACATCCCGATCTGCTTCTCGCTGAGATCCGTATTCGACGCTGTCGATGGGGTCGACGAGATCGACGAGAAATTCCAAATCCTCACCAAAGACTTCGATCAGCTTGATTCCCTTATGCCGCAGATGATCGCGGAGTTCCCGCCGATGATCGACAGCATGGAATCCATGCGAAAGATGATGCTCACCATGCACAGCACGATGTCTGGGATCTTCGGCCAGATGGACGACCTGAGCAACAACGCGACAGCCATGGGCCATGCCTTCGACGGCGCGAAAAACGACGACTCGTTCTACCTGCCGCCGGAAGTCTTCAAGAACCCGGACTTCAAACGAGCCCTGAACAACTTCTTCTCGCCAGACGGCAAGGCGGTGCGCCTCATCATTTCGCACCGGGGAGACCCGGCGACGCCGGAGGGCCTCGCACGCATCGACTCGATCAAGCAGGCCGCCGAGGAGTCGCTCAAAGGGACGCCTCTGGAGGACGCCAAGATCTACCTCGCCGGCACCGCGGCCACCTTCAGGGACTGGCAGGACGGCGCGAAATACGATCTGATGATCGCCGGAATCGGTTCGCTCTGCTTGATTTTCATCATCATGCTGATCATCACCCGAAGCCTGATTGCCGCGCTGGTCATCGTGGGAACCGTGGCGATTTCACTGGGCGCCTCGTTCGGCATGTCTGTGCTCGTGTGGCAGTACCTGCTCGGCATCAAACTGCACTGGATGGTGCTGGCGATGTCGGTGATCGTCCTTCTCGCGGTCGGGTCGGATTACAACCTGTTACTGGTATCCCGGTTCAAAGAGGAAATCGGCGCTGGGCTGAGGACGGGCATCATCCGCGCCATGGGCGGCACCGGCAAGGTGGTGACGTCAGCGGGCCTGGTGTTCGCGTTCACCATGGGATCCATGGTGGTCAGCGACCTGCGGATCATCGGTCAAATAGGTACCACCATCGGTCTGGGTCTGCTGTTCGACACGTTGGTGGTCCGCGCGTTCATGACACCGTCCATCGCCGCGCTGCTCGGACGTTGGTTCTGGTGGCCGATCAGAGTGCGACCTCGGCCCGCCAGCACGATGCTCCGATCTAGCGGGCCCCGCCCGCTGGTCCGGTCTCTCCTGGGCGAGGGTGAGGACGCCAACACAGCGCCCTTGCCGAAATCCACGTCTGGGTAGTTGTACCGAAGTCCTTGTGTACAAAGGATTTTCACGCGATTGATGCTACTTGCGGACCGGGGCTGACCTCTCGAGCAGACTGCACCCCACGGCGAGCGCCGGGCCGTAGGTGACGGCGCTGCATTCGCACTCCCAGCTGACGTGGTCACCGCAGGAACACGGGATGGTGTAGACGATCATGTTTTCTGGCAGCAGCCAATGACCACGAGTACAGCGATGGGGCGGTCTGTCCATCCAACGCGTAGCCGATCCGCGGGCCGGGTCGCTAATATCAACAGTCACAGGCATCACATTGGCATCTCTGATTTCTTTAAGCCAGGGCGGTGCGCAGACCGTTTTCGATTCGTTGTCATCCTGTCGCCGTGTCGTGTCCCGCCACGAGGAAGCGGGAGCCTGATCGCGCGGCCGCTGAATCAGCTGGCCCGTAACGACATCTACCGCTGTTGTACCAGTCCGCCGGGAGGATGCTCGTCAACGTCCTTCAGCAGCAGCTCGCGCACCGCGGGCCGCGGTCCGTACGGGCGCAGCATGCTGCTGGCCGGGCGCGGACGCACGTGTTGCGGCCACCAGAACCAGCGTCCGAGCAGGGTGGCCAGCGACGGCGTCATGAACGACCGCACGATCAGGGTGTCGAACAACAGGCCCAGCGCGATCGTGGTGCCCACCTGGGCCATGACTCGCAACGGGCTGAACATGAACGTGGCCATGGTGGCGGCGAACACCAAACCGGCGGAAGTCACCACCGAGCCCGACCCGGCCATGGCGCGGATATAGCCCGTTCTGAGCCCGGCGTGGATCTCTTCTTTGAATCGGGATATCAGCAGCAGGTTGTAGTCCGATCCGACGGCCAACAGCAGGATGATCGCCATTGCCAGGACCATCCAGTGCAACTTGATGCCCAGGATGTATTGCCAGAGCAGCACAGACAGACCGAACGACGCGCCCAGCGAGAGCAGCACGGTACCGACGATCACGACGGCCGCCACCACGCTTCGGGTGATCACCAGCATGATGACGAAAATCAAAGTGGCTGCGGCAATTCCGGCGATCATCAGGTCGATGTTGGAGCCGTCGTGCATGTCCTTGTATGTCGCGGCGGTGCCGCCGAGGTAGACCTTGGAGCCCTCCCACGGCGTGCCCTTGATCGCCTCGTGCACGGCCTGCTTGATCGGCGCGATGTGGCTGACGCCCTCAGGGGTAGCCGGGTCGCCTTCGTGCGAGATGATCAGCCGGACGGCGTGGCCGTCAGGTGACATGAACTGCTTGAGACCGCGCGCGAAATCCGGGCTCTTGAATGCCTCCGGCGGAAGATAGAACGTGTCGTCGTTCTTGGCTTTGTCGAACGCATCGCCCTGGGCGGTGGCGTTGTCGGACTGCGCTTTCGCCTGGTCGTTGAGACCCTTGGTCGTCGCATAGTTCGACTCGATGGTGTCGAGGTTTGCTTGCTGGCTGGCGATTTGCGGCGGGATCAGCGCCACCAGCTGCGGCTGGATCTGGTCTAATTTGTCGATATTCGCGCTGAGCTCCTCAATGTTCTCAGTCACTGCGTCGATGCCGTCGAGCGCGTTGAAGATGGATCGCAGCGCCCAGCAACTCGGGATGTCGAAGCAGTGCTTCTCCCAGTAGAAATAGCTACGAATCGGCCGGAAGAAGTCATCGAAGACAGCGATGTCGTCTCGCAAACCCTCCGTAATAGCAACGGTGCCTTTCGTGAGGATCGCAGTTTGGTGCGTGGTATCGCTGAGACTCTTGGTGACTTGCATCTGGGTCCGCAGAGTTGCCATCGTTTTCCGCAGCTCGTCCGCCTGCTTCAGCAGGTTCTTCGCCTGCTCCTCCTGGTAGTGCTGGGTCTGGATCCGGCCCGCGGCCTGCGCGCCCATCTGGAAACCGAGGGTGCTGTGGTCGAGCGGCGTGCCCAGCGGCCGGGTGATCGTCTGCACGCGACCGATACCGGGGATGTGGAAGACCGCTTTCGCCACCTTGTCCAGCACGAGGAAGTCGGCCGAGTTACGCAAGTCGTGATCGGTCTCGATCATCAACAGTTCGGGATTCAGCCGGGCCTGGTTGAAATGCCGGTCGGCCGCCGCGTAGCCGAGGTTGGCCGGGGTGTCCTGCGGCAGGAAGTGACGAGTGTCGTAATCCGTCTGGTAGCCGGGCAGGGCGAGCAGACCGATCAGTGCGATCGCGATCGTGACTGCGAGAATTGGTGCGGGCCAACGGACGATGGCGGTCCCGATACGACGCCATCCTTGGGTTTGCAGCTTCCGCTTCGGGTCTACCAGCTTGAAGAACGTGGCCACCGTGAGTACCGCTGGGGCCAAGGTCAACGCCGCGAAGACCGCGACCAGCATGCCGACCGCACACGGCACACCCAGCGACTGGAAATACGGCAACCGGCAGAAGCTCAAGCAATACATCGCGCCGGCGATCGTCAGCCCCGACCCCAACACGACATGTGCCGTGCTGTGGAACATCGTGTAGAAGGCCTGTTCTCGGTCTTCGCCAAGGCTGCGGGCCTCGTGATATCGGCCCATTATGAAAATCGCGTAGTCGGTGCCGGCGGCGATTGCCAACAGCACCAGCATGTTGTTGGCGAACGTGGAAAGCCCCATGATGCCGTAGTTCCCCAGCGTCGCGACGACACCGCGAGCCGCGAGTAACTCGACGAAGACCATGAACAGCATGATCAGAACGGTGCTCACTGATCGGTAGACGACCAGCAGCATCACCAGAATCACCAGGACGGTGACCATAGTGACTTTCGCGACTCCTTTCTCACCCGCATGGGACTGGTCGGCGATCAGCGGACCCGCACCGGTGACGTAGGCCTTGATCCCCGGCGGCGCGGGCACCGAGTCCACGATCTTGCGCACGGCCTCGCTGGACTCGGTGGACAAACCGCCGCCCATGTTGCCGGCCAGGTAAACCTGGACGTACGCGGCCTTTTGGTCGTGGCTCTGGGAGCCCGCGGCGGTCAGCGGATCACTCCAGAAATCCTGGACGTGCTGAACGTGTTTCTTGTCTTGCTCGAGTCGCTTCACGATCTCGTCGTAATAGCGGTGCGCTTCCGCCCCTAGCGGCTTGTCGCCCTCCAGGAGGATCATCGCCGAGCTGTCGGAATTGAACTCGTTGAATGTTTTTCCGACGCGCATCATCGACTGGAAGGATGGTGCGTCTTTCGGGCTTTGCGACACCGAGTGGTTCTTGGAGACGACTTCAAGCTGCGGGGCCACGGTGTTGGTGACGAAGACAATGCCCAACCAGATCAGGACGATCGGCACCGCCAGCCGATGGATCCACTTCGGCAGGAACGGCGGGATCAACGGCTGGGAGATGGGAGGCGGTGCAGGCCGTTCGAGCTCGGTCTCACTCATGCGGACTTGTCCAGGCAATAGACGAAGGCATTCACTGTTTCGTCGGGGGGCGAGTGATTCGGAGCTTTGATGACGTCACCGCGCCCGTCGTGGTTGTTCACGACGAACCGGCAGGCGATCCAGCTGCCGTCTCCTTGCGCCACCAGGTTGGCCGGGATGCCGGGCTTCGTTGACTTCAATACTGTCTTCCAGGGCAAGGGCACGTTGAGAGCCTGCTGCGGATGGGAGTTTTCGTCGAGGTAGTTGATAGTTGCCGTGCTGCCCGGTGAGCCCCAGACCTCGAGTGTGATCGTCTTGGCGTTGAACTGGTCGATGACGTCAGCGGATGAGCCACCACCGAACGAACCCTTGTGAACGCCGAAGACGCCGTGCAACCGGTGCACGACGAACCCTGAGAGCGCGACCACGGCCGTGATCAGCAGCACGACCCAGAACCGGGAGAGCAGTGCGTAGAACGGCCGCCGCTTGACTGACCGTCTCGGGGCGACCTTTTCTGCACCAGAACCCTGGGTCTTCATCGGCTCGGTCCTCGGCTCGGTGGTCGTCATGGGTGCGTCTTCCATTTCTTAACCAGGGGCGAAGGGTGCTCAACTAATTAGCCTATGTGTAACCTTAGCTACTCTAATCTGATAGGCGACCAGAAAGAAACCGGGCAGGGTGGGTGTTGATGACCGTAGCGCGAGTCCGGACCGGTGGCTCGGCGAGGTGAGGAGGAGCGGCGATGATGAACGGACGCAGACTCAACAAAGGTAATATCCAGCCCATGAAGGCACTGAGGTCTGCGGGTATCGCGACCATCGCCATCGCCGCCGCGATCGGGTTGTCCGCGCCGGCGTATGCCGACCCGGACACCGATTTCGACAATCAACTGCAAAGGTTCGGTATCTACGGGGCGCACGACTACAACCCGTACCTGGCGAAGATCGCCTGCCGACGGCTGGGTCAGGGTGTCGACCCCGACGCCGCGGCAACCGCTCACTTCCTCTCCAACAACCTGGCGCGAGGCACCACGCAGGTGCAGGCGTATCAGTTCCTCGGCACCGCGATCAGCATCTACTGCCCCGATCTGGCGCCCAAGCTCCAAAACATTCCCGCGCACTAGACTCAGCTGCCGAATCAGGTCGTCAGGACGAGGCCTCGCGGCAGCGTCAGCGGCAGATCGGTGTAGGTCGCTATGCCCGGCGCCGCGGCAACGACAGCCGGGATCGCGTTGATCGCGGGCATCGCCGTCATGATGTGGCCGAGGTCCATGAATTCTTCGAGCGTGGTCGCCTCGAAGTACGGCGGGGGCAGGAAGCCGACTTTGGTGGTCACCGTCGGCTGCCCGTCGATCTGGATGACCCAGCCGTCCTGGTCGATCTTCCAGTCCGGTTCGAGCGTTTGGCCCTTGCGCCACCGGACGTTGAGGTCGATCACGGTCTTGCCGTTGACGATGCCCTGCCAGCTGATGTAGACACCGGCTACGCATCCCGCGCTGATGGTCCAGGACGCCATTTCCAGATCGGCTGTGGTTTGGGCGAACTCGGCCGCGCATCGCACATCATCAAGCTCGACGCCGAGCGCGTCGCCCACCAACCGGACGGCCTCGCCGAAGATGGCCGTCCCTTTTGCCGCCATCGCCCGCAGCTCCGGGTGGTCGATCGGCTGGCCGAAACCCACCGGCTTCTCGGTCGCCGGTGAGTCGTAGAACGTGGTGTCGGCGGTCTCGTTGACGGTGACCTTGTCGATCCGGTTGCACACCATCGCCGACACGATCGCCAACAGCTCGGCGAAGCCCGGGCTGACACCGGACCCGAAGATCGTCGAGCCGCCCTTCTCGCAGGCCTCCAACAGTCGGTCGCGACCCCCACCCAGGTTGTGTCCGGTGATGAAGGACGCCGTGGTCACCACGTTGACGCCCGCGGACAGGATGCGGACCAGCTCATCGACGTCGATCCACATCGGGTTGTAGACCACGCAGTCGGGTTTTAGGGCGAGCAGCGCGTCCACGTCGTTGGTGGCGGCAACGCCCAGCGGCGGGATCCCGACGAGTTCGCCGGCATCGCGGCCGACCTTCTCCGCTGACCAGGCATAGCACCCCACCAGCTCGAGTGTGGTGTTTGTGGCGATCGATTTCAGCGAGCTTTTGCCGACGTTTCCGGTGTTCCACTGAACGACTCGATAGTTGTTTGGCACTCGCTCAGCATAGGGAAGCGCGGCCGAACCGGGAATGGGATTCGGTCGTCGCGTATCGGCAAGGGCTGCCTCACCGTTCACCACTTGTTGACGTGGCGCCGGTGAGCGCCTGGTCGACCAACTGTTGAGCGAAGTCGTCGTCAACCGGCTCACCGGTGAGCAGCAGGCGGCCGTGAATCGGAGCGACCAGCATTTCGAGCAGCAGTCGGGCGTCAATGTCGGCACGCACATCGCCACGCTCGATCCCGCGCGTCACCACGGGAGACAACGCGTCCAGACGACGGGCCCAGAAGGCTTCGCGCGCGCCGGCGTAGTCGTCGTCGACCGGAAGCAACGCCGCGCGCAGCACGGCGCTGCCCTCGGCCGAGCCGGCGTAGGCGATCACGCCACGGACCATCGCCAGCAGATCCTCTCTGGTCGAACCCGTATCCGGGGCGGGGATGGCGTCGGCGCTTCGTTCAAGCAAGGCCGCCACAAGCAGGTTCTCCCGAGTCGCCCAGCGGCGATAGACGGTGGTTTCGTGGACGCCCGAGCGCTTGGCGACTCCGGCGACCGTAGCTCCGTCAAACCCATTGGCGACCACCTCCTCAAACGCCGCCGCCAACACGGTCCGGCGGACATGCTCTCCGCGACGGTGCGATACGTCGACGCTCATGCGGGCAAGCTTATCGCAACTTCTCTTGCAATAAAGCTGCGCAGGATGCATGCTATTGCAAGACAACTTGCAATAGGAGACCGCAATGGACGCGTCAGCACACCGGATCGACAGCACCGGCGCCACCCCGCCGATCGGCTATCACCACTTCCACCCCGACATCAGCATCAACTTTCAGTGCAACCGCTGGGTGCAGTGGATCGGCCCGTCAGCCATCGACGAGGTGGCCGAACTGGCCGCACACGCCAACACCTACCCGGAGTTGATCGACGGTTTTCTCGGATTGGCTGAGCGGGCCCGCGCGGCCGATCGCGCGCTTGCCGGCGCCTATTACGACCGAGCGGCCGAATTCTTCATGACAGCGACCGACCCGCGCCGCTCGGCCGCGCGCGCTCGGTTTCTGCAGGCGATGCGAGCCATCTACGACGTAGCGCCCGAGTTCGTCCCGTTCCGGTCCGGCTCTCTGCCCGCCTACGACCTGCGACCAGACCGCCAGGTAGGGGTTCCGATCGTCATGTTCGGCGGATTCGACAGCTACGTCGAAGAGTTCTTCCCGATGATCGCCGGCATGGTCGACGCGGGTCGGCGCATCGTCGTGTTCGAGGGTCCGGGACAGGGCAGCGCACTCGAGGATTTCGGCCTCACGATGATCCCCGAGTGGGAGCAACCGGTGGCCGCAGTTCTCGACTACTACGGCCTCGACGACGTTGCCGCCGTTGGGATCTCGCTGGGCGGCGGCCTGGTGATGCGCGCAGCCTCCGTTGAGCCGCGGATCACCCACGCGGTGGCTTTCGACATCCTCGACGACTTCTTCGAGGTGATAGCGGGTCAGATCGGCCGCGGTGTCCGAATTCCGTTGCGCGCGTTACTCACCGCCCGCGCCCGCCGGGTCGTCAACGGCATCGCCTACCGTGCCGCCGCCCGCAAGCCGGTCTCGCAGTGGGGGCTGCAGCAGGGCATGCACGTCACCGGCACTGCCACGCCCTATGACTTCTTGCGCTCGACAACGGCGATGACCACCAGCAAGATCTCGCACCTGGTTCGCGCAGACGTGCTGCTGCTCGCAGGTGCCGACGACCACTACGTGCCGCTGAAGCAGTTGGGCCGCCAGGCGGGCGTGCTGTCTAGCGCACGATCGGTGACCACACGGATCTTCACCGCCGCCGAGCAGGCGAGCAACCACTGTCAGCTTGGCAATATCGGCGCGGCTGCCCGCCTGATGACCGCGTGGCTGGACTTGACGGCGGCACCACCGCAGACAGTCGGTTCAGTCTTCGACGGCAAGACCCCGGCGCGTGCGCCGACGCCGATGCGTTCCTGAGGATTTGCCGGTCGGGCGCCGGTTGCGCAATCCGCCTTCGGATGCCTCGGTCGCGACGGTGTCGTCCACGTCGGTGCCTTCTATTGTGGGCGCCTCGTGGGCCGTCGATTCGGGTTCCACTGCCGCCGAGTCGACTTCGGGCCCTTCCGCGGTGACCTCGGCGGGCTGCTCTTCCTCGTCGGGCGTTTCTGACGTTTCGGTTTCATCGCCGTCGGCTTCGGAGTCCTGGTCGGCGTCTGCTTCCGTGTCGCCGGCTTCGTCGTCTTCTTTGGCCTCGGCTTCGGCTTCGGTCTCGTCGGCCACCTCGGCCTGGTCGGCGTCCCCGTCCTTCTTGCGCCGTCGCCGCTGCTTCTTGTCTTTCTTGGGCTTCAGCGGTTTCGGCGGTGGCGGTGGCAGCTCGGCGACAAACGACAGATAGAACCCGAAGATGCCGAGCACCGCGACCGCGGCCGCGGCGCCATAAATGCCGAACAGCCACTGACCCACGTTGTCCAGGCTCAACCAGATCTCGCTGATCGCTGTGCCGACGATCAGCACGCCGGCCAGCACGTGTGCCACGATCGACCCGGTCCGCAGCGTCAGCGCCAGCCGAGGCGTGCCGAACTCCGGCTTGCGCGACTGCAGCAACGTGAACACCACCGGCAGCGCGGCCAGGGCGACCAGCACACCGGCGACAATCCGCGCCACGGTGCCCAAAGTGTGCGAGGTGTCGCCCATCAGCTCGGGCCAGCGCGGTAGCACGAAGAAGAAGTACAGGACGCCGGCGGCGATCGAGAACGACGCGTGCCAGAGTGTGGCGACCCTGCGTCCCATGCCCCTCCTTGTGCTGGTGATCCGGAGCGACCAGACCCTATCAATCGGGCCTGGTCACACCCCGGAACTGAGTGCGGAGGATGCGGGATTTGAACCCGCGAGGGCTATTAACCCAACCCGCGTTCCAGGCGAGCGCCATAGGCCACTAGGCGAATCCTCCGTCGGCCATGGTAGCCGAGTGCAGGTCAGCGTCTTCTGACTGTCGCGGATTGATCTGAAACCGGGTACTAGACTCGCGGTGGACCCCGCGCGGCGTCTATCCTGTGAACTCCCCCAGGGCCGGAAGGCAGCAAGGGTCAATGGGCTCTGGCGGGTGCGCGGGGTCCCCTTCAGGGGAGGGGTCGGAGCCTGCGCGGCGATCCGACCTATGACTACTCACGGTTTCACGGTGAAAGGTGAATGGTGTCGTACGGCTCTTTCAGCTCCCTAGGCCGTACCGACCTCGCGGCATTGCATGAGCGCCACCAGCAGGACTATGCCGAATTGCAGGCCCAGAAGCTGGCCCTCGACCTCACCCGGGGCAAACCATGCAGCGAGCAGCTCGACCTGTCCAACGCCCTGCTGAGTCTGCCCGGGTCTGACTACCGCGACGCCGACGGCACCGACACCCGCAACTACGGCGGGCAGCACGGGCTCCCCGAACTGCGGGCCATCTTCGGTGAGTTGCTCGGCATCCCGGTGCCCAACCTGATCGCCGCCAACAACGGCAGCCTGGAGCTGATGCACGACGTCGTCGTGTTTTCGATGTTGCACGGCGGCGTCGACTCGCCGCGGGCTTGGATGCATGAACAGGACGGGGTCAAGTTTTTGTGCCCGGTGCCCGGCTACGACCGACACTTCAACATCACCGAAACCCTCGGCATCGAGATGATCCCGATTCCTATGCGTGAGGACGGTCCGGACGTCGATCTGATCGAAGAGCTGGTCGCCGTCGACCCCGCCATCAAAGGTTTGTGGGCGGTACCGGTGTTCGCCAACCCCACCGGCATCACCTACTCGTGGGAAACGATTCGACGACTCGTCCAGATGCGGACGGCTGCACAGGATTTCCGGTTGTTTTGGGACAACGCCTACGCGGTACACACCCTGACGCTGGACTTCGTCCGTCAGGTCGATGTTCTTGGCCTGGCTGCCGCCGCGGGCAACCCCAACCGGCCATATGTCTTCGCGTCGACGTCGAAGATCACCTTCGCCGGTGCCGGCGTCGGCTTCTTCGGGGGATCACTGGGCAACATTGCCTGGTATCTGCAGTACGCCGGTAAGAAGTCGATTGGCCCGGACAAGGTCAACCAACTGAGGCACCTGCGCTTCTTCGGCGACGCCGATGGTGTCCGCCTGCAGATGCTGCGCCACCAGCAAATCCTGGCGCCCAAATTTGCGCTGGCGCTGGAGATTTTGGACAAGCGCCTGAGCGAATCCAAGATCGCCTCCTGGAACGAGCCGGAAGGCGGCTACTTCATCAGCCTCGACGTGTTGCCCGGCACAGCGCGGCGCACTGTCGCGTTGGCCAAGGACGCCGGTATCGCCGTCACCGAGGCGGGCGCGTCGTTCCCCTACCGGAAAGACCCGGACGACAAGAACATTCGGATCGCGCCGACGTTACCGCCGGTGTCGGATCTGCGCAATGCGATCGACGGCCTGGCGACCTGCGCCTTGCTGGCCGCGACCGAGTCGCTGCTCACCCAGGGCTAGGCCGCCTCGGTCCGGGTTCGCATCGTCGGCCGGGCTGGGCTGATTGCCCGGCTCCTCAACGAACCCTTCCGGGTTCGCATCGTCGGCCGGGCTGAGTAGCCTTGCTGACCGTGGCTCTCTACCGCAAGTATCGACCGGCGACCTTCGCCGAGGTGGTGGGGCAGGAACACGTCACCGAGCCGCTGTCCACCGCGCTGACGGCGGGCCGAATCAATCACGCCTACCTATTCTCCGGCCCGCGTGGCTGCGGCAAGACGTCGTCGGCGCGCATCCTGGCCCGCTCGTTGAACTGCGAGCAGGGGCCGACGGCTACGCCGTGCGGAGTCTGCGACTCCTGCGTCGGGCTGGCGCCCAACGGACCCGGCAGCATCGACGTCGTCGAACTCGACGCGGCCAGCCACGGCGGCGTAGACGACACCCGTGAGCTGCGAGACCGCGCGTTCTACGCGCCGGCCCAGTCGCGCTACCGGGTGTTCATCGTCGATGAGGCGCACATGGTGACCACGGCAGGGTTCAACGCGCTGCTTAAGATCGTCGAGGAGCCGCCCGACCATCTCATCTTCGTCTTCGCCACCACCGAGCCGGAGAAGGTGTTGCCGACCATCCGCTCGCGTACTCACCACTATCCGTTCCGGCTGCTGCCGCCACGGACCATGCGCGGGCTGATCGAACGGATCTGCGCCCAGGAGGACGTGGTCGTCGATGACGCCGTCTACCCGCTGGTGATCCGGGCCGGTGGCGGTTCTCCTCGCGACACTCTTTCGGTTCTCGATCAGTTGCTCGCCGGCGCCGACGGCAACCGGGTGAACTACCAGCGCGCGCTCGGCCTGTTGGGCGCCACCGACGTGGCGCTGATCGACGAGGCCGTCGACGCGCTGGCCGCCGGGGATGCAGCAGCGTTGTTCGGGGCGGTGGAATCGGTGATCGACGCCGGTCACGACCCCCGCCGATTCGCCACCGACTTGCTGGAGCGGTTCCGTGATTTGCTTGTCCTGCAAGCAGTTCCCGATGCCACCGCCCGGGGTGTGGTCGATGCGCCCGAAGACGTACTGGACCGCATACGCGAGCAAGCTGCCCGGATCGGTCCGGCGACACTCACCCGCTACGCCGAAGTCGTCCACGCTGGTCTGACCGAGATGCGGGGCGCGACGGCGCCTCGTCTACTCCTCGAGGTGATCTGCGCGCGGCTGCTGCTGCCGTCGGCCAGTGATGCCGAATCGGCTCTGCTGCAACGTCTCGAGCGGATCGAGACCAGGCTGGACATGTCCATTCCGCTCGATGAGAAGCCAGAGCAGTCCCCGCCGCTGCAGCCGTCTGCCCCGCCGGCGCAGCCGCAGCCGGTCGTCGCGTCCGACGATCCGGTGCGCACACCGGCGCCCGAGCCCAGGCCGCCCGAGCCCAGCCCGCCCGAGGCCCGCCTGCCGGAGGAGAATCCGATTGCGGCGGGCTCGGCCGAGCCGAACGCGGCCGCGGTCCGTACGTTGTGGCCGACGGTGCGCGACAAGGTACGTCAACGCAGCCGAACCACTGAGGTGATGCTGGCCGGCGCCACCGTCCGTGCGGTCGAGGGCAACACCTTGGTGTTGACCCATGAATCGGCGCCCCTGGCCAAGCGGCTGTGCGAACAACGCAATGCCGACGTGATCGCCGAGGCGCTCAAAGATGCGTTGGGTGTGGACTGGCGGGTGCGATGCGAAGCCGGTGCCTCGAATCCGACAGCAACCGAGGCGCCGACCGCCCCGGCACGTCCGGCCGAGCGTGGCGGGGGTTCCTCAACCCGTAGGCTCCCGGTTCCGCCCGCGCCGGCGGAAGCACCTGCCGACGCGGATTCCGCGCAGCGGGCCGAAGAGGAGAGCATGCTGGCCGAGGCCGGCCAGGACGACGCGTCGGCACCGCGCCGCGACCCCGAAGAGGCGGCTCTGGAGTTGCTGCAAAACGAGTTGGGCGCGCGCCGCATCGATAACGGCTAGCAGCCGGGCAATCAAGCCGGAGCTATCGGTCCCCGCCAAGGGCACGAGATCAGAGTCGGTGCGGGTCGACGTGGGCGTAGCGCCTAGGGCTGCCACCACGGACGCAGTGGCGGGCCGTCGGTACTGTGCTCGCCGAGATTGGATGCCAACACGTGATGCAGCTGAATATTGTTCTGCTCGAATGCGACTCGAGATGCCGCCATGTACAAGCCCCATACCTTCGCAGTGGCCATGCCAACCTCGGCGACCGCCTCGTCCCAATGCGCGACGAGGTTGTGGCACCAGTCGCGCAGCGTCATGGCGTAGTGGTGACGGAAGTTCTCCGCGTGTAGCACCTCGAAACCCACATCTTGGATCTCAGAGAGGATTCGTCCCGAACCGGTCAGCTCCCCATCCGGGAAGACGTAGCGATCGGTAAAGCTGCTCGCGCGGAAGTTCGACTTGTTGTTGTTGCGGGTGATGCAGTGGTTGAGTAGTAAGCCGCCGGTGCGCAGCTTGGACCTGAGGAACTCGAAATATGACGGATAGTTCTTGACGCCGATGTGCTCGGTCAATCCGATCGACGAGACTGCGTCGAAACCGGTTTCGTCCACATCGCGATAGTCGCAGTGACGCACCTCGGCCAGTGCGCCCAGCCCTTCAGCCTCGATCGCTTGTCGCGCCCAGGCGGCCTGTTCTGCGGACAACGTGGCGCCGATCGCTTGGACCCCGCGGCGGGCCGCGTAGCGCACCATGCCGCCCCAGCCGCAGCCGACGTCAAGCAGCCGGTCGCCCGGCTGCAGCCGCAATTTCTCGAAGATCAGCCGGTACTTGTTGTCCTGTGCCGCCTCTAGAGTCGCTTCTGGATCCGGATAGACCGCGCAGGTGTAGGTCATCGATGGCCCCAACACCCACTCGTAAAAGGAGTTCGAGACGTCGTAGTGGTGATGAATCGCTTCGGCATCACGAGCCTTGCTGTGCCGCAGGCCCTCGGCGATCCGGCGCCAGCGAGGTAGCACCTCTTGCGGCGGTGGCGATGCCGGCAGGAGATGCTCGATGCCGACTGAGCGGATGATGCTGGCCAGCAACCGCGGTGATGGCCTGGTGAACTCGACCTTGTCAGCCAGTAATTTGAGCACATCGTAGGGATCGCCCGGGTGCACACCGCGCGCCTCGATGTCACCCGAAACATAGGCCCGGGCCAGCCCGAGTTCGCCTGGCGCGGTGGCCAGATAGGTCAGCCCGCGTGGAGTCAGCAGGTCCATTCCCAGCACGGCGGTTTCGGCTCCGGCGCTGCTGCCGTCGTAGGCAGTAAACCGCAGTGACTGCGTGGCGCCGCAGGTAAAAACTGCCAAGACCTCGGCGAGGCTCATCTTGCCCGTCGTGGTGGCCGCGGGCTCCTTCATGGTCGTCATTGTCGTTGCACCGCCTTTGCATAGAGATCAAGTAGACGCGAGTCCGGATCGTAAATCTTCTTCACGGTCTTGTAGGTCTCGCCGTCGTAAAGTTCGTCGAACTCTTCTCGGCTGTAGTAAGAGTCGGAATACAACGACTTGTGCCCGTCCAGCGAACCGACCTTCTCCTCGATAATTCGATTCGTCGCTCCATCGGTTGCGCCGGCCGGAACCGATGCCCAGAAGCCCACGTTGACGTAGGTGCGTCCCGGCCGGATCGGATATAGCGGCCAGCCGCCCTGATCACGTAACCGCAATGGGCACAACCAGATCGGAGTGATTGGCACGGTGTCGAGGAACCAGTCCAAGAACTCTGTCGTGTTTTCGAGTGGAACCTCGATATCTTGGACTACCCGTTCGCGAGGCGGACGGCCATTGTGCCTCTCGATGCGGTCGGCGATACCGAACCGTCGCTCGAGTGCAACCAGCTTCCAGTACACGCTGCTGCGGCGGTAGCGCCGAGGCCACCAACGTCGCAGACGGGGGTTCTGCGCGCCGAAAGAACTTGAACACCAGAACCAATCGGTGTCCCACCGCCAAAAGTAGTCGTGCATTGTCAACCGGTCTTCTTTGGTGCCGGCGTCATGCTGGATGGAGCGGTAGTAGATGCTCTGCCCGGTGTAGTCGCTGACCGGGCCGGGAGTCTTGGAGCGCACACCGACGCATAGGTAGCTCTCGGTGGCGTCGAACACCACGCCGTCGAGATAGTCGACTGGCGCACCGTCGAAACCACCGGTCTCGATGATGCGATCCATTGCCGCCACCAAGTCGGTCAGCGTGTTGAACCTGACGTGCCGCAGCGCCACGAACGGTTTGATGGGCTCCAGCTCAATGCGCAATCTAGTCGAATACCCCAGTGTTCCATAAGAATTCGGGTAAGCGCGGAAGAGGTCGGAGTGCTCCTGAGGTGAGGCGGTGAGCAATTCTCCTGTGCCGGTGAGGATGTCGATCTCCAGCACCGACTCATGGGGCAGGCCGTTGCGAAACGAGGCCGATTCGATGCCCAACCCGGCAACCGCCCCGCCCAGCGTGATGGTCTTCAGTTGCGGGACCACCAGCGGCGACAGTCCGTATGGGAGGGTCGCGGTCACCAGATCTTCGTAGCTGCACATGCCGGCCACGTCGGCGGTGCCAGCGTCGGGGTCTACCGAAATGACATTCGTCAGGCCCGAGATGTCCAATCCGGGCCCGCGCTGTTTCGCGCGGGCGCGAAACAAATTGGAGGTGGGCTTGGCGAGTCGGACGGTCGTCGTCGCGGGAATCGAACGATAGCTGGCCAGCAACCGCTCGACGCCCGCCGCATGAGCCGCCGATGCGGAAACTGGGACAGGCACCACATATACGCTAGTCGCCGACAGTAGCCTGCGCAGGAACACCGCAACCAAGCGCGTGGCGCGGGCCCGTGCAGAGGAGTTTCGAAACTAATGGGACACGTCCGTGCAGCCAGCACGATTCTGATCAACGCTGAGCCCGCAGCCGTGCTGTCTGCCGTTGGTGACTACAGCGGAGTCCGGCCCCAAATTCTGTCTTCGCACTATCGGGACTACCACGTGCTGGAGGGCGGGCAGGGGCAGGGAACCGTCGCCAGTTGGAAGCTGCAGGCCACCAAATCCCGGGTCCGCGACGTCCGGGCCAACGTCGACGTCGCCGGCCATGCCGTCATCGAGAAGGATGCCAACTCGACCATGGTCACCAACTGGACGGTGGCTCCCGCGGGACCGGGTTCGAGCGTCACCGTCACCACGACGTGGACGGGTGCCGGTGGCGTGAAGGGATTCTTCGAGAAGACGTTCGCGCCGCTCGGGCTGAGGAAGATTCAATCCGAGGTGCTGGCCAACCTGAAGAAGGAACTCGAGAGCTGACCTGCCTGGGCTATGCGGCCTAAGTCAGTGGGCCGCAGCTTGGCCGCCCAGGAAGGCGGCGATGCCCTTGACCACGGCGTCGGCATACTTTTGCCGGCCCTCGGGGCTTTCCATCAACCCCGAGTCCGCCGGATTCTTCATGTTGCCGCACTCGACCAGGACGGACGGATACTGCGCCAGGTTCAGCCCCGCCAGGTCCGAACGCCCATACAGGCCGTCCTGGCCGATGTAGGTGGCCGGTGGAATACCCGAGGCCCGCATTTGGTCGCGCATGACGCGGGCAAGCTGCACCGATGGCCCGGCCTGGACCTGGTTGAGTGGCGGCGCCGAGTAGTTGACGTGAAAACCCCGCCCGGACGGGGGACCGCCGTCGGCGTGGATGCTGACGACCGCGTTCGGGTGTAGTGCGTTGGCCATCGCGGCACGCTCGTCGACGCACGGGCCCAGCGCATTGTCGTTGCCGCGCGACATGGCCGTCCGTGCGCCCAGCGCGTTGAGCTCGGCGCGGATGCGCAGCGTGGTGTCCCAGGTGAAGGTGTGCTCCGGGTAGCCATCGTTGGTTGTAGTTCCGCTGGCCTGGCAGTCCTTGGTGCCGCCGCGGCCGGTGGGCACCTGACGACCGATGGATGAGTCGTTGGCGCCGTTATGACCGGGATCGAGAAACACGATCATGCCGGCGACACTGCCCGGAGCTGCGGTGGCGATCGGGATTGTCGGTGTGGCAGTGACGACAGTGAGTATGCCGACGGCCGCCGCGGCCCCGACACGCAGGCGATGAGGTATGCGCACGGCGCCACGTTAGCCCCACGCCGTCTAGGCTTGGGACTTCGAACCGCCCGCAAGGCGCAGGCGAAACCAAGTCGAGACCAAGACGCAAGGGGACTGTCATGCAACCCGGAGGCCAGCCCGACATGTCGGCGCTGCTTGCCCAAGCGCAGCAGATGCAGCAAGAGCTGATGGCTGCCCAGCAGCGCCTCGTCAACGCCGAGGTGCACGGAAAGGCCGGTGGCGGTCTGGTGGAGGTCACGGCCAGGGGCAGCGGCGAGGTCGTTGCGGTGACGATCGATCCCAAAGTCGTCGACCCCGACGACATCGAGACGCTGCAGGATCTGATCATCGGCGCGCTGGCAGACGCCTCCAAACAGGTCGCGACCTTGGCGCAGCAGCAGCTCGGTCCGCTGGCCGGTGGGATGGGCAGCGCGCTGGGCATCCCGGAGTCCTGATTGCACCGAGATGTTTGAAGGACCGGTCCAGGATCTGATCGACGAGCTCGGCAAGCTGCCGGGTATCGGGCCTAAAAGCGCGCAGCGCATCGCCTTTCACCTGTTGTCCGTCGAACCGCCTGACATCGACCGGCTCACCGCGGTGCTGGCCAAGGTACGCAACGGCGTGCGGTTCTGCGCAGTGTGCGGCAACGTCTCCGACGACGAGCGCTGCCGGATCTGCGCCGATCCGCGCCGGGACGGTTCGCTGGTCTGCGTCGTCGAGGAGCCCAAGGACATCCAGGCCGTTGAGCGCACCCGCGAATTCCGCGGCCGCTACCACGTCCTGGGTGGGGCGCTGGATCCGCTGTCCGGGGTCGGCCCCGAGCAGCTACGGATCCGCGAGTTGCTGAACCGGATCGGTGAGCGGGTCGACGGCGTGGACATAACCGAGGTGATCATCGCCACCGACCCCAACACCGAAGGCGAGGCGACGGCCACCTATCTGGTGCGGATGCTCCGTGACATTCCCGGCCTGACCGTGAGCCGGATCGCGTCCGGGCTGCCCATGGGCGGCGACCTAGAATTCGCTGACGAGTTGACCCTGGGCCGCGCGCTGACCGGCCGCCGCGCGATGGTCTGAGTTGGCGCTCAGTCACACTGGCAACTCTGGCACCGAGACCGACCCATTAAGTGACGTTTCGATTAGACACCACCGGCGATATCACTGTGCTGACCGTCGAGCCCTGATATCGCATGTGCACATGAAATGAAATACGCACTCTCCCCTGACGGAGTGACGCAGGAGGCTGATGTGACAACAGCCGGCGCAACCCGCTATGCCCGAAGTCGCTCGTGGCGCAGCAACTCCACCTCGGCCAACTGCAGCGGCGTCAACTCACCGACCACTTTGCTCAGCAGCGCATCCGCCAGCTCAGGGTTGCGGGCCAAGCAGGGGCCGTGCATGTAGGTGGCGACCACGCTGCCCTGAACCGCGCCGTCGATGCCGCCACCCGCGCGGTTGCCCGCCCCCTTCTTCACCCTGCCCAGCGGCGAGGCGGCATCGCCGAGCACAGTGCCGCCTCGGTGGTTCTCGAAGCCGGTCAAGGGCGCCGTCAGCCCGGCCAGCAACGGCGCGCTGACCAGCTCTCCGATGGTGCGGGCGGACTGCGGGGAGGTGGTCAGGTCGATCAAACCCACCCCGTCGACCCGCTCGCCCGCCGACGTTTCATACCAGTGCCCGAGTACCTGGATGGCCGCACAGATCGCTAGCACCGGCGCGCCGTGGGCCGCCGCACGCTGCAATCCCGGGTACCGAATCAGGTGCTTGGTGGCCAACCGTTGCGCGTAGTCCTCGGCCCCGCCCAGCGTGTACAGATCGAGGCTGTCGGGCACCGGGTCGGCCAGCGTGATCTCGACGATCTCCGCGGCGATACCCCGCAGCCGCAGCCGCTGTCGCAACACCGAAGCGTTGCCGCCGTCGCCGTAGGTGCCCATCACGTCAGGCAGCACCAGCCCGATTCGTATCGTCGAGTCAGCCATGACGAGCCAGTCTGCGCTGTAACTGCAGAAACGCCGTGTAATTGGCCACCACCTCGACCGGTCCGGGTGGACACGACGCGATGGCTGCCGTCGTGTCGTGCACCAGGGTGTGCTCCACGTCGGCGTACCCCAACCGCACGGCAAGGTCGGTGCCGCGTTCGCCGGCGGCCACCACGGCGGTGTTCTCGAAGTGTTCAAACCGCACGTCCCACAACCAGGACAGATCTTCGCCGTCGGGCACCTGACCGTTGACCGCGATCACCACCCCGGCCGCCTCCTTGTCCACCATGGACAGGGCTTCCTGCCAGCCGGCCGGGTTCTTGGCCAACAGCATCCGCACGGTGTGCGCGCCGACCTGAATGGTCCGGTACCGCCCGGCGACCTCGTCCACGCCGGACACGGCGGCCACCGCGGCCACCGGATCGGCCCCGAGCGCGACAGCGGCCGCCACCGCCTGGGCGGCGTTGCCCCGGTTCACCGCGCCGGGCAGTGCCAATCGCATCGGCAGCGCCAGTCCGTCCGGGCCGTAGAGCGTGTCGTCATCGAACCACCACTGCGGGCTGGGCCGTTTGAAGTCGGCGCCGGTGGAATACCAATGGCCCCGGTCGCGGACGATCACCTCGCCGCTGCGCGGGCAGCTGACCGAGTCGGCCGCCCAGCTGCCACCCGCCGCCACCCAGACCACGTTGGCGTGGTCAAAGGCAGCCGAGGTCATCAACACGTCGTCGCAGTTGGCGACGACGACCACCTGCGGATGCGCGGCGAGCCCGGCTCGCAGCCTGCGTTCGATTACGTTGATCTCGCCGACCCGGTCAAGTTGGTCGCGGGAGAGGTTGAGCAGGATGACGACAGCGGGTTCAACGGCGTCGGCAACGTGCGGCACGTGCATTTCGTCGACCTCGAGAACTGCCAGCGCGGCATCGCGGTCAGCGGCCAGCGCGGCCACCAGACCGGCGTCCATGTTGGCGCCCTCGGCGTTGCTGGCCACTGCTCCGAGGGTGCGCAGGGCCGCCGCGGTCATTCGCGTCGTCGTCGACTTGCCGTTGGTGCCGGTGACGACGACCGTGCGCCGGCCGGTACCGAGCTGACCCAGAATCGACCGGTCCAGGCTCATCGCCACCAGGCCGCCGATCATCGCGCCGGCTCCCCGACCGGTCACCCGGGAGGCCCATCGCGCGCCGGCCCCGGCGGCCAGGGCGAGACGTCCCCGGGCGGTGATCACCCGGGAAGTTTAGGTCGATCGCAAGCTCGGCGCTTTTCCGAGTGCAGCGGGTCGGCCTGGGAAGTTGGAGGGCGATCGCAAGCTCGGCGCTTTTCCGAGTGCAGCGGGTCGGCCTGGGAAGTGGAGGCGCGATCGCAAGCTCGGCGCTTTTCCGAGTGCAGCGGGTCGGCCTCATCGAAGTAGGTCGGCGACACGAAGCGCAGCGACCCGGCGATGTCGGCTCGGCGTGAAATCCTCCATTCATGTCCGATGTTCCGGCGGCTGGCCCGACCACGATGCCGTGGGGTCGGCCGGTGACCGAGCCGGGCGCGGGCTGGGCCGTCATCGACGTCGAGACCTCCGGCTTCAAACCCGGCAGCGCCCGCGTCATCAGCCTCGCGGTGCTCGCGCTCGATGCCAACGGTCGCGTCGAACAGTCCGTGGTCAGCCTGCTCAATCCGGGTGTCGATCCTGGGCCCACCCACGTCCACGGGCTGACCGCCGAGATGCTCGAGGACCAGCCGCAATTCAGCGACATCGTCGGCGACGTCGTCGAACTCGTACGCGGACGCACGTTGGTGGCGCATAACGTCGCATTCGACTATGGCTTCCTGACTGCGGAGGCCGAGCTAGCCGACGTCGAGCTGCCGATCGACAGCGTCATGTGCACCGTCGAGCTGGCCCGTCGGCTGGAACTGGGCACCGACAACCTGCGGTTGGAGACACTGGCCGCGCATTGGGGCGTGACCCAGCGGCACGCACACGATGCTTTCGACGATGCCGTGGTGCTGACCGATGTGCTGGCAGCCTCGCTGCAGCGGGCCCGCGAGCGCGACGTCTGGCTGCCGGTACGGCCGGTCACCCGCCGGCGCTGGCCGAGCGGCAGGGTGACCCACGACGAGCTTCGGCCGTTGAAGGTGCTGGCGTCCCGAACAGCGTGCCCGTATCCCAACCCGGGTCCCTACGTCCGTGGCGGGCCGCTGATGCAGGGTATGCGGGTCGCGCTGGCCGCCGAGGTCGAGCGGACCCACGAGGAGCTGGTCGAGCGGATTCTGCACGCCGGGCTGGCCTACGCCGACGCGGTCGACCAAGAAACCTCGCTGGTGATCTGCAACGAACACCGCCCGGCTCGTGGCAAGGGTTATCTGGCCCACGAGCTGGGTGTGCCATTGGTGCCCGACGCGATGTTCATGGATTACGTAAGGGCGGTGGTCGGCGGTTCCGGCATAGAGGACGTGGTGCCCGCAGGCGAGCAATTCGCTCTGTTCTGATACCCCGGCTGCGCCTCACAACTCTGGTGTGGAAGCGGCGTACGCGGTGACGATGAGGTTCTCGCTGTAGTTGCGGTATTTTTCGGTGTTCGCTTACGGCAAGGAGCTCCCTATGGCACCAACCGTTCCGCTGTCCGCCCCACCGCGGCGCCCGACAATCGGTCGACGCGGCCAGTGCAGGACGTGGGGTGCGGTGGCGGCGGCCGCGGTCTTGACGGCGGCGTGCGCGGGCTCACACTCGGGCGACAACGCCGGCTCAGCGCCGCAGGCGGCGAGCGTGCACGTTCCTGCGAATTTCTGTGGTTTGCTGAGCGGAGCCGACATCAGTCAGGTGATGGGCAGGGCGTTTCCATCGCCCGGGGGCACCCAGTCGACAAGTGAAGCGCAGTGCGATTCCGTACCGACGGCGGGCAACGACGTCAGCTTCAAGCTGTATTGGAACAACCTGTACTGCATCGACGGTAAGCCCGCCGACGAGCAGTGCCTCAATTCGCAGGCCAAGGGGTTCGCCACCAACAAGCAAACCGCCGGCCAGGTTCAAAACATCCTGGGCCTCGGCGATCAGGCGTTCTGCTTTGTGGCGCCGCCCGCGACCGTCGACGTGCTCAAGGGCTGGATCTATCTGACCGTGGGCGCCGACAGCTGCGTGCAAGCCCAGACGTTGGCCGGGATGCTGTTGGCCAAGATCTCGGCCTGACGCCTCAATTCCGTGCGGCTCTGTTCACCGCCGACACCACAGCCCGCAGCGACGCCGTGGTGATCGACGGCGCGATACCGACGCCCCACACCGTACGACCCGCCGAGACTGATGGGTGACGACCAGCTTCGCCCGGCTGCGCCGAGCTCGCGATCGTCACCGACGCCTCGACGTAAGCGGCCGCCTGAGCGTCCTCGCCGCCGCTCATCGCATGCTCGGAGTAGTCCAGTACGGCCACGTCGAAGCCGACGTGCCCCAGCGCGTCGACGAACGCGGCCAGGGGGCCGTTGCCCGAACCGTTGATCTCAGTCTCCGCGCCGTCGACCTTGACCGTCGCGGCGATCCTGGTGATACCGCTGTCTTCTTCGGCGGCGTCGACGCGTTGCTTGATCCGCTCCAGCGGCAGAACCGGTGCCAAGTACTCTTCGGCGAACGCATCCCACATCGCCTTGGGGCTGACCTCGCCGCCTTCTCCCTCACTGAGCTTCTGGATCACTTGTGAGAACTCGATCTGCAGCCGTCGCGGCAGCGCCAGGCCATGGTCGGCCTTCATGATGTAGGCCACCCCGCCCTTGCCGGACTGCGAATTGACCCGGATCACCGCTTCGTAGGTGCGCCCGACGTCGCGGGGGTCGATCGGCAGATAGGGCACCTGCCACAGCATGTCGTCGACATCGGAATCGGCGGCATCCGCGTCGACCTTCATCTGGTCCAAGCCCTTGTTGATGGCGTCCTGGTGGCTACCGGAGAAAGCGGTGTACACCAGATCGCCGCCGTAGGGGTGACGTTCGTGTACCGGCAGTTGGTTGCAGTACTCGACCGTGCGGCGAATCTCGTCGATGTTGGAGAAGTCGATCTGCGGGTCTACGCCGCGGGAGAACAGGTTGAGGCCCAGCGTCACCAGACAGACGTTTCCGGTCCGCTCACCATTGCCGAACAGGCAGCCCTCGATCCGGTCGGCGCCGGCCTGATAGCCCAATTCGGCTGCGGCGACGGCAGTTCCACGGTCGTTGTGCGGATGCAGGCTCAAGATGACGGAATCGCGCCGGGCCAGGTTGCGGCTCATCCACTCGATCGAGTCGGCGTAGACGTTCGGTGTGGCCATCTCGACCGTGGCCGGCAGATTGAAGATGATCGGGTTGTCCGGCGTGGGCTTTATGACGTCGCCGACCGCGTCGCAAACCTGTTTGGCGTACTCGAGTTCGGTACCGGTGTAGGACTCCGGCGAGTACTCGAAGCGCCACTGGGTGCCCGGGTATTTGGCGGCCTGTTCGACACACTTGCGAGCGCCGTCGGTGGCGATCGCCTGCACCGCAGCACGGTCGGCACGAAACACCACGCGGCGCTGCAGGATTGATGTCGAGTTGTAGAAGTGCACGATCGCCCGGTGCACGCCCTCGCACGCCTGGAAGGTCCGTTCGATCAGTTCGGGCCGACACTGGGTCAGCACCTGAATGGTCACGTCCTCGGGAATCGCGCCGTCAGTGATGATCTCGCGAACGAAGTCGAAGTCGGTCTGGCTGGCCGACGGAAACCCAACCTCGATTTCCTTGTAGCCCATGCGGACCAGCAGGTCGAACATGCGGCGCTTGCGGGCAGGGCTCATCGGGTCGATCAACGCCTGATTGCCATCGCGCAGGTCCACCGCGCACCACAGCGGAGCGCGGCTGATGACCCGGTCGGGCCAGGTGCGGCCGACCAGCCCGATGGGCTCGACCTCGTCGGCGAAGGGACGGTACCGATTGACCGGCATCGACGACCGACGCTGGGTATTCCACGCCGGCTGGCCGACATCGGGCTGACCAGCGGGTTTGGTGATGGTCCGGCTGGAGGTGAATGCGTCGGGGCCCTCGCCCGGATCGGGTGAGGTAAGGCTGGGAGTGTTGTTCACGGTGATTGCTCCGGGGAATTAGGAGAGGCCCAGCAGGCCTCAAAATTCGTAGACCGGCGCATCGCGAACACCCGCGACGGGAAGCCGGTCTGGATCAGGCCCCGTCGCGGCGTCCGAGAAGGAGCACCCGCTGCACATCAGGTACCTTACCGCGCCTGCGTCCTTGCCCAAAACCCCATGCCGTCAGTTCGCGGCCGGGGCGATCCGCACCGGGATGTCGGTGTTTTCGTCGGTGTAATAGCTCGCGCATACGCGGTGGTAGCCGTCGGCGATCTGCATCGCCACATCGGTGTTTAGGTCCCCGCGCACGGCCAGGATGGGCGACAGGCGCTTGCCCTTCTTGATTTTTTTCAGATCCGCTCGCACATGGGGGTTATCGGGCGGCAGCAGCGTCAGGCGCGATGCGCGCAACAGATCCTTGGCCTTTTTGTGCACGATAGGGGCATTGCTTCAGCGCTGCCAGGATTTCGTTGATCTGCGCAGCCGTGGCGAGCAGGGCGAGATAATCGGCGGCTGCCGGGTAGTCATGCTCGTCCGGTTCGGTACCCCATACCACCGCGACCATCGCCACCACTCCTCTCGCAGCACATTTGCATCGGCCACTATTGGATATCAAATGACACCGACGCCGTGGTGTTCTTGACCACTGGGTGCGGGGCGCCTGCTGATCGCCCGGCGCGCATGTCACCCGGTCAGTCCACGTATTCTGTTGTCGACCTCAACCTCGCGATGCCGAGGGAACTCCCCGGGCCGAGAAACGGCTGGAAAGGATCGACGTGGCGCTCGTCGTGCAGAAGTACGGCGGATCCTCGGTGGCCGACGCCGAACGGATCCGCCGGGTCGCCGAACGCATCGTCGAGGCCAAAAAGCAAGGCAACGACGTTGTCGTGGTCGTCTCGGCGATGGGCGACACCACCGACGGTCTGTTGGAGTTGGCCCAGCAGGTGTGCCCGGCCCCGCCGGCCCGCGAGCTGGACATGCTGCTGACCGCCGGCGAGCGCATCTCCAACGCACTGGTGGCAATGGCCATCGAATCGCTGGGGGCTCAGGCCCGCTCGTTCACCGGCTCGCAAGCCGGTGTCATCACCACCGGCACACACGGCAAGGCCAAGATCATCGATGTCACCCCGGCCCGGCTGCAGTCCGCGCTCGATGAGGGGTTGATCGTCCTGGTCGCCGGCTTCCAGGGGGTCAGCCAGGACACCAGGGATGTCACCACCTTGGGCCGCGGCGGCTCGGACACCACCGCGGTGGCGCTGGCTGCGGCGTTGGGCGCCGACGTCTGCGAGATCTACACCGATGTGGACGGCATCTTCAGCGCCGACCCCCGGATCGTCTCCAACGCCCGCCGGCTGGACACGGTCACCTTCGAGGAGATGCTCGAGATGGCCGCCTGCGGTGCCAAGGTTCTGATGCTTCGCTGTGTGGAATACGCCCGCCGCTACAACATTCCGGTGCACGTCCGTTCGTCGTACTCCGACAAGCCGGGCACCGTCGTTACCGGATCGATCGAGGACATAGCTATGGAAGACCCCATTCTGACCGGCGTCGCACACGACCGCAGCGAGGCCAAGGTGACCATCGTCGGCATACCCGACTATCCGGGCTACGCCGCCAAGGTGTTTCGCGCGGTCGCCGACGCCGATGTGAACATCGACATGGTGCTGCAGAACATCTCCAAGATCGAAAACGGCAAAACCGACATCACCTTCACCTGCCCCCGCGACAGCGGCCGCGTCGCGGTCGAGAAGCTGGACTCGCTCAAAGACGAAATCGGGTTCAGCCAAGTGCTTTACGACGATCACATCGGCAAGGTGTCGCTGATCGGTGCCGGGATGCGCAGCCATCCCGGGGTCACCGCCACGTTCTGCGAGGCGCTGGCCGAGGTCGGCGTCAACATCGACCTGATCTCGACGTCGGAGATTCGCATCTCGGTGCTGTGCCGGGACACCGAGCTGGACAAGGCCGTCGTCGCTCTGCATGAGGCGTTCGGGCTTGGCGGGCAGGAGCGTGCGACGGTGTATGCGGGGACGGGTCGCTGATGACCCGCTTGTCGATTGGGGTAGTCGGCGCCACCGGTCAGGTGGGCCAAGTGATGCGCACGCTGCTTGACGAGCGCGACTTCCCGGCGACCGGCGTGCGGTTTTTCGCGTCGGCCCGCTCGCAGGGCCGCAAGTTGACTTTCCGCGGTCAGGAAATCGAAGTCGAGGACGCTGAAACGGCCGACCCGACCGGTCTGGACATCGCGCTGTTCTCCGCCGGCGCGACGATGTCGCGGGTCCAAGCGCCCCGGTTCGCCGCGGCCGGGGTGACCGTGATCGACAACTCGTCGGCCTGGCGCAAGGACGCGCAAGTGCCGCTGGTGGTTTCCGAGGTCAATTTCGCTGATGCACGGAACCGGCCCAAGGGCATCATCGCCAACCCGAACTGCACGACGATGGCGGCGATGCCGGTGCTCAAGGTGCTGCACGACGAGGCCCAGTTGGTGCGGCTGGTGGTGTCGAGCTATCAAGCAGTCTCCGGCAGTGGACTGGCCGGGGTGGCCGAGCTCGCTGAACAAGCCCGCGCTGTCATCGACGACGCCGAGCAGCTGGTGCACGACGGCAGCGCGCTGCACTTCCCCGAGCCGAAGGCTTACGTCGCGCCGATCGCGTTCAACGTCGTCCCGCTGGCCGGGAAACTGGTCGACGACGACTCCGGCGAGACCGACGAGGATCAGAAGCTGCGCAGTGAAAGCCGCAAAATCCTCGGTATTCCGGACTTGTTGGTCAGCGGTACCTGTGTGCGCGTTCCGGTGTTCACCGGTCACTCGTTGTCTATCAATGCCGAGTTCGCTCAACCACTTTCGCCCGAGCGTGCCCGCGAAATCCTGGACAGCGCACCGGGCGTGAAGGTTGTCGACGTGCCGACGCCGCTGGCTGCCGCCGGCGTCGACGAATCCCTCGTCGGCCGGATCCGTCGCGACCCCGGTGTGCCGGACGGACGGGGCCTGGCGCTATTCGTCTCAGGCGACAATCTGCGCAAGGGCGCGGCATTGAACACCATCCAGATCGCCGAGCTGCTGGCCGCCGAGCTGTGATTCGCGGGTGAGCCTCGCGTTCCGGCTCGCGGGTTGCTCATTGACGGCTGCGTATCTGTTTGTCTGCCAGGGATTTTCGCTCGCTCACGCCGATCCGCCCGCGCCGATGCCGGAGCCGGTCCTGCAGCCGCTGGCGCCCGGTGAGGTGATCCGGATCGGTCCAACCGCGGGAACCGGCACGCCAACCGGCGACTACGGCATCGGGGCCACAGATTTGTGCGTTTTCATGGAGTTCCCGACTCAGGTAGTGCAGGTCTGCGGCGACAGCTTCGCCGGCCCGGGAGTCGGCTTCGGCGGCTACTACTCGCCGATCGCCTTGCGGGTAGACACTTCGTCGGTCGACGACCCAGAAGGAGTTCGATACACCGGGGTCACCGGCGTCACGGAGCCGCTGCTGGCCGACCCGACGCCGCCGGGCGAATCCCAGCTGCCGGCCGGCGTCGTGCAGATCAACCGGCAGAACTACCTGCTGATCACCACCACCAAAAACCTGGTGCCGCAGAACTCACGGTTGGTGAAAGCCGAACCAACACAGGGTTTTTGGCAGACAATTCCGGGCTCGGTCCGCGAAGCTGGTTACGCGAGCGGCCAGCAGTCGCAGATCAGTGGCTACTACGACCCGATACCGACGGCGCAGTCGCAGACCGGCTGGGTGTACATCGTTGCCGATAACTTCGACCGCAGCCAACCAGCGGTGCTCTACCGGGTCACGCCAGAGAACTTCGGTGACCGGTCGCGGTGGCAGGGGTGGGCGTCAGGTCCTGACGGCGGTTGGGCCAAGGCGCCAACGCCGTTGTGGGGCGATCTGATCGGTGAGATCAGTTTCAAGCAGATCGACGGCAAGGCGGTGCTGTCGTATTTCAACTCCAGCACTGGAAACATGGAAGTACGGGTGGCTGACGACCCGACCTCGCTGGGCAGCGCGCCGGTCACCACCGTGGTCCAGCACGACGAGTGGCCTGACCCCGCGGAAACCCTGCCGCCGCCTTACGACAACCGGTTGGCCCAGCCTTATGGCGGGTACATTTCCCCGGGTTCGACGCTGGACGAGTTGCGGGTGTTCGTCAGCCAGTGGCACAACAGCGATCCGCAGGCGCGCGCGCCTTACCGGGTGATCCAGTTCGCGGTCAACCCGTTCAAACCTGCGTCGGACGACAATTGACGGCTCCGGCCGCTTCTCACAGGTACTTCATAAGTTGTACCCAGCGCACCCTATTCGTTGCCCACGCATCATTTCAGGTATGAGCGAAACACCTGAAATCCCAACCAGGCCGACCACCGTCGCCACCGAGCCAGCGATTGTGCCTGTCAAACCCTATTGGCTCTACCGATTCGCCGCGTGGGTGGTGATCGTGGCCGGCATCGTCTTCATCGTCACGACCGTCTTCTTCGCCGGCTTCAAAGTCGCCCACTTCGGTCATCACGGATGCCACCATCACGGGCACCACCACTCCATGAGCCAGGAGGCCATTCCGCACCACCACGGTCAAGGCGCTGGATTCCACGGTGGGTTCGGCGGTCCTGGACCGTCGCACATGCCGGAGTCTGTAGCCCCCTCGCTGGCTCCGGCGCACCCGTAGCCTGAGACACCGAAGTCGCCCAGCATCACCATTGCCATCAGCCCGGCGTCCCCCATGGGGCGCCGGGCTCCGAGTTTTGCGCCACCCGCCGAGGGGGGCTCTCAGCGATCGCACGGCCGTTGCCCGGTCGCGGCGGCTGCTGACCTGAGGCATTATGCGAAGTATGAGCGAGACAACCGAGCCGTCGATCCCGCCGTCTCCCGCCACGCCGCCGCTCGTCATAGCACCGGCACCACATTCGGAGAGGCTTTACCAAGTGGCGGCCTGGGTGGCAATCATTGCGGGAATCACGCTCATTGCCGTGGTCATTCTGAAATTCGCCTGGGTGTTCTGGTACTAGGACGACAAGCGCCGCCACTTCAGTGTCCGACTCACGCGTGTAGTTGGTTGATGGCCGGGCCATGCCTGGGCATGATCAAGGCATGACCCAAGCACCCGAACCCCCGATCCAGCCGCCTCCGGGCCCTCCGCCGCCGTACGCGATACAGCACTCGCGCCTTTATCAGGCCGCGGCGTGGGTGGTGATCGTCGCAGGCATCGTCTTCGTCGTCGCGGTGGTCTTCTTCTCCGGCGCCGCGGTCGCTTGGCATCACCAGCACCATCACCACCACGGCATATACGGCCCTTTCGGTCCTGAGGGTCCCGAGGGCCCGCCGCCCGGACCGTGGCCGGTATTTCCGGGTGGACCATTTCCCCCGGGCGTGGGCCCCGGTTGGCCCGGTGGCCCAGGGCCGTTCGGCCCGGGTGGCCCCGGCGGCTCGGGCGGTCATGGTGATCACGGCGATCATGGCGAGCTACCACCGCCCCCGCCGCCGAACCCGTAGCGCAGTCGGCTCTGGCTTCAGTTTGGGTAGCCCAGTTGGCATGATCAGACCGATGAGATGTCGGCGTAGTAGTCGAGGTCTAGTCAATTGAGTCAAGCCAGGTGGGTCGTCGTCGCCGCGGCGACCATCGGCGTGGCCGTCGGCGAGGTCGCGGCCCCGGGCGCGGCGGCTCGGCCGTCGGACCCGGGCGTGGTGAGTTATGCGGTCCTGGGCAAGGGCTCGGTGGGCAACATCGTCGGGGCGCCGATGCGCGACGAATCGCTGTTCACCGTGCCGTTCCAGGGGTACTTCGTCGACAACCCGGTGTGCAACAACTGGGCCGATATCGGGCTGCCGGAGGTTTACAACGACCCCGACCTGGCGTCGTTCAACGGTGCCAGCACCCAGACCTCGCCGACCGATCAGACTCATCTCGTCAAGCAGGCGGTCGGTGTGTTCGCCACCGGCGACGCCGCCGGTGCGGCCTTTCATCGCGTCGTAGACCGCGCGGTTGGCTGCTCCGGGCAAACGACGCCAATGCACCTCGACAACGGCACCACGCAAGTGTGGTCGTTTGATGGCGGTCCGCCCGGCGCTGCCGACGCGGCGTGGACCAAGCAGGAAGCCGGAACTGACCGTCGATGTTTCACCCAGACCCGTCTGCGGGAAAACGTGCTGCTGCAAGCCAAAGTCTGTCAGTCCGGCAACGGTGGCCCGGCGGTAAATGTGCTGGCCGGTGCCATGCAGAATGCGCTGGGGCAGTAGGCGCTCGGGGCCAACGGGAATATGTCGGTGCCGTCTGGAAGATGGAACCTTGTGACTATCGTTGGGTAGCCGCGAGCAATCAGCGGTCCGCGACCGACGGTCCGGGCCCGAAGGGATCGGATTATGGCGTTTGCCGTCGCCTCGCAGCTTGATCCCGCGCGTCTCGCGGACGCCGAGTTGGCCAGTTCGTCGGCCGCCGCCCAGTACATCGCCGACACCTGTTTGTCCGACGGCCCGGTAGGGCGGGTCGGCCTGGAGATCGAAGCGCATTGCTACGACCCGGCGGAGCCGCACCGCAGACCGGCCTGGGATGAGATCAGTGATGTTCTGGAGTCGCTTCCGATCATGCCGGGGGGCAGCCTGCTCACCGTCGAACCCGGTGGCGCCGTGGAGCTCTCCGGCCCACCTGCGCACGGCGTGACGTCGGCGATCGAGGCGATCACCAACGACCAGGCCGTGCTAGGTAAAGGCTTCGCCGCCGCCGGTCTGGGTCTGGTGGCGCTGGGCGCTGATCCGTTGCGGCCGGCCGAGCGCATCAACCCGGGCGCGCGTTATTCGGCCATGGAACAGTTCTTCGTGGCCAGTCACACCGGTGTTGCGGGCGCAGCGATGATGACCTCGACGGCGGCCGTTCAGGTCAATCTCGACGCCGGGCCGCGGGCCGGATGGGCGGACCGAGTCAAGCTGGCACACGCCCTGGGGCCCACCATGGTCGCGATCGCCGCCAATTCGCCGCTGCTGAGCGGAAAGTTCTCTGGCTGGCGATCCACCCGGCAGCGGGTGTGGAGTCAGCTCGATTCGGCGCGATGCGGACCCATCCTGACCGCAAGCGGCGAGGATCCCGGTACCGACTGGGCGCTCTATGCCCTCAAAGCGCCGGTGATGCTGGTGCACAACTCCCCAGAAGGCACTGCGGTACCGGTCACGCACCGCCTGCCCTTCGCCGACTGGGCCGACGGCCGCGAGCTGCTCGACGGTCGCCGGCCGACTCGTTACGACCTGGAATACCATCTGACCACGCTTTTCCCTCCGGTGCGTCCGCGGCAGTGGCTGGAGATCCGCTACCTGGACAGCGTCCCCAGTGCGATCTGGCCCGCGGTGGTGTTCACGCTGGCGACTCTGCTCGACGATCCGGTTGCCGCCGGCATGGCGGCCGAAGCAGTCGAACCCGTCGCCACCGCCTGGGACACTGCGGCCCGAATCGGGCTCAACGACCGGCGGATCCACACGGCGGCGAATCGGTGCGTGGCCATCGCCGCCGAACGCGCGCCTGCCGGGCTCGAGGAGGGGATGCAGCGCCTGGTTAAGGCGCGTGGAACAGGGTCGCTGTCCCGCCGACGACGTTTCCGACCGGGTGATCGAAAACGGCATCGCGGCGACGGTGACGCAGCTGGCGCTAGGGGAGCCGTGACGTCACGCGAAGAACTGGTTCGCGATTTGAACCGGGCGCGGGAAAGGACCTTGCGACTGGTGGATTTCGACGAAGCCGAACTCCGCCGCCAGTACGACCCGCTGATGAGTCCGTTGGTGTGGGACTTGGCGCACATCGGCCAGCAGGAAGAACTGTGGCTGCTGCGCGGCGGCGACCCGGATCGGCCGGGGATCCTGTCCGGCGCGGTCGAGAACCTCTATGACGCATTCGTGCACTCCCGCGCCAGCCGCGCCGACCTGCCGTTGCTGTCGCCGGACCAGGCGCGGGTGTACTGCCGCACCGTGCGGTCGGCCTCGCTTGATGCCCTCGATGCGGCTGCCCGACGAACCGGACCGCGATTTCGGGTTCGGGATGGTGGTCAGCCACGAGAACCAGCATGACGAAACGATGTTGCAGGCATTGAATCTGCGCACCGGTCCGGTGCTGCTGCTGGATACCGGCCTGCTGCCGCCCGGTCGGGCGGGACTTGCCGGGACATCGGTATTGGTGCCCGGCGGCCCGTTCGTCCTGGGCGTCGACGCGGCCGACGAGCCATTCTCGCTGGATAACGAACGTCCGGCGCACGTGGTGGACGTGCCGGCGTTTCGTATCGGCCGCGTCCCGGTCACCAACGGTGAATGGCGGCAGTTCATCGACGATGGCGGCTACGCGCAGCCGCGGTGGTGGTCAGCCCGGGGCTGGGAACATCGCCAAAGCGCAGACCTGACCGCGCCGCAGTTCTGGAACGCCGCCGGGCAGACGCGCAGCCGGTTCGGCCACGTCGAAGACATCCCCGCCGACGAACCGGTCCAGCACGTCAGCTACTTCGAGGCCGAGGCCTACGCGGCGTGGGCCGGTGCCCGGCTGCCCACCGAACGCGAATGGGAGAAGGCGTGCGCGTGGGATCCGCAGATCAATGCCCGCCGTCGCTATCCCTGGGGAGCCGATGAGCTGTCGCCGGCCCGTGCCAACCTCGGCGGCGACGCCCTGCGTCCGGCGCCGGTCGGCGCGTACCCGGCCGGCGCGTCGGCCTACGGCGTCGAGCAGATGCTCGGCGACGTCTGGGAGTGGACCAGCTCAGCTCTGGAACCGTGGCCGGGCTTCACTCCGATGATTTACCAGCGCTATTCCCAGCCGTTCTTCGGCGGGGACTACCGGGTGCTGCGCGGTGGTTCATGGGCAGTGGAGTCGGCCATCCTGCGGCCCAGCTTCCGCAACTGGGATCACCCGTATCGGCGGCAAATCTTCTCCGGTGTCCGGCTGGCGTGGTCCGTCGAGGGTGATGCAGAGGGCCGCCCCTGATGTGCCGACACCTCGGCTGGCTGGGACGCGAAACCTCGGTCTCCTCACTGGTGCTCGACCCGCCGCATGGTCTGCGGGTGCAGTCGTATGCTCCGCGTCGGCAAAAGCACGGGTTGCTGAACGCCGACGGTTGGGGCGTTGGCTTTTTCGACGATGCGACGCCGCGGCGCTGGCGCAGCGCCGCACCGTTATGGGGAGACGTGTCCTTCGATTCGATAGCACCGGCACTGCGCAGTCACTGCGTGGTGGCGGCGGTACGTTCGGCGACGGTCGGCATGCCGATCGAAGCCAGCGCGACCGCGCCGTTCACCGACGGGCAGTGGCTGTTGTCGCACAACGGAATCGTCGACCGCGATGTGTTGCCGACTGGTTTACCGGCCGAATCAGCTTGCGACAGCGCAATTCTCGCTGCGTTGATCTTCGACCGAGGTCTTGATGCGTTAGGGGAGACGATCGCTGAGGTCGGGGTCCGATGACCCGAACGCACGGCTGAACATTCTGGCGGCCAACGGTTCCCGACTTCTCGCCACCACCTGGGGAGACACCCTGTCGATATTGCGCCGCGACGATGGCGTGGTGCTGGCCAGCGAGCCGTATGACGACCACCCCGGCTGGGAGGACGTCCCGGACCGCCACCTCGTCGAGGTCACCGCCGAGCATGTCACGTTCACTGCACTGAATCCTACGAAGGGACATTGATGACACTGACGTTGTCCAACCACCTGGCCGCGGACTCGGCCTATCGAGGCGCTGTGCCGTGATGTGCGCGACGGGCTGCAGAGTTCTCCGAAATCGTTGCCGCCCAAGTGGTTCTACGACTCGGTAGGCAGCGACCTGTTCGACCAGATCACCCGGCTGCCCGAGTACTACCCGACACGGGCCGAGGCGGAGATCCTGCGGGCCCGCGCCGCGGAGGTCGCGTCGGTCACCGGTGCGGACACTTTGGTCGAGCTGGGCAGTGGGACTTCGGAGAAGACCCGGGTTCTGTTGGACGCACTGCATCAAGGCGGCGCACTGCGCAGGTTCGTGCCGTTCGACGTCGACGCCAGCATGCTGTCGGCAGCTGGGACCGCCATCCAGCGCGAGTATCCCGGCATCGAAATCGCCGCTGTCTGCGGCGATTTCGAGGAGCACCTGGCCAAAATCCCGAGCGGCGGCCGGCGGCTGTTCGTGTTCCTGGGCTCGACGATCGGAAACCTCAACCCCGGGGCGCGTGCGGAGTTCCTGGCGGCGTTGGCGGCGGTGCTCCGGCCGGGCGACAGCCTGCTGTTGGGCACCGACCTCGTCAAGGACGCCGGCCGGCTCGTCCGGGCTTACGACGACGCCGCCGGCGTGACAGCGCAGTTCAACCGCAATGTGCTCGCGGTCATCAACAGAGAACTCGACGCCGACTTCGACGTCGATGCCTTCCGGCACGTCGCCACGTGGAACAGCCAGGAAGAGCGAATGGAGATGTGGCTGCGGGCCGAGCGGGCGCAGCGGGTGTGCATCGCTGCGCTGGACCTGACCGTCGAGTTCGCCGCCGGTGAGCAGCTGCTCACCGAAGTGTCCTGCAAATTCCGGGCGGAAGCGGTGGCCGACGAACTGGCTCAGGCAGGGCTGCGGCGCACCCGGTGGTGGACCGACGCCGCCGGCGATTTCGGGTTGTCGCTGTCGGTCAAGTGAGCGAAAGCCTGGCCGAAGCCTGGCGGGCCGCCCGGCCGCCGGTCGCCGGGCTGCACCTGGACAGCGCCGCATGTTCGCGGCAGAGCTTCGCCGTGATCGACGCCGCCGCCCGGCACGCCCGGCACGAGGCCGAGGTCGGCGGATACATCGCGGCTGAGGCGGCCAAACCCGTTCTCGACGCCGGACGCGCCGCCGTCGCCGCGCTTGCCGGGATGCCCGAGGCGGAGGTGGTGTTCACCACCGGATCGCTGCATGCGCTGGATCTGCTGCTGTCCAGCTGGCCGCCCGGCGGCCGGACGCTGGCCTGCCTTCCCGGCGAATACGGACCCAACCTGGCCCTGATGGCCGCGCACGGCTTCGCCCGCCGGACGCTGCCGACCGACGACGAAGGCCGGGTCGCGGTCGACGAAGCGGCCATCAGCCTGGCCGCCGACCCACCTGATCTGGTCCATCTGACCGCGGTGGCCAGCCACCGCGGTGTGGTGCAGCCGCTGCACGCAGATGGCACAGCTGTGCCGTGAATTGGGGCTGCCGCTCGTCGTCGACGCCGCCCAGGCGCTCGGACAGGTGGACTGCGCCGTAGGGCGCCGACGCGGCTTATGCGTCGTCGCGCAAATGGATGGCCGGCCCGCGCGGCGTCGGTGTTCTCGCCGTGCGCCCGACCCTGATGCAGCGGCTGCGGCCGCGACTGCCGCCGCCGGAGTGGGCGACGTCGCTGTCGGTCGCCCAACGACTCGAGCTTGGCGAAGCCAATGTCGCTGCCCGAGTAGGATTTTCGGTGGCGATAGGTGAACACGTGGCGTCCGGCCCGGCCTGCGGTGCGGGCACGGCTGGCCGAGGTGGGCCGCGCCAGCCGGAGCGTCCTCGCCGATGTGCGCGGGTGGCGGGTGGTCGAATCAGTCGACGAGCCGAGCGCCATCACGACGCTGGCCCCCGTCGACGGCGCCGATCCGGTGAAAATCCGGGCATGGCTGATCGCCGAACGTCGCATCCTGACCACATCGGCGGGGATCGAGCGCGCACCGGGGGAGTTGACCGCGCCGGTGCTGCGGATCTCGCCGCACGTGGACACCACCAACGATGATCTGGCGACCTTCGCTGCGGCGCTCACCGACGCGACCGCAGCGGTCTAATACCGACGTGTTGACCGCGTCCGGCGAACTTACCCGTCTGCGGTAGGCGATCTCGTCTTATGTGCGGCGAGTAGATAGGCCGGCAATTTCATCCTGCCCTTCTCGTCGCGGTCATGCGCCGGCATCGGGACATCTGATTCAGGCGGCGCCGGCGGGATGCGCGCGTGGATGTAAGCCGGCCGGATCTCGTCGATTTCCCAGTACTTGCTCACCGCGGCGCGTAACTCGTCCTCGTCGACTTCGTTCGGCTTGGTCTCCCATTCGGCCGGAAACGCGCCCTTGGCGAACACCAACACGTAGTAGCCCGCGCCGTCGGCCGCCGCGCGATGCACCGATTGTAGGTAGCCGTCGCGGCCCTCGATCGGCAGCGAGTGGAACAAGGTGCTGTCGATCACGGTATTGAATCGGCCGTCATATCCGGTGAATGCGGTGATGTCGGCCTGCTGGAAGCTGGCATTGCTCAGGCCGCGGTCCTGGGCCGCCTTGGTGGCCGCGGTGATTGCGGTCGGGGTCAGGTCGATGCCGACGACGGTGTAGCCATCGGCGGCCAGTGCCAGTGACAGCTCGGCGTACCCGCAGCCGGCGTCGAGGACGTCGCTGCGAACCTTGCCGGCCCTGATCAACGCGGCCAATTCCGGCTGTGGCTCACCGATGTTCCATGGCGGCGGACCCTCGAAGCGGCCCTGCTGGCGATATGCGTTGTCCCAGTCCATTACCTCATTTGCCATGTGCTCCAAGCTACTCCGGGATGCGCGGGTCATTCCGCGATGCGTTACCTAGTTGCGGTGACGCTGCAGCGGTTACGTGCACGGACAGGTGTTCGCCGATGGCATAGGCAGCAGGCCAGTCGCCGCTGCGCACCGCTCGTTCGAGATCTTCCGCCATCGGGCTTTCGACCCCCAGCTCGGCCAACCACGCAGACACGGTGGGCGCGATCGCGTCACACGCCACCCGAACTGTTCGTTGCTCGTGCAGCCGGTCGACGATCTGATAGACCGCCGGCGCAGCTGCCGTAAAAGGCCGCGGCACGAAGCGATTGAACGATGCTTGGAAGGCCAACGCGATGTTCATGATGTGCTCCTCGTGAATGCCCAGATCTGCGGTCAGGTTGTCAGCAAATCGATGTCTCGGTGAGGCACTGAAGCCGCGTGGGCGTGGCCTGGATGCCTGGGCCGCCGCGAGCGCTTGCCGTCTCCTCGACAGATGGCGCGCGACGTGGTCCCTGCGACAGCACGCCCATCGCGATATCCGGTTTACTGTCAACGCAGTTCGAAACTGTCGACGGCAACGTCATTGCCACCACTTCCCCTGATCATCGAACTGTCGGTCACGGTGACGTTAAAGCGCAGCGGAAGTTCATGACCCGCGTAGTGGACTACTCCAATCGCCTACCTGTCGCGGTTCATGTGGATCAACCCGCTCAACATGCTGCTCGAGGCCGACCACCTCAACGAGATCAGCGTCGCCGACCTCACCGGGCGCACGTTCGTGGATGAGGACGCCAGGCTGATCACGCAGTGCTTTACGCCCTCGCGCCGCTCGCGTGTCGGCAGGATCGGTGTCGGCCATCGGCGACATCACGATGACCCCGCCAGGGCCGGCCGCTACGTGTACGGACCGAAAATTTTATTAGTTCATTCTCAGGTTTAGCCGGTGGGCGCAGTGGTCCAGAAGTATGCTTTCTCGTGTTCGACGAGCCGGAAGTTCTTTTTGGTTAGTCGGCCTAGGCAATATATGCGGAGACTCCGATGAGATCTGGGGCTGTAGGTTGCGGTAGCTGTGGCACCGGACCCATTCGGGACGGAGCCCGATTTTGCGATGCCTGTGGGGCGCCGACAGCAACGACGCCCGAACCGGCCGAGTACAAGCAGGTCACCGTACTCGTCGCTGACGTAGTGCGCTCCATGGACATGGCGTCGACCGTGGAGCCGGAACGATTACGCGAAATCATGGCCGCGGTCTTCGATCGGTCGGCAGCTGTCGTGCAGCGGTACGGCGGTACCGTCGACAAATTCACTGGCGACGGCATTATGGCGCTGTTCGGGGCGCCGGTTGCGTTAGAGGACCATGCGCTGCGCGGTTGTTTGGCCGCGTTAGGCATTCTGCAGGACATCAAAGGTCTGGCCGCCGAGGTGGATGCACGTGACCATGTCGCGCTGCAGCTTCGGGTGGGTTTGGACTCGGGTCAGGTGGTTGCCGGGGGGATCGGTACCGGCCGGATTAATTACACCGCCTTCGGTGAGCATGTCGGGATAGCCCAGCGGATGGAGTCCGTGGCGCCGCCCGGCGGGGTGATCGTCAGCGAGTCCACCGCCCGGCTGGTCGAGAACACCGCCGTGCTTGCTGAACCGGAGTTGGTGCACATCGAGGGCACCGATGTCGCTATTCCCGCGCGTCAGCTGCTGAAGACGGTCGCCGATCCGGTGCTGACCAGTCGGCCCGAGTGGACCCTCGTTGGACGGCAATGGGAGATGGCCGCGCTGAAAGGGCTGCTGAATGAGTCAATTGCTGGCCGAGGATGCGTGGTCGGGGTGGTGGGAGCCCCGGGCATCGGCAAAACCCGGCTGGTCCGCGAGGTAGCCAGGATCGCCAACGAGTCTGGCGTCGAGGTGTTTTCCACGTTTTGTGAGTCTCACGGTCTCGACGTGTCGTTTCACGTCGTCGCGCGAATGCTGCGAGCGGCATTCAGGCTGAACCAGCTGGACGCCGCGTCCGCGCGCGCCCTGCTCCAGGCCAGGTTTCCCGACGCCGAGCCAGACGATGTGGCGCTTCTACACGACCTGATTGGCATCCAGAACAACGATGTCGCGCTGCCCGACATCGAACCGGATGCCCGGCGGCGCCGACTAGCTCAGATGATCAACGCCGCCTTGCTGGCGCGACAGGCGCCGGTGCTGTACGTGATCGAAGACGCGCACTGGATCGACAGGGCCAGCGAGGCGCTGTTCGCGGAGTTCTTCTCCGTGATTCCCTGGATCCCAGCGATGGTGCTGGTCACCTACCGACCCGAGTACCGCGGTGTGCTGACCCAGACGCCGGGTTCCCAAACGATTTCGCTTTCACCGCTGAGTGATTCGCAAACGGCGGTGCTTGCCGGCGAAATGCTTGGCGCACATCCGTCGGTGAAGAGACTGGTCAGGCAGGTCGCCGAGCGAGCGGTGGGCAACCCGTTCTTCGCCGAGGAAATCGTGCGCGACCTCGTCGGGCGCGGTGTCTTGCACGGAAACCGGAGCAGCTATGTGTCCAGCGGCGACGTCACCGACGTCAGCGTGCCGGCCACCGTTCAGGCCACCATCGCCGCCCGCATCGATCGCCTTGGCGGCCGCGCTAAACAGACCCTGAATGCTGCCGCCGTGATTGGTTTGCGGTTTGACGAGGTGACGTTGGTCAGCCTGATCCCGGACGCGGCTCTAGAGGAGCTGATCGCAGCGGAACTGGTCGATCCGGTGGTGTTCGCGCCGCACACCCAGTACGCGTTCCGGCATCCGCTGATCCGCGCGGTGGCCTATGAGTCACAGCTGAAGTCGGGACGCGCCGAGTTGCACCGCTGCTTAGCCCGCGCGATCGAACAGCGTGACCCGGGCTCGGTCGACGAGAACGCCGCGCTCATCGCCACCCACCTGGAGGCCGCGGGCAATCTGCGGGAGGCGTTCAGCTGGCATATGCGGGCCGGGTCGTGGTCAAGATATCGCGACATCGGTGCCGCGCGGGTGAGTTGGCAGCACGCCCGGCAGGTCGCGGATCGGCTGTCGGCGGCCGACCCGGACCACATGTCGATGCGGATCGCACCACGGACCTTGCTGTGCGGGAGCGCCTGGCATATCGGAGGCGGTGTCGCCGACGCCGGTTTCGACGAGCTTCGCGAGCTCACCGCACAGGCCGGTGATAAGCGGTCGCTGGCTATCGGAATGGCGGGGTGGGTGTGCTTGCTGGCGTTTCGCGGCCGCTACCTGGAGTCGTCGCGGCTGGCCTCCGAATGCGTGGATCTCATCGAGTCGATTGGCGACTCCGCGATGACGGTCGGGTTGCTCTATGGGCCGACTTACGCGAAATACCAGGCGGGCGAGGTGGTCGAAAGCCTGCGTCTGGCGCAGCGTCGCATCGACCTCGCCGCAGGCGACCTCGCCAAGGGCAACCTGATCCTTGGGTCACCGCTGGCGCTGGGGATATCGGAGCGTGGCGCGGCCAGATGTTGCTTGGGCATCTCGGGATGGATGGAGGATTTCGACGACGCCATCGCCATGGCTCGCGGGTTCGACGTGACGACCCGGGTGATAGCGAACTGGTTCAAGTACGGCACCATCCCGAATGGGACGTTGTTGGCCGATTCGGGCGCCTGGCAGGACACTGCGGAGGTGCTGCAGCTCGCTGAGCAGTTCGCGGACGATTTCAACTTGGGCCTTGCTCAGCTCACTCGGGGCCTCGTGCTGGTCCATCGCGACGACGCGAATCGGGAGGCCGGCTTCGAACTGATGGCCTCAGCCCGGGAAAAGGCCGTGCAGGAACGCTTTACCTTTGTGGCGCTGCCAATCGTTGACACTCAAACCGCGAAGGAGAAGGCCCGGATCGGCGATCTTGACGGCGCCATCGCCCTGTCGCAGGCGATCGTCGACGATCAGTTCGATACTGGCGAGATGATCTACCGTGGTCCGGCCGTCACTGTTCTGGTGGAGTCGCTGTTGCAGCGCGGCGCCGCCGGCGACGTTCAGACGGCGCAGGAAGTGGTTGACCGGCTGGCTGCGTTGCCAACCGACCCCGGCTTCGTGCTGCACGAGATTCCGCTGCTGCGCTTGCGGGCGTTGCTGGCACGGCAAGGTGGCGATCAGACCGGCTACCGCGAGTGGGTAGATCGCTATCGCGCCACGGCGACGGCGTGCGGTTTTCAGGGCCATATGGCAATGGCCGACGCGATGAGAAACCCGTGATCAGCCGCGATCCGCTGACCGGACGCGAGGATGAACTCGAAGTTATTCACCGCGCGCTGAACAAAGTCGGCAATTCCTCCGGGGTGGTGATCGTGGGTGCCCCCGGCGTGGGCAAGACTCGGCTCGCACGCGAAGCGCTGACCCGCGCGGAGGCTTCCGGCGCGCGCACCAACTGGATTGTTGGCACCGAGTCTGCCCGCCAGCTCCCACTGGGCGCATTCAGCGCGTCGCTGGGCGACCTGATGTCTGATCCGATGCTAGACGTGCAGCGCATCGTTGATTCCTTTGTCGCCCAACAACGTCGGGGTCGCGTGCTGATCGGTGTTGACGACGCACACCTTCTCGATGGACTGTCCGCGCACGTTGTGCACCAACTTGCCCAGTCGCGCGGTGCGCACCTGGTGGTCACGCTCCGCGCGAATGGTGGTGAGCCCGACGCCGTGACGGCACTATGGAAAGACGGCCATCTCGCCCGACTGGACCTCCAACCGTTGTCGGCTGCGGCCACCCGCCGGGTCATCGAGGCCACGCTCGGCGGGCCGGTGGACGCCCGTAGCGCTCAACGGTTCTCGACGTTGACTCGCGGAAACGCGTTGTTCGTACAGCAACTGTTGACGGACCAGGTTGCGGCCGGCTCTATGCGTCAGGTGGCCGGGGTATGGATGTGGGACGACACCGTTGCGGTCTCACCCAGCATCGGCGACTTGGTCGGCTGCCAGCTGAGTCGCCTCACACCCGATGTCGCAATGGTGATCGATATCCTGTCGCAGTACGAGCCGCTCGCCGTCGATGTGTTGTGCGATCTGGTGCGCCGCCGCGACCTCGAAGATGCCGAACAAATGCACTTGATCACGGTTGAGCACAGCGGCAGCATGCTGATGGCCCGACTGGCAAACCCTCTTTTCGGCGAGGTTCGCCGCGCCACCTTGGGCGAACTGTATCCAGCGCGGATCCGCGGTCGGCTGGCGCAACGGCTGGCCTGGGAGGTCGACGCCGATATGCACGCCACCGTGCGCCGGGCGCTGCTCACCCTGGAATCCGACCTTTCTCCGGACCCCGACCTCTTCCTGCTGGCTGCGCGGTTCGCCATGACACTGCTCGATCTAAAGTTGGCCGACCGATTCGCTGCCGCGGCTGCACAAGCGGGGGCAGCCGAGGCCGTGGGCTTGCGGGCAATGAACCTGGTGCTTCTCGGGCGTGGTCATCAAGCTGAGGAAGTTCTGCAACAGATCAGCGGGAACGAACGTCCTGATGGCCGTCGGTGGTCGACGGTGCGGGCGGCCAACCTGATCTGGATGCTCGGCCGACCTGTTGACGCGCAGGCCATCCTCGACGGCCTGGCGGCAACACCCGAGTCCGCGGCTGAGTGTGCCGAGCGCGCAGCGGTGGAAGCCTGCGTCGATGCAGTGCTGGCGCGCTGCGAATCTAGCGCCGAAAAGGCCAGGGCTGCCCTGGATTCCGGAGCACTGTCCGACTTTCACGCGATGATGGCGTCGGTGGCATTGATCATGGCGTTAGGCGCGCTGGGACAAGTCGACGACATCGGCGAAGTGGCCAACGCGGCTCTGCAGCGTGCCGTCCCGTCTTCTCAAGCTTCGCACATGAGGTTCTGGTTCGGCAGCGTCTACGCCCGGGCGTGCCGGTTGACTGGTCGCATCGACGAGTGTGTGAGCTCGGCAAAGCAGATCGCCGACTCGGCCAGCGATGTTCCCGGGCTTGCCTACGCGAACCTCGCGTTCCTGCTGGGCCACGCCGAACTGGTCCGTGGCGCCCTTCCCGCCGCCGTGAAGCTCCTGCATGAAGCGCTGGCAGGAGCCCAAAAGCACGGCATCACAACGGGTTTACGACCGGCAAGCTTCTTCGCGCTAGCCGAGGTGCATGCCAAGCTGGGGCAGCCGGATGAGGCAAACCAAGCGCTGAACGAGGCGCGGAAGTCTGTCCCGAGCGACTATGTGTTCATGCAGACGGGCCTGGTCCTGGCGGCCGGATGGACACTGGCGGGCAGCGGCTTGCTGACCGAAGCTATCGCCAGCGTGCAGGCAGCCGCTACGGAGGCGCGTGAGCGCAACCAGCCGACTCACGAGCTGGCCTGCCTGCAGGCGGCGGCGCAGTGGGGCGATGCCTCCGGGGCTGAGCGAGCGCGTGAGCTCGCCGACATGCTGTCGCTACCGCTGGCCAGTGCTGTTGCTCGGCATACCGAAGCGCTGCGATCCCGCGACGGCGAGGGACTGCTTGCGGCAGCGACTGACTACCGGGAGATCGGAGATCGCGCCACGGCGGCTGACGTCGCGGCGCAAGCGGCCACAGCTTTTGGCCACGCCCAGCAGCGCAAACGTGCCATGTATGCTGCAGCGCTGGCGCGGCAACTGGCCGACGCATGCGGGGGGCTGTGCACGCCGGCACTCCGGACTCGGGTGGGAATCCCATTGACGGGTCGCGAGCGTGAGGTCATTGAATTGGTTACTGCCGGCTTGTCCAACCGCGACATCGCCGACCGACTTGTCATGTCGGTCCGCACCGTGGAGGGACATGTCTATCGCGCATGCCAACGAGTGGGAGCGACGTCGCGCGCGGACTTGGCCGAGATCCTGCGCGCGGGTCCGAGCGAACATCGAGAGCATGAGGAGCGAGCTATCAAACCCGTGTCCCGACGCGGGTGATCGTTTCCAGTCACGGACCCGTTGGAGTAGTCGCATACGCTGTCCGGCTTCACCGCGTGCCGCAAGCCTAGGTTCGTCGGCGGCACTCGCCGCAATTTCGGCGACGTCAGGGGTAACGCGATGAAGCTCAGTGTGCATGCGGTGGCTCTCGGCACGATTAGCGGTGGTCTGTTGGCCGCCCGCGTGCTGGTCGGCTGGTACCACCGTGTGCGATTAATGAGAGTCATCGGAATGGTCGATCCACCAGCTTGGTTGCTGTACCCGGCAATTCTGCTGCACGTCGCGCCGCCGAATCGTCATCGCCGAAATGAACTGCGGTTGGCTGATGGATTGGTCACCTCGGTGGTCCTGGACTAGCGAAAACGGGCGTTGCCCGCGTCAACCGACGTCCCAGGTGTGCACGGGTTCGTTGGAGTGCATGTGCTCGCAGTAACGCCGCAGCATCTCCGCCAGAGCTGCGGGCCGAGTCATTCCACTTTCTTCAAGGGCGCGCACGGTGGCCACCTGCCAGACCGCCCCGTTTCGCCCGCTCTGGGCACGGCCCTCGATCACGCCGAGAAACCGGTCACGTACCTCGGTGGCGACACCCCAACGGTTCAATCCCTCGTGCGCCATCGGCAGCAATTCGCCGAGCACCAACTCCTCGGTGGTCACCTCGCCCAACCCCGGCCAGAACAAGCTCGCCTGTATGCCGTGTCGAGCAGCCTCCAGGAAATTCTGTTGCGCCGCAGCGAAGCTCATCTTGGTCCACACCGGTCGGTCCTCTTCGGAAAGCGTGCGCAACATGCCGTAGTAGAAAGCCGAGTTGGCCAGCATGTCGATGACGGTCGGTCCGGCCGGCAGCACGCGGTTCTCCACCCGTAGGTGTGGCCGACCCGCTACGACGTCGTACACCGGCCGGTTCCACCGATACACCGTGCCGTTGTGCAGGCGTAGCTCCGACAGATAGGGGGTGCGTCCGGCAGCGAGTTCAGCGACCGGATCTTCGTCGGACACCTCCGGTAGCAACGACGGAAAGTAACGGACGTTCTCCTCGAACAGGTCAAAAATCGACGTGATCCACCGCTCGCCGAACCACACTCGCGGCCGCACACCTTGTGTTTTCAGCTCGTCGGGGCGGGTGTCGGTGGACTGCGCGAACAGTTCGATGCGGGTTTCCGACCACAGTTGATGACCGAAGAAGTACGGCGAGTTCGCCCCGAGCGCCAATTGCGGCCCGGCCAGCACCTGCGCTGCGTTCCAGTTGGCGGCGAACGCGGCGGGCGACACTTGCAGGTGCAATTGCATGCTGGTGCAGGCTGATTCGGGGGCGATGGACGGCGAGTACAAACTAAGTGGCTCAGGGCCGTTGATGTCGATCTGAATGTCCTCGCCACGCGCGTTGAAGATCGAGTCGTTGAGGGCCGCATATCGGGTCGACTCGCTCATCCATCCGCCGGCCAGATGCTCGGGCATCAACGTCGGAAGGATTCCGATCATGACGATGTGGGCGCCCCCGGCGGTGGCCTGGGTCTCTGCCGCATTCAAACTGGTGCGCACCTCGGTTTCCAATTCAATCCCGGTGCGGCCGGCCAAACCCCGCGGCGGCACATTGAATTCGATGTTGTAGGCGCCTAATTCGGTCTGGTAAGCCGGGTCGGCGATCGCGGCCAGCACATCCTGATTCGACATCGCCGGCTGATAATCGTCATCGACCAGGTTGCATTCGATTTCCATCCCGGTCAGGGGCCGATCGAAATCGAAGCTCGACCGGGCGAGCATGGTTTCGAAGACGTCTAAGCACAACTGCACCTTGCGCCGGTACTCCTGCCGGTGTACGCGGTCGTAGGTGGTCCGCTTGACCTCCTTACCCACATCGCCGATGCAACCGGTTTGTTCACCCCTACGCAAGAGTGACCGGTTTATCGCGGCGCAAGCGAGACGGCACCGTCCTTATTCCACGTAAGTTTAATTTCGAGTTGCGGCCGGTATCTGCGTACAGAATTCACAGAAAGATAGGCGCTAAATGAGCGAGCGTTACCGCCGCAGATCGGCACTGTCGGCATCGCCGCCGGTGCGCTGCTCGCCGCTCCGCTGATCTCCCTGCTGGGCAGCCCCGTCGCCGGCGCAGACCCGACTTAACGACCCTCGGCCCGTACGACGTCGACGGTTCCATCAGTTACATCGACAATTTCTTTGGCATCGACTTCATCCCCACCGACGCAGGTCTGACTCTCCTGGGTTAGTGGCTGGGCTTCCAGCCGATGTGGAGGATTTGCCCGCCCGCGTAGTCCATGATGGACGAGATCGCGGGAGGAAGTAATTGGCCGAATTCGTCGCTTCGATCGACCAGGGCACCACCAGCACCCGCTGCATCATTTTCGACCACGACGGCACCGAGGTGGGCCGCCATCAACTCGAGCACGAGCAGATCCTGCCGCGCGCCGGCTGGGTCGAGCACAACCCGGTTGAGATCTGGGAGCGCACCACCTCGGTGCTGATGTCGGCGCTCAACGCGACAAATCTCTCGTCGAAAGACATTGTCGCGCTGGGGATCACGAATCAGCGAGAGACGACGTTGGTCTGGAACCGGCATACCGGCCGGCCGTACTACAACGCGATCGTCTGGCAGGATACCCGCACCGACCGCATCGCGTCGGCGCTGGACCGCGACGGCCGCGGCGACGTGATCCGGCACAAAGCAGGCCTGCCGCCTGCAACCTATTTCTCCGGCGGCAAACTGCAATGGATCCTGGAGAACGTCGAGGGTGTGCGGGCGGCAGCCGAGCACGGTGACGCCGTGTTCGGCACCACGGACACCTGGCTGTTGTGGAATCTGACCGGCGGCGCCCGCGGTGGTGTGCACATCACCGATGTCACCAACGCCAGCCGGACCATGCTGATGGATCTGGAGACATTGGATTGGGATGACGAGCTGTTGTCCTTTTTCGACGTCCCGCGGACGATGCTGCCGTCGATTGCGGCATCCTCGCCGCGGCAGCCGTACGGCGTCACGTCGCAGGCCGGACCCCTGGGCGGCGAAGTGCCGATCACCGGAATCCTCGGTGACCAGCATGCGGCAATGGTGGGCCAAGTCTGCCTCGACCCCGGCGAGGCCAAAAACACCTATGGCACCGGCAATTTCCTGTTGCTGAACACCGGTGAACAGATCGTCCGCTCACGCAATGGTCTGTTGACAACCGTGTGCTATCAGTTCGGCGACGCCAAACCTGTTTACGCCCTTGAGGGTTCGATCGCCGTCACTGGCTCGGCAGTGCAATGGCTGCGCGACCAATTGGGCATCATCAGCGGGGCTGCGCAGAGCGAGGCGCTGGCCCGACAGGTCGACGACAACGGCGGGGTGTATTTCGTTCCGGCGTTTTCGGGTTTATTCGCGCCGTACTGGCGCTCCGACGCCCGCGGCGCGATCGTGGGACTGTCGCGGTACAACACCAACGCGCATCTGGCCCGCGCGACGTTGGAGTCGATCTGTTACCAGAGCCGCGATGTGGTCGACGCGATGCAAGCAGATTCGGGCGTGCGTCTTGAGGTGCTGAAGGTCGACGGCGGGATCACCGCAAACGACTTGTGTATGCAGATTCAGGCAGACGTCCTGGGTGTCGACGTCGTGCGTCCGGTGGTCGCCGAGACGACTGCGTTGGGCGCGGCCTACGCGGCGGGGCTGGCGGTCGGTTTCTGGGCCGGCCCTGATGAATTACGGACCAACTGGCAAGAAGGCAAGCGGTGGACGCCGGGGTGGAGCGACGAAGAGCGCTCGGCGGGATACGCCGGATGGCGCAAGGCTGTGCAACGCACCCTCGACTGGGTCGAGGTTTCCTGACGCGAACGGTGGGGACCAGACGCGCTGGCCCCCACCGTTCGCGTGAAGACGATCAGTCGTCGCCTTCGGCGAGGATCGTGTAGATCTCGCGGCGGGCATTGTTGACGATCTCGACGATGCGCTGCTGCTGCTCGGTGCTGGCGGCGTGGGCGGATTGCGCCACTGCGCCGAACAACTGCCCGACAGCAGCCCGCAGGTTCAGATGGGCCGGGTCCGCGCCCTCGGTGATCTCGTCCCACGGTGGGGTCTCGACCTTTTCCGCAGACTCTTTTCCGGCGTCGGTCAGCGTGAAGAGCTTTTTACTGCCTTCGGTCTCCTCGCCGACAATCAGTCCTTCGTCGACCAGCAGTTGCAGGGTCGGGTAGACCGACCCTGGGCTGGGCCGCCACAGGTCCTGACTGCGCTCGGCGATCTCCTGGATCATCTCGTAGCCGTGCATTGGTCGCTCGGCGAGCAGCACCAGGATGGCAGCACGGACGTCACCGCGACGGCCGCGCCGGCCTTGGCCGCCGCGCCGTCCGCCGCGCGCGCCCGGGCCAAAGCCGCCAGGACCGAAGCCCCGGCCGAAGCCTCGGCCGAAACCGGGGCCGAAACCTGGACCGAAGCCGGGCCCAAACGGCCCGTCGTGGCCGGCGTCGTGGCCCCGCACGTAGTCGCGGAACTCGCGGCGGGCTTGCCTGCGATGTTCGTGTAGAGCGCGGCGCTCCTGCGGACCGAAGCCGAAGCCCAAGGGCCCCGGCGCGCCCGCGAATGGCCCGCCCACATGGGGAAATGGGTTGTTCATGGGTTGTTCTCGTTTCTGGAAAGGTAGCGCCGGATGCGCTACCGATACTCTGACGATATATCGGAAGCTATCGTTACGCAAGGGTGGATTTTCGTGTTGCCGTGGCTCGGCGGCGGTTTGCGGCGCCCAGTAGTGGGGTAGCACCCCAGGGATGAGCCTCGAAAATGGTGACGTGAAGATCGACGCGGGTCCTGACCGCGACTCGCAGTCCGCCGCGCCCGGCGACAGCCGCGGGCGGTTGTGGCTGAATTGGGGGCTCGCCCTGCTCACCCTGGTGGGCGCAGTGGTCGTCATGGCGGTCGCGTTGGGCTCCGTGATGAGTACGGCCGCCTGCAGCGATAAGCAATGCCCTAACTTGGGGCCCGACGGGATCAGCTTCAACGTGCTGTTCTACGGTGCTCCGGTGGTGGCGGCCCTCACGATCATTGTTTCGTTCTTCACTGCTCGGCGCCGATGGGGATTCCTAGTTCCGGTGTCGGCTCTGGCACTGTTGATTGCCGACGTCGTCGTCCTCGTTGCCACTGTCGCGCAGTAACTCGCGCGCAGTAATCACCGGCGCAGTAGTCACCGAGGCGGCGAGACCCCGTTCGTCGATGGCCAGGATGGCGGGCCACCCGACGGCGACCACGGGGCCGGCCCGGTGGGGAAGGGGCGTAACCGCGCGAGTTCTCTACGGTGCCGTTCGGCGAGCACCGCGGCCAGGAGGAGTTGGGGCGGATTTCCGGGCGGCGGCGGAGGAGCCACCCGACTCAGCACGTCACTGGCGATCCGGTAGGCCATCTGATCACGCACCTGTGGATCAAGTTGCCTTGCGCGCGAGAGGAACTGACGCGCGACTTCAGCTTGGTCAGCGCCCAGGCCGGAGAGCTGCAGCGACGCGGCCCACCAGGCCAGCGACGGCGGCATAGTGGGCGGTGGACCGAGCTTCGGCCCGCGTTCGCTGATCACCACCGTGCCGGCGAAGATGTCGCCGACCCGTTTGGCTTTCGGCGAGAGCATGCTGCAGATGACTGCGGGGCTGCCCAACAACGTCCAGATCTCGACGACCGACGCCAATGCGCGAAACAGGGCCTGGCGGAACCGCTCCGGACCGCCGTCGTCCGACACCACCCGCAGACCCATCACGATCTTGCCAACCGTGCGACCGCGTGTTGCGGTCTCGAACACCAGTGGATATCCGACGAATACCAGCACGGTGAAGATGATCATGATCGCCGCGGTAACCGGTTCGTCGAATTGGCTCAGCGTGGCCGCCCACAACATCAGTGCCAGCAGGTAGCCGACAAGGATGACGGCGATGTCGATGAGCGCACCGACCGCCCGCACCGGCAACTGCGCGACCCGTAGGTCGAGCACCACGGCATCCCCGGTCACCACCTCCGACATACTGCGAACGCTACCCGGCTGATCGGGCGGCGACCCGCTGCACTCGGCTGCGCCGACTTTGCGATCGCCGCTAGGTTTGTTGGGCGGCGACCCGCTGCACTCGGCTGCGCCGACTTTGCGATCGCCGCTAGGTTTGTTGGGCGGCGACCCGCTGCACTCGGCTGCGCCGACTTTGCGATCGCCGCTAGGCTCCGTGTGGTGGATGTCGACGCGTTCGTGCTCGCGCACCGCGACACCTGGGATCGCCTCGAATGGTTGGTGAAAAATCGCCGCCGGCTCACCGGCGCAGAGGTCGACGAACTCGTCGACCTCTACCAGCGGGTGTCGACGCACTTGTCGATGCTGCGCTCCGGATCGTCCGATTCGGCACTGGTCGGCAGACTTTCGAGTCTGGTGGCGCGCGCCCGAGCCGCGGTCACCGGTGCCCACGCGCCGCTGTCCAGCGAATTCACCCGGTTCTGGACGGTGTCGTTCCCGGTGGTGGCCTACCGCGCCTGGCGGTGGTGGCTGGCGACGGCAGTGGTGTTCTTCGCCGTCGCGGCCGTCGTCGCGCTGTGGGTCATCGGCAGCCCGGAACTGCAATCCACCATCGGAACACCAAGCGAGATCGAAGAATTGGTCAACCACGACTTCGCCTCCTACTACAGCCAGCATTCGTCGGCCGCGTTCGGGCTGCACGTCTGGGTGAACAATTCCTGGGTGGCGGCCAAATGCATCGCGTTCTCCGTCCTGCTGGGCGTGCCGATCCCGTACGTGTTGTTCGCAAACGCTGCCAACCTCGGCGTCGTGGCCGGTCTGATGCTGCAGGCGGGCAAGGGTGACGTCATGCTCGGTTTATTGCTCCCACATGGCCTGTTGGAGTTGACGGCGGTGTTCCTGGCGGGCGCCGCCGCAATGCGACTGGGCTGGTCGGTGATCTCGCCGGGTGATCGCCCGCGTACACAGGTGCTCGCCGAGCAGGGTCGTGCCGTGGTCTCGGTCGCCCTGGGTTTGATCGTGGTGTTGCTCGTCTCGGGCGCCATCGAGGCGTTCGTCACCCCGTCCCCATTGCCGACATTTCTGCGGATCGGCATCGGAATCATCGCTGAGGCGGGCTTTTTGGCTTACATCGTGTACTTCGGCCGACGCGCGGTCCGGGCAGGCGACACCGGGGACATCGCCGACGCACCAGACGTGGTCCCAACCCGGTGAGCTAAAGGCGACCAGCGGCTTTCATTGCCAGATAACGGTCTGCCAGTGCCGGCGCAAGCTCGGTCGGGGCCGCGTCGATAACTTCCACGCCGCTGTGGCGTAGCCGGGAAGCGATCGCCCACCGGTCATTTCGGGACCGTTCGGCCGCCGCAGCGTCGTACACCGCGGCCGCATCGGCACGCCCGGCGGCCAGTTGGTCGACGCGCGGGTCGGCAACCGCGGCAATGATCACCCGGTGCTTGGCCGAGAGCCGCGGGAGCACCGGCAGCAGGCCCTCGTCGAGGGCGCTCGCATTGAGGTCAGTCATCAGCACCACGAGCGCTCGGCGCCGCGTCCGACGAACGATAGCGGAAACCATTGCTGTGGAATCGGATTCGATGAGCGCTGGCTTCAGCGGCGCCATCGCCTCGACCAAGCGGGCCAGTAGCTCTGTTCGTGACGCCCCGAACACGCCGGCCCGGGTTACCCGGTCGTGCGCGAGGAAGTCGACATTGTCGCCCGCTCGCGAGGCGAGCGCCGCCAGCAGCAGAGCGGCGTCCATCGACCAATCCAGCCGGGGCCAGCCGGCGGGATCGCTGGACGTCGGGTCGACCCCGACGCGTCCGGCGGCCGTGCGGCCGGTGTCGAGGACGATGACGACCCGCCGGTCCCGTTCTGGCCGCCAGGTCCGGACCACGACGTCGGCCCGACGAGCGGTTGCCCGCCAGTCGATCGAGCGCACGTCGTCACCGACCACATACTCTCGCAGCGAGTCGAATTCGGTGCCCTGGCCCCGAGTCAAAGTCGGTAACAGCCCATCGATTTCGCGGAGTCTGGCCAGGCGCGACGGCAGGTGTTTACGCGACAGGAACGGCGGCAGCACCCGCACCTGGCCGGGGACCGGACGTGACCTCTGCCGCCCTGCCAACCCCAGCGGGCCGAGCGAGCGGGCAGTGACCGCCGCCGACCGCTGATCGCCCCGGCGGACCGGCCGCAAGCAGGTGTCCACTCGTTGGACCTGCCCGGCACTAATGTCGACCGCATGGTGTGGTGGTTCGGCCTGCGCACTGGGAGCCCAGGCATCGCGAACCTGTCCGCGGAACCGGCGCCGACCGCCATTGTGGATCAGCAGACTGAGAGTTACCGGTTCGCCGAGCCGAACTGAGCCGTTGGGTAGACGGGTGTACTGCAGTTGGGATGGGCTGGCCGCCAAACCGACGTCGGCGAGCACCGCAACCGCCAGCAGCACCAGCAGAAGGACGAAAGATACTGCTGGCGAGGGTGATAGCGCAATCGGCAGGACGCATAACAGGGCAAGCAGACCGGTGCGCCCGGTGAGGAGCATTAGCGTGGCACCGGAACCGAGGCCAAGATGCCGTCGAGGACGCCATCGGTTGTGGCGCCCTCCAGCTCCGCCTCCGGCCGAAGCATCACTCGGTGCCGTAGCGTCGGCCGAGCCATGGCCTTCACATCGTCGGGCGTGACGTAGCTGCGCCCGGAGAGCCAGGACCACGACCGCGCCGTGGCCAGCAAAGCGGTTGCGCCACGGGGTGAAACACCCAACTGCAGCGCAGGCGAGTGGCGAGTGGCGCCGACGATGTCAACGATGTAGCCGAGCACCTCGTCGGCCACCAGTATTCGACGTACCGCCTCACGGCCCGCAGCCAACTCCTCTGGCCCGGCGACCGGCCGGATCGCGGACAGGTCGCGCGGATCGAAGCCATGCGCGTGCCGGCCGAGGATGGCAATCTCGGCATCACGCGGTGGCAGCGGCACAGCCAGCTTGAGCAGAAACCGGTCGAGTTGGGCCTCCGGCAACTGGTAGGTGCCTTCGTATTCGATCGGGTTCTGCGTCGCCGCGACGATAAACGGTTCGGGCAGCGCCCGCGGTTCGCCGTCCACACTGACCTGATGTTCTTCCATCGCCTCCAGCAGGGCGGCCTGCGTCTTGGGCGGTGTGCGGTTGATCTCGTCAGCCAGCAGGAGATTGGTGAAAACCGGACCACTTCGGAAGATGAACGCGGCGGTGCGGGTGTCGTAGACCAGCGATCCGGTGATGTCGCCAGGCATCAGATCCGGCGTGAACTGGACACGCTTGAACTCCAACCGCAGTGCTGCTGCCAGCGAACGGACCAAGAGCGTCTTCGCCACGCCCGGAACACCTTCGAGCAGAACGTGACCGCGGCACAAAAGCGCGATCACCAACCCGGTGATCACCGCGTCCTGCCCTACGACGGCCTTGCCGATCTCAGCGCGCAACGCAAGTAGCGCATGACGCGCCGACTGTGCCGCGGGCGCCTGAGCGGAACTGGGAGGCGGTTGAGTCATGTATGTGCGACCTGCCTTTCGATGTCGTCGAGCGCACGGGCAAGCTGTATCAAGTCGGCATCAGTTGGTGGGGGCGGACCAAACAGGATATGCCGCAGCGAGTCCGGGTCGGATCCGCTGCGTCGAGCAATGGCGATCACCACCGCAGGTACCGCAGTATCCACGCCCAAGCCGAGTCGAGGCAGCATTCGCTGTAGTGTCGCGGCGCGCAATGCTTGAGCTGCGCGATCGCGCGCTCGCCGTGATCGGTACAGCCGGCCACGACCTTCGACGGTCTCCGACGCGCGAACCACCACTGGCAGATCCTCGGCGACCAGTGGACCGATCCGACGGCCCTTCCATACTGCAAGGAGCATCACCGTCAGCCACAACTGCACGACGATCCAGGTGACGTTACTGGGAATCAGGTCGAAAATTGTTGTCGAACTGGATAATTCACCTTCGACGTGTTGCGGTGCGTACCACACCAGACGGGGATGCCCGCCGGCGAGGTTCATCGCCAGCGCGGCGTTGCCGGCCCGCAGGAGACCCCCGTTGGTCATGAAGTCGGAACTGCCGACCACCGTCACACTGCGTTCGCCATCCCGGTAGCGGACTAGCGCTCCGTCGTAGCAGCTACTGATCGCTCGACCGCCGACCCCTTGAAAGGTGTTGGACGGCCCGAATTCGACCGACCCTGCTTGGTTGGCCTCGCGTAGCGCGCAATCCGCCTTGGCGTCCAGCACGCTCGCGCCCGCGCTGCGGATCCCCTCGGCGAGCGCCGCGCGGGCGTGCGAGGTCGGTTCCACCAGTAGCAGATCGCCTGGCGCGCCCGCCAGCCGTTTCAGCAGCGACTCGTTGGTGACGCGCTGGGTTTGGGCGAACAACAACAGCGTCCCGGGGAGTGCTGCGTTCACCGCATCGTCGACGCTGTCGGCGACGACAACGGTGACGCCACGGTCCCGCAGCAGCGCGACCAACGCATGCGCGCCATTGGGTCCGGTCGAGGTGGGGTCCATCCGCCCACCCGCCCGCGGCGCGGTCAGGTAAGTGCCGGCCGCGGCGACGGCGCAGATGGCGACCAGCGCGAGCAGCACCCGTGGCCACGGCCGCCGCCGCACCGGAGTCGGTGCGTCCGCGACCGTCACCGAACCGGGGCCCATGAGTCGATGGTGGTCTGCTCGGCCGGCCCGGGTTGCCCCACCGCAGAACGGAATTGCAAATGGTCATCGAGATCCACGATCATCTGATAGGCGGCTGGCGTGCCCGGTCTTTCGCCGTAGGTGACATCGTTGAATGCGTGTGCCGACCGCGACAATTCGGAGGCCAGCTGAGGTATTCGTTCGGCGGCGTCGCCGGCCAGCTCGTTGGCGGTACGGCCGGGAGCCGGGTTCAATGTCCCGCTCTCCTCGAGGCCACGAGCCACCGCGCGCAGTCGATGCCGAATCGCAGCAGTCCAATTTCCCTCAGCAGCAAAGCCTTCGGCGGTAGCGCGATGCTGGGCCGCGGTGAGCTGGCCGGCGTCGAACAGTTGATAGTCGTCGCCGCGGCGGGTGCGTATCGTGCGTCGTGCGATGCGGACAGCGGTCCATACCGCGACGGCCAGCAGGGTGAGCAGCACGCTGACGGTGAACCAGCCGCCTGGTATCGACGAGCCTTGCTCGAGTAAGCGGTACAGCAACTCGTGGATCCATTCGTGGAGTCGCTGCGTCACCGAGCTTTTGGGGTAGATCGGTTTGTCGAGTTCATGCTGGGCGACCTTGTGTGCGGTATCGCGGTCGATGTCGATGGCGGCCATCCTCGGCTTGTCCTTACACCGGCCGCGTCAGCCACAGGTAGTCGGTGGATGAGGTCGCCGCAGGGCCTCCGGCGGCGCCGGTCTGCAGGACCAGATCGAATGCCTCAGCCCGGATCCGACGGTCGGTGTAGAGCAAGACAACCACACCCGCGCTGAACGGTGCGGTGATGATTCGGCCGATCGCCGATCCGACGGCCCCCACCGACGCGCCGATCAACTCTGAGCCGCTGGGGCCGCCGAGCAGGTGATCAAGGAAGGCGAACGGGGCGGCGACCGCACCCGCGATGAAAACGACCACCACCCAGGTCAGCACCCGGATGCCGAGAATCCGCCAAAAGCTGTTGCGCACCAGGGCAAATGATCGAGTCATCGCATCGATCGCCGGCAGTCGCTCCAGCACGATCAGCACCGGTGCGAACGACAGCACCGTGTACAGGTAGACCACCGTCGCGATCGCCGCGAGCACCAGCGGCAAGCCGATGACGATCGCCGCCGCGCCGTTGCCTGCGGCAGCGATGGCCCCGACAATGAGCCCCACCACACCGATCAGCAGTATCAGCCCGGCGGACTCCAGCGCCACCAGCCCGATCAACGCTGGCAGCCGCCCGCGAATCTTCTCCCATGTTTCGCCGGCGCCGATTGTCGAGCCGAACACCGCGCGGCCGGCGACCACCGTCAGCATGCCGGTCAGCAGGATGCCGGCCAGCCAGCCGAGGGAGCCGGTGAGCGCCGCCGACATCAGCCAGGCGCCCACGTCGCCGGCAGTGAGTTCGTCGGGCGGGGCTGTTCTCAGCCGGCTAGCCGCAGCCAGAGGTCCGATCGCGGCGATCAACGTCAGGATTTGGGTGATCACGACGATGACGGCCGTCAGCCCCAACGTGGCCTTGCGGTTGGCCCGAATGTAGCCGGCAGCGCCATTGAAGATGTCGCTGAGGCCCAACGGCCGCAACGGGATGATTCCCGGCGCCAATGCCCCGCGAACCTGTGCTGGCTGAACACGATAACCGGGCTGCGAGGCGTAACCCTGTGCGGGAGGGTAACTCGGGAAGCGACCGACGTGGCCCGGCGCAGGGTAGCCGGGCGACGGGTAACCCGGTGGTGGTGTGTAACCCGGTGGTGGTGTGTAACCCGGTGGTGGATAGCCCGGTGGTGGATATGTCGGTGGGCGGTAACCGAGCGGCGGGTAAGCCCATTCTGGGTAATCCGGGTAATCCGGGTAATCGGGAGGCGGCGCGCTCACCAGGTGGAGCTGCCGTCGTGGTCGATCATGGCTCCCATACTGTCGAGCACCGGGCCATTTCTCAACGTGCCGGCATGTTTGCGGGCCTCGGCGTCCCACCATGGTCGAGCGCGTAGCGTCTCAAACATGGCGGAACTCAAGCCCCGGCTGCGGGCGGATCTGACCGATGCGATGAAGGCGAGGGACAAGCTGCGCACCGCGACGCTGCGGATGCTGCTGGCCGCGATCCAGACCGAGGAGGTCTCGGGCAAACAGGCCCGGGAACTCTCTGACGACGAGGTGCTCAAGGTCCTGGCCAAGGAGTCACGCAAGCGTGGCGAGGCAGCAGAGATCTATACCCAGAACGGCCGCGGGGAGTTGGCGGCCAACGAGCATGCCGAAGCACGGGTCATCGACGAGTATCTGCCGACCCCGCTCAATGACGCAGAGCTGGCTGATGTCGCCGACACCGCAATCGCGCAGGTCGCCGAGGAGTTGGGCGCGCGGCCGGGCATGAAGCAGATGGGCATGGTGATGAAGGCCGCTACCGCGCTGGCGGCAGGCAAGGCCGACGGGGCGCGGCTGTCCGCTGCGGTCAAGGATCGCCTTTAGCGCAGGACAATCGCCTTTGGCGGCGGGCGTCGTTTGCCCCGGCCGTGCCGGGGTACCCGTGTGAGATGACGCAGTTTGGCTATACCCTGATGACAGAGCAAAACGGCCCCAAAGACCTTGTCCGATATGCAGTTTCGGCTGAAGATCGAGGGTTCGACTTCGAGGTCAGCAGTGATCATTTTTCGCCGTGGCTGGCATCGCAAGGTCACGCGCCCAACGCGTGGGCGCTGCTGGGAGCAGTAGCGCAGGTCACTGAACGGGTCGACCTCTACACCTACGTGACGTGCCCGACCATGCGTTATCACCCCGCGGTCGTCGCGCAACAGGCCGCGACCGTGCAGATCCTCGCCGACGGGCGGTTCACCTTGGGCCTGGGCAGCGGCGAGAACCTCAACGAGCACGTGGTCGGCAAAGGGTGGCCGGCTATCGCGCAACGGCAGGACATGCTCCGAGAGGCGATCGAGATCATTCGCGCGCTGTTCGCCGGCGGCTTGGTCGATTGGCGGGGCGACCACTACCAGGTGGACTCCGCGCGGTTGTGGGACCTGCCGGATGTCCCGGTCGGCATCGCAGTGGCGATGGGTGGGAAGAAGGCGATCGAGAAGTTGGGTGTTCTCGCCGACCATCTGGTCGCGGTGGAACCCGACGAAGAGCTTGTGCGTGAGTGGCATTCCCTACGTCAGGCGAACGGGCAGGCCGGCGGTGGCCGGATCGTCGGACAGATCCCGATCTGCTGGGACCCCGACCGGGATGTGGCCGTGCAACGCGCCCACGACCAGTTCCGTTGGTTCGGCGGCGGCTGGCGAGTCAACGCCGACCTGCCGACGCCGGCCGGCTTCGCCGGCGCGACGCAGTTCGTCCGCCCGGAGGATGTCGCCGAGAGCATTCCCTGCGGCCCGGATCTGGATGCGATGGTCGACGCGGTGCGCCCCTACTGGGAAGCGGGCTTCACTGACGTCGCGCTGCTGCAAATCGGTGGCGAGACCCAAGAACAATTCCTCAAGGAAGCCGCCGAGCCCCTGCTGGCGGCGCTTCGGTCGGCCGCCGCGGGCAATGGCAACAAGTGATGATAAGGAGAGCTTCCGATGTCAAACTCATTACAAGGTAAGAAGGTCGCGATCTTAGCTGCCGACGGCGTGGAGAAGGTCGAACTTGAGCAGCCACGCGCGGCACTAAGCGAAAAAGGTGCACATGTCGAGGTGCTCTCGCTGAAGACCGGTGAGATTCAAGCGCGCAACCACGATCTGGAGCCGGCCGGAACACTCCACGTCGATCGAGCAGTGTCGGATGTATCCGTGGATGAATTCGACGCATTGGTTCTGCCCGGCGGCACGGTGAATCCGGACAAGCTACGCCTGGATAGTTCGGCGGTCGCGTTCGTGCGCGAGTTCGTGAATTCCGGTAAGCCGGTCGCTGCCATTTGTCATGGGCCGTGGACGCTGGTAGAGGCGGGTGTAGTCGCGGGTCGAACACTGACGTCGTATCCGAGCATCCGCACCGATTTACGAAACGCCGGCGCCAAAGTCGTCGACGAGGAAGTCGTCGTCGATCGAAATCTGATCACCAGTCGATCACCGTCCGACCTCCCGGCTTTCTGCGCCACCATTGTCAAGCAACTCGAGCAAGCGCCGGCGCGCGCCTAACGGATTTGCTGGCAAATCCGGTTTCGACGTCGTGAATTGTGGGCATCAGTCACATTACGCTGTGATCGCCACGGCGATCACGATGTCGGAGAGCCTACGTGACAATCACTTTCCCTGCGCCGCGCGGATCCTTGGATTTCGACGGTGTGTATGTGCCACAACAGGACTCGCAGCTGCTGATCGACACCCTGAAACGGACTGGGCTGGCCCGGGGACGGCGGGTGTTGGATCTGTGTACGGGCAGCGGTGTTGTCGCCATTGCCGCAGCCGAGCTTGGGGCGGCCAGTGTTACCGCGTTCGACATTTGCCCGCACGCCGTTCGGTGTTCACGCGGTAATGCCGTTCATGCCGGTGTCGACGTCGACGTTCGAGAAGGGTCGTGGAAGGGTGCGCTGGATTGCGCGCCGTTTGACGTCGTTGTTTCCAATCCGCCCTACGTACCCACGCCGCCGGGCAGCGACGAGGAATCGATCCCGCGGTTCGTCGGCCCGGCGTGGGCCTGGAATGCCGGTCCCGACGGTCGGATGGTGCTGAATCCGTTGTGCAGTTCGGCATCTGGCTTGCTGGCCGACGGTGGCTCCATGCTACTGGTGCAGTCAGCCCTGTCCGGTGTCGAACAGTCACTGAATTCTCTGCGGTCCACCGGATTGTATGCATACGTCGTTGCCTCCCAACGGATTGATTTCGGGCCGGTGCTGTCTGAGCGGGCTGGGTGGCTGGAAATCACTGGCCAGATCGAGGAAGGCTGTCGGACAGAGGAACTGATAGTGATCCGGGCAGACAAGCTATGACTGAGCGCACCCGTGTGCAGGTGATACCGAATGGCCCGGTGCTGATACCCGGGCCGGTGCGCATCGAGACGCCCGATGGCAACGTCGTCGAATCCGACCGATTCATGGTGGCCGTCTGCACGTGCCGACGAAGCAAGAATTATCCGATGTGTGACACCAGCCATCGACGTTGTCGGCCTGTCCGCGCTCGCCTTTCAAGCGACGATGCGGGACAAGCGAATTCAGCCCAGCGGCCTTCGTAACGACGTCTCGGCGGCCTTCCAGGGCGCCATAATCGCCTCGGCAAGGCGATCTTCGACCACGGCGTGGGCACGGATACCGAACACCACATCGCGGTCCAGCTGAGGTTCCCGAGCGACGAGATCGCCCACCACGTCGATGCGCACCACCTGCTCATGCACCGCGTCGGCCTCGACGTGTTCTCGGTAGAACGCGACGCATTCCGGTGGCGCGGCCAGCCGCTGCAACGCTTCGACCAACCGGCGTGAGCCCGGCGGCGAGGTGATCTCCGTCGAAGCGAAATGTCCGACGGCGGCACCGCGGAACTGTCGGTGCAAGCCGAACAGCGACATCAAATTGACTACCGCGAGGGACTCCGCGGTAACAGCTTCGAGGTAAGCCAGATAGGTCGAATCCAGGCCGGCGGCGGTCAACAGATCGGCGAACAGCTGCTGGTGGATTTTTGGACCGTGCCCGGCCCCGTATTCGTCGAATTCGACCGCGACGAATGACGCCTTGGCCTGGCCGATAAGACGTGGGATCGCCCAAGCGTGCGGGTCGCCCTCCTTGAGATGGTAAATCGATCGGTGCACGAAGTATTCGCGCATCTGCTGCCAGGTTCCGTTATCGCGCAGCCAGTAGGAAGGTCCGGTTCCATCGACGGGTTCGATTGAAAGGTGGTCCATTTCGGCCTCGGCGGTCTGGTCCGGTTCGATGGGGCCGACATCGCGGCGCACTCCGGCCAGAAAGGTGCGTTCCAATTGCCCCCGCAGGTGCAGTAATCCAGGATTCCATTCCCAGGTGGGGTCGACACCGGCGAAACCGCGGTAATGCAATTCGTAGCACATGGACAGAGCCAGCTGCAGATCCAGGCCGTAGGGGTCGGAGTCGCGCACCGAAGCGCCGATGCGGGTCAGTTGATCGCGCGGAGCGGGTTCAGTGAGACTGCGTCGAACGGCCATTGACAACGGTCCGTTCGCAGCGGGCAACTGAGGTTCGACCGTCGTCAATGCATGTGTCACGCGGCTGTATACCCGCGAGCCCGCACCCGTCAAACGGGCCAGTCGCAGCCGGTCAGCTCAACAGACAAGTCCCACAGCCGACGGGCCATCGTGGCGTCGCGGGCCTTCTTGTGCGGTCTGGTCACCGTCGGCTTGCCCCACTGGCTGAAGCGTGGTGCCAAGTAGCTGCCGTTCGGCAGCTCGGTACTGACCAACTGGATGCTGGCCCGCGCACCGGTGGCCGCGCTGTGCGCGGGAAATCGGCGGAAAGTGTGGTCACGTATCCAGGGCACCACGCCGGTGGCGTCTCTGGTGATGTCGGTATCCGTCGCCCCCGGATCGCTCATGTAGGCCCGAACGCCACGGCGGACCAACTCACGGTTGAACAGCATGATGGCCAGTTTGGATTCCGCGTAGGCCGCCCACTTCGAATACTTACGGTTGTGCCAGTTCAAGTCGTCGAGATGAAGGCGGCTCAGGGCGTAGGACGAGCTGACAACCGAGATCACCCGATCCTTGATCCTGTCACCGAGCAGGCACGTCAATGCGAAATGTCCGAGGTAGTTAGTGCCCATGTGAGCCTCGAATCCATCCGCGGTGCGGGTCAGCGGCAGGCCCAGCACGCCGGCGTTGTTGATCAACACATCGACGCCGTCCACCGAGTCTGCGAACTTTCGCACGCTGGCCAGATCGGCCAGATCAAGATGGGCGATCGTGACGTCGCCGGCCATTGCGCCGGCGGCCCGTTCGGCTTTTGCGACGGTGCGGCAGGCGATCACGACGCTATGACCAGCGGCCGTCAGTGCAGCGGCGGTCGCCTCGCCCACGCCGCTGTTGCCGCCCGTGACAATAACTTCCACCCGGCGATCATCTGATGTTTCGCCCAGTCGCGCAGGCGATCCGGACCAAACCGCGGACGTGTCGCTGATCTACAGTGGCCCCCGGAGTCGCGTTGTCCGGTCTGTCTCGGACCGCAATCAGAACACCAGTCAAACCGGCTAGGGAACTAGGTACGCCTTCTGCCGGGTTATGCGGAGTCGGGGTGGCGGGATTCGAACCCACGGCCTCTTCGTCCCGAACGAAGCGCGCTACCAAGCTGCGCCACACCCCGCTTGAAGCCACGACAGCCTATCGCACCGCCCCGGCGATCCGCTAAAGCGGACGGCTGGGGCGCCCACACCAACGCCTTGTCAGTGCCGAGCAGGTCAGATCTGCTCCGGCGAGGGATTTGCGCCACATTCGGCGTGGAATAACGAGGATACCGGCGCCATTAAATAAACTAAGTGCTGCACGACTGTGCAACGGAAGCGAGTAAATCATGACGGTGTTAGGCGCCGTGGTGTTCGGCGGACTCCTGGCCCTTGGGGTGCTGTGGCTGCTGGTTACCGCTCCGGGCAACGATGTCGATCAGGCGTGGAGTCAATCCCAGTGGCGTGAGCGCGCAGATTCGGCCGGCCCCACGGCAGGCGTGGACGCGTCCGATGCTTGGGTCTTGACTCACTCGTCGCAGAATTAATTGCCGCAATAGTCTCGGCGTCGGCGCCGCCGCGGGCTCAATGCGCCGAATACGTCGATCGCGAGCGACCCCGGTCGCGGTGCGGGTCGCGGCCGCCGGTGGGCGCTGCGATCAATGTCAGCAAGGTGGCTTCGGGCCTGCAGCAGAACCGCACCGGCGCAAACGGCGATGTGCCGATCCCAGCGGAGACGTGCAAACGCATGTTGGCACCCCAGCGGGACGGGCCCTTGGCGCGAGACCGGTCCAGACCCGAGTTGGTCACGAGTGCTCCGTAAAACGGCAGGCACAGCTGTCCGCCGTGGGTGTGGCCGGCCATCACCAGTTGGTAACCGTCGGCGGCAAAGCGGTCCAGCACTCGGGGCTCCGGCGAATGGGTCAGTCCCAGCCGCAGGTTGGCAGCCGGGCTGGCCGGACCCGCAATCGCGTCGTAGCGATCCCTCCCAATGTGCGGGTCGTCGACACCCGCCGCGGCAATGTGCAGCCCCGCCACCTCGAATTCGCGCCGGTTATGGGTCAGATCCAACCAGCCGCGCTCGGTGAACGCCGCCCGTAAGTCCTGCCAGGGCAGCGGCTGACCGTGCACTCGATGGCCCGGATTTGTCAGGTAGTTCAGCGGGTTCTTGGGGCGCGGTCCGAAGTAATCGTTGCTGCCGAAGACGAAGATGCCCGGCACCGAAAGCAGGTCGCCGAGGCTCTGGACGACCGACGGCACCGCCTTCGGATGCGCCAGGTTGTCGCCAGTGTTGACCACCAGGTCAGGCTCCAGGCCCGCGAGTTCGCGCAGCCACGATTGCTTGCGGCGCTGGCCGGGCCGCATGTGAAGGTCGCTGATGTGCAGCACGCGCAGCGGCGACGAGCCCGGTGTCAGCACCGGAATGGTCAGCTCCCGCAACACGAACGCGTTGCGCTCGATGATCGAGGCGTAGCCGATCCCGGCAGCAGCCGATCCGAGCGCGACGGCGCCGGTACTTCTCAAAGCGGTCATGGCGGGAGGCATGCAAGCCAGACTACTGCCGCTTGTCAGGTGGCTGCGCGTCACACGCGGCAGACACCTGCTATGGCGGGGGCGGCGCCAGGATCGGGATGGTGATCGGCGGAAGACCCGGGATTTCGATCACCTGAGAGCCCACCGGCGCCGGACCACCCTCCGGCGGCGGGGGTGGCGCCGGCGGGATGCCGTTACTGGTCTGAATCGTGATGACCGCACCCGGGATCGTCTGGCCGTTGGGTGAGGTTCCGACCACCTCGCCATTGACCGCACTGCTGTTGACCGAGGCGGGTTGCTCGGCCACCTGGAAGCCGGAGTCCTTCAAACGCTGACGCGCGGCGTTGACGTCGAGGCCTGCGACGCTCGGCACCCGAGAACCGGGGCCGCCTTCGACGTACTCCCGGTCCGTCGGTGGCAGGTGTATGTCACCGAACTTAGTGGCGATCGGCTTCATCGCCGTGAACCACGTGCGGGCCGGCTCGTTGCCGCCGTAAAGGTTGCCGTCGCCGCAGCGCCGCAGCGGCGAGGAGCACAAATCTGCCGGCGACGTGGAGTCGTCATAGATGTAGTTGGCCGCCGCGTACTCATTGGTGAAGCCGACGAAGCCCGACGACCGGTGCGCCTCGGTGGTCCCGGTCTTTCCAGACACCGGCAGGTTCCACCCCGCCGCACCGGCTGACCCCGAGGCGGTGCCGCCCCCCAGCGCGTCCTTGCTCATCGCGTTGGCCAGGGTGTTGGCCAGTCCTTCCGGTACCACCTGTTCGCAGGCTTGGGTGGTGACGGACACTTGGTTGCCGTTGCGGTCGATCAGCTTGTCGATGGGGTTCGGTGGACACCACTTGCCGCCCGAGGCCAGCGTCGCTGCGACGTTCGACAGTTCCAGCGCGTTCAGCTCGAACGGACCTAGCGTGAACGACCCGATGTTCTGCCGTTTGATGAAGTCGGCCAGGCTCTCGTTGCTCTCCGGGTCGTAGTCGCGGGCGCTGCCGGGTTCGGCATAGGAGCGCAGCCCGAGCTTGATCGCCATGTCGACCGCACGCTGAACCCCCACCAGCTGGATCAGCCGGGCGAACGCGGTGTTGGGCGAGGTGGCCAGCGCATCGGTCACATTCATCGACCCGCGGTAGTTACCGGCGTTGATGACGCACCACGTCTCCTTGGGGCAGCCCTTGGCGCCGCCGCTCCCCATGCCCTTGGCCTGGAACCTGCCCGGCACATCGAGTTGGGCGTTGATGCCCATGCCCATTTGCATCGCGGCGGCGGTGGTGAAGATTTTGAAGATCGACCCGGCACCGTCGCCCACCAGCGAGAACGGCTGCGCTCGCATGGTCTCGCCGGCCTCGGTGTTCAACCCGTACGTGCGGTTGCTGGCCATCGCGACCACTTTGTGCGAGTTCTTACCGGGCCTGATCACGCTCATCACGCTGGCTATGCCTTCAAGGGTCGGGCTGGCGAAGGTGTCGATCGCGTGCTTGACCGGCTCCTGCACATCGGGATCCAGTGTGGTGCGGATCAAGTAGCCGCCCCGGGCGACCTGCTCCTTGCTGATGCCCGCGCGCGACAAGTAGGACTGGACGTAGTCGCAGAAGAAGGCGCGATCGCCTGCTGCGATGCAGCCGCGCGGAAGTTCCTTGGGCTGCGGCAAAATCCCCAGCGGCTCGGCCTTGGCGGCGCGCAGCGCGTCGGCCTCGTTGGGGAGGTTTTCGATCATGGTGTCCAGGACGAGGTTTCGACGGGCCAGCGCGCCGTCCGGGTTGGTGTAGGGATTCAGCGCACTGGTCGACTGGACCAGGCCGGACAGCAGGGCCGCCTGTTGCCAGTTCAGGTCGGACGCATTGACGCCGAAGTACGTTTGCGCCGCGTCCTGCACGCCGAAGGCGTTGTTACCGAAGGACACCAGGTTGAGGTAGCGGGTCAGGATCTCCGGTTTGGTGAAGGTCTTGTCCAGGGTGAGCGCCATCCGGATTTCGCGCAGCTTGCGCGCCGGCGTGGTCTCGATGGCCGCACGCTTCTCGGCGTCGGTCTGCGCGATCACCAGCAACTGGTAGTTCTTTACATACTGTTGCTCGATCGTCGAGCCACCGCGGGTGTCGACGTCGCCCGACGCGTAGCCGGCCAGCCCGGTCAGGGTGCCCTTCCAGTCCACGCCGTTGTGCTCGGCGAACCGCTTGTCTTCGATCGAGACGATCGCCAGCTTCATGGTGTTGGCGATCTTGTCGCCGGGCACCTCGAAACGGCGTTGAGAGTAGAGCCAAGCGATCGTGTTGCCCTTCGCGTCCACCATCGTGGTCACTGCCGGGACCTCGCCCTCGAGGAGTTGGGCCGAGGCGTTTCCGACGACCTCGGAGGCCCGGTTGGACGCCAAGCCGATGCCACCGACCAAGGGAAACAGCAGGGCGGCGACGATAACGCTGGCGAGCAGGCAGCACCCGACGAGTCTGGCGATTGTGACCGCAGTCGCGGGGCGCTCCGACATGGCTACTAGACTAGCGGCGCTGCGACCGAAGTCTTCGCGAGTGGCCGATGAGGACGATGCCCCCAACCGCCGCGCCTCAGGTTTCTCTCAGCCGCAGCTCAGGCCGCTACTAGTCGCCTGGATTCGCCGGGTTTCGGCTCTCTTCATGATCGGATTGCACGGTCGTCCCAAAAAGGGGGCCGTCAAACTGTTGCGTAATTGGTACCTGACCACGTAGCTTATCCACACAATGAGATACAGGTAACAGCGACGGGCATAGTGTGTCATAGGTCGCATTGGTGGTCTGGATCGAGCAGAGGGCGCCACACCGGTGGCAAGAGCGAAGGGGAATCGCTGGTGTCAGGTATACGGACCGCTGTGCGCAATACGAGCGCACCGCCGACAAGCGCCGTTATTTTCGGGGCTGAGGCAGAGTCGAGGATCGCCTGGGTTTCCAAGGCGCTGTGCCGGGCGGCTGACCCCGACGAGCTGTTCGTCCGGGGGGCGGCGCAACGCAAAGCCGCGGTGATCTGCCGGCACTGCCCGGTGATGCTGGAGTGCGGTGCTGACGCATTGGACAACCGTGTCGAGTTCGGCGTCTGGGGCGGGATGACCGAACGCCAGCGGCGGGCCTTGCTCAAACAGCACCCTGAGGTGGTGTCCTGGTCGGAGTTCTTCAGCGCACAGCGCAAGCACCGCAGCGTCGGCTGACCAGGCCGGAAACCACCCCCTGGGTAAACCCTGATTTTCTTAGCTGGCCGCTGTCATCTGGTCGGCGATCGCACGCAACGCCTCCAGGTCGGAGACGTCAAACGGCAGCGACGGCACCCCGACAATGGCGACGTGTGGATTCGCGCCGGTAAATCGGGACAGCAACCGGATCTCCCGCTTGGATGTCGACGCGCGATCGGCGTGGATCTGCAGGATGGCCTTGGTCAGGACGTTTGCCCCGGTGGCGTCGGTGGCGTCCGGACCACTCTCGAATGTCGCGGCGCCGTCGATGGCGCGCTCGACCGGCAACGAACACAGCATCGGATGCGTTCGGTTCAGGATGAGCCCGGCCAGCGGCATGCGTTCCTCCGAAAGCCGGTCCACAAAAAACGACGCCTCCCTGAGCGCATCCGGCTCGGCCGCCGACACCACAACGAATTGAGTACCGCGCCGCTTGAGCAACGCATAGGTGCGGTCTGCCTTCTCCCGGAAACCGCCGAACGTAGCGTCCAGCGACTGCACGAAACCAGCAGCGTCAGAGAGCATCTGCGAACCGAGGACCGTCGACAGCGCTTTCATCGCCAAGCCGACCGCACCGGTGACCAGTCGCCCGATCCCGCGTCCCGGTCCTAACAGCAGGCGCCATAACCGGCTGTCCATGAAGCTGCCCAACCGTTGGGGTGCATCGAGGAAGTCCAGCGCGTTGCGCGACGGCGGGGTGTCCACCACCACCAAATCCCAACGGTCTTCGCCCAGCAGCTGGCCGAGCTTCTCCATCGCCATGTACTCCTGGGTACCGGCCAGCGAGGTGGCGACCGTCTGATAGAACTGGTTATCCAGAATCGCTTGTGCGCGTTCGGCTCCGGAGTACTGGATCACCATCTCGTCGAATGTCCGCCGCATGTCGAGCATCATCGCGTAGAGCTGGCCGGGTACTTCAGGAGCAAGCGGCACGCGTTGTGGAGAGTTGCCAAGGTCGGTGATTCCCAAGGCCTGTGCCAGCCGCTTGGCCGGGTCAATCGTCAGAACAACCACAGTGCGGCCGTATTCTGCCGCGCGCAGCGCCATGGCCGCAGCCGTGGTGGTCTTACCGACCCCGCCGGCGCCGCAGCACACCACGACACGGTTGGCCCTGTCGGCAATAATGGCGCCAATATCCAGAGTGGGCGGCGTGTTACTCATCGAACCCCCTGCTGCGCAAGGGATTCAGAGAGTTCATAGAGGCTGCCGAGGTCGACGCCATCGGCAATGGTTGGAAGCTCCAGTCGTGGCACCTTCAACTCGTCGAGCTGCTCCACGTTCGCCGCTCGCGCGGTGATCCGGGTGGCGTGCTGGATAGTCTCGGTCAGCAGGCCCGCGAAGTCGTTGTCGCTCAGCTTGATCCCGGCGGCGGCGAGGCCCGCCCGCACCGCGTCGGCGTCGACGTCACCCTCAGCGGCTTTGGTGAGATCGTCGGGCTGCAGATAAGGCTCGATGTTGCGGTTGACGATCACGCTGCCGACGGGCAAGTTCAGTTCCTGCAACTCGTCGATCGCCTCGATCGTCTCCTGCATCGGCAGCGCCTCCAGCAGAGTGACCAGGTGGATGGCCGTCTGGTCGGAATGCAGGATCTTCACCACACCTTCGGCCTGTGAGTGCACCGGGCCGCCCTTGGCGAGGTCGGAGACCGCCCGGGTGACGTCCAGAAAGCGGGCGATGCGACCGGTGGGCGGCGCGTCGACGACGATTGCGTCGTAAACGGGGTTCTTGGACCCTTTGTTCAAGCGAATCACGGATTCCTTGATCTTGCCGGTGAGCAGGACGTCGCGCAGGCCCGGCGCGATCGTCGTCGCGAACTCGATCGCCCCGACGCGGCGCATCGCCCGGCCGGCAATGCCGAGGTTGTAGAACATGTCGAGGTATTCCAGGAAGGCGGCCTCGATGTCGATTGCCAGCGCGTTCACCTGGCCGCCGTGCTCGGCGGTCGCGATCTTGACCTCTTTGTAAGGTAGCGGCGGCACATCGAAGAGTTGCGCAATCCCTTGGCGCCCTTCGACTTCGACGAGCAAGACCTTGCGCCCACCGGACGCCAGAGTCAGCGCCAGCGCGGCGGCAACCGTCGACTTGCCGGTACCGCCTTTGCCGGTCACGAAATGCAGACGCGCCTTCGATAATCGCGATGGCCAGCCGGCGATGCTGCCGCCGCTCGATGTGGTCCCCACCCCTGCATGCTAACCAGATAGCCCAGAGGCCCCGACGGGACTGCCGATAAGCTCGGGATATGAGCCAACCCACCACATGGGAGTACGCCACCATCCCGCTGTTGACACACGCCACCAAGCAGATCCTCGACCAGTGGGGCGCCGACGGGTGGGAGCTGGTTGCCGTGCTTCCCGGCCCAACCGGTGAGCAGCACGTCGCATATCTGAAACGCCCTAAATGAGCGCATCGGCCCGGCTCGCCCAGCTGGGAATCGAACTCCCGGGGGTCGCCAAACCGCTGGCCTCCTATGTCCCGGCAGTGCGCAGCGGCAACCTGGTGTACACGGCGGGGCAGTTGCCGATACAGGCCGGCAAGCTGGCTCGGACCGGCAAGGTCGGCGCTGACGTGACACCCGCGGAGGGCAAGGCACTCGCCAGGATTTGCGCGCTCAATGCCCTGGCTGCCATCGATTCGCTGGCGGGTATCGACTCGGTGAGCCAGGTGGTGAAGGTGGTCGGATTCGTCGCGTCCGCAGCTGGATTCAACGGCCAGCCGGACGTGGTCAACGGTGCGTCAGAATTGCTGGCCGACGTGTTCGGTGACAGCGGCGTGCATGCCCGCTCTGCAGTCGGCGTATCCGAGTTGCCGTTAAACGCCCCGGTCGAGGTCGAACTCGTGGTGGAGGTCGGGTAACGGCTGTGACGGGCACCGTTGAGGCGTTGACGCATCCCGCTTACGGCCGGTTGCGCCCGGTCACCGACACCGCGTCGGTGCTGCTGGCCGATAACCCTGGCCTGATGACGCTGGACGGCACGAACACCTGGGTGCTGCGCGGTCCGCGCAGCGACGAGGTCGTAGTGGTCGATCCCGGACCCGACGACGACGAGCACATCGCGAAACTTGCCGGCGTGGGCCGCATCGCTCTGGTGCTGATCAGTCACCGACACGGCGATCACACCGATGCCATCGACAAGGTGGTCGATTTGACCGGCGCACCGGTGCGCTCGGCGGGCAGCGGATTCTTGCGTGGCCTGTCCGGTGAGCTCACCGATGGCGAGGTGATCGACGTTGCGGGCCTACGAATCACGGTGTTGGCCACACCCGGTCACACCGCCGATTCACTGTCCTTCGTCCTGGAGGATGCGGTGCTGACCGCGGACACCGTCTTGGGCCGGGGAACCACCGTCATCGACAATGAAGACGGCAGCCTGGCCGACTACCTTGAGTCGCTGCAGCGGCTGCGCGGTCTGGGCCGGCGAACCGTGCTGCCCGGCCATGGGCCGGACCTCGCCAACTTGGAAGGGGTGGCGTCGGGATACCTGGCGCATCGGGAGCAGCGGCTCGAGCAGGTGCGTTCGGCATTGCGCACCCTCGGCGACGACGCCACCGCGCGCCAGGTCGTCGAGCATGTCTACGTCGACGTCGACGAGGAGTTGTGGGGCGCCGCGGAATGGTCGGTGCAGGCCCAGCTGGACTATCTGCGTGTTCGGTAACGCGGGCGCTCTGCGCGGGCTTCCCTCGCTCGGGATCGGATGCTCGCTCGGTCGCGCCCGCGCTCCGCGCGGGCTTACCTCGCTCGGGATCGGATGCTCGCTCGGTCGCGCCCGCGCTCCGCGCGGGCTTACCTCGCTCGGCGGGCCAACCTCTCGGAGTCCGAGATCAGCACGCTCTTGCCCTCCAGGCGAATCCAGCCGCGGTGGGCGAAGTCGGCCAGCGCCTTGTTGACGGTCTCGCGTGAGGCGCCGACCAGCTGAGCGATCTCCTCTTGCGTCAGGTCGTGGGTGACCCGCATCGCGCCGCCTTCCTGGGTGCCGAACCGCTGGGCGAGCTGCAGTAGCTGCTTGGCGACTCGGCCGGGCACGTCAGTGAAGATCAGATCGGCGAGGTTGTTGTTGGTGCGGCGCAGTCGGCGGGCCAACACTCGCAGCAGCTGCTCGGCGATCTCGGGACGATCAGCGATCCAGGCCCGCAGCGCGTCGCGGTCCATCGACACCGCCCGAACCTCGGTGATCGTGGTCGCGCTGGAGGTTCGCGGCCCGGGATCGAAGATCGACAACTCACCGAACATGTCGGACGGGCCCATAATGGTCAGCAGATTTTCCCTGCCGTCCGGTGAACGGCGGCCGATCTTGACCTTCCCGGAAATGATGATGTACAGCCGATCGCCCGGCTCGCCCTCCGCGAAAACCGTATGCCCGCGGGGGAAGTCAACGGGCTGCAGTTGCTTGGTCAGCGCGGCGACGGCGCTCGGTTCAACCCCCTGGAAGATTCCGGCCCTCGCCAGGATCTCGTCCACGTTGCCCCTTCAGCTATTCAAATGACTCCGGTAGACACAGTTGTGCCCGGTCGGTTGCCCGGCAGCCCCGCAAGCGGGGAACCTCCACTTACCCACCCGCCCGGTGGCGGATGCACCAGCCTCGAAAAGCCCGGCGACATGAGTCTAGAAGGTTAGCCATCGACTCGACGTGCCAACGCTACACACGGTTGGCATGCCGAGGCGGCCCAAATTGACGATTCGTCCGCGAATTCTGATGCCGCTGTCTGGGTGAGCCGGGCCGTTTAGGGGCGGAAATATACGAGGCCGCCAACAATTGATCCGTAGCCGGGTCCGCGCGGCTGGGTAGGTAGGGCGCCTCATCGCTGATCCGCCCGATGCGGCGATGCAGGCAGTCCAGCGCCTCGGGCATTCCTTCCCGGGCCAATCTGCGCACGTCTACCGGCTCGGCCTGCTTGAGAAACTCCGCGACATCACTTGCCGTAAGTGTGTCGTTTTCCAAGCCTGCTTCCAGCCGTTCAAGCCCGAAAGTTGCCAGCATCAGCAACCCCGGGATGAATGCAACGAGCAACCAGGACACAAGCACCAAGTAAACACGGCTAAGGTCTCAGCGGGATCACGACTTAGTACGCTGTCGAGGTGACAATGGGCAAACCTTCCCGCGCCGCCGCCGCAGGCTCCGCCGGGGCCGGCGCCGCTGTCGCCCGCCGTTGGTCTTCGGAAACCCGGTTAGGCTTGGTGCGCCGGGCTCGCCGCATGAATCGTAAACTGGCACAGGCTTTTCCACATGTCTACTGTGAGTTGGATTTCACCACACCGTTGGAGTTGACGGTGGCTACGATCTTGTCGGCGCAGAGCACGGACAAGCGGGTAAATCTCACCACCCCGACGCTGTTCTCCCGTTACCGCGTCGCGCTGGACTACGCACAGGCCGATCGCGAAGAACTCGAAACGCTCATTCGCCCCACCGGTTTTTTTCGCAATAAAGCGACGTCCCTGATCGGTCTCGGCCAAGCCTTAGTTGAGCGTTTCGACGGCGAGGTGCCGGCCACCATGGAAGAGCTGGTGACGCTGCCGGGCGTGGGCCGCAAGACCGCCAACGTCATCCTCGGCAATGCATTTGATATCCCCGGAATCACCGTCGACACCCATTTCGGTCGGTTGGTCCGGCGCTGGCACTGGACGAGCGAGGAAGACCCGGTCAAGGTCGAGCACGCCGTCGGCGAACTCATCGAGCGCCAGGAGTGGACGCTGCTCAGTCACCGGGTGATCTTCCACGGGCGCCGGGTGTGCCACGCACGCAAACCGGCTTGCGGAGTTTGCGTGCTGGCCAAGGACTGTCCGTCGTTCGGAACCGGGCCCACCGAACCGTTGATCGCCGCCGCGCTGGTGCAAGGCCCGGAAACCGACCACCTCCTGGCGATGGCCGGCCTGTAGATGCCGCGTCGCCAACCGCTTCCACACTGAGTCGCACACGGGGCCCGATGACCACCTTTACCGCTCGAACCACTTGCTGGACCCTCGCTGTCCTGGCGGTCGTCGCGGCACTGCTCGCCGCCTTGCTGGTTGAGCTGCATGATGCGTCGCATTCGTCAACCGCCCCGCCGAGCGGTCCCGCCCGCGAGCACCGCGAAGCCGACACCGCGGCGGCGTTGGCCGGACCACGCCAACGTGCCGATCTGGCGCCATGTCCGCGCTCGGGCGGGCAGCCGGGCCCGATCGCGTTGCGTGGTGTGACGACCGAGTGCGCCGCCGACGGCTCGGTCGTTGACGTCGGGCCGGCACTGGCCGGGCACCGGGTCGTTCTCAACCTGTGGGCGTATTGGTGCGGGCCGTGCGCGACCGAACTTCCTGCGATGGCGGAGTATCAACGACGAGTTGGATCCGATGTGATGGTGGTGACGGTGCACCAGGACGAGAACGAGACGGCCGCCTTGCTGCGGCTGGCGGAGCTGGGTGTCCGGTTGCCGACACTGCAGGACGGTAGCCGTCGGATCGCGGCGGCGTTGCGGGTACCCAATGTGATGCCCGCGACGGTCGTACTGAACTCGGACGGTAGCGTTGCGCAGACGCTGCCGCGCGCTTTCGCCACCGCCGACGAGATTACGGCTGCGGTCGGAGCTCAGACACGATGACGCCGGACGACGATGCGCGCCGCATAACGGCGCGACTTTGGGTACCAGGCACGTGAACGGACGAAGGAGGCGCCGGTGAGCGGAGGCGGCACTCCCCAACGGCTCGGAGCGGACCTCACCCACCTGGGCGGGACGGATCTTTTGACACCCGAGGTCGGCCCACCCTGGTTGCGGCCGTTGGTCGACAACGTTGGTCAGCTGCCCGACGCCTACCGGCGGCGCGTGCCCGCCGATGTGTTGGCGATGGTGACCGCGGCCAAGGCGACGACAACGGCGCGCAAAGACCGACGCGACGCGGCGGTGCTGGTGCTGTTTTCGGGTCCGCCGTCAAACCCGTCCAGCGGCGCTGCACCCGACTCCCTTCCTGATGACGCCGACCTGCTACTCACAGTGCGGGCCGCGTCATTGCGTCACCATGCCGGCCAAGCAGCTTTCCCCGGGGGCGCATCCGATCCCGGCGACAACGGGCCGGTAGCCACCGCGCTGCGAGAGGCCCGCGAGGAGACCGGCATCGATACCGGCAGACTGCATCCATTGGCCACGATGGAGCGAACGTTCATCCCGCCGTCGGGTTTTCACGTCGTCCCGGTGCTGGCTTACTCGCCGGATCCGGGGCCCGTGGCCGTCGTGGATCAGGCCGAGACAGCAAAGGTGGCCTGGGTTCCGGTCCGGGCTTTCATCAATCCTGCCAACCGGCTGATGGTGTACCGCCGCACCCTCAGCCGCCGCTTCGCCGGGCCGGCGTTTCTGTTGAACGACATGCTGGTTTGGGGGTTCACCGGTCAGGTGATTTCGGCCATGCTGGACGTCGCCGGTTGGGCAAAGCCCTGGGACACCAGTGATGTTCGTGAGCTAGACGAAGCGATGGCCCTGGTCGGCGACGAGGATGAGGCCTGATGACCACCTCGCAATGGTTGGACACCGCCGTGCTGGCAGTGGCTTTCATCGCGGCGATCTCAGGCTGGCGTTCGGGTGCGCTCGGCTCTCTGCTGTCATTCGTCGGTGTGTTGCTGGGCGCGATCGCGGGCGTCTTGCTGGCTCCGCACCTCGTCGCGCATATCGCCGCACCGAGAGCCAAACTGTTCGCCGCACTGTTCTTGATCCTGGCGCTGGTCGTCGTCGGCGAGGTCGCCGGCGTTGTGCTGGGCCGCGCGGTCCGCGGCGCGATCCACAGCAACTCGGTCCGATTCTTCGACTCACTGGTCGGGGTGGCAGTGCAACTTGTGGTGGTGCTCGTGGCGGCATGGCTGCTGGCGACTCCACTGACGTCGTCGGCGGGTCAGCCGAATTTGGCTGCCGCAGTGCGCGGTTCGCGGGTACTGGCCCAGGTCAACGATTACGCACCCGATTGGCTCAAGACGGTGCCCAAGCGGTTGTCGTCCCTGCTGGACACCTCGGGTTTGCCTCAGGTACTGGAGCCGTTCAGCCGCACCCCCGTCGTGGCGGTCGCGGCCCCGAATGCGGCGCTCTCCAACAACCCGGTGGTCGCGAACACCGAGCCGAGCGTGGTCAAAATCCGCGCTATCGCACCTAGCTGCCAGAAAGTGTTGGAGGGCAGCGGATTTGTGCTGTCACCGGATCGCGTGATGACCAATGCGCACGTGGTGGCCGGCTCGAACAGTGTCACGGTGGAGGCCAGCGGTAACCCTTATGACGCCACCGTGGTGTCCTACGACCCGACGGTCGACATCGCGATCCTCTCGGTGCCCAACCTGCCGCCGGGGCCGCTGGCCTTCGCCAACGCCCCGGTCACATCGGGCACCGAAGCGATCGTGATGGGCTATCCCGGCGGCGGTGGTTTTATGGCAACGCCGGCCAGAATCCGCGAGCTCATCGAACTCAACGGACCCGACATCTATCGGAGTGCGACGATCAACCGTGAGGTCTACACGGTCAGAGCCGGTGTGGAACAAGGTAATTCAGGTGGCCCACTGATCGACCTCAATGGTCAGGTGCTCGGTGTGGTGTTCGGTGCCGCGGTCGACGACAACGACACCGGTTTTGTGCTGACAGCCAAAGAAGTGGCAGCTCAGCTGGCGCATATCGGTGACACGGCGCCGGTGCCCACCGGCGCGTGTGTCAGTTGAGCGGCGATCTGTACACCCGCTCGAGGAACCGCGACAGGTGGCCGTTGACTTCGTCCGGCTTCTCTTCGTGAGTGAAATGCCCTGCGCCGGAAATTGATACGTAGCGACCGTGTGGTGCGTAGCGCTGCGTTCGTTCGACCGGATCGGCGAGGACGTAGGGATCGGCGTCACCGTGAATGTGCAGCATCGGGATACCGAAAGGCCGGCTCATCGACCTCATGAAGCGTCGGCCCTCTTCGCGCAACTGGCTGCGCACTGCCCAACGCTGATATTCCAGTGCGGAGTGCGCAGCTGACCGAATTTGGATCGCCTGCCGCAGATGGCCGATCGTTTCGGAGAAGTCCTCGGACGCAACCCATTTAGTGCTGGCGCGGCTACGCGTCAGGCGTTCGATCTCACTGCCGTTGTGTCGGGTCAGCGCGCGTTCCGGCCAAATCGGCACCTGGTAACGCAGTAGGGAGGGCAGCAGCGCACGGCCTTGATCACGGCGGGTCAGCGCCGAGCGGCGCAACGCGGCCGGGTGCGGCGAGCTGATCACCGCAATGGCGCGCACCAGCCGTGAGTGCAGCACTGAGGTGGCCCAGCAGACCAGTCCGCCGTCGGCGTGACCGACCAATGTCGCCGATGAGTGTCCCAGTGCACGGATCAGTCCCGCAGTGTCGCCGGCAAGCGTCCAGCCGTCATACCCACGGGGCGGTTTGTCGCTGCCGCCGTAACCGCGCAAATCCACCGCGACCACGCGGGCTCCGGTCAAGCCGCGGAGCTGGTGCCGCCATGACCACCAGAACGAGCCGAAGCCGTGCAGCATGATCACCAACGGCTGCGCTGTCGAAGGGGTGCCCGCGACCCGGTCGGCGGGCATTGCCTCGACGACATGGAACCGGATGCCGTTGGCGTGCACGTCCAGATGCCGCCAAGGCCCGTCGATACGGGTCACCGACGGATCTGGTGGCGCCATCTACCAACCCGACGGGTCGGCGGGTATTCCGCCCTGCGCCGAATTGAGCGCCGGCGCCGAGGACCTGTCATGGCCGGGCGTGAAAGCCGACCGCGTCTCCTTTACCGATTCGATGGTCTGCCGCGGCCCGCGGATGCGCCGGACCTTCAGGTAGCCGAATAAGGCCAGCGCCGCGGTGACCACCACCATGATCCCGAACACGATCAGGTAGGCCACCCAACGCCACAGCCAGGTATCGAGCAGTTCGGCGAGGAAGAAGAAGAAAAAGAACGTCGAATAAAACAGCACCACCAGCGCCGAGATGAAGAAAACGCTGCCGGTCAGGCCTTTCTTGACGTCGCGGGTGATTTCCGCGCGGGCCAGTTCGACCTCCGCGCGCACCAGCGTCGACATCTGCGCCGTGGCGTCTTTGACCAGCTCGCCGATCGAGGGGTCGGCAGATACCGCGTGCGGGTCGGTCAACGGAATCGAGGTCAGCGTGCGGGGAACCCCATCCTTGCGGTCGGCGTTCTTTCGATCTGGCTTGCTCACAGATGGCCCTCCCGGTTCAACTGCCCGGCTTCTGCCCGAGCCGTTGCCCGGCTCCTCGTCATCGCGCTTCGCGCTCTGCTTCGTCGCCGGGCGTGCTGTCGTCGCGGTTCATGTTGCCATGCAGCCCGGTGCCAGACGAGGCCAGCCGAACGCCGCAGGCCCGTTCGGGGATCGATGCCGGTGGGCACTGATCACGCTAGACTGCCGCCGTTCGGTCGCGCGTCCAGAATTGTCGACGGGAGTATCGCTTGCAGACCAGGTGCCGCCGGCTGTTTGGCGTCGTGGCGGCCTTGCTTGCGACGACTGCTGTGGGCCTGCACGGCTCGCCGGCGGGAGCTGATGATCGAGTCCCGATAGGCGGTGGGGCGGGCATCGTCGTCAACGGCGACACCCTGTGCACGCTGACCACCATCGGCACCGATGGCAAAGGTGAGCTGATCGGTTTCACCTCGGCGCACTGCGGCGGCCCGGGCGCGCCGGTGGCTGCCGAGGCGGCGAAAGATCGCGGGATCCTGGGAAAGATGGTGTCGGGCAACGACTCCCTCGACTACGCGGTCATCCAGTTCGATCCGGCCAAGGTGATACCGGTAGCGAACTTCGGCGGGTTCGTGATCGACGGCGTCGGGCCTGATCCGGCCTTCGGCCAGGTCGCTTGCAAGCAGGGCCGCACCACCGGTAACTCGTGCGGTGTCACGTGGGGCCCGGGCCAGGACCCGGGCACCATCGTCATGCAGGTGTGCGGACAACCGGGTGACTCAGGCGGCCCGGTTACCGTCGACAATCTCCTGGTCGGGATGATCCACGGCGCCTTCAGCGAGAACCTGCCGGCCTGCGTCGTCAAATACATCCCGTTGCATACTCCGGCGGTGGTGCAGTCGTTCAACTCCATACTGGCCGACCTCACCAGCAAGAACCGCCCCGGCGCGGGGTTCGTCCCCGTCCCGGCCCAGGTCTGATTGGCCGGCGCGGGCTTCGTCCCCGCCATCGGCCCTAGCGGTCGGGCCGTGGGCCCGCATGTGGCCGGTTTCTCAGCGGGCCGTTGCCCGGCCCGCATCGTCACCGGCCTAGGTCTGATTGGTGGCGCGGATCGCGTCGAACACGCCCGGATCGAGCAGCGTGGAGGTGTCACCGAGTTCCCGGTTCTCGGCAATGTCGCGGAGCAGGCGACGCATGATCTTGCCGCTGCGCGTCTTCGGCAATTCGGGCACCACATGCAATTCGCGCGGCCGTGCGATCGGTGATATCACCCGAGCCACCTCGGCGCGCAGTTCGTCGATGATCTCCTCGCCCGTCGTCTCGGCGTGATCGGCTTGCAAGACAACGAAAGCGCAGATCGCCTGACCGGTGGTGTCGTCGGTCGCGCCCACCACCGCGGCCTCGGCCACCCCGGAGTGGCCGACCAGAGCCGACTCCACTTCGGCGGTGGAGATGCGATGCCCCGATACGTTCATCACGTCGTCGATGCGGCCCAGGATCCAGATCGCCGCGTCGGTGTCGTAGCGAGCGCCGTCGCCGGCGAAGTACCAGCCCTGTTGGGCGAACTTCGACCAGTACGTCTCACGGAAGCGGTCCGGATCGCCCCAGATGCCGCGCAGCATCGACGGCCAGGGCTTGTCGAGGACGAGGTAGCCGCTGGCGTGCTCGCCCTCGTCGGTTGACGGGGTGATGAGCTCGTTGCCGTCGTCGTCGACGATCTTTGCCGAGATACCGGGCAGTGGAGTCATCGCCGACCCCGGTTTGGTCGCCGCGACGCCGGGTAGCGGAGAGATCATCGCCGCGCCGGTTTCGGTCTGCCACCAGGTGTCCACCACCGGTGTGCTGTCGCCTCCGATGACCTTGCGATACCAACGCCACGCCTCCGGGTTGATCGGCTCGCCGACCGTGCCCAGCAGCCGCAAGCTGGACAAGTCGTGGGCGTCCGGGATCTCGCGACCCCACTTCATGAAGGTGCGGATCATCGTGGGGGCGGTGTAATAGATTGTCGCGCCGTACTTTTCGATGATCTGAAAGTGCCGGTGCTGGTCGGGCGTGTCCGGGGTTCCCTCGTAGATGATCTGGGTTACGCCGTTGGACATCGGCCCGTAGACGCTGTAGGTGTGCCCGGTGACCCAGCCGATATCGGCGGTGCACCAGAACACGTCGGTTTCCGGCTTGATGTCGAAGATGTTGTAGTGGGTGTAAGACGCCTGGGTGAGATAGCCGCCGCTGGTGTGCACGATGCCCTTGGGCTTACCGGTGGTGCCCGAGGTGTACAGCAGGAACAGCGGATGCTCGGCGTCGAACGCATCGGCGTGGTGTTCGGGTGATGCCGAATCGACGACGTCGTGCCACCACACGTCGCGTCCCTGCGTCCAGGGCACGTCGACGCCGGTGCGCCGGACCACCAGGACGTGTTCGATCGTGTCGGCGTCGGCGACCGCTTGGTCGGCCGCCTCCTTCAGCGACGCCGGCTTGCCGCGCCGGAACTGCCCGTCGGCGGTGATCAGGAGTTTGGCCTCGGCGTCGGCGATCCGGGCGCCCAGCGCGGTCGCGGTGAATCCAGCGAACACCACGCTGTGCAGCACGCCCAGCCGCGCGCACGCCAGCATCGCGACCATGGCTTCGGGAATCATCGGCAGGTAGATGGCGACGCGGTCCCCCGCGACCAGCCCCAGACCCGCGAGCGCGTTGGCGGCCTTGCTCACTTCGGTCAGCAGGTCGCTGTAGGTCAGGGTGCGGTCTTCTCCGACTCGCTCGCCCTCCCAGTGGATAGCGACGCGATCGCCGTTGCCGGCTAGGACGTGGCGGTCCACGCAGTTGTAGGCGACGTTGAGCTTGCCATCGGTGAACCATTTGGCGAACGGCGCCGCCGACCAGTCCAGCACCTGGGAAAACGGAGTCGACCAGGAAAGCCGGTTGGCCTGTGCGGCCCAGAACTCCAGCCGGTCGTGCTCGGCCTGTCGGTACAACGCGTCGCCGGCGTTGGCCTGTTCGGCGAACTGCGCGGACGGCGGATATGACGACGGTGCATCGGCGTGCGTCTCGGTCACGCGGACGAGCCTAATCAGTCTGAGTTAATTTTCGAGTGGCTGCAGGCAGTACAGTCGCGCCGGCATCGGGTAGGAAACCGCTTTGGTTGGGTATGCCGGCCATCGCGCTCAATTCGCCGAGATGATAGGCGAGGTAAGCCCCTGGCGAGTGGTGACAGCCACACCGGAAGTGTATTGCTGATCGGAGGAGGACGCTTGCATCGGATCCGTACCGCCGCGGCGCTGGGGGTTTGCGCCTTGCTGGCGGCCGTGACGTTGGCCGGTTGCGGGGCGGGCAGTGTCCGTACCGATGTGGTGATCGCCAATGCGGGCGAGCCGCAGAACCCGCTGATTCCGACGAATACCAACGACAGCAACGGTGGCCGGATCATCGACCGGCTGTTCGCCGGTCTGATGTCCTATGACGCCAAGGGCGCGCCCGTACTGGAGGTCGCCCAGTCGATCGAGACCACCGACGACGTCAACTACCGGATCACTCTCAAGCCCGGCTGGGCGTTCAGTGACGGTTCACCGGTGACCGCGCGCTCGTTCGTCGACGCCTGGAATTACGGTGCGCTGGCCGTCAATGCTCAACTGCAGCAGAGCTTTTTCAGCCCGATCGCCGGGTTCGACGAGGTGGCCGCGCCGAAACCGACAGCGACCACCATGTCGGGGCTTCAGGTGATCAATGACCACGAATTCACCGTCCGGCTCAAGGGACCGACCATTGACTTCACACTGCGGCTTGGGTTTTCGCCGTTCTACCCACTGCCCGCCGCCGCATGGGCGGATATGCCGACGTTCGGTCGGCACCCGATCGGTAATGGCCCATACCGACTTGCCGACGAGCGACAAACCCCGGCGTGGCAGCACAACGTCAAACTCGACCTGGTGACCAACCCCGGCTACCACGGCAACCGGATACCGCAGAACAAGGGGCTGCGGTTCGTCTTCTACGCCAACCTCGACACCGCCTACGCCGACCTGCTGTCGAGCAATCTCGATGTGCTGGACACGATTCCGCCCAGCGTGCTCACCGTCTACCGCAAAGACCTAGGCGATCGCGCGATCACCGCGCCCGCGGCGGTCAACCAGACACTGGACACACCGCTGCGGCTGCCGCACTTCGCCGGCGAAGAGGGCCGACTGCGCCGACTGGCGCTGTCATCTGCGATCAATCGACCGCAGATCTGTCAAAAGATCTTCTCCGGCGCACGCGCACCGGCCCACGATTTCACCGCCAGTTCGCTGCCCGGCTATGACCCCCATATCGACGGCAACGATGCGCTGAACTTCGACCCGGACCGTGCGCGGAGGCTGTGGTCGCAGGCCGAGTCCATCTCGAAATGGACAGGCCGATACGCGATCGCCTACAACGCCGACGGCTCGCACCAAGAATGGGTGGAGGCGGTGGCCAACAGCATCAAAAACACTCTAGGCATTGATGCCGTCGGGGCGCCGCAGCCCACCTTCGCCGGATTCCGGACCCAGATCACCAACCGCACGATCAGCACGGCGTTCCGCGCCGGGTGGCAGGGTGACTTCCCGTCGATGCTGGAGTTTTTGGAGCCGTTGTTCGCCACCGGCGCGGGCGCCGACGACGTCGGCTACTCCAGCCCCCGGTTCGATGCCGCGATAGCCGCGGCCGAGGCCGCACCCGACTTGCCCCAGTCGTATACGATCGCCAACGGCGCACAGCGAATCCTGTTGGGGGACATGCCCGTCGTGCCGCTGTGGTATACCGTCGCCGTCGCCGGGCGGTCACAGGCGGTCAGCCACGTCGCGCTGACCTGGAACGGACTGCCCGACTACGAACACATCGTGAAGGCCTGAGATGGGGTGGTACCTCGCCCGACGCGTCGCGGCCATGGTCCCGGTTTTCCTGGGCGCCACGCTGCTGATCTACGGCATGGTCTTTTTGCTGCCCGGCGATCCGATCGCGGCGCTGGGTGGCGATCGCCCGCTGAGCCCGGCGGTGGCCGCGCAATTGCGCGCGCAATACCACCTCAACGACCCGTTCTGGCTGCAGTACCTGCATTACCTCGGCGGCATCGCGCACGGCGATCTGGGTCACGCCTACTCCGGGCTGCCGGTCACTACCGTTCTGGCGCAGGCATTTCCGGTTACCTTCAGGTTGGCGTTGATCGCGCTGGTGGTGGAGGCGGTATTCGGTGTCGGGTTCGGGGTGATCGCGGGGCTGCGCCAGGGCGGGGTTTTCGACGGTGCTGTGCTGATCGTCAGCCTGATCATCATCGCGGTCCCGATCTTCGTGCTCGGCTTCCTTGCGCAATTCGTCTTCGGGGTCCGGTTGGGCATCGTCGCGGTCACGGTGGGCGACCAGCCGACGTTCGCCCGGCTGCTGCTGCCCGGCATCGTGCTGGGCGCAGCGTCATTCGCCTATGTGGTGCGGTTGACCCGCTCCGCGATGGCCGACAACGCTCATGCCGACCATGTGCGGACCGCCACCGCAAAAGGGTTGTCGCGGCCGCGGGTGGTGACAGTGCACATCCTGCGCAATTCGCTGATCCCGGTGGTGACTTTCCTCGGTGCGGACCTCGGCGCGCTGATGGGCGGAGCGATCGTGACCGAAGGAATCTTCAACATTCACGGTGTCGGCGGCGTGCTGTATCAAGCCGTCACTCGTCAGGAAGCGCCGACAGTGGTGTCCATCGTGACGGTGTTGGTCGTCGTCTACCTGGTCACCAACCTGAGCGTGGATCTGCTGTATGCAGCGTTGGACCCCAGGATCCGCTATGGCTGACTCAGCTGCCGAAGCGCTTGCCAGCGCTGGGTTTTGGGGCGAGACCTGGCGTGAACTACGCCGCCGTCCGAAATTTGTGGTCGCCGCGGCGCTGATCGCCTTCATCATCGTCATCGCTGTGTTTCCGGCGTTGTTCACCGGAGCCGATCCGGGTTACGCCGATCCGGACCAGAGCCTGCTGACACCGTCAGCCGCACATTGGTTCGGCACCGACCTGCAGGGCCACGACATCTATGCCCGCACCGTCTACGGCGCCCGAGCCTCGATCACGGTCGGTCTGGGCGCCACCCTGCTGGTGTTCCTCGTCGGCGGCGCGCTGGGCGCTTTGGCCGGCTTCTACGGCGGCTGGATCGACGCGGTGGTTTCCCGCATCGCCGATGTGTTCTTCGGAATCCCGCTGTTGCTGGCCGCGATTGTGCTCATGCAGGTCATGCATCACCGCACCGTGTGGACGGTGATCGCGATCCTTGCCCTGTTCGGCTGGCCGCAGGTGGCCAGGATCGCGCGCGGCGCCGTCCTTTCGGTCCGCAGCAGCGATTATATGCTAGCGGCGAAAGCACTGGGGCTGAGCAGGTTTGGGATACTGCTACGCCATGCCCTGCCTAACACAATTGGTCCGGTGATCGCGGTGTCCACTATCGCGCTCGGATTGTTCATCGTCACCGAAGCCACGTTGTCCTACCTCGGGGTCGGATTGCCGCCGTCGGTGGTGTCGTGGGGCGGTGACATCAACGTCGACCAGATCCGATTGCGCGCAGGCTCGCCGATCCTTTTCTATCCCGCTGGTGCCCTGGCGATCACGGTGCTGGCTTTCATGATCATGGGCGACGTCTTGCGCGACGCCCTGGACCCGACGTCGCGAGCGTGGCGGCTATGAGTCGCACCGGCGACGATGCAGAGCGCAGCGATGAGGAGGACCGGCGCACATGACCACAGTCGGCGAGTCGCCGCTGCTGAGCATCGCAGGCCTCGAAGTCAGGTTCGGTGGCCACGCTCCGGCGGTGCGGCAGGTGGATCTAGCGGTGCACACCGGTCAGACCGTGGCGATCGTCGGCGAATCGGGTTCGGGGAAGTCCACCACCGCCGCAGCGATTCTGGGGCTGCTCCCGCCCGGTGGACGAATCACCGCGGGCCGCATCGTGTTCGACGGCATCGACCTCACCGCCGCCGATGAGCGGCGGCTTCGATCCATCCGGGGTGCCGGTATCGGCTACGTGCCGCAGGACCCGATGACCAACCTGAACCCGGTATGGAAGGTGGGCTTTCAGGTGCGAGAGGCGCTGCGCGCGAACAACCTCGGCGCGGCCGGGCAACAAGCTGTCCAACTGCTTGCCGATGCGGGTATGCCCGACCCGGGGCTACGGGCCCGGCAGTATCCTCACCAGCTTTCTGGCGGCATGTGCCAGCGTGCCTTGATCGCTATCGGGCTGGCCGGCCGGCCGCAGCTGCTGATCGCCGACGAGCCGACCTCAGCGCTGGACGTCACCGTGCAGCGCCAGGTGCTCGATCACCTGCAACATCTCACCGGCGAATTGGGAACCGCGGTGCTGTTGATCACCCATGATCTTGCGCTGGCCGCTGAACGCGCCGAGCGGTTGATCGTCATGCACCAGGGTTCAGTCGTGGAAACCGGCGCAGCACAGTCGATTCTGCAGGATCCGCAACACCCCTACACTCAACGTCTGGTGGCGGCTGCGCCGTCGATGCGCGACGCCGCCACTGCAGCGCGGACGCGCCAGCGGGTCACGCACGCAGCGGCCGAGCACGCCGGCGGCAACGTATCGCAGGACGTTATCGTCGCCTCCGCGCTGACCAAGGTCTACCGGTCTTCCCGCGGTGCACCGTGGCGCAAGGTGGACGTGCATGCCGTTGCCAACGTGTCTTTCCGGTTGCGGCGAGCGACCACGCTGGCGATCGCGGGCGAATCCGGTTCTGGAAAGTCCACCCTGGCACGGATGGTGCTTGGTCTGCTGCAACCCAGCTCGGGCACGGTGGTTTTCGACGGACTTGACGTTTCCGACACCGCATCGCTGAGCCGTCGTGAGACGCTGGCGTTTCGCCGCCGAGTGCAGCCGGTGTTCCAGAATCCCTACGGCAGTCTGGATCCTGTGTACTCGGTCTTTCACACCATCGCTGAACCGTTGCGGATTCATCGGATCGGTGATCGTCGTCAGCGTCAGCAGACGGTGCACGAGCTGGCCGAGCAGGTGGCGCTTCCGTCATCGCTGCTGAGCCGGCGCCCGCGAGAGTTGTCCGGAGGTCAACGTCAGCGGGTCGCGATCGCGCGGGCACTGGCACTGCGGCCCGAGGTGCTGGTCTGTGATGAGGCCGTCTCCGCGCTCGACGTCGTGGTGCAAGCGCAGATCTTGGAACTGCTTGCCGAACTGCAAGCAGCCCTCGGCCTGACGTATCTGTTCATCAGCCACGACCTGGCGGTGATACGGCAGATCGCCGACGAGGTCATGGTGATGCGCGCGGGCCGGGTGGTCGAGCACGCGGCTACCGAGGACGTGTTCACCCGGCCGCATCACGAGTACACCGAACAACTACTGGCCGCGATTCCGGGTGCCGGTGCTGGCTATCCTGGCGCTAATGGCTCCTGACCCGCTGGCGCCGCTGATGGAGCTACCCGGTGTCGCCGCCGCCAGCGACCAGGCGCGTGAGGCACTCGGTCGAGCTCATCGCCACCGTGCGAACCTGCGGCGTTGGCCGGTGACCGCCGCTGAGGCGGCGCTGCGCGCGGCGAGGGCCTCGGCGGTATTGGACGGCGGCGGGCGAAAACTGGACGACCAACTTGACGTGTCCGCCATCGAAGACCCGGTTTTCGCCGGAGCGCTGCGCGTTGCCCAGGCGCTGGAAGGCGGCGAAACCAACCTGGTCGGGGTGTGGCAGCGCGCGCCGCTGCAGGCGTTGGCGAGGCTGCACATGCTGGCCGCTGCCGACCGGGTCGACGAGAGCCGACTGGGCAGGCCGCGCGCTGACGCCGACGTGGGGCCTCGCCTGGAGCTGCTCGCCGAGCTCGTGACCGGCGGTACCCGGGCGCCGGCCCCGGTGATCGCCGCAGTTGCGCACGGTGAACTGTTGACGCTGGCCCCGTTCGGCAGCGCGGACGGGATGGTCGCACGGGCGGTATCGCGGCTGGTAACCATCGCGAGCGGGCTTGACCCGCATGGGCTGGGCGTACCAGAGCTCGAGTGGATGCGGCGGGCCGCCGACTACCGGGAGGCGGCGCGCGGCTTCGCCGCCGGGACGCCCGATGGCATGGCCACGTGGTTGGTGTTGTCTTGCCGGGCTCTGCGCACCGGCGCGCAGGAGGCGGTGTCGATTGCTGAATCGCTTACCGATTAGGTTGCCGGTACTGGCTCGTGGCCAGCGATTCACCGGCTTGGCGGACGGCTCAGACGAATAAAGCGGGCGGCGCACCCGAAGGGATTCGGCTCGCCGCCCGCTAGCACGGAACTCGGTTACCATGCGTGCATCTGTGGGTTGCGTGGGGTGGCCTCGGCGATCTTGCGACGCTTCCGGTTGCAGCCCCACCCAAAGGGCCGTCGATCCGTCCGCTCTTCGCAATTACGCAGGCCCGCAACACTTCTGCCATTATCGCGGCTGTGACTCCGCGTGGGTGCCGGGAACCGTGCTCGGTCGCCCAGTTCGGGAGGTCGGCCCTTCTCTTCCGGACCGATCTTGGCCGCACCGTGCTTCCGTGAGTCCTTTGTACTCCGTGACCCCGGTCACATCAAGGGGCAATTGTCATGAAAATGCTGAAGTGATGCCGGCCCGTCACGTTGGGTGTTTGCTGGAGCGCCGGCGGCGTTCCGCTACAGCGACAACCGGCGCAGCAGCGAATAGGTCAGTGCTCCGGCGGCCAGTGCGCTGATTCCGACCGCGGCGGTCGTGGCGACCGCAGCTCCCGACGGTGCCGGGATACGGTCGCGCAGCGACACCGGCCTGGAGAACGCCAGCACCGGCCAGCCGCGGGCGGACGCTTCCCGGCGCAGGGCGCGGTCGGGATTGACCACGCTCGGGTGGCCGACGACCTCGAGCATCGGCAGGTCGGTGATCGAATCCGAGTAGGCATAGCAATGCTCGAGCGGGTAACCCTCGCGCGCGGCCAACTCACGGATCGCCTGCACCTTGCCTTCGCCGTAGCAGTAGAACCCGATCTCGCCGGTGTACTTGCCGTCCTCGACGACCATCCGGGTCGCCATCGCGTGGGTGGCTCCCAGCGCGCGTGCGATCGGCGCCACCAACTCCTCACCGGATGCCGACACCACCACCACGTCGCGGCCGCAAAGCTTGTGGCTGGCGATCAGGTCGGCAGCCTCGGCGAACACCAGCGGCGTGACGATGTCGTGCAGTGTTTCGTTGACGATCGACTTGATCTGCTCGGCATCCCAGCCGGTGCACATGTTGGTCAAGTGGATGCGCATCCGGTCCATCTGGTCGTGGTCGGCGCCGGAGAGCAGGAAGAGAAACTGCGCGTAGCTGGACTTGAGGACGGCCCGGCGGTTGATCAATCCCTGAGCGAAGAAGGGTTTGCTGAACGCCAGCGTGCTGGATTTGGCGATGATGGTCTTGTCGAGATCGAAGAAAGCTGCCGTGCGTGGACCGGGACCGCTGGGCGTCGGTGGTGTTTGGTGGTCAGCGGCCGAGTCGGGGACGGTCACCGACTCAGCATAGGGTGGCGCGCTGGCAAATTGCGATGCCGCCGGTAAAACCGCCGGTCAAACGTGGTTTGGTTGCTCGAAACCGCCGCAATATCGTTCGTGCAGCTACTTAACGGTCGTGCTTTTCTATCGCCGGCAACACTTGCGCCGCGTAACACTGTCATGTGTATAGTAAGCATTACTCGGCTTAGCCGAGGTGGATCAGCCCGACCCCCCGGGGCTGATGCACGACGACCCTCGCCTCCTCCCCCCCTGGCGGGGGTCGTCCCTTTTGTCGGGTAAATCCTCAGCGCGGCCGTCGCCGGCGGTTTGTGCACAGATCGGATGTTTTCCACAAAACCTCTTGCGTGACTGGCGGTGCCGGGTCACGGCCGGGCACGGTGGCCCAATGACGATCACCGGCGCCCGCGGGATTCTGGCCGTGCTTGCCGAGCCCGCGTTGCGCGCTGAGCTGGACCGGGTTGCGGCCGCCGTCGGTGTGCGAGTTGTCCACGCCGGCAGCGCATTACCGGTGAGCAGGAACACCTGGTCGGCGGCTGCGGCAGTCGTGCTTGACGAGGCCGCGGCGCAAGGATGCGCGCACAGCGGATTGCCGCGGCGCGCGCACGTAATCGTGGTGACGAGCAGCGACCCGGCGCCTGCGACATGGGCCGCGGCGATCGAGGTGGGCGCCAGGCACGTGCTGAGACTGCCCGCGCAGGAACATGATCTGGTCCGTGAGATCGCCGATGCCGGTGAATCAGTGCGTGACAATGGCGCGCCCGGCGTGGTGCTGGCGGTTATCGGCGGGCGCGGTGGGGCGGGTGCCTCATTGTTCGCGGTCGCACTGGCACAGGCGGCCGTCGATTCGATGCTGGTCGATCTGGATCCCTGGGGTGGCGGCATCGATCTGTTGGTGGGCGCCGAAACCACACCCGGGGTTCGCTGGCCAGACCTTGCACTGCAGGGCGGACGGCTGAACTGGTCGGCCGTACGCGAGGCGTTGCCGCGCCACCGCGGGATCAGCATGCTGTCGGGCACCCGGCGCGGCTACGAATTAGACGCCGGCGCGGTGCAGGCCGTCGTTGACGCCGGCCGTCGCGGCGGGGCGACAGTGGTCTGTGATCTTCCGCGTCGGTTGACCGATGCCGCTGAAATCGCCTTGGAAACAGCCGATCTCGTCGTCGTGGTCAGCCCGTGCGACGTGCGGGCATGCGCGGCGACCGCGACGATCGTCCCAGTGCTCGCCGGTATCAATCCCAACATCGGTCTAGTGGTGCGGGGTCCGTCGCCGGGCGGCCTGCGGGCGGAGGAGGTGGCTGCGATCGCCGCCGTGCCGCTGCTGGCGTCGATGAAGCCCTACCCACGGCTGGCGGAGCAGCTCGAGCACGGCGGTCTGCGAGTGCGGCGGCGCTCGGCGTTGGCAGCGGCGGCTCGCGGCGTCCTGGCTGTGCTGCCACTGCATTCGGCGGCCCGACCAGAAGGCCGGGCGGCGTGACGGGGTCGCTCATCGACCGGGTGCGCGAGCGGCTGGCGACGGAATCCGCTCCGCTGCGCCCCAGAGTGGTGGCCGACGCGATCCGGGCCGAATCCGGCGGAGTGCTCGGCGACACCGAGTTGCTGAGCAATCTTCGGATACTGCAGACCGAGCTGACCGGCGCGGGCATCCTCGAGCCAATCCTATGCGCGGACGCGACGACTGACGTCCTGGTCACCGCGCCCGATGCAGTGTGGGTCGACGACGGAAACGGTCTGCGGCGCAATGATATTCAGTTCACTGACGAAGCTGCCGTCCGGCGCTTGGCGCAGCGGCTGGCGCTGGCTGCCGGCCGACGCCTCGACGACGCGCAGCCATGGGTGGACGGTCAGCTGACCGGGCTGGGCAGCGGAGGCTTCGTGGTCCGGTTGCACGCCGTTCTACCGCCGGTCGCCCTTGGTGGCACCTGCCTGTCGCTGCGGGTGCTGCGGCCGGCCACGCAGGACCTGTCTGCGTTGATCGCGGCCGGTGCCATCGCGCCGACAGCCGCGGCACTGATCGACGACATCATCGCGGCCAGGCTGGCATTTCTGGTGTCCGGCGGCACCGGCGCGGGGAAAACCACGCTGCTGTCGGCGATGCTGAATGCAGTGCCACCCGACGAGCGGATTGTGTGTGTCGAGGATGCCGCCGAGTTGGCGCCGCCCCATCCGCACCTGGTCAGACTTGTTGCGCGGTGCGCCAACGTCGAGGGCGTCGGCGAGATCACCGTTCGCCAACTCGTCCGCCAGGCGCTGCGGATGCGACCCGACCGCATCGTCGTCGGAGAGGTCCGAGGCGCCGAGGTAGTCGATTTGCTTGCGGCGCTGAACACCGGCCACGACGGTGGTGCGGGCACGGTGCATGCCAACAATCCCGGGGAAGTCCCGGCCCGCTTGGAGGCGTTGGGTGCTCTCGGCGGTCTCGATCGCGGTGCGCTGCACAGTCAACTGGCCGCAGCGGTCCAGGTGCTGCTTCACGTTGCCCGCGATCGCGGCGGACGTCGGCGCCTCAGTGAAATCGCCATGTTGGGCCGCACTGACGGATGGGTGCGAGCGGTCACCGTGTGGCACGCTGATCGCGGACTGACCGACGACGTGGCCGGCCTGCGCCGACTGCTGCAGAGCCGGACGCCGTGATGACCGGACCGGTGGGCGCCGCGCTGACATTGTCCGCAGCGGTGCTGGTCGTTCCGTCGTCACCGCGTCGACGACTTGCTTGCGCCGGCCGCGACCGTAATCGGTTCCCGCCGCGGGCCGCGGGATATGTTGCGGTGTTCGCATTCGCGGCAGGCGCCGTATTCCTGACGCCGACAACGGTTGTCGCGCTCGGGATACTCGGTGCAACCACATCTCTGCGCTATCGTCGGCGGCGGCGTAGTGGTCGCGGGATGGGCGAGAGCCGCGAGCTGCAAACGGCGATCGACGTTCTGGTGGGCGAACTGCGGGTCGGTGCCCACCCGGCGGAGGCCTTTGCGGTGGCGGCAGGAGAGACAGCCGGGCCGGTCTCTGACTCATGTCGTGCGGTGGCCGCGCGTGCCCGGCTGGGTGCCGACGTCACCGCAGGCTTGCGCAACGTGGCCGAAACCTCGGCGCTGCCGGCGCAATGGGATCGGCTCGCGGTCTGCTGGCAACTGGCGGCTGACCACGGCCTGGCAATGTCCACCTTGATGCAGGCTGCGCAACGCGATATCGCTGAGCGACAACGATTCTCAGGGCATGTGCGGTCTGCGATGGCGGGCGCCCGCGCTACGGCCGCTATCCTCGCGAGCCTTCCGGTGCTATCGGTGTTGTTGGGTCAGCTCATCGGAGCGGGCCCGGTGGCGTTCTTGCTGGGCGGGCGCGCAGGCGGCTGGCTGTTGGTCGTCGGGCTGACGCTGGTCTGCGGCGGACTGCTGTGGTCGGACCGCATCACTGATCGGGTTACCTCGTGACTACCGCGGCGATGCTGCTGGCCGCGGCGCTGCTGAGTGACGCCCGGCCGTCGACGGTACGGGCGCGGGCCGCGATAGCGTCCCACCCGCCACGGCTGCCGCGGCAGTCGGTGCGCGGCCCGGACCCGTTGGCCGTCGCGTCGAGCCTGGACGTGCTGGCTGTCTGCCTGGCCGCGGGCATGGCGGTGTCGACCGCCGCGGCTGCGACGGCGCCGTCGGCACCGGCGCTACTGGCCCGGGTACTGCGTCGCGCGGCGGACCTGCTGGCGCTGGGTGCCGACCCGGCCGTCGCATGGTCCACACCGCCGGGTTTGCCGTCCGGTTCCCTCGACCCGCAGACCGATGCGTTGCTGCGGCTGGCGCGGCGGTCATCGATTTCGGGTGTGGCGCTGGCCGAAGCGGTGACCGCGCTTGCTTCGCAGTGTCGGCAGGACGCCGTTCACGCGGCCGCAGCGGCTGCCGAGCGTGCCGCCGTCCTGATCGCCGGCCCGCTCGGCCTGTGTTTCCTGCCGGCATTCGTGTGCCTGGGCATCATTCCGGTGGTGGTGGGACTGGCCGGTGACGTGCTGCAGTCGGGCTTGTTGTGAAGGCGCCTGCGAGCGCAACCTGGGATAGTGAAGGAAGGAAATATGAAGTCAGTCAACATTTTTCGCGCTCTCGAGGCGCGTCTGACGTTGTTGGCGGCCGACGAGTCAGGGATGTCCACGGTCGAGTACGCCATCGGGACGATCGCGGCGGCAGCGTTCGCTGCGATCCTCTACACCGTTGTGACCGGCGACTCCATCGTGACGGCGTTGACCAATATCATCGCTCGTGCGCTCAACACCAAGGCCTAGTCGACGATGCCGGCGCGAGCACCGTGGAGGCGGCGTTGGGCGTCGCCACCCTGGTCGCGGTGTTGGTCCTGTGCCTGGCCGGCATCACAGCGGTGTCGATGCAAGTCCGCTGCATCGACGCCGCACGCGAGGCTGCTCGATTGGCCGCACGTGGTGACGAGCGCTCGGCTGTCACCGCCGCCCGTCGTGTCGCACCCGGCGGTGCGGTGGTGCAACTGCGCCGGGACGGCGATTTCGTCGTCGCGACGGTGGTCGCTCGGTCGAATCTGCTGCCCACGATGCACATCGCCGCCACCGGAGTGTCGGCGGTCGAGCCGCCGTGATGAGCATGGATCAGCCACCGTCGTCGCGGCCGCAATGGTCGTCGTGCTGCTGATGGTGACCGGCGGCGGCGCATACCTGGGCGCTGCCGTGGTGGCGCGCCACCGGGCGCAGGCCGCGGCCGATCTGGCCGCGCTGGCCGCCGCGGCGCGACTGCCCGCCGGACCCGAGACAGCGTGCGCACAGGCCAACGCGCTGGCCCGCGCGATGCGGGTAAGCGCCGCCGGTTGCACGGTCGACGATTTGGACGTCGTGGTCACGGTCGAGGCGGGTCTGGCAGTCGGCCGATGGGGTAACGCGCGGGCCGCCGCCGCGCGCCGGCCCGGCTTAGTCGTCGGTCGCAGCAGTATCGGGCAGGTCCGCCTCGGCGAGCTCGGTCCGCGTCGGCAACCGCAGCGAGACGAGTCCGGCATACGTCTCCTGCTCGATTTCCACCCGGCTGACGGTGACATGCACCGCGACCCACTCGCCGTCGTGACCCGGCATCCGAAGCACCCCGCTTGCGGCCCCGCGGGCGAACTCCGCGGTCATCGCTGCCATCTTCGCTTCATCCCTGGGATGCATCCGCGGGGCGTCGGCCGCGATGCGTTGCCAGTCATAGAATGGGCACGGCTCGTCGAGCCACTTCAGCACGGTCCAGTTGTAGGGATCGAACAATGCCCGGTGCACGCCCGGCTGCGCCAACCCGTGCAGGATCTGCTGGGCGAGTCGATCGGCCGGCTGCGTCCGGTCGGCAGGTTCGGCACGCCAATTCATTCCCCGCGCGATCATGTGGTCGCGGCCATTTGTCCCCGGCTCCAGGCCATTGCGGGCGACGAAGCTGACCCGGATGCGATTGCCCTGCCAGTCGGTGCTGTCCCAGGTGTCGCACAGGGTATGACCGGGTTCTGACCTGACCGCCGCGGCCAGCGCCTTGCCTTCGTTGGGCTTGAGATCACCGGACGGCCAGCTTTGCGCGAACGGGCGCGCCTCAGGGTCCTCGATCTCCAGATTCCTGCCGGTGTTGGTCAGGGACTCCGGCGTATCGGTGGCCACTCCCAGTGTCATGTCCCATTTCAGTGGACCTGGAATCGGTCGCTCCGGCGGTTCTTCGCCGGCCGGCCCGCTCCAGACATGCACGCCGTGGATCCGGCCGTCGGACATCAACACCGGCTCGGTGCGGATCACTCGGTCATTTTTCGGTGTAATGCTGACCAGGCTTTTACTGGTTTCCAACGACTCCGCGATCGCGGACTGGATGGCGGCAAGACGAGGATTACGCCGCAAAAACACTGTTATCGGAACAAAGTTTCTCAATTGGCGGCCCAGCGCCACCACGGCCGGCTCTTTACCCAGCGTTTCCACGAGCAACCAGTCGCCAGCCATACCACGACACATTACCGGTCAGGCGAAGGATAACCCCTTGCCTCCCTGCCTAATCCACATGATTTCGACGGTGGTCGACCTGTGGTTGACCTGCATACTTCTGCCGCTGACTTGCACAGGTCACCGGCAGACGGGTATTTTGCTGCTGCACCCGATGGGATTGTGAACGGATTGCGTTGTCCAACCGTTCGATGCGCTGCTTGTATTCGGCTTGTGCGCGTTTCTTCAGCCGCGAGGAAAGCGCCTTCATCGTGGATGCCGCGGCAATTGTCCATATGGAAGTCGACCGTCGAGGGGTCGGTCGTCATCCCTACGCCTGACTCTCGTGAGCCACCGCGGTGAGCACCAAGCGCAATACGCGCACAGCGCCTGGCTTATCCAACGGTTCGTTACCGCTGCCGCATTTCGGGGACTGCACGCACGACGGGCATCCCGACGGGCATTCGCACGCCTCGATCGCGGCAGCGGTGGCGGCCAGCCAGGTGCTCGCCTGGCGGAAACCCTGCTCGGCGAAGCCCGCTCCGCCCGGGTAGCCGTCGTAGACGAAGACGCTTGGTAGCGCATCGGACGACTCGTTGGACTCCGGACCCACTGCCGTGGACAACCCGCCGATGTCGCCGCGGTCGCAGCTGGCGACCAAAGGCAGCAGGCCGATCGCGGCGTGCTCTGCGGCATGTAGTGATCCCGGGATCCGCAACGGGTCGATTCCGTTGCGGTGCAGTGCTTCTGGCGTGATAGTGTACATGACCGCGATGGTGGCTAAGGTGTGCGGCGGCATATCCAGCTCGACGAAGTCGATGACCTCACCGGTCAGCCGGCGACGCAGATAGCCGACGATTCGATTGGTCACGCTGACGGGTACCAGGCCAAGGGTGACCGATCCGAACACCCGGCGTTCACCCGTTCCGGTCACCGCGATATCGGTCAGTTCGCGTGCGAAGGTGGCGTATCCGGGATCTTCGGCATGGACGAAAGCCAGCCCCTCGTCGAAGTCCAGCGCGTCGACGACGTAGCTCTCGCCCTGGTGCAGATACACCGCGCCGGGGTGCACCGAAGCAGCGGCCTGGCCCGCACCGGCCGTTCCCAGCAACCGTCCGGTATCGCTCTCCACAATGACGATCTGGCCACCCGTCGGCCCCCGAATATCCACTGCCGGATGGGGATCCACTCCCGGAGCCGGATAGTACCGGCCGGATCGCCATCGCAGCAGCCCGTCGTCGACAAGTCGGTCGGCGACATCTTCGGCGCCCAAAGTCCGCATCTCGTCGTCGTCGATTGGTAATTCCGTTGCAGCGCAGAGTAATTGCGGGCCAAGAATATAAGGGTTAGCCGGGTCGATCACGACCCGCTCGATCGGCTTGTCCAGCAACGCGGCGGGATTGTGCACCAGATAGGTATCCAGCGGGTCGTCTCGGGCGACCAGCACCACCAGTGCCCCTTGACCACGGCGCCCTGATCGGCCGGCCTGCTGCCAAAACGATGTGACCGTTCCGGGGAAGCCGGCCAGCACTACCGCGTCGAGCCCGGCGATGTCGATGCCGAGCTCCAGGGCGTTGGTGGTGGCCAGACCCCGCAGCCGCCCGTCGAGCAGCGCACGTTCGAGCGCGTTGCGGTCTTCGGGCAGATAACCCGCCCGATAGGACGCCACCATCTCGGCGAGCTCTGGAGCGGTGTCCGCCAATCGTGCCCGCGCGGACAGCGCGGTCAGTTCGGCGCCGCGCCGCGAACGAACGAAGGTCAGGGTGCGCGCCCCTTCGGCGATCAAGTCGGCCATCACCCGTGCCGCCTCACTACCGGCGGACCGCCGTACCGGAGCACCGTTTTCACCCACGAGGTCGGTGCGCAGCGCCGGCTCCCACAACGCCACCGTCCGGGCGCCCTGCGGTGAGGCGTCGTCGGTCACCTCCTCGACCGGCCGGCCGATGAGCTCGGTGGCGGTCGCACCGGGCGCCGCCGTCGTCGCGCTGGCGAAGATGACCGTCGGTGTTACGGCCGGGTCGGCGGCGTAACGCGCACACAGCCGTAGTAGGCGGCGCAGAACCATCGCGACATTTGAGCCGAAAACACCACGGTAGTAATGGCATTCGTCGATGACCACGAAGCGCAGGCCGCGTAGGAACACCGCCCAGCGGGCGTGGTTACGCAGCAGCCCAAGGTGGACCATATCGGGGTTGGAGAAGATCCAGCGGGAGCGCTCTCGTGCGAAACGACGTACCTCGGCGGGGCTGTCCCCGTCGTAGGCCGTCGGCGCGACGTCGCTCAGTCGGGGGATCGCGGCAGTCAGCGTGTGTGCGGCGCGCAGCTGGTCGTGGCCAAGCGCTTTCGTCGGCGAGATGTAGAGGGCCCGGGCACGTGGATCGGTCGCCAGCGCATTGAGGATGGGAAGTTGATAGGCAAGCGATTTGCCAGATGCCGTGCCGGTGCTGATAACTACGTGACGGCCGGCGTGGGCCAGGTCGGCTGCCTGAACCTGATGTGTCCACGGCGAACTGATACCGCGGTCGGCGAATGCGCGGAGCACGTCTGGCTCGACCCACGTCGGCCAGGGGCGTTGGCGGCCATGCCGTGCCGGCAGCTCGGCGACATGACGTAGCGGATGTTCTCCAGCCTCGGTGCCGGCGACCGCGGCGGCGAGTAGCTCGCTGCCGAACGTCACCATGGGTTTTGCGCCTCCTGATCTGAGCTGATGGCCTCAAACCGCGACCGACAGCGGGGTGGTGGCCTGGCGTTTTGGCTTCGCACCTGAATTGTTTACCTCGTGGTAGCTCAATTGGTCACCTGAGGCTGTTGTTGAGGCGATGAACGTGATTGACTGTTTGCGGTCGCAGCTTCTGTGTTCGTGTCAAACTTTCGCAGGATCGACGTTGCGGTCGCGGTTCCTGCGAGGTTGTAGGTCGGGTGAAGTTCCGGCGTCTCGGCAAGGTATAGCGGTCGGAACGGGCCCGGAGTATCGCGGTGATGCTCCGCACCCGAGAAGTAAAGGAAATATCGAGAAATGCCACAGGGAACTGTGAAGTGGTTCAACGCGGAAAAGGGCTTCGGCTTCATTGCCCCCGAAGACGGTTCGGCCGACGTGTTTGTTCACTACACGGAGATCCAGGGAAGCGGTTTCCGCACCCTTGAGGAAAACCAGCGAGTCGAGTTCGAGGTCGGGCAGAGCCCCAAGGGCCCCCAGGCCACCGGCGTCCGCTCAGTCTGAGCAGGCTCTAACAACGACAACCCCCCGCGCGGACCGGTGTTACCGGGTTCGTTCGGGGGGTTCTCGTTACTTGATTACCGGACGCTCCGCACGCCGTGGCGTGCATCGTCGTCGGGGCGCTTACTGTCGTTGACGTGAGCCAGCTGTCCTTCTTCTCGGCAGAGTCGGTGCCGCCTGCGGTCAGCGACCTCACCGGGGTGCTGGCTGCCGCAGGCCAGATCGTGACGGTCGGCGGCGGAGCCAGGCTGTCGGTGGTGGTTGATCAGCCCTGGCGCGCCCAGGCGCTGGGCCAGATGATCGACGAGGCCGGTTTGACGGCCGAAATCACCCATACCGACGAGCACACACCGCTGGTACGGACCGCGGTGGACGTCAGGCTGCGTCCCATCGCCGCCGAGTGGACCCGCGGCGCGGTGAAGACCGTGCCGCCGCTGTGGTTGCCCGGGCCGCGGGAGCTGCGGGCCTGGATATTGGCCGCCGGCAGCCCGGAGGCGGACCGCTATCTACTGGGTCTGGACCCGCACGCGCCGGACACCCATTCGCCCCTCGCGTCGGCGCTGATGCGAATCGGCATAGCACCGACCCTGATCGGCACTCGCGGGGCTCGGCCCGCGCTGCGGATCGGCGGCCGGCGCAGGCTATCGCGCCTGGTAGAAAACGTCGGGGAACCGCCTGAGGCCATCGAGGCGTTGCCGTACTGGCCGCACGTTTAGCGGCAATTGGACGGGCGGTGAACGGGGGGTCGGTTTGCGTCGGCCCATCCCGGGTGTCACATTGTCAGAGTCTGCCGGGGCGGAAGGGTAGCGGACAACGACGCCGGCTGGTCGCGTGACCACTATCGACGGCACCAGCTCGGACGACGAATTATCAGGAAAGTGAGCGTAACTACAGGTGGCTGAAGGCGACCGTGCTGGCCGCGGGAATGGAACCGCGCGGCGACTCGTCATCGTCGAGTCGCCGACGAAGGCGCGCAAATTAGCCGGCTACCTGGGCGCGAACTACATCGTCGAGTCCTCCCGAGGACACATCCGTGACCTGCCGCGTGCGGCGGCCGACGTGCCCGCGAAGTACAAGTCGCAGCCGTGGGCCCGGCTCGGGGTCAACGTCGACGAGGACTTCGAGCCGCTCTACATCATCAGCCCGGACAAGAAAAGCACGGTCAGTGAACTCAAAGGCCTGCTCAAAGACGTCGACGAGCTCTATCTGGCCACAGATGGCGACCGCGAGGGCGAAGCCATCGCCTGGCATCTATTGGAGACCCTCAAACCGCGCATTCCGGTCAAGCGGATGGTTTTCCACGAGATCACCGAACCGGCGATCCGCGCCGCCGCTGAGCACCCACGCGACCTGGACAACGACTTGGTCGACGCCCAGGAGACCCGCCGCATCCTGGACCGGCTGTACGGCTACGAGGTCAGCCCGGTGCTGTGGAAGAAGGTGGCCCCCAAGCTGTCGGCGGGCCGGGTCCAGTCGGTGGCCACCCGCATCATCGTCCAGCGCGAACGCGACCGCATGGCGTTCCGCAGCGCCGCCTACTGGGATGTCGTGGCAGAGCTGGACGCCAGCGTGTCCGACCCGAAGGCCCAGCCGCCGACCTTCACCGCCCGGCTGACCAACGTCGACGGTCTACGGGTGGCGACCGGCCGCGACTTCGATTCGCTGGGCACGGTGCGCAAGCCCGACGAAGTCGTGGTGCTCGACGAATCCAGCGCGGGCGCGCTGGCCACGGGTCTACGCGGAGCGCAGCTGGCCGTCGGGTCGGTGGAGGAAAAGCCCTACACCCGTCGTCCGTATCCGCCGTTCATGACGTCGACGCTGCAACAGGAGGGTGGCCGTAAGCTGCGGTTTTCCGCCGAGCGCACGATGAGCATCGCCCAGCGGCTCTACGAGAACGGCTACATCACCTACATGCGGACCGACTCGACGACCCTGTCGGAGTCGGCGATCAACGCGGCCCGCACCCAGGCCCGTCAGCTCTATGGCGAGGAGTACGTTTACCCGTCGCCGCGTCAGTACACCCGCAAGGTGAAGAACGCCCAGGAAGCCCACGAGGCGATCCGGCCCGCGGGGGAGACCTTCGCCACCCCCGACGCGGTGCGGCGCGAGCTCGACGGCGACGAATTCCGGCTCTACGAGCTGATCTGGCAGCGCACGGTCGCCTCGCAGATGGCCGACGCCCGCGGCACCACGCTGAGCCTGCGGATCAACGGTGAGTCCGATGGCCGCCAGGTTGTGTTCTCGGCGAGCGGACGCACTTTGACTTTCCCCGGCTTCCTGAAGGCTTACGTGGAAACCGTGGACGATCAGGTCGGCGGCGAGGCCGACGATGCCGAGAGCCGGCTGCCGCAGCTGACGCAGGGGCAGCGGGTGGATGCCACCGACCTGACCCCCGACGGGCACTCCACCAACCCGCCCGCCCGCTACACCGAGGCGTCGTTGATCAAAGCCCTGGAAGAGCTGGGCATCGGGCGGCCGTCGACCTATTCATCGATCATCAAGACCATCCAGGACCGCGGCTACGTGCACAAGAAAGGCAGCGCGCTGGTGCCGTCGTGGGTCGCGTTCGCCGTGACCGGTTTGCTGGAGCAGCATTTCGGACGGCTGGTCGACTACGATTTCACCGCCGCGATGGAAGACGAACTGGACGCGATCGCCTCCGGTCAGGAACACCGGACCAACTGGCTGAACAACTTTTACTTCGGCGGCGACCACGGCGTGCCCGACTCGGTGGCCCGCTCCGGCGGGCTCAAGAGGTTGGTCGGGATCAATCTTGAGGGCATCGACGCCCGAGAAGTCAACTCCATCAACCTCTTTGACGACTTAGAGGGACGCCCCGTCTACGTGCGGGTGGGCAAGAACGGGCCTTACCTGGAACGGATGGTGGCCGGCGACGACGGAGAACCGACACCGCAGCGGGCCAACCTGCACGACTCGCTAACCCCCGACGAGCTGACCCTCGACGTCGCCGAGGAACTCTTCGCCACTCCGCAAGAGGGCCGCACCCTCGGCGCCGACCCGGACACCGGACACGAAATCGTCGCAAAGGACGGCCGTTACGGGCCGTACGTGACCGAGGTGCTGCCCAAGTCGGACGACGACGACGGCGCCGCCGGGCAGCCCGCCAAGAAAGGCAAGAAACCCACCGGCCCCAAGCCGCGGACTGGATCGCTGCTGCGCAGCATGGATCTGCAGACCGTGACGCTCGAGGATGCATTGAAACTGCTGTCGCTGCCGCGGGTAGTCGGCGTCGACCCTGACGCAGGCGAGGAGATCACCGCGCAGAATGGCCGCTATGGCCCATATCTGAAGCGGGGCACCGACTCTCGATCGTTGGCCACCGAGGACCAGATGTTCGACATCACCCTCGAGGAGGCGCTGAAGCTCTACGCGGAGCCCAAGCGTCGTGGTCGGCAGGGCGCCGCTGCGCCGCCCCTGCGTGAGCTGGGCAACGACCCCGGGTCAGGCAAGCCGATGGTGATCAAGGACGGCAGGTTCGGTCCCTACGTCACCGACGGTGAGACCAACGCGAGCCTGCGCAAGGGCGACGACGTGTTGTCGATCACCGATGAACGCGCCGGCGAGCTGCTGGCCGATCGGCGGGCCCGCGGCCCGGTGAAGCGGACAGCCAAGAAGACCGCGCGCAAGGCGCCCGCCAAGAAGACAGGGGCGAAGAAGGCCGCCAAGCGCAGCTAGCGGGCCATATCTGGGCAGCGGAAGCCCTGCTTGGTAAATCCTCAGAATTCTTTCTTTGGATTTGTGTAAAAAAGGTGGTGATTCTCAGCCACTTCTCAGGTACAGTTGCGCCTACGCACGCTGTGAAACCGTCGCAGCGCCAATCGGGGAGAGTCATGCGATCCGTTGTCCGATACTGCATCACCGCTGGTGTTGCGCTCGGTGGCGTCAGCATCATCATCGCCGCCCCGGCCGCGCCACCGTTGCGCGATATCGAAGTGCCGGCGGTGCAACTCTCCGGCAACACACACGACAACCCCGACGCGACCAGTCCCTCCGTGGCCGACCTCCTGCAGGTCATGAACGGCACGGAAAGCCCGGTGGTCGTGCAGAACATCACCGAGTCCGACGCCGGAGTCTTTGAAGGCGATCAGCCCGCGAACGTGCCGGGCCTCAGCGACCTGTTGAACCTGGGCAATGACCCAGCCGCCGGCACCGCCGACTCGCAAGGGAAATCCTTCATCGAGATTGGGCCGATCATGCCGAGCGATCTCAACCCGGCGCCGTCCGGTCCGCCGCCGGCGGGTGGCTAGCAGCCGACTTCGTTGCGGTAGGCGTTCAGTTCTTCGTCGGTGACAGCATGTCTTGCCAGGTGCGCTGCAATTTTTAGCTGCGAAGTGAGTTTTTGTCGCAGAACTGCGGTTTGTCTCGCGCAAGCTTTGCGGAATCCGGTTCTTGAGACTAACTACCCACCTCGCTGGAGACTTCCTTCGACGCGGCGAGATGCAACGGCCGAGCCAACTGGGTGGGCGCGGTGCGTCCGCGTAGCGCGACGACTTCGGCGACGTCCCAACACAGGGCTTCGGCGTCAAGGGCGCCACTGACCGCGACCGCCGAGGCCAGCACGTGGCCGTCTTCGAGCTTGGCCAGCTCGGTGAGCCGCGCCGCCTCGTTGACCGGGTCACCGATCACGGTGTATTCGAAGCGGGCCAGCGCGCCGATGTGGCCGGCGATGGCGCGACCGGCCGACACCCCGATGCCGAAATCCGCGGAACCGATCACCGGAAGGAGTTCGTCGTGCAGTTCCCGGGCGGCTGCCAGCGCGCCGCCGTAAGCGTCCGGGTGTTCGATGGGTGCGCCGAAGATCGCCAGCGCGGCATCGCCCTGGAACTTGTTGACGAAACCCCCATGCCGGCCGACGGTGTCCACCACCACTCGGAAGAACTCGTTGAGCAGATGGACCACTTCGGCGGGCGGGCGTGTCGAGGCCAGCTGGGTGGAGCCGACCAGGTCCACGAACAGCACGGCGACGTCGCGCTCCTGCCCACCCAACTCGGTGCCACGCTCCAGGGCCCGGCGGGCGACGTCTTCGCCGACGTAGCGGCCGAACAGGTCACGAAGCCGCTGCCGCTCGGACAGGTCGCGCACCATGTCGTTGAACCCCGCTTGCAGCAAGCCCAGTTCGCTGGCGTCGTAGATCTGCATGTGCGCGTTGTAGTTACCGCGTTGCACCTCGCTGAGCGCCCAGCGCAGCTGACGCAGCGGGTCGGCGATCGACATGGCCACCAGCAGGGTGCTGGCCACACCGATGCCCAGCGCCAGCAACGCCAGCAGCAGGATCGGGTTGAACAGCTTCTCCGGCGGCGCGTGCAGGAACGACGCCTTGTCGGCCACCACGGCCAGCACGATCGTCAGCAGCGGCACCCCGGTCGACAGCGCCCATGCCAGCATCTGGCGCCCGATGACACCCGATGCCCTGATGTTCTCCGGCAGCCCGCCGCGCAGGGCGGCCACGGCCACCGGCCGCAGCACCCGCTCGGACTGCAGGTAGCCGATGATCGCGGTAGCGGTGGCGCCCAGGGCCGTGGCAACGGCCACCACCGGAGCGGCATGCCTGGCCACCGGCCAGCTGGCGATGATGAAGACGATGCCGCCGACGCACCAGTAGCCCAGGCTGATCAGCGTCCGGTAGAACGGCGTCCGCAGCGCGCGGCTGCGCGCCAGTTCGGTGGCGGCCGGATCGGTGTCGGTGAGCAGGCCGTCGCGGCGTTGCCACCGGAACACCGGCACCAGCAGCAGCGCGCTGATCGAAAACCCGAGGAGGAACAAAGTGACGATCGACCCGGCGAAGATCGCCAGGTTGAGCGGTGGCAGGTCCTGCAGTTCGATGCGGTCTTCCGGAGGTAGCCCGTAACGCAGGAAGCCCAGCACGAGCAGCGCGCCGATGATGTCGGCCTGCAGCATGCTCAGTGAGAACACCGGCCACGGGGTGCGCACGAACCATTGGACGAATCCGCTGATCCGCCCCGGTAGTGCCGCTGCACTGCTCACTAACCCACCGTATCGGTCGGTGGGGACCAAAAAGTAGCCAAAACGTTCCAGGTATAGCCGCTGATGTTGCGGGGGTGTCAGCGGCGAGCACTACTGTTTCGGGTGATGTCGCGGGTATTCGCACGGCTGGTTGGCCAGGAGGCGGTCGAGGCTGACCTGGTGGCCGCCGCGGCGGCTGCGCGCGGTGATTCGACTCACATGGCCGCGATGACGCATGCCTGGCTGATCACCGGCCCACCCGGGTCGGGGCGCTCGGTAGCGGCGTTGTGCTTTGCCGCCGCGTTGGAATGCACGTCTGCCGGGGTGCCCGGCTGCGGAGAATGCCGGTCCTGCACGACGACGATGGCCGGCACGCACGCCGACGTGCGCCGCGTCATCCCCGAGGGACTGTCCATCGGCGTGGACGACATGCGCGCGATCGTCCAGATCGCGTCGCGGCGGCCCAGCACCGGGCGCTGGCAGATCGTGCTGATCGAGGACGCCGACCGGCTGACCGAAGGTGCGGCGAACGCCTTGCTCAAGGTTGTTGAGGAGCCGCCGCCGTCCACGGTGTTTCTGCTGTGCGCGCCGTCGGTAGATCCCGAAGACATCGCGATCACGCTGCGGTCCCGCTGCCGGCACATCGCGCTGGTGACGCCGCAGCCTGCGGCCATCGCCCAGGTGTTGATCGACAGCGACGGTCTGCCGGCCGAGACCGCAAGCTGGGCGGCCGCGGTCAGTGGCGGTCACGTAGGCCGGGCGCGCCGGCTGGCTACCGATCCGGAGGCGCGTGAGCGACGGCTGCAGGCGTTGGGGCTGGCCCGCGACGCGGCCACCCGGTCCAGGGCCTACAGCTCCGCCGAAGCTCTGGTGGCCGCCGCAGAGACGGAAGCAGCGGTGCTGACCGCCGGGCGTGACGAAGCCGAAACTGAGGAACTGCGGACCGCGCTGGGCGCGGGAGGCACCGGCAAGGGCACCGCCGGTGCGTTGCGCGGCGCCACCGGCGCGATCAAAGATCTTGAGCGACGCCAGAAGTCGCGTCAGACCCGGGCGTCGCGGGATGCACTGGACCGCGCGCTGATCGACCTGGCCACCTACTTTCGGGATGCGCTGCTGGTCGCAGCGAGCGCAGGAGGCGTGCGGCCCAACCATCCCGACATGGCAGAGCCGGTCGCGGCGATGGCCGCCCACGTCCCACCCGATCGGCTGCTGCGCTGCATCGAAGCCGTGCTCGAATGCCGCGACGCCCTGGCCGTCAACGTCAAGCCCAAGTTCGCCGTCGACGCCATGGTCGCCACAATTGGGCAGGCGCTGCGCGACTAGCGGGTGTCTGATTGCCCTGCTCCTCAACGGGCCGTTAACGGCCCGCATCGTCGCCGGGCGGGCTTGGGCCGGTGACCTGCCCTGCCGTAGACTCGTGCCGCCCAACAGGGCACGCCACCTTAGCTCAGTCGGTAGAGCGGCTCACTCGTAATGAGCAGGTCAGGAGTTCGATTCTCCTAGGTGGCTCTATCGCGGCAACGCATAGCCCACCGGCCCGACCGCGACGCATACGCTCAGCGCGGCCGTGTTGGCCCGTACCCGGATGTCATCTCCCGCGCCGGGCAGTCGCACGTAGACCCGATTCAGCCCGGGATGCACCGGAACTCGCGTGTCGGTTCCCTCCGACAACGACATTGTCATCGAACCGTCGCTGTTGGCCAGGTAGTTGATCTCGGCCGTCCAGTCCGTCGGCAGCAACGGGCCGTCGAGAGCAAGCCGAAGCGGCCGGTCGGGTTGCACGAGATATCCGCACTGCGGCACCGGCCCGGGCACGATCGCGCGCACCCAGGTCACCTGCGCATCAGCCAACCGGCCCCTGCTGTCCAGTGTCCGCAATTGCGTTGTTGACGAGGCGAATTCCGGTCGATCGCGCAGCAGCGCGAACATGTGGCTGGCCAGGTTGTCTGGCCACGCCACCCGTCCAAGCACCAGCGGATCGACCTCTTGGTCAAGCAACGGCGCACTCGAGGCCGCGTGCGCCGCGGCCAAACCGCGGCGGGCATTTTGCAGATAAGGCTGAGCGGGGTTGTCTTGCCAGGACTTCAGAAACGTCGCCGTCGAATACCAGCTGCTGGCCACGAACAACGCCGCCACCGTGGCCGTGATCGCCGTGCGGGGCGCAGACGCATCCAGCCAGTGCTGCAACCGTCCGACCGACGGGCGGTTGGGCGCGCAGCACCCGACCGCGGCCAGCAATGCCAGCACCACGACGAGATCGGGGAAATAACGCAAGGTTTGGGCCAGCTCCAGCGCGGTGAACCGCGACGAGCGCATCAGATAGATCGGCACCTGGCAGGCGACCACGTAGCCGGCGGCGGTCAGCCATACTGGCACGATGCGCTGTTTGCGGACCAGGGACAGCAGCACCGCCGCGGCCAGCACCAGCCAGCCCAGCGCTTTGACCAACGTTGGCGGCGTGGCCCACGGTGAGGCCGGTGCCCACCGGGCCCAGGCCCACGGGCCACCGGCCAAACCAGGAACGATCCCGTGAGTGACCGAGCGGCGCAATAGATCCCACGTCATCGGCAGATCCGAACTCCACCGCTGCTGGTTGACCACGACCAGATAGATCGCGACCCAGCCGGCGGTCAACGCCAGCGACACCGTCCACAACCGAACGCCGGCCCGCCATACCGCTGAAAACGCTGCCAGCGCGGCCCGATCACCTTGCACGTGGCACAGCAGTGCGACGATGGCGAACGCGACGAACGGAATCGCCGCGGCCTTCTCGAAGAACAGCAGCCCACCGAGATACGCCAGCACGCCGGTGACCGCATAGCGCAGGTTGCCGGTGCGCACCAGCAGGATCGCATCGGCGCAGACCCAGGCCAGCGCGGCCAGCATCGGCAGCGAGTTCAGCGCCGCCGCCCACCACGCGAACCCCGGCACGCCCAGCGGGGTGAACAGCGCAAACGTCAGCGGGATGAGCAGCACCGGCCGCCAGCCCAAAATCACGTACAGACTGCGTAACAGCGCCAGCGAAGCCAGCAACTGCAGGACCACCAGGCTGATGGCCGGTCCGGTCCAGTTCAACGGCGCCAGCCGGGTAATGGTGCCGGCGACCAGGAAGGCGGCGGGCATGACATGGCCATCGTGGTCGTCGAACAGATAGGACGGCGACAGCAGGCCGTGCGTGCCGGCCCGCCCGACCAGAATCAGGTCGTCCCAGTAGAAGTAGCCCCGAAACGCCAGCACCCCGCGGATCGCCAGCTGCACCGCGACGAGCGCCGCCGCGACCAGCGCCACCTTCGGTATCCGGCCGGCCCGTCGGTATGGTGGGCCGGTGCGCGCACTGGTCACCGGGGCAGCCGGGTTCATCGGGTCGACGCTAGTCGACCGGTTGCTGAGCGACGGGCACAGCGTCGTCGGCCTGGACAACTACGCCTCCGGGCGGGCGACCAACCTTGAGCATCTGGCCGACAATCCCGCGTTCGTGTTCGTCGAGGCCGACATCGTGGCCGCCGATCTGCAGGCGATCCTGGACGAGCACCGCCCGGAGGTGGTGTTTCACCTGGCCGCCCAGATCGACGTGCGGCACTCGGTGGCCGACCCACAATTCGACGCCTCGGTCAACGTGATCGGCACTGTGCGGCTCGCCGAAGCCGCGCGCAGCACCGGAGTGCGCAAGATCGTGCACACCTCTTCGGGCGGATCGATCTACGGCACCCCGCCGTCTTACCCGACCAGCGAGGACGTGCCCACCGACCCGGCTTCACCGTATGCGGCGGGCAAAGTGGCCGGCGAGATCTACATCAACACATTTCGTCATCTCTATGGCCTGGAGTGCTCGCACATCGCACCGGCCAATGTCTACGGTCCGCGACAGGACCCGCACGGCGAGGCCGGGGTGGTCGCGATCTTCGCTCTTGCCTTGCTGTCCGGCAAGCCCACCAAGGTGTTCGGCGACGGCTCGCACACCCGCGACTACGTCTTCGTCGACGACGTGGTGGACGCGTTCATCAAGGCGTCCGGTCCGGCGGGTGGCGGGCAGCGGTTCAACGTCGGCACCGGTGTGGAAACCTCTGACCGCCAACTGCATTCAGCGGTCGCCGCCGCCGTCGGTTCAGCCGACGACCCGGAGTTTCACCCACCCCGGCTGGGCGACTTGGAACGGTCCTGCCTCGACATCGGCTTAGCCGAACGGGTTTTGGGCTGGCGCCCGCAGGTGGCACTCGACGAGGGTGTGCGTCGCACGGTGGAGTATTTCCGGCGCATGCACACCCTCTGATACTGCCTCTGCGGCCGCACCGAACCCGCCGGTTTGAATCGGGGCAGGCCCAAACCTGTTCGCCCACAATCGGTGACTTTCTACGCTGCAGCAATGACGTGGATAGCCCGGCGTCCCGTGGTCTCTTCGCCGAGTGAGTTCCCGCAGCCGCACCGCCACTAAGACACCGGAGCGACGGCCGGGCCCGGCGCGATCTCTCCGATCACCAGGTTCCAGACACGCACTTCACACTGTTGATAGATGCCGCCCCGATAGAAGGGTTCGGCCTTGATCCAGTCCCAGACGGTCTTTTCATCGTCGGCCTCGAACACCAGCATGGTGCCGATCTGCTCGCCCCTGCCGTTGTTGAAGGCGCCGGCCAGCCGCAGCGGCTGCAGGTTGGCGCGGATATAGGCTCGGTGCTCCGCCCGAATGGGCTCGCGGTTGGCGACGGCGTTCGGGTGGTCGTAGCCCACCATGGCGTAAAGCGGCATGTTCACTTCCCTCTCGATGGTGCTTGCGGTCAGATTGCGGCGTCCGCCGGTTTGCGCTCTGGAACCGGGATTGCCGCATAGCTGGAGAAGGCGGGAGAGAACCGGCGCGAATGGATGCGCCAGCGGCCGTCGTCGCGTCGGCGATAGACATCGATATGCTCGCCCACCACGGCCGGCGTGGCCGGCGCGGGGCCCTCGGCGTCCGCGTGATAGAGGGTGAGACTGACTTCTCCGGCGATCTCATCGGCGCCCAGGCGCGAGAATCGCAAGTGGGAGATCATGTGCCGGGTGCGGATCGCCCGCCTGGCCCTCTCTTCCCACGCCGCCTTCAGCTCCGCCGCGCCCCTTGGCGTGCCCCAGGGCAGCTCCATGGAGCCGTCGGCAGTAAACAGCGCGGGCACCGCGGCGGCGTAACCGTTGTCGATGCGCCAGACATATTCCGTACACAGAGCGGTCAGCGCGTGGCGTTCTTCAGGGGTTACGTCTTCGAAGTCGAAGCGGACCTTGTTCACGCGTGGCGTCCTTTCAGGCTTGAGGCGCGGCGGCGGCGATGCCCGGTTTCCAGGTGGCTGAAACCGGCGACCGTTGTCGTCGGGCTCGACGCAGCCGATATCCACTTTTATACATCGCCGGGAACATATGCGCAATATGTAAATGACGATATTGAGGGCTGAGACTCGCTGAACGAATGCAGGATACACGTTGCCATTTGACAGATGCATACTGGAATGATATATATTCTCCTATGGAAAAGAGGCCTGACTCAGACATCGTGGTAGGCATCGCCGAGGCCCTCAGGGTGGGAGCGACGCTGGGTGTGCGTCATCTGGCTCGGGGCACCAGCCTCACATCGAGAAATGTGTTGGCGGCGCTGGCTGCGGAGGGTCCTTGTCGGCTCACGGCCCTGGCGACGGCAACCGGGATTGCTCAGCCGGCGATGACGCAGCTGGTTGGGCGGATGGAGCGAGAGGGCTGGGTTGTTCGGCTGATCGACCCCGAAGACGGCCGCGCCACGCTGGTGGCTATCACCGACGCTGGGCGGGCACTGCGGGCTGAGCAGCGCCAGTCGGTGCGCGAGCGCATGGCCGGACTGCTCGACAAGCTGTCTGCCGACGACCAGGCGACGCTGGCCTTGGCGATGCGCGTTGCTATGCCGCTGCTGCAGCAGCTGACCCGCGACGCCGCCGAACACCCGCGGTCCGAGCCCGCCGCCGCGTCCTTGAAAACCTGACCCAGCCTCTTGGAAGTTCCGAAATGTCCACTGATGTCGCACAGGAACGGCTGGCTGGCCGGATCCAGGAGCTGTACGCGAGCGACCCGCAACTCGCCGCTGCCGCCTTCGACGAGGCGTTCTCGGCCGCGATTGAGCGGCGCGCTCTGCGGCTATCGCAACTGGTCGGCTCACGACTGAGCAGGCGGCTTTGCGCCGACTGGCCACGCTGGTCGCCCGCGGGGTTGAACTGTAAGAGGCGTTCGACGCAGTGACCAACGAAATGTGTCGGTGCGTGCCCGCGGATTGCGCCGGACTGTGGCGCTACGAGACCAGCGGCGAAATTACCCTGCTGGCGGCGGCATACCTCTCTGCTTCAGCGCCGGCGAAGTGGCCGGTGGGCGCTCGAACACCGCTCGCGGGCAACATCCTCGCATCGATGGTGCAGCGCACCGGCGGGCCTGCTCGGATGGACAGCTACGAGAACGTTGGCGGGCCGATCGCGGCTCGCGCGCGCGATGCAGGAGTGCGCGCGGCGGTGGGGGTACCGATCATCATTGATGGACGCGTGTGGGGCGTGGCGGGTGTCGGTTCCATGCGACCCGGCCCGATGCCTGCCGATACCGAGGTGCGCATCGGCCGCTTCGCCGAATTGATCGCTGCTGCAGTGGTGGCCAGTTATCGCGACGAGCAGAGGCGGCGGCTCCTGGCGGAGGGATCACAGCGTTTGAGTCTGGTGGACGCGCTGCTTGAGGGACGAGCGTTCGACGAGTGGAGCCTGCGGGATGCCGCCGGCCATCTTCGGCTGCCGATCAATGGTCCGTTTGTGGTCATCGCCGCCCAAGCTCCCACTGTGGGCGATGAGCCGATGCCCGAGATCGAATCGAAGCTGCGCAGCCTGGACATCTTTTCGGCGTGGCGGCTGCTGCCTGACTCGCAGGTCGGGATCGTCCACGTCAAGTCCGACCACAAACTCGACAGGGTTGTTGCCCTTATGTCTCGGATGACCACCGCGCGGGTGGGCGTCAGTGCGGCCTTCGAGGATCTGCGCGATACGCCACGAGCCCTGCACCTCGCAAGAATAATGTTGCGGGGCCCGACCGATACCGCGTCCTCGGTCGCGGTGTTCGACGGCTCCATCCTGGCCACCGCTGCCGTGAGCGCGCCGGAGGCGATGGTCAAAACGGTCGGCGCAGTGTTGGGCTGTTTTGGCGATCTTCCCGACCAGGAGCGCGAGATGCTTTTCGAAACATTTCGGGTCTGGCAGGGCAACGATGCGTCCGTGCGCGGTGCGGCTGAAGTACTTATTTGCCACCCCAACACGGTCCGCCATCGGTTGCGTCGAATCGAGAAACGTACCGGCCGATCCCTGTCGCGGCCAAGGGATGTCGCCGAACTGTGTTTGGCATTCGAAGTACACCGCCGTCTCATGTAGCCGAAACCCATTCACACTTCACCACCGTGGCCACTCGGTTTGCCTTAGGTTGTGATACCGGGCCGGTTGTTTAGCATCGGTCTGGCTAACTCGGTTGCGGCGGTGGGTTTTCCAGAGTTCGTCATCGAGCGGGCGACCAGTCCCACACGGATGGGTCGCCGGGTGGGTACTCGGCGCAGTGGTCGGTTTCTTTGGCGGCAACGCCCTTGTTGTTGAAGAAGATCTTCGCCCAATTGGGCCACGCCGCCGTCATGGGATCGGCAAAGTTGGTGGCCATTTGTTCGGAGTAGGCTGTGCGATCCGCAGGGTTGAGTGAATAGCAGCAGTGCGCAGTGTCGACGGCGGCGTGTTGAACCTGGGGCGACTTGTTGCGCTTGTCGATCATGTAGCGCTCGTAATAGATCGGCGTGAAATCACGTGCTGCGGCCAGGATCTGCTCGGCGGCGCAGGTGGTGACGATCAGCCGGTGGGGGATCGGGTAATCGTCGGTGGCGTCGGCCACCGCGGTGTCGGGCAACGCCCATATCGCGACCGCGGCGGAAGCGCCGCGAGGCCGGCGCGCCGAACCGAACGTGCTCGCGAGCGCCGCGGTCGGTTCATGGGTATCTCCTCTCTTCGCAGCACGGCGGGCTGGCGTCGCGGATTGGGCTGCAACATCATTCGTGCCGTGCCGCGGCTGCGGCCAGTGCTGGCACTAGGAGCTTCGCTAACCTCATTGCGGTCCTAAGTAACTCGTTGAACCCATGCGGAGCGGCTGGGTCGTGGCCGTGTCGTCGGTCGGCTGCTGAACCCGGGGCGGGTTGCGGTCGCCGTGGGGGTAGATGACTTGCGACCACCAGAACCACTGGGCGGCCAAGGCGGCGTTGAGGATCGCGGGATCGAGTGACCGGTCCAGGTCCCGTCGGTGCGCTGGCGCAGTTTCGATTCCGTGTCTTTAATGTGTCCCGATCCGGCGATGACAACGCTGTTTGCAGCTTGGAAGATCGGCAATTCACACCATCGCCGGCTTTGAAATCGGCGCGGTGTTCGCGTCGGATGCGGGCTCGGGACCGCCTCTCTTCACGATCTTGAAGGTGTTCAATGGCCACCAGAACCAGCGTCCCAGCGCTGCGGCGATCGAGGGGGTCATGAACGAGCGCACGATGAGCGTGTCGACCAGCAGGCCTATGCCGATGGTCATGCCCAGCTGGCCGACCACGCGCAGGTCGCTGACGATCATCGACATCATGGTGAACGCGAACACCAGGCCGGCGGCGGTGACCACGCGCCCGGTGGCGCCCATGCCGCGGATGATCCCCGTGTTGAGGCCGGCGTGGATCTCCTCCTTGAGCCGCGAGACCACCAGCAGGTTGTAGTCCGAACCCACGGCGAGCAGGATCACGATCGACAGGGGGATCACGACCCATTGCAAGCCGAGTCCCAGGATGTCCTGCCACAGCAGCACGGACAGTCCACATGCGGTGCCCAGCGATGCGGCGACCGTGCTGACGATGACCAGGGCGGCTACCACACTGCGGGTGATCAGCAGCATGATCGCGAAGATCAGGATCATCGAGGCGATGCAGGCGATCAACAAGTCGACGGTGACGCCGTTCTGCATGTCGCTGTAGAGCGAGGCGGTACCGGCCAGTGAGACCTTCGCGTTCTCCAGCGGGGTGCCCTTCACGGCGTCGGCGACGGTTTCCTTGATCCCGGCGACGTGCTCGATGCCCGCCACCGAGGCCGGGTCACCCTGGTGGGTGATGATCAACCGGACGGCTTTGCCGTCGGGCGAGACGAACATCTTCAGGCCGCGTTTGAAGTCGGGGTTCTTGAACACCTCCGGCGGCAGGTAGAAGGAGTCGTCGTTTTTGGCTTCGTCGAAGTAATTGCCCATCAGCGTCGAGCCCTGCGCCAGTTCCTGCTGGTGGGCCTGGATGCCTGCCATCGTGCTGTGCGTGGACACCATGAAGTCGCGCATCGTCTTCATGGAGGCGATGGTCGGCGGCAGCGTCGCCAGGATTTGCGGCATCAACTGGTCGAGATGATCGAGACTCCCCGTCATAACCTGCAATTGGTCGGCGAGCTCATCGATCCCGTCGAGAGTATCGAAGATCGAGCGAAGCGACCAACAACTCGGAATGTCGAAGCAGTGTTTTTCCCAGTAGAAGTAGCTGCGAATAGGTCGGAAGAAGTCGTCGAAGTCGGCGATGTGGTCCCGCAACTCGTTGGTGGTGTCCACGATGTCGTGCGTCTGAGCGACGATGTCGTGGGTGGTGGCCGTGAGCTTCTTCATGATCTCGTACATGTGCTCCATGTTGGCGATGGTCTTGCTCAACTCGTCGGCCTGCTCGAGCATTTGCGCGGTGTTGTCGTTCTGAATCTTGGCCGTCTGCAGGGTGCCAGAGTTCTGCATGGCGATCTGGAACGGGATCGAACTGTGTTCGATCGGCGCCCCCAGCGGCCGGGTGATGGTCTGGACCCGCTCGATGCCATGCAAGTGGAACACGCTCTTGGCGACCCGGTCGATGACGAGCATGTCCGCCGGGTTGCGCAGGTCGTGATCGGCTTCCAGCATCAGCAACTCGGGATTCATCCGGGCTTGGGAGAAGTGCCGCTCGGCCGCCGTCATCGCGACGTTAGCGGGCATGTCGGTGGGCGTGAACTTCTCGTCGTTGTACTGCGGCACGTAGGTCAGCAGACTGACGAAGCCGATGATCGCGATCACCAGCGTCACGACGATGATGGGCACGGGCCAGCGGACTACGGCCGTGCCGACCTTGCGCCAGCCCCGCGTCGAGAGCTCCCGCTTAGCATCGAGCAGACCGAACCGGGACCCCACGGCCAGGATCGCCGGCGCCAACGTCAACGCCGCCGCCACGATCACCAAAAGCGCGATCGCGCACGGCAAACCCATCGAATTGAAGTACGGCAACGTGCACATGGTCAGACACATACACGCACCCGCGATCGTCAACCCCGAACCCAGGATCACGTGCGACACGCCATGATAGGCCGTGTAGAACGCAACTTCCCGAGTCCTGACCCGCCGACCGGGCTTCCTGATATCGGCCCAGCAGGAAGATCACGTAGTCGGTTCCCGCGGCGATGGTCAGCATCGTGACCATGCTCACCGCATACGGCGTCAGACCGATGATGTTCAAGTTGCCCGCGGTGGCCGTGATGCCTTGCGCCGCAAAGAGTTCGATACCAACAATCACCAGCGCCAGAATCGCGGTCACGACCGAGCGGTAGACGATCAGCAGCATCACCAAGATGACGCCGATCGACACCACCGCCATCAGCTGGAGGCTCTTGTGCCCCGCGACGCTGACGTCGGCATTCAGCACGGTGTTGCCGGCCACGTAGGCCTTCACCCCCGGCGGCGAAGGCACTGAGGCGACGATGTTGCGCACGGCGGCCACCGACTTCTTGCTGGGGCCGGTGCCCTGAGCGCCGACGAGGAAGACCTGCACATAGGCGGCCTTGCCGTCCGGACTCTGCGAGCCCGCAGCGGTCAGCGGGTCACTCCAGAAGTCCTGGACGTTCTCCACGTGCCCCCGGTCCGCGTGGAGCTTCGTGACGATCTGGTTGTAGAACTGGTGCGCGCTGTCGCCGAGCTTGTCCTGCCCCTCCAGGACCACCATCGCCGTGGAATCCGAATCGAACTGCTTGAACACGTGACCGATGTTCATCATGCCGTGAAATGCCGGCGAGTTCTGCGGCGCCAGCGACACCGAATGCTTGTCCGCGACGGCGTCCAGAGACGGAGCCAGCAGGCCCAGGCCCACCGCGACCAGCACCCAGAACACGATGATCGGGATCGACAGGACGCGGATCAGCCGGGCGACGATCGGGCGGCGTGGCGCGGAGTGCGCGTTGCTCATACGGATTTCACCAGGCAGTAGATGAACGGTTGATATTCGTCGGCGCTGCGGTCATCGCGCACCTGGCCGTCGACGACGACGCGACACCGAAGGCCGTTGACTCCGCGATCGCCCTGAGCGACAACGTTGGCCGACATCGACGGCAACGTCGTGACGATCGTGAAGGACCACGGCAACGCCGCAGCGTCGACGCGATGAGGCTGGCCGTTCTCGTCGAGGTAGTCGACGTTCACGCTGCCCCCCGACCCCGTGATCTCGTATGCGATGTGTTTCGGGTTGAACGGCTTCGTATCGTCACCATTGCCCGCGTCGGCCGACGCCGATTCGTGCGCGCCGATCGTGTCGCGGATTCGGACGACCGCGTATGCACCGAGCGCGACCACGACGACCAGAAGCAGCGGCATCCACACCTGTTTTGAAGATTCGAAACACCTTGTAAATCCCACCCTTTCAGTCATCCGCCTGCCATGGGGTCGTGGTATGTCGGCGTCCGCGCACAGCCCGACTCGAGCCCGCACGGCAGGACCTCCCGATTACGCGGAACATGGCAGTTCTCCCGTGAATGGCCCCTTATCGAGGGTCGTTTGCATACCTTGTGGGCTGAAGAGTCCGAGGAGGCCGGGGAATAGGACTCCGCCGGGATCAATGGGCGCCGAGTGGGCCAGTGCACCAATTCGGATCGGCACAAAGCCGGTTTGGGTGATGATGTCGGCGGTGATCCAAGCGGTGTCGTTGTCGTCGGCCGCGTATCCGATTCCCCATCGCCCAGGTTCGCGGCGGCCCCGCAGCCATAGCGTTTCAGCGAGTTGGTGTGAGAAGGCGCGTGCCACTGATGATTTCGGGAACAACTCAGCGGTCACCGTTCCGGAAGTCTTGCCGCCGAGATGCTTGATGGTCATCACGCCGTCGTCATGCCAGAGGAATCGGTTCGAAGGATCAATGATGACCGCGCCGGCCAACCGATCGCGATAAACCTCGGCGAACGACGCGACGGCCGCGTTCGGGATCGCCAGGATCGCCACTTCCGCCCCGTCGATTGCTTCCTCAATCGTGCGGACCGGATAGTCGATGTCTTCCCGCTGATAGTCGGGCGGAGTGAAGGCGTCCGGGCGTCGCGCTCCAATGGTGACCTTGTTTCCGGCCAGGATCAGGTGACCCGCCAACGCCGACCCGATCGGCCCTGCGCCGACTATCGCGACCCGGTGCGGCAGTCCCATTGGCATCTGTGCCTCCTGACTGACATAAAACAAAAAATGTCAGCAGTCAGTATGAACGTCCCAATCGCGACGTGTCAAGCCGCACAACCAGGTAGGACGGGCCGCGTATATACCATCGGACGACTGACGTACCTAGTAACATGGCTTTATGCCTCGACGATCGCCCAGCCAGCAAATCGCACCTACGAGCGCAGACGAGGCGCGCGAGCGCATCCTGGCCGCCGCTGAACGCTGCATTGATCGCCACGGAATCCGCAAGACCACGATGGACGACGTTGCGTGTGAGGTTGGATTGTCGCGGCCCAGCGTCTACCGCTACTTCGCTGACCGCGACGACCTACTCATCGAACTGATCACCCGGCACGCGCGGGCATTGCTTGAACGCGCACGCAAATCGATCTCCCGGCAGAGCAACCTTCCGGATCAGATCGTCGAGACTGTCCTCTACACCGCCGAACACGCCCGCCGCGACCCCCTGACAAGGCACTTCATCGACCCCGATGGCACGAGCCTCGGCCGACGAATGATCGCTTCGGGAACGACGGAGATGGTGCAGAGCCGAGATGTGGGATCCCGTTCTCGACGCGGCCGTGGCGAACAATGAACTGCCACCCGGGCTGCCCCGGTCGGACATCCACTTGTGGCTGGGCGACGTCACGAAGCTGGTGATGCGCGGCCTCGAGGATGGTGAGGGCGACATCAGGCGCTACCGGTCCATACTTCGTCGCTTCGTCGTCCCCGCCTTCGCCGGCGCATACCGCACCGCCGTCGCTGAAGTCACGGCATTCTGAACTCCACACCGACACCCCAAAACACCACAGGTTGGGGCGCGCTATTGAGTCAACTTGCCCCAGCCGCCGGCGAGCCTGCCGCCGGGTAGTAGCCGCTGGGCGGCTGTGCGCCCGCGGGCTAATACCCCGCCCAGGGCTGCTGTTCATACGGCTGCGACAACCGTCCGCTCTCCGATCCATCGTTGTTCCTATCCGTTGTATCGTAACGATCGCCGTGCACCGGTTTGGCACGAAATCGGAAGGCCACGCACTGCAGCCGGAGTGGTTGATAGGAGGCCTCGCTTTGAGGGCGCGGTTGGGTGTCGCGGCTAGCCCGGATTGGGCGCTTGCGCGCCCTCCAGCGCGACCGCGCGGGCCAGTCTCGCGTAACGCAATTCGAGGTCCTTGAACCGCAAATACGTACTCAGCGTGGTGAAGCTGAACGCGATGATCAGCGCGTAGAGCATCAGGTCGGTGCCGCGGTCCACTCCGAGCCAGTGCGCCACCACTGTGGTGTCGTTGGGTCGTAGTACGGCGTACACAGCGGCCATCACGAAGACCAGATAGCCGACTTTTACCCAGGCCCGCGACTGGGCGTTGCGACGGGAGCGCAGCAGGTAAACCAGCAACGCGATGATCGAGGTGATCAGCAGACCCTGAATCCAGTTCAACGCGGCATCCTTCCTCGCAGGAATCCGTCGACAATGATGTTGACACCGTTGAGCAGCGGTTGGCCCTTGGATTGGGAGTATTCGGTGTAGAGCACCTCGACGGGTTGCTCGGCGACACGCCAACGGTTTTCGGCGATCAGCATGATGAACTCGGTGGCGTGGCTCATCCCGTTCATGGTGATGTCCAGACCGTCGGCGACGGTCTTGTTGAACACTCGCAGTCCGTTGTTGCTATCGGTCAACCCCAGCCTGCGGCCGCGCGGGCTCAGCCGCACCGCGGTCTGCAACACAACACGTTTGAGCAGCGGGGGCCTGCTGACGCCCGGGCCGAATCGCGTTCCGATGACGACATCGACGTCGCCGGCGCCCAGCCGGTCGATCATCGTGATGAGGTCCTTGACGCGGTGCTGACCGTCAGCGTCGAAGGTGCCGAAGACCTGGGCGCCGGGCTGGCGGCGGGCGTACTCGACGCCGGTCTGGATGGCGGCACCCTGGCCCAGGTTCACCGGGTGACGCACCAGATGCGCCCCGGCCCGCAGGGCGATGTCGCCGGTGTCATCGTGGCTGCCGTCGTCCACACAGACGACGTGGGTGAAAACCGAGCGCAGATCGGTGATCACGTCGCCGATGACACCAGCTTCGTTGAAGGCTGGGACGACGATCCAGACGTTGAACGTTTCACTGGGCATTTCAAGCCCACAACGTACACGCCTGACCGGCCGACCAGGCTGATCAGCCGCGGCCACGCGCGAGGGCGGCCAGGTGCACGCCGATACCCACCAGCGGACCGCACAGCAGCGCGACCACGGTGCGGGTCTCCAGCGGCAGCGGCAATACCAGCAACAGCGTCGATGCCACCGTCGCTGAAACCCAGCCCAGCGCGTAGGCGCGATGCATCGCGGCCGCGACCGCGGCGGCGCCGGTGAGCGTCAGCATCGCGATCGCCACCGCCGCCGCGGTAAGCCAGGCCAGCAGTGCGCCTGCTGCGTGGTAGTCAGGCCCGAAGCCGACCCGCAGCAGCCACGGGCCAAGCAGGCCCGCCGCCAGTACACCGACGGCGCCGATCCCGCCGACCAGCGCCGCCGGTGCGATCAGGGCTCGCAGCCGCTGAGTTCGCTCGTCGACGAAGTGCGCGATCAGATTGCCCTGCATCGCGGTCAGCGGCACCAGCAGCGGCGCGCGGGTCAAGGTGACCGCCAGGATGACGACCCCGCCTTCGGCGCCGAGGTGGGTGGACGTCAGTTTCAGCAGCACCGGAAAACCCATCACCAAAATCGCGCTGGCACCCGCCGCGGTGATCGAATGGGCCGCTCCACGCAAGAAGGTCGCGGTGCCGCCCGGGGTCAGCAGTCGCGCTGCCGCCCGGGTCGTCGGCGAGGCCGCGATCATGATCAGCCAGGCCAGCGCACCCGCGACGGTGGCCCACAGGAACCCGACCAGGCCCCATCCGACTATGACGGTGGCGACCGCGACCGCCACTCGGATGACGGCGTCGGTGACCATCAGCGCGCCGTACTGGGTCCAGCGGTTGGTTCCGGCCAGCATGCCCAACAACGTGGCGTGCAGACAGAATCCGGCCAGCCCGACGCTGAGCAGGCCCACCGAAAGCCAACGGGCGTCGGTGAACACCCGGCTGCTCCACAGCGGCGAGCTGCCCACGATCACCACGGCCGCGCCGATACCGACCATGCCTGCCACCCGCAGCGGGCGAGTGCGTCGGCCCGGCAGCACCGCCAGGTAGCCGGCGGCCCGGACTTCCCGCGTCGTTTCCTGCAGCAGGCCGTTGGCCGCGCCGCTGACCAGTCCGAATGCTCCCCAGAAGACCGCGAAGACCGAAAAGCCGGCCGGCGCCAGATCGCGGGCGGCCAGGTAGACCACCGCGTAGCCGCACGCGGCGGTCAATGCGGTCGCCGCACCCACCCGGGCCACGCTGCTGCGTGCGATCGGGCTGGCGAATGCTCCGATGGCAGGGGTGCCGCCGACTTCGGTCACGGTCACACCACCCTCGCCACAGTCTGAAAATACTCAGCGCCGTGGCGGTCACACCGGGGGCTCCGGCGATTGCGACCTGACAGACTGGTCGCAGAGGGGAGTATTCCTCGGCCGCGGTGTCGTCATCACGTCGCCCACCAATCGGGCGACCGTGCCGCGGGCCGGCGCGATCGTGGTTGCACCGGTGGAAGAGACCTCTGGTTTTCAACGACCGGAGGTATCGCGTTGCGCGTGTCTTTGCTGGAATGGATCGTCACCCTGGCCGCGACCGCCGCTGTCCTGCTTTTCGACGTGGTGGCCATGGCCCGCCGATCAGGCGAACCGACGATGCGCCGATGCGCGATCGCGTTGTCGGCCTACGTCGGGCTGGCGGCGTCCTTCGGAATCTGGACGTGGTACTTCCACGGCCAGCAGTTCGCCGGGGAATTCTTTGCCGGTTGGCTGACGGAGTACAGCCTGTCGATCGACAACTTGTTCATCTTCGTCATCGTCATGACGAGCTTCAACGTGCCCAGGGCGTATCAGCGAGAAGCGCTGTTCGTCGGGATCCTGATCGCACTGGTTTTTCGAGGCATCTTCATCGCGCTCGGCGCGGTGGCCATCCAGCGATTCTCTTGGGTGTTCTACCTTTTCGGCGCATTCCTGGTGTACACCGCGCTGCGACTTGCCCGCGGCGCCACGCACGACGTAGACACCGAGAACGCGGCAGTCCGGTTCGCTCGCAGACATCTCAATGTCACCGAGTCCTGGCACGGTTTCAAGCTTTTCGTCAAAGAGGGGTCGCACCGGTCGATGACCCCGATGGCTCTGGTGATCGTCGCGCTGGGCGTCGCCGACCTGATCTTCGCCCTCGATTCCATTCCCGCGATTTACGGGCTGACCCGACAGGCCTATTTGGTCTTCGCCGCCAACGTATTCGCCTTGATGGGCCTGCGGCAGCTCTACTTCATCCTCGAGGGGCTGTTGCAGCGGCTTGTCTATCTCTCCAAAGGTCTTGGTGTCATCTTGTTCTTCATCGGCATCAAGTTGCTGCTGCATGCGTTTCGCGAAAACGACGTGCCATTCATCAACGGCGGCAAGCATATTGACGTCCCGGAGATACCGACGTCGGTCAGTCTGGTGGTGATCGCAGCGACCCTTGTCGTCGCGGCGGCGGCCAGCCTCTACAAGACCCGCGGCAACGGCACCGATCAGTCGCAGCAGGGTTAAGCCTCTATCTGGCCGGCGATGCGCCGTTCGATACTCGCCCGAACCGGAGCCGGCAGGACGATGAGCCCGTCGAGTTCCTTGCTTGCCCGGCCGTAGGCGTTCTGCCGTTCTTGAGGAGATGCTGCGGAGTCCTCGGCAAGTTGCAGCAAGTGCTGGGCTCGCGCCAGCCGTTGTTGGTCGTCTTCGGAGAAGTCGCTGCGGCGCCGCCGAATCGCTTCGGTCTCCGCGATCTCGAATGCGCTGACGTACTCATGCACCCCGTCGCGGTAATCCAGTTGCGCGGCTCGATCGTTGAGCAGATCCTCGGGACGTTCCGGGCGCAGCAGATCCGCCCGGCGTTTGGCCTGATGGAAAGCGACGGTCAGCGGATTCCGCATGTCAGTCATCGCGGGGAAGTCCAGCAATTTGGCGATGTCGACTTCATAGTCCAACCACCGCGCGTCGGTCCTATCGTGCTCGGCGAGGAGTTTGGCGATTGCACGCCGGTAGCTCGACTTGTTGTCTGGGTTATCTCGCTTCCGACCGGATGCTTCAGCGATCGCAATCTTGGCCTGCTGCTTCAGCCGAAACCGCTCGAGGCGTCGCTGGGCTCGGCGTTCATTGGCCGCGCCGATCGCCCGCAGGCCCCCACCGATGGCGCCGCCCAGCGGAAAAACCAGCCACCAGAAGTTCGCGGCGAAATGAAACAGCGGGCCCACATTGCCAGGATGCCACTGCGGCGCTACTTGCTCGACCCAAGAGCTCTTCCAAAGCCCTGAGCCGCAGTGCTTTAGTTCTAAAACAAAGCCGAAGGAGGACTCACCATGAGCACGGGGCACATCACCGCTCTCGTCACGGGCGCAAACCGTGGATTGGGCAAGCACTTCGCGACCCAACTTGTCGAGCGCGGCGCCAAGGTCTACGCCGCCGCGCGCCGCCGTGAAACAATCGAGCTCTCCGGCGTCGAACCCGTCGCACTCGACATCACCGACCCAACCTCGGTGCGCCGCGCTGCAGACCTGGCCGGCGACGTCACCGTGTTGATCAACAATGCCGGCACCTCCACGCGGGCGGGACTGCTGTCCGGGGCGTTCGAGGACGTCCGGCTGGAGATGGAGACGCACTACTTCGGCACCCTGAGCGTCATCCGGGCTTTCGCGCCGATAATCGAAGGCAATGGTGGAGGAGCAATCCTCAACATGCTGTCGGTGTTGTCCTGGCTGCATGCTCCCGCCTCGGGCGCCTACTCCGCGGCGAAGGCGGCCGGGTGGGCGATGACCGACGCACTCAGGCAGGAACTGGCTCCCCGCGGCATCCATGTCACCGCCGTGCACGTCGGCTACATGGACACCGACATGGCCGCCTTCGCTCCGGGAGACCAAAAGACCGATCCGGCGGTCGTTGCCGCACTGGCGCTGGACGGCCTGCTGGCCGGCCAGCCGGAGGTTCTCGCTGACGATCTGACGCGCGCGACGAAGGCGCAACTGTCCGTCACTTAGAACGATCGCTGACACGGTCGCCCGGGCGCCGCCCGGGTGCGTCAGTGTCCTTCGGTCTTGAACCGCTCAATGGACCGCAGCACCTCGGACTCGGCTTCGGCGCGGCCCACCCAGTCGGCGGCCTTCACGAATTTGCCCGGCTCGAGCGCCTTGTACTGGGAGAAGAAGTGCTTGATCTGGTCGAGCTCGTGTTCCGGAACATCGCCGATGTCCTGGATGTGGTCCCAGCGGTGGTCTTTGGCCGGCACGCACAGCACCTTGTCGTCGCCGCCGGCTTCATCGGTCATCCGGAACATGGCGACCGGTCGCGCCTTCACCAGCACACCCGGGAAGACGGACTGGGGAAGCAGCACCAGGGCGTCCAGCGGGTCGCCGTCCTCGCCCAGGGTGTCGTCGATAAAGCCGTAGTCCGTCGGATAGACCATCGAGGTGTAAAGGTAGCGGTCGAGATAAACCCGTCCCGATTCATGGTCAACCTCATATTTGTTTCGCTGTCCCTTGGGGATCTCGACGACCACGTCGAATTGCACCGCTCGGCTCCTTCGCCTGGGAAATCACTGCCTGTCGCTTGACGTCGACCGCAAATCCTAGTCCAGTGTTGACTTGCGCTCTGCGGCTCCCGTAGCACGTCGGTCGCCGGGGTTTGGGCAGAATAGGCGCAAAGAGGTCAGGAGAGTCATGCGTCCGAACCAGTGGCGGCCGTCCACGCACCTGATGGTGGGTGTGGGTGTGCTGGCCATAGTTGCCGCCGTGGTGGCTGCGACCGCGTTGATCACCGGCAGCGGCCGCGGCGCCGGTGTCGCGCAGGTTCCAGCACCGCCACCCGCCGTCACCGCCAAGTCGAGCATCCTGCCGGTGGCCGCGACCGCCACGATGCCGACGACATCCGGGCTGGCCGCGACGCTGGCGGCGGCCGCGGCCGACCCGAATTTGGGCAAGCTGGGCGGTCGGGTCACCGACGCGATGAGCGGCAAAGAACTCTGGCGCCAACTTGACGACGTGCAGCTGCAGCCGGCCTCGACGAACAAGACGCTCACCAGCGCCGCCGCCCTGCTGGCGCTGGACCGCGAGGCCCGGGTCACCACTCGCGTGGTTGCCGCCAGCCTGCCCGGGACCGTCGTGCTGGTCGGTGCCGGCGACCCGACGCTGTCGGCGGTGCCGCCCGGGCAGGCCACCTGGTATCACGGCGCCGCGCGGATCAGCGATCTCGCCGATCAAGTACGCCGCAGCGGCGTGACGCCGACCGCAGTCCAGGTGGACACCTCGCTGTTCAGCGGTCCGACCATGGCGCCCGGCTGGGATCCGGCCGACATCGAGGGCGGCGATATCGCGCCGATCGAATCGGTCATGCTCGACGCCGGGCGGATCCAGCCGGCGACCGACGAGTCGCGACGATCGGTGACGCCCGCTCTTGACGCGGGACGAGCGCTGGCCACCGCGCTGGGCGTCGACCCGCAGCGGGTGACGGTCACCGGGCATGCCGTACCCGCCGGCGCGCGACAACTGGCGGCCGTCCAGTCGGCACCGCTGATCGACCGGCTGAACGAGATGATGAACGTCTCCGACAACGTGATGGCCGAATGCATTGCCCGCGAGGTGGCGGCTTCCATGCAGCGGACGCTGAGCTTCGCCGGCGCCGTCGACGCGGTGACCAATCGTCTCAACACCGCACATATCGACACCGGCAGCGCGACATTGCAGGATTCGAGCGGGTTGTCCGTGGACGACCGCCTGACCGCCAAAATCCTTGACGCCGTGGTACAGGCGGCGGCCGGGCCCGATGAGCCGACACTTCGACCCCTGCTGGACTTGTTGCCGATCGCGGGAGGCAGCGGCACGCTGTCCGACCGTTTCCTCGACGCCACCTTCAACGCCGCCGGGCCGGCCGGGTGGTTGCGGGCCAAAACCGGGTCGCTAACCGCCATTAACGCGTTAGCTGGGGTGGTGACCGATCGAAGCGGGCGGGTGCTGACCTTCGCGCTGATCTCCAATGGCGCCGGGCCAACCGGCCGTACGGCGATCGACACGCTGGCCACCATCCTATGGTCGTGTGGATGCGCGACATGACCGCGTCAGCGGAGTTGACCGTCGGGCGCACGGTCGACTGGGGATTCGCGGCGACGGTCGGCCAGTGGCTGGCCCGTCCGGGACCGTCGTCCACCGACTACACCCGCCACCAGGCGATCGACAACCTGGCTACTGCTGCCCAGGCGGCTGAACCGCCGGTTCGTGAGGTCACCGGGCTGCACACCAACGGTGTGGTGCCCGACGCCCGCATCGTCGACCGGCCCGGCTGGATCCGGGCCGCCGCCGACTCGATGCGGGTCATGACCGGCGGAACCGACAAGCCGAGAGGCCTGATCAGTGGACGGCTCACCGGCGCGCAGACCGGTGCCGTGCTGGCGTTCGTCTCGTCAGGGATTCTCGGCCAGTACGACCCGTTCAGCGACGGCGGCTGCCTGCTGCTGGTCTACCCGAACGTCATTGCGGTCGAACGCCAATTACGAGTCGACCCTTCCGATTTCCGGTTGTGGGTATGCCTGCACGAGGTCACCCACCGGGTGCAGTTCACCGCCAATCCATGGCTGTCCGGTTACATGTCGCAAGCGCTGGGTGTGCTGACTCAGGAGACCAGCGACGACGTCGCACAGGTGGTGGGCCGGCTGGCCGAATTCGCCCGCGTTCGCGGCGACTCATCGCAAGCCGACCCGAACTCGAAAGGCATCCTGGGGCTGTTGCGCGCCGTGCAGTCCGAACCGCAGCGCGAAGCCTTGGATCAGCTGCTGGTGCTGGGCACGCTGTTGGAGGGCCACGCTGATCATGTGATGGATGCCGTTGGGCCCGTTGTGGTTCCGTCGGTCGCCACCATCCGGTCCCGCTTCGACGAGCGACGTCATCGCAAGCAGTCGCCGCTGCAACGGCTGCTGCGCGCGCTACTGGGCGTCGACGTCAAACTGAGCCAGTACACCCGGGGCAAGGCATTCGTCGACCATGTGGTGGACCAAGTCGGGATGGAGCGGTTCAACACCGTCTGGACCAGTCCGGCAACCCTGCCCCGCCCGGTTGAGATCGAACACCCGCAGCGATGGATCGACAGGGTGCTGTAGCCGAACTCCGCGTGGCTGTGGCGGCGTTCGCAACGGAATTTCTCGCCTCTGCCGATCGCTGGTGTGTGGCGCTGTCCGGAGGCCCGGATTCGTTGGCGCTCACCGGCGTCGCGGCGAGCATGCTGCCGACCACCGCGCTGATTGTCGACCATGGTTTGCAGGCCGGCTCGGCAGCGGTTGCCGCCGCGGCGCAACGGCAAGCCCACGACCTGGGATGCGTTGATGCCCAAGTCCTCTGCGTGCAGGTGAGCACAGACGGCGGTCCGGAGAACGCGGCGCGCAATGCCCGTTATGGAGCGCTGGAGGCTGCCCGCCTCGATCGTCCAGTGTTGCTGGCCCATACCCTCGACGATCAGGCCGAAACCGTGTTGCTTGGACTGGGCCGCGGCTCAGGGGCTCGGTCGATCGCCGGCATGCGCCCCTACGACCCGCCCTGGTGTCGGCCGCTGCTGGGTGTGCGACGTGATGTGACGCATGCCGTGTGCGCGGAGCTGGGACTGAGCGCCTGGCATGACCCGCACAACACCGACCGCCGCTTCACCCGGCCCCGGCTGCGCCACGAAGTGCTGCCGCTGCTGGAAGACGTACTCGGCGGCGGCGTGGCCGAGGCGCTGGCTCGCACTGCGACCGCGTTGCGCGAGGACACCGAATTGATCGACTCGCTGATCGCGCAGGCGATGACCGCCTGCGCGACCGCTGAGGGGCTCGACACCGCAATGTTGACAGCGCTGCCCGACCCGGTCCGTCGTGGGGTCATCCGCAGTTGGCTGCTCGCCGGTGGTGCGATCGGTTTGACCGACAAGCAGATCCGCGGAGTCGACACGCTGGTCACCGCTTGGCGCGGCCAGGGCGGGGTGGCCGTCGGCTCCGCAGTGCGTAATCAGCGATTGGTCGCCGGCCGACGCGACGGACGGCTGCGATTGCATCAGGAGCCGCGCAGTCGAACGTAAGCCACCGTTGGTTCTAAGCCCGATGACATGGCACGCTGTGGGCGTGGCAGCGGAATCGCCGGAGCTATACCCCGGGGACATCAAGTCGGTCCTGCTGAGCGAAGAGCAGATCCAGGCCCGCATCGCCGAGCTCGGAGCACAGATCGGTGCGGACTTTGGCGAACGGTCCCTCGCCGACGATCGCGACCTGCTGTTGATCACCGTGCTCAAGGGCGCTGTCATGTTCGTCACCGACCTGGCCCGCGCGATCCCGCTGCCGACCCAGTTCGAGTTCATGGCGGTCAGCTCCTACGGATCGTCGACGTCCTCGTCGGGGGTGGTGCGGATCCTCAAAGACCTTGACCGCGATATCAACGACCGGGATGTGCTGATCGTCGAGGATGTGGTCGACTCAGGTCTGACGCTGTCCTGGTTGTTGCGCAACCTGGCCACCCGGCATCCACATTCGCTGCGGGTCTGCACGCTGCTGCGCAAGCCCGACGCGCTGCGCGCCAACGCGGACATCGCCTACGTAGGCTTCGACATCCCCAACGAATTCGTGGTGGGCTACGGCCTGGACTACGACGAGCGTTACCGCGACCTGCCCTATATCGGAACCCTGGACCCTAGGGTGTACCAAGACTGAGGGCCGCTACCGGCTTCGGGCCATAACGCTGCGACCGGAGGCCACTCGCGCTCGCTCTGTCGGCGTGCGCGCTCGGGGGCCGCAACTTATCATCTGAACATTCTGTGTACGCCAAGCGAATAGCTCGGTGTCGATGCCGACACGGCAGGGAGGCGTCGTGTTTGGCAAATACGTCGGATACGTGTCCGGCGATGACGGCATGCACGGATTTCTGTGCCAGATCGTCCGTGGACAGTTAGGCGTGTACGAACGGAACCTGGCGTTTCGCGCTTTTCGGATGCGGGGCAGCAACGAGGTCTACGCATACGAAGAAAAGCACAGCCGCGCGCGGGTGATCTGCAAGTTTTACGGACCCAGGTTCGGCTGGGATCGCGATCGCGCAGCCCGGGCAGCCTATCGGGAGTTTGATGCGATGCAGGGGCTGCGGGGCTACGACCTGGTGGGCTCACCGCATCACGTGGTGAGACCGCTGGGCGTGGACTCAGACCTCAACGGTGTGCTTGCCATCGAGTTTTATGCCGGCGAGCAGCTCAGTCATGTCATCAAAGAATGCATCCGCCGCCGCAACGACGGCCATCTGTACTGGCGTCTGAAAGCGCTGGCGTATTTTCTTGCCACTCAACATAATAGGACGGCCGGCGGCGATGCGGTCGACTTCGACGTCGACTGCCAGTACTTCAGCGGTTTGGTGTACAAGTTGAACCGCCGAAACCGCATCGGCGCTTGGGACGCCGACGAACTGCTGTGGCTTCAGGGGCTGTGGCGGGACAGGACATCGATGTGGGGTGATCAGCAGGTGTGGCTGCACGGCGACGCGACCCCGGCCAATTTTCTATTCGGCCAGGGCCTGGACGTGGCAGCGATCGACCTCGAGCGGGCCAGGTGGGGCGACCGGATGTTCGACGTCGGTCGGGTCACCGGCGAGATCCAGCACGCATTCATGTCTGTGACCGGCGACCCCGACCGGGCGGAGCCGTTCATCGGTCACTTCCTATGGGAATATTGCTGCCATTTCCCCGACCGCGATGCAGCATTCCGGTCCATCACGGCGCGACTTCCCTATTACATGGCGATGAATCTCCTGCGGGTTGCCCGCAACGATTACATCCACACCGACTACGGCAACAAGCTCGTCCGGCAGTCCAAGCGGCTGTTGCAGGCGTGTTGATCGTGGCCACCGCACTGACCGGAGTGACCGCTGTCGCGTTCGACGTCAATGGCACGCTCGTGCACATTCGTACCGATGAGCACCGGGAGGACATTTTCCGGGCGATCGGGCACTTTCTGACCTACCAGGGCATCGATATGCGGCGAAACCAGGTGCGCGACCAGTATTTCGCTCGTCTGAAGCGCCAGCAGCGGGAGAGCCCACACCGGTATCCCGAGTTCGACGCGGTAGCCATCTGGCGTTCGATCATCGACGACTATGGCAGCGACTACACCCGCGCGTTACCGCCGGAACGCCTGGCCCAATTGGCGCTGACGCTTGCGGAGATCTACCGCGGGGTGTCGCGTAAAAAACTGAAACTCTATCCGCACGTGCGCGAGATGCTCGAGCAGTTGCGGCGACGGTTTGCGTTGGCGATCGTCACCGATGCCCAAACTGCCTATGCGCGTGGCGAACTGCACAAGGTGGGGTTGACGCAGTATTTCAATCCCATCGTCGTTTCCGGCGATCACGGCTTCCGCAAACCGGACCCGAGACTGTTCGAATACGCGTTGCAGGGACTGGGGGTGCCGGCTGCCCAGACCGTCTACGTCGGCAACGACATGTTCCGCGACATCTACGGTGCGCGTCAGGTCGGAATGCGCACCATCATGTTCGACTCGGACCAGGGCACAAAGCAATACGAAGACTGCGAACCCGACTATCGCATCACCGACCACCGAGAGCTGCTGCAGATCATGGGCATCGGTCACTGACGTTGAACGAGCGCTAATTCACCGGAATGACCCGAAGACCTCTCGCCGCCGAAACACAGCGATGCCAGACTGGCAGATCTTTGAGCGGCCAACGACCGGGAGCGTGACGTACCGACATGACCGATCTAGCGCACAAACAGGTCGACAGCATCCCCACCGGCCGCGCCGCCGCCGGCCGCACGGTACCGAGCGCGGCGCGCACCGGGATGTCGGCCGGCGCCCTGCGGCAGGCCGTCAGCGATCACCTGGAGTACTCGATCGCCCGGCCTGCATCGGTGCTGACCCCGGAGCACTACTACCGCGCGCTGTCGCTTGCCGTACGCGATCGGATGCAACATCGCTGGATGGCCACCACCCAGGACTGGCTCGAACTGCCCAACAAGGTGACGTGTTACCTGTCGGCCGAGTTCCTGATGGGTCCGCAACTGGGCAACAATCTGCTCAACCTCGGAATTGAGGATGCCGCACGCCAAGCGCTGGTGGAGTTGGGTCAAGACCTCGACATCGTCATGTCCTGCGAGAAAGAACCGGGCCTGGGCAACGGCGGCCTCGGCCGGCTCGCCGCCTGCTATCTCGACTCGCTGGCCACCCTCGAGCGGCCATCCATCGGCTACGGCATCCGCTACGAATTCGGGATCTTCGAGCAGGAGATCCGCGACGGCTGGCAGGTCGAAAAGACCGACAACTGGCTGGCTTACGGCAACCCGTGGGAGATCGACAAACCCGATGCCAGCTACATCGTCAACTGGGGCGGGTCCACCGAGCGGTATGTGGACGACGCGGGCTGCCCCCGAATCCGCTGGGTCCCGCAGCGGGTACTCAAGGGCGTGTCTTACGACACCCCGGTCCAGGGCTACGGCGTAAACACCTGCAACACGCTGACGTTGTGGAGCGCGCGGGCAGTGGAATCCTTTGCGTTGGAAGTCTTCAACACCGGCGACTTCTACAAGGCGGTCGACGACGAGGTCGTCTCGGAAACCGTGTCCAAGGTGCTCTACCCCAACGACGAACCCGAAGCCGGCAAGCGGCTGCGGCTGCTGCAGCAGTACTTCTTCGTGAGTTGCTCGTTACAGGACATCCTGCGCATCCATCAAGAGCGTGCCGGGCGGCCGCTGAGCGAACTGCCGCAGAAGTGGGCGATCCAGCTCAACGACACGCATCCGTCGATCGCCGTCGCTGAGTTGATGCGGCTACTGATCGACGAATACACGATGGATTGGCAACAGGCCTGGGAAATCACGGTGGCCACCTTCGGCTACACCAACCACACACTGCTGCCGGAGGCGCTGGAAACCTGGCCGCTGTCGATATTCGGGGAGGCATTGCCGCGGCACCTCGAGATCATTCTTCAGATCAACGAGCTCTTCCTCGACGAGGTGCGCGCGCGTTTCCCCGGCGACGAAGACCGGATTCGCCGGATGTCGCTGATCGGTGAGGACGGCGGCAAATGCGTACGAATGGCGCACCTGGCCACCGTGGGCAGTCACGCGGTCAACGGCGTGGCAGCGTTGCACTCGGAATTGTTGAAAGCCAGTGTGCTCAAAGATTTCTACGAGTTGTGGCCGCAGCGATTCGGCAACGTCACCAACGGCGTGACGCCTCGGCGTTTCTTGGCCCTGGCCAACCCGGGGTTGCGCAAGCTGCTCGACGAGACCATCGGCGACGGCTGGCTGACGGACCTGGAGCGGCTGCGGGGGCTGGAAGCCTACGTCGATGACGGCGCCTTCCGTGAGCAGTGGCGAGATGTCAAGCGCGCCAACAAGGCAAGGCTCGCGGAGTACCTGCACGCGACGACGGGTGTCGAGTTGGACCCGACCTGGCTGTTCGATGTGCAGGTCAAGCGGATACACGAATACAAGCGCCAGCACCTCAATGTGCTGCACATCATTACGTTGTACAACCGGCTCAAGAAGAATCCCGGCCTGTCGATTCCCCCGCGTGCCTTCCTCTTTGGCGGCAAGGCCGCCCCGGGGTACTTCATGGCCAAGCGGATCATCAAAATGATCACCGCCGTCGGCGACATCGTCAACACCGACCCGGACGTAAACCGTTTCATGAAGGTCGTTTTCGTGCCGAACTTCAATGTGCAGAACGCGCACCTGATCTATCCGGCCGCCAACCTGTCCGAGCAGATCTCCACCGCGGGCAAGGAGGCCTCGGGCACGGGGAACATGAAGTTCATGATCAACGGCGCGTTGACTATCGGCACACTCGACGGCGCCAACGTGGAGATGCTGGAGGAGGCGGGCGCGGAAAACTTCTTCGTGTTCGGATTGAACGAGGAGGAAGTGGCCCGGGTCTACGCCGAGGGCTACCGCCCGGCGACCCACATCGAGCGGGACCCCGAGCTCGCCGAAGTACTTGACCTCATCGCCGCGGGACATTTCACCGGCGGCGACACCGAGGTCCTGCGTCCGGTCGTCGACTCACTGCGGTACCACGATCCGTTTCTGGTGCTCGCCGACTACCGGTCCTACCTGGGTTGCCAGGCCGCAGTTGACGAGGCCTGGCAGGACGCGGACGCATGGTCACGCATGTCGATCCTCAACAGCGCGCGTAGCGGCAAGTTTTCCTCCGACCGCGCGATCGCCCAGTACTGCGATGAGATTTGGGGCGTGGAACCAATGCGGGTGCAGGTGTAACCACCGGACCGCGCCCGGCGTGCCGCTAGCGGAGTTCCCAGACCGCGGTGACGGAGAAGCTCACCGTCTGTTGGCCGGGCTCCAGCGGAACACTGGACGGCATGCCCCCGCGTACCGACGGCGCGGGTGCTGGGGATGCGGCGCCCGACACCTCTGAGATCGAGATGATCTTGCCCAGCCCGAGCCCGGACAGCTGCGCGTACTGCTCGGCCCGGTCCTTGGCGTCTTGAAAAGCGCGGGCGCGGGCGTCTTTCACCAGTTGCGAATCGTCGGCGATGGAGTAGCCGACCGAGTTGATCCGGGTGGCGTTGCCGCCGGTGCCGACGATGACGGCCAGCACCCGCGACGCCGAGCCGGCGGGGTGGATCTTGACCCGGATCGAGTTGTCGGCGCGATACCCGGTGACGGTGCCGCCGGAATTGTCGTACTGCGGCTGCAAGCTGACCTCAGTGGTGCTGATGTCCTTGCGGTCGACGCCGGCGCCGGTCAGGGCGGAGATGACCGCCTGCTGGCGTGCGTTGGTCTGATCCATCGCCGCGGTGACGTCGGGGGCGGTGAACTCGATGCCCACATCTGCAGTGAGTGTGTCGGGGACACCTTGCACGTGACCGGAGCCAACGACGGTCACCTGACGCGCGGTGTCGCCGACCCGTTGCGGCGTGCTGTCGCAGGCGGACGAGGCGAAGGCGAGACCTAATGCGAGCGCGAGACGGAACGGCATTCTGGCGCGTCGGGTGATGGGCATGGTTGGCACCCTACGCGACCCCAGGTGTCGAGTTCTCTAGCGCGACCGCCCCATTGAGCGCGCTGTGTCGGCGGCCCCACAACAGGTAGAAGATCAGCGCGACCGCCACCCATCCGCTGAACGCGATCCAGGTGTACCAGTGCAGGCTGTACAGAATGTAGGCGCACGCCGCCATCGACAGGACCGGTGTCACCGGGTAGCCGGGCACTTTGAAATATCGGGGCAAATCAGGTTCCTGAATCCGCAGGACGATCACTCCGGCCGACACCACGATGAAAGCCGTCAGCGTGCCGATCGAGACGATTTCAGCCAGTCGGCTCAATGGCACCAGCGCAGCCAGCACCGCCACCGCGAACGCCACGATCATGGTGTTTCGCACGGGCGTCTTGGTGCGCGGGTTGACCTTCGCGAATGTCGCCGGCAACAGGCCGTCGCGGCCCATCGTGAACAGGATGCGGGTCTGGCCATACAACGTCACCAGCGTGACGGAGAATATCGAGATCACCGCGCCGGCAGCCACAATGGTGCCGCCGGCGATATTGCCGGTGATGTGGTCCAAGATCACCGCCAGCACTGCTTCTTCGCCCTTGAAGTCCTGCCACGGCTGGGCGCCCAAGGCGGCAACAGAGACGATCACATGAATACTCGTGACGATCACCAAAGCGGCGATGATGGCGCGCGGCATGGTGCGTTGTGGGTCTTTGACCTCGTCGCCGGCGGTGGATACCGCGTCCAGACCGATGTAGGCGAAGAAGATCGTGCCGGAGGCCAGGCTGATGCCGGAGGCGCCGAACGGCGCCAGGTCACTGAACCGGTGCGCACTGAACGCGGTGAACGCGATCGCCGAGAACAGCAGCAGCACTCCGATCTTGATCATCACCATCACGGCGTTGACCCTCGCTGATGCACTGGCACCGCGGATCAACAGGACCGCGCACATCACCACCAAGACGATGGCCGGCAGGTTGATGACGCCGGGCTCGGGATCCCACGGTGCCGCCGAAATAGTCTGCGGGAGGACAAATCCGAAGACGTTGTTGAGCAACTTGTTGAGGTATTGACTCCATCCGACGGCTACCGCGGCCGTGGACACGCCGTACTCGAGCAGCAAGCAGGCTGCGACGCCCATAGCCGCGAACTCGCCGAGTGTCGCGTAGGCGTACGAATAGGCCGATCCGGAAACTGGTACTGCCGAGGCCAGTTCGGCGTAGCAGATCGCGGCCAGGCCCGCCGCGATGCCGGCGATGATGAACGAGATGACGACCGCCGGACCGGCTTGCGGCACCGACTGCGAGAGCACGATGAAGATGCCCGCGCCGACGGTCTCGCCAACACCGAACATCGTCAGCAGGAAGGTCCCAAGGGTGCGCTGCAGTTGATCTGAGGCGCCGTCGGCAACCGGGGCGCCGCTGACCGGTCGACGCCGCAGCATCTGCCGTTGCAGGCTCAGCGCCGGCGTTGGCATGGTGCCTCCTCTGGAGCATCTGTGGTCGCCATGCCGGGACGGTCGACTGCTATTGGCCGACAGCACTCCACGTCTTAATCGGCCGTGGTGGGTTGCCGGCTTCGTCCAAAATATACCAATGGGAGGCTCTGCCGCCCGCGAAAAATGAGCTTGCTGCCGTGTTGCCGACACAGCCGTCGGCCGGAAAATGACGAAATGCCCACCGTCAAACTGCATTTCAGGTTGCCAGCCCACCGCACCTACGGCGTCACCAATATCTTGCAATGTCGTTCGGGGTCGGCAAGATCATCAAAAGCCGCTCCGACCTCCTCGAGACCGACGTCGCCGGTGATTATCGGGGTGACGTCGATGCCACCTTCGGCGATCGCACGCAACGAATCGGCAAATTCGTTCGGGGCGTAGGCGAGCACGAACTGAACGTTGATCTCCTTGGCGATGGCGAAGAACGGGTGCACGGTGTCGGATTGCATGCAGACGCCGACAACGACCAACCGAGTGCCATGCCCGGCACGGCGCATCACGTCGTCGATGATGCCGGGCACCCCGACCGCCTCGAACACCACCGCCGGGGTGACGGTGTCGAATGGAGAGCCCTGCGCGGGATCGAGGGCTTGGTGGGCACCCATCGTTGTGGCGAGTTCGCGCCGTTTCGGCGAAAAGTCCGCTGCCACAATGTTCTCGACCCCACTGGCTCGTAGTGCGGCGACTACGGCAATGCCGATCGGACCGCAGCCGAGCACCAGCGCGGCCTCACCGGGCTGGACTCCGGACTTGTTCACGGCGTGCAGCCCGACCGCCATCGGTTCGGTGAGCGCGGCATGCCGTGGGTCAAGGCCGTTGGGAATGCGCAGCAGCAGCGGTACCGAGAGCAGCATCCGTTCGGCGTAGCCACCCGGCGTCTGGTTGCTGTAGACGATCGGTTCGACATTGTTGCCCGAAATCAGCAATGGGATCGACGTGATCAGGGTTCCCGCCGGATACGTATCGGTGTCGGGTCCCGCCTCGAGTATCTCCGCGCTGAACTCATGGCCCATGAAGACGTCGCGGCCCAAATCGACGGTCATACCGGCGCCGACACCGTTTGACATCTGACCGGTCAGCGATAGCACTTCGGCGCCGTGAGCGGCGAAATGCAGGTCCGAACCGCAGATTCCGCATGAGCGCACCGCCACCAGAACCTGACCGGGACCGGGCACGGGATCGGGCACGTCGTCGCGGAACACCATGCGGCCTTCCCGCAGCACCGCTGCGCGCATCAGTTGTTCTCGCTTGCCGTCTTGAGTTCATCAGTGTGCTGGCTGATCGCCTTCACGATCGCCTGGCCGGCGCGGCCGAGCAGTTGGTCGCGCATGCCCTTGGCCCATTCATGAGATGCCCGTGGCGCCTCCAGTTGCGCTTTGAAATGCGGAATCACGTTGCGGGCGAACAGGTCATAGGAGTGAAAGGTCGCCTGCGGTGACGCCCAGTCGTGGCCGAGCAACAAAAATGTGCCGAACCCGCCCGACCGGACCAGCAGATCCTCGATGTAGGCGATCGCATCCTCGGGCGTACCGATGCAGCAATTGCCCCCTGCCGCATAGTCTTCGACGAACTCGTGGGCTGACTGCTCGCCCTCGACCAAATTCGCCAGCGGTACAAACCCGGCCGCGCCGAAATACTTCGCGAAGTCCTGCAAGCCGTAGGTGCAATCGTCGATAGCCTGTTCCCGGCTGTCGGCCAAATGCAGGATGCCGAGCACCCGCCAGTTGGTCCGGTCCGGTTCGTCGTTTCCTGCTTTGCCGGCTTGTTCGCGCACGATCTCCCAGGTGTTGTCCAGCGCCGCATACCCTCCCGGCACTGACATCGACAGCGAAAGCAGCGACGTGCCCAGCGCGCCGGCGAGCCGTGGGCCGGACGGTGAAATCATTGCCGCCGTTGATATTTCCGGATAAGGCCAGGTATAGGGTCGGATATGCAGTTGGGCATCGCGCAATGTGAACCAGTCCGAGTGGCGGTTGATCCGCTCACTCGGTGCAGCGCGGAACAACGCCAGGATGGCCTCCAGCGATTCCTGCATCATCCGGCGCTGCTCGATCGGATCGATACCCATCATGTAGGCGTCCGACGGCAGGGCGCCCGGCCCGGCGCCGAACATCACCCGCCCCCGGGTCAGATGATCCAGCAACACCCAGCGGTCGGCCACCATCAGCGGATGGTGGTAGGGCAACGAAACGACGCCGGTGCCCAACCGGATGTGCCTGGTTCGTTCGGCTGCCGCGGCGATGAACACCTCGGGGCAGGCGATCAGCTCGTAGCCACCCGAGTGGTGTTCGCCGAACCACGCTTCGTCGAAACCGAGACGGTCCAGCGCAACCACTCGGTCCATGTCGTATTCGAGTGCCACCGTGGGGGATTGGCCGGTCGGGTGAAACGGTGTGATGAAGACACCGAAGTCCAGCGGACGGTTCATGACAGCTGGGCGCCGGTCGTCAAACTCGACAGGAAGTCCAGCAACACCCCGTTGACTTCATCAGCACGCTCCTGTTGCAGCCAGTGCCCGGCGCCTTCGATCAACACCTCGCGGTAACGGCCGGTCACCACGTCGGCCGCCCGGTCACGGCGCATGAAACTCAGCACCGGATCGTCGGTGCCGGCGATGAACATGGCGGGAACGTCAATCGTGGCGGCCGGCGGGTCTGCCAAGATCTCCCAGTTGCGGTCCAGATTGCGATACCAGTTCAGCCCGCCGGTGAAACCGGTGCGGGTGAACTCGGTGATGTAGTGGTCGACTTCTTGCGGGCTGATCCAGTCCGGCAGGCCGTCCGACTCGGGCAGTCGGTCGATGAAGCCGGCCGGCCCGGGGCGGATCATTCGGAGTGCGGCCGCTGGGTCGTCGGACCGCGTCGGGCCGCCGATCATCCGCTTGATGGTCCTGGCCGGGTCGGCATCCAGTTCGGCGTCGGCCACCCCGGGCTCCTGGAAATAGAGCATGTAGAAGAAGTTGTCGCCGAAGATCGTGCGGAACGCCTGGGTCGGTGGAACCTGTGAGCGCGGTACCGGCGGAACGCTCAAACCCACGACGGCCGCCACCCGGTCGGGATGCAGTTGCGCCGAACTCCACACCACCGGGGCGCCCCAGTCGTGGCCGACGAACACCGCCTTTTCGGCGCCGACGTCGTCGAGAAGGCCGATGAGGTCGCCAGACAGCGCGGCGATGTTGTAATCGGCGATGTCCGCCGGCCGGGTGGAGCGGCCGTAGCCGCGCTGGTCTGGGGCCAGTACGTGGTATCCGGCGGCGGCCAGCACCGGGATCTGGTGGCGCCACGAATAGGCAAGCTCTGGAAAGCCGTGAGCCAGCACCACCACCGTTGCGTCGGGCGCACCCGCTTCGACGGTGTGCAACTGCACGCCATTGGTTTGGATAATGCGCTCGGTCACCGGGAGGATGTCAGACACCGTTTCACCAAAGCACACGCCCGGTCCGCCCGATAGGTGTTCGGCGGCCGGGTGCGCCGGTGAGGATCTCGGGAACCGCGGTTCGTTGTGTCCGGTGTCGATGATTCAAGGCTGGACCCGCTGCGCGCGGGTGCGGCCGAGCTGGCGATCGCCAGGAGTTACTTATCGAGCTGCTGCGCCCGACCTGCGGTCGAGCCGGCGATCACCACTGGCGGTAGCCTGGACTATTCCAGCTGCGTGTATCGGGAAGGACCTGGCCGGCGACGGCCGATGATTGATGAACCGGAAAAACGTGATCCGCACGCTCACGGCTATCGCTGTCGTGTTGCTGCTTGGTTGGTCCTTCTTCTACTTCAGCGATGACACCCGCGGCTACAAACCGGTCGACACGTCGGTGGCGATGGCCCAGATCAAGAGCGGCAACGTCAAAAGCGCTCAGATCGATGATCGCGAGCAGCAGGTGCGGCTGACGCTGAAAAGCGCCAACGGCGGCACCGAGGGGTCCGACAAGATCATCACCAAATACCCGACCGGTTACGCCGTCCCGCTGTTCGACGCGCTGACCAGCAAAGATGCCCAGGTCGGCACCGCCGTCAATCAGGGCAGCATCCTGGGCTCGCTGGTGATCTACGTGCTGCCGCTGCTGCTCTTGGTCGGCTTGTTCATGATGTTCTCTCGCGTGCAGGGCGGTGCCCGGATGGGCTTCGGGTTCGGCAAGTCCCGAGCCAAGATGCTGAACAAGGACATGCCCAAGACCACCTTCGCCGACGTCGCCGGCGCCGACGAGGCGGTCGAGGAGCTCTACGAGATCAAGGACTTCCTGCAGAACCCGTCGCGGTATCAAGCACTGGGCGCCAAGATCCCCAAGGGCGTGCTGCTCTACGGGCCGCCGGGAACGGGTAAGACCCTGCTGGCGCGGGCAGTCGCCGGCGAGGCCGGTGTGCCCTTTTTCACAATCTCCGGCTCCGACTTCGTCGAGATGTTCGTCGGCGTCGGCGCGTCCCGCGTTCGCGACCTGTTCGAGCAGGCCAAGCAGAACAGCCCGTGCATCATCTTCGTCGACGAGATCGACGCGGTGGGCCGCCAGCGCGGCGCCGGGCTGGGCGGCGGCCATGATGAGCGCGAGCAGACGCTGAACCAGTTGCTGGTGGAGATGGACGGTTTCGGCGAGCGCGCCGGCGTCATCCTGATCGCGGCGACCAACCGGCCCGACATCCTGGACCCGGCGCTGCTTCGGCCCGGCCGCTTCGACCGCCAGATTCCGGTGTCCAGCCCTGACCTGGCGGGACGGCGCGCGGTGCTCCGCGTGCATTCCAAGGGCAAGCCGATCGCGCCGGAGGCCGACCTCGAGGGGTTGGCCAAGCGGACAGTCGGCATGACCGGAGCCGACCTGGCCAACGTCATCAACGAGTCGGCGCTGCTCACCGCGCGCGAGAACGGCACCGTGATCACCGGTGCCGCCCTCGAGGAGGCGGTGGACCGGGTGGTCGGCGGGCCACGCCGCAAGAGCCGCATCATCAGCGAGCAGGAGAAGAAGATCACCGCCTATCACGAGGCCGGCCACACGCTGGCCGGCTGGGCGATGCCGGGTGTCGACCCGGTCTACAAGGTGACCATCCTGGCCCGTGGTAACACCGGCGGCCACGCGCTGGCAGTGCCTGAGGATGACAAGGGATTGCACACCCGCTCGGAACTGATTTCCAGACTGGTGATGGCTCTGGGCGGGCGCGCCGCCGAGGAATTGGTGTTCCATGAGCCCACCACGGGCGCGGTGTCAGACATCGAGCAGGCCACCAAAATCGCACGTGCAATGGTCACCGAATTCGGCATGAGTTCCAAGCTCGGCGCGGTCAAATACGGCACCGAGCACGGTGACCCGTTCCTAGGCCGGACCATGGGCAACCAGGCCGACTACTCGCACGAGGTCGCCCGCGACATCGACGACGAGGTCCGCAAGCTCATCGAGGCCGCGCACACCGAAGCCTGGGAGATCCTCACCGAATACCGCGACGTGCTCGACACCGTCGCCGGCGAGTTGCTCGACAAGGAAACCCTGCACCGCGCCGAGTTGGAGGCGATCTTCGCCGACGTCGAAAAGCGGCCCCGGCTAACTCTTTTCGACGATTTCGGTGGCCGCATTCCCTCAGACAAGCCGCCGATCAAAACGCCGGGCGAGCTGGCCATCGAACGTGGTGAGCCGTGGCCCAAGCCGGCGCCGGAACCCGCTTTCAAGGCTGCCATCGCCGCGGCGACGCGGGATGCCGCGCAAGCTGAGGCTGAGCGAGCCACCAACGGCACCAACGGTTCTCATGGTGCACCGAGTGGCCGCGATGACGGTCGCGGCGTTGCGCCGCAGCACCCGACGCAACCCGATTACGGTGCGCCGGCGGGCTGGCACGCCCCGGGATGGCCGCCGCAGCAGCCGCCGGGTTACTGGTACCCCCCGCCATCCCCGACGCAACCGCCACCGCACTGGCCGGCGCCCCCGCAGCACCACGCGGGCCAGCCCTACCCGCCGTATCCGCCGTATCCGCCGCCTGGTACACCCGCACCGGAGGCAGGTCAGGCCGCCGACCCGCCCGGTGGCGGCGCGAGCCCGTCCAACCCTTAGGCGCACGGCTGAATCGAACGGAGACTTTGATGGTGCGGCCGAACACCCGAACCGCGACTCTGAACGAACCGGTCTTTGACCAAGCACGTGCTGAGGCTGCGGTCCGCGAACTGCTCTATGCGATCGGCGAGGACCCGGATCGGCACGGCCTGCGGGAGACCCCCGCCCGCGTTGCCCGGAGTTTTCAGGAGATGTTCGCCGGTCTCTACACCGACCCCGACAGCGTGCTGGACACCACGTTCGACGAGCAGCACGACGAGTTGGTGCTGATCAATCAGATCCCGCTGTACTCGACCTGCGAACACCATCTGGTGGCGTTCCACGGTATGGCGCATGTGGGATACATCCCCGGTCACGACGGTCGGGTGACCGGATTGTCCAAGATTGCCCGGCTGGTCGACCTCTACGCCAAGCGGCCCCAACTCCAGGAGCGGCTCACCACCCAGATCGCCGACGCCCTGATGCGCAAACTCGATCCCCGCGGGGTCATCGTCGTGATCGAGGCCGAGCACCTCTGCATGTCCATGCGGGGTGTCCGCAAAGCCGGTGCTATCACCACAACCTCGGCGGTGCGTGGACAATTCAAGTCCGACAGTGCATCTCGAGCCGAGGCGCTCGAACTGATCTTGCGCAAGTGAGCACGACGCGCGTCCAGGTCATGGGGGTGGTGAACGTCACCGACGACTCGTTCTCGGATGGCGGGCGCTACCTGGACGCTGACCGCGCCGTCGAACAAGGCTTGGCGTTGGCCGCCGACGGCGCGTCGATCGTCGACGTCGGGGGAGAATCGACCCGGCCCGGTGCGGTCCGTATCGATCCGCGGGTGGAGACCACTCGCGTTGTGCCTGTGGTCAAAGAGTTGGCGTCACAAGGCATTACGGTCAGTATTGACACGATGCACGCTGGCGTGGCGCGGGCGGCGCTGGAAAACGGTGCTCAGATGGTCAACGATGTGTCCGGCGGACGCGCCGACGAGGCGATGGCTGATCTGCTCGTCGAGGCCGACGTGCCGTGGGTTTTGATGCATTGGCGCTCGGTGTCGGCCGACCGTCCGCATCAGGTGCCGCCCTACCGTGATGTGGTGGCCGAGGTGCGCGCCGAACTGCTCGCCTGCGTCGACGACGCCGTTGCCGCGGGTGCGGATCCGGCAAAGCTGATCATCGACCCCGGTCTGGGATTCGCCAAGTCCGGCCAAGATAATTGGGCTTTGCTGCACGCGCTGCCGGAGCTGGTGGCCGGTGGCATCCCGGTGTTGGTGGGGGCGTCGCGCAAACGGTTTCTCGGTAGCTTGTTGGCCGGTCCTGACGGTGCGTTAAGGCCACCTGGTGGCCGCGAGACGGCAACCGCGGTGGTGTCGGCGCTGGCCGCGCTGCACGGCGCTTGGGGGGTACGGGTGCACGATGTTCGGGCCTCGGTCGACGCCGTCAAGGTCGTCGAGGCATGGACGCAAGCTGGGGCGGTAAGATCTGGTGGCTGATCGAATCGAGCTGCGCGGCTTGACAGTTCGCGGTCGGCACGGGGTGTTCGACCATGAGCGTGCCAACGGTCAAGATTTCGTCGTCGACATCATCGTCTGGATCGACCTGGTGGATGCGGCGGCAAGTGACGACCTGGCGGACACCTACGACTATGGCGTCCTGGCCGAGCGGGCGGCTGCCGTCATCGCCGGTCCGGCTCGCAATTTGATCGAGACGGTCGCCGGTGAGATTGCCCAGGACGTGATGAAAGACCATCGGGTGCACGCCGTCGAGGTGACGGTGCACAAGCCGCAGGCTCCCATCCCGCAGACCTTCGTCGACGTCGCAGTGGTGGCCCGTCGGTCACGGCGCGGCGGACGGGGTCAGGTGGTTCCCGCAGGAGGCGCGCTGTGATGCGCGACGACGACGATGACGCCGGCATAGCCGGGGTCGAGGAGCGGCGCCAATGACTCGCGTAGTGCTGTCGATCGGATCCAACCTCGGTGACCGGCTGGCCCGGCTGCAGTCGGTGCTCGACCGGCTCGGCGACGCGGTGCTGGCGGTCTCCGCGGTTTACGAGACGGCGGCCTGGGGCGGCGTCGAGCAGGGCCCGTTCCTCAACGCGGTGCTCATCGCAGAGGACCCGACGCTCGACGGACACGGCTGGTTGCGTCGTGCCCAGGAGATGGAGGAGGCCGCCGATCGCGTGCGGGGTCAGCGGTGGGGCCCGCGCACCCTCGACGTGGACTTGGTCAGCTGCCACCTTACGTCGCTGGAAGGGGACACCGAGGTGTTCTCCCTGGACGACGGTCTGACCCTGCCGCACCCACTGGCTCACCTGCGAGCCTTCGTGATGATTCCGTGGCTGGCCGTGGACCCGGACGCGGAGCTGACGCTGGCAGGCGGAAGACAGCCCGTCACAAAGTTGCTCGCCGAGCTGGATGCGGCCGACCGCGCCGTTGTGCAACTCACCGAGTTGGTGCTCGAGCCGCACGCCGAAAGTACGGAAACCGACTCCGCGCCGGGGAACTGATGGGCCCCACCCGAAAACGTGACCTGACGGCTGCGGCGCTCGGTGCGGCGGTGCTCGGATATCTGCTGGTCGTGCTGCTCTACCGGTGGTTTCCACCAATCACGGTGTGGACGGGACTGTCGCTGCTTGCGGTCGGCGTTGCCGAGGCGCTGTGGGCGCGTCACGTGCGGGCCAAGATCAGCGACGGTGAGATCGGCGACGGGCCCGGGCGCCTTCATCCGCTGTCGGTGGCCCGCAGCCTGGTCATCGCCAAGGCATCGGCCTGGGTCGGCGCGTTGGCGTTGGGCTGGTGGGTCGGAGTCTTGGTCTACCTGCTGCCCCGCCGGTCATGGCTGCGGGTAGCGGGCGACGACACGATCGGTACGGCGGTCGCGGCCGTCAGCGCGCTAGCTTTGGTGATTGCTGCGCTGTGGCTGCAACATTGCTGTAAATCGCCGGGAGATCCGACCGAGCATGGCGAGGGCGTCGAAAATAGCTCAGCTGGGTGACAACGACGCCGCAGGTGGCACACCGGCCCGAGTGGGAGGCGGGCAATTAGTCCTGGTGAGAATCGCCGGAGCGCGCCGACACGCGGAGTGACCTCGGCCCGGTACAGTCGGGCCATGACCGATCTGTCCCGCGGCGCGCGCGTTCGGCGCGGCGGCCGCAGACCGGGTTGGGTGCTACTGACGGCGTTGCTGGTTCTGGCTATCGGCGCCAGTTCTGCATTGGTTTTCACCAATCGGGTAGAGCTCCTCAAGCTCGCGGTGATCCTCGCGTTATGGGCCGCCGTGGTTGCTGCGTTCGTCTCGGTGATCTACCGCCGGCAAAGCGACGTGGATCAAGCCCGCGCGCGGGATCTGAAGCTGGTTTACGACCTGCAATTGGACCGGGAGATCTCGGCGCGCCGCGAGTATGAGCTCACCGTGGAATCTCAGCTGCGTCGCGAGCTGGCCAGCGAACTGAGCGCGCACGGTGCGGACGAGGTCTCGGAATTGCGGGCCGAGTTGGCCGCGCTGCGCACCAACCTGGAGATTTTGTTCGACGCCGAACTCAGCGAGCGGCCCGCACTGGAGACCGACCCCAGGACCGTACGTGGTTACAGCGACTGGGATCGCGAACACGAAAGCCCACGCGAACGGGTCAACCGGGTCACCTCGGTGCGGGCCGAAGAACCTCCTGGCCGCGCGGACGACAGCTCCATCATCGACGTGCCAGAGGAGCCGCTGGTCCCACCGCCGCGGCAGCCGGTCATGGACGGCTACCAGCCGGCGGCATACGCCTACCAGCCCGCCGGCGCTGACGAGGGTTCCGGGGCAAACCGAGCTGCTGAGGCATATGAGACTCCAGAGGCGGACGGCGGTGGACGGCGACGGCGGGCCGAACGATCCGCGCGGGCCCGAGAGGACCAGGCGACGCCACCCAGTGGTTGGGCCGCGCCGCGGGTCTCCGCCGCGAGCGGGGCGGAGCGGCAATACGAGGGCCGTGTCCGGGTCCCGCCGGAGCATGCGTCGGACACCGGTGGTTGGGCTGCGTCGGGGCCGTCGCCCGCAAGCGGAGCGGAGCGATTCGAGCCCCAACCCCCGCGGCGTTCACATCGGCGGCCTGAGACCCCCCGCAGCCCGAGCCGCAGTATGTCGCTCCGCCCGCCCCGCAGCCCGAGCCGCCACCGCAACTGCAGCGGCCCGGATGGTCGCCGCCTGCAGAAACGCCAGGGCATCAAGAGCAGCCGGACTGGCAGCCCGTCAGCTCCGAGGGGCATTGGTTGCCCGCCGAAGCACCTGGCAGCCATTGGAATACCGGTCAGGGCGACGGCGCCGGCTCGGCGTCTTGGGCATACGACAACGCGCCTTCGCGCGACAGGCCGTCGCACCGCTCACCGAGCATCGGCGAATCCGCGCCGTCGGTTGAGCAGCGAGGACGCCATTCCAGCGCCGCCGCCGTGTCGGCCGCAGGCCAGATCGGCGAACCCGCGGCCGACTGGAGCGAGCCGGACCGTCGCGCACGAGCCCGTCATTCCGCGGAACACTCCGACTCCGGCATCAGCGGATCCGCGCCGCCGCCGGCAATGTCACCGCCGCCGGCTCCGCCACCGCCGTCACCACCGTCAGCGCCGGACAGAGGGCCGGTGATGACGCCGCCACCGCCGCCCAACGCTCGCCATCGCAACACCGATCCGCTCTCGGATACCGACGAGCCACAATCCGGTGGTCAGTCGGTCGCCGAACTGCTGGCGCGGCTGCAAACCACCCCGTCCGAGGGAGGCCGCCGCCGGCGCCGCGAAGACTGAGGCGAACACCACAGCGCCCCAAGAGCCATCGTCGCGGTAGAGTCATGACGAATGTCCGGTACCCGCTTTGCGGGACTGGAACAAACCAAGAGACTTGTGAGGGTCGTCTGCGATGGTGCAGTTCGACGGATTGCGCCCAGCCCGGCTCAAGGTGGGGATCATCTCCGCCGGCCGGGTGGGAACGGCTTTAGGCGTCGCGCTGGAGCGCGTCGACCATGTCGTGGTGGCCTGCAGCGCCGTTTCCCACGCATCGCGCCAGCGCGCTGAGCGCTGGTTGGCCGACACCCCGGTGGCGCCGGTACCCGATGTCGCCGGCAACGCCGAACTTTTGCTGCTGGCCGTGCCGGACACCGAGCTGGCGGCGCTGGTTTCAGGCTTGGCCGCCACGTCGGCGGTGCGGTCGGGCACCATCGTCGCGCATACCTCGGGCGTCAACGGCATCGACGTGCTGGCGCCGCTGAGCTCACAGGACTGCATACCGCTGGCCATTCATCCGGCGATGACCTTCACCGGCTCCGACGAGGACATCTCCCGGCTACCGGACACCTGCTTCGGGATCACCGCGGCCGACGAGGTCGGCTACGCGATTGCGCAGTCCCTGGTGCTCGAGATCGGCGGCGAGCCGTTCCGACTACCCGAGCATGCGCGGACGCTGTATCACGCCGCGCTGGCCCACGCCGGCAACCACCTCGTCACCGTGCTCGCCGACGCCTTAGACGCCTTGCGAGCCGCATTGTCGGGTACCGAACTCCACGGTCAACAGCTTGTCGACGAACAGCCCGGCGGTGTCGCCGAGCGGATCCTTGGACCGCTGGCCCGCGCGGCGCTGGAGAACACGCTGCAACGCGGGCAGTCGGCGCTCACCGGTCCGATCGCACGCGGTGATGCCGGCGTAGTCGCCGGCCACCTGAGCGCGCTGGAGGCGGTCGACCCGCAGCTGGCACAGGCCTACCGGGTGAACGCGATGCGCACCGCCCAGCGTGTGCATGCCCCTGACGAAGTCTTCAAGGTCCTTGAGGGCTCGGCGCGATGAGCATCCACCAGGCTCCGAGATTCAACGCCGGCGAACTCAATGTCTATTCGAACCCCGACGACGTCCGCGAGGTCAGTCGCGCGCTGCGGCACACCGGTCGACGGGTGATGCTGGTGCCGACGATGGGCGCGCTGCACGACGGACACCTCGCGCTCGTCCGCGCCGCCAAACGAGTGCCCGGCTCAGTGGTGGTGGTCTCGATCTTTGTCAACCCATTGCAATTCGGCGCCGACGAGGATCTCGCGGCGTACCCGCGGGTAGTCGAAGACGACTTGGCGCTGTTGCGCGGTGAAGGAGTCGAACTAGCCTTCACCCCAAGCACTGCGGCGATGTACCCGGACGGTTCGCGTACCGCCGTGTACCCCGGGCCACTCGGATCCGAACTGGAGGGTGCTGCTCGGCCCGCGCATTTCGCGGGCATGCTCACCGTGGTCCTGAAGTTGTTGCAGATCGTGGCGCCTGATCGAGTTTTCTTCGGCGAGAAGGACTATCAGCAACTGGTGCTGGTGCGGCAGATGGTCGCCGACCTCAACGTCGACGTCCGGGTGATCGGTGTGCCGATCGTGCGCGAAACGGACGGCCTGGCGATGTCGTCACGCAACCGCTACCTCAACGCTGCACAACGCGAGCTGGCCGGCGTCTTGTCGGCGGCGCTGCTGGCCGGGACGCATGCCGCAGCGGGCGGTGCTGAGGCTGCGCTGCGGGCGGCCCGCGCGGTGCTGTCTGAGGTACCCGCGATCGACGTGGATTATCTGCAGGTGCGCGACAGCGCCTTAGGGCTGGCGCCGGCCTACGGCGCCGGACGCTTGCTGGTCGCCGCCCGGCTCGGCAAGACCAGACTGCTCGACAATGTCGCAATTGAAATCGGAACTACCGTCGGCGTCGACGGGCGAGTGCCCGCGGTCTCGGCTGATTCCCTCGAATCATCTTGGAGGAATTGATGTTACGAACAATGCTCAAGTCGAAGATCCACCGGGCGACCGTCACGCAGGCAGACCTGCACTACGTCGGCTCGGTGACGATCGACGCCGACTTGATGGACGCGGCGGACCTGCTCGAGGGCGAACAGGTGACCATCGTCGATATCGACAATGGTGCACGCCTGGTCACCTACGCGATCACCGGTCAGCGTGGCAGCGGCGTGATCGGAATCAACGGGGCTGCAGCGCATCTCGTGCATCCCGGTGACCTAGTGATCCTGATTGCTTATGCAACCATGGACGACGACGAGGCGCGCCGCTACCAGCCGAAGATCGTCTTCGTCGATGCGGACAACCGCGCGATTGATCTGGGTCACGATCCGGCGTTCGTGCCTGCCGATGCAGGCGAGCTGGTCTCGCCGCGATGAGGCTAGCCCTAATGAAGGACGCCTAATCGTGCTGCTGGCAATCGACGTCCGCAATACGCACACCGTTGTCGGACTGCTCACCGGCTCCAAGGAGCACGCAAAGGTTGAGCAGCAGTGGCGGATTCGCACGGAATCCGAAATCACTGCCGACGAGCTCGCGTTGACCATTGACGGTCTGATCGGTGACGATTCCGACCGGCTTACCGGTGCGGCTGCGCTGTCCACCGTTCCATCGGTGTTGCACGAAGTGCGGCTGATGCTCGAGCAGTACTGGCCGTCGTTGCCGCATGTGCTGATCGAGCCTGGCGTTCGCACCGGCATCCCGTTGCTGGTCGATAACCCCAAAGAAGTCGGCGCCGATCGAATTGTCAACTGTCTCGCGGCCTTTCAAAACTACGGTACCGCTGCCATCGTGATCGATTTCGGCTCGTCGATCTGCGTGGACGTGGTGTCGGCCAAAGGCGAATTCCTCGGCGGTGCGATCGCGCCGGGTGTGCAGGTCTCCTCCGACGCCGCCGCGGCACGCTCGGCCGCTTTGCGGCGAGTCGAGCTGGCCCGCCCCCGCTCTGTGATCGGCAAGAACACTGTCGAATGCATGCAGGCGGGCGCGGTCTTTGGCTTCGCCGGGCTGGTGGACGGCCTGGTCGGCCGCATCCGCGACGACGTCGACGGGTTTTCCGGCGGCCCGGACAATCAGGTCACTGTTGTGGCGACTGGTCACACCGCGCCGCTGCTGCTGGCCGAGCTGCATTCCGTCGATCACTACGACCAGCATCTGACCCTGCACGGGCTGCGGCTGGTGTTCGAGCGCAACCGGGACAGCCAGCGTGGGCGGCTCAAGACGGCACGCTGACTGCCGCGAACTTTCGCCGCAGCGGTTCCTTTAAGCTGGCAGGTCGTGAACGCCGGCGACGCAGATATCCCCGAGCAGTTCCGGATTCGCCGGGACAAACGCGCTCGCCTGTCGGCCGAGGGCCGCGACCCTTACCCCGTCGAAGTCGGGCGTACCCGCACACTGGCGCAGATCCGCGCCGCGTACCCGGACCTGCCCGCGGATTCGACCACCGGTGACATCGTCGGTGTCGCCGGCCGCGTGGTGTTCGCCCGCAACTCGGGCAAGCTGTGTTTTGCCACACTCCAAGAAGGCGACGGCACCCAATTACAGGTGATGCTCAGCCTCGCCGGCGTCGGCCAGGAAGCACTCGATGAGTGGAAAGCCGACGTCGATATCGGCGACATCGTCTGTGTCCACGGAGAGGTGATCAGCTCACGGCGCGGCGAGCTGTCCGTGCTCGGCGATAGCTGGCAGATGGCGTCCAAGGCGCTGCGGCCTCTGCCGGTGGCGCATAAAGAGATGAGCGAAGAGTCGCGGGTGCGGCAACGCTATGTCGACCTGATCGTCCGTCCCCAGGCACGCACGGTTGCCCGTCAGCGGATCGCTGTCATTCGCGCATTACGGACTGCTCTGGAGCAACGCGGCTTTCTGGAAGTCGAAACGCCGATGTTGCAGACTTTGGCGGGCGGGGCGGCGGCTCGCCCGTTCGTCACGCACTCAAATGCTCTCGACATCGATCTGTACCTTCGGATCGCACCGGAGCTGTTCCTGAAGCGCTGCGTCGTTGGCGGGTTCGACAAGGTCTTCGAACTTAATCGGGTGTTCCGAAACGAAGGATCCGATTCCACGCATTCTCCGGAATTCTCCATGTTGGAGACCTACCAGGCGTATGGAACGTATGACGATTCAGCCGTTGTCACCCGCGAGCTTATTCAACAGGTGGCTGACCAGGCGATCGGTACTCGACAACTGTCGCTACCCGACGGCAGTGTCTATGACATCGATGGAGAATGGGCGTCGATACAAATGTATCCTTCGCTATCGGCGGCACTCGGCGAAGAGATCACTCCAGAAACCGCGGTTGAGCGCTTGCTGGCTATCGCCGAGGCGCTCGACGTAGAGATACCCGCCGACCGCGGGTATGGGCACGGCAAGGTTGTCGAGGAACTGTGGGAACACACCGTCGGCGCCAGTTTGACCGCGCCGACCTTCGTTAGGGATTTTCCGGTGGAGACAACGCCTTTGACGCGTCAGCATCGCAGCATCGCGGGTGTCACCGAAAAGTGGGACCTGTATATCCGCGGGGTCGAACTAGCCACCGGATACTCAGAATTGATCGACCCGGTGGTGCAACGGGAAAGGTTCGCCGAACAGGCGCGGGCCGCTGCGGCCGGCGACGACGAGGCAATGGTCCTCGACGAGGACTTTCTGGTTGCCTTGGAGCACGCTATGCCACCGTGTACGGGAACCGGAATGGGCATCGATCGGTTGCTGATGGCTTTGACCGGCCTGTCAATTAGGGAGACAGTATTATTTCCTATTGTGCGTCCACATAACAGTTGAGCCCTCCCGCGGTGCTGTATTGAATAACGCGCCTGCGTATGGCAGATTGAAGCGGGGCGGTCCAACCACTTGTGTGGCAAATGTCTAAGAAGAAAGCGTGAGGCCCAGCTAATGGCGAAGAAAGTGACCGTCACCCTGGTCGATGATTTCGACGGTGAAGGGGCCGCCGACGAAACCGTCGAATTTGGTCTCGACGGGGTGACCTATGAGATTGACCTTTCGGCAAAAAATGCCACGAAACTACGGCACGACCTGAAGCAGTGGGTCGAGGCCGGCCGTCGGGTCGGCGGTCGTCGGCGTGGACGTTCCAGCTCTGGTCGAGGCCGCGGCGCCATTGATCGCGAGCAGAGCGCTGCAATCCGGGATTGGGCGCGGCGCAACGGCCACAATGTGTCGACTCGGGGCCGGATCCCGGCCGACGTCATCGACGCATTCCACGCCGCGACCTGACCCACCAGCCGACACCGGAACGCGACAGCGGGGGGAGCGCGGGTAGGTCCGGCTTTCGCTGGTGGCGAACTGATCGTCCGTGGAAGTGGGAAACGATTCGCAGTTTTCCCTCGTTGCTCTATTGCAACTGCGTGTAGGCGGGGATCCCGGGTCTGTAGTTCAGGGCCGCAAGGTGGGAAGCCCGGCCAGCCGCCCATTACAGTGGACAGCAGGTACGCGGTGTCGGCCCCTGAGCCGACGATGACGAAGTACCGATGGTGAGGGAGAGCAGGTAACCGCCAATGTTCGAACGTTTTACCGACCGTGCCCGCAGGGTTGTCGTCCTGGCGCAAGAAGAGGCCCGGATGCTCAACCACAACTACATCGGCACCGAGCACATCCTGCTGGGTCTTATCCACGAAGGCGAAGGGGTAGCTGCAAAGTCCCTGGAGTCACTGGGCATCTCGCTGGAGGGCGTCCGCAGCCAGGTCGAGGAGATCATCGGCCAGGGCCAGCAGGCCCCGTCCGGGCACATCCCCTTCACCCCGCGTGCCAAAAAGGTCTTGGAGCTGAGCCTGCGCGAGGCGCTGCAGCTCGGCCACAACTACATCGGCACCGAGCACATTCTGCTCGGTCTGATCCGTGAAGGCGAGGGCGTTGCCGCCCAGGTTCTGGTCAAGCTGGGCGCCGAACTGACCCGGGTGCGCCAGCAGGTGATCCAGCTGCTGAGTGGCTACCAGGGCAAGGAGACCGCGGAAGCCGGTACCGGTGGCCGTGGCGGCGAATCCGGCAGCCCGTCGACGTCGCTGGTGCTCGACCAGTTCGGCCGCAACCTGACGGCGGCGGCGATGGAGGGCAAGCTCGACCCGGTCATCGGCCGGGAGAAGGAAATCGAGCGGGTGATGCAGGTGCTGTCCCGGCGCACCAAGAACAACCCGGTGCTGATCGGTGAGCCCGGCGTCGGCAAAACCGCAGTCGTGGAAGGCCTCGCACAGGCCATCGTGCACGGCGAGGTCCCCGAAACGCTGAAGGACAAGCAGCTCTACACCTTGGACCTGGGTTCGCTGGTGGCCGGCAGCCGCTACCGCGGTGACTTCGAGGAGCGCCTCAAGAAGGTGCTCAAGGAGATCAACACCCGCGGCGACATCATCCTGTTCATCGATGAGCTGCACACGCTGGTCGGAGCCGGCGCCGCCGAAGGTGCGATCGACGCGGCGTCGATCCTGAAGCCCAAGCTGGCCCGTGGGGAATTGCAGACCATCGGCGCCACCACCCTCGACGAGTACCGCAAGTACATCGAAAAGGACGCCGCCCTGGAGCGCCGGTTCCAGCCGGTGCAGGTGGGCGAGCCCACGGTGGAGCACACCATCGAGATTCTCAAGGGTCTACGCGACCGCTACGAAGCTCACCACCGGGTGTCGATCACCGATACCGCGATCGTGGCCGCGGCCACCCTGGCCGACCGCTACATCAACGACCGGTTCCTGCCGGACAAGGCAATCGACCTGATCGACGAGGCCGGCGCCCGGATGCGGATTCGCCGGATGACTGCTCCGCCAGACCTTCGCGAGTTCGACGAGAAGATCGCCGATGCCCGTCGCGAGAAAGAGTCCGCGATCGACGCGCAGGACTTCGAGAAGGCAGCCAGCCTGCGTGACCGCGAAAAGCAACTGGTGGCCCAGCGCGCCGAACGTGAAAAGCAGTGGCGCTCAGGTGATCTCGATGTGGTTGCCGAAGTCGACGACGAGCAGATCGCCGAGGTGCTTGGCAACTGGACCGGTATCCCGGTGTTCAAGCTGACCGAGGCCGAGACCACCCGGTTGCTGCGCATGGAAGACGAGCTGCACAAGCGGATCATCGGCCAGGTGGAGGCTGTCAAGGCGGTTTCCAAGGCCATCCGTCGCACCCGCGCGGGGTTGAAGGACCCCAAGCGCCCGTCCGGCTCGTTCATCTTCGCCGGCCCGTCCGGTGTGGGTAAGACCGAGCTGTCTAAGGCGTTGGCCAATTTCTTGTTCGGCGACGACGACGCGCTCATCCAGATCGACATGGGCGAGTTCCACGACCGGTTCACCGCGTCGCGGTTGTTCGGCGCCCCGCCGGGATACGTCGGTTACGAGGAGGGCGGCCAGCTCACCGAGAAGGTGCGGCGCAAGCCGTTCTCGGTCGTGCTGTTCGACGAGATCGAGAAAGCGCATCAGGAGATCTACAACAGCCTGTTGCAGGTGCTCGAGGACGGCCGGCTGACAGACGGGCAGGGCCGCACGGTCGACTTCAAGAACACCGTGCTGATCTTCACGTCGAACCTCGGCACCGCGGACATCTCCAAAGCGGTCGGCCTGGGCTTCACCCAGGGCGGTGGGGATAACAACTACGAGCGGATGAAGCAGAAGGTCAACGACGAGCTGAAGAAGCACTTCCGCCCGGAGTTCCTCAACCGCATCGACGACATCATCGTGTTCCACCAGCTGACCAAGGACGAGATCATCGAGATGGTCGACCTGATGGTCGGCAGGGTCGAAAAGCAGCTCAAGGCCAAAGACATGGCGATGGAGCTCACCGACAAAGCCAAGGCGCTGCTGGCCAAGCGCGGTTTCGACCCGGTGCTCGGCGCTCGTCCGCTGCGACGCACTATCCAGCGGGAGATCGAGGACCAGCTGTCCGAGAAGATCCTGTTCGAAGAGGTCGGCCCGGGCCAGGTTGTCACCGTGGATGTTGACAACTGGGACGGCGAAGGTGCCGCAGAGGATGCGGTGTTCACCTTCACCGGGGCGCGCAAGCCAGCCGAGCCTGCGGCGGACCTGGCGAACGCCGGTGCTCATGCGGCCGGTGGCCCACCGTCCACCACACCGTAAAACGACACAACGGATGGGCGGTCACCGATCGGGTGGCCGCCCATCCGCTATTTCTGCGGCCTCCCGATGTTGCCTCAGCGTTGCGTGAGTAGCAACGCGAAGACCTGCTTGGCGATCTGCAGCATCCAGCCGGTGACGCTCGGTCCATGGTCGCGCTGCCAGTTCAATTGGAAACTAAGCACCCACGGCTGTCCGGTCCGGTCGATCGCATACCAGCTGAACGTCAGGTCACCTGGCAGGCCCCCGGCTTTCGCGCCGATGTAGGGCCATTCTCCTCGATCAAGGTCGACGCCCGGGGAGGCCGCCAAGATCTGCTTGACGGGCGCGGCTTTGCCTACCGCGCCGGCCTGCAGCGCCACGTGGACGCGGCAGATATCCTCTGCACTGCCATACCATTCCGCACCATATTCCGAGGCCGGCACGTGGGCGCGCCTCCAATCCGGTTGATAAGTATGGGAATTGGCCTGTTGCAGCAGCTGAGCGCGGGCCTGCGGGGTGGCCTGCTTCCACTGCTCGCGCATATCCGGCTGTCCCCAAGCGACTGAAAACAACTCGTACATGGTCGGAAACGGTGTCATCGCCGCCGGATCGTGATGACCAGCGTTGGCCAGCGCGCTCTCCACGGCCTGGGTCCCGACCTTTCCGATCAGCATGTCGGTCGCCATGTTGTCGCTGGTGGCGATCATCTTCTCGGCGGCGGTGCGCACCGAAATATGCGCTCCCACCGGCAATTCCATTCCCGAACCGACGGCCTTGCCCTTGTCGGTCACAGTCAGCTGGTCGTCCCAGGACACCGTGTCAGCCTTGACGGCATCCGCCACGGCATAAAGCACATACAACTTGAAGATCGACGCCAACGGGAGTGACTGCGTGGTGTTGGTCCCAGCCACCCGATCGCATTGACCGTCATCGACCTTGGCGGCCTGCCACGAGTAGTGGGCGTTGGTCTTGTTCAACGCAGCGTCGACGTCACGCCACGAGGAGATCGTCGGGGCTCGCGTGGTGACGTCGAACCCGTCCACCAATGTGTCGTCGGCGGTGTGTATCCGGATATCTTGCCGCGCACCGTAAGACGAGGTCAGCTGCAGGGTGGCTGAGCCGGCTTTCATGTCGACGCCGGTCAAGGTGAACGGACGGTCCCACCACAGTTTTTCCATGGCGGCTTCTACCGGCGTGATCAAGTTTCGCGCGGCCAGGGTGGCAACTCCCACGGGACCGATGGGCCAGTCAGAGTTCAGCATGTCCAGGGTCTGCTGGGCTCGTAGACCCGGCGGAGTCCTGATGTCGATCCGCAGACCGGCGCCCGCCGCGTTGGCGGACGGCGTCGGCGGTGGCGCACAACCCGCAACCAGGGCGGCGACCAACGCGACGGCTGTCAATGCCGCGACGCCATGTCGGCCCCGGCTCGGATTACGCCTTGTCGGCGGATCCGGCAACGTCTAACACGACCTCGAATTCCAGCAGCGATGCACCCGTCGCCACGGGGTTGCTCCGATGGCCGGCGTGGGCCTCGATTGCGGGCCCCGTCGCCCACGCCTGGAACGCCTCTTCGGATTCCCACTGCGTGACGACGAAGTACCGGTCTTCGCCCTTGATGGGACGAAGCAGTTGAAAGCCGAGAAAGCCCGGCGAGTTGTCGACCGCGTGTGCGCGATGAGCGAACCGCTTCTCCAACTCGGGGCCTGCATCCGCGGGCACCTCGATTGCGTTGATCTTCACCACTGGCATGCCGTTAGGCTACCGTGCCGCCCGACGCCCAACGCAAAGCACGCAAGATAGCTGGATGGCCGCTGATCTGTTGACCCATCGTGGCGGACGAGGCGACCCGGTGGTCCTGGTTCACGGCCTGATGGGTCGTGGCAGTACCTGGTCGCGTCAGCTGCCTTGGCTGGCTCAACTGGGCGCTGTCTACACCTATGACGCGCCGTGGCACCGCGGTCGTGACGTCGCCGATCCGTACCCGATCAGCACCGAACGTTTCGTGGCCGACCTCGGTGACGCGGTGGCCGCGCTGGACACACCCGCGCGGCTTGTCGGGCATTCGATGGGCGCGCTGCACTCCTGGTGTTTGGCCGCCGAGCGGCCCGACCTCGTCTCGGCGCTGGTAGTCGAGGACATGGCTCCGGACTTCCGCGGCCGCAGCACCGGCCCGTGGGAGCCGTGGCTGCACAAGCTGCCGGTCGAATTCGACTCTGCAGGACAAGTATTCGAAGAATTCGGGCAACTCGCCGGCCAGTATTTCCTGGAGGCCTTCGACCGGACTGCAACCGGTTGGCGGCTGCACGGCCATACTTCCCGGTGGATCGAGATCGCAGCCGAGTGGGGCACCCGCGACTACTGGGCGCAATGGGACGCGGTGCGCTCACCGGTGCTGCTGGTCGAGGCCGGCAACTCGGTCACTCCTACGGACCAGATGCGCACGATGAACGAAACCGGTTACCGGGCGAAGTATTTGCATGTGACCGACGCCGGCCACTTGGTTCACGACGAGGCGCCGCAGGTGTATCGACAGGCGGTGGAGTCGTTTCTGGCTGCGCCCTAGCCCTCTTCGCCGATCAAGGCGAATCGCCCATCGCTCGTATGGGTCACCAGGCCATCGGCAAGCAGTGAGTTCAGCGCTCGGTCGCGCTGCTGGGTGTCGGTCAGCCACGCGACGTCGAGCTGCGCGCGGGTGACCGGGAATTCGTTGGCGCGTAAAACATCCAGTAGCCGCCCGCGTACCTGCCGGTCGGTCCCGGCGTAGGCCTGCGGTCGACGCGCCGGAGCTTGTGAGGGAGGAAAGCCGGCCTGCCGCCATTGGCAAACGCTGAGCGGGCACAGCCCACACCGCGGCGCCCGCGCGGTGCACACGGTGGCGCCAAGTTCCATGAGCGCCGCCGAAAACCGGTGCGCTGACGAGTCATTGGGCAGTAACGCGGCTACATCGGCGTGATCACGGGTGGTAGACGCGGCAGCGGCATCGGCGCGGCCGTGCACGACGCGAGCAACCACTCGGCGCACATTGGTGTCCACCACCGGCACCGATTGCTGGTAGGCGAAGCACGCCACCGCGCGGGCGGTGTAGCTGCCGACCCCGGGCAGCGTCAGCAGGACCTCGACGTCGTCGGGGACCACGTCACCGTGATCGCGCGCGATGACGGTGGCGCACTCGTGCAGACGTTTGGCCCGTCGTGGATAGCCCAGCTTTCCCCAGGCGCGCACGACGTCGGCCGGGCTGGCCGCTGCCGTCGCCGATGCCGTCGGCCACCGCAGCACCCAGTCGCGCCAGATCGGCACCACCCGCGACACGGGCGTCTGCTGCAACATGAATTCGCTCACCATGATCTGCCAGGGCGTCACGTCGGTATTTCGCCACGGTAGGTCGCGTCGGGACTGGTCATACCAGTGGAGGAGTTCACTCACCGTTGGGAAGGGCTTCATGGCCGCCTGCGGCAGAATGAACGCCATGCCCAATACCAGTCCGGTAGCAGCGTGGAAAGCACTCAAAGAGGGTAACGAGCGATTCGTCGCCGGCCAGCCCGAGCACCCCAGCCAAAGTGTCGAGCATCGGGCCAGCCTGGCTAATGGTCAGAAGCCCACGGTGGCGCTCTTCGGCTGTGGAGACAGCCGGGTTGCTGCCGAGCTCATCTTCGATCAGGGCTTGGGCGACATGTTTGTGGTCCGGACAGCCGGGCACGTGATCGACTCCGCGGTATTGGGCTCGATCGAGTTCGCGGTGGCGGTGCTCGGCGTTCCGCTGATCGTGGTCCTCGGCCACGACAGCTGCGGTGCGGTCAAGGCCACGCTGGCCGCGCTCGACGGCGGTGCGCTGCCCGGCGGTTATGTGCGCGACGTCGTCGAGCGGGTGACGCCGTCGATCCTGCTGGGCCGCCGCGAAGGTCTGAAGCGGGCAGACGAGTTCGAGGCGCGCCACGTGGTCGAGACCGGCAATCAGCTGCTGGCCCGCTCGACGGCCATCGCCGAGCGGGTGGCCGCAGGTGAGCTGGCGATTGTGGGCGCCACCTACCACCTCGCCGAAGGCCAGGTGGTGCTGCGCGAGGTGATCGGCGACGTCGGGGAAGAACCCGGCGGGGAGTCCTAGGTCGCATACCGCAGCGCGACGGGGCCGTGGTCGCGAAATCCGGCTTGACGAAGATGCGCCCTCAGCTAACTGGGCGACACGCCGAGTTAGGTCGGCCCAGTCAGCGTGACCTGGGCTTACGGTGTGAATGTGTTGGATCTGGAACCGCGGGGCCCGCTGCCGCCGGAGATCTACTGGCGACGCCGGGGATTGGCGATAGGCGTTGCGGTCGTCGTGATCGCGATCGTCATTGCGATCATCGTCGCCGTCCTGAGCGGAAGCGCCGGCGCCAACACCTCCGCCGCCAAGAAGCCCGCGCAAGCCTCGCAGAACGCACCCGGGGCAGGCCCCGAGGTCAAAACTCCGGTGGAGCCGCCGGCGGGTGAGAACACCGATCAGCCGGCCGAGACGCCGACGGCCGCCGTGCAGCCGCCGCCGGTGCTCAAGGAAGGCGATGACTGCCCCGACTCCACGCTGGCCGTCAAGGGCCTGACCAACGCGCCTCAGTACGCCATCGGCGACCAGCCGAAGTTCGTCATGGTCGTGACCAATATCGGGCTGGTGGCCTGTAAGCGCGACGTCGGAGCCGCGGTGCTGGCCGCCTATGTCTATTCACTGGACAACAAACGGTTGTGGTCCAACCTGGACTGTGCGCCGTCCAATGAGACCCTGGTCAAAACGTTCGCGCCCGGTGAGCAGGTGACAACCGCCGTGACCTGGACCGGCATGGGTTCGGCCCCGCACTGCCCGCTGCCACGGCCGGCGATCGGACCCGGTACCTACAACCTGGTCGTGCAGCTGGGAAACCTGCGCTCGGCAGCGGTCCCCTTCATCCTGGCCCCGCCGTTACCTCCAGGTGCAGCCCCGCCGCCACCGCCGCCCGGGTTGCCCGGCCCGCCGGCGTCTGGACCGCTGCCCGGCCCCGGCGGCTAATCACCGCCGCCGGGCAGCTCAGCTGAGCGGATCGGTGATGGTCGACTCGGCCAACTGCGACAACCCTTCTCGCACGTGGCGGGCCCAGATCTCGCCTATCCCTTCGACCGCCTCCAGGTCGCCTGCGCTGGCCGCCAGCAGGCCCTGCAGCGAGCCGAACTCGCGGACCAGCCGGTCGGCGTGGGCGAACTGTAGCCGCGGGATCTCCGACATCGCGCGGTAGCCGCGCGAGCTCACTGCCGAGTCTTGAGCCTCCACCGTCGACGGGTATCCGAAAACCTTTGCCATTGCGGTGAAATCGGGCAGCTCGGTGTCAGACATGGCATCCAGCTCGTCGAGCGTCGCCGCGAGCTCGGCTTTGGACAGTGGCTCGGGGTTGGCGTGGTAGTCGCGCACGATCAACTCTCGGGCGACGTCGTTACCGCCGAGCAGTTCGTCCAGCTGCAGCCGCAGTTGGCGTCCGTCGGTACCCAGCTCGACGACTTCGTAGTCGAGCTCCAGTCCGATCCGGCGGACCAGCTCAAGCCGCTGTACCACCGTCATCACGTCGCGGAGCGTGACGAAGTCCTCGATCTCGGCCCTCGACAGCTGCCTGCTGACCTCGTCCAGCCGCGTCTTGTACCGCTCCAGCGTGGCGATGGCCTGATTGGCCCGCGACAAGATGGTGGCCGAGTCGGCCAGTATGTGGCGCTCGCCGCTGAGGTAGACGGTCACGATGCTCATCGAGTGGCTGACCGAGATCACCGGGTAGCCGGTCTGGGCGGCGGCCCGCTCGGCTGAGCGGTGCCGGGTCCCAGATTCGTCAGTGGCTATCGACGGGTCGGGCACGAGCTGCACGTTGGCCCGCAGAATCCGGCTGCCATCGGTGGACAGCACCACCGCGCCGTCCATCTTGCACAGCTCCCGCAATCTGGTCGGCGCATACCGCACATCCAGCGAGAAGCCGCCGTCGCAGATCGCCTCCACGCTGTCGTCGCAGCCGAGGACGATCAGGGCACCGGTCCGGCCGCGCAGGATGCGTTCCAGGCCGTCGCGCAGCGCGGTACCCGGTGCCAGCCGTTCGACGGCCTCACGCAGGGTGGGACGTGGCGGCGGCACCGCGCCGTTCGTTGATGGTTTGCCTTTGCGCACAGTCATCACCAGTCATTCTGCTCCGTGGCCGCTGCGTCCAGACGATGTGGTGGGGTCGGTGCCTTGGCGCGGTGCTCAGCGATATCGAGCATGTGCTCCAACGCGGCGACGATGGTGGGCGCCTGCAGTGCCCGCAAGCCCGCCGGCACGGCATCGCAGCCCGACGGGATCAGTGCGGTGGTGAACCCCTGCCGGGCGGCCTCGGCCAGTCGGCGTTCCATCCCACTGACCCGACGCAGATCGCCCGCTAAACCGACTTCACCGATCATCACTGCGGTGGCCGGCATCGGCAGGTTCACGTAAGCCGAAGCCAGCGCGACCGCAACCGCCAGATCCGATGACGGGTCGGTCAGCCGCATGCCGCCCACCGTGGACAGGTACACGTCGTTGACGGCGATCTTGAGGCGGGCGTGCTTTTCCAGCACTGCGGCGATCATGGCGGCCCGCGCGTGGTCGATCCCGCTGACGGCGCGTCGCGGTGAACCGCCCGACGGCGTGGCCAGCAACGCCTGGATCTCGCCGACCAGGGGACGCTTCCCGTCGAGGGTCACCGTGATGGCAGTACCTGCGACGGGCTGCGGCCGCTGATCCAGAAAAAGCCCGGACGGGTCCGCAACACCTTCAATCCCGTTGTCCTGCAATAGAAAACAACCAACTTCCTCTGCCGCGCCGAAGCGGTTCTTCACACCGCGGACCATGCGCAGCAGCGAGTTGCGATCACCTTCGAAGTGCAGCACCACGTCGACCAGATGTTCAAGCGAGCGTGGCCCGGCGATTGCCCCGTCCTTGGTGACATGGCCGACGAGGATCAGCGGCACACCGGTGGTTTTCGCCGCGGCGGTCAGCGCGGTGGTGGCCGCGCGCACCTGAGTGACACCACCTGCGACGCCGTCGGCGTCAGCGCTGGACATGGTCTGCACCGAGTCGACGACGACCAGCGTGGGCTGCACCACCTCGATATGGCTGAGCACTGCGTGCAGGTCCGACTCGGCGGCCAGGTACAGCTCGTCATGGCTGCAGCCGGTCCGATCGGCGCGCATCCGGATCTGGCCCCTGGACTCCTCGCCGGATATATAAAGCGCGCGTCGCCCGGATTTCGCCCATTGGTGGGCGACCTTGAGCAGCAGCGTGGACTTACCTACCCCCGGATCGCCGGCGAGCAGGGTGACCGAACCCGGTACGACGCCGCCGCCCAGCACCCGGTCGAGTTCGTCGATACCGGTAGGGCAGTGGCGGGTGCCGTCAGGCTCGATGGAGCTGATCGGAATGGCGGCTGAGGACAGGCTCACCGCGGCGCGAGTGCTGCCTCGAACAGCGCTGAGCACCGCCGCTTCGTCCACTGAGCCCCAGGTGCCGCACTCCAGACAACGTCCCACCCATTTGGCGGTGATATGGCGGCATTCCGAACAGCGGTACTGCGAACGTGCTTTGGCCACCCGGTGACGGTATCCGGCTGGTCCGACAGATCAGGGGAGGTTAGGCCGGTCCCGGCGGTTCGTTTTGGGGCGGACCATCGGGCGCCGAAATCGGCACCGCGACGCTGACGCTGCCGGCCTTCTCGAAATTGAACGTGAAGTCGTAATCGAGGCCGTTGGTGATCGGCTTGGTCAACGCGACGGTCGCCTTGACCGAATGGGCGTCCTCGACGGCGTCGACGGCTTTCTCGTGCTGACTGTTCGGGCCGCCGATGAACAGCACCCCGCTGGCAGGCAGTACGGGATCGCCGGTCACGGTCACCTTGCCGATGTCCGTGGTGATGCCGACCAGTTTGTCGGTGATATCCGGTGACTGGTTGACCGCAACCAGGACCAGGTCCACCGTGGCGCCCGGGCGCAGGAAGTCACCGGTTTGCAGTGCCTGAATGCGCACATTGCGCAGCGCGACGTTGTTGATCACCGCCTGGTTGCCGTCAACAGCGGATTGCTGCATGGCGGTCTGCGCAACCTGACCGGCGCTGCAGCCGGTTAGCGCGACGGCACCGATCAAGCCACCGGCCGCGAGCATGGCGACCCTTGCCGAGCGACGACGCGCGCGGGAGTCGCGGTAGTCGAAGCGATTCACTCAAAGCCTCCTGCTCGGCCCTCGAACGCCACTGCGGTTCGACTATGCACAGTAGTAGGTCGGCGGGGTCGGCGGTACCTGAGGGCTTAGAAGGGGCGAGCGGACGGATCGCGGACGGATCAGAGCAGCGCAGCAGCGTCTCTACCGCGTCGAACGGCGCCCGACCGGATGCCCCGGGGCGGCGCCGAACGGGTTCCAGATAGCTCGGTGCCTTGCATGAATCTTCCCGTCTGTCAACCCCCTCTCCACACGTGCGGTGCCCCTGACCTGCACCGTTGTTCCGCACGTGTTTGCGCGGCGTGTTAGCATGGAGTAACGAAAGGGGCTCGAAACTGATGATTTTTAAGGTCGGAGACACCGTTGTCTATCCACACCACGGTGCTGCGTTGATCGAGGCGATTGAAACCCGAACCATCAAAGGGGAACCAAAAGAGTATCTCGTCTTGAAAGTGGCGCAGGGAGACCTGACAGTTCGAGTACCTGCTGACAATGCCGAGTACGTCGGCGTGCGAGATGTGGTCGGCCAGGAAGGCCTCGACAAGGTGTTCCAGGTGCTCCGCGCACCGCACACCGAAGAGCCGACCAACTGGTCGCGCCGCTACAAGGCCAACCTGGAGAAGCTTGCCTCCGGCGACGTCAACAAGGTCGCTGAGGTCGTGCGTGACCTGTGGCGCCGCGACCAGGAGCGTGGCTTGTCCGCCGGCGAGAAGCGGATGCTGGCCAAGGCGCGGCAGATTCTGGTCGGCGAGCTGGCGCTGGCCGAGAGCACTGATGAGGCCAGAGCGGACATCATCCTCGACGAGGTTCTGGCCGCCGCGTCCTGAATCCCCTGACGTCCAAGGACCGGGGTTGACTGGCACGGTCGCGGTAGTCCCGGCCGCCGGGTCGGGCGAACGACTGGCCGCCGGTGTGCCGAAGGCGTTCTTTCAGCTTGACGGGCGCACTCTGGTTGAGCGTGCCGTCGATGGCCTGCTGGAGTCCGGCGTGGTCGACCGTGTCGTGGTGGCGGTGCCTGCCGACCGCACCGACCGGGCCAAACTGATCCTCGGCCGAGACGCGACCGTCATCGCCGGCGGCGTCAATCGTGGCGAATCGGTCGGCCGGGCCTTAGCAACCGTCGCCGACGCAGACCGACCCGACTTCGTGTTGGTGCACGACGCGGCCCGGGCGCTGACACCGCCCGAGCTGGTCGTACGCGTTGTCAAAGCACTGCGAGCCGGGCATTCGGCCGTCGTGCCCGTGCTGCCCCTCTCGGACACCATCAAGGCCGTCGACGCCAACGGGGCGGTATTGGCGACGCCGGAGCGGGCCGGTCTGCGCGCCGTACAGACCCCGCAAGGTTTTGCCACCGACCTACTGCTGCGTGCATACCAGCAGGCCGGAACGGCTGATTTCACCGACGACGCGTCCCTGGTCGAGCAGATCGGCGGTCAGGTACAGGTGGTCGACGGCGATCCGCTGGCATTCAAGATCACCACCCGTCTGGACATGTTGCTAGCGCAAGCGATCGTGAACCAGTGAACGTTCGGGTCGGTGTGGGCACCGATGTGCACGCAACGGAACCCGGCAGGCCGTGCTGGCTGCTGGGTCTGCTGTTTCATGACGTCGAAGGGTGTGCCGGGCATTCCGACGGCGACGTGGCTGTACACGCGTTGTGTGACGCGCTGCTGTCGGCGGCCGGACTTGGCGATATCGGCGACGTGTTCGGTGTCGACGACCCGCGGTGGGCCGGTGTCAGCGGTATGACGATGCTGCGCCACGTCGCGGACCTCATCGCAGGTCGCGGCTACCGGGTCGGCAATGCGGCTGTCCAGGTCATCGGCAACCGTCCCAAAATCGGTCCACGCCGCGCCGAGGCGCAAACGGCGCTGTCGGAGGTGTTGGATGCGCCAGTGTCGGTGTCGGCCACCACGACCGACGGGCTGGGGCTGACCGGGCGCGGTGAGGGCCGGGCCGCGATCGCGACGGCTTTGCTGGTCGGGGTCGAAGACACCGCACTCTAGCCGCCGCAAACGACGGTGACCTTTCGCATCTCGGTGATCGTTTCGGTTGCTGGTGAACGCCCACGCCCAATTCGGTGGGCATTGTCGGCGGAAACGACTCGACACCGCCGCAGTGGTCATCGGTAACATATCCGGCCCGGTAAGCTGGCACGTCGTGACCGATAGCTCCGACCTGCGGCTACACGACACGGCAGCCGGCGCCGTGCGTGATTTCGTTCCGCTGCGGCCCGGGCACGTCTCGATCTACCTGTGCGGTGCCACCGTGCAGGGTCTGCCGCACATCGGCCACGTGCGAAGTGGCGTGGCATTCGACATCCTGCGCCGCTGGCTGGCGGCGCGGGGCTGCGACGTCGCGTTCATCCGCAACGTCACCGATATCGACGACAAGATCCTCAACAAGGCCGCCGCGGCGGACCGGCCGTGGTGGGAATGGGCGGCGACTTACGAGCGGGCGTTCACCGCCGCCTACGACGCGCTCGGCGTCTTGCCGCCATCTGCCGAACCACGGGCCACCGGCCACATCACCCAGATGGTGGAACTGATCGACCGGTTGATCGATTCGGGCAGCGCCTATACCGGCTGCGGCGACGTCTACTTCGACGTGCTGAGTTACCCCGAGTACGGCCGGCTTTCCGGGCACAGGATCGACGACGTCCATCAAGGCGAGGGAGTGGCGACCGGCAAGCGTGATCAGCGAGATTTCACGCTGTGGAAAGGCGCTAAGCCCGGTGAGCCGTCATGGCCCACACCGTGGGGACGCGGACGGCCCGGCTGGCATCTGGAATGCTCGGCGATGGCCCGCACGTATCTGGGCTCGGAGTTCGATATCCATTGTGGCGGAATGGATTTGGTCTTCCCGCATCACGAGAACGAGATCGCTCAAAGCCGTGCGGCGGGCGACAAGTTCGCCCGGTACTGGCTGCACAACGGCTGGGTCACTATGGGTGGCGAGAAGATGAGCAAGTCGCTGGGCAACGTGTTGTCGATCCCGGCGATGTTGCAGCGCGTCCGCCCCGCTGAACTCCGGTACTACCTGGGCAGCGCCCACTACCGCTCGATGCTGGAGTTCTCCGAAACGGCGTTGAATGATGCGGTCAACGCCTACGTGGGCATCGAGGATTTCCTGCACCGGGTGCGCACCCGAGTCGGCGCCGTCGATCCCGGTCACTGGACCCCGCGATTCGCCGCGGCGCTCAACGACGACTTGGCGGTGCCGGTCGCGTTGGCCGAAGTGCACCATACGCGCGCGGAAGGCAACCGAGCGCTAGACGCCGGTGACCACGACGCCGCGATGGCCAACGCTGCCGCGATCCGAGCGATGATGGGCATTCTCGGCTGCGACCCGCTCGACGAGCGCTGGGAGTCGCACGACGAGACGTCGGCCGCGCTGGCGGCGGTCGATGTGCTGGTCCGTTCCGAGCTGCACCGGCGCGAGCAGGCTCGCGTGCAGCGCGACTGGAAGCTGGCCGATGAGATCCGAGATCGGCTCAAAGACGCCGGTATCGAGGTCACCGACACCACCGACGGCCCGCAGTGGTCGTTGGGAACCCACGCCGATGGCCGGTAACTCGCAACGCCGCGGAGCGGTGCGCAAAGCGGGCACCAAGAAGGGTGCCGACGGTCGGCTCCGGCGGCCAACGGCGCCGCGGGCTCGAAGGCCGCGGCGCCACTCCGCCCGCGCACATGCGGCCCTACCATCCGGCCGCAAAGCGCAACAAGCCGCAGCCGAACCGGCCCACCAAACGCAAGGGCGACGACGTCGAAACCGTGCTGGGCCGCAACCCGGTGCTGGAATGTCTGCGCGCCGGCGTTCCGGCGACCGCGCTCTACGTTGCGCTCGGAGCCCAGGCCGACGAGCGGCTCACCGAATCCGTCACTCTGGCAGCCGATTCCGGTATCGCGATCCTCGAAGTGCCGCGCACTGATCTGGATCGGATGACCACCAACGGTTTGCATCAGGGGATCGCGTTACAGGTGCCGCCGTACGAGTACCTGCATCCCGACGAGTTGCTCGAAGCGGCCTTGGACACGCCGCCCGCCCTGCTGGTCGCATTGGACAACATCTCTGATCCGCGAAACCTGGGTGCGATCGTGCGCTCGGTAGCGGCATTCGGCGGCCACGGGGTGTTGATCCCACAACGGCGCTCTGCCTCGGTGACGGCAGTCGCATGGCGAACCAGCGCCGGCGCGGCAGCGCGGATACCCATCGCGCGCGCCACCAATCTCAATCGGACGCTGAAGGATTGGGCCGACCGAGGTCTGCAGCTGGTAGGGCTCGACGCCGACGGTGACACCGTCGTCGATGAGGTGGACGGTGCCGGCCCGTTGGTCGTGGTGGTCGGATCGGAAGGCAAAGGGTTGTCCCGGTTGGTGCGGCAGAGCTGCGACGCGGTGGTGTCGATCCCGATGTCCGGCCCTACCGAGTCGTTGAATGCCTCGGTGGCCGCCGGGGTGGTGCTGGCTGAAATCGCCCGTCAACGCAGGCGCTAAACACCCAGCAGTCGCGCCCCGGCCCACAGCGCCAGCACCGCCGTCACCAACGCGGTTGGCACAGTGCACAACCCGAGCCTGGTGTATTCCCAGACGCCGGCCGAGAAACCGTACCGTCGTAACACGCTGCGCCACAGCAGGTTTGACAGCGATCCGACGTAGGTCAAATTGGGGCCGATGTTCACCCCGATCAGCACGGCCAAAACCGCCGCCGGTCCGGTTGGCGCGACCAGCGGTACAAGTACCAGCGTTGCGGGCAGGTTGTTGACAATATTGGCCAGCACGGCGGCCACCGCCGCGAATCCCAACAGCGCAGCCAGCCCGGAACCCGACGGCAACAGCGCACCCATCCGCTCGGCGACGCCGTTGCGCATAACGGCCTGCACCACAACGCCCAACGCCAGCACGAACACCAGAAACGGCACATTCACCGCGCGCACGATCGCCACCGCCGAGGTGTGGCGGCGGGCCAGGCTCCGAATCGCCATCACCGTGGCGCCGGCGAGTGCTGCCCACGCCGGCGCCACCCCCGCTGCTTCCGCGATCACGAACCCGATCAGCGTCAGCGCCACCACCACCAACGCGAACACCGGTGTCGGTGGCGCTGATTCGGTCTCCTGAGGATCGGGCTGCACGCTGAGATCACGACGGAAAAACACCCGGAAGACGATGTAGACGGTGACCACCGCGGCCAGCCACGGCAGCGCCATTAACAAGGTGAACTTGATGAACGACACATTTGCCGCGTGAAAGGCGAGCAGGTTGGTCAAGTTCGACACCGGAAGCAACAGCGATGCGGCATTGGCCAAGTGCGCAGTGGCGTAGGCGTGCGGACGAACCGGTGCCCGCAGTCGCCGGACCGTGGTCAGTACCACCGGAGTGAGCAGCACCACCGTGGCATCCAGGCTCAACGCCGCGGTGATGATGGCGGCGATCACGAACACCTGGCGCAGCAGACGTTGTGAGCCGACGCGGCCGCGCGCCATTGCTGCCCCGGCAGCCTCGAACAGGCCTTCGTCGTCGCACATCTTGGCCAACACCAGCACTGCGCCCAGGAAAGCGACGACGCGTAGCAGCCGGGCCGATTCGGTGGCCGCGTCGTGCACCGAGATCGCGCCGACGGCTATCAGCAGGACGACGGCCGGGACGGCGGCGACCGCCTCCGGCCAGCCCCGCGGCCGGGCAACCGCGAACGCGAGAACCGCCGCCAGCGACAGCAGAGCCAGAATTAGCGTCAAGCTCAGGCCCACGGGTCTTCGCGCCGCCACACCGTGGGCATATCCAGTGCAACGCCATCGTGGGCGGCCAGCTTGGTCAGGATGCGCAGCGAAATATCCAAGTCATCGGCCACATAAGGCAAGGCCCGCAACGGCTTTGACAGCGGTCGGAAGAAATCGTCCCAGTGAATCAAGACCACGCGACGCGCACCCACACTCCGCACCGTCTCCGCCCAGTAGTCGACGAGATACGACTCCGGCTGCCGGCCTAGCTGGCCCACGCCGAGATAGACGACGTCGGCTTGCTGACCGGTCAGCGACCCCTTCACAAACCCGGCGCTGCCCTGGATCAATACCCGCCGGCCCGACGACCGGTGATGTATCAACGCCGACCAGGACTCGCCGCACCGGTAGGCCGCCGCCTTCACCGGCGGTACCACCGGCTCGGTGATGTTGCCCGGAAACCGGTCGGGTGGGCTGTGGCGCGATTCGATCAGCGTTAAGTCGAAGTTGCCCAATCGAATCGGCGCACCAGAATCCGCGACGACGATGCGGTCCTCGGCAAGGCCATAGCCGCGGCCGATGTTGGCCGCAGATTCGCCGCCAACCAGTCGGGCGCCGGTGCGGTCGGCGACAAGCGCGGAATCCAATGCGTGGTCGAAATGGGTGTGCACCGGGATCACCGCCGCTAGCCCTTTGACGTTGACGCGTGCCAGACACCCGTCGACTCGGGCGGCCGACGGCGACACCTTGCCCAACCCCACCCGGGCCAGACTGGGCCGGGAGAAGAAGCCGTCGGTCATCAACGTCGAAGACCCGTCGTCGATCAGCAGCGTCGACACCCCCAGCCATGTCACCGTCAGCGGCGCATCGGATTCGGCAACCGGCACGCTGAATCGGTGCGAGTGCTGCGCGAGATCCGGACGCCCGGGGCGCAGCCGCATCAGCAAAACGCCTTCAGGTCAATTCCGTCGGCCTTCAGCCGGTCGCGGACGGCCGATGCGATCTGCACCGCGCCCGGTGAATCACCATGCACACAAACCGATTCCACGTGTATTGCGATAGTGGATCCGTCGACTGCGGTCACGCTGCCGGTGGTCACCATGCCCAGCACCCGCTCGGCGATGGTGACCGGATCATGCAGCACCGCCCCCGGTTCACGCCGCGACACCAGCTGGCCATCCGGGCGATAAGCGCGATCGGCGAACGCCTCGGGCACAGTACGCAGGCCACGCCGCTGGGCTTCGTCGAAAAAGGCCGAGCCCGCCAACCCCAGCACCGGCAGGCCGGTATCGACCGTTCGCACCGCCTCTGCCACGGCAGCGGCCTGCCCGCGGTTGGTCACGATTGTGTTGTACAGCGCGCCATGAGGTTTGACATAGCACACCGCAGAGCCGGCGGCCTGAGCCAGTCCGTGCAAGGCACCGATCTGATAGACGACGTCGGCGAGCAGATCTTCGGGCGTGACGTCGATGAAGCGTCGGCCGAAGCCGGCCAAGTCGCGATAGCTCACCTGTGCACCGATGCGCACGCCGCGCTCGGCGGCCAGCCGGCACACCGACAGCAGTCCGGCGGGGTCGCCCGCGTGGAAACCGCACGCGACGTTGGCGCTGGTGACAACGCCCAGCATGGCGTCGTCATCACCGAGCCGCCAAACGCCGAAGCCCTCACCCAGGTCGGCGTTGAGGTCGATTGAGGCCACGGTCGTTAGCTTAGGGTGAGCCTCCGAGCGTAGCTTCGGCCCTGTGACGATTGAGGGCAGAGTAGTTGCGATTACCGGTGCGAGCAGTGGGATCGGCGAGGCGACCGCGGCACTACTCGCAGCGCGCGGGGCCAGGCTGGTGCTGGGGGCGCGCAGCGCCGACAGGTTGAATGCTGCGGCTGCGCGGCTGTCGGCGTCTGGTGCCGACGCGATTGCCAAGGTGACCGACGTCCGCCGTCGCGGCGACCTGACGGAGTTCGTCTCGCTGGCCACTGACACCTACGGTCGGCTCGATGTTCTTGTCAGCAATGCCGGCATCATGCCGGTCTCACCGTTTGACGAGAATCGCCTCGATGACTGGGAGGCGATGGTCGACGTCAACCTCAAAGGTGTCCTATTCGGGATCGCAGCGGCGCTTCCGGTGTTCCGGCGCCAGGGCTTTGGGCATTTCGTCAACACGGCCTCCACGGCGGCATTCCGGGTCACACCCGGCCAGTCGGTCTATGCGGGCACCAAGATGGCGGTTCGGGCGATATCCGAGGGGCTGCGTCAGGAAGCCGGCGAGAACCTGCGGGTGACGATCATCTCGCCAGGTATGACATCGACGAACTTCGCGGAGTCGGTGACCGATCCGTCGGCCCGAGCCGAATTGGAGCAGCGCCGGGATGTGATCGCGATGGCGCCTGCGGCGGTGGCCCGGGCGATTGCCTTCGCGATCGAGCAGCCACCCGACGTCGATGTCGGCGAGATCGTCGTGCGGCCGACTGCGCAGGCCTGAGGCGTCGCCAAAACCCGGTGACCGAGCCTATCGCGCATAATGCCCGGTAGCCTCACAGTGCATGAGCCCCCTGCCGCGACGCCGGGCGACCTTGGCATCGTTGGCGGCTGAGCTCAAGGTATCGCGGACCACCATCTCCAACGCGTACAACCGGCCCGATCAGCTCTCGGACGCGCTGCGCGAACGAGTGCTCGCCACGGCCAAACGCTTGGGCTACGCCGGACCCGATCCGGTGGCGCGATCGCTGCGTACCCGCAAGGCAGGTGCGGTGGGTCTGATGATCACCGAACCACTCACCTACTCATTCAGCGACCCCGCGGCGTTGGATTTCGTTGCGGGACTTGCACAATCATGCGAAGAGCTCGGTCAGGGGCTGCTGCTGGTCGCGGTGGGCCCGAACCGCAGTGTCACGGAAGGGACGGCGTCGGTGCTCGCCGCGGGCGTGGACGGCTTCGTGGTGTACTCGGCGGCCGGCGACGATCCCTACCTGCAGGTGGTGCTGCAACGGCGGCTGCCACTGGTGGTGGTCGACCAGCCAAAAGACGTGCCCGGCGCATCCCAGGTCGGCATCGATGACCGGGCGGCGATGCGCACGATCGCCGATTACGTGCTCGGTTTGGGCCATCGGGAGATCGGTCTGCTGACGATGCGGCTGCTCCGGGACCGCCACCAAGGCGTGGTCGACTCCCGACGGCTGCGCTCGTCGACGTTTCACGTGCAGAGCGAACGCATCCGCGGTGTGCGCGACGCGATGGTCGCAGCCGGCCTCGACCCGGAGTCGCTGATCGTGGTGGAAAGCCCCGAGCACACCGCGACATCCGGTGGTGTCGCCGCCCAAGTTGCGCTGAAGGCCAATCCGCGAATCACTGCGGTGATGTGCACCGCCGACGTACTGGCCTTGTCGGCCATGGACTACCTGCGCGGCCGCGGTAAGTACGCGCCCGGCCAGGTGACCGTCACCGGCTTCGACGGCATACCCGAGGCGATAAGCCGCGGCCTGACCACGGTGGCGCAGCCGAGCCTGCAAAAGGGCCGCCGCGCAGGCGAACTGCTGCACAAAGGCGATATCCACGCCGAAGTCGAGTTGCTCGATACCGAGCTGATCCGCGGACGTACCGCCGGGCCCCCGGCCTAAGGGGTCGGCTCGACCCCGAAATCACACCGTGGCGGTGTCCCCGTTGCCGATCAGCAGCCGCACCGCCAGATCCAGTCGCTTGCTCACATCAGTGGCGGATGCCCTCCGGGTGAGCCAGGCCAGCAGATTCGATGTCCACACATTCGAAATCACCCGAGCGATGTGATACTGCTCCTCGGTGGGTTCGCCGTCGCTCATCGCGCGGGCGAACATCGAGTCGATGATCTTCTCGGCGTGATCGACCTCACCCGCCGCGGAGGCGTCGGCGAACACGTAGGCGCGGGTCATGGCCTCGGTCAGTAGCGGATTGCGCTGCATCGCGCGGTTGAGTTTGCTGACCATGAAGCTCAGCCGCTGGTACGGCGTTCCGCCGGTCAGGCTCGAGCGGTCGGTCTTGGCGTCGATCCGCTCGAATTCCCGGCCCAGCGCGGAGACCAGTAGATGCACCTTCGACGGGAAATACCGGTACAGCGTGCCCACCGCGACGTCCGCGCGGTCGGCGACCGCGCGCATCTGAACTGCCTCGTAGCCGCCCTTGGAGGCGATCGCCATCGTCGCGTCCAGGATGCGTTTGCGACGATCGCGCTGCGCCTCAGAGCCAAGCTCGGACTCGGCCAGTACCGCCACGTTCATCACCTCACGAGGCTGCGCAGTGGACGAACTCGAGGGTTGCCCCGAGTCGGTGTGGACTGGCCCCGAACCGGAAGGGGTCATCTGACGGACAGCTCCTTTTCTCGCGTCCTCGCCCGAAACGATACGCATGCCGAGCGCGAATTTCTCACCTCCGTGCGGCCGGGACACCGGGATGTCCTGCTGCGATGCCATTCGACTTGACGGTCGATGGCTGGCACTATTAGAACACGTTCTAGTGCTGCGCGGGGCGTCTCAGGTAGCGCCTTTACCGTCGACCGAGGAGTTCAGGTGGCCACGACCATCACCGACGAACAGTTAGCGGCGCGGGAGTTGGTGCGCGGCTGGGCTGCCGGGTCCGGCGCGGCGGCAGCGGTCCGGGATATCGAGCAGGGTGAGCCGAAAGCCTGGCAGCCGGTGTTTGACGGCCTGGCCGGGCTGGGCCTGTTCGGTGTCGCGGTCCCCGAGGATTTCGGTGGCGCCGGCGGCAGCATCGAGGACCTGTCGGCGATGGTCGAAGAGGCCGCCAAGGCCCTGGTGCCCGGCCCGGTGGCGACCACCGCGCTGGCCACGCTGGTGGTGTCCGATCCCCAACTGCGCGCTGCTCTCGCGTCCGGGGAACGCACTGCCGGCGTGGCACTAGACGGTGACGTCGAGTTCGATACGTCGACTTCGCGGGCCTCGGGGACTGTGCCGTGGGTGCTGGGCGGCGTCGCGGAGGGTCTGCTGTTGGTGCCGGCCGGGGGGACGTGGCTGCTTATCGACTCAGCCGCTGCCGACGCCGCTGGCACTGTGGCCGTTGAGCCGCTGCCGGCCACCGACTACTCCCGGCCGTTGGCGCGGGTGGTACTCACCTCGGCGCCCGCCAGTGTGCTGGACGCCGACGGGGACTGGCTGGCTGACCTGGCCGCGACTTTGCTTTCCGCCGAAGCGGCGGGGATCACCCGATGGGCGCTGGATACCGCTGTCGCCTATGCCAAGGTGCGTGAGCAGTTCGGCAAGCCGATCGGCAGCTTCCAGGCGATCAAGCACCTGTGCGCCGAGATGTTGTGTCGCGCCGAGCAGGTGGCGGTGGCCGCCGCCGATACTGCCCGCGCCGCGAGCGACGGTGATCAACGTCAGCTGTCCATTGCTGCGGCCATTGCCGCGGGCATCGGGATCGAGGCGGCCAAAGCCAATGCCAAGGACTGCATCCAGGTACTCGGCGGCATCGGGATCACCTGGGAGCACGACGCCCATCTGTACCTGCGTCGGGCCTACGGGATCAGTCAGTTCCTCGGTGGGTCCGCGCGCTGGCTGCGCCGAACCGCCGAGCTGACCCAGGCCGGCGTCCGTCGCAATCTCAGCATCGACCTGAGCGACGTTGCCGATCTGCGACCCGAGATCGCCGACGCGGTCGCCGGAGTCGCCGCGCTGCCCGACGACAAACGGCAGGCGGCATTGGCCGAAGCGGGACTGCTGGCGCCGCACTGGCCCGCGCCGTATGGGCGTAGCGCCGGACCGGCCGAGCAGCTGTTGATCGATCAGGAAATCTCGTCGGCGGGTCTGGTGCGTCCCGACCTGGTGATCGGCTGGTGGGCGGCGCCGACCATTCTCGAACACGGCACGCCCGAGCAAGTGGAGCGTTTCGTGCCGACCACCCTGAGCGGCGAAATCTTCTGGTGCCAACTGTTTTCCGAGCCCGAGGCCGGCTCGGACCTGGCGTCGCTGCGTACCAAAGCGGTGCGCGTCGACGGCGGATGGGAGCTGACCGGGCAGAAGGTGTGGACATCCTCGGCGCACAAAGCGCAGTGGGGTGTCTGCCTGGCCCGCACCGATCCCGACGCTCCGAAACACAAAGGGATCACCTACTTTTTGATCGATATGAGCTCGCCCGGCATCCTGATCCGGCCGCTGCGCGAAATCACCGGTGACGCGTTGTTCAACGAAGTCTTTCTGGACGGGGTGTTCGTCCCCGACGAGATGGTGGTCGGCACGGTGAACGACGGCTGGCGACTGGCCCGCACCACGCTGGCCAACGAGCGGGTTGCGATGGCCGCAGGCACCGCCCTGGGCAATCCGATGGAAGAGTTACTCGCAGCGGTCGCCAAAGTGGATATCGATGTGGCGCAACAGGATCGGCTGGCGCGGTTGATCATCACCACGCAAGTCGGCTCGCTGCTCGACCAGCGCATCGCCCAGCTCGCGGTGGGCGGCCAGGACCCCGGGGCGCAATCCAGTGTGCGCAAACTCATCGGGGTGCGTTACCGGCAGGCGCTGGCCGAATTCCGGATGGATCTGACCGACGGGTTGGGCGTCGTCGAGGACAAGGTCGTGCACGACTTCCTCAACACCCGCTGCCTGACGATCGCCGGCGGAACCGAGCAGATCCTGCTGACGGTGGCGGGCGAACGACTTCTCGGTCTGCCGCGCTGAAGAATTTCTCCGACAATCGTGCGGTCAGCGCGGAGGGCCAAGAATGACCTGTCCGAACTTGTCGGCTCCCTCGGCCATACGTGTGGGCGAGATTTCGAAACCCTCCGGGCGCGGCGTTGCTCTGTCACGACCGGCGTAGCGGAACATACCTTCGATTCCGGCCGGCGTGTTGATCATCAGCAGGTCCGCTTTCTTGGATGTGATGCGGTACGCGTGCGGAATGTTCTTGGGCAAGAAGACGATACCGCCTTCCGATAGCTCCAGCTCCTGGTCGTCATACCAGACCAACGCGGTCCCTTTGATCAGCATGAAGACTTCATCCTCACGCGTGTGCTTGTGGTAGGGGGGTGCTTCGCCCTCGTTGACGTCGAAGCGTCCGACCATCAACTGACCATCGGTGGCTTTGGCGTCGAGCAAGATTGCCAGTGTGCCGCCGTCGAGCCATTCCAGTTGCTGCTGCTGGTCCGGTTGCGCCAGGTATGCCATGCTCATGGGCCGTCCCTATCGTTGTCATCTTGAAAATGCAGGGAAACTCGGCGCCGATGAGGGCTCTTGCAATAGTCGCTTGCGTGTTAGGCGCCATCGCCGCGTTGTCATTAAGCTACCTAGCGGCCTGGGATCTGTACCTGACCGGTTTTCCCGACGGGCATCTCACCGACTATGACGACGCGGCCGCCGCACCCAAACAGATCCTCAAGTGGGTGGAGTTCGGTTTCGTTCCCGTATTTCTGGTCTTTGCCTTTTCCCCGATCGGCACACGCAAGCGTGCCGTCGGATTGCTCGCCGCGCTGATTGTGCTGGTTCTCGTCGTAGCAGTCCAGCGGGTCGGCGTGCCTTGGTATTTCGGGAGCGACCTCGGTCTCGATAACGGAATCGGCGGCTAGTCGAGAGGCGAGGTTCTCGGCGGCAGCGTTCGCCTCGTTTCTGGTAGGTCGTAAGCTCGGAGATCACCGATGGGTACTGTGCTGATCCCGATTCCTGATCGCGACTTCGACCCGACCGAGGTCGCGGTCAGCTGGCAGGTGCTGCGCGCAAACGGTCACCGGATCGTCTTTGCCACCGAAAGCGGCGCGCCCGGAGTAGCTGACGACATCATGGTCAGCGGTCGCGGTCTCGACTTCTGGTCTGCACTACCGGTATTGGGTGCCATTACGGTCGTGGGCCGAATGCTGCGGGCCAACAGGGATGCCCGCCGAGCCTACCAGGACATGCTGGCCTCGGCGGAATACCAGCACCCGTCCGGCTGGACGGAGACCACCCTCGACGGCATCGACGGGCTATTGCTGCCCGGTGGTCATCGCGCCCGCGGAATGCGCTCCTACATCGACAGCGAGGCGGTGCATCGCCTTGTCATCGACGCCTTTGCCCGTGGAGTAATTGTGGCCGCGATTTGTCACGGTGTGCTGCTCGCCGCCCGCAGCGTCGATCCCGCGACCGGTCATTCGGTGCTCTACGGACGCCGGACGACGGCGCTGACCTGGGCCATGGAGCGCACCGCCTGGCGGCTGAGCCGGATCACCCGATTCTGGGACCCCGACTACTACCGCACCTATAACGAAGAGCCCGGGCAGCCGTCGGGATACATGTCCGTGCAGTCCGAAGTCACCCGTGCCCTGAAAAACCCGACGGACTTCTGCGACGTTGAACGCGGCTCGCCGCATTGGCGGCTCAAGACCTCGGGGATGGCACGAGACAGCGCAACCGATTCGCGGCCGGCATTCGTCGTCGACGACGGCGCTTACGTGTCAGCGCGCTGGCCGGGGGATACCCATAACTTCGCAAAAGTGTTGTCGCAGAAGCTTTGACGGCTCTAAGGACTTGCATTGGCTGCGGCTCGACTGGCAACTAGTAGGCGCTAACGCCCGTACCGCTTGCGAATCAGATCCACTGCGGTATTGGCTGCGCTTAGGTATCGGCTATCCGGACGCACGGCGTATTCCCGACTGGCCGCCTCGCAGATTTTGATCGCATGCTCGTCGCCAACGTCAAGGGCTTCTGCGGCCAGGGTGGTGAACGTGCGGTTATTGGCCGGCTCGACAATTTCGTTGTTGCCCGCCGCACGCTGCCCACCAAACCGGGCTGATAATTCGCGATTGACCTGCGCAATCGTTCGCAACGAAACCGCGTGAAGTTCGTCGGGTAGTTCGGGCAGCAGCAGTCTCATCGCTGCCGGCGCAGTGATCGTGTGAATCAAGGGGATTGGGAACGACGGCTTTGTGGCGGCATAGTGGCCGGCGTATTCGGCCGTCAGCTCGCTCAGCGCCCGGTCGACGGCGGCGGCGTCGAGATCGGCGCCTCCGCGGGGTTCACTTGCCACCGGCGCGAATACCGTCGCCCAGAAGCCCAGGCCGCGGGCGAGTTCATCGATCTGAAGCTCACTGGGCTGCGCTGCCTCGCGTAGCGATCGCACCGCGTGGGCGGCACGGATCAGACCATGGGTGAGCGATCCGGCACAGCCCGGCAGTAGCCTGGGCCACCAGGTCCGCAGCACTTCTCGCCACGGTTTGTCGGCAAGTTCACGCCGGAACAGATCAACCCAGTCGCCGCCGCGGCTGCGATTTCCAAGAGCGGCCCGCCAATCGGTGATGGGCTGTGTCGGATCCGGTAGCGGGCCATAGTTATGGTGACGGATGTTGGTGTCCAGCCAGCCGTCGACCTCGTCGCAATAACCGAGTTTGGCCAGCGCCTCCGCGGCCATCGGCCCGTGATTGGCGAAGAAGTCGCCGATGTAGTAGCCGGTGGTGCGCAACCGATCCAAGGCGCCGTTCACCGCGGCGGTGTAGTCAACGGATCCCATCGCAGGCCTCCTGTCCAAACCAAGGACGGGTCGACAACCGCAAAAGTTACACCGTCGAGGACGGGATACGGCTCAAGCGAAGTTGGCTTGCGCGCAGGTGCTGGGCGAGGTGATGTTGACTCCGCTGTAGACCACTTGAATGTGGGTGCAGAGGATGACATTGACGTTGGTCCGCGGTTGCCCGGTCCGCCAGTCCGTCGAGTCGATCCGACCGGTGGTCTGGTACTTCTCCGGCGGGCCCTCGGCCAGGTAGATCGTGGTGATTTCATCGGTCCCGCCCTCTTTCATGACCCGGTCATATTGGGCGGTGGCGTGCACATCCATGTAGGCCAGTCGGTCGGTGGAGCGCACTTCGGTGCTTTGCCGCGACCACAGGTCGTGCGGGAATCCGGTCACGCCGTCGGGCGTCTTCATGTCGGCGCCCACGGTGAAGTCACAGCTGCCGGTCGCACCATGGCAATCGAGCCGGGCGTAGGTCTCCAGCTGGTTCGGGCCGTCGAGGGGAAACAGGTTGCTGGCGTTGTTGGTGGCTGCCGGTGAGACCGCGGGGGCGACGAATGTCGCCGAGGCCAACACCAGGCCGACGCCCACGATTGCCGTCGCCAGCCGCATCATCTTCAGATCCTTTCGCGCCAATCTGAGCAGAACTTACGCTGCGGCTACTCGTCGTAGGTGACTTCTACCGAATCGGTCTCCGGGCGAGACTGGCAGGCCAGGATGAGCCCGTCATCGAGGTCCTGCTGCTCGAGGACGTCGTTGACCTCCATGTTCACTTTGCCGCCGCGCAGAGTGCAGGCGCAGGCGCCGCAGTGGCCCTCGCGGCAGGAGAACGGCGCATCCAGGCCGGCGTCCAAAAGAACGTCGAGCAATTTGGCCCGGCGTGGCCACGAGACGGTATGTGTCTGCCCATCCAGCTCGACGACCGCGGTGGCAGGCGGCTCGTCATCATCAGAGCCGTCGTGATCAATCTTCACCGCGGCGAACGGATCGGTCTCCAGTGACCGGAATACCTCGATATGCACCTGCTGGGCAGGCACTTTCAGATTTTCCAGGGCTTCGCGTGCGGCCGCCATGAACGGTCCGGGGCCGCAAATGAACGCCTGCCGCTCGGTGAACGGGGCGGCCAGTTCCGCCAGCGCGGTGGCCGACGGCAGCCCCTGCAGCGACTCCAGCCAATGCACCACGGTCAGCCGGTCCGGGTATTTCGCGGCGAGCTCGCGCAGCGCCGCACCGAAGATCACCGACCGCTCGTCGCGGTTGGCGTAGAGCAGTACCACCTGCCCGCCGCCTTGTGACAACGCGGATTTGCAGATCGACATGATCGGCGTGATTCCACTGCCGGCGGCCAACAGCACGAAGTCGTCGTCGAGCGTCTTGGGCACGAACGTGCCGGACGGGGCCAGCACATGAATCCGCATGCCGGGATGAGCATGGTCGCACAGCCAGTTGGACGCGTATCCGTCTTTGTCCCGTTTGACGGTGACGGTCATCGCCTCGTCGCTGAACGGTGAACTGCACAGCGAATAGCAGCGGGCCACCGAACCGGTGCGGTCGCTGGGAACGCGCAACGTCAGGAATTGGCCGGGGGCGTAGCGCAGCCGCTCGGCTGGTGTCTCGGGATCTTGGGGCCCCTCCGGGACCCGGAACACCAGCGACCGTGCGTCCTCGGTCTCGGTGACGACGTCGGCGATCTCCAGTTCCAGGACGTGGCTGCCCAGTGGTTCATCGGGAATTGTGTCCGTCACAACCCCGCCCTTTCCGTCAGTCATAACTAGAACAGGTTACAGAAAGCTGGACCGTTATGGCTACCAGCCGCAGGAATACCCTGCTCGACACAAATCGGAACGTGTTCTAGTCTTTTCTAAGTAAGCCACCCATGGAGGAACCCGTGACGTCCATTCAACTACGTGACGCCCAGTCGGTCCTAGACAGCATCGACGAACTACTGCCCAAACTCCGGCAGCGGGCCCAGGAGACCGAGGACTTGCGCCGATTGCCGGACGCCACGGTCAGCGAGCTTCAGGAGATCGGCTTCTTCAGGTTGCTGCAACCAAAGCAGTGGGGTGGGCTTGAAAGCGACCCGACGCTGTTCTACGAGGCGGTACGCCGGCTGGCCAGCGCGTGCGGTTCCACCGGCTGGGTGAGTTCGATCATCGGCGTCCACAACTGGCATCTGGCGCTTTTCGACCAGCAGGCCCAAGACGAGGTCTGGGGCGAGGACACCGACGTGCGTGTCTCGTCGTCGTACGCCCCGATGGGCGCAGGCGTGGTGGTCGACGGCGGCTACCTGGTCAACGGATCCTGGAACTGGTCGTCGGGCTGTGACCACGCCACGTGGGCTTTCTTGGGCGGCCCCGTCATCAAGGACGGCCGGCCGGTCGACTTCGGCAGCTTCCTGATCCCGCGCACGGAATACCGCATCGACGACGTCTGGCATGTCGTCGGTCTGCGGGGCACCGGCAGTAACACCGTCATCGTCAAGGATGTCTTCGTCCCGCGGCACCGGTTCCTGTCCTACAAGGCGATGAACGACGGCACCGCAGGCGGCTACCAGACGAACACCGCCCCGGTCTACAAGATGCCCTGGGGCACAATGCATCCCACCACCATCTCGGCGCCGGTTGTCGGCATGGCCTACGGTGCCTACGACGCGCACGTCGAACACCAGGGCAAGCGGGTGCGTGCAGCATTCGCCGGGGAGAAGGCCAAGGACGACCCATTCGCCAAGGTCCGTATCGCCGAGGCGGCCAGCGACATCGATGCGGCGTGGCGACAGCTGATCGGCAATGTCGGCGACGAATACGCGCTGCTGTCCGCAGGCAAGGAGATCCCGTTCGACCTGCGGGCCCGCGCCCGACGCGACCAGGTGCGCGCCACCGGACGGGCCATCTCGTCCGTCGACCGGCTCTTCGAGGCCTCCGGCGCCACGGCGCTGGCCAACGACGCACCTGTGCAACGCTTCTGGCGTGACGCGCACGCCGGCCGGGTGCACGCGGCCAACGACCCCGAGCGGGCGTACGTCATCTTCGGGAACCACGAGTTCGGGCTGCCGCCCGGCGACACGATGGTCTAGCGAATGACAGCTACGACCGAAGAGCTCACGTTCGAATCCACCTCGCGTTATGCAGAAGTTGACGTCGACGGACCGCTGAAACTGCACTACCACGAAGCGGGTATCGGCAACGAGCAGACGCTGGTGCTGCTGCACGGCGGAGGTCCCGGAGCGGCGAGTTGGACGAACTTCTCCCGCAACATCCCGGTGCTGGCGCAGCGCTTCCACGTGCTGGCGGTCGACCAACCCGGCTACGGCCACTCCGACAAGCGCGCGGAGCACGGGCAGTTCAATCACTACGCAGCCAGGGCCCTGAAAGGACTCTTCGACCAGCTGGGCCTGCAACGTGTTCCGCTGGTAGGGAATTCGCTGGGCGGCGGCACCGCGGTCCGGTTCGCGCTCGACTACCCCGAGAACGCCGGGCGGCTGGTCCTGATGGGTCCCGGCGGGCTCAGCGTCAACCTGTTCGCCCCCGACCCCACCGAGGGTGTCAAGCGGCTGGGCAAGTTCTCTTCTCAGCCGACCCGGGAGAACCTCGAGGTGTTTCTGCGGGTCATGGTCCATGACCAGAAGCTGATCACCCCGGAGCTGGTCGACCAGCGCTTCGCGTTGGCCTCCACTCCCGAATCGCTGACGGCGACCCGAGCGATGGGAATGTCGTTCTCCGGGGCCGATTTCGAGCTCGGCATGATGTGGCGCGAGGTGTACAAACTGCGCCAACCGGTGTTGCTGATCTGGGGACGCGAGGACCGGGTCAACCCGCTGGATGGCGCGCTGGTCGCGCTCAAGACCATCCCCCGCGCGCAGTTGCACGTTTTCGGCCAGTGTGGACACTGGGCGCAGGTGGAGAAGTTCGACGAATTCAACAAGTTGACCATTGACTTCCTGGGAGGTGCGTCATGAGCATCCGTTCGCTGGGCTACCTGCGCATCGAATCCACTGATGTCGCGGCTTGGCGGGAATATGGCCTGAAAGTCCTTGGCATGATCGAGGGCAGTGGAGCAGGTGACGGCGCGCTGTATCTGCGGATGGATGACTTTCCGGCGCGCTTGGTGATCGTGCCAGGCGAACACGACCGGCTGTCGGAGGCCGGGTGGGAATGCGCGAATGCCGAAGGCCTGCAGGAGATCCGGAATCGACTCGATGTCGAGGGCACGCCGTACAAGGAAGCCACCGCCGCCGAGCTGGCCGATCGGCGGGTGGATGAGATGATCCGGTTCTCCGATCCCTCGGGCAACTGTCTAGAGGTCTTCCACGGCGCCGCGCTCGAACATCGCCGGGTCGTCAGCCCCTACGGGCATAAGTTCGTCACCGCCGAGCAGGGCCTGGGCCACGTTGTGTTGTCCACCCGCGATGATGCGGAGTCGCTGCACTTCTATCGCGATGTGCTCGGCTTCAAGTTGCGCGACTCGATGCGGCTGCCGCCGCAGTTGGTGGGCCGGCCCGCCGACGGGCCGCCGGCGTGGCTACGTTTCTTCGGCTGCAATCCTCGCCATCACAGCCTGGCCTTCATGCCCGCGCCGACGCCCAGCGGCATCGTGCACCTGATGCTTGAAGTCGGAGAGGCCGACGACGTGGGCCTGTGCCTGGACCGGGCGTTACGCCGCAAGGTGCCCATGTCGGCCACGCTGGGCCGCCACGTCAACGATCTGATGTTGTCGTTCTACATGAAGACACCCAGCGGGTTCGATATCGAATTCGGTTGCGAGGGAAGGCAAGTCGAGGACGAAGATTGGGTCGCCCGGGAGAGCACCGCGGTGAGCCTGTGGGGTCACGACTTCACCGTCGGCTTCCGCGGGTAGCAATGACCGAGCAGATCGACGCCCGCACGTTCCGTAGCGTGCTGGGTCAGTTCTGCACCGGGATCACGATCATCACCACCGCGCACGACGACGTTCCGGTCGGCTTCGCGTGTCAATCCTTCGCGGCGCTGTCGTTGGAGCCGCCGCTCGTGCTGTTCTGTCCGACCAAGGTGTCGCGGTCCTGGAAGGCGATCGAGGCGAGCGGGAAATTCTGCGTCAATGTGTTGACCGAGAGCCAGAAGGACGTCTCGGCGCGGTTCGGCTCCAAGGAGCCGGACAAGTTCGCCGGTATCGACTGGGACGCATCACCGTTGGGCTCGCCGATCATCGACGGATCGCTGGCCTACATCGACTGCACGGTGTCCTCCGTGCACGACGGCGGTGACCATTTCGTGGTGTTCGGCTCGGTGAAGTCCCTTTCCGAAGTACCGAAGATCAAGCCGCGGCCACTGCTGTTCTATCGCGGCGATTACACCGGTATCGAGCCGGACAAGACCACGCCGGCGCAATGGCGTGACGACTTGGAAGCGTTCCTCACCACGACCACTCAGGACACCTGGCTGTAGCGGATTCTTTGGCACGCTCGTCCGCGAACTGCTGTGCGTATCACCCTTGTCCCACTCCTGCCCAGAAGCGGTTGATGTTCGCGGCGCCCCGTTGTGGGTCTTGGGTGAACCACCAGTGACCCAGTCCCGCGAGCCCTGCGATCTGAGCGCCGGCGCGGGCGCTTGCGCGGCGACGCTGCTCGTCGGTCCCGGCTAGGTGGTCCTCGCTTGCCATGATCGACAGGCCCGGCCGCACGGCGGCTCGCTCGAGATTGCGGCCTAGCCGGGCCATGGCCGGTTGGGCGGCGTCGCGGTACAAGCGAAGGATGCAGTCGCCCATGGCGGCGTTCTGCCCCTCGGCGACGGGCAGTGCAACGTCTTCGTGCACTCCCTTCTTCACCAATGCCGCGGCACGTTCGGTGACGGGCGGGCCGATCATCGCCGCGATCGCGTCCTCGCCGGCTCCCGGGGTCGCCCACACCTGCCCGAGATCGTGCCACCGGTAGTCCTGGTCGAAGAGGCCGATGACATCGCATACCCAACTGCGCACCAGGTCGGGCCTTGTCATCGCGACGTTCATCACGTGGGCGCCGCCCCAGTCGTGACCCACCAGGTCGACCGGCCGCTCGAAGCGCTCTAACTCGGTGACCAGCCAGCAGCGGTACTCCTCCACCGTGGCCGTGAACCGTGGGGGCACGGGGGCGCCGAAACCCGGTGGGGACAGGCGCACGACGGGTCCGCGATCGAGGAGCGGAGCCAATCTGTCCCAGACAGCAGCGGTCTCGGGGTTGCCGTGGACGAGGCATACCGTCACGCGGGTCTCCTTTCGACAGGTCGGACTTGAGACATCGCCCCTCTCAAGGCCTTTCATCGGCCCAGCGCGAGTTATGTCTGTTCGGGTATCAGGATGGTGATGCAGAACGGATGACCCGCCGGATCGATCAGCACACGCCATTTATCCGGATTTGGCTGAACCTCGGCCTTGGTAGCTCCCAGGGCCAATATCCGGGACTCCTCGGTGTCGAGGTCAGAGACCGCCAAATCCAGGTGTAGCTGTTTAGGCACCGGGCCGACTGGCCAAGTCGGCCGTTGATGGTCAGGAACGCGTTCAAATGTCAACAGGACGCCTGCCCCTTGCAGGGCGACGAAGTCCGCGGAGGAAAACATCACGTTCAGACCCAAGACGTTCTTGTAAAAGTCACCCAGCCCCGCGGGGTCTGGACAATCCACCGAGACCGCACCCAACCGAACGTCTCCCATCACATCCCCCTTTTCCTCCGCTGACCTTTCTTCTGCCCGAGTCTGGCACGCGTCACTGGCTGTAGCGGATTCTTCGGCACGTCAGGCAGGGGGTGATACTGATTTCATGCCGCAGGTCCGCCCCGCCCGTTACCTGCTGAGGGCCAAAGATTTCGTCGACGCACGCTACGCGGAGGCGATCACCGTGGAGGATCTGGCCGCGGTGGCGGGGTTGTCGCGGGCGCATTTCAGCCGGATGTTCACCAAGACCTTCGGCGAGTCGCCCCACGCGTATGTTCAGAGCCGGCGGCTGGAGCGAGCGGCGGCGTTGCTGCGCTACACCGATCGCTCGGTGGCCGAGATCTGCGTGATGGTCGGGTTGCAGAGCACCGGATCGTTCACGACTAGCTTCGCGCGGGTGTACGGCAAGCCCCCCGCGGCATACCGGGCGAGCATGCCACCTGCCTCTGTGCACGCCCGGGTGCCGAGCTGCATTCTGCAGCGCGACACGCGGCCGGTGCCGGACAGCCGCCTCAAGACAGCACATGGGGAGAAGACGAGTGAGGGCGGCCGACCGTAGCGTCGGTCCCATGTTGAAGATTGCCAGCGCCCAGGTATGGGTGCATGACCAAGAAGTCGCGCTGAAGTACTGGACCGAAAAAGTCGGCATGGAGGTCCGTCAGGACGTCAAGCTGCCCGAGTTGGGTTTCCGGTGGCTGACCGTCGGGCCGCCTGGCCAAGACGAGGTGTCGCTCGTGCTGATGGCCGTCCCCGGCCCGCCCGTGATGGATGAGGCCACCCGGGACCAGGTGATGGAGGTCGTCGCGAAGGGCTTCGCCGGCACCGTTTTCCTCACCACCGACAACTGCCACGCCACCTACGAGCAGCTCAAGGCCCGCGGTGTGGAGTTCACCGAGGCGCCGCATGAGATGCCCTACGGCATTGACACCGGGTTCCGTGACCCGTCCGGCAACAGCGTACGGCTGACGCAACTGAGCGAGGTCGCAGGCGACGTCCGCTGACTTGTCATCCGGCGGTGCGAGGACGACGGCCGTCCGTCCGCGATGAGGTTGGTCTGACTGGCAGGTCTGTCCTTCGAGGCATATCGAAAGGGTGGAAATGTCAATTGACCATGTCTTAGCGGTTGTTCCCGTCACCGATATGGTGAGAAGTCGACGCTGGTACGAAACGCTGTTTGGTCGAGCGGCCGATAACAACCCGATGCCCAATCTCACGGAGTGGCAAGTGGTTCCGGGTGGGTGGGTCCAGGTATTCGCCGACGATCAACATGCCGGCTCAACGGTCGTCAACTTCGCTGTCCAGGACCTCGATACCCACATCGATGAGCTGAGACAGCGTGGCCTTGAGCCCGGAGACGTTGTTGAGGCGAACAAGGGCGTGCGGTTGTCAGCCCTTACTGACCCGGATGGGAACAAGGTCTGGCTGATTGGCGGATTTCGGGTCCAGTACTGATGCAGTCCGAACGTCGATCCGGGAGCTAGCGTCCGTGCCAGCGGGCTTGGTGATCGGCGCGGCTCGGCAGGTAGGCGCCCGCTGCGAAGGAACTTGTCGTAGAAGTCCGTGTCGACTTCATGGCTATTTCTCGTCAGGTCGGGGTATTCATCGTGGCGACGTCAGCGATCGCCGCGGCTAGGGAAGGCGGAACTCCGCATTGATCCGATTTGGCTGTGTTGCGATGTCAGCGGCTGTTGCGGCGGCACTGCTTTACCTGGCAATCGTGGGAGCGTGGGGTTGGTGGATCCCCGCTGCGGTCGTCGCGGTCATTGCCGTCGTAGGCGTTTATGACCTGGCTCAACGCAAGCACTCAGTCCTGCGCAATTACCCGATTCTGGGACATCTGCGGTTTCTGCTGGAGGCGGTCCGTCCGGAGTTGCAGCAGTATTTCATCGAGCGCAACTTCGATGGGCGGCCATTCGACCGCGATGTCCGCTCGTTGATCTATGAGCGCGCCAAAGGCACCGCCGCCGAACTGTCATATGGCACGGAGCGCGACATCGATCAAGACGGTTACGAGTACCTGCTGCATTCGACGGCCCCGGTCGATCCCCCGCAAGAGCCGTTTCGGGTGCGAATCGGTGGACCCGACTGCAAACAGCCCTATCACATCGCGCTGATGAACATCTCGTCGATGAGTTTCGGCGCGCTGTCCGGCAATGCGCTGCGCGCGATGAACAACGGCGCGCGCAAGGGCCACTTTGCTCACGACACCGGGGAAGGTGGGCTGACTCCGTACCATCTCGGCGGGGCCGACGTGGTTTGGGAAATCGGGTCGGGCTATTTCGGTGCTCGAGGCAGAGATGGTTCTTTCGATCCGGACCAGTTCGCAGACAAGGCAGCTCACGACGCGGTGAAGTGCATTTCGATCAAGCTGAGCCAAGGCGCAAAGCCAGGTGTCGGCGGTGTGCTCCCCGCGGCGAAGGTCAGCAAGGAGATTGCTGCCTACCGAGGTGTGCCGGTCGGTGAGAAATGTGTTAGCCCGGCAGCGCACTCTGCGTTTAGCACGCCGCGCGAGCTGATGAGATTTGTGGTGCGGTTGCGCGAGTTGGCCGCCGGCAAACCGGTGGGTTTCAAGCTTTGTGTCGGTTCCAGGGTTGACGTGCTGGCAATCTGCAAGGCGATGCTCGCCGAAGGGGTGACGCCCGACTTCATCATCGTCGACGGCGCCGAAGGCGGTACCGCCGCCGCACCGCTGGAATACGAGGACCACGTCGGGCTTCCGCTCACCGACGGGTTGATGATCGTCCACAATGCCTTGGTGGGAACCGGACTGCGTGACAGGATACGGATCGGTGCGAGCGGCAAGGTCGCCACGGCAAACGACATCGTCAAGCGCCTCATCCAGGGCGCCGACTACACCAATTCGGCCCGATCGATGATGATGGCAGCGGGCTGCATCCAATCTCAGCGCTGCCATACCAATCACTGCCCGGTTGGGGTCGCCACCCAGGACCCGTACCGCGCGCGGGCTCTCGATGTCGACGACAAAAGCGAGCGGGTGTATCGCTACCAGCGGGCCACCGTCACGCAGGCGATGCGGCTCATGGGCTCGATGGGTGTTTCCGATCCGTCGATGTTGAATCCCCATATGCTGCGTAAGCGTATCTCGCCCCACGAGCAACGTTCCTATGCCGACCTTTACGAATGGTTGCCAACGGGAGCACTGCTCGAGCATGCGCCGACTAGTTGGCGGTCAGATTGGGAATTTGCCGACCCGGACTCGTTCACTCCGGTCGGTACTTCTCGATCAGTGAATCTCGAAGGGGCGTAAATGCCTACCGTCGCCTCAATGATCGTCTCTGCTCTCGCCGACCTCGGTGTGCGGCAGGTGTGGGGTGTGGTCGGTGACGCACTGAACCCCATCACTGACGCGATCCGTCGCGAGCACCGTCTGGAATGGGTTGGTGTGCGCCACGAGGAGGTGGCGGCGTTCGCCGCCGGCGCGCAGGCTCAACTTAGCGGCTCGCTGGGAGTGTGCATGGGAACCGTTGGCCCGGGTTCCCTGCACCTGCTCAACGGCCTCTATGACGCCAAGAAGTCGCATGCCCCGGTTCTCGCGATCTGTGGCCAGGTGCCGACGGCGGATATCGGAAGTGATTTCTTCCAAGAAGTCGACAATGATGCGGTCTTTGCCAGCGTCTGTGAATTCCATGCCACGGTCACCGTGCCGAGCCAAATGCCGTATCTACTTGAGCAGGCGGTCAATACAGCGCTCGCTCGCCGCGGCGTCGCCGTGCTGACCATCCCGGGCGATATCGGTGATCAGGATGTTGCTAAATCCGAAGTGTCGTTCGCGCTGCCCTGTGCCGGCCAATTGCCCGGTCACGCGGATGTCCAACTCGCGGCTGACACACTCAACAACGCAGACAAAATCGCACTGCTGGTCGGGTGCGGCGCGCGTGACGCGCATGACGAAGTGCTGGCTGTCGCCAAAGCACTAGCCGCTCCTATGGTGCTGACGTTGAAGGCCAAGGAAGGCTTCGACGGCGAAAACTCTTATCAACTGGGTCAAACGGGGCTCATCGGTAACCCGGCAGCCCATCTTGCGCTGCACCGCGCCGACACACTCTTTCTCATCGGCACCGATTTTCCCTATCGCGACTGGTTACCGCACGACAAGAAGGTCGTGCAACTCGACACACGACCCGAACATATCGGTCGCCGGGTATCGGCCGCTGTTCCCCTCGTCGGTGATGCGAAAGCAACTCTGGTGCAACTACTTCCACTGCTCACGACGCGGTCTGACACCAAATTTCTGGACCGGCACCGCCGCGAGTTCGAGCTATGGCAATCGGCGCAGCGACGGCTTGCCGACCCCGACCACGACCGCAAATTGCTGGGACGGATACGTAAGCATCTGGACAATCCAGAAGAGCTGATTCGACCGGAATTGGTTGCCGCCACGATCAACTACGCCGCCGCCGATGATGCCATCTTCACCTCCGATACCGGCATGTCCACCGTATGGTTGTCCCGCTTCGTCGAAATGCGCGGTCGCCGCAGGCTGCTCGGGTCTTACAACCTGGGTTCGATGGCCAACGCGATGCCGCAGGCGCTTGGTGCCGCGGCATTGGATCGTTCCCGCCAAGTGATCGCTTTCTGCGGTGATGGTGGCCTGATGATGCTGCTGGGCGATCTGCGGACGGCGGTCACCTATCGACTTCCCGCAAAATTTGTGGTGTTCAACAACGGCAGACTCGGCATGGTCAAGCTCGAGCAAGAGCAAAGTGGATTGCCCGAGTACGGAACCCAGCTCGACAACCCCGACATCGGCGCCGTCGCGGAGGCAATGGGGCTGCGCGCGCAACGGGTTGTCCGCCCCGACGATGTACTCGATGCGGTAGCCGCAGCTTTGGCGCACCATGGCCCCTTCCTGCTGGATATCCGCACCAATCCCGACGAAATTTCGATACCTCCCAAACCGACCATCGAACAGGGATGGGGTTTTGCAATCGCGAAGCTGAAGGAAACGCTAACCAGCCGAGAGTGAGCGGGTTCTCCTGAGAAGCCGAAATTGCTGTGAGGCTGTGGTCTCTGCTTCGCAGCCAACGCTGTTGCGGCCCATTACTTCCCGTGCCAGCGGGACTGATGCTCGGCATGAGTTACCAGATAAGACCCTGGTACGAAAAACTTGTCGTAGAAGTCGACGTCGAGATGTTGTGCCTGTAGATACATCAGCACGTGCACGGTCGGCACGGTGCCGGGCAGCTTGCCGAACGTGTCGTAGATGTAGGAGGCCTCGGCGGTGACCACCTCCTGAATCCCTTCCGGTGGCAGCGCTGAGCCGCGTACCTTCGGTGTATCCGACCACGGCCCTTGGGTGTCGGGGTGAAATGGCCCGCCGGAACCGTACTTTCGCGCGACGAGCTTCTCCACCCCAGCCGCCACCGAGGGCACATGCGGCGGGCTGAGCGTCTCGAAGAATCCTGGCAGGCCAGTGACATTGGGGAACGGCCAGCGCTCGTCGTGGTCGGCGACGAAGCCCAACCCGGGTGCCCGCGGATCACCGGATCCACCCAACACCGACAACCGATTGAGCCCGTCGTAAGTCCAGCCGCCGAGACCCATAGCTTGCAGCGCCAGCACCCCGTTGTTGGCGGCGATCGCGAGTTCCGCGCTCGCCTCGGTGAGCGTGTACTGCTCGACGAACGACAGCGGAAGTGGGTCGTCGGCATGCGGAAGCGAGGAAAACCGTTCCAGCCCAGTAATCTTCCGGTCATTGATGTCATCGACGACCAGGTAGCCGTTGGCCGCGAAGAACCACAGGTTTTCCATCAGGTGCTCGGCCAGATCAGCGACCGGGAAAGCCAGCAGGCTACCTGGATGGTTACCGATCCAGATGTTGTGCCCTTCCATGTGCGGTTCCTCGCGCGGCAGTGCGAGGCGCGTTTCGGAGATGCGTACATAGGACTGCGCGGTGTGACTGATCCACGCTTCGATGCTGTCGAATTCGCGCGGTTGCTCGTCGCGGCTTGGTAGCAGGTAGCTGCCGGTGTCATCGGTGAAGAACAGCTGGCTGGTATGGAAACCTGCGGCCGACGGGAAGGTTCGACCCGTCGCGCTTCCGGAGTAGTTTGGGAACAACGGCGCATAGCTGGGGTTGTGGGTGATGCCGAAGTTCCAGCCGGTGACGCCGCCAGTAACTGAAATCAGCAGTGCCCGTTCAACTTCCGATAACGGCTGGACCGGCCGACGGCTGGTGTATGCCAGCGCTCCGGCGGGGATCCGGCCGCCGACCGGGAATCGGCGCGACCGCCGCCCGGTCATCGCGGCGAACAGTGGGAAGTGGGCGAGCTCGGCCAGCGCGGCCCGCTCGGTCTCGGAGACAACCAGGCTCACGCTGCCGATTCTCTCAGTGCGCGTAGGTGGTTTCGGTGTTGGCATCTTGGAACATCTCCGAGACGATGAGCCACGATCCGTCGGGCTGACGCTGCAATACACGCAGCGAGAAGTTGTCCCGGTCAAGTGTTCCGCCGCCGACCAGGCCCTGACTTTTGATCCGCAGGTGTGCCGATACCAGAACCACCTCCGGCGTCAGCACCCGGAAACTGGTCTCGGGCGGACCCTCGGGTTCGCCGCGGTTGAAGTTGTCGTCGGCGAACAGTCCGGTGAGGTAGTCGACGATCTCCTGGCGCCCGCGTTTGACCGTGCCGAAGGCGTTGACCCAATCCGCGTCGTCGGAATACACCGCGTGCAGCGCTCGCGCATCGCGTTCGCGGAAGCCCGTCAGCAACGTCAGAAGCGTCTTGCCGATCGCCTGCTGGTCCTCGGGCGCCAGGTCAGGGAAGTCGGTCATGTCCGGATGCTAGGCGCCGCGGTGAACTTTTGGTCGAAGTGTCGCGTGGTAGCAGCAGTGGTTAGAAGAAAGGTTTGTGAGATGAGTCCCCTGCTGATGGTCTACTTCTCGGTCGGCACGCCGTTCGCCGGGTTTGGCCTGGTGAAGCTGCAGAAGCGGCTGGAGCGATGGGATTACGACCGGCATGCCGAGGACTGAGGGGTCTGTCTTGAAGCTTCGGATCCTAGTTGTCGGCGCGGGCGTGAGCGGCATTGCCGTCGCTCGGGGATTAATGCGCGACGGACACGACGTCACCGTCTTCGACCGGCGGCCGGACGTGACGGCAGGCGGTGGCGCCGTCACCATCTGGTCCAACGGCGCCACGGTTCTCGAGCAGCTCGGTGTCGATATGACCGGCGCCGGTCAGCTGCTGTCCACCGTGCGGGTCATGACTTCTTCGGGTCGTCCGGTCGCCACGTTGGACCTCACCACTTTGGTGAATCGGCTGGGTGCACCCGTTCGGATGGTCCCCCGTCGAATCCTGCTGGAACGTCTGCTCGACGGCTTTCCGGTCGATCCCATCCGATGCAACTCGCGCGCGGTCGGGGTGGTCAGTACCCGTAACGGGGTGCGGGTCGACTTCGACGACGGCAGCTCCGCCGACGGCGATCTACTGATCGGCGCCGACGGCCTGCACTCGGTGGTGCGCGGTATCGTCGGCGCGCAACCCGCACAGCCGACCGGCTGGTGCAGCTGGCAGGGGCTGGTCACGCTTCCGGGCATCGCCGATCCGCACGCCGCAACGATGATGATCGGCGAGCGAGGAAACCTCGGCCTGTGGCCGGCTGGCGGTTCTGACCTGCAATGGTGGTTCGACTTACCCTGGTCACCGGATTTTGTCAGGCCGCAACGTCCGATCGAGATGATCCGGTCCCATTTCAACGGATGGTCCGACGTGGTCGATCAAGTACTCGCGACGTTGACCGACGACGATCTGGCCCCTTCGCCGTTCCCGCACTTTCGTCATCCGATTCCTGCTGCTGGTGCAGGCCCAGTGACGTTGCTCGGCGATGCCGCGCACACGATGCCGCCCACGCTTGCGCAGGGAACCAATCAGGCTCTGCTGGACGCAATGGTGTTGCGCAAGGCTTTGTCAGACTTGCCGAAGGGAAACGGTGATATCTCCAGCGCGCTGCGGTGGTACGAGAGCACTCGGCGACGCAAGGTCAAGGCCGTGTCGTGGGTGACCACACAGCAGGTGTCTCGCAGCGAGTCCACGCTACGACCAGTGGCGCTGATCTCGAACCGCTTCATGACGTGGGCACTGACGACGTTCCTTGGTTGGGTCAGCCATCGCGGAATCTCGGCTGAAATCAGCCGAGATTCCTTTGCCGGGGTGCGGTGATGTCGACGACCAGCAGAGTGCCGCCCGCCAGAGCGGCCCGCATCGTCGAGCGGGTTCGTCACTACCTGTATCGGCTCAGTCAGCGGTTGGTGCCCGCGCCCGCGGCGATGATGGAGATGATCATTGCCACCTGGGCATCTCAGGCGATCACGGTGGTCGCCGAACTCGGGGTCGCCGACGCGCTCGCCGACGGGCCGTTGACGATCGACGAATTGGCGGCCAGGGTGGGTGCCGACGCGGACGCACTACGCCGGCTGTTGCGGGCGTTGATCGGGCGGGGCGTCTTCCGTCATCGTCACGACGGCCGGTACGAGCTGAATTCCCTTGCCAGCACCCTGCGCTCGGACGCACCGGCATCGATGGCCTGGGCGGCCCAGTTCTACGGGTCGCGTGAGCAGCGCGAACGATGGACTCTGCTGGTGGATTCGATCCGAAGCGGAAGATCCGTCGTCCCGGCTCTACACGGCAAGGAGAGCTTCGACTATTTCGCCGAGTATCCCGAGCATGCTGAACTCTTCAATCGGACCATGACGAGTATCTCGGAGTTGACCGATGCTTCCGTGGCGGCCGGTTACGACTTCAGCGCCTACCCCACGATCGTCGACGTCGGCGGCGGGCACGGTCCACTGCTGGCCACCATCCTGGCGGCGGCGCCGGACTCGCGGGGGGTGCTGTACGACTTGCCGGTGGTCGTATCGGCCGCACCGAACCTGTTGTACAAGCACGATGTGGCCGATCGGGTGCGTATCGAGTCAGGATCGTTTTTCGACAGCGTTCCGGGCGGCGGCGATGTCTATCTTTTGAAGAACATCATCCACGACTGGCCCGATGAGAAGGCGGTGCAGATCCTGCGCAATGTTCGCGCCGCCGCCGGCCCGCAAGCCACGGTGCTGCTGGTGGAATTGGTGATTCCCGACCACGACCGTGACTTCGCGGGAAAATGGGCGGATCTGGAGATGCTGCTGAATTTGGCGGCTCGCGAACGCACCGCTGGCGAGTACCGAAACCTGCTCAGCCAAGCCGGATTCCGGATGACGCGGGTAGTGCAGACCGCCTCACCCCTCAGCCTCGTGGAGGCCCGGGTCTGACTGACCCGGTCGTCGGCGGGTCACAATGGCCCAGATGACACCGGATCTGACCGGATACTTCGATCGGATCGACCACCGCGGCCCCGCAACTCCAGGGTGTTCGAAGCCCGCATCGACGAGGTTTCTGCGCTGTAGTGGTCATCCGCGAGGGTAACGCTAAGCCGGTCGCTTGATATTTCGCCGTGCGTTACGCCCACGACGATTGCGGCGTCCGCTGTGGCGTGACTCAGCGCCAGCCGGTCAGCCCGGCAGTTTAACCACTTGGTCGTTTCCTCGGTCGGCAATGTAGATGTTCCCGCTGGAGTCGAGCGCGACCGCTAAGGGGGTGTTGAGACCAGTGAAAGGCAGCACGGTCGAGCTGCTCGCCCCGGCCGCCAGCTTCGCCACCTGGTTCGTGTTGTGTTCGGTCGCATAGACATCCCCGGCCTGGTCCACCGCCACCCCCCAGGGCACAGTGATGTTGGTGAAGGGCAACACCGTCTGGGCGCCTGATCCGCCATCCAACTTCAGCACCCTGTTGTTGCCCGAGTCGGTGACGTACACGTTGCCGGCGTTGTCCACGGCTAGGCCGTCGGGATCTTTGAGGCCGTTGAACGGCAGCACCGTCTGGTTCTTGGAACCGGCTTGCAGCTTGACCACCCGGTCGTTGCCCCGGTCGGCGACGTACACGCTGCCCTGACTATCCACCGCTACACCTTCGGGATAGTTGAGGCCGTTGAACGGCAGCACTGTCTGGTTGTTCGACCCGGCGTCCAGCTTGACCACCCGATTGTTGAAGTCGGTGACATACACGGCGCCGGACTGGTCCACCGCCAAATCCTGGGGCTGGTAAAGGCCGTTGAACGGCAGCACCGACGGCGTGCTCGACCCGGGAGCGAGCTTCAATACCCGTCCGTACATGCTCTCACTGGTGATGTAGACGTTGCCTGCGCCGTCCAGCGCCACCCCGCTCGGCGAAAGACGGAAGTCCAGACCGTTGAATGGCAAGACGCTTTGTCCCGACGCTGTCGACGAGCCGGATTGCGACGGCCGCGTCACCAGGTATCCGGTGACCCCGAGCGCTGCGACGAGTACGACCGCCGCGGCGCCAAGGATCATCCACAGCTTGCGTTTGTCGCGGGGCTTGGACCCGCCCGCGGAGGTGAAGTCAGGCCCGTGTGCAGACGGCGATTGGCCGAAAGCGGGTGGGCCCGCGGTGAACGGTTCGGATGGGGGTCGGTTGCGCCAGCTGCCCCCGGCCCCGGCCGCCGACCCGGCACCGGCCCATGTCCCATCGCCGCCGCGTACTTCCGCGGGACGAATCGCTCTCCTGGTCTCGGTAGGCCCCGCCGCGAAACCGTCGACGGCCGGTGCGATGCCGGTATCGGCGTCGCCGGCCGCCAGGTTTGCTTGCTCGCTGTGACGCAGAATCGTGGTCGCGTGGTGCTGATCGGATGTGGTCAGCGCGTCGTGAGCGGCACGGGCCAGCTCGCCGGCGCTGGCGTAGCGTTCCGCAGGGTTCTTGGCCATCCCTTTGGCTATCACCTCGTCCAATGCCGCTGGGACGCTCCCGGGTCGTAGCTGGCTGGGTCGGGGCGGAGGTTCCATCAGATGCGCCCCGATCAACCGATCGATGCTGTTGGCCGCGAATGGCGGAGAGCCGGTCAGACACTCGCCCATGACACAGGCCAGCGCATAGACATCGGCGAGAGGAGTGACCTCGTCGCCGGTGAACCTTTCCGGCGCCATGTATAAGTACGTTCCCATCGCCATTCCGGTCTGAGTGAGTCCCGGGTCGGTGGCGGCGCGAGCGATCCCGAAATCCACCAGATAAGCGAAGTCGTCAGCGGTCACCAGGATGTTTGCCGGTTTGACGTCGCGATGCGTCACGCCGGTCGCGTGCGCGGCATCCAGCGCGGCGGCGATCTGACGCAGAATGGCCACCGCCCGGGCCGGGGGCAGCACACCGTAGCGCGTCAACATCTCACGCAGCGAGATTCCGTCGATCAGGCGCATGTCCACGTAGAACTGTCCGTCGATCTCTCCGTAATCATGGATCGGCACCACATGCGGCTCGGTCAGTCGTCCCGCGGCGTCAGCCTCGCGTTGCATCCGCATAGTGAACACCGGGTTCCCGGAGAATTGCTCCGAGATGAGCTTCAGCGCCACCACACGCCGCTTGCGGGTGTCTTCGGCCTCGTAGACCTCGCCCATCCCGCCTCGGCCGATAAGGTGCAACAGCCGATAGGGTCCAAACTGCCGCCCCGCCCGCGAACCTGGCCCAGTGCCAGTCACCGTCGATCCCCCCTTTGGTTGGTCATGAGATTGCGTTCACCGCTGACGCCAATTTCGACTGGAACGACTTCGGCAGCGGAATGGACCCGTACTGGTCCAAACCATTTTGGCCCGGGCCGATCGCGGCCTGCATGAACCCTTTCACCGCCGTGGCGGTCGCCGAATCCGGATACTTGGAGCAAACGACCTCATAGGTCGCCAGCACGATCGGGTAGGAACCGGGTTGAGTCGGCTTGTAGAACGACGCCGTGTTCAGTACCAAGTCATTTCCCTGACCCTGGAATGTGGCTCCATCGATCGTCTTCCCGACCGATTCGCTGGTGATCGCCACCGGGTCGGGACCCGCTGATGTGACGATTTGGGCCATGCTCAACTGCTTGCCCACGGCGAACGACCACTCGTTGTAGGTGATCGACCCGTCGGTCGTCTGCAGCATCGCCGATGTGCCGTTGTTCCCGCTGGCCCCCTGACCGACGCCGCCGTTGAACGTCTCGCTGACGCCTTTGCCCCACGCAGCGTCGGACGCGGCGTCGAGGTACTTCTGGAAGTTGTCGCTGGTACCCGACTTGTCGCTGCGGAAGATGACTGTGATCGGCGTGGCGGGCAGCTTGATGCTCGAGTTGAGCGCCTGTATAGCCGGGTCATTCCAGGTCGTGATGGTGCCGTTGAAAATCTTCGCCGTCGTCGGCCCATCCAGGTTCAGCGTACTCACGCCGCTAATGTTGTAGGTCACCGCGATCGGGCCGAACACCGTCGGCAGATCCCACGCCGGGGAACCGCACCGCGCCGCCGCCCGATCGGTCTCGCCTTTGGTTGGATCCAACGGTACGTCGGAGCCCGCCAGGTCGGTCTCGTTGTTGACGAACTCCGTCACCCCGGCGCCGGAGCCGTTCGCGTTGTAGTCCAGGGTGTAGCCCGGGCATGCGCGGATGTAGGCGTAGACGAACTGTTCGATCGCGTTCTCCTGGGCCGTCGAGCCGGCGTCATGGAGTTCCTTCTTACCGCCGCACTGCACGTTGGCGGAGTCCGATCCCGACGACGCGTCGTGGGAACTGTTGCCACACGCCGACACGACGAGCGTGCCGACAGCCAACAGACTCAGCGCGGCACGAAACCTGGTGAACTTCACAGAACTCCTCGCAAGAGTCGGGGCGACGAACACAACCACTCGGCGACCCGGCGACCCGCGCACCAGATAGCATCGCGCAAATTCATCTCCGGTGGGCAACAACCACGCGACTATACAAACGATCGCTGCCAGGCAACAGGTCTGTGAACAGTCAAGCCTGTGAGAATGCATGGAAGATGCATAAAGGAAGAACACAGGCTGGCGTTTGGTGGGGTGTCGGTAACGTAGCATCGGGTCTTGATGGATCGCGAATACACGGATACCGGTGCCCTAGATTTCGAAGTCTCGACTCCCGCCATGGTAGCGGTGAATCTGACCTTGGGTTTCGGCAGCAAAACCGTGCTCGACGGGGTGAGCCTGGAATTTCCCGCGTGTGCCGTCACCTGCTTATTGGGGCCGACGGGTTCGGGAAAGACGACCTTCTTGCGCACGCTGAACCGGATGAACGACAAAGTCTCCGGATACCGGCACAGTGGTGATGTCCTGCTCGGGGAACGCAGCATCTTCGACCAACCCGACTTGATGGAGTTTCGCCGCACGATCGGGATGGTGTTCCAGCGTCCCAATCCGTTTCCCATGTCGATAATCGGCAACGTGGTCGCCGGAGTCCGCGCTCACAAGCTGGCGCCGCGAACGGAGTTCGCGACCATCGCCGAGGCCCGGCTCACCGAGGTCGGCCTGTGGAATGCGGTCAAGGACCGCCTCGGTGATTCCCCGTTTCGGCTCTCCGGTGGTCAGCAGCAGTTGCTGTGTTTGGCCCGTGCGCTTGCGGTGAGCCCGCGGGTGTTGCTGCTCGACGAGCCGACATCGTCGCTGGACCCGACTACGACCGACAAGATCGAGGATCTCATCCGGTCGCTCTCCGATCGCCTCACGGTGATCGTGGTGACTCACGATCTCGCCCAGGCGGCGCGCATCGGCGACCGGACGGCGTTATTTTCCGAGGGCAGACTCGTCGAGGAGGGGCCGACGCGCGAGTTGTTCTCATCACCCAAGCATGAGGAAACCGTTCGCTACATCTCAGGACGTACGTTTCGGCCGACTGGAGCCTCCGATGTCATCGCATCCACAACCAGTTAGCTCGGGTCCATAGCGTTTTGCAGTCGAAGAAAGGTGGGGAAGTGAAATTCCGTTTAAGCAGGTTGGTGGCCGCATCGACGTTGATGCTGGCCGCAACAGCCTGCGGTTCGCACTCGACAGGTGGTTCGACGAACTCCGCGCCGATGGGCGGCAGTGTGGCAACGACGCCCGCGTCGTCGCCGGTGGCATTGTCGGAGACCGGCAGCACGCTGCTCTACCCGCTGTTCAATGTGTGGGATCCGGCCTATCAGCAGAAGTATCCGAACGTGACGATCAACGCCCAGGGCACGGGTTCCGGTACCGGCATCTCCCAGGCCGCCGCCGGGGCGGTCAACATCGGCGCCTCCGACGCGTATCTGTCCGAAGGCGACATGGCCGCGCACAAGACGCTGATGAACATCGCGTTGGCTATTTCCGCGCAGCAGGTCAACTACAACCTGCCCGGTGTCAAAGATCATGTGAAACTCGATGGCAAAGTGCTGGCGGCCATGTACCAGGGCACGGTCAAAACCTGGAACGACCCGCAGATCATCGGACTCAACCCGGGGATGAACCTGCCCGACACACCGGTGGTTCCACTGCACCGCTCCGACGGGTCCGGCGACACGTTCCTGTTCACCCAATATCTGTCGAAGCAAGACGCGGACGGCTGGGGCAAGTCACCGGGCTTTGGCACCACCGTCGACTTCCCCGCCGTGCCGGGCGCGCTGGGCGAGAACGGCAACGGCGGCATGGTGACCGGCTGCGCCGACACACCCGGGTGCGTCGCCTACATCGGCATTAGTTTCCTCGATCAGGCCAGCCAGAAGGGCCTAGGGGAAGCCCAATTGGCCAACGCCTCCGGCAAATACCTGCTGCCTGACGCCCAGAGCGTCAAGGCCGGGGCCGCCGGCTTCGCGTCGCAGACCCCGGCGAACGAGGCGATCTCGCTGATCAACGGGCCCGCGCCGGACGGCTACCCGATCGTCAACTACGAGTACGCCATCGTCGACAGCCAACAGAAGGATCCGCGGACCGCACAGACCGTGCAGGCGTTCCTGCATTGGGCGATCACCGACGGCAACGCCCCGTCGTTCCTGGACAAGGTGCACTTCCAGCCGTTGCCGGACGCGGTGGTGAAGCTGTCTACTGCCCAGATCGGCAAGATCTCCGGTTGAGGATGCGGATAGATTCGTTGGCTGTTTCCCGACACGGCCTACGCCGGCAGCCTTGAGCGCGCCTCGGTCTCTGACGGACCGCGTCCGCCGAATGAGCCGTGGCGGGGTGGTCGTGCGGTGGCTGGGCGCCCTGGGAGCAGTGCTCCCGCTGCTGGCGGTGGTGTTCGTGCTCGCGACCCTGGTCAGCGAAGCGCTGCCGGCCGCCCGGCTCAACGGTCTGCACTTCTTCACCGCCACCGAATGGAATCCGGGCAACACCTACGGCGAGGCGGATGTCACCGATGGTGTGGCGCATCCGGTCGGCGCCTACTACGGGGCGCTGCCGCTGATCGTCGGAACCCTGGCGACCTCGGCCATTGCGCTGCTCATCGCGGTGCCGGTGTCCATCGGAGCGGCGTTGGTGATCGTGGAGGGGTTGCCGCGGCGGGTCGCCTCGGCCGTCGGGATGGTACTGGAGCTGCTCGCGGGCATTCCCAGCGTCATCGTCGGCCTGTGGGGGGCGATGACGTTCGGGCCGTTCATCGCCCACCGCATCGCTCCGGTGATTGCCCGCAACGCTCCCGATGTACCGGTACTCAGCTATTTCCGCGGCGACACCGGCAACGGCGAGGGCATGTTGGTTTCGGGTCTGGTACTGGCCGTGATGGTCATCCCGATCATCGCCAGCACCAGCCGGGACCTGATCCGGCAGGTGCCGGTGCTGCCGCGCGAGGGGGCCACCGCACTGGGAATGTCGGATTGGGAGTGTGCGCGCAGGGTGACGCTGCCATGGGTGTCCAGCGGCATCATCGGCGCCGTGGTGCTCGGACTGGGCCGTGCGCTGGGGGAGACCATGGCTGTGGCCATGGTGTCGGGGGCGGAATTGGGGGCGATGCCGGCCAACATCTACTCGACGATGACCACCATCGCCGCCACCGTGGTCACGCAACTGGATTCGGCGATGACCGACTCCACCAATTTCGCCGTCAAGACTCTCGCCGAGGCGGGCCTGGTGCTGATGGTGATCACGCTATTGACCAACATCGCCGCCCGGGCATTGGTGCGCCGGGCGTCGGGGACCGCGCTGCCCGTGGGACGGGGGATCTAGGTGAACCAGTCCACTGCTGCGACGACGCCGGAAACCTGGCGGAAGCCGTCGCCATCCCAGCGATGGTGGTCGGTTGCCACGCGGCGCAAACTCATCAACGCGCTGTTCTGGACGGTGTGCTTCTGCTGTCTGGCGGTGGTGATCGCCCCGACGTTGTGGATGTTGATCGGAGTCGTCGGCCGCGCCCTGCCGGTGTTCGACTGGAGCGTGCTGGTGCAGGATACCCAGGGCAATAGCGGCGGTTTGCGCAACGCCATCATCGGCACGACGGTCCTGGGTCTGGGTGTAATGATGGTGGGTGGCACCGTGAGCGTGTTGACCGGGATCTATCTGTCTGAATTCGCCACCGGCAGAACGCGATCGATCCTGCGCGGGGCCTACGAGGTGCTCTCCGGTATTCCGTCGATCGTCCTGGGCTATGTCGGCTATCTGGCGCTGGTGGTGTACTTCGACTGGGGCTTCTCGCTGGCCGGCGGTGTGCTGGTGCTGTCGGTGATGAGCATCCCGTATATCGCCAAAGCCACCGAATCTGCGCTGCACCAAGTGCCGACCTCGTATCGCGAAGCAGCAGAGGCACTCGGGCTGCCCGCGGGCTGGGCGCTGCGCAAAATCGTCCTGAAGTCAGCGCTGCCCGGGATCGTCACCGGTATGCTGGTGGCGCTCGCGCTGGCCATCGGCGAGACAGCACCCATGCTCTACACCGCAGGTTGGTCGGACACCCTTCCCACCGGACAACTCACCCATTCGCCCGTCGCCTACCTGACCTACCCGATCTGGACGTTCTACAACCAGCCGTCGGAAACGGCGCAGGACCTGTCCTACGACGCGGCCCTGCTGCTCATCGTGTTCTTGCTAACACTCATCATCCTCGGGCGCGTCATCACCGGGCTCTCCCGGCGGCATGCAGAAACCTGAGCGGCAGAGACGCCGAGAATTCGGCGGACAACTATGACACGGCGCGACGTTGGCCCGTCATGCCAGATGCCAAACATCCCCGGCCCGAGGCCACCGAGGTCGAGGCGCCGGTACACTTCAGCGCTGTTATCGGGCCTATCGACGCTCTAACTACGGCGAATTAAGAAATAGCGTTCACCGCTGTCGCCAGTTTCGACTTGAACGAGTTCGGCAGCGGAATATAGCCATACTGGTCCAAACCGTCTTGACCCGGGCCAATCGCGGCCTGCATAAAAGCTCTTACCGCTGTGCCGGTCGCGGAATCCGGATACTTCGAGCAAACGATCTCATAGGTCGGCTCCACGATCGGGTACGCACCGGGCTGCGTCGGCTTGTAGAAGGACGTCGTATCCACCACCAGATCATTGCCCTGACCCTTGAACGTGGCCCCGGCAATCGTCTTACCGACCGAGTCGACAGTGATCGCCACCGGATCCGGCCCCCCTGACGTGATGACCTGGGCCATGCTCAGTTGTTTGCCGACCGCGAACGACCACTCGTTGTAGCTGATCGACCCGTCGGTGCTCTGCACGGCTGCCGACGTACCGTTGTCCCCGGTGGCGCCGTCACCGACGCCCCCGTTGAACGTCTCGCTGACGCCCTTGCCCCACGCGCCGTCGGACGCGGCATCGAGGTACTTCTGGAAGTTGAACGAGTTACCAGATTTGTCGCTGCGGAAGACGACATGGATCGGGGTCGGCGGGAGTTTGGCGCCTTGATTGAGCGCCATAATCGCCGGGTCATTCCAGGCGGTGATGGTGCCGTCGAAGATCTTCGCCGTCGTCGACCCGTCCAGAATCAGCGAATTCACACCGTTGATGTTGAAGGTGATGGCAAGCGGGGCGAATACGGCCGGCAGGTCCCACGCTGGCGAACCGCACCGATCCGCCGCCCTGGTGACCTCGCCTTGCGATGGGTCCAACGGCACGTCGGAACCCCCCAGATCGGTTTCGTTGTCGATGAACTCCTTCACTCCGGCACCCGAGCCGTTCGCGTCGTAGTCGAGGGTGTAGCCCGGGCAGGCTGCGACATAGGAGTACACAAATTGTTCAATCGCGTTCTCCTGCGCGGTCGCGCCGCTGGCCTTGAGCTGCTTCTTGCCCCCGCACTGCACCGATGACGACTTGGCGTTGGATCCAGACGACGAGGCATCGGGGTTGTTGGCACACCCCGATAACAACAGCGCGCCCGCAGCCAGCAGATTCAGCGCGGCGCCGGCTCGGTTGGACTTCACCGGAACTCCTCTGACGAACCAGGGCGACGGACTCTTTTCCTCCGCCGCCATGAGATCCCGCGGAACAAGTCCGCCGCGTCGGCAGATAGCCGTCTGGCGGGCAAACGCGAGAGCCTGTAAAAATATACAAAACTTTGGAGTTTGGCCGAGACTCCGGGAAGCCTGTGACTATGAGCAAGAGTAACTGGGCAATTCCTGTCAAATAAGGGCGGACGGCTGAAACGATCGACAATTAGTGGGTAGAACGAAGTACCTTTATGTGGTGTCGGTGACGCGGGAACAGTTCGACGCCGGGACCGGAGCCGTGGATCGCAATGTCTGAATTCCTGCCATGGTAGCGGTGAATTTGGCCGACGGTCGCGGTCCGAAAACCGTGCTCAAAGGCGTAAGACGAGCTTTCTGCGAACGCCTAACCGGATGAACGACGAGGTTTCGGGATACCGGTACAGCGGTGATGTCCTGCTGGGCGAACGCAGCATCTTCGATCAATCCGGCCTGGTTGAGCTTCGTCGCGGAACCCGGCAGTGTCTTCAGATGCCCGAATCCGTTTCCCATGTCGACCATGGACGACGTGGTCGCCGGCCTGCGGCCCACGAGTTGGTGCCGCGGAGGGAGCACGCGAGCGTCGCCGTTCGTAGCGGTTCAGCAGTCGAAGAAAGGTGGGAAAGTGAAATTTCCTTTGGGTAGGTTGGTGGCCGCATCGACGGTGATGTTGGCCGCAGCGGCCTGCGGTTCGCACTCAACAGGTGGATCAACGAACCCCAGAGCGACCGGGGGTAACGTGGCCACTGCGCCTGCGACGTCGACCGTAACGATGTCGGAAACTGGTGCCACGGAACTGTATCCGCTGTTCAATCTGTGGGCTCCGGCCTATCACTCGAAATACCGGAACGTCACGATCACGACGGGGGCAACGGGATCAGGCGCCGGCATCTCCCAGGCTGCTGCGCGGGCGGTCAATATCGGCGCCTCCGGCGCCTACTTGTCCGAGGGTGATATGGCCGCGCATACGGGGCTGATGAACGTCGCTTTGGCGATTTCCGCTGAGCAAGTCCACTACAACCTGCCCGGTTTCAAAGAGCACGTAAAGCTCAACGGAAAAGTGCTGGCAGCGATGTACGAGGGCAGCGTCACAACCTGGAACGATCCGCAGATCGCCGGCCTCAACCCTGGGGTGAACCTGCCCGCTACACCGGTAGTTCCGCTACACCGTTCCGACGGGTCGGGTGACACGTTCGTGTTCAGCCAATATCTGTCCAAGCAGGACCCGGACGGCTGGGGCAAGTCGCCCGGCTTCGGCACCACCGTCGACTTTCCCCCCGTGCCCGGTTCGCTGGGTGAGACCGGCGCCGGCGGCATGGTGACCGGCTGCGCGCAGACCCCTGGGTGCGTCGCCTACTTCGGCAGCAGCTACCTCGACCAGGCCAGCCAGAAGGGCCTGGGGGAGTCCCAATTGGCCAACGCCTCCGGCAAGTTCCTGCTCCCCGACAAGCAGAGCATTCAGGCCGAGGCGGCCGGCTTCGCTCCGCAGACCCCGCCGAGCCAGGCGATTTCGCTGATCAACGGTCCTGCCCCGGATGGCTACCCGATCGTCAACTATGAGTACGCCATCGTCTACGGCCAGCAGAATGATGCGGCTACCGCGCAGACGCTGCAGGCTTTTCTGCATTGGGTGGTGACCGACGGCAACGGCGCCTCATTCCTGGACAAGGTGCACTTCCAGCCGCTGCCAGAGTCGTTGGTGAAGTTGTCTGATGCCCAAATCGCCAAGATCGCTAGCTGATTCGGTTCGACGAGCTTTTCCGGCTCTTCGTAATCGAGAGTGCACCTAGGCTCGGGATATCCCGGTGGTGGGTTCGTGTCGTTGAGCTGAGGTGGGCCTCGGTGGGTGACGATTCGGGTTCCAACACGCGACCACCACACCACCGAGGTGACCCATGCCTGAGGCTACTGCTTGCGCGCCGTCTGTTGTTGCCGACACGATCATGCGCACCATTGAGTTGGGCGTGATGATCACAGATGCCGTCGTCGACGAGGACCAGACAACGATCTTCTGCGCTCCAGTTGCGCGCGATGCGCGCTGCCCGGACTGCGGTCGCGACGGTCGTTACCGCGACACCGTCACCCGGCCACTGGCCGATCTGCCGGTCGCCGGCTACCCGTTGGTGTTGCGCGTGGCCGTACCCCGCTACCGCTGTACCACCATCGACTGTGGTCGCACAGTGTTCAATCAGGACCTCGGAAAACTGGCGGCGCCGCGGGCTTCGACGACCCGACGGTGTGCCCGGTATGTGTTGCGGCGGTTATTGATCGACCGCACCACCATCTCGGCCATCGCCGCGGAGTTGGGCGTGTCCTGGCACACCGTGAGCACGATCGCGATGCGCACGACCGCCGGCCTGGTGGCCGCGGCCAAAGCTGATCGTCTGGCCGGGGTGCGAGTGATCGGCGTCGACGAACACCGCTGGGCGCCGCGACGAGTCGGTGCTGAGGGATTCGTCACGCTGATCATCGACCTCACCCCAGTGCACGATCGCAGCGGTCCGGCGGGACTGCTCGACATGGTCACCGGACGGTCAGCAACCGCGCTGGCCACCTGGCTGGCTGCCCAACCCGCCGACTTCGCCGCCGGAGTCGAGGTGGTGGCGACGGACGGGTTCGCCGGCTTCAAGACCGCCGCCACCAATGTGGTGCCAGATGCGGTCACGGTGATGGACCCGTTCCACGTCGTCGCGTTAGCCGGGGCCAAGCTCGACCTGATCCGCCAACGTGTTCAGCAACGGACCCTCGCCCGACGCGGCCACACGGGGGATCCGTTGTATGGGATCCGACGCATCGCCCGCACCCGCATCCAGCTGCTCTCAGCCCGCCAGTACAACCGTCTGACCAGCGTGCTTGACGCCGACGAACACATCGCCGTCAAGGTCGCGTATGTGATCTATCAGAAGATCATCGCCGCCTACGCTGACTCGAACCGTCGCCGCGGGAAACACGTAATGACCAGGCTGATCGATTCGATCCGCCGCGGTGTGCCCGTCGGACTCAGGGAGATCGCCCAACTGGGCCGCACCCTGTGGCGCCGCCGCGGCGACATCCTGGCGTTCTTCGACCATCACGTCTCCAACGGGCCCACCGAAGCCATCAACGGCCGCTTAGAAGCGCTGCGCCGCAACGCCCTCGGATTCCGCAACATCACTCACTATCGAATCCGTTCACTGCTGCACAGCGGCGCACTCCACGCACTCGTCAATGCGCTCTGAATTACGAAGGGCCGGTGATGGCACTGGTGATCGGTGTTTTTTGGGCGTGCAGCGGTGACTTATTTGGTGTCGGTGACGACGACGATCTGACGGATGAAGGTGTTTTCCACGGCGGAGTGAAGGAGAAAATCGGCGACGTTTGCGCGGGATGCTGAGGGGAGGATCGGCAGTTTTGCGACATTCTCGAGCACGGTAGCGGTGTATCGGCTGCCGTCCCGGTCGTTTAAGGCGCCGGGGTATTCGAGGGTCCATTTCAGATCGCTCGCAGTCAAGAGAACTTCCGACGCGGCTTTGTCGGCGTATTTTTTGCGCAGCGCTGTGCGGAAGATCAGGCCAGCCAGAAATGATGCCTTGGCAAGAGAGTCGCCGACTCCGAAGGCGGAGACGACGACGAAGCGATCGACCCCTGACGTTTTCGCAGAAGCGATGACGGCACGGACGGTGTCTGTGATCAACGTCGGGGTTTCGCGGACGTTTTTCACTCCGAGCGTGCTGATGACCGCGTCGTGGCCCTGGGCTGCCGTCGCGATCACGGCGGCGTCGGTGACGTCGCCCCTGACGATTTGAGCGCGAGAGTCAACGTTGGCGTCGGCCCGCCGAACGAGGGCGGTGACCTGGTGTCCCTGGTCGAGTGCCTTTTTGACGAAGGGGACGCCGGTGCGGCCGGTTGCTCCAAGGACAAGAAACTTCATAATATTTCACTTTCTGTTGAGGGATGAATGGGCGTGCTGGTGAATGGGAGTTTTGGGCCTGCATCGTGGCAACCACCCGTCCATCGCCGGAGAATCGTAAGAATCATTGACGATACTAGTCAACTAAGCTGACTAATGTCAAGGCGGAGTCGAAGCCTGCTGGCGCCCGCAGGCCCCGGCGGCTCGGGCGAACGGGAAACGGGGGCGGAAGGCTCAGCGCGGCCGGGTTTACCGCTCGTAGGGGTCGGTGATCTCTCGGAGTTGATCCAGGATCTGGTGCAACAACGTGAAGTTGCGGGTGCCCAGGTAGGCCTTCCACTCCGAGAGGATCTCGTCAAGTGTCACCTTGGCCACCTCGCGCGCCCGCCGGCCACGTTGCTCGATCACGATCAATCGGGCGCGGCCATCCGTGGGATCGGGGACCCGGCGGACATAGCCCAAGCGTTCCAGTTGATCGACCAGCACGCCGGCGCTCTGCTTGCTCACTTGCGCCTGGTCCGCGAGGTCCGTGAGGCGCGAACCGTCCTGGGCGATGCGTTGAAACACCCGGCACTGGGCGAGGGTCCAGTCGTCGAATCCGGCGTCCTGGATGGCCCGGAAAATCCGGTCCTCGGTGTACCGGTACGGGATGAACAACGACACCCCTAGATCAACCCGCTGCTGGTCGTCCATGCCGCTCTCGGCTCCATTCGCCCACTCTGATCCCACGGGATTCACACCCCTACGCCAATGCCACCGAGCCAGATCGCCGCAGACCCGACCGCGGCGGCGCGTGCGCAGCGCTGCGCAAGCGCCATCTGGCCCACAGCGAATTCGTACTTCTTGCTGCTGTCAACGGTACTGCTGTATGACTACGGTAGTAAAGATATCTTACTAGTGTGGCTGGTTGGAGGGTCGCATGACAAGGGGACCTGCCAATTCGCACCCAATGCAAACGTGCCGGAGATTATTGGTAACCCCGCGTATTCGTTTTCCGGCACTCTCGATTACGAAGAGCCGCTTTTCCACGCAACAACATGTGCCGCACGGCTCGCCTGGTCCTTGAGCGCCCTGGGCCGCCTCCGCCGGACGAGCCGTGCGGGTGTGTGAGTTTCGACTGAACTCCTAGTGGTCCGGCAGCCACGGCCCGATCCGCCGCAACGCCTCCTCGATGTCGCTCGTCGGCCCGGCAAAGGAGAGCCGGACGAACGAACCGCCACGCTCCGGATCGAAGTCGATGCCGGGCGCAATCGCTACCCCTTTGTCGGCCAGCAGCTTTGAGCAGAAGACCATCGAATCGTCGGTGAAATCGGAGACGTCGGCGTAGACGTAGAACGCACCGTCGGTGGGTGCGAGTCGGTCGATGCCGATTTCGCGCAGACCATCGAGCAGCAGCGTGCGATTGGCGGCGTACTGGCGCAGATGCCCATCGGCTTCTTTGATCGATTCGGGGTCGAACGCTGCGACGGCAGCGTACTGCGACAGCACGGGTGGGCAGATGGTGAAGTTTCCGGTCAGGCGGTCCACCGCCCGTGGCAGCTCGCGCGGCACCAGTAGCCAGCCCAGCCGCCATCCGGTCATCGCGAAATACTTGGAAAAGCTGTTGACCACCACAGCATTTCGCGACGTACTCCACGCGCAGCTGGTTTGAGGTGCGCCGTCGTAGACCAGTCCGTGGTAGACCTCATCGCTGATCAGCCGCACGCTGGAGTCATCACACCAGGAGGCGATGGCCGCGAGCTCCTTGGGCGGGATGATCGTTCCGGTCGGGTTTGCCGGGCTGGCCACGACGACCCCCTGCACCGGCGGGTCGAGTGCGGCCAGCATCTGCGCGGTGGGTTGAAACCGGGTTTCCGGTCCGCATTCGATCACCACGACCTCACACCCCAGGGCCGTCAAGATGTTGCGATAGCAGGGGTAACCGGGGCTGCTGACCGCCACCCGGTCACCGACGTCGAAGCACGATAGGAAGGTGAGCAGAAAGGCACCCGACGACCCCGTCGTCACCACGACGTCGTCCGTATCGACCTGCAAACCATGCCGATCCAGATACGACGCCGCGATCGCCCCACGCAGCTCCGGAGTACCCAGCGCCACCGTGTAGCCGAGCTGATTGAGATGCAGCGCGGCCGCGGCGGCAGCGCGCACCGGCTCCGGTGCCCCGGCGCTCGGCTGGCCCGCCGACAGGTTCACCAGATCGCCGTGCGTTCGCTGGCGCTCGGCGGCCGCCAGCCAGACGTCCATCACGTAGAACGGTGGGACCCCGGCGCGTAGCGCGACGGAAAAGCTCATGTCGCCAAGGCTAGAACACTTCAGATTCCAGCCGGGACAAGTATTCGCCCGCCGGACCCAGCAAGTGCGAACTGCCGTGCGCGCGTTTGAAGTACAGCTGCATGTCGTGTTCCCAGGTGATCGCGATACCGCCATGCAGCTGAATGCCCTCGGCGGCCACAGTGCTGAACGCCTCGGTGGCAGCGATGCGGGCCAATGCCGCCGAGGTCGCCGACGGTGTGTCGACGGCATCGTTGACCACGGCACGAGCCGCCTGCACCGCGACATAAAGATCGGCCATCCGGTGCTTGAGTGCCTGAAAGCTGCCGATCGGCCTACCGAACTGCTGTCGCTCCTTGGTGTATGCGACGGTGAGTTCCAGGCAGCGCGCCGCCGCGCCGATCTGCTCGGCGGCCAGCAGGATCGCCGCCGCATCGGCCACACCGGGATCCGTGCCGAGCGGGGCGGTGCTCTCCGGTGTGACGCGGGCCAGCCGCCGGGTCGGGTCCATGGTGGTGACCGGCTCGGCGCTGAACGCCGTCCATCGGTCGAGTTTGCCGTCGTTGGTAGCAATGACGATGTCGGCGATGCCGCCGTTGATTACGTAGTCGGGATCGAATACCACCGCCCCGATCGTCGCGCCTTCGGCCAGCGAGCCCAGCGCGTCGGCGTCGGGCTGGTCTGCGGCTAACAGCGCCAGTTCGGCCAGCGTGGTGCCGAGCAGCGGGCTCGGCACCAGGCCCTTGCCGAGTTCTTCCAGGACGACGGCCGCATCACCGAGACTGCCGTCGGCACCGCCGTATTCCTCGGGCACCACCAGCGCGGCCGCGCCGACCTGCTCGCACAGCAGTCGCCACAGTGATTCGTCATAGCCGCGATCCGATTCCATCGCCTCGCGCACTGCGGCGGGGGAGGCGTGCTTGGCCACCAGCGCCGCCACGGTCTCGCGCAGCAGTTCCCGTTCGTCGGTCATAAGGCCTCCAGTACGCGTCGCCGGTGGGTCGCCGGGTCTCCCCAGGCGGGCCGCAGCGCCTGCACCCGCAACAGCCACAGCGACAGGTCGTGCTCGGCGGTGAAACCGATGGCGCCATGCGTCTGCAGCGCCGACCGGGCGGCCAGCAAGGCGGCGTCCGAGGCGGAAGCTTTGGCCGCACTGACATCGCGGGCCGTCTCGGGGGATTGGTCGGCCAGCGACAGCGCCGCTCCATAGACCAGTGGGCGGGCCAGCTCGAGCGCAATATGCACGTCGGCCAGCTTGTGTTTGATCGCCTGGTACGAGCCGATGATCCGGCCGAATTGGGCGCGCTGTTTGGCGTAGTCGACCGCGGCATCCAGCAGCGCTTGGCCTGCCCCGATCAACTGGGCGGCGGTGGCCAGCGCGCCGAACTCGTAGGCGCGTGCGACGTCGGCCCGCCATGCCGATTCGTCTGCGCTGACGCCGAACAACCGGCGGCTGGGGTCAACCGACTCGTGTTGCTCGCCCGGACGCGCTTCGCTGACGTTCCCGCTCACATCGGCCAGCAAAGTCAGCCCAGCGGTATCGGCGTCGGTGGCACGTGGCACGTGCGGTGGAAGCGCGACGGTGACGATCAGCTCACCGGCGGCCAGCGCCGCGCACCGCTCGTCGTCGGCGAGCAAAACTGGTGCTACCGCAATGGATTCCGTGACCGGACCGGGCACACACCAGCGCCCCAACCGCTCCAGTGCGACAACCAGGTCGACCGGGTGCGCGTCGAGGCCGTCGAACCGCTCCGGCACCGCCAACGCGGTGACGCCCAGGTCGGCCAGCCGCGCCCAGACTTTGCGGCCGGGTCCGGTGTCGCCGACCGCCCACGCGCGCACGGCGCCCGGCACGTCGGCCGCCGCCAGCGCCGCGTCGATGCTGGCCGCGAAATCGCGCTGCTGCGCGTCAACGTCAAAAAACACGGTATCTCACCTTTTCTCCCGGGGCAGCCCCAGCAGCCGCTCGGCGATGATGTTGCGTTGAATTTCGTTGGTGCCGGCGTATATCGGACCGCCCAGTGCGAACAGCAGCCCGTCTGTCCAAGCGTTGGCCAGTTCGCCATCGGCCCCGCGGATCTCCAGCGCGGTCTGGTGCACAGCGACATCCAAGTCGGACCAGAACACCTTGGTCACCGAGGACTCCGCGCCGAGTTCGCCGCCGTCCGCCAGCCGGGTCACGGTGCCGAAAGTGTGCAGCCGATACGCCTGCGCTTTGATCCAAGCATCGGCTACCTGGTCACCGAATAGGTTGTTGTCCTTGGCCTTCCACAACTCCGCGAGGCGTTCTGCGGCAGCCAGAAACCGCGCCGGGCTGCGCAGCGACATGCCCCGCTCGTTGCTCGACGTGCTCATCGCCGCCCGCCAGCCGTCATGGACCTCACCGATCACGTCCGCGTCGGGCACGAAGACGTCGTCGAGGAAGATCTCCCCGAAGCCGGTATCGCCGCCGAGCTGGGCGATCGGCCGCACGGTGATGCCGTCGGCCTTGAGGTCGAACATGAAATACGTCAGGCCGCGGTGGCGCTGTGCTTCGGGATCAGAGCGAAACAAGCCAAACGCTCTGTCGCCGAACGGTGCTCGTGAGCTCCAGATCTTTTGACCGTTGAGCAGCCAGCCGCCGTCGGTGCGGGTGGCTGTCGAGCGCAGTGAGGCGAGGTCGCTGCCGGATTCGGGCTCTGACCATGCTTGTGCCCAGATCTCCTCGCCGCTGGCCATCTTGGGCAATATTCGATCCAGCTGCTCTTCGGTGCCGTGTGCGAACAACGTCGGCGCCAGCATCGAGGTCCCGTTGGCGCTCGCTCGTCCAGGAGCGCCGGCGCGGAAGTATTCTTCCTCGAAGACCACCCATTGCAGCAGGGTGGCGTCGCGGCCACCGTACTTGCGTGGCCAGGTGATCACGGATAGCCCCGCATCGTAAAGCACCTTGTCCCAACGGCGGTGTTGCTCGAAACCCTCCGCCGTGTCATAGGACAGGAAAGGAAACGAGTCCTGGTGCGAAGAAAGGAAATCGCGCACCTCGCGTTGGAAGTCACGCGTTTCGTCGTCGAAATCGAGGTTCATTACGCCATCTCTCGCAGTAGCGGTTTGACCACTTTGCCGCCGGCGTTGCGCGGCAGCGTGTCGACAAACCTCACCGAACGTGGGGCTTTGAAGTTGGCCAAAAACTCGCGCGTGTAGGCGATCACCGCTTGTTCGTCCAGCCCAGACCCGGGCCGTGTGATCAGGAATGCCCGGCCGACTTCCCCGAGTCGCTCGTCGGGCACACCGATCACCGCGCAGTCCAGCACGCCGTCCAGCCGGGCCAGCACCTGCTCGATTTCGGCGGGGTAGACGTTGAAGCCGCCGCAGATGTACATGTCCTTGAGCCGGTCGGTGATCTGCAGATTACCTGCGGCGTCGAGCTTTCCGATGTCACCGGTGTGCAGCCAGCCGTCGGCATCCACGGTCGCAGCGGTGGCTTCCGGATCATCGAGATAACCGAGCATCACGTTGGGCCCGCGCAGCAGCACCTCCCCGTGATCTCCGATGCGGAGCTCGAAATCGGCGATCGGCCGTCCGCAGGTGGTCGCCACCGTGACGGCGTCGTCGTCGGCGCGGCACATGGTGCCGAACCCGTTGCATTCGGTCAGGCCGTAGGCGGTCAGCACGATGTCGATGTCGAGTTCGGACTGCATCCGCTCGATCAGCACGACCGGCACCGTCGCCGCGCCGGTGACCGCGAACCGCAGCGAGCTCAGGTCGTAGCGGCCGCGCGCCGGATGGTCGAGCAGCGTTTGGTAGATGGTCGGCGGTCCGGGCAGCACGGTGATCCGATGCTCGGCGACCGCGCGCATCGCCTGCTCGGGGTCGAAGGTCAGCTGCGGGATCAGGGTGACCCCGGTCTGCAGGCAGGCCAGGATCCCGGCTTTGTAGCCAAAGTTGTGGAAGAACGGGTTGATGCAGAGGTAGCGGTCGTCGCTGGTGAGCTTGCCGCACGCCGCCCACGCCGCCGAACCGGTAAGCGATTGCCGGTGCGCGCACAGCACGCCTTTGCTGCGACCCGTGGTACCGGAGGTGAACAGGACGTCGGAGACGTCGTCGGGGCGAACCGCGGCGGCCCGGGCATCGGCGGCGCTGACGTCAGACCCGTGAGAGATGAATTCGTCCCACGTCCCGTCGTCGATACGCGCGCTGCTTTCTACGGGCACCCGCACGACGTGGCGCAGATCGGGCAGCGCCGACCGGTCGAGATCGCCGATTCGGTCCGTCCCGAGGAACTCACCCATCGCCACCAGCAACGGGGCGCCGGTGCGGGCCAGGATGTCGGATGCTTCGGCCGCGGTATAGCGGGTGTTCAGCGGTACGACAGTGGCGCCGGCGTAATGGGTGGCCAGGCATGCAACCACCCAATGCCAGGTGTTCGGCGACCAGATCGCCACCCGGTCGCCGGTGTTCACGCCGAGGCTGATCATCGCCGCCGCGGCGTGCCGCACCTCGTCGCGCAGGTCGGCGAAGGTGACGGTCCGATCGTGCGTTACCAGCGCGTTGTGGTCGGGGAGCTCGCGTGCGATGCGGTCCAACGCCGCAGGAATCGTCTGCGGATGGCTCGACATCGAACTCCTCAGTGCTCGAGCCCACGGCTTCTTTCCAGACGCCGGGGCTAACAAAGCAAGTGCTTGGTAGGTTAGCCTACAGGGGTGCAGGGCGTCGAGGAGTTTCGGGCAGGGGTCCGCGATTGGCTGGCCGAGAATCTGGCCGGTGAATTCGCCGCGCTCAAGGGTCTCGGCGGGCCCGGCCGCGAACACGAGGCTTTCGAAGAGCGGCGCGCCTGGAACCAGCATCTCGCGGAAGCGGGCCTGACCTGTTTGGGCTGGCCGGTCGAGCATGGCGGTCGGGGCCTGTCCGTTGCCCACCGGGTCGCGTTCTACGAGGAGTACGCGATCGCCAATGCACCCGCCAAGGTCAACCATTTCGGCGAAGAACTATTGGGGCCGACGTTGATCGCCTTCGGCACGCCGGAACAGCAGCAGCGCTTTCTGCCCCGAATTCTCGACGTCACCGAGCTGTGGAGCCAGGGCTACTCCGAGCCCGGAGCCGGCAGCGATCTGGCCAATGTGGCCACCTCCGCGGTACTGGACGACGACGAGTGGGTGATCAACGGCCAGAAGGTATGGACGTCGCTGGCGCACTGGGCGCAGTGGTGTTTTGTGTTGGCGCGCAGCGAAAAAGGCTCGAAGCGCCACGCCGGGTTGTCGTATTTGCTGGTCCCACTCGACCAGCCCGGGGTGGAGGTCCGTCCGATTGTCCAGCTGACCGGTGATTCGGAGTTCAACGAGGTGTTCTTCGACGATGCCCGCACCGACGCCGGACTCGTGGTCGGGTCACCGGGTGACGGGTGGCGGGTCGCGATGGGAACGCTGACCTTCGAGCGCGGTGTTTCGACGTTGGGCCAACAGATCGTTTACGCGCGTGAGCTGGACGGCGTCGTTGAACTCGCCAAACGTAGCGGCGCCGCGGACGATCCGCTGATTCGCGAGCGCCTGACTCGCTCATGGGCCGGCTTGAGGGCAATGCGTTCCTACGCGCTGGCGACCATGGATGTCGAAGGAGGCGGCCGGGGCGCCGGGAAAGATAACGTCTCGAAGTTGTTGTGGGCCAATTGGCATCGCGATCTCGGTGAGATCGCGATGGACGTGCAGGGCAAGACGGGCCTGGTGTTGGACGGCGGCGACTTCGATGAGTGGCAGCGGCTCTACCTGTTCACTCGCGCGGACACCATCTACGGCGGCTCCAACGAGATTCAGCGCAACATCATCGCCGAGCGTGTGCTTGGCTTACCCAGGGAGGCTCGATGACGTTAGCGGTTGCGCCGAAAGAGGTTGCCGGACATGGGCTTCTCGACGGTAAGGTCGTGATTGTCACCGCGGCAGCCGGTACCGGTATCGGCTCGGCCACCGCCCGGCGCGCACTCGCCGAAGGCGCCGATGTCGTCGTTTCCGACCATCACGAACGACGGCTCGGCGAAACCCGCGACGAGCTCACCGCACTGGGACTCGGTCGCGTCGAAAGTGTCCTGTGCGACGTGACGTCCAGTTCTCAAGTCGACGCGCTGATCGCATCCACCACCGCGCGGATGGGCCGCCTCGACGTGTTGGTCAACAACGCCGGCCTGGGCGGTCAAACCCCGGTCGTCGATATGGCCGACGACGAGTGGGACCGCGTTCTCAACGTCACGCTGACGTCGGTCTTTCGCACCACCCGGGCGGCGTTGCGTTATTTCCGCGATGCCGACCACGGCGGCGTTATCGTCAACAACGCCAGCGTCCTTGGCTGGCGCGCCCAGCACTCGCAGTCCCACTATGCAGCGGCCAAAGCCGGAGTGATGGCGTTGACGCGGTGCAGCGCAATCGAAGCCGTTGATTACGGGGTGCGGATCAACGCGGTATCGCCGAGCATTGCCCGGCACAAGTTCCTGGACAAGACCAGCTCGCCAGAATTGCTCGATCAGTTGTCGGCCGGTGAGGCGTTCGGACGGGCGGCCGAACCGTGGGAGGTCGCGGCAACCATCGCGTTCTTGGCCAGCGACTACTCCAGTTACCTCACTGGAGAAGTGATTTCGGTGTCGAGTCAGCACCCATGACCGAACTCAGCCCGCCGAACAGCCGCCGCGACGAGTTATTGGAACTCGCCGCGACGATGTTCGCTGAACGCGGGCTACGCGCAACCACCGTGCGCGACATCGCCGACAGCGCGGGCATCCTCTCCGGCAGCCTGTATCACCACTTCTCGTCCAAGGAAGAGATGGTCGACGAAGTCCTGCGGAACTTCATGGAGTGGCTCTTCGCCCGCTATGGCGAAATCATTGACACTCAGCCGAATCCGCTGGCGCGGCTCAGGGGGCTGTTCATGGCGTCGTTCGACGCGATCGAGCACCGGCATGCCCAGGTCGTCATCTATCAGGACGAGGCCAAGCGACTCTTGCCGCAGCCCCGGTTCTCCTACCTCGAGGACCTGAACAAACAGCAGCGCAAGATGTGGGTCGACGTGCTGCACCAGGGCATCGAGGAAGGGTATTTTCGCCCCGACCTCGACGTCGACCTGGTGTATCGATTTATCCGTGACACCACCTGGGTGTCGGTGCGCTGGTATCAGCCCGGTGGACCGCTCACCGCCCAACAAGTGGGTCAGCAGTATCTCGCTATCGTCCTAGGTGGAATTACCAAAGAAGGAAGTTGACAATGGCTTTGAACAATCAGGCGTACGTCATCGACGCTGTACGTACAGCGGTTGGCAAGCGTAATGGGGGACTGGCCGGGGTACATCCCGTCGACCTCGGCGCCCTGGGGTGGCGCGGGCTGCTTGATCGGGTCGACGTTGATCCCGCAGCCGTTGAGGACGTGATTGCGGGCTGCGTCGACGCCATCGGAGCGCAGGCCGGTAACATCGCCAGGCTCTCGTGGCTGGCCGCCGGCTATCCCGAAGAGGTTCCCGGCGTCACCGTAGACCGACAGTGTGGTTCCAGTCAGCAGGCAATTTCCTTTGGTGCACAGGCGATCATGGCGGGCACGGCGGACCTGATCGTGGCCGGCGGCGTGCAGAACATGAGCCAGATCCCGATCTCGTCGGCGATGACGGTCGGCGAGCAGTTCGGGTTCACCTCGCCGACCAACGAATCCAAGCAGTGGCTGCACCGATACGGCGATCAGGAAATCTCGCAGTTCCGTGGCTCTGAACTGATTGCCGAGAAGTGGAACCTGTCGCGCGAAGAGATGGAGCAGTATGCGCTGACCAGCCACGAACGCGCCTTTGCGGCCATTCGCGGCGGCCACTTCGACAACGAGATCATCACCGTGGAAACCGAATCCGGTCCGTTCCGAGTCGACGAGGGTCCGCGCGAGTCGTCGCCGGAGAAATTGGCCAGCCTGAAGCCGTTGGTCGAGGGAGGCCTCCTGACGGCTGCGATGGCCAGTCAGATTTCCGACGGCGCCAGCGCGGTGCTGTTGGCTTCCGAGCAGGCGGTCAAGGACCACAAACTCACACCGCGTGCGCGGATCCACCACATCAGTGCCCGCGGCGCCGACCCGGTGTTCATGCTCACCGGGCCGATTCCGGCTACCCGCTACGCGTTGGAGAAGTCCGGCCTCTCCATCGAGGACATCGACGTCGTCGAGATCAACGAGGCGTTCGCACCGGTGGTGCTGGCGTGGCTCAAGGAGATCAAGGCCGACCCCGAGAAGGTCAACCCCAACGGCGGCGCGATTGCGCTGGGCCATCCGCTCGGCGCAACCGGCGCAAAGCTGTTCACCACCATGCTCAATGAACTGGAGCGCACCGGCGGGCGCTACGGCCTGCAGACGATGTGCGAAGGCGGCGGCACCGCCAACGTCACCATCATCGAACGGCTATAGCGCCGGGCGCTTGCGGCGAGTGTGAGCTGGTTGCGAGTTTCCCGCGGCCGATTTTTCGCAGTAGCTTCACGTTCGGCCTCGAGCCGTCAGCGTGTGACACCGGCAATGATGTCGTCGACCGTGCGCCCCGCCAGTGCCTCGACGTCACGGCGACTCGCGTCACGTAAAGGTCCGTGCAGGACGATATCAGCGAACCCGTGCACCGCCGACCAGCAGGGCCACTCGGCGCCGTCGCGTCGTTCGGGGGAGAGCACTCCTGCGTCAACCATGGCATCGAGCGCCTCGACCAACGCCAGATACGGTGGTGCAGTCGCAGTTCCGCCCGTGCGATCGATGAGATCGGCTCCGAAAAAAGCCACCGTGAACCACCCCGGCTCATCCAGCGCGAACTTGATGTAGCCGACACCGACCGCTCGCAGCCGATCACGCGGCTGCGGCTCAGTCGAGCCTCGTCGGCGCGCCGAGCTTTGCATCCGCGCGGCCATCCGGTGCTGGATCGCCGTCGCAACAGCGCTGAGCAGGGCTTCGCGATCGGCGAAATGGCGGTACGCGGCGTTGGGTGAAACCCCAACTTGCCGAGTCGCTTCCCGGATGGTCAGTGCTTCCGGCCCGCCGGTCCGGGTGAGATGAAGGCCGGCATCGATCAATGCCGTACGCAAATCCCCGTGGTGGTAGCCGGTCTTCAAGGTCGCCAACTCTTGACCCTCCTCGGGGCCGAAGTGTACGGTGTGAACATTACCATGTTGACAGCGTGAACATACAGACGGAGGGGTTTGCCGTGAGTACCGCAGGATTGCCGCCCATCGTGGACGAGCAGGTCTGGCAGCGCGAATTGGACGCGCTACGTGTTCGAGAGAAGGCGGCCACTCGTGAGCTGGACGTAATCGCTGCGCAACGACGAAGACTGCCGATGGTCGCGATGCCGGATTACGTTCTGGACGGCGAGAGCGGGCCCGTGTGCTTAGCCGAGGTGTTCGACGGTAAATCGCAGCTGGTCGTGTACAACCACATGTGGTCTCCGGGAGAAGAGTGGCAGTGCTCGGGTTGTACCGGCTTCACCTCACAGTTCACCCGGCTGGAGTTCTTGGACAACTACGACGCCCGATTCGTCATCGTCACACAAGGCCCCATCGACGAAGCGCTCGCCTACAAGCGGCGGGTGGGAAACCAGATGAGCTGGTACTCCACTGCCAACAGCTCGTTCGGGGCCGATGTCGGTGCGCCACCCGGCGGTGGGTTCGCGGTGAATGTCTTTTTGCGCGAGGGGGATCGGGTCTACCGGACCTGGCACACCAATGGCCGTGGGACCGAACAATTGAGTCACTCGTTCGCGTTGATCGATGTACTGCCGTATGGCCGCCAGGAAGAGTGGCAAGACTCCCCGGACGACTGGCCTCAGTCCCCCACCTACAGCCGCTGGTCCGGCTCACAAGACGTCGCCCGGGCTTACGGCAGCGGACCAGTGAGGTAACTAGTCCTGGACGAATGCGGCCGCCGACTGCAGGTGTTTGACGGCGTCGGCGACGATCGACTCGATCAGCTCCGCGCACGAGGGCAGGTCGTCGACGATGCCGGCCACCTGGCCGGACGCCAGCACCCCGGCGTCGGTGTTGCCCTCGACCAGGCCGGCTTTGAGCAGCATCGGGGTGTTGGCTGCCATCACCACCTGTGACCAGGTGAGCTCCTTGCCGTGCCGCATGGCCAGGCCGTCGCGAATGATCGAGGCCCAGGTCATCTGCGACATTTTCTTGAACTTCCCGGCATTGCGCACAGCTGCAGTGAAACCTCTTGCCCGCGAACCACTTTCCAGCTTCTCGACAAGCCCGGTGCGCAGCACACGGTGCGGCATGCCGTCGACCCGGGTGGTGACGACGGTGCCGTCGAGTGGGGCGTGCAGATAGCGCTGCTTGACCTCGTCGGGAACGGTCGAATCCGAGGTGAGCAGAAACCGGGTGCCCATGGCCACTCCGGCAGCGCCATAGGACAACGCCGCCGCCAACCCGCGACCATCGAAGAAGCCGCCCGCGGCGATAACCGGGATGCTCACCGCGTCGAGCACCGACGGCAGCAGCAGCGTCGTGGCGACCGGTCCGGTGTGCCCGCCGCCTTCGCCGCCCTGAACGATCACCGCATCGGCGCCCCATGACGCCACCTTGCGCGCGTGTTTGGCGGCACCGACGGACGGAATCACCACCGATCCGGCATTTTTCAGCTTGCTGATCAGCTCTGGCTTGGGCGCCAACGCGAACGATGCGACCTGGACGCCTTCGCGGATCATCAGATCCACCCGGTCGGTGGCATCGCCGGCATCGGCGCGGATGTTCACACCGAACGGCTTGTCGGTGGCCGCTTTGACCTTTCCGATCGCGGCGGCCAATTCATCGAGAGTCATGGTGGCCGATGCCAAGATGCCCAGTCCGCCGGCGTTGGCGGTGGCCGAGACCAGCCGGGCTCCGGCCACCCACCCCATTCCGGTCTGGACCACCGGGTGCTCGACGCCGACCAGTTCGGTCAACGATGTGCGCAATTTCATGAACGTATCTCTCGGTCGCGCAACGCTTTGGGATCGATGACTTCGCGGATCAGGCGCAGTTCTTCGTCGGTGGGCAGCCGGGTTTCGTCGGCTTCGGCCAGCCCGTGCACCTCAAACGAGGTTGCTTCGCGGACCTCGTCGGGGGACACACCGGGGTGCAGGCTCCGCGCCCGCATGCTGTGGTCCGGTCCGCCGAAGTCGAACACGCCGAGATTGGAAACCACCCGGTAGACGTTGACGAAGCGGAACGCGGGGTTGTTCGCGTCGACCTTGTCGTAGCCGATGCCGGATACCACGTCGACCTGGTTGGTGAATACTCGTTTGGAATGGTTGCCCACCCAGTAGCTGGTGGCGTGGTTGATGGTGTTGCCGGGCGAACCGCGGACACCGAACATCTGCCGGGTCGGTTGCTGCAGTGGCCCGAACGCCGAGATGTTCTGATTGCCGTAGCGGTCAACCTGATTCGCACCCATCACCACGTGCCGCCGGCCCCAGGCCAGTGTCTCGAACACCCGGCCGAACGGCATCCATCCCTCGATGGCTCCGGTCTTACCCAACGCGGGCGTGTCGGCCAGGATTTGCGCCTCGCCATCAGTCAAAAGGATGTCGGGGGAGAAAGACAGACGTGCCACGCGAGCCCCAATGGAGGCCATGTTTGTCATCGGGCTAATCATGATCTCGCCTGCATCGCGGAACAATTCAGCGCAGGCGATCGCGCAGACCTCGGCGCGGCTGCTCATTTCGAGGACTCCTCTCCGAAAGCGCGCACGGCCGCCTGGTACTCGGCTTCGCTACCCGACAGATAGGTCTGCACGAACTTCTGCCAACCCTCGTCCGTCGACGCGGCCTCGGCGTAATGCCGCTGGAACTTCTCATCTCGGCCGTAATCTGGTGCCGCAGTGGTGAAGTGGGCGCCACCAGGCGCCTCGACAACTCCGTCGACCATCATCCGGTTCACCAGCAAAGCCTGTGGTGGCACCGCTTTGATCAGTTCCTCGGTCGCGACGATGCGCTCCACCGACAGGTAGCGCCCGTCGGCGGCCATCAAGAAGAGATCGTCGAAGTAGGGATCGATGCCGGTGTAGGCGGCATTGCCCTGGGAGTCACCGAGATTGAGATGCACGAACGCCGCGTCCAGACGCAGTGCCGGCATCGCGATGAGCGTTTCGTATCCGCCTTCCGGCGCTGGGTAGGGGCTGGTGACCGTCTGCAGCTCGCCTTCCCAGAAGTCCAGGACCGCACTGCCCAGCCCGGCCCGAATCGGCATGAACGGCAGCCGCTGAGCCGCCGCTTGCAGTCCGCAGCGCAGCATGCCTTCGTCCATTTCCCTTGCCTCGATGGATCCGCTGGTGCGGGCCTTGGCGAACCAAGGGTCGTAGAACGGAGGGGAGTCCAGCGAGACGAACCCGTAGTAGACCCGCTTCACCTTGCCCGCCGAGCACAGCAGTCCCACATCCGGTCCGCCGTAGGTGACCACGGTCAGATCCGTGACGTCGGTGCGCAGCAGGGCACGCACGAACGCCATCGGTTTGCGCCGCGAGCCCCAGCCGCCGACGCCGATGGTCATGCCGCTGCGCAGCTGCGCGACGGCCTCGTCGAGTGTGGTCCTCTTGTCGCTCATGGCTTCTTCACGAAGGCGTCGCGGTGTTCGTCGGACACCCCGGCGAGATTGAGCTCGAAGGTAAAGCCTTGCTCCATCCGATAACTGGAGTTGACCCGCTGGACGTCGATCAAGTTCAGCGCCTCCTTTGCCGCGCGGATTACCCGGGTGTCCTTGGCGGCGATGTCACGGGCAACCCGCAACGCGGCCTCGTCCAAGTCGTCGCGGGGCACCACCTCATGTACCGAGCCGAAGTGGTGAAGGGTAGCGGCGTCAACAGTGGCGGCGGTGAAGAACAGCCGCCGCATCATGTGCTGCGGCACCAACCGCGACAGATGGGTGGCGGCGCCCAGAGCGCCGCGTTCGACCTCGGGCAGCCCGAAGGTCGCATCTTCTGAGGCGACAATCACGTCGGCGTTACCCACCAGGCCGATGCCGCCACCGACGCAGAATCCGTTGACGGCGGCGATCACCGGCACCGCGCATTCATAGACCGCGCGGAAGGCGGCGAAGCAGCCGCGGTTGGCGTCGATCAGCGCGCCGAATCCCTCGGTTCGCTGCATTTCCTTGATGTCCACCCCGGCGTTGAATCCGCGGCCCTCGGCACGCAGGATCACCGCATGGGTGTCCCGGTCGTCGCCGGCGGCGGTCAGCACCTCGCCGAGTTCGAACCAACCGCGCGACGGGATGGCGTTGACAGGGGGAAAGTCGACGGTGACCGCGACGATCCCCGGTTCGACGGTGCGTGACGTGATTGTCATCGAGATCCTCGACCACTTCCTTGGGGAACGATTACCTAAGCAAGCACTTGCTTGGTACGCTAGCACAGTGACCCACGCCGGAGGAGTCCCCGCGTTCAGCTTCGGGCTCACCGGCCGGGTCGTGCTGGTGACCGGCGGCGTTCGGGGGGTCGGCGCCGGCATCAGCTCCGTCTTCGCCGAGCAGGGTGCCGCCGTGGTGACGTGCGCCAGGCGCGAGGTCGCAGGTCTGCCTTATGAATTCCACTCCTGCGACGTCCGCGACGACGACGCGGTCAAGGCCATGGTCGACGCGATCGTTGACCGGCACGGCAGGCTCGACGTGGTCGTGAACAACGCCGGAGGTTCGCCCTACGTCTTGACAGCGGATGCCAGCGCGAAGTTCAACCGCAAGATCATCGAGCTCAATTTGATTGGCGCGCTGTCGGTTTCCCAATACGCCAATGACATCATGCAGGACCAGCAGCGCGGCGGCTCGATCATCAACATCTGCAGTCTCAGCGGCCGGCGGCCGTCCCCGGGCACGGGCGCATACGGGGCGGCGAAGGCCGGCTTGGAGAGCCTCACGCAGACGCTCGCGGTGGAATGGGGACCCAAGGTGCGGGTGAACGCCTGTGTGGTCGGCATGGTCGAAACCGAACAATCGGAACTGTTCTACGGCGACTGCCGAATCGATCGCCGCGATTTCGAAGAACGTGCCACTGGGCCGGCTGGCCACACCCGCCGATGTCGGTTGGGCCGCAGCATTTTTGGCGTCGGACGCGGCCTCCTACATCAGCGGTGCCTCCTTGGAGGTACACGGAGGTGGCGAGCCGCCGCACTATCTGGCCACCACCAACGCGAGCGCGATCAAGTAGAGGAGCCAAGAGCATGGGAGTAGTCGACGGCCGGGTCGTCATCGTGACCGGAGCGGGCGGCGGTATCGGGCGCGCGCACGCCTTGGCCTTCGCCGCCGAGGGCGCGCGCGTCGTCGTCAACGACATCGGTGTGGGCCTGGACGGGTCACCGGCGGGCGGCGGCAGCGCGGCGCAGGGTGTGGTCGACGAAATCACTGCTGCGGGAGGCGAAGCCATCGCCAACGGTTCCAACATCGCGGACTGGGATCAAGCGGCAGCCCTGATCCAGACAGCCGTCGAAACATTCGGCGGCCTGGACGTGTTGGTCAACAACGCCGGCATCGTGCGCGACCGGATGATGGCCAACACCAGCGAAGAGGAGTTCGACGCCGTCATCGCCGTGCACCTCAAGGGCCACTTCGCCGCCATGCGGCACGCCGCCTCGTATTGGCGTGGGTTGAGCAAAGAAGGCAAAACCGTTGACGCGCGGATCATCAACACCAGTTCCGGTGCGGGCCTGCAGGGCAGCGTCGGGCAGGGCAACTACAGCGCGGCCAAGGCGGGCATCGCGGCGATGACGCTGGTCGGCGCCGCTGAAATGGGCCGGTACGGCGTGACGGTCAACGCGATCGCCCCGTCGGCCCGCACCCGGATGACCGAGACGGTGTTCGCCGACATGATGGCCACCCAGGAAGACGACTTCGACGCGATGGCGCCGGAGAACATCTCGCCGTTGGTGGTGTGGCTGGGCAGTATCGAATCCCGTGATGTCACCGGCAAGGTGTTCGAGGTCGAGGGTGGCAAGATCCGCGTTGCCGAAGGCTGGGCGCACGGGCCGCAGATCGACAAGGGCGCGCGGTGGGATCCGGCCGAGGTGGGCCCCGTCGTCGCCGACCTGTTGGCCAAGTCGCGGCCGCCGGTTCCGGTGTACGGGGCCTAGACCCTCGGCCGACCACGGGCACCCGTCGGCTGACCGAAACCCCCGTTGAATTCCGTGGTCCAATGAGACGCTGGTCGACGTCGTGGCGGTGTCCGAGCGCGGGAGGCCATCCGAACTCGACACTCCGGAGGCGTTGTATGGATGAAGCTGTCCCGATTCGCGAGGCGCGGGAAGACCAGCCGCTTGTCGACCAGGCACCTATGGGTCCGGCATAGCCGACTCCATCAGCGCCCGTCATTGTTAGAAACTGGTCGCTCGATCCGTCGGTGGGCGGTGGTAGCGCATTCCTCACCAGCCTGCTGCATGACAAAGGCCTCGCGATCGGCTCATACGATGGCCGGGTAGCAGCGGTGGACACCGGCATCGCCGCAACGATAGACCCGAACGCGGGGGGCAATGATCCCACCATGACGGCAGTCGGCGGGGTGTACACAGCGATGTGGAACGTGTACCTCAACGAAGAGCTGGAATACATATCGGCGTCGCCGTTCATCGATCTCAATGATCAAGTCTTCCGTAACTGGAACTTCAGTCATGTCGGTCCGACCGGGGCAGAAAAAGGCGGACCTGACAACCTCTACACCGCAGGCGATTTGGCCGCTTCCATGTCGCTGAACCCGTACCTGAAAGTGTTCCAGGCGAGTGGCTACTACGACGCAGTGACCCCGTTCTTGCAGACCGACCTCGACATCGAGAGCATGCCGCTCGTCGACTCGCGGATCCGCGAAAACCTCGTCACGCGGTATTACAAGTCGGGGCAGATGATCTACCTCGACAACGACTCACGAGCAGAGATGAAAAAGGACCTCGCCAACTTCTATCAGTCGGCGACGCAGCCTCCCTCCAAAGCCTTCGCGGCCGGCGGTGGCGCGACTGCCGTCGTCCAATCGCAATACCGCCGACGTCTCGGCAGGACGCCGTACGGACAGCAGTTCGTCATATTCCCTTGAGTCAGATGGTGCCGCCGAAAGCGCCGACGATGTCGTCGAACACCGCGACCGGGAATTGGGCGAGCGCGCTGTCGATTTGGGTGATACCGGCCTGAAGCGCAGCATCGATCGTCGCCGAATTGCCGCTGACGAGAGCCTCATAGACGTCGTAGCCCGGCAACCTGCGACGCCGTGATCAGGTCACGCGAGTCGACGAATAGCTCGGTCGGGTCCAGGCACCAACGTGTTGACCACGGTCATGTCGCCGGATTCTCCGTGCCGTACGAAGTCCAGCACGATAGACCCGTCGTCGGCCCGGGCCGTCGCCGTCCCGATTGACAGCAAGGCGGCCGACAGCACCCCAATCGTCGCGTACCGGATTAGCCTCACAGCGCCGCGGCGCTGGCGGTCAGCGCGCCCAGGATGTCATCGAACACCGCGACCGGGAACTGGGTGAGCGCGGTGTCGACTTGGCTGACCCCAGTCTGAATCGCGCCGTCAATCGTCGACGAATTACCGGTGAGCAGAGCCTCATAGATGTCGTAGCCGGCGAATTGCGGTGCCTCGATCAGGTTGCGGAAATCGACGAATAGTTCCGTACCCAACCCTGGATCCTGCGGCACGGCTGTCCCGTCATAGCTGACCAGCGTCCAATCCTCGGGACTACCTTCGATGACGACTTGGCCCGTGTTGGGCAGGAACCCTTCGGTCGTCTCGACCTCTTGCAGCAGGACGGAGAAATCGGGGTTGTTGACGTTCATCAGCGTCCAGACAGCAATTGCCCCTTCGCTGGAGAACGCGACATCGGTCGGGGTGCCGGTCGCGCTCGCGGTGCCGTCGTAGATCGATTGGACGGCGCCACCGAAGCTTTCATCGAACGTCACCCCGTTGACGCTGGGGTCGCCCACATCCGGCACCAATACATCCCCGAGCGCCCACGAGAGTGGTCCCAGTAGGTACAGGATTCCTTCGAGGCTGGTCGTCGGGTCGCCGTCGAAGGCGCCCGCTGGGATCTCGTTGAGTCCGTCGAACGTCTTGAGCACGGGGTTATCTCCGCTAGCTAATAGCTCTGTAACCAACGGCGCCGCCGTCTGCTGGGTCCTGAGCTCGTCCGAGTCGAAGACCCCGGCGATGTTGGTTCCGAACTCGTTCTGTATTGCGGTAGCGACGTCGTGCGCCTGGCCGAATCCCGTCGTGTCGAGTCCAGTTCCGGGCGGGGTCGTGTCGATGATGCCCGCGTTGTTGTCGATCGACTCCCCGTGCCGGACCAAGTCCACGATGATCGACTCGTCGTCGGCCCAGGCCAGCCCCGAGGCGATTGACAGCAGGCCCGTCGAGAGCAGCCCGACGGTAACAAAGCGGAGCCGGGTGTTCATCATTCCCCCATTCGCCGCAGTGCGTGTCAGCGCAAGGGCAATTTACCGCAGCGGACCTCGACGTTTGCGGGAATTCGCGGGCAGGTCTAAGCCGGTTCACACACCACCAGCGGGATTACCCGGTCGGTGGCGTCGCGGTATCCCCGATACGGCGGATACATTTTGATCAGTGGCGGCCAGTAGCGATTACGCTCCTCGTCGGTCGCGTCGCGGGCGGACAGCTGTAGCCGTTCGGCGCGGATCTGCACCTCGATCGTGGGATTGGTTTTGAGGTTGAGGTACCAGGTCGGGTTTTTGGCGCGACCTCCGAAAGACGCCGGCAGGATCACCCGGTCGCCATCGCGCAGGTACAGCGTCGGCGTGGTCCGAGGCTCACCCGACTTCCGTCCGATCGTGGTCAGCAGGGCCGACGGAAACCACAACAACCTGGCGCCAAGGCGGCCGTTGGTACGGCGGTAAACCCAGATGTGCACGCGGGCAAAGTATTTGAGTAAAACGACGAGAAACCGCGAATTGCGGACCCACCGCTGACGGGTCACGTCACCGGGCGGGGTCGCAGATGATGATCGGGATGTTCCGGTCGGTCCAGGACTGGTAATCCTCGAACGCCGGATACATCTTGACCAGTTGCGGCCAGTACTTGGCGCGCTCCTCGTCGGTGGCATCCCGCCCGGTCAGGTCCAGCACTTCGTTTTTGATCTGAACCGAAACTTCGGCGTTGGCCTTGAGGTTCAGGTACCACATCGGGTTCTTGTCGGAACCGCCCCTGGATGCGGCCACGACGACCCGGTCGCCATCGCGCAGGTACAGCAGCGGGCTCACCCGAGGTTCGCCGGTCTTGCGGCCGGTCGTCGTCAGCAGGGCGATCGGATTGTTCTGCATCGTCCCGCCGAGACCCACGCCGCCGTTACGCCGGTATATCCACGTGTTGACGCGCGCCATCCACTTGATGAAGAAATCGGCGAACGTCGAATTCAGAAACCGCGGTGGTGATTTCGAGGTCATGACCGTGACTCTAGGTTCGTTGGATGAACGGGTGGAACCGCACCCTGATGTGGTGGATCTTGCCGTCGTCGACCGGGATCAGGAACGTCTCGTCCACCCGGGCAGCGACCCGCCTTCCGCCAAATGACGCCTTGGTCAGCACGTTGAAGACCGCGTGCACCTCGTCGCCGTCAACCGTGTACTCCGGCGTGGTGGCCGCCGCGATGACGCGGTACTGCGGTCCGCGATTCAGGCTGCGCCGCAAGTGGTTTCCGGATAACCCGGTCCTGATGCCCTGCTCGATCCGAATGCAGTTCGGCGCGAACGGGACCGCGTCGCCGTCGTGGCTGACCAGCCCGTCGATATAGGACTGGGCCGCGGCGATGCGGTCGTCGTCGGAAACGCCCACTAGATCCGCTCGATGATGGTGCCGGTCGACAGCGCGCCACCGGCACACATGGTGATCAGCGCCGTGCTCTGATCGGAACGCTCCAACTCGTGCAGCGCGGTGGTGAACAGCCGGCTGCCGGTGCAGCCCACCGGGTGCCCCAGCGCGATCGCGCCGCCGTTGACGTTGACTCGGGACATGTCGGCCTCGTGCACCCGCGCCCAGGACAGCACCACGGATGCGAACGCCTCGTTGATCTCGACGATGTCGATGTCACCCATCTTCATGCCGGCCTTCTCGAGCACCTTCGCGGTCGACTGGACCGGACCGTCCAGGTGGTAGTAGGTCTCGGCGCCGACCAGCGCCTGGCTGATGATGCGCGCCCGCGGACGCAGGCCCAGCGCCTTCGCCTTGTCCTCGTCCATCCAGAGCACCGCCGCTGCGCCGTCGGAGATCTGCGATGACGTTCCCGCGGTGTGGATCCCGCCGTCGAGTACCGGCTTGAGCTGGCTCAATCCCTCCAGCGTGGTGTCTCGCAGACCCTGGTCGCGGCTCACCGTGTGGCGCTCGCTGGTGGGTTGCTTCTGCTCGTCGAGCACCGGAGCCTCGATCGGGGAGATCTCCCGGTCGAAGCGGCCCTCGTCCCAGGCCCGCTTCGCGTGTTGCTGAGAAGCCAATCCGAACGCGTCGATGTCTTCGCGGGTGATGCCACGGCGCTTGGCGATGCGCTCGGCGGCCTCGAACTGGTTGGGCAGGTCGATGTCCCAGGACTCTGCCCGCCAATTATGGTCGGGACCGGCGTTGGCGCCCAGCCCGACGCGGCTCATCGCCTCGATGCCGCAGGCGATGCCGATGTCGATGGCGCCGGCCGCGATCAGCCCGGCCACCAGGTGGTTGGCCTGCTGTCCGCTGCCGCACTGGCAGTCAATCGTGGTGGCGCCAACCTGCTCGGGCAGACCCAGGGTCAGCCACGCCGTCCGGGTGATGTTGTTGGACTGCTCGGCATACTGGGTCACGCAGCCGCCGATAAGCTGCTCCACGTCGCCGGCATCGATACCGGCCTTGTCCACGAGCGCCTTTTGAACCGAGCCCAGCAGCTCGGTCGCGTGCAGCCCGGACAGCCATCCGGCGCGTTTGCCGATGGGGCTGCGGGTTGCTTCAACGATTACCGGGGTACCCATGTGGTCAGGCTAGAACACGTTTCATTACTCTGACAAGCGAGGATGCCTCAGCGCCTTTTGTCTGCGGTGACGGCATGTTTTACTGGCACTAGAACACGTTGCAATTCAGGAGAGCACCCCAATGGCACCCCCTATTATTTCGGCTGACTTCGACTTCCTCGATCCCGACGTCAACCTGGTCGGACTTCCGGTGGCCGAACTCGCCCACCTCCGCGAGTCCGAACCGATCCACTGGGTCGACGTGCCCGACGGCTGCGGAGGCTTCGAGGACAACGGTTACTGGCTCCTCACCAAGCACACCGACGTCAAGGAGGTGTCGCGCCGCAGCGACGTCTTCTCCAGCTGGCAGAACGGCGCCATCCCGACCTGGCCCAAGGAGATGACGCGCGAGAACGTCGAACTGCAGCGCAGCGTCATGCTCAACATGGACGCCCCCCACCACACCCGGCTGCGCAAGATCATCTCCCGCGGCTTCACTCCCCGCGCAATCGGGCGGCTGGAGGACGAGCTCGCACAGCGCGCCCAGAACATCGCCCAGACCGCGGCCGCCGCCGGTTCGGGCGACTTCGTCGAGCAGGTCTCGTGCGAGCTGCCGCTGCAGGCGATCGCCGGTTTGCTCGGAGTGCCGCAGGAGGACCGCGACAAGCTGTTCCGCTGGTCCAACGAGATGACCGGCGGTGAGGATCCCGAATACGCCGACGTCGATCCGGCGCAGTCGTCGATGGAATTGATCATGTACGCGATGGCGATGGCCGACGAGCGGGGCAAGAATCCCACCGACGACATCGTCACGACCTTGATCCAGGCCGACATCGACGGCGAGAAGCTCTCCGACGACGAGTTCGGCTTCTTCGTCATCATGCTGGCGGTGGCGGGCAACGAGACCACCCGCAACTCGATCACGCACGGCATGATCGCCTTCGCGAACAACCCGGATCAGTGGGAGCTCTACAAGAAGGAACGCCCGTCGACAGCCGCTGACGAGATCGTCCGCTGGGCGACTCCGGTGACGGCATTCCAGCGCACCGCCAACGAGGACACCGAGCTGAGCGGCGTCCAGATCAAGAAGGGCCAGCGGCTGGTGATGTCCTACCGCTCGGCCAACTTCGACGATGAGGTCTTCGACGACCCCTATTCGTTCAACATCCTGCGCGACCCGAATCCCCACGTCGGATTCGGCGGCACCGGCGCGCACTATTGCATCGGTGCCAACCTGGCACGGATGACGATCAATTTGATTTTCAACGCGGTGGCCGACCATATGCCCGACCTCAAACCCATCTCGACACCCGAGCGGTTACGGTCGGGTTGGCTCAACGGCATCAAGCACTGGCGGGTCGACTACACCGGCAACCCTCCGCAAGCGGTCGCGCGCTAAGCGCCCGAACGCCAGCGACCCAGCGCGATCGAATCAAGGAGGATTCGGGTGGATTTCACGCCGGACCCGGCGCAGCAGGCTGTTGCCGATGTGGTCACGTCGGTGCTGGACCGGGACAACTCGTGGGAGGCGCTTGTCACCGGTGGTGTGACGGCGCTGCCGGTGCCCGAACGGGTGGGCGGTGACGGCCTCGGCCTGCCCGAGGTCACGACGGCGCTGACCGAGATCGGTCGACACGGCCTGATCGGTCCGGCGCTGGCCACCCTCGGCCTCGCAACGCTACCGCTGCTGGACTTGGCCTCCGACGACCAGCAGGACCGCTACCTCAGCGGCCTGGCCAAGGGCTCGCTGCTCGCCGCCGCGCTGAACGAACCCGGCGCGGCACTGCCGGAGCGGCCCGCGACGACCTTTGTGCACAGTCGGTTATCCGGAACCAAAGTCGGTGTCGGTTATGCCGAAAACGCGGAGTGGCTGATCGTCACCGCCGACAGCGGCGTCGTCGTCGTGTCACCCAAGGCCGACGGTGTGCAGGTAGTGAAAACCCCGACATCCAACGGATCCGACGAGTATGTGGTCACGTTCTTTGATGTCGCGGTGGCCGAAGAGGACATACTGGCCGGTGCGACGGCGCAGCGGGTGAACCAGCTGGCCCTGGCGGCGGTCGGTGCCTACACCGCCGGTCTGGTTGCCGGCGCGTTGCGGTTGACCGCCGACTACGTGGCGAACAGACACCAATTCGGTAAGCCACTGTCGACCTTCCAGACCGTTGCCGCGCAGCTCGCAGAGGTCTACATCGCTTCGCGGACTATCGATTTGGCGTCGGCATCGGTGATCTGGCGGCTGTCCGAGGGGCGCGACGTTGACTCCGACCTCGACGTGCTCGGCTATTGGATTACCTCCCAAGCGCCGCCGGTGATGCAAATCTGCCACCACCTGCACGGCGGCATGGGGATGGACATCACCTACCCGATGCACCGGTACTACTCCACGATCAAGGACCTGACCCGGCTGTTGGGCGGGCCGTCGCATCGTCTCGACCTGGTGGGAGCGCAATGTTCATCGATCTGACTTCGGAGCAGCGTCAGCTGCAAGCCGAACTGCGGCAATACTTTTCCAACCTCGTCTCGTCAGACGAGATGAAGGCGATGGAGAAGGACCGGCACAACGAGGCCTATCGCGCGGTGATCAAGCGGATGGGCCAGGACGGCAAGCTCGGCGTCGGATGGCCAAAAGAGTTCGGCGGTTTGGGCTTTGGGCCGATCGAGCAGTCGATCTTCGTCAACGAGGCGCATCGGGCCGATGTGCCACTGCCGGCGGTGACGCTACAGACGGTCGGTCCGACGCTGCAGCGGTTTGGCAGCGACCTGCAAAAGAAGAAGTTCCTGCCGTCGATTCTGGCCGGCGAGGTGCACTTCGCGATCGGCTACACCGAGCCGGAGGCGGGCACCGACCTCGCGGCGTTGCGGACCATGGCCGTGCGCCACGGCGACGAGTACATCGTCAACGGCCAGAAAGTCTTCACTACCGGCGCACATGACGCGGACTACATCTGGCTGGCCTGCCGGACCGACCCGGAAGCCGTTAAACACAAGGGTATTTCGATTCTGATCGTCGACACCAAGGATCCGGGCTATTCCTGGACGCCGATCATCTTGTCCGACGGGGCCCACCACACCAACGCCACCTACTACAACGATGTGCGGGTGCCGGCCGACATGCTGGTCGGCGAGGAGAACGGCGGGTGGCGGCTGATCACCACGCAGCTGAACAACGAGCGCGTGATGCTCGGTCCCGCCGGCCGGACCGCCGGCATCTACGACCGGATGCACGCCTGGGCATCCAAGCCCGGTGCTGACGGCGTCACGCCCATCGACCACGACGACGTCAAGCGGGCGCTCGGTGAGATCTATTCGATGTGGCGAATCAACGAGTTGCTGAACTGGCAGGTGGCCGCCGCAGGCGAGGACATCAACGTGGCCGACGCTGCGTCGACGAAAGTCTTTGGTACCGAGCGTATTCAATACATCGGACGACTGGCCGAGGAGATCGTCGGCAAGTACGGCAACGCCGCCGAGTCGGGCACCGCCGAGCTGCTGGACTGGTTGGACTCACAGACCAAGCGCAATCTGGTGATTACCTTCGGTGGAGGCGTGAACGAAGTCATGCGTGAGATGATCGCGGCGTCCGGCCTCAAAGTGCCGAGGGTGCCCCGGTGACGGAGATCCAAGAAGCGCTCGACGAGATCAAGGCGGCCGGTGTTGCCAAGCCGCGCGCGGGGCGGGATCCGGTGAACCAGCCGATGATCAACAGCTGGGTCGAAGCCATCGGGGACAGCAACCCCATCTACGTGGATGAGGGCGCGGCCCGCGCCGTCGGTCACCCGGGAATTGTCGCTCCACCGGCGATGATTCAGGTCTGGACGATGTTCGGCCTGGGTGGGGAACGCCCGACCGACGACCCGATGGGCCCGATCATGAAGTTGTTCGACGACAACGGTTACATCGGTGTGGTCGCGACGAACTGCGAGCAGACTTACCACCGGTACCTGCAACCCGGCGAGCAAGTCAGCATCGCATCGGAGATGGGCGACGTGATCGGGCCCAAGCAGACCGGTCTCGGTGAGGGCTGGTTCGTCAACCAGCACATCGTCTGGCGGGTCGGCGACGAGGATGTTGCCGAAATGAACTGGCGCATTCTCAAATTCAAGCCGAATGAGTCGCAAGACGCCAAGAGTTCGGTGCCCGGGGATTTGGACGCCAACGCCATGATGCGCCCGTCGGAATCAAAGGACACCAATTTCTTCTGGGATGGTGTCAAGGCGCACGAGTTGCGGCTACAAAAACGGCCCGACGGCAGCCTGCAGCACCCCCCGGTGCCGGCGTTATGGCAGGACAAGGAGTCACCGACCGACTACGTGGTAGCCAGCGGTAAAGGCACGGTATTCAGCTTCGTGGTGCATCACGCGCCGAAGGTACCCGGCCGCACACTGCCGTTCGTGATCGCGCTCGTGGAGCTGGAGGAGGGTGTGCGCATGCTCGGAGAGCTGCGCAACGTCGACCCTGCGGCCGTGGAGATTGGAACACCGGTCCGCGCAACGTATATCGACTTCCCCACCAATGACATCGGCCCGGCCTGGACGCTGTACGCGTGGGAGCCCGACGCATGAGCGCCCCAACGGTGGAGGTCGGCACCAAGCTGCCGGAGCTGTCGTTGTACGGCGACCCCACGTTCATCATCTCCACGGCGATCGCCACCCGCGACTACCAAGACGTCCACCACGACCGGGACAAGGCGCAGGCCAAGGGGTCCAAGGACATCTTCGTGAACATCCTCACCGACACCGGCCTGGTCCAGCGCTACGTCACCGACTGGGCCGGCCCGTCGGCGATCGTCAAGTCGATCGGGCTACGGCTGGGTGTGCCGTGGTATGCCTACGACACGGTGACGTTCAAGGGCGAGGTGACCGCGGTCGAAGACGGCTTGATCACGTTGAAAATCGTTGGCAGCAACAGTCTTGGCGATCACGTCATCGCCAACGCGACATTGACCATCGGGGGGCGTTGATGCCCGGTGCACTGTCGGGCAAGGCGGCGATCGTCGGTATCGGTGCCACCGATTTCTCCAAGAACTCCGGCCGCAGTGAGCTTCGGCTCGCCTCCGAAGCCGTGCTGGATGCGCTGGACGACGCCGGTCTCACACCGGGTGACGTGGACGGCATGGTCACCTTCACGATGGACTCCAACACCGAGGTGGCCATCGCACGGGCCACCGGCATCGGGGAGCTGAAGTTCTTCTCCAAGATCCACCATGGCGGTGGCGCGGCCTGCGCCACCATCCAGCAGGCGGCCATCGCGGTAGCGACCGGTGTTGCGGATTGCGTTGTGGCATATCGGGCTTTCAACGAACGCTCGGGCATGCGGTTCGGCCAAGTCCAGACCCGGCTGGTCGAGAACGCCGATTCGACCGGAGTGGACAACTCATTCTCGTATCCGCACGGTCTGTCTACTCCGGCCGCACAGGTAGCCATGATCGCCAAGCGCTACATGCATCTGTCCGGGGCTACCAGCCGGGACTTCGGCGCCATCTCGGTGGCCGATCGCAAACACGCCGCCAACAATCCCAAGGCCTATTTCTACGAGAAGCCGATAACGATTGAGGATCATCAGAATTCGCGGTGGATTGCCGAGCCGTTGCGGCTGCTGGACTGCTGCCAGGAGACAGATGGCGCGGTGGCGCTCGTGGTCACGTCGGCGGAGCGGGCTAAGGATCTGAAGAACCGGCCGGCGGTCATCGAGGCGGCGGCTCAGGGTTCGAGCCCGAACCAGTATTCGATGGTCAGCTACTACCGGCCGGAGCTCGACGGTCTGCCGGAGATGGGTTTGGTGGGCAGGCAACTGTGGGCGCAATCGGGCCTGCGGCCGACCGATATCCAGACCGCGATCCTCTACGACCACTTCACGCCGTTCACGCTGATCCAGTTGGAAGAGTTGGGATTCTGCGGTTGGGGGGAGGCCAAAGAATTCATCGCCGACGGTGCCATCGAAATCGGTGGGCGACTGCCGATCAACACCCACGGTGGACAGCTCGGTGAGGCCTACATCCACGGCATGAACGGCATCGCGGAGGGCGTCCGCCAACTGCGGGGTACCTCGGTGAACCCGGTGCCCGATGTCGAGCATGTGCTCGTCACCGCCGGCACCGGTGTCCCGACCTCCGGCGTGATCCTGGGCTAGGCACTCCCAAGCCACCGCGCCGAGTGTGCGGCCAGGTGCACATTCCCGCTCGAGTGTGCAGCCAGCCGCGCGTTCGACGACGTGTGGACAGCTGAAGTGACGGTAGCCGCCCAGGCTGCGACGCTGCTGTCGTGCGAGAGCCATTCATCGGCAGCGAGGCCGTCGCCGCAGGGGCTTTGACCAAGACGCAACTGGCTACGCGGTGCCGCCGACTGTTCCCGAACGTCTATGTAGAGCGTGATGTCGACGTCGATGCGGAACTCCGAGCGAAGGCAGGGTGGCTCTGGACCGGACGCCGAGGTGTTGTCGCAGGCTTCGCTGCAGCTGCTCTGCATGGCAGCAAGTGGGTCGACGATCGACAACTGGTGCAATTAATTCACGACAATCGACGCAGTCCACCTGGCATCCAGACGCACCGAGACCGTATCGATCAGGATGAGATCGATCTGGTGGTCGGTGTACCGGTCACCTCGCCGGTGAGGACGGTACTGGACTTCGGCTGTTGGTACCCAACCATGACGGCTGTGGCGGGGATCGATGCGCTCGCCAGAGCAGTCGAGATCAAAGCGGCAGATGTAGAGCTGCTCGCTCACAGATACGTCGGACGCAGAGGCATCCGGCGAGCACGCCAAGCGGTAGACCTGTTTGATCCGGGTGCACAGTCACCCAAAGAGTCGTGGCTGCGCGTCGTCTTGATCCAAGCGGGTCTGCCGAAACCCCAGACCCAGATTCCGGTACTCAACGAATTCGGCAGTGCAGTCGCATACCTGGACATGGGCTGGGAGGACGTCAAGGTGGCAGTCGAGTATGACGGCGAGCAGCACCGCAGCGATCGTCGGCAATATATTTGGGACGTCAGGCGTTTGGAAATGCTCGAGCGCCTCGGGTGGATCATCATCCGGGTGCTGGCAGGCGACCGGCCCGCCGAGATCGTTGGCCGTGTCCGTTCGGCATTGGCCCGTCGAGTGTGCGGCTAGTCGCACACTCGGGCATCAAGGCAAAGCCGTTACGCCGGGATGAGTTCCACCCCGGTGAGCACGATCGCATTCTCACGCGAGGGCGCGGTGACGGTGCCCAGGAATCGGCCGTCTTCCTTCCAGACGGCGGCCTTCAAGGTCTCGCCCGGGTAGGCCACACCGGCGAAACGTGCGCCGTACGACGCCACGGCGGCGGCGTCAGCGTCGAGGACGGCGTCCACAAGTGCCTTGCAGGTCATGCCGTAGGTGCACAAGCCATGCAGGATGGGTCGCGGAAAACCTGCCGCAGCGGCGAATTCGGGATCGGAGTGCAGCGGGTTGCGATCGCCGCAGAGCCGGTAGAGCAGCGCCTGCTGCGGCAGCACGGGTATGTCGAGCTCAAGATCCGGCGCCCGGTCCGGTGCGGCAGTCGTGGACCCGCCCGTTGAAGGCCCACGGTCGCCACCGAACCCACCTTCGCCGCGGGCGAAGATCGAACGTCGTTGCGTCCACAGCAGCGTCCCGTCGGGCGCGGTCACTCGGGTCTCGGACCAGATCACCGCGGCCGTGCCCTTGTCCCAGATGTCGGTGAACCGGGTTATTGCCTTCGCAGAACCCGACGGCGGCAGCGGCGCCGGCGCGCTCACCTGCTCGCTGGCATGCAGAACCTTGCTCAGCTCAATGTCGATGCCGGGAAACTGAACGGTCGGTGGCTTGGTGGCGTGGAAGGTGGCCGCGACGTTGCCGAAGGTCGGCAGCACCTGTGGAGTGTCGTCGATCAGGTAGCGCAGCTCATGTGTGTCCACGGGGTCGGCGCCCGCACCCAGGCCGAGGTGATAGAGCTGCACATCGCTGCTGCTCCAAGCGAATTCGATCGGCTCCAGTTCAGCGGCCAGTGCGACGTCCGGATTGATCGGCATGTCAGCGCTCCCTGGCGATGTGCAGCGCGGCCAGGTAGCCGAAGGTCATCGCGGGGCCGATGGTGCCGCCCGGGCCGGGATAGGTATGTCCCATCACTGGGGCGCTGACATTGCCCGCCGCGTACAAGCCTTCGATGACACTGCCGTCGTCGCGTAGTGCGCGGCCATGCACGTCGGTGCGGATGCCGCCTTTGGTGCCCAGGTCGCCGGGGACCATCTTGGCGGCGAAGTACGGCGGATGGCTGATCTCGCCGAGATTCGGGTTCGGCTTGTTGGTCGGGTCGCCGTAGTACCTGTCGTAGGCGCTTTCGCCGCGGTGATAGTCGGCGTCGACGCCCGAGCGGGCGAAGCCGTTGAAGCGTTGAACGGTCGCGGCGAACTCGTCCGCCGGCAGGCCGGCCTTGGTGGCCAATTCCTCCAGCGTGTCCGCCTGCACGATCACGCCCGATTCCATCCACTTGCGCGGGATACGTTGTCCTGGTTGCAATCCCGCGAAGATGTAGCGGTCACGGTATCGCTGGTCGAACACCAGCCACGCTGGAATGTTCTCACCCGGACCCGGCCCCTGGCCGAACTCGCCGCCATACATATGGTGGCACGCCTCGACGTATGGCATGGATTCGTTCATGAATCGCTGGCCGGACATGTTGACGATGATGGAGCCTGGTGAGTTGCGTTCCGACAACGCGAACCATGGTGCGCCGACCAGTGGGACGGTCGGTCCCCACCACGCATCTTCCATGACGTCGAGTGCCGCGCCGAGTTTTTCGGCAGCGACGATGCCGTCGCCGGTATTGGCCTTCGCGCCGACCGTCCACTCGGTGGTGATCGGCGCGCGCTGATATTTGACCCGCATCTGCTCGTTGTGTTCGAATCCGCCGCTACCGAGGATCACTGCTTTTCGAGCCAGGATCAGTTGTGGTTCCGCGGCTTCTGACTTCTCGGTGTCGCGCACGTAGATGCCGCGGACCACGCCGTCCTCGACGTAGAGGTCGGTCAGTGCGGTATTGAGCTGTACCGGGACGCCGGCCTTTTGCAGCCCGATCCGAAGTGGCGCGATCAGCGCGCGTCCCATGCCGACAAGGATTTGTCCGGTCGCCTTCGCCCACATGGTGCGCCCGCCGACTCTGAGGCTGCGCAGCACGCCGCGCGGATGACGCTTGAGCTGATTCAGCCGCACGTAGTCCTGTTGCATCACAACGACATTGAGCGGGACTTTGCCGTACGGCGGTTCCAGCCCGGACAGATCGGCACCGAGCTTCTTGGCATTGAACGGCTTCGGCTCGATGGAACGGCCGCCGGGGCGCCCGCCGGGGGCCTCGGGATAGTAGTCGGCGTATTGCGGCACCCAGCACATCTTCAGCGGCGTGTGCTTGAGCACGAACGACAGCATCTCGGGTCCGCGTTCGAGGTAGGTGTCGATGCGCTCCGGTTCGACGACGTCGCCGACGATCCCGTGCAGGTAGGTGCGCGCCGCTTGCGTCGTGTCCTTGACGCCGTCCCGCTTGAGCACCTGGTTGTTGGGAATCCATACGCCGCCGCCCGAACGTGCGGTGGAGCCGCCGTAGTGGGCGGCCTTCTCGATGACTATTGTCGAGAGACCCCGGTGGGCGGCAGCGAGGGCAGCAACCAAGCCGGCGCCGCCGCTTCCGACCACGACAACGTCGAACTCCTGAGCTGTCATGTAGAACACGTTATAGAATTGCCGGGGCCGGGCGCTACTGCCCCGGTCACACGAGTGAGGGGACGTCGGTTAAATGATCCCGGTAGCCACCCGTGATGCGCTGGCCGCCGATATCGCGGAGGCCGAGCGGAGCCGTCAGCCGATTGCGCCGTTGACGGCGGGGCACCCCGAAATCGACGTCGTCGACGCTTACGAGATTCAGCTGATCAACATCCGCCAGCGGGTCGCCGAGGGCGCCCGGGTAGTGGGCCACAAGGTGGGACTGTCGTCGTTGGCGATGCAGCAGATGATGGGCGTCGACGAGCCGGACTACGGACACCTGCTCAACGAGATGCAGGTCTTCGAGGACATCCCGGTCAAAGCGGACAAGTATCTCTATCCGCGGGTGGAAGTCGAGGTCGGTTTCATCCTGGCTCATGACCTGCCCGGTGCGAACTGCACCGAAGACGATGTGCTGGCCGCGACCGAAGCGCTGGTGCCGTCCATCGAGCTGATCGACACCAGGATCACCGACTGGAAGATCGCGCTGTGCGACACCATCGCCGACAACGCGTCGTCGGCGGGTTTTGTGTTGGGTGCCGCGCGGGTCGCGCCGTCCGACATCGACGTCATCACGATCGACGCGGTGTTGACCTCCAACGGCAAGGTGGTGGCCAAGGGTCGCAGCGACGCGGTGTTGGGCAACCCGGTGACCGCGGTGGCGTGGCTGGCCCGCAAAGTGGAAAGCTTTGGGGTGCGGCTTCGGGCCGGCGACATCGTGTTGCCCGGCTCGTGTACCCGAGCAATCGACGCCCGCCCCGGCGACAACTTCGTCGCCGAGTTCGCCGGCCTCGGGTCCGTCCGGTTGTCTTTCGAGTAAAGGAGCGTCCATGCCCTCATCAGGCCCGAAGGCAAGTGTGGCCATTGTCGGGTCGGGCAACATCAGCACCGACCTGCTGTACAAGCTGCTGCGCTCGGAGTGGCTGGAACCGCGCTGGATGGTGGGCATCGACCCGGAAAGCGAGGGCCTGGCCCGGGCTCGCAAGCTGGGGCTGGAGACCACCCACGAAGGCGTCGACTGGCTGCTGGCGCAGTCCGAGAAACCCGACCTGGTGTTCGAGGCGACCAGCGCCTACGTGCACCGGGACGCGGCACCGAAGTATGAGGCCGCAGGAATCCGAGCCATCGACCTGACGCCGGCCGCGGTCGGTCCGGCGGTGATCCCGCCGGCGAACCTGCGCGAACACCTCGACGCACCCAACGTCAACATGATCACCTGCGGGGGACAGGCGACGATTCCGATCGTCTACGCGGTCAGTCGCGCGCTCGTCGACAAAGGGGGAGTCCCCTACGCCGAGATCGTGGCATCGGTCTCCTCGGTATCGGCCGGGCCGGGCACCCGGGCCAACATCGACGAGTTCACCAAAACGACCAGCAAGGGTGTCCAGACCATCGGCGGCGCGAAACGCGGCAAGGCGATCATCATCTTGAATCCCGCAGATCCGCCGATGATCATGCGCGACACCATCTTCTGCGCCATCCCCGAGGACGCCGACCGGGATGCGATCGCCCAGTCCATTCGCGACGTGGTCGCCGAGGTGCAGACCTACGTGCCGGGCTACCGGCTGCTCAACGAGCCACAGTTCGACGAGCCGTCGATGCACTCCGGCGGTCAGGCTCTGGTCACCACGTTCGTCGAGGTCGAGGGTGCCGGCGATTACCTGCCGCCGTACGCGGGAAACCTCGACATCATGACCGCCGCGGCCACCAAGGTCGGCGAGGAGATCGCCAAGGAGTCCTTGTCCGCGACGGCGGGAGGAGCGAAGGCATGAGTACCGACATCTTCTTCAATCCGGTCTGGGATATCCGGATCACCGACACGTCGCTGCGGGACGGCTCCCACCACAAGCGTCACCAGTTCACCAAGGACGAGGTCGGCGCCATCGTGGCTGCCCTGGACGCCGCGGGCGTGCCGGTGATCGAGGTGACCCACGGCGACGGGCTGGGCGGCTCCAGCTTCAACTACGGCTTTTCCAAGACGCCCGAGCAGGAGCTGATCAAGCTGGCCGCCGACACCGCCAAAGAGGCCAAGATCGCCTTCCTGATGCTGCCCGGTGTGGGCACCAAGGAGGACATCAAGGAGGCCCAGAACAACGGCGGGTCGATCTGCCGAATCGCGACCCACTGCACCGAGGCGGACGTGTCGATCCAGCATTTCGGCCTGGCCCGCGAGTTGGGCCTGGAGACCGTCGGGTTCTTGATGATGGCCCACACCATTCCGCCGGAGAAGCTGGCCGCGCAGGCGCGCATCATGGCCGACGCCGGCTGCCAGTGCGTCTACGTCGTCGACTCGGCCGGCGCCCTGGTGCTCGACGGGGTAGCCGACCGGGTAGCGGCGCTGGTTACCGAACTCGGCGACGACGCCCAGGTCGGGTTCCACGGGCACGAAAACCTCGGATTGGGCGTGGCCAACTCGGTGGAGGCCGTTCGTGCCGGTGCCAAACAGATCGACGGCAGCGTGCGCCGCTTCGGCGCCGGTGCGGGCAATGCGCCCGTCGAGGCGTTGATCGGGGTGTTCGACAAGATCGGCGTCAAGACCGGAATCGACTTCTTCGACATCGCCGACGCAGCAGAGGACGTGGTGCGCCCGGCGATGCCGGCCGAATGCCTGCTCGACCGCAACGCCCTGATCATGGGGTATTCCGGGGTGTACTCCAGCTTCCTCAAGCACGCCGTCCGTCAGGCCGAGCGCTACGACGTGCCGGCTCACCAGCTGCTCCACCGAGCCGGTCAGCGCAAACTGATCGGCGGTCAGGAAGACCAGCTCATCGACATCGCGCTGGAGATCAAGCGCGAACAGGCCGCCAGCGGGCAGGATGCTGTCACGCGCTAGCGGCGCAAGCGATGGCGTCGGACCGTAACGCCGGCGCAGGTACGCTCGATTAAGGCCAATAACGAACGCCTTAAAGGAGCGATCAGATGAGCATGTCTTCCGGAACTGCTGGGTCCCTTCGTCGTGGGCTGTTCGGTCTGCTCGCCGGCGGCCTGCTCAGCGCCACCGCTTCGGTGCTGATTGCAGTGCCTATGGCGAACGCCCAGTGCGATCAGACCGTGGGTAATTCCATCGACTCGTATCTGAAGCGGCATCCCGACCTCCACCAGCAACTGCAGGCCAAGTCTGAGGCGGAGGGCGACGGCGGCAACGTCATCGACTACCTGAACCGGCATCCTGATGTGCGGCAGCATCTGATCGACCTGTCCCAGCAGTGCGCTCCGTAGCCGACTCGCGAGCGGACGTCGTGTGCGAGTGCCGGGATCGACGCGTGCAAACGTTCGCCCATTGACGAAAATTAGAACACGTTCTAGCGTCGAGGCGTGCTCTCCCAGCCGCTAATAGACGCAATCGCGGAGGCCGAAGAACTGGTCGCCGCCGCACCGCATATCGAGACCGAAGCCGACCTGCTCGAGGGGCTGCAATATCTGGCCGGATGTGTGGCCGCCTGCACGCACATGGTGTTCGATTACGAGCGGGACCACCCGATGCTGCTCTCGGGAACCGGACCGTTCACCAAGATGGGCCTGGACAATCCGGACACGCTCTACTTCGGCTGCCGGGTCCAACCGGACCGTGATTACCTGGTGACCGGCAGCCGCGGCACGACCACCGATCTGAGCTTCCAGCTGCTCGGCGGTGAGTACACCGACGACAACGTACCCGCCAGCCAGGCTGCGTTCGATGACCGCGAGCTCGAGATCGCCGCGGACGGCAGCTTCCAATGGCAGGTGCGGCCAACCAGCCCCGGCCAGCTGGTGATCCGTGAGGTCTACGGCGATTGGTCGAAGCGGCGCGGCTCCGTGGCTATCCAGCGACTCGACACCGCCGGCACGGCCCCGCCGCCGCTGAGCCGTACGGTGATCGAAAAGCGTTACAGCACAGCGGGAAAGCAACTCGTCAACCGGATCAAAACTTGGCTGCAGTTTCCGCAGTGGTTCTACCTGAAGATTCCGATAAACACCATGGTCGCGCCGCGCCTGACGCCGGGCGGTTTGGCGACGCAGTATTCCTCGGCCGGGCATTTTGAGTTGCGACCCGACCAGGCTCTGGTCATCACGCTGCCGGTGACTGACGCACCCTACCTGGGCTTCCAGCTGGGTAGCTTGTGGTACATCTCGCTTGACTACATCAACCACCAGACCTCGCTGAATGCCACTCAGGCCCAAGCGGATCCGGATGGCAAGATCCGCATCGTCGTCGCCGATCAAAATCCCGGCGTCACCAACTGGGTTGAAACGCTGGGGCATCGCCGCGGGTTCCTGCAGTTCCGCTGGCAGCGGGTATCGCGCGAGCTGACCGAGGCCGACGGCCCCACCGTCGAGCTGGTGGACTTCGACGCGATACCGGCTGAATTGCCTCACTTCGCGCACAATAAGATCTCCGACGAGGACTGGCGCACGCGAATCGCTTTGCGCCAACAGCAAATTGCGGCCAGGATGCTGGGGTAGCTATGACGGATATGCTCGAGAAAAAAGTAGTGGTGATCAGCGGTGTTGGACCGGGGCTGGGCACCACGCTCGCGCACCGATGTGCACGAGACGGCGCCGAGTTGGTACTGGCGGCACGAACTGTCGAACGCCTGGATGAACTCGCCAAACAACTCAACGACGCCGGGCAGAGGGCGCTCGCGGTGCGTGCGGACATCACCGACGATGACGAGGTCGCATACCTGGTGGAGTCCGCTACGGCGGCCTACGGCAAGGTTGATGTGCTGATCAACAATGCGTTCCGGGTGCCGTCGATGAAACCGTTGGCCGGCACCAGTTTCCAGCACATCCGTGACGCGATCGAACTCAGCGCGCTTGGTGCATTACGTCTCATCCAGGCCTTTACGCCGGCGTTGGAAGCGTCCAACGGTTCGATCGTCAACGTCAATTCCATGGTGCTCCGGCACTCGCAGGCGAAATACGGCGCCTACAAGATGGCCAAGTCGGCATTGCTGTCTATGTCGCAGTCGTTGGCCACTGAGCTCGGAGAGAAGGGCATACGCGTTAATTCCGTTGCACCCGGCTATATCTGGGGTGAGACCCTGCAGGGTTATTTCGAGCACCAGGCCGGGAAGTTCGGCACCACGGCGGACCAGATCTATCAGGCCACCGCGGCGAACTCCGATCTCAAGCGCCTGCCCACCGAGGACGAGGTGGCCTCGGCGATCATCTTCATGGCAAGCGAATTCTCCAGCGGCATCACCGGGCAGACGCTCGACGTCAACTGCGGTGAGTACCACACATAATGGCCGCCGGCGGCGACGATGCAGAGCGAAGCGATGAGGAGGAGACGGCGAATTGACCGAACGCACCGACATCGCAACCGTCGATGAGCTACACGCCTCGGCCACCAAGCTGACCAGCCTCGACGACTTCGGCAGCGACGGCGACAGTTACCGCGAAGCGCTGAGCGTGCTGTTGGACTCCTACCGGCAGGAAGCCGGCCTCACCGTGTTGGGCAGCAAGATGAACCGCTTCTTCTTGCGCGGCGCCCTGGTGGCCCGGCTGTTGTCCGAATCCGCCTGGAAGCAATACCCTCAACACGCTGACGTCGCCATCCAGCGCCCCATCTTCGTCACCGGGCTGGTGCGCACCGGAACCACGGCGCTGCACCGGCTACTCGGCGCCGACCCGGCTCACCAGGGTCTGCACATGTGGCTGGCCGAGTTCCCGCAGCCCCGTCCGCCGCGTGACACCTGGGAATCCAACCCGCTGTATCGCCAACTCGACGCTCAGTTCACCCAGCACCACCAGGACAACCCCGGTTATACCGGCCTGCATTTCATGGCCGCATACGAGCTCGAGGAATGCTGGCAGCTGCTGCGGCAGTCGCTGCACTCGGTGTCCTACGAGACACTGGCGCACCTGCCCAGCTACTCAAAGTGGTTGTCGCAACAGGACTGGACCCCGGCGTATCGGCGGCATCGCAAGAACCTTCAGCTGATCGGGCTCAACGACGCCGACAAGCGGTGGGTGCTTAAGAACCCGAGCCACCTGTTCGCACTGGATGCGCTGATGACGACCTATCCGGACGCACTCGTCATCCAGACGCATCGACCGGTCGAGACGATCATGGCCTCGATGTGCTCATTGGCCCAGCACACCGCTGACGGCTGGTCGACCACGTTCGTCGGCGCCCAAATCGGCGCTGACGCAATGGAAACCTGGTCGCGCGGTCTGGAGCAGTTCAACACCGCGCGCGCCAAATACAATCCGGCCCAGTTCTACGACGTCGACTACCGAGAGTTGATTGCCGATCCGATCGGCACGGTAACCGACATTTACCGCCAATTCGACATCCCGCTCACCGACGGGGCCCGGCAGGCCATGGAAGACATCCACGCCGAAAGTCAAACCGGTGCAAGGGCTCCCAAGCATAGCTACTCGCTGGCCGACTACGGGCTGACCGCCGAAGGGGTCAAAGAGCGCTTCGCCGGCCTGTGACCAATCGACGGCGAGCTAGCCGTCGCCGGCTGGAGGAGCGGTGGACACCGGCTCCAGGCACCCCTCGGCCACCGCGTGTTCGATGCTGTCGGTCAGTTTCGGGCAGGCTCTGGTCCGTGCGCTGTCGGCACCGTTCTCGCGTAGCTCGGCGAAATAGGCGCAGCGCTGCGATGCTTCGGTATTCCATTGCACCGACGTATGTCCCGGTCCCAGCCGCTTCACGTTGACCGTGGCGTGGCAGAACCGGCAGTCCACCGGCTGCAGGCCCGATGTCAGATAGCGGGAGCGGTCGGCCTTGGTCGCTTCCCGCACCGCGGCGGCGCGTTCCGGGTCGTCGGCGAACGCCGGTGCTTTAGACCAAGATCCGCCGCGTCGGCCGTTCTCGGTCACCGGCGGATCCTGATGGCTGTCGTGATCGCCATGGAGCATCAGCATCGACCTGGCTAGCCGATCGACGTCGGGCGGCTTCTCGCGCGGGCTCATCGTGACACCTTCATCATCGTCAAACTTGAGTCGGTTGTCCTTCGGACTCCGCCTGCTGCTTGAGGTTTTCCTCGACCTCGACGTGCCACTTCTCGTTGGCGACGGTGGTGTCCACCTCGATCTCGAAGCGGTCCGTCATGTCGGGGGTGACATCTGCGGCGTCGACGTAGAACTGCTGATACCACCGCCGCATCTGATAGACGGCACCGTCTTCCTCGACCAACAGCGGGTTGTCGATACGGGTCTTGTGCTTCCAGATCTCAACGTCCTGCAAGAAGCCCTTGCTGACACCCTCGGTGAAGACTCTGGACAGCTTCTCGGTCATCGCCTCGTCCATGCCTTTGGGCTTCTCGACCATGACGCCCCACTGCAGCACGAATGAGTCCTGGGTCACCGGGTAGTGGCAGTTGATCAGGATCGACTCGGCCTTGTAGTCGCCGTACTTGTTGTGCAGCCAGTTGATCATGAACGACGGACCGAAGTACGACGCCTCCGAATCCAGGTGCGCCTCACCGTATGAGGTGCCCAGATCGTTGACGTCCGGCCGGCCCACGTTGTGCAGATACTGCGAGGCGACGTGCCGCTCGAAGACATTCTTGAAGTGCGTCGGGAGGCCGAAGTGGATGTAGAAAAAGTGGGCCATGTCGGTGACGTTGTCGATGATGTCTCGGCAGTTGGAGCCCTCGATCAGGATCGAGTTCCACCGCCAGTCGGTCCAGTCGCCGCTGGTGAACTCGGGGATCTCCGGGATTTGCACCTCGGGCTGCGGTGGGTTGCCCTCATGGTCGTGCCAGACGAACAGCAGGCCGCTGCGCACATCGGTCGTCCAGGACCGAGTGCGGGCCAGTCGTGGCGTGCGCTTGGCGTAAGGGACCAGTTTGCACTTGCCGTCACCACCCCAGCGCCAGTCGTGGAATGGGCAGGCGATTTCGTCGCCCTTGACGGTGCCCTGCGACAGGTTGCCGCCCATGTGCCGGCAGTAACCGTCGAGCACGTGCACATCATCGTGTGAGTCGGCGAACACGACGAGATGGGTGCCGAACGCCTCAACCCCGTGCGGCTCGCCGTCCAGGTAATCCTTCACCGGGCCAAGGCAGTGCCAGCCGCGGGCGTAGCGGTCGGGCAGGGTCCCGGCGTCGATCTCGCGAATACCGGCAGTCTCGGTAGCCATGACGCCTCCAACTTCGTGAGCTTCTAATTAGAACACGTTACAGTTTTTCCACCGCATCGCGCAATGACGGGCGCTCCCAGCCGGGCAAACGGCCCCTGGCTGCTGGGGTACCCGACCTGCGGTATATCTGAACGATGCCGCTGTTTTCCTTCGAAGGCCGATCGCCGAAGATCGACCCCACTGCCTTCGTCGCCCCAACCGCCACCTTGATCGGCGATGTCACGGTGGAGGCGGGGGCATCGGTGTGGTTCAACACCGTGCTGCGTGGCGACTATGCGCCCGTGATCGTGCGCGAGGGCGCCAACGTACAGGACGGGTCGGTGCTGCACGCACCGCCCGGTATCCCGGTCGACATCGGTCCGGGAGCAACCGTCGCGCACATGTGCGTCATCCACGGCGCCCATGTCGGCGCGGAGGCGCTGATCGCAAACCATGCCACCGTCCTGGACGGCGCGGTGATCGGTGCACGCAGCCTGGTCGCAGCGGGCGCACTGGTGACCGCCGGCACCAAGATCCCCGCCGAGATGCTGGTGGTCGGGGCGCCGGCCACTGTCAAGGGCCCGATCGCGGGCACCGGCGCCGAGATGTGGGTGAAGGTCAACCCGCAGGCTTACCAGGATCTGGCCCGCCGCTATCTGACTGGCCTGGAGCCGATTTAGCCTGGCGGCGTTCGGCGTCCATGTGCCGATTTATTAGCCAGCACGATCATTTCGCGGCTTTCGCATCCAGTCCGGTGTCACCGGCAGCCCGTTGCGGTGGCGGTATTCGGCGATAGCCTTCAGATTTTTCAGCTCAAGCAGGTGGCCGGCGCCGAACATGTCCCAGAAGTCGCCCACCCAGACCGGCCGTTCGGGCGGGGCGGCGTCGGGATAGGGGTTGCGTTCGTAGAACGGATGGTGACAGTTAGTCCACAGCACGACCGAGCCGGGCTTGTCCAGCACCACCTGCGCGTCGACGACCCGCATCAGATAGACCATCCACAGGTGCTTGCCCTGATCCCACGCGCAGTGATAGTCGACGGTGTGCGCCTGCTCTTTAGCCACCGTGCGGACGTAAATCTTGGTCTGCGACCCCAGCCGGTCATCGGCCAGCCATAGCCCCGGCTCGTCGGTTTCGGTAAACCCGCGCAGACTGTAGGTCCACTCTTCTAGGCAACGGGTATCGGCCAGGTAGGCGAACAGTTCATCGGGCGGGCAGTCGATGTAGTCGTTGATGGTGATGTAGGGGCCGAACACCTCGTCGTGCGGGTAGACCGAGTGCATCATCTCCATGATGATCGGGGTGGCCTCCTCCCGCGGGCTGCTCTCGATGCGGGTCAGTCCCTCAATCGGCTGGTTACTGCCCGTGTGGGCGGCGATATCTTCAAGGGCGGGCAGCGACATCGGATCGGTCTCCTTCGTACTCGAATGACGATTGAGTGGGCGTTAGTGTTGCCGCCGCTCCTGTCAAAAGTGTTGTAAACAAAGGGATTTGGTCAACAGTTCATCGCCTATTATACACACGTTTTACCAGTTCTATTTGTCGGTTCCTGACCGGGTATCCATCGATCGCTTTGGGCAGATACCGACCAACGCCGACGAGCGGGACATCGCGCCGAATATCTCCGATGCCCACGCATGAAACGGGTGAACCGATTGCCGTCCGGGCTCGTAATATGTCGTAGTCGCCGTCGCGGCGGGCTGACTGCTGCGGTCGCGCGGGAGGACCATGATCAAACGACTCGATACCTGCGATACGCCCACGCACGAACTGACGATCGAACTCCGCGACGTGGTGCGCGAGTACCGGGTCGGCGGAGAGTCCGTGCGAGCACTCGACGAGATCAGCCTGCGGTTCGGGGGTGGGCAGTTTGTGTCGGTAGTCGGGCCGTCGGGAGCGGGTAAGAGCACACTGCTGCACCTGCTTGGCGCATTGGACTCCCCCGATTCTGGGTCGATCAAGTTCGACGGCGACGAGATTGGCCGCCTCAGCGATGAACAGCAGTCGGAATTTCGCCATCATCGTGTGGGATTCGTCTTTCAGTTCTTCAACCTGTTGCCGACCCTGTCCGCGTGGGAGAACGTGGCGGTCCCGAAGCTGCTCGACGGTTTTCGACTGGGCAAGGCCAAATCGGATGCGGTGCGACTACTGGACCGGGTTGGGCTCGGCGACCGTACTCAGCACCGACCGGCGGAACTGTCGGGCGGCCAAATGCAGCGGGTCGCGGTGGCGCGGGCGCTGATGATGGAGCCATCGCTGATTCTCGCCGACGAACCGACCGGGAATCTCGATTCCACAACGGGCGCCTCGATCTTGGCACTCCTTGCCGAGGTGGCGCACGAGGAAGGCGGCAGTCGGTTGGTGGTTATGGTGACCCACAACTCCGATGCCGCGGCGGCGACAGACCGCGTTGTCACGCTCCGGGACGGTCGGGTCGGTTCCGACGAGTTGTCGGTGGTCTGGGGATGAGACCGGGCTCGGCCATCGCTGCTGCGGCGAGCCGGGTACGTGTGTTCAGCCTGCGCGAACTCATTGTGCATCGTCGGCGCACGGCGGCCTCGATCGCCGTAATGGCAGTGTCCGCAATGTATCTCGTCGCGGTATTCGGCATCTTCGGGTCGATCACCGGATCGGTTAATCGGCTAGCTGATGGAATCGCGGGCATCGCTGCGCTCGAGGTGTCGGGTATTACCGACGCGGGATTCCCCGACACGATAACGGCCGATGTTGCGACCGTTCCCGGCGTCGCGACCGCGGCGCCGATGATACGGACGTCCGCGGCCACGGTGTCAGGACCGGTTCTGCTGTTCGGCGCAGACGCCAGCAGCGCCGCGTTGGGTGGCGCCTTGAAAGATGCCGTGCGTCGGCCGTTAGCGGAGCTGTCCGCCAAGCCCAACGGTGTCCAGGTCGGGCCCGGTGTCGGTCAAGCGAAAGGCAAGACATTCCAGCTTGGCTCGGGCTCGGTCACCGTCACCGAAGTGCTCACCGGTAAGCAACTTGCGGGTCTCAACGGCGGACACTACGTCCTCGCCCCACTTGCTTTGGCGCAGAACGTTACCGGGCGAAAAGGGCAGCTCGACTCGATACTGATCACCACGAAGCCGGGAGCTGGTCTGGCCGCTGTGCGCGCAGCGGTGACCGCCGCGGTAAACGGCCGAGCAATCGTCGCGGAGCCGAGTATGCGGGCGACTCGCGCCGGTGACGGCGTCAAGCTGATGAACTACATGGCCCTGATGGGCGCGGCGGTTGCTCTGGTGGTCGGTGCGTTCCTGATCTACACCACGATGACCATGGCAATCAACCAGCGTCGGCCGGTTATTTCGATGCTGCGCGCGATCGGCGGTCGTCGCGTCACCATCGCCCGCGACATGCTCGCCGAAGCAGCGACTCTCGGGCTCATCGGCGGAGCTATCGGATCAGCGATCGGAATCCTGATGGGCCGCATCGCAATTAGTCGATTGCCTCCGGTAATAACCCAAGGGCTCGAAGCTCGCGTCGAATACTCGCTACCCGGCTACGCGGTACCAGCCGCCCTCGCGGCAACGATGCTCACCAGCGCGGCAGCTTCGGCGATGGCCGCGCGCCAGGTGTACAAGGTTTCGCCGATCGAGGCATTGGCACCTGTCGGGGCATCGGCGGTGGACTTCGTGCCGCGATGGCTGCGAATGGCAAGCGGGATTGGAGCTCTCGCGGTGTTCGCCGCGTCGATTTTGATCATCGTCAAGCAACACGGGACCATTGCGTTTGCAGCGATGTTCGCTCTGTTCTGTGCCGAGATCGCGCTTGGCTTCGCGGTCACCGTGCCCCTGGTCAAAGGCACGGCCACAACCGCCCGAATCTTTGGATCGGTCGGGGCACTTGCCGCGGCGACGATCGAGCGTGCGCCGCGCCGGGTGTGGGCCACCGTGATGACCGTGCTCATCGCCGTGGTCACGACTGTCGTGATCACCGGCACCAATGCCGACATGATCCGTTCAGCGCGTGGCATCTTCGCGCCGGTGGCGGATGTCGACGTATGGGTGAGCGCAGACCCGCCTGACACCTATTCGACCGATGCCTTACCGCACGGACTCGTGCAAAAGGTTGCCGCAGTGCCGGGCGTAACGCGTGTCACCGAGGGCGCATTTGCATTCGCCGTGGTCGGCGGGACTCGGGTGATGCTCGATGGGTTTTCCTCCGGGACCGCCGATCCGCTCTACCGCGCGCTGGGTGAACCGGCACGCAACGACGTGCTCGCCGGTCGGGGCGTGGTGCTCACGCAGAATCTGGGCAAAACCCTCCACGTCCGGGTGGGCGACGAACTGCAGCTGCAAACGCCACATGGCGCGCAGCGGACGGCTGTGCTGGCCCTGGTCCCGTACTTCTCGACGGTCATTGGCACCGTCGGAATAGCCCTCGATCAAATGCGGACATGGTTCGACCGTCCGGCGGCGACCACACTTCAGATCACCGCGGGCCAGGGCGTTGATCCGCATCGCCTGATGGGCGAGGTTCGTCGCGCCGTTCCCTTGCCCAATTACGTATACGACGGTGGGGCGGCGCTGGCGGGGCTCGAGGCGCCGCTGCATCAAAGCATGTTCATCGCCAACGCCGTCTGGATCATCGTTGTATGCGTGGCCGCAGTAGCGCTTTTCAATACCTTGACGCTGTCGGTACTCGAGCGGCGCCGTGAAATCGGTGTGCTGCGGGCAATGGGATCCAGCCGTCGATTCACGTTGCAGATGGTCCTGGCCGAGGCGGCAGGGATCGGACTCGTTGGCGGTGTTTTGGGACTCTTGTTCGGCCTCACGGACCAGTGGCTCTACAGCCTGGTCAGCGGGGACATGATGAATTTCACCGTCACCTTCCGGCCCAGCCCGATGGCGCTCGTCTTCGCCATCGGCGCGCTGGCGATCAGCCTGCTCGGCTCGCTGCCACCCGCGCGACGTGCGGCACGACTGAACATCATCGAGGCTCTCGGCGTCGAATAGCTGCTCCTGATCCGATCAGAAGCCGAGTGGAAGCAGCTCAGTAAACAGCTGGGCTAGCGGATCCGTGAACGGAAGGACGATCGTACTGTCAAGGGCCGGGTCGGACGGATCTATGAAGACGTTTATTGTCTCCCCGGCCACCCCCGCATCCAGTGAGGGGTCGGCCCCAGAAGTCAAAACATCCGTGAAGTTCGGACCTGTGAACAAGGTTTCTACGAACTCATTGTCCCCAGGGTCGGCGAATGATTGGTTCGTGAATTGGCCTAACTCAAGGACGGGTGAACTCAGCAGGTTCGGGTCGCACAGTGTGGTGGGATCTTCTGCCGAGCACGCGTGCGCGACTGGGCCGGTTGCCAACGAGATGAGCCCGGCGGCGAGGAAAGTACCGGCAATGCCGATGCCGGCCCGAATCTTGTGACTCATGGGAGACTCCAATCCTTGCAGCGTTGCATGAGTGGTTGCGGGCTCCCGCGGCCGACGATTTCTCCCCTTGGACTCGTTGATGATGTTGTGGGTCGCCCGGCAGTCGGTAACTCGCGAGTGGCGAGTATTCGGCTGTAGTGGCTACACGAGCCGAGAATGAACAAAGTCTTACGGCGAGATGAATTAAAGGTGAGCAGGCGATGACGGTTGAGTGTTGTCAGGCTCACACGAAGGCTATGCCGACCCGTGTTGTGCACGTTCACGCATCGTGTTCGATCGCGGTGGCGAATCCCTGCAGATGAGGTGTGCACGGTGGCGGCACCAGAGTGCGTCGGATGCGGCGCAGGCCCGCGGTATCGAATCCGGCCGCGGCAATGGCCTCGACGGTTCGGCGGTTCGGCTCGCAACCCGAAGCCAACCAGGACCACGGCTTGGCGATCAGATCCTGGAACCGACCCATCGCGCCATCCCCGCGGACATGCTCGAGGACGACGAGCCTGCCGCCCGGTGCGAGCACCCGCCGGATCTCACCGAGGGTAGCGGCCACATTGTCGACTGAGCACAACACAAGCCCGACGTGTACCGAGTCGAAACTATTGTCCGGGAACGGAATCGACTCGCCGATCCCATCGACGATGTCGACCGCAATGCCGCGGCGGCGCGCCAGAGCGGAGGCCATTCGGCGCATCGCCGCCTCCGGCTCCACGGCCGCGACCGACGTCACAGCGGGTGGAAGAAACAGCAAATCGGTGCCCGGGCCGAGACCGACGAGCAGCAGCCGGCCGGTTGCATGGCTCATCGCCTCGCGGCGATACCGGCGGTAGAACAACCGGTCGAAGATCGGCATGCCGAGTCGATAGACATAGGGGAATAACGGATTACGGCGTGTCATTTCCCACCCGGATGCTACCCAGATCCATTCGGAACGGCGGATACTCGTCGCGCATCAACGAGACGTACACGGCCACCCGATAACGCCATCGAACGATGCCCAAAAGAAGGCCGGACATGCCCCGCGGGATAGTGCCGGTGAACAACAACCAGAACGGGGCGATAACGCACAGCAGCTGCAGCAGCGGCTCCATCGCCCAACAGATGAGTATCTGGGGGATCGCCAACAACCACTTGACAAGAACCGCCCAATTCGTGAGCCGTTCCGGATAGTCGACCTCCAGATCGCCTGGGTAGTCGGGCCGAGACTTGAGCGTGAAAGGCGGGTACTTGTCGGTGCTGTTCATCGGAAACCGGTAGTTCATCACCCGCCACGACCACCGCAGCACCCCGACATTGAAGTCGAAGAGCGGACGCGGATACCGTCCGGTGAACAGGATGGTGAGGCCGGCAAGCACGGTCGCCAGCGGGTAGGCCAGGTAGAGCAGGATCAAAATCGGGTAGTGCGGCACCGCGAGCACGCACCACTTGAACAGCCACAGCCAGCGTGAGGGCGCGTCGAAATCGCCTCGTACTCGTACGGGATCGTCCCTGAGAACGGGCTCGTCCACGCTGTCCATCCTGCAACTCCCCAGGCCGATATGCAGGTCGCTCCAACTTGATTACGGGGGAGAGGAGTGCTCGGTTCAGATCTTGCGCGCGCTGGCGGTTGCGCGGTCGACCTCCCAGTACGCGCGCAGCGCCACCAACTTGCCGTCGTCGTCGGCCTTGTAGGTGAACACTCCTTCCGCGGTGACCTGGTGTCCAGCTGCGGTGATCAGGATGTGGCCGACGTTGGCTTCCTCATGGCCACACTGGTAGGTGTCGCGAAAATGGAATTCGATCTTGTCCGTCGGCGCGATCGCCTTGTCCCAGAATGCCGAGATCGCCTGGCGACCGCGATGACCCTTGCCTTCAGGATCGAAATGCGATGGGCCGATGGGGTCTTCGACGATCGCGTCGTCGGCGAATACCGCCAGCCACGCGTCTTTGTCTCTGGCCGCCACCGCCTCGCGGGAGCGTTTGCCTGCCACGTGTGCCGCCGCTGTGTTCATCTGGCGCCGCCCTTCTCATCGCTTCGCTCTGCATCGTCGCCGGCGCGGGTCATTTGTCCTGCCATCCCGAGTGGATATAGGTGTCCGCGAACCGCTTCAACGAGTCTTTCTTCTTCTCCAGCGGCGCATCGAAGCTCAGTCCGTCGAAGACCCAGGGAATGACAATGTTGTCGGTGACACCGACGTCGGCGAGCTCGCGATGGCCGTCCACGCCGAACTTGTCGATGCAGACCGCCTGGTATTCGAAAGGTATTTCCGCGCGGCCATATTCGGCCAGCAACGCCTTGAGCTTGCCGATGGTCTCAGCGAGCTGATCGGCGGTCATCATCGCGCTGGTCCACCCGTCGCTCACCCGGGCGGCACGCTTGAGTGCGACGTCGGTGTGGCCGCCGACGTAGAACGGCACGGGTTGGCTTGGGGCCGGGCTCATCTGTAGCCGGTCGAAGTCGTAGAAGTCGCCGTGGAATTCGATCATCCCGCCGCCGAGCACGAGCTTGATGACCTTGATCATCTCGTCGACGCGGGCGCCCCGACGCGCATATGGGACCCCGCACCATTCGAATTCTTCTGGCGCCCAGCCGATGCCGACACCGAAACCGAACCTGTTGTTGGTCAGGTTGGCTACCGAACCGACTTGGCGCGCCAGCAGCAGCGGGTTGCGGGAGCCCAGTTTCATCACGTTGGTGTAGAACCGCAGTGTCGACGTGACCGCACCCATCGCGCCCGCGGCGATCAGCGGATCGACCCACGGCGTGTCTTCGTTCCACATCCGTGAGCCGTCCGGGGTGTACGGGTAATCGGCGGCCGCCTTCTCCATGTAGAACAACGAGTCCGGCAACGCGATCGAGTCGAACCCCACCTCTTCGGCGGTCTTGGCGATGTCGACCAACTGATCGATGGGTCCCATCGCAACGCTGCAGGTGTATTTCATGGCTTATCAGCCCCCACTACCCACATCGAGTAGTACTGCGAGCCACCTCCATAGGCGTGACCGAGTGCCTTACGCGCGCCCGGAACCTGGTGATCGCCCGCCTTGCCCATCACCTGGATGGCTGCCTCGGCGAACCGGATCAGACCAGATGCGCCGATCGGGTTCGACGACAGCACGCCGCCGGAGGCGTTGAGCGGGATCCGCCCACCGATCTCGGTTTCGCCCGCCTCGGTGAGCTTCCACCCTTCGCCCTCGGCCGCGAACCCGAGATTCTCCAGCCACATCGGCTCAAACCACGAGAACGGCACGTAGACCTCGGCGGCGTCGATCTCGTCGATAGGGCTGGTGATGCCTGCGGCCTTCCACAGCGCCTTGGCGGCGTCGCGACCAGCCTGCGGATTGACCTGGTCGCGGCCGGAGTATGCCAGCGGTTCGGTGCGCAATGCGGTGGCGTGGATCCACGCCACCGGGTGGCCATCCGCCACCCGCTGGTCGGCGATGTCCTCGTTTCCGATCACCACCGCACAGGCGCCGTCCGACGATGGACAGGTCTCGTCGAAACGAATGGGATCCCACAGCATCTGCGACGACATCACCTTCTCCAGCGTGATGTCCGGTTGATGCAAATGCGCCAACGGGTTTTTGGCCCCGTTGCGCCGGTCCTTGACCGCGACCATGGCACCGATGTGCGTCGGCGCGCCCGATCGGCGGATGTAGGCGCGCACGTGCGGAGCGAAGTAGCCGCCCGCGCCTGCACCGACCGGCTTGGTGAACGGCACCGGAATACTCAACGCCCACATGGCATTCGACTCGGACTGCTTCTCCCATGCCATCGCCAGCACGCGCCGGTACTTTCCCGACTTCACCAGGCTGGCCGCCACCACACCCGTCGACCCGCCGACCGAACCCGCGGTGTGCACCCGGATCAGCGGCTTGCCGGTCGCGCCCACGGCGTCGGCCATGAACAGCTCCGGCATCATGACGCCCTCGAAGAAGTCGGGCGCCTTGCCGACCACCACCGCGTCGATGTCGGCCATGGTCGACCCGGAGTCGGACAACGCCTTGTCGATGGCCTCGCGAACCAGACCGTTCATCGAGACGTCCTGGCGCTTGGCGACGTACTTCGTCTGGCCGGTGCCGAGCACCGCAGCGAGCTGCTTAGTCATTGCGCCGCTCCTCCTCATCGCATCGCTGGTGCATCGTCGTCGGCGCGGCCATGTTATTTCCCTTCCAGCACGGCGACGAGATTCTGTTGCAACACCGGGCCGCCGGTCGCGTGCGCGAGCACCCGGCCCGCGGAGCGAGAGAAAATGTGTTGTGCGGCAAAGCCGATGCGCTCCAGCCCGGCGGCGAACATCGGGTTGGCAGCCAGTGCGCCACCCGACGGGTTGACCTTCGTCGACGACGGCAGACCGATGGCCTCGGTCAGGATCAGCTGTTGATGGGTGAACGGCGCGTAGATCTCGGCGATTTCGATCGAGCTGGTGTCTCCGCCCGTCGCCGCCTCGGCCGACGCCGCCGTTGACGGTGATGTGGTCAGGTCCCGGGCGCCAAGGACCGGAGTCTCGATGCGGTGCTCGATCCCGGTGATCCACGCGGGGTTCTTCCGCAGCTCGCGGGCTCTGTCGCCAGCAGCCAGCACGATCGCCGCCGCGCCGTCGGTGATCGGCGCAATGTCGTGGCGCCGAAGGGGATCGGCGAAGAATGGCCGGTCCAGCAGCTCGTCGATGCTCTTCCCCGGCACTTGCGAATCGGTGCGCTCAGCGACCGCGAACGAGTCCAGCGCGACCTGCGCCATCTGCTCGGCCGTCCACTTGCCGCCGTCCAGGCCGAATCGGGCCTGCAATCCCGCCATCGACACCGCGTCCGGCCACAACGGCGCGACCGTGTACGGGTCGGTCTGAAGCGAGAGCACCCGGCGCAGGGTGCCGGCGGAGGACTTGCCGAACCCGTAGACGAGTGCCGTGTCGACCTCGCCAGTGAGGATCTTGATGTAGGCCTCGTAGAGCGCCCACGCGGCGTCCATCTCGACGTGCGACTCGTTGATCGGCGGCACCGCCCCGATCGAGTCGATCGCGGAGATGAACGAAAATGCCCTTCCGGCAAGGTAATCCGATGATCCGGAGCACCAGAAGCCGATGTCGGTCTGTTGGAGCCCGAGCTCGTCGTAGAGCGCGTGGAAACACGGCATCAGCATTTCGACGCCGTTGGTGGTGCCGTCGGTGCGTCGTACATGCGGCGCATGGGCGAATCCGACGACAGCTACATCGCGATCGGTCACGTTTATTCCCTCTTACAGGTGGTGCTTGTAGGTGTCGTAGTCGGCGTCGGGTTCGCCGGTCGGCTTGAAGTATTCGATGTTGTCGATGCCGAGGCCCCATTCCTCGCGGGGCTTCCACACCGCCTGCACCCGCATGCCCATCCGCACCTCGGTGGCGTCGATCTCCTGAACCAGGTGCAGGAACGCGATATCGGCGCCGTCGAGCAGGACGTAGGCCGCGACGTACGGCGGCTTGATGCGCTGGCCGGCGAACGGGATGTTGATGATCGCGAACGTCGTGACCGTGCCCGTGTCGGGTAGCTCAATGTAGTTGTCGAGTTCGAGGCCGGTCGCCGGGTCTGCTTCCTTCGGGGGGAAGTACACCTTGCCGTCTGTGCCGGTACGTGCGCCGAGCAGCTTGCCCTCTTCGAGACCGCGCAGGAACGCGCTCTCGGGAAGCGAAGCGGTGTGCTGGATTTCGATGCTGCTCGGGGTCACCTGGAGCGTCACCGGCTCACGGTCGTCGGTCGCTTCGGCGGGGTTTTCAGCGGGCTCGGCCTCGTCGCCGAGCGCGAAGTAGGCGATGTCGGTGATCGCGCCCGCCGGCTCGTCGACCCAATGCGCATGCACCCGCGCCCCGGAGCGGATCGCGTCGGAACCCGCGGCTCCGACATCAACGGCGTGCAGCAGCGCGACGTCGGCACCGTCGAGTTTGATCAGCGCCCAGGCGAATGGCCGGTCCAGCGGTTGCCCCTCAAGGGGTTTGGGCTGCCAAGTCCACGACAGCACGGTCCCGACACTGGCCACCGGTACGATTTCGGTCAATCGTTCGTAGGTCACGGGGTCGAACTCGGCGGGCGGGACGTAGACCCGGCCATCCGAGCCCCGGACACCGACGATGCGTCGCTCACGCAGGGCGGTGAAGAACTGGCTGAGGGTGGGTCCCACTGAACGGGTGTAGTCGAAGGACAGCCTCAGAGGCGCCGAGAGAGGCTTCTGATGGGTATCGATCTGCACCGGGCTGCTTTGGCTGGTGGTCACAGCATCGAGTAGAACAGGTTCTAAGAATGGATTCAAGTACGGCTCGGACCTGCAGGAAGGCAGCACTCATGAAGCTTGGACTTCAGTTGGGATATTGGGGCGCTCATCCGCCGGAGAACCACGCCGAACTCGTGGCCGCGGCCGAGGCGGCTGATTTCGATGCGGTGTTCACCGCCGAGGCCTGGGGATCGGACGCGTACACGCCGCTGGCGTGGTGGGGTTCGTCGACGCGTCGGGTGCGGCTGGGCACATCGGTGATCCAACTGTCGGCGCGAACCCCGACGGCATGCGCGATGGCGGCGTTGACCCTGGACCACCTCAGCGGTGGCCGGCACATGCTTGGTCTTGGCGTCTCGGGTCCGCAGGTCGTCGAGGGCTGGTACGGCCAGTCGTTTCCCAAACCGTTGGCCCGCACCCGGGAATACATCGACATCATCCGGCAGGTCTGGGCCCGGGAGAAGCCGGTGACCAGCGACGGTCCGCACTATCCGCTTCCGCTGACCAGTGAGCGGGCGAGCGGGTTGGGCAAGCCACTCAAGTCCATCACCCACCCACTGCGCGCCGACATCCCGATTCTCCTGGGTGCCGAAGGGCCGAAGAACGTCGCGCTGGCCGCCGAGGTCTGCGACGGGTGGTTACCCATCTTCTACACGCCCCGAATGGCCGACACCTACAACGAATGGCTCGACGAGGGATTCGCCCGGCCCGGCGCTCGCCGTAGCCGAGAGGACTTCGAGATCTGCGCGACGGCCAACATCGTCATCACCGACGACCGCAGTGCCGCCTTCGCGGCTATGAAGCCCTACATCGCCCTCTACATGGGGGGTATGGGCGCCGAGGACACCAACTTCCACGCGGACGTGTACCGCCGGATGGGTTACGCCGAGGTCGTAGACGATGTGACGAAGCTTTTCCGCAGCAACCAGAAAGACAAGGCCGCGGAAATCATCCCCGACGAGGTGATCGACGACGCCGCGATCGTCGGCGACGTGGACTACGTCCGTAAGCAGATCACGGCCTGGGAGGCCGCAGGTGTCACCATGATGGTGGTCTCCGGACGCAGTACCGAGCAGGTCCACGAGCTGGCCGGCTTGATCTGACCCGGTATTGCCAGGACCTAGAACGCGTTCTAAATTGGCCGGATGACCCGCCCGGTGACGATGCAGAGCGCGCAGCGCGATGAGGAGGTGCCGGGCACTCGACGCCTGCCCGGCCGGTCAGCCGAGCACCTGCGCGTCACCGAACGTCATCGCGACGTGGGCGACCGATCCCGACACCATCGCTCTCTTCGGCAGGCCCAGCGACGCCAGTTCCTTGGCGTAGGGGTGATCGCCCAGGCGCAGCGTCGCGCCGCCGACCCGGCCGCGCAGCCCGCTGACCCGCATCTCCCACGGAACCTCGCGGGTGGTGCCGTCGGCGTAGGTGTACGTCTTGAGCACTTGCGGTCGCGAGGTGAACAGCGACGGCACCGGCAGCCCGCGGCCGAAGTCGATGCCGGCGATGTGCGATCCCTCAGCGCTGACGTCGAAGCCGAAAGTGCCGGCGTCGCGAACGGTGAAGTCCGCCATGATCTTTGGGAAACCCCAAATAGTGCGGCCGGCCTCCAAAGTGAAGCTTTGATCCACCGGCAGGTGGTGGATGAACGCCGCGGCCTCACCGAGCGCCCGCCAGCCGTGCGCATCCGAGCCGGGGGGGTTGACCATGACACAGGTGCCGAATTCGTGGTAACTCCCCAGATCGCCGTCGATGTAGCGGGCCAGCATCAGATTGACCACGGCGCGGCCGGGCCGGTGCTGGCAGACCTGCAGACCGCTGTAGTCGATGAGCCGCTGCGCCGCCGCGGCGTCAACCGAGAACATGGCGGTGTGTACGTCAGCTTTGCGAATCCGCACCGGCATGGTGAGCACCGTTCCGGCGATGGTGTGCTGTGAATCAGGCATGCCGGTCACTGTAATCCGCTAGAAATTGGGCCAAGTAGATAACTGGAGGCTGAGTATGACGTCAACGATCCCGGACACGATCTTGAACATCGACTTGGCGGACGGCAACTTTTACGCCGACCGTCAGACTTCGCGCGAGGCCTATCGCTGGATGCGGGCCAATCAACCGGTGTTCCGAGATCGCAACGGACTGGCCGGCGCGACGACGTATCAGGCCGTCATCGATGCCGAGCGCAATCCGGAGCTGTTCTCCAACACCGGCGGCATTCGTCCCGATACGCCGGGGATGCCGTACATGATCGACATGGACGATCCGGCACACCTGCTGCGGCGCAAGCTGGTCAACTCCGGGTTCACCCGTAAGCGGGTGACGGAGAAGGAGCCGTCGATCGGCCGGCTGTGCGATGCACTGATCGATGCCGTCTGCGAGCGGGGCGAGTGTGACTTCGTCCGCGATATCGCCGCCCCGCTACCGATGGCGTTGATCGGGGACATGCTCGGCGTGCTGCCCGAGGATCGCGGCATGCTGCTGAAGTGGTCGGACGATCTGGTCACCGGCCTGAGCTCGCACATCGACCCGGCGGGCATGGAAGCTCAGGCGGTGATGAATGCGTTTGCGGCCTACACCGAGTTCACCATGAGCATCATCGCGAAGCGTCGCGCCGAGCCCACCGACGACCTGTTTTCCATCTTGGTGAACGCCGAAGTCGAAGGACAGCGGATGTCCGACGACGAGATCGTGATGGAAACCCTGTTGATCCTCATCGGTGGCGACGAGACCACCCGGCACACCTTGTCCGGTGGCACCGAGCAATTGGTGCGTCACCGCGATCAGTGGGACGCGCTGGTCGCTGACCGGTCGCTGCTACCCGGGGCGATCGAGGAGATGCTGCGCTGGACTTCGCCGGTGAAGAACATGTGCCGGATGTTGACCGCCGACGCCGAGTTTCACGGCACGTCGCTGCGCGCGGGCGAGAAGATCATGTTGCTGTTCGAGTCGGCGAACTTCGACGAGTCGGTGTTTGAGAACCCCGACCAGTTCGATATCCGGCGAGACCCCAACAGCCACGTGGCTTTCGGCTTCGGCACGCACTTCTGTCTGGGAAATCAGTTGGCCCGCTTGGAGTTGAGGTTGATGACCGATCGGGTGCTCGACCGCCTGCCTGATCTGCGGCTGGCTGCCGATGACGGCGTATTGCCCTTGCGCCCAGCCAACTTCGTCAGCGGCCTGGAGTCGATGCCGATGGTGTTCACGCCGAGCTCGCCGTTGATATGAGTCGCCGAGTGTGCGGCTAGCCGCACACTGGTGCCGAACATGCGGCCAGCCGCACACTCGACGGCTAGCGGTTCTTGAATTGCGGGGCCCGCTTCTCCTTGAAGGCCAACGGGCCTTCCTTGGCGTCCTCGGACAAGAACACACTGATGCCCAGCTGGGTGTCGATCTTGAACGCGTCATTTTCCGGCAGGCCCTCGGTCTCTCGGATCGAGCGCAGGATCGCCTGCACCGCCAGCGGCCCGTTATTGGCGATCACATCGGCGATCTCCAGCGCCTTGGTCAGCGCTTCCCCGTCGGGAACGACATAGCCGATCAAGCCGATCTCCTTGGCCTCCGCGGCCTTGATGTGCCGTCCGGTCAGCAGCAGATCAGCGGCCACCGTGTAGGGGATCTGCCGCACCAGCCGCACGGCTGAGCCGCCCATCGGATACAGGCTCCACTTCGCCTCTGAGATACCGAACTTGGCACTATGGCCGGCGACCCGGATGTCGGTGCCCTGCAGAATCTCGGTGCCTCCGGCGATGGCCGGCCCCTCGACCGCCGCAATCAGCGGCTTGGTCAGCCGACGGCCCTTGAGCAAAGCGTCGATGCGGGACGGGTCGTAGCTGCCGTCTTTGAACGAGTCGCCGGGTGGGCGGGCGGTCGCGGCCTTCAGGTCCATGCCCGCGCAGAAGTAGCCACCGGCCCCGGTCAGGATGCAGCACCGGATGTCTGGATCGGTGTCGACGCGGTCCCAGGCCTCGACCATGATCGAGAGCATCTCGGTAGAGAGAGCGTTGCGGGCCTCAGGACGGTTCAACGTCAAGATCAGCGTGTGTCCGCGCTGCTCAATGAGGGCGTGGGCCTTTTTTTCAGACTCGCTCACGGGTGATTGCCTTCCTGCGTGCCGGCCTGAGGCTTGTCAGACCAAATCAAACTTGTGAAAAAATGTAACACGTTCTAATTTGGGGTCCGTGGCCCTGAATATTGCCGACCTGGCTGAGCATGCCATCGACGCCGTCCCAGACCGTGTTGCTCTGATCTGCGGCGAGGAGCAACTGACCTACGCCGAACTGGAGGACAAGGCCAACCGCCTCGCGCACTACCTGCTGGACCGGGGTGTGAAGAAGGACGACAAGGTCGGCCTCTACTGCCGCAATCGCATCGAGATCGTCATTGCGATGCTGGGCATCGTCAAGGCGGGCGCGATCCTGGTCAACGTCAACTACCGCTACGTCGAGGGCGAACTCCGCTACCTGTTCGACAACTCCGACATGGTGGCGCTGGTGCACGAGCGCCAGTACTCCGACCGGGTCGCCAACGTGCTGCCGGACACCCCGAACGTGAAGACGATCCTGGTGGTCGAGGACGGCTCGGATGTTGCAGACAACGCGTACCAGAGCTACGGCGGTGTCGAGTTCTACGCTGCGATCGCCGAGAGCTCACCCGAGCGTGACTTCGGCGACCGCAGCGCCGACGACATCTACCTGCTGTACACCGGCGGCACCACCGGGTTCCCCAAGGGTGTGATGTGGCGCCACGAGGACATCTACCGGGTGCTGTTCGGCGGAACTGACTTCGCCACAGGTGAATTCATCAAAGACGAGCACGACCTGGCCAAGGCCGCCGCGGCCAATGCGCCGATGATCCGGTATCCGATTCCACCGATGATCCACGGCGCCACCCAGTCGGCCACCTGGATGTCGATCTTCTCGGGTCAAACCACCGTGCTTGCGCCGGAATTCAATGCCGACGAGGTGTGGCGCAGGATTCACGACCACAAGGTGAACCTGCTGTTCTTCACCGGCGACGCCATGGCGCGTCCCCTGCTCGACGCATTGCTGGCGCACCAGGAGAAAGGGAACACCTACGACCTGTCGTCGCTGTTCCTGCTCGCCAGCACCGCGGCGCTGTTCTCGCCGAGCATCAAGGACAGACTGCTGGAGTTGCTGCCCAACCGGGTCATCACCGACTCGATCGGCTCCTCGGAGACCGGCTTCGGCGGCACCAGCATCGTCGCCAAGGATGCTCCGCACAGCGGCGGCCCGCGCGTAACGATCGATCACCGCACTGTCGTCATCGACGACGACGGCAACGAGGTGGAGCCCGGCTCCGGTGTACGTGGTCTGATCGCCAAGAAGGGCAACATCCCGGTCGGCTACTACAAGGACGAGAAGAAGACCGCTGAGACGTTCAAGACCATCAACGGTGTCCGCTACGCCATCCCGGGCGACTACGCACAGGTCGAGGAGGACGGCACCGTCACCATGCTGGGCCGCGGCTCGGTGTCGATCAACAGCGGCGGCGAGAAGATCTACCCCGAGGAGGTCGAGGCCGCGCTCAAGGGTCATCCCGACGTCTTCGACGCTTTGGTGGTGGGCGTGCCCGATGCTCGCTACGGCCAGCACGTGGCCGCCGTCGTGCAGGCCCGCCCGGGAACCCGGCTGAGCTTGTCGGCGCTGGACACCTTCGTGCGCGCCGAGATTGCGGGATACAAAGTGCCGCGCAGCCTTTGGCTTGTCGACGAGGTGAAGCGTTCACCGGCCGGCAAACCCGACTACCGGTGGGCCAAGGAGCAGACCGAGTCGCGACCGGCCGACGATGTGCATGCCGCTCACGTGACTGCCTGAGCGCGCCAGCCATGTGACCGACTTCGTCAAGCTGCGCCCTGGCGCACCCGCCGACTTCTTCGCTTGCGAAGCCGCAGGGCTGCAATGGCTTTCGAGGGTCGACGGCGGTGTGCCCTGTGTACCGGTGGTTTCGGCAGACGCGACGAGCCTGACGCTGCGACGGCTTGATTCGGTGAATCCGAGCCCGCACGCGGCGGCCGAGTTCGGCGGCCGGCTGGCCGTCATGCACGACGCGGGAGCTGCGGGCTTCGGCGCCGGTCCCGACGGATGGGACGGGCCCGGATTTTTCGGGCCGATGTCACAGCCGTTGCCGATGTCGCTGCGGCCGCATCGACGTTGGGGCGACTTCTATGCCGACGAGCGATTGGCCCCGATGGCCGGGCTCGCTGCGCCCCGTCTCGGCGCTTCGACTCGTGCCGCGGTCGACGCTGTCGCGGCTCGTTGTCGAGCAGGCGACTTCGACGACGATGATTCTCCGGCCAGGCTGCACGGCGACCTGTGGGGCGGCAACGTGATGTGGACGCCCGACGGGGTGGTGCTCATCGACCCGGCCGCGCACGGTGGTCACCGCGAGAGCGACCTGGCGATGCTCGCGTTGTTCGGCTGCCCGCACTATGACGCCATCCTCGACGGCTACCAGCGGGTGCGCCCGCTGAGACCGGGCTGGCGCAATCGCATCGGGCTGCACCAGCTCTTTGCGCTGCTCGCGCATGTTGTGCTGTTCGGCGGCGGGCACGCGCAGCGGACACAGGCCTGCGCCCGGGCCGCACTGGCCCTCTAGTCGCGTCCCCGGGCGGACTACGCTCGATCCGCGATGACGATGGCAACGTCGACGATCGGAAGGTGCATTCGTGAACGGCGCGCAGGCCCTGATCAATACGCTGGTCGACGGTGGTGTCGACGTGTGCTTCGCCAACCCCGGCACCTCCGAGATGCACTTCGTAGCGGCGCTGGACACAGTTGCTCAGATGCGCGGCGTGCTGACCCTCTTCGAGGGCGTCGCCACCGGCGCGGCCGATGGCTATGCGCGGATCGCCGATCGACCGGCGGCGGTGCTGCTGCATCTGGGCCCCGGCCTGGGTAATGGCCTGGCCAACCTGCACAATGCCCGGCGCGCCCGAGTCCCTATGGTGGTGGTCGTCGGCGACCACGCCACCTATCACAAGAAATACGACGCCCCATTGGAATCCGACATCGACGCGCTCGCCGGCAGCGTTTCGGGTTGGGTGCACCGGACTAGTGACACCGCCGACGTCGCAGCCGACGCGGCCGAGGCGATCACGAAAAGTCGCGCCGGTAACCAGATTTCGACGCTGATCCTGCCGGCAGACACGTCCTGGACCGAAGGCGCCCACATCGGTGAGATATCGGCGCGGCAGCCGAAGCCGGTTGAGGTCGACACGGACGCGGTCGAATTGGCCGCCGGCGTGTTGCGGTCGAACGAACCCGCGGTGCTCCTGATCGGCGGCGACGCCACCCGCGGCGCAGGGTTGACGGCGGCCGCCCGGATCGCCGCGGCCACCGGGACCCGCTGGTACTGCGAGGCATTCCCGACGCGGTTGGAACGCGGGGCCGGGGTTCCCACGGTCGACCGGATCCCTTATTTCGCCGAGGCCGTGGTGGCCCAACTCGACGGCACCAAACATCTGGTGGTGGCCGGGGCAGTGTCGCCGGTGTCGTTCTTCGCCTACCCGGGCAAGCCGAGTGATCTGGTACCGGAGGGTTGCAGTGTCCATGTGCTCGCCGGGCACACCGGCGCTGCTGCGGCGTTGGCGGCGCTGGCTGACGAAGTGGCGCCCGGCACGGCAGCGGCTGTCGCGGCGCCGTCGCGTCCGCAACTGCCGACCGGTGCCCTGACTGCCGCGTCGGTGGCCGACGTGATCGGCGCGTTGATGCCGGAACAGGTGATCGTCGTCGACGAGTCCAACACCTCGAGTGTGCCGCTGACGGCGGCGACCGCCGGCGCTCCCGCGCACGATTGGTTGACCCTGACCGGCGGGGCCATCGGATACGGGATTCCCGCTGCTGTCGGAGCCGCGGTCGCCGCACCCGACCGGCCGGTGCTGTGTCTGGAATCCGACGGCTCTGCGATGTACACGATTTCGGGTCTGTGGACTCAGGCGCGGGAAAACCTCAACGTCACGACCGTCATTTACAACAACGGCGCCTATGACATTTTGCGGATCGAGCTACAGCGGGTGGGAGCGGGTTCGGCTCCCGGCCCCAAGGCGCTGGATCTACTCGACTTATCCCGGCCTACAATGGATTTCGTCAAGATCGCCGAAGGCATGGGGGTCCCGGCGCGGCGGGTGACCACCGCGGAGGAATTCGCCGACGCACTGCGTGCGGCGTTCGCCGAACCCGGCCCGCACGTGATCGACGCTGTCGTGCCATCAATCCTGGGTTAGCTCAGGAAGGTGCTCGAGCAGCCAGTCGGTCAGCGTGTTGAGCACATCGACTCCGGTCTCATATTCACCGTCGTCGATTTCGGCCGCGAGTGCAACACCTAGGGTGCCGGAACCGGAGGGGACGATCGCGAATTGGCGGACCAGATAGTCGTCGGCTGTTCCCGGACCCCAACCCCCTTTGGCGGCAAAACCTTTAGCGGCCAGTCCCCAGCGATGGTCGTTGCTGAGGTTGCGCATCAGATCGACGACGCGGGAAGCATCGGAAATGTAGGGCAGCCCGGCGGCGAACTGGGCTTGGTGGGCCAGCGACCATTGCGTTTGACCGAATGCCGTGTATTCAGTGCGCAGTCTTCGTGATTCGACCACGGTAGCTGTGTCGCCCGCCTCGTGGATCACGGCTTGCACTCGCTGTGCCGCCTCGGCGGGGTCGCCCAGTTGGGCCCACAGTTCCTCGGCGGCGGCGTTATCCGATTGGGTAATCGTCGTGAATGCCGGGTCGGGGCTATGCGACCCGGCCCGCAGGGCCGCAATCGCCAACGGCACCTTGATCGTCGACCACGCAACGCCGGTCGACCACGCGCCGAACGAGACCGGCCGTGTGCCGGCAGATGCGATCGCGATACCGATCCTCGTCGGCAGGCGACTCGACAACTCGTGAAAGCTGTTGTCAACCAGGCGATTCACGACACCTACCGACGGATGCGTAACACCGGATCGGCGCAGTCGAGGCCCTCGGCCGACAGCTGCCGCTTGAGCACCTTGAAGGTCGCGGTCCGCGGCAGACTCGTGCTGACCCGGACGTACGACGGCCACTGCTTGGGTCCGAGGTCGGTCTGCTCGGCGAGGAAGGCGCGGAATTTGTCGACGTCGAATTCCGCGCCTGGTGCCAACACCAGCGCGGCCATCACCTGGTCACCGACGGCAGGGTCCGGAACCGCGTACACCGCCACCTCCGTCACGTCCGGATAGCGCACCAGCACCCGCTCGATGGGCGCCGTGCCTAGATTCTCGCCGTCGACCCGTAACCAGTCGCCGAGGCGGCCGGCGAAATACGCATACCCGGCGTCGTCGCGGTAAGCCAGGTCGCCGCTGTGGTAGATGCCGCCGGCCATCCTCTGCGCGTTGGCCTCCGGGTCGTTGTAATAGCCTTCGAAACGACCAGGGCCGCCTGCATTTACCAGCTCGCCGACCACTCCGACCGGGCAGGGCCGGCCGGAGTCGACGTCGATGATCTCGATGCCTTCGGGCAGCGGGCCCAGAGCGCCGGCCGGGGTATCCGGTGTGCGGCCGATCGCCACGCCGCCTTCAGTAGAACCGAACCCGTCGATGACCACGCACCCGAACCGGGAGGCGAAACGCTCGATGTCGCCGGGCGCCCCCTCGTTGCCGTACACCGCACGCAGCGGATTGTCGGCGTCGTCCGGGCGCTCGGGCGTGGTGAGCACATACGACAGCGGCTTGCCCACGTAGTTGGCGTACGTCGCGCCATACCGGCGGATATCCGGCAAAAATTGTGAGGCAGAGAACTTGCGCCGCAACACCATTGAGCCACGACAGGCCAACGCCACCGCCCATCCGACCAGGACCGCGTTCGAGTGGAACAACGGCATCGACGCGTAGCAGACATCGTTGTGGCCGAGGCTGAACCGCTCGGTCATCGTCACCCCGGCGATCGCGACCTTGCCGTGGCTGCATTTGACCGCCTTGGGTTCACCGCCGGTGCCCGAAGTGAAGATCAACATGAACAGGTCCTCGGCCCCAGCGGACTGGAAGTGCACCTCGGCGTCGCGGTGTTCGGCCACCTCGTCGGCCCATGCGACGGAGTCGACGTTGATGTGGCCGGTGTCGCCCAGTGTCGCAGCCGACTTCGTGTCCGCCAGCACCAACTGGCAGTCGGCATGGTCGATGTCACGATGCAGCGCCGCGCCCCTGCGCACCGGGTTAAGGCCGACCGGGACGATTCCCGACATCCCTGCGGCGACCAGAACAGCGGAGAAGAACGGTGTGTTCTCCAACAGCACCCCGACGTGTGGCGGTCGGTCCGGGTCGAGTCGCTCCCGCAGCGTTGCTGCCACCGCGGCGCCGTGCCGGAGGTGGTCGCGCCAGTTGACGAACGAGTCCTCGAAGTACACGCCGCTATCGTCGATGTCGACCAGCGGGGCCAGCAGGTCGGCGACGGTGGGAAGCGCTTCTGTCACTGGTTGCCCGCTAGGCGGGGGTGTCCGCCAGTTCGCGCCCGATCTTGAGCAGTTGCCCGGTGGCGCCGCCCAGCGCGAACTCAGTTTGCTTGGCGGCCAGGAAATAGCGGTGCACCGGGTGGTCGGTGTCGATGCCGACACCGCCATGCACGTGAACGATTGTGTGCGCCACACGATGTCCGGCATCGGCCGCCCAGAAGACTGCGGTGGCGACTTCGGTGTCGGCGGGCAGATCCTCGCTGAGCCGCCACGCCGCCTGGGTCAGGGTCAGCCGCAGTCCCTTGACGTCGATGTAGCCGTCAGCCAGGCGTTGCCCCACCGCTTGAAAGCTCCCGATCGGGCGGTCGAACTGTTCACGGGTGCGGGCGTACTCGGCGGTCAGCTGCAAACCACGGTCCAGCACGCCGAGCTGAAACGCGGTGCGGCCCAGCAGGTCCAACGTCGTGATCCAGCTGATGACGTCGTCGCCGCCGACGATGCGTTGCCGGTCGAGTTCGACGCCGTCGAGCCGAAGATGCCCGATGCTGCCCAGCCCGGTGGTGTCCAGCGCGCTGACCGAGACCCCCGGGTGGCCAGCAGAAACCAGGAAAACGAAAGTACCGGAATCGGTTTCGGCCGGCACCAAGAAGCCGTCGGCAACCGGCCCGTAACCGATCTGGGTGCGGGTTCCCGACAGCCGATAGCCGTCGCCGGAATTCGCGGCCTGCACCGGCCCGTCACCCATTTCGCCGTCCAACGCGACAGTAAGGATTTTCTTGCCGGTCACCGCGGGGACGCCCCATTCCTGCTGGAGTTCGGCGGAGCCGAACCGGGCCAGCGCGCCGGCGGCCAGCACCACCGATTCCAGGTAGGGCACAGCGGCCAGCTGGCGGCCCAGCCCGGTCAACACGGCGACCTCCTCGAGCACGCCGAAACCGCCTCCGCCCAACGACTCTGGCGCGGCGGTAGACAGGATATCGGCGTCGACGAGCTTGCCCCACAGCTCGCGGTCGAACCGTTGGTCCAGGCCGTCCAGTTTGCGTTGATGTTCGGGCGTGCACACGGCGTCCACGATGGTGTTGACCAGACCGCCGAGGTCCTGCGCGGCTTCGGTTGTCGAGAAGTCCATGGGTTCTCCAGAATTCGTTAGCGGTTGGCTCGGGGCAGGCCGAGCGCCACCATGCCGATGATGTCGCGCTGCACTTCGTTGGTGCCGCCGCCGAAGGTCAGGATCAAGCAGGCCCGGTGCATCCGCTCGACTCGGCCGCGCAGCAACGCACCGGGCGAATCCTGTCGCAGGGTCGCCGCGGTGCCCAGCACCTCCATCAGCAACCGGTAGGCCTCGGTCGCGAACTCGGTGCCGAACACCTTGGCCGCCGAAGCGTCGGCCGGCGACGGCGAGGCCGACGCCGACGACGCCAGCTCCCAGTTGATCAGCTTGAGGACCTCGACCTTGGCGTGTACCCGGGCCAGGTTGAGCTGCACCCATTCCGAGTCGATCAGCCGGGCGCCGCCCGCATCCTTGGTGTTTTGCGCCCATTCGCGTACCTGGTTGAGGGCCATGATGATTGGCATCGGCGACACCAGCGCGACGCGCTCGTGGTTGAGCTGGTTGGTGACCAGCTTCCAGCCGGCGTTCTCCTCGCCCACCCGGTTGGCCACCGGCACCCGGACATCCTGGTAGTAGGTGGCGCTGGTGTCCACCCCGGCCATGGTGTGCACCGGCGTCCAGGAGAAACCCTCAGAGCTGGTCGGGACGATCAGCATCGAGATGCCGCGGTGCTTCTTGGCTTCGGTGTTGGTGCGCGCGGCCAGCCAGACGTAGTCCGCGTACGCGATCAGGCTGGTCCACATCTTCTGGCCGTTGATCACATAGTCGTCGCCGTCGCGCACCGCGGTGGTCCGCAGGTTGGCCAGGTCGGTGCCGGCGCCGGGTTCGGAGTAGCCGATCGAGAAGTGCAGATTCCCTGACGCAATGCGCGGCAGGAAGAACTGTCTCTGCTCCTCGCTGCCGAAGGCCATGATGGTCGGCGCGACGCTGTTGATGGTCAGGAACGGCACCGGGGCGCCGGCGATCGCGGCCTCGTCGGTGAAGATCAGCGAATCCATCGGGGTGCGCCCCTGGCCGCCGTACTCCTTGGGCCAATTCAGGGTGAGCCACCCGTCCTTGCCCATCTGTGCGACCGTCTCGCGATAGACGTTGCCTTCGCCGACCTCACCCGAGGTCGAGTTCAACGCCTCACGGCGTTCCGGCGTGATCAGCTTGGCGAAGTACGATCGCAGCTCGCGACGCAGCTCCTCCTGCTCGGGGGTGTAACTGATGCGCATTGCGGCCGCCCTCCAGTCGTAGGTGAATCGTGCGGCAGCCTGCATCAACAGCTACCCATTCGCCACCTGAGGTTGTAACACGTTCTAGTCTGAGGGTCCAGCGACCGTCGGCCCGGACGCGTCCGGGACTGGTCGTATTGTGGGCATACCGATTTAAGGCCACAAGCGAGGCTTGCGCCGAAGGAGGAGCGTCGTGCGGGTGATAGTCGACCGCGACCGTTGTGAAGGCAACGCGGTGTGCTTGGGAATCGCGCCGGATATCTTCGACCTCGATGACGAGGACTACGCGGTGGTGAAGACCGACCCGATTCCTGCCGATCAAGAGGCACTGGCAGAGCAGGCGATCGTTGAATGCCCGCGAGCTGCCTTGGCACGCGAAGACTAGAGGTATTCATAAATTGACTAGCAGCACGAATGCGGCCGATCTGTCCGGAAAGGTCGCGGTGGTGACGGGTGCGGCCGCGGGCCTGGGCCGCGCGGAAGCGATTGGCCTGGCCCGCGCCGGTGCAACTGTCGTCGTCAACGACATCGCCGCGGCGTTGAATGCCTCCGATGTCATTGATGAGATCACCAGCGCCGGCTCCAAGGCCGTTGCGGTCACCGGCGACATCAGCCAGCGGGCGACCGCCGACGAGTTGGTCAGCTGCGCCGACGAGCTGGGCGGCCTGAGCATTGTGGTGAACAACGCCGGGATCACTCGCGACCGGATGCTGTTCAACATGTCCGACGAGGAATGGGACGCGGTGATCGCCGTGCATCTGCGCGGCCATTTTTTGCTGACCCGCAACGCCGCCAGCTACTGGCGGTCCAAAGCCAAAGAGGCCGGCGGATCGGTCTACGGTCGCATCGTCAACACCTCTTCGGAGGCGGGGTTGGTGGGCCCGGTCGGGCAGGCGAACTACGGCGCCGCGAAGGCGGGCATCTCCGCGCTGACCCTGACGGCGGCGCGGGCGCTGGGCCGGTACGGGGTGTGCGCGAACGCGATCGCTCCGCGGGCCAGGACCGCGATGACCGCCGACGTCTTCGGCGATGCGCCAGACGTCGCCGACGGCGAGATCGACCCGCTTTCGCCCGAGCATGTGGTCACGCTGGTTTGCTTCCTGGCATCGCCAGCGGCCAAGGACGTCAACGGCCAGGTTTTCATCGTGTACGGCCCCCAGGTGACGCTGATGTCGGCGCCTAGCGTCGAGCACCGATTCGCCGCGGACGCGCAGGAATGGGATCCCGGCAAGCTCAGCGACGCGCTGCAGGATTACTTTGCTGGACGCGATCCAAAGCGCAACTTCGCGGCGACCGGCTTAGTGGATTGACACTCCGGACCGCGAGACGCGTTACACGGTCTGGGCAAACTAGAACACGTTTCAGGATGATCTGCATCACAATTGCTCTGACCTGGCAAAACTACTAACATTTGTCTAATTTTGCCGTTCTTTGACAGTCTGAACTTGTTCTAGTTACGATGATCCGGCTCACGCGGACAGCCGTCGGCTCAGAAACAAGCCAAGGCGGCGCCAACCGGGAACGCAGAGGCATCGCTGGCGAGGTTGCAGTCACCCCGCGCGAGAAGGGGAACCAGGTTGTTCGAACAGCTCGCGGTCCCGGCCCGGGCCGTGGGCGGGTTCGTCGAGATGGCGCTGGAGACCTTCCGTGCGGCATTCCGTCGACCTTTTCAATTACGTGAGTTTCTCGACCAGACTTGGATGATCGCCCGGGTTTCGCTGGTCCCGACCCTTTTGGTGGCAATCCCGTTCACGGTTCTGGTGGCGTTCACGCTCAATATTCTCCTTCGCGAGATCGGCGCCGCCGACCTGTCCGGGGCAGGCACCGCATTCGGAACCATCACCCAGCTCGGACCTGTCGTCACCGTATTGGTGGTGGCCGGCGCGGGCGCTACCGCGATCTGCGCCGATCTGGGCGCCCGCACCATTCGCGAGGAAATCGACGCGATGCGAGTGCTGGGCATCGATCCGATCCAACGCCTGGTGGTGCCCAGGGTGCTGGCGTCGACGTTCGTCGCGTTGCTGCTCAACGGGCTGGTCTCGGCGATCGGCATCGCCGGTGGCTACGTCTTCTCGGTCTTGCTGCAGGGCGTCAACCCGGGTGCGTTCGTCAGCGGCCTGACCGTGCTGACTCATCTCGGTGAGCTGGTGCTCTCCGAGATCAAGGCGTTGCTGTTCGGCGTCGTCGCCGGCCTGGTCGGCTGTTACCGGGGGCTGACCGTCAAGGGCGGACCGAAAGGTGTCGGAACCGCCGTCAACGAGACGGTGGTCTATGCGTTCATCTGTCTGTTCGTGATCAACGTGATCATGACGGCGATCGGCGTTCGAGTGCTGGCGCGGTGAATAGATGAATCGCGAGGACGACGAAGATCCCGGCATAGCCGGGATTGAGGAGCGGCGCAGATGAGCTACGACGACGACGAAGATCCCGGCATAGCCGGGATTGAGGAGCGGCGCAGATGAGCTACGACGCCTCGCTGCGCATCCGCCGCTTCTTCTCCCGGTTCGCCGGGCCGGTTGACACCTTCGGCGAGCAGGCGCTGTTCTACGGCGAATCGATGCGCTACATCCCGAATGCGCTCACCCGCTACCGGAAAGAGACAATCCGGCTGATCGCCGAAATGACCATGGGCACTGGTGCATTGGTGCTCATCGGCGGGACGGTCGGCGTCGCCGCGTTTTTGACGCTCGCCTCTGGTGGTGTGATCGCGGTACAGGGCTACGAGTCGCTGGGCAACATCGGCATCGAGGCGTTGACCGGGTTCCTGTCGGCGTTTCTCAACGTGCGCATCGTCGCCCCGGTGGTGGCCGGTATCGCTTTGGCCGCCACCATCGGCGCCGGCACCACCGCCCAGCTGGGCGCGATGCGGGTGGCCGAGGAAATCGACGCCGTCGAGGCGATGGCCGTGCACTCGGTGTCCTACCTGGTGTCCACCCGGCTGATCGCGGGTTTGATCGCGATCGTCCCGCTGTACTCGCTGGCGGTGCTGGCCTCGTTTTTCGCCGCCCGGTTCACCACGGTGTTCATCAACGGGCAGTCGGCTGGCTTGTACGACCACTACTTCAGTACGTTCCTGATTCCCACCGACCTGCTCTGGTCGTTCTTGCAGGCCATCGTGATGTCGATTGGGGTGATGCTGATCCATACGTACTACGGCTACAACGCTTCTGGCGGTCCGGTGGGTGTCGGTCTGGCGGTCGGTCAGGCGGTGCGCACGTCGCTGATCGTCGTCGTCGTCATTACTTTGTTCATCTCGCTGGCTGTCTACGGCGCATCCGGTAACTTCAACCTCTCCGGATGAGCCCGGCGACGATGCAAAGCGCGCACCGCGATGACGAGGAACCGGGCAAGTAGGAGAAGCCTGGCGACGATGCAGAGCGCGCAGCGCGATGACGAGGAACCGGGCAAGTAGGAGAAGCCTGGCGACGATGCAGAGCGCGCAGCGCGATGAAGAGGAACCGGGCAAGTAGGAGAAGGGGGACGGGTGGCGAGCACCGGTGCACAACGCACTCACGTGAGGCTGGCAGCGGCGCTGCTGGCCTCTCTGTTGCTGGCGTTTGCGGTGCTGACCTATTTGTCGTACACCTCGGCGTTTTCCTCGACCGATACCGTCTCCCTCACCGCGCCGCGGGTCGGGCTGGAGATGGACCGCGGTAACAAGGTCAAGTACCGCGGCATTCAGATCGGCAAGGTCGACAACATCAGTTACACCGGTGATCAGGCGCAGCTGTCGTTGGTCATCGACGGCGGCGAGTTGCACTACATTCCCGCCAACGCCTCGGTCCACATTGCCAGCAACACAATCTTCGGCGCCAAGTCGGTGGAGTTCATTGCGCCCAAGTCGCCGTCGGCCACCGCCCTGCGCCCGGGTGCGCACTTGGCGGTCTCGGCGGTGTCGCTGGAAGTCAACACGCTATTTCAGTCGCTCATCGGCCTGCTGCAGAAGATCGACCCCGTCGAGCTGAACGGGACGCTGAGCGCGCTGGCCGAAGGCCTGCGGGGACACGGCAACGACCTGGGCGGTGTGTTGTCAGGGCTGAATACCTTGACGCAGCAACTGAATCCGAAGCTACCGACTCTGCAGCAGGATTTCCGGAAGACGGCTGCGGTGGCCAACATCTACGCCGATGCGGCGCCCGACTTGGTCACCGTGTTCAACAACACGCCGACGATCGCCAGGACGGTCGTAGACCAGCAGACCAATCTGAATACCACCCTGTTGTCGGCGATCGGCTTGTCTAACAACGCTTATGACACGCTTGCACCGGCCGAGCAGGATCTCATCGACGCCATCAAACGGCTCCGGGCACCGCTGAAGGTCGCCAGCGACTACTCGCCGGAGTTCGGCTGCCTGTTCGGCACCATCGACCGGGGTATTCGAGAATTCGCGCCGATCCTGGGTGTCAAAAAAGCGGGCCTGTTCACCTCGTCGAGCTTTATCTTGGGCGCGCCCTCGTACACCTACCCAGAGAGCCTGCCGGTCGTCAACGCCTCCGGTGGCCCGAACTGCCGCGGGCTGCCCGACCTACCCACCAAGCAGACCGGCGGTTCCTGGTATCGGGCGCCATTCCTGGTGACTGACAACGCCAACATCCCGTACGAGCCGTTCACCGAAATGCAGGTGGACGCCCCATCGACGCTGCAATGGTTGTTCCACGGCGCGTTCGCAGAGCGGGACGACTTCTGATGGACGGCCACGAATCGCAGCGCTCGATCTTGGTGAAGGTCGGCATCTTCACCGTGACCATGCTGTTGGTGGCCCTCGGCCTGGTGGTGATCTTTGGTGAGTTCCGTTTCGGGCCGGAAAATACCTATCACGCCAATTTCACCGATGCGACGCGGCTGAAGGGTGGACAGAAAGTCCGCATCGCCGGGGTGCCGGTGGGTTCGGTCAAGGGGCTCAAGCTAAATCCCAACAACAGCGTGGACGTGACCTTCGGAGTCGACAAACGCTACACGCTGTACTCGTCGACGCGGGCGGTGATCCGATACGAAAATTTGGTCGGCGACAGGTTCCTCGAAATCACCTCAGGCCCTGGCGAACTGCGCAAGCTGCGGCCGGGCGCGACCATCGATCAGCGACACACCCAACCGGCGCTGGACCTCGACGCGCTACTCGGCGGCCTACGCCCGGTACTCAAGGGGTTGGACGCCGACAAGATCAACACGGTCAGCAGCTACGTGATCGAGCTGCTGCAAGGCCAGGGCGGAGCGCTGTCCAACCTGCTGGCCAACACCAACGCGTTCGGGTCGACACTGGGTGCCCGCGACAAAGCCATCGGCAATGTGATCAACAACCTCAACGCCGTGCTGACCACCGTCGACGACAGGGGAGCGCAGTTCTCGGACAGCGTCGATCAGCTGCAGAAACTGATCACCGGGTTGGCCCAGGGCCGTGACGCGGTGGCCGGCGCGATACCGCCGCTGGCGTCGACTACGTCGGATCTGACCGACTTGCTGAAACACTCACGCCGACCGCTGCAAGGCGTCCTCGAAAACACCCGGCCGATCGCCAATGAGATCAACGACCGGCTCCCCGAGGTGAACAACGACATCGAGCAGCTCGGTGAGGATTACCTGCGGCTGGCCGCGCTTGGTTCCTACGGCGCCTACTTCAATATCTACTTCTGCACGGTGTCGCTCAAGATCAACGGGCCGGCCGGTAGCGACATTCTGATCCCGATGGGCGGCCAGCCGGATCCGAGCAAGGGGAGGTGCGCTTTTGTCAACAAGTAGCGCCGACCGTCGCGGTGGTGACCCGCTCCGCACCGGCATCTTCGGCGTGGTCCTGGTGATTTGCGTCATCTTGGTCGCGTTCGGCTACGCCAAGTTGCCGTTCTGGCCGCAGGGCCGGCTCTACACTGCCTACTTCACCGACGCCGGCGGGATCACCCCCCGAAACGACGCGTACGTGTCGGGCATCAAGGTCGGCCAGGTGCAGTCGGTCGCGCTCGCCGGTGACACCGCCAAGGTGACGTTCACCGTCGATCGGCACGTCAACGTTGGAAACGGGTCGTTGGCGGCGATTCGGACCGAGACCATCCTGGGGCAGCGGGCAATCGCGGTGACTCCGTTAGGGACAGGTATCGCTACCACGATCCCGCTGAGCCGAACGACGACGCCCTATGCCCTGGGTTCCGCGCTCGAGGACCTGGGCCACAACGCTGGTGACATAGATAAGGCGCAATTCGAGAAGTCGCTGGGGGTTCTCACGGACGCGCTGCGCGACGCCACCCCGCAGTTGCGCGGCGCGCTGGACGGCATCACATCCCTCTCGCGCACGTTGAACCGCCGCGACGAGGCGCTGGAAAGCCTCCTGGCGCATGCTAAATCGGTGACGAATGTGCTTGCCGAACGGGCCGGACAGGTCAACAAGCTGATCGTCGACGGTAGCCAGTTGTTCGGCGCGCTGGATGCGCGCCGCGCCGCGCTGGCCGAGCTAATTTCGGGCATCGACGACGTATCCCAACAGCTCTCGGGATTCGTGGCTGACAACCGCAAGGAGTTCGGCCCGGCATTGAGCAAGCTCAACGTGGTGCTCGACGACCTTAACGAGCGCAGCGACTACATCAGTGAGGCGCTCAAACGCCTGCCCGCGTACGCAACCACCCTCGGCGAGGTGGTTGGTTCCGGGCCCGGGTTCAACGTGAATGTCTACGGCGTGGTTCCGGCTCCTATCGTCGGGATGATGTTCGACGCCGTCTTCCAGCCCGGCAAGCTTCCGGCCAGCTTCGCGGACTACTTGCGCGGGCTTGTCCAAGAGCGCTGGCGGATAAGGCCGCAGTCGCCATGACCGTCTTCTCCGCCATCAGGGAGCGCAGTCGCGGGTTGCGGCTGCTGCTGGCCGTGCTGCTTGCCCTATTTCTTGCGGTCGGCGCCTATTTGGTGTGGCCCGGTCGTGACGGCAACAGGATCGTTGGCTACTTCACCTCCGCGGTCGGGCTCTATCCCGGCGATCAGATCCGGATTGTCGGCGTGCCAGTGGGCAAGATCGAGTCGATCGAACCGCGCGCAGAAGACGTGAAAGTCACCATGTTGGTGGACCGTGACGTCAAGGTTGCGCAGGATGCCCGCGCGATTATCATGGCGCCCAATCTGGTTGCGGCGCGCTTTATCCAGCTTGCCCCGGCCTACACCGGCGGGCCGGCGATGCCCGACGGGGCGAGCATCAACTTGTCGAAAACCGCTGTGCCAGTGGAATGGGACGAGGTCAAACAGTCGCTGACGGATCTAGCCAAGCAGTTGAGTCCCGCAGCCGGGCAGATGCAGGGTCCGCTGGGCAAAGCTATCAATCAGGCGGCGGATACGTTCAACGGCAGCGGCGACTCATTCCATTCCGCGATTCGCGAGCTCTCGCAAACCGCTGGCCGGCTGGGGGATTCGCGCACCGATGTCTTCGGCACCGTGAAAAACCTCGGGGTGCTCGTCGACGCGTTGTCGAAGAGCAACGAACAGATCGTCGCGTTCTCTGGGCATGTGGCATCGGTGTCGCAGGTGCTCGCCAAGAGCTCAACCCATCTCGATCAGACTCTCGGAACGCTGAACCAGGCGCTGGTGGACGTCAAAGGCTTTCTGCAGCAGAATAACTCGACACTGATCGGTACGGTGAACAAGCTGAACGACCTGACGAAGGTGCTGAGTGATCAGAGCGCGGATATCGAGCAGGTGCTGCACGTTGCCGGCCCGGGGATCTCCAACTTCTACAACATCTACGACCCCGCCCAGGGCACCTTGAACGGATTGATATCGGTCCCCGAGTTCGCCAACCCGGTCCAGTTCATTTGCGGCGGATCCTTCGACACCGCGGCAGGGCTGTCCGCGCCGGAGTACTACAAGCGTGCCGAAATCTGCCGGGAGCGGCTGGGCCCACCGCTGCGCCGGCTGACGTTCAACTACCCGCCGATCATGTTCCACCCGCTCAATTCGATCACCGCGTACAAGGGTCAGATCATGTACGACACGCCGGCGACCCAGGCCAAGGCTCAGACACCGATCCCGGACTTGAAATGGATACCGGCGCCGGGTGCACATCCCCCTGACCCGGCGGACCTGCAGGCCTTATTGGTCCCGCAGGCGCAGACCAATAGCCCCGCACCCGGAACGCCCGCGCCTGCGTCGGGGCCGTTCGGGCCGTTGCCGGGCCCGGCTCCCGCCGCACACCCGCCGGCGGTGCCCTCCACGCCGCTACCGGCAGAGCAGGGGGCCGGGCGATGAGGTGGATCTTATTGCGCGGCAGCGTATTAGCGGCAGGTAGCGCGCTACTCGCGGGTTGCCAGTTCGGCGGATTGAACTCAGTCGATTTGCCGGGCACTGCCGGCCACGGCCCGGAGTCCTACTCGATCACCGTCGATTTGGCCGATGTGGCAACACTGCCGCAGAACTCACCGGTGATGATCGACGATGTCACCGTCGGTAGCGTGTCCGGAATCGACGCAAGGCAGCGTCCGGACGGAAGCTTCTTTGCCGCAGTCAAGTTGGCACTGGATCGCAACGTGGTGCTGCCGGCAAATTCGATCGCCCGGGTGGCGCAGACCTCGCTGCTCGGTTCCCAGCACGTCGAGCTCGCTGCTCCGACGAATCATACGTCGGTCGGCAGGCTGGCCGATGGCTCGACCATCCAAGAGGCCCGCACCAGTCGCTACCCGACTACCGAGGAGGTGTTCTCCGCGCTCGGCGTGGTGGTCAACAAAGGCAATTTGGGTGCGCTGCAAGAGATCACCGACGAGACCTATCAGGCGGTGGCGGGCCGGGAAACGCAGTTCGCCAATCTGGTGCCCCACCTGGCCGAATTGACCGCGGGCTTGAACAACCAAGTCAACGACATCGTTGCCGCCATCGACGGGCTGGACCGCTTCTCGACAATTCTGGCGAACAACAAGGACAGCCTGGGGCGAACGCTCGATTCGCTTCCACCGGCGCTGCAAGTGCTCAACAAGAACCGGGACAAGATCGTCGAAGCGTTCGCCGGACTCAAGAAAGTGGCCACTGTCGCATCGCACGTGCTTTCGCAGACCAAGGTGGACTTCGCCGAGGACGTCAAGAGCATTTACGCCAACACGAAGGCGCTGGCCGACAATAGAAAGAACTTCATCACCTCGCTGCAGATACTGCTGACGTTCCCATTCCCGAACTTCGGCATCAAGCAGGCGGTGCGCGGTGACTACCTCAACGTGTTCACCACATTCGACCTGACGGTGCGCCGGTTGGGTGAGACGTTCTTCACCACGTCATGGCCGCTGGACCCGAACATGCTGCACATGAAGGACATCGTCAACCCGCCGGATTTCCTGGTCGGGGAAATGGCCAACCTGTCGGGGCAGGCCGCCGATCCGTTCAAGATCCCACCCGGCACCCCGGCGGGGAACCACTGATGCTGGATCGCCTGACCCGACTCCAACTGGCCATCTTCGGGGTGGTCACGGTGATCACGGTTGCCGTCATGGCGATCTTCTACCTGCGTTTGCCGGCCGCGCTGGGCATCGGCACCTATCAGGTGAGCGCCGACTTCGTCGCCGGTGGCGGGCTCTACAAGAACGCCAACGTCACCTACCGCGGCGTCGCCGTCGGCCGGGTGGAGTCGGTGGGCCTAAACCAGCACGGCGTCGACGCGGTCATGCGGCTGAACAGCGGTACCGCGGTCCCGTCGAATGTCACCGCATCGGTGAAGAGCGTGTCGGCCATCGGTGAGCAATACGTCGACCTGGTACCGCCTGCGCATCCGGCAGAGACGAAGTTGCACAACGGATCTCGCATTCACCGGGATAACACCCTGATCGGCGTGGACGTTGCAACTCTGTTGCATCAATCCGAAACGCTGGTCAACAGTGTCGCTGACACTCGGCTTCGGGAGCTCTTGCACGAAACCTTCACCGCATTCAACGGATCCGGCCCCGAGTTGGCCCGACTGATCGAATCGTCCCGGCTTCTGGTCGACGAGGCCAATGCCGATTTTCCGCAGACCTCGCAGCTGATCGATCAGGTGGGCCCGTTCCTGCAAGCCCAGATTCGCTCCGGCGACGACATCAAGGCGCTGTCCGACGGGCTGGCTCGGTTCACCTCCGAGGTGCGCAACGCCGACCCGCAGCTTCGCACGCTGCTGAATGTCGTGCCGGGCACCGTGGACGAGGCCAACACGGCGTTCTCCGGCATCCGCCCGTCGTTCCCCATGCTGGCGGCGAGCCTGGCCAACCTGGGCCGGGTCGGCGTCATCTATCACAAGTCGATCGAGCAACTGTTGGTGGTGTTGCCTGCGCTGTTCGCCGCCATCATCACGTCTGCCAATGGCGAACCCCAGGACGAGGGCGCGAAGCTGGATTTCAAGATCAACATCGACCCACCGCCGTGCAACACCGGCTTCATTCCACCGCCGATGATCCGCACACCCGCCGACGAGACGCTGCGGGAGCTCCCGCCCGACATGTACTGCAAGACCGCCCAGAATGACCCGGCGACGGTGCGTGGCGCCCGCAACTATCCGTGCCAGGAGTTTCCGGGCAAGCGGGCGCCGACGGTGGCGCTCTGCCGTGACCCGCGCGGTTACGTCCCGATCGGCACCAACCCGTGGCGGGGACCGCCGATCCCGTACGGCACCCCGGTGACGAACGGGCTGAACATCTTGCCGCCCAACAAGTATCCGTTCATCCCGCCGGGCGCCGACCCGGATCCGGGAACGCCGATAGCTGGCCCGCTCCCGCCGGGTGTGGTGGCCGGACCCGGCCCGGCTCCTAACCAGCCGTTCCCGGTGCAGCCGCCACCCAACACCGGCGGCACCGATGGTCGGCAGGCCTGGATACCGCCGTCGCCGTACCCGCCGCAGGCGCCCGCGCTGCCGTTCCCGAAGGCGGTCCCACCGCCCCCGCCGCCGGAAGGCCTCTCACCCCCACCGGCATATCCGCCGCCCGAGAAGCCCTGGGGTCCACCTCCCGGGCCGGTTCCGCAGGCCAACGGCACCGCCTACACCACCTATGACCAGAGCACGGGGATATTCCAGGACCCCGCGGGAGGCACTGGTATCTTCGCGCCCAGCAACACATCGAGCGCCGAGAACTGGGTGGATCTGATGCGCGACCCGAGGCAGTTGTGACCGACGCCGATGCGGCGACGCGAGCGACGCGACGGCGGGCCTCGCGGGCAGCCGGCCCGCACCGCGGCGAGGCTGCCGCCGCCACGGTTCGGGTTGGCACACCGGCCCCGCCGGTCAAGCGGTCCGCCGCCGCATCGGCCGGTCCGCCGCCGCGCCGGCCCGCCCATCGCAGGCTGGTGGGATGGATCGCGCTGGCATTCGGGCTGGGCGGGATTGCCGTGCTGGCCGGGGGCCTGGTGTTCCAAATTTCTCAACAGCGCCAAGCCGACACCGCCCAGGCGCGTGAGCAGCGCTTCGTCGACACAGCCACCCAGACGGTGGTCAACATGTTCAGCTACACGCCGGACACCATCGACCAGAGCGTAGGGCGCTTCGTGGACGGCACCAGCGGGCCGCTGCACGGCATGCTCAGCTCCAACAACAACGTCGAAAACATCAAGGCAATCTTCCGCCAAACCAACGCCAGCTCGGAGGCGGTCATCAATGGTGCCGCGCTGGAGGGGGACATCGACAGCGTCACCGACAACGCGTCAGTGCTGGTATCGGTACGGGTGACCGTGACCGACACCGACGGTGTCAACAAGCCATCCGCGCCCTATCGGATGCGCGTGATCGTGCACGAGGACGACAACGGGCGGATGACTGGCTATGACCTGAAGTATCCGAACGGAGGCAATTGATGCGGTGGTTGATCGCCGCCGTCGTCAGCCTGCTGACCACCGCCTTCGTCGGGTTGGCCGCGGCCGGCGGTTGGTTCTACTGGGAGCGGGTGCAGACCCGCGGCGAGCAGTCGGCCCGCGCGGTGCTCCCGCCATTAGCCACCAAAGAAATCCCGCAGGTGTTCGCCTACGATTATCAGACCGTTGAGCGCAGCCTTGATGCCGCATATCCGCTTTTGACACCGGGCTATCGCAAGGAGTTCGAGAAGAGCGCCAACCAGCAGATCATCCCGGAGGCCCGCAAACGCGAGGTGGTAGTGCAGGCGAGCGTGGTCGGGGTGGGAGTCATGGCGGCTCAACGAAATTCAGCATCGGTTATGGTCTACCTGAACCGCACGGTGACCGATAAAACCCGACAGCCGCTCTACGACGGCAGCCGGCTGCGGGTCGACTTCCAGCGAGTCGGCCGTAAATGGTTGATCAACTACATCACGCCGATTTAGCCCGGCGACGATGCAGACCGCGTAGCGCGATGAGGAGAAGCCGGGCAATCGATTAAGCCAACCCAGCCCGTTAGCGGCATTGCCCGATTTCGTTGCAGTCCAACGGATAACGCTCGACCGGGTTGGGCAGCGGGGCCTGGAAGGCAAGCGTGAACGGTGTTTTGGTCATCGCGGGTTGCATGCCGCAGACGTCGGGATGGATGCTGGTATGCGTGCCGGTCAGCGATACGTCGTCGAACGCGTAGGTTTCCGTCGACGCCGCGGTAGTGCCGTCCGGGCACAACACGCCGTCAGGTCTGGGCACCTGGAAGGTCCATAGATCGCTGGTCAACCGAGCCCTACCGGTGTAGTTCGCCAGCTTTTCCTGGCGGCTGATGTTCCGGGCTGTGCTGCTCGAGACGTTCAGCGCGCAGAGGTCCGCCGCGACGACCGGGTCGGTGAAATCGGGAATGGCCCGTTGACGGGACGGCGCGTCGCACAGCGCCAAGATCTTCCACGTCGCCGCAGGGACTCCTGACTCGCTGAAGGTGTACGTGCCGTCCGGCGGCGGTCCCAATGCTTTGGCGGGACTCGCTATTCCGAGAGCCACGAGTGCCATGACGGCGGCGGCTGTCAGGCCGCGGGAGGTGGTCATCTTCGCGATCCCTTCCGGCTAGGTGCATCGAGTATCGCAGCGCGCCTGCAGCCAGATCACCGATTCAGCTGTTTGACGGATGACCCTCGGCCAGCGCATCGAGGAACGACCGGGCCCACCGGTCGACGTCGTGGACCAGCACCTGACGTCGCAAGGCCCGCATGCGCCGCCGCCCTTCTTCGCCGGATTGGTTGAGGGCCGCCTCGATCGCGTCTTTGACGAATTCGGTGTCGTGCGGATTGACCAGGTAGGCCTGCCGGAGTTCGGCTGCGGCTCCGGTGAATTCACTGAGCACCAGTGCCCCGCCCAGGTCGCTGCGGCAAGCGACGTATTCCTTGGCCACCAGGTTCATCCCATCTCGCAGCGGGGTGACCAGCATGACGTCGCTGGCCACGAAGAACGCGATGAGCTCGTCGCGGGGAACCGGGCGGTGCAGGTAATGCACAACTGGGTGGCCGACTTCGCCGTATTCGCCGTTGATGTGGCCGACCTGGCGTTCGATATCGTCGCGCAGCTTCTGGTAGCTCTCGACACGTTCACGGCTGGGCGTGGCCAGCTGGACCAGCACAGTGTCGTCGCCTTTGACGCGGCCCTCGGCGAGCAGTTCGGCGAATGCCGTGAGCCGGACATTGATGCCCTTGGTGTAGTCCAGCCGGTCGACGCCGAGCAGAATCTTGCGGGGATTGCCGACTTCGGCCCGGATCTCCTTGGCCCGCTTGCGGATGTCGCGGTCACGGGCCTTGTGATCGAGCTCGCCCGAGTCGATGGAGATGGGGAAGGCGCCCACCCGAACGGTGCGCTTGTCGAGGTCCACCTCGCCGAGTCGCGACCGCACGCCGACCGAACCGCGAGAGGTGTTCGCGCCGACCAGGCGTCGCGATAGAATCAGGAAGTTCTGGGCACCCCCGGGAAGATGGAAACCCACCAGGTCCGCGCCGAGCAGTCCTTCCACGATCTCGGTGCGCCACGGCAGCTGCATGAAGAGCTCGACCGGCGGGAACGGGATGTGCAAAAAGAACCCGATCGTCAGATCAGGCCGTAGTTCGCGGAGCATCTTGGGAACCAGTTGCAGCTGATAATCCTGCACCCAGACCGTCGCTCCCCGGGCGGCGGCGCGCGACGTGGCTTCGGCGAACCGGCGGTTGACCTCGACGTAGCGATCCCACCACTCCCGGTGGTAAATCGGTTTGACGATGACGTCGTGATACAGCGGCCACAGCGTGGCGTTGGAGAATCCCTCGTAGTACTCGGCGACATCGTCGGCGGACAGGCGCACCGGGTGCAGCTGAAGGTCTTCGGCGACGATGGGTTCATCCTCGACGTCGACATCGGCCTCGACAATGCCCGCCCAGCCGATCCAGGCCCCGCGGCGGCGGCGTAATAGCGGCTCTAGCGCGGTGACCAATCCACCGGGGCTGCGTTTGAAGGTGGTGCTGCCGTCGGGCAGTCGCACCATGTCGATCGGCAGCCGGTTGGCGACCACCACGAAGTCGGACTCGCCGGTGGCAGGGTCCTTGGAACCACGGCCTCCCGCGCGGGGCACTTACACCTCGAGTTTCGCTGGCCCAATACCGAGCATCGCCAAGAAGACGCGGCATTCGTCGGCGTCGGTTGCGTAGGCCGCTACTACGCGCCTGGCCTGGCTTGCGGTGGTGTCAGCGAGCGGTTCCACGTCTTCGATTTCATGAGTGTCAGATTTAGCGGGCATGACATAACTGTAGGCGAAGTGCGTATTCAGCCGCAGAGGGCGCCACAACCCGCCGACGGGGGCGTTACGGGCTGGCCGTAATGTGTAAGCGTCTCGCCCAGCGACGAGCGGGAACATAGGCACACGAAGGCGAGTGAGGTGGCCAATGGCAGTCCCCAACGAGGTGGGCAACGGCGCGGTGGACGCGAAGTCTCAAGAGTTGGTGACCTATGAAACGCTCGACGAGGGCCGCATCGCGCGGGTCTGGCTCAACCGCCCCGAGGCGCACAACGCCCAGAGCCGCGGCCTGCTGGTTCAACTCGACGAGGCGTTCCTGCGAGCCGAGGCCGACGACACCGTTCGGGTGGTGATCCTGGCGGCGCGCGGCAAGAACTTCTCCGCCGGCCACGACCTGGGCTCGGAGTTGGCGTTGGCGGAGCGGGCATCGGGACCGGCTCAGCTTTCCAGCTTCCGGATCAACGGCGCCACCCGCGATGCCGTCGCGGAAAAGACCTATCTGCAGGAGTGGCACTACTTCTTCCAGAACACCTGCCGTTGGCGCGATCTGCGGAAGATCACCATTGCCCAGGTGCAGGGCAACGCGATCTCCGCGGGTTTGATGTTGATCTGGGCGTGCGACCTGATCGTGGCCGCCGACAATGCCAAGTTCAGCGACGTGGTGGGTGTCCGGATGGGCATGCCAGGCGTCGAATACTATGCTCACCCTTGGGAATTCGGCCCGCGCAAAGCCAAAGAGCTTCTGCTGACCGGTGATTCGCTGGATGCCGACGAGGCCTACCGGCTCGGCATGGTGTCCAAGATCTTCCCGCTCGATGAACTGGACGACAAGACCTTGCAGTTCGCCCGGCGGATCGCCGAGCGGCCCACGATGGCGGCGCTGTTGATCAAGGACTCGGTGAATGCGGCATCGGACGCGATGGGTTTCACCGAGGCGTTACGCCACGCGTTTCACATTCACGAGCTGGGGCACGCGCATTGGGCGGCGCACAACGAGAACAGGTACCCCATCGGACTGCCGCCTGACGTCGAGGACTGGCGCAACGCCAAGCCGACGAAGCTGGCACGCCGCGATACGCCGTAGTTCAGCTCTGGTCCCGTATGTCACAGCAGCCCCGGGGTGCAAAGGGTACGCGTTGACTCACAACCGGCGGTCAATGGTGGCCGCAGACATCCTGCCAGCAGCGCCGCAGTGTCCTCGTCAATGTCCAATTCGCCATACCGGCGCAGCACCGCAATCAACTCACCCAGCATCGGCGCCAGCCTCTTACCTGCCGGCATACCCAACACCGACCAGCACATCACAAGCGCAGCAACCGCTTTCGGCCCGTACTTCGGTGGACGCGGCCGTCGCGCACCCACCAGCTGCGGCCGCCGCACGACCCGCAATGCCTTCCGGGCATGGTCTCGATGCCACCCCGTCGTGGCATGGTCACGGCAGTGCGCTGCGCCAACGTCAACTCCATCATCCGGCCGTAGCGCAGCCCCTCCAAGCCCGTCGAACGACACGCCGCACGCGGGCATTTACAAATGAGGCAACGAAAGAGCTACACGGGCATTTTTAGCGAGTCAACGCGGCCCGCGCCTTTCGGGGACTGCTGTGGCGGATGTGACTTTCGACCGCTTGATCCGCGCGTGACGGCCGCGTGGTTCGATAGCTAGAACCTGTTTCAGTTTGGTGTGAAGGAGCCGGCATGCAGCTTTCGTTCGAAGACCGGACCTACCTGGTCACTGGCGGTGGCAGTGGAATCGGCAAGGGGGTGGCCGCCGGCCTGGTCGCCGCCGGGGCCGCGGTTATGATCATCGGCCGTAACGCCGACCGGCTGGCTGCTGCCGTGACGGAGATCGAGGCAGGCAAGGCCGGCGGCGGCGCGATCCGGTACGAACCCGCCGATGTCACCGACGAAGACGAAGTGACGCGGGCTGTCGACGCCGCGACGGCATGGCACGGCCGACTGCACGGGGTGGTGCACTGCGCGGGCGGGTCGGAGACCATCGGGCCGATCACGCAGGTCGACTCGCAGCTGTGGCGTCGTGCCGTCGACCTGAACGTCAACGGAACGATGTATGTGCTCAAACACTCCGCGCGTGAACTGGTGCGCGGCGGCGGCGGGTCTTTCGTCGGCATTTCGTCGATCGCGGCCAGCAACACCCACCGCTGGTTCGGTGCTTATGGGGTGAGTAAGTCAGCGCTCGACCACATGATGCAGTTGGCCGCCGACGAGCTTGGTGCGTCGTGGGTGCGGGTGAATAGCATCCGTCCGGGCCTGATCCGCACCGAATTGGTTGCGCCCGTCCTGGAGTCGCCGGAGCTGAGCGAGGACTACCGGCTCTGCACTCCACTGCCGCGGCCAGGCGAGGTCGAGGACGTCGCCAACCTGGCGATGTTTTTGCTCAGCGACGCGGCCAGCTATGTCACCGGACAAATCATCAACGTCGACGGTGGGCTCATGTTGCGACGCGGCCCGGACTTCAGCGCGATGTTGGAACCGGTATTCGGCGCCGACGGGTTACGCGGAGTGGTCTGATCGGTCAAACCTGTCCACTGACCGGGACGGCGTCGCGCCGCACGGCTAAAGCCGGTGCACCATCGAAGCGAACGCCCGAACCCCGGTCTCAGCACAAGACAGGAATACAACATGGCCCGACGGGTTATCGACCACATCAGCGAGATCGCCGACCAGCTGCGGGATCAGGGCGCTGAGGCCGAACGCCTCGGCCGGATGCCCGACGACACTGCCAAGTTGCTCAAAGCGGCCGGCCCGATCAAGCTACTACAGCCCAAGCAGTACGGCGGGTTCGAAGCTCACCCAAGGGAATTCGCTGAGACGGTGATGGCCGTGGCGGCGCTGGACGGCGCGGCGGGTTGGGTCTGCGGCGTGGTGGGCGTGCACCCGTGGCAGCTGGCGTTTGCCGACCCGAAAGTACGCGACGAGGTGTGGGGCGCCGACGACAACACCTGGATGGCCTCGCCCTATGCACCCACCGGCATCGCCGTCCCGACCGACGGCGGCTACCGGTTCAACGGCCGTTGGCAGTTCAGTTCCGGTACCGATCACTGCGAGTGGATTTTCCTGGGCGCCTTGCTGGGTAATCCCGACGGCAGCATCGCTGACCCGCCAACCATGCTGCACATGATCCTGCCCCGCAGCGATTACCAGATCGTCGAGGACTCCTGGAATGTGGTTGGGCTGAAGGGGACTGGCTCCAAGGACATCATCGTCCGCGACGCCTTCGTGCCGTCCTACCGGGTGATGAACGGTGACCAGGTGATCGATGGCACCGCGCAGAAGGAAGCAGGTGTCACCGAATCGCTCTACAAGATGCCGTGGTCGAACATGTTCCCGCTTGGCATCACCGCCGCTGTGATCGGCATCTCCGAAGGAGCGCTGGCCGCTCACCTTGATTACCAGCGCCAGCGGGTCGGCGCGCAGGGCACCGCAATCAAGGACGATCCGTATGTGTTGTTCGCAATCGGCGAAGCGGCCGCCGATATCAACGCCGCCCGCCAGGAACTGCTGGCCAATGTCGACAAGATGTGGGACATCGTCGAGTCCGGGAGAGAGGTCTCATTCGAGGAACGGGCCGTGGGCCGGCGCACCCAGATCCGAGCCGCGTGGCGGGCGGTGATGGCGGTGGACCAGATCTTTGCACGCTCCGGCGGAAACGCGTTGCGTATGGACAAGCCGCTGCAACGGTTCTGGCGTGACGCACACGCCGGGCTCAACCATGCGATTCACGTGCCGAGTACGGTCTACCACGCCGCCGCGCTGAGTTCGATGGGCATCGAGCCCGCCGATCCGCTGCGGGCGATGATCTGAGGCGTCATGGCCGATATCAAAAGCTTGGGCTACATCAAGATTCAGACCAGCGACATCGACCGCTGGCGAAGCTTCGCCTTCGATGTGCTCGGGTTCGCCCAAGGCAGCGGACCCGACCGCGACGCGCTCTACTTGCGAATGGACGAGCGCGCGGCCCGCATCATCGTCGTCGCAGGCGACACCGACCAGGTCGTGCACATCGGGTGGGAGGTACGCGACGGCACGGCGCTGCAACGAGTTCGGGACACGCTCGAAGGCGGCGGGGTCGCGGTCAAACCGCTGTCGGTCGAGGAGGCCGATGACCGCAGGGTCGAGGACGTCTTCGCCTTCACTGATCCGACCGGCACGCCGACCGAGGTGTTCTTCGGGCCCGCGCTCGACCACAGTCCGGTCGTGACGCCGTTCGGCGCCACCTTCGTCACCGGCGCGCAGGGCCTGGGCCACGTGGTGCTGCCGACGATGGACCCGGCCGGCGCGTTCGCGTTCTACAGCGAGACGCTGGGCTTCCTGCCGCGCGGTGCCATGCGGCTACCCGCACCGCCGGAGTTCGGCCCGCTACGGATCCGGTTCTTCGGTGTCAACGAACGTCATCACAGCATCGCGTTGTGTCCCGCGCCGCACGGCGGGGCGCCGGGCCTGGTACACATCATGGTCGAGGTCGACTCCCTGGACGCGGTCGGCCGCGCATTGGATCGTGTTGTCAAAGCGGGCTTTTCACTGTCATCGACGTTGGGTCGGCACACCAACGACAAGATGGTCTCGTTCTACGTTCGGGCGCCCGGTGGTTGGGACATCGAGTTCGGCACCGACGGCATGAAAGTCGACGAAACGTACTACACCGCCGAGGAAATCACCGCCGACAGCTACTGGGGTCACGATTGGTCGGGCGCCGAGCCGTTGGCCGCGATGTGACCGTCACGCCCACTCACGCTGGCGACATCGCCAACTGGGACGTCGAAGCCGATGTGGTGATCGCCGGATATGGCATCGCGGGTGTGTCCGCGGCGATCGAGGCCGCGCGAGCCGGCGCCGACGTTGTGGTGCTGGAGCGCACCGGCGGCTGGGGTGGCGCCGCGGCGCTGGCCGGCGGATTCGTCTATCTCGGCGGCGGCACCCCGATCCAAAAAGCTTGCGGCTTCGATGATTCCGTCGACAACATGCGGACATTTCTGTGCGCGGCGATGGGACCGGGCGCCGACGCGGACCGGATCGCCGATTACTGCGCGGGCAGCCTCGAGCACTTCGACTGGCTGGTGGACTGCGGCGTGCCGTTCAAACCCAGCTTCTGGGGTGAGCCGGGCTGGGAACCACCCGACGACGATGGGTTGATGTACACCGGCGGCGAGAATGCCTTCCCCTACAACCAAATCGCCACACCAGCACCGCGCGGGCATGTGCCGCAGATGCAGAACAAGCGAACCGGCGAAAAGGGCGGCGGCTACATGCTGATGAAGCCGCTGGTGGACACCGCCACCGCGCTCGGCGTGCAAAGCATCGTTGACACCAGGGTGCAGCGACTGGTCATCGAAAGCGATGGGCGAGTGGTCGGGGTCATCGCCCGTCAGTACGGAACCGAGCTGGCCGTGCGGGCGCGGCGCGGGGTGGTGCTGGCCACCGGCAGTTTCGCCTACAGCGAGTCGATGGTGGCGCGGTACGCGCCGCGGATTGCCGGCCGGCCGGCCGCCTCGGTCGAAGAGCACGACGGCGTTGCGATCCGGATGGCGCAGGCACTTGGCGCCGACCTGGCCCACATGGACGCCACCGAGGTGGCGTTTCTGGTCGACCCGCAGTTGGTGGTGCGCGGAATCCTGGTCAACGGCCGCGGGCAGCGTTACGTGGCCGAGGACACCTATCCGGGTCGCATCGGCCAGCTCACCCTCTATCAGCAAGACGACACCGCGTTCCTGGTGCTCGACGCCGACGCGCACGAGCAGGCCATGGCCGCCCGGTCGGCAACCCCGTTTCTGCTGCGACCGCCGACCTGGGTGTGCGAGAGCGTGGCCGACCTGGAAACCGAAATCGGTCTGCCGACGGGCTCGCTGCAGACCACGGTGGCGGCCTACAACGAGGCTGCCGGGCGGGGCGACGATCCGCTGTTGCACAAGAAGCCGGAATGGCTGCGCCCGATCGGAACGCCGGTGGGCGCCATCGATCTGCGCGCAAACACCGGCGGTTTTACCCTTGGCGGCCTGCACACGTCGCTGTCCGCCGAGGTGCTACACGTCAGCGGCGAACCGATTCCCGGCCTTTTCGCGGCCGGACGAGCCACTGCCGGACTCGCCGCCTGGGGGTATGCCAGCGGCGTCTCGCTGGGCGACGGCAGCTTCTACGGCCGCCGGGCCGGGCGGACCGCCGCCACCGCCTGACGCACGCTACGTCGGGGGCGCGCGCAGCCGTTGCCCCACACTCTTTGCATGGTTGTGACCGGCGCCACAGTATGGTATGAGTAGTCATATGCCTATTAGGAATATCGGCGCAGGAGGAATCATGACGACCGAGGCCGATGCCTGTACTCCGAGCGCCGTCATCGATCGCATTTCGCTGGTCCTGGACACCTTCGACGGGCCCGGCCGACTCTCCCTGGCGCAGGTCGTGCGCCGCACCGGCCTTCCGCGCTCGTCAGCGCATCGGATGCTCGAACGGCTGGTGCAACTGCGCTGGCTGCGCCGCCATGGACGCGACTACGAGTTGGGGATGCGGCTGGTCGAGCTGGGATCCCTTGCGGTGCATCAGGATCGGTTACACCGTGCCGCGCAACCATTTCTGCATGAGCTGCACCGGGCCACCGGCCTGGTAGTGCACCTGGCCGTTCTCGACGGGGCGGACGTGGTCTACCTGGAGAAGATTGCCGGCGGGTTCGGCGCCGCGGTTCCCACCCGCGTCGGTGGTCGTCAGCCCGCGCACTGCACCGCGGTCGGCAAGGCCCTGCTGGCGTTCTCGGATCCACATCGGCTGGACGACTTCGACATCGATCTGCTGACCCGCATGACCAGGTACTCGATCTCCACCCGCCGTCAGTTGGCTGACGAGCTGGCAGCGATACGAGCCCGCGGAGCCGCTTACGAGCGGGGGGAGTCTGTCGATGGATTCGGTTGTGTCGCTGCGCCGATCGGCGACGTCGGAAAGGCCGGTGAGCCTATCGCCGCCGTCTCGGTGTGTGGTCCGCTGGACCGGATGGCCTTCGACCACCGGTTGGCCGGCCCGGTGCGAACGACCGCATTGGGCATCTGGCGCAACTTCGACGACGGCGGGCCGATGCGCGTGCAGCCGATCCTGCAGCAGTCCCGTCCGCTGCGCCCGACACCAGTCCGGACCTTGCAGTACGCGTGAACCTCGACGCCGAGATCGCTGGGCTGCTACCGGCGCTCAACAGATACTTCCCGCGCGTCGAGACCATGACCGGGCCGCAATTGCGCGCCGTGATCCGCGAGCGTGCAGTGCCGCCGCCGCGTCCCGCGCCGGTCGGTGCCGTTGCAGACCGGACCGTGCCCTCCCCGGTGGGCGACATCGCCCTGCGGATCTATTGGCCGACCGTGTCTTCTGCGACGTCCGGTCCCGTGCCCGTCGTCGTCTTCGCGCATGGCGGCGGGTTCGTGTTTTGCGATCTGAATTCCCACGACGAACTATGCCGCGCGATGACGAATGGTATCGGCGCGGTCGTGGTGTCTGTCGACTACCGGCTGGCACCCGAATCGCCATGGCCGGCAGCAGCGGAGGATGTCTACGCCGTCGCCGACTGGGCGACGCAACAGGCCGGAGCGCTTGGCGCCGACCCGGACCTCCTGCTGGTTGCCGGTGACAGCGCGGGCGGCAACCTGGCCGCGGTGACCGCCCTAATGGCCCGCGACCGCGACTGGCCCGCAATTGCAGGCCAGGTGCTGATGTATCCGGTGATCGCCGCCGACTTCGGCACGCCGTCCTACCAGCGCTTCGGTGTCGGCTACTACAACACCGCTGCCGCGATGGCCTGGTACTGGGATCAATACGTACCAAGAGTTGCCGACCGCGGCCATCCCTACGCTTCGCCGCTGCGGGCACGGTTGACCGGCCTGCCGCCCGCGGTGGTGATCACCGCCGGGTGTGACCCATTGTGCGCGGAGGGCGGCGACTATGCGAAAGCGCTTGTCGCCGCCGGGGTTCCGACAATTCACCGCGACTACCAGGGCGCGATCCACGGCTTCATGACCATGGCGGGGCTCGCCATCTGCGACCGGGCACGAAAGCAGGCCTGGGCCGACATCTCGGCTCTGCTGTCCCGCTCACTGGAATGAGGTCTTGCTGCTGTTCGGCTCGACCGGGAGGCTGGCCTTGATACCCAACGACGACGGAGGACACGATGGCTGGAGTCTCTGGAACCTGGGACACGATCGATCGATACGTCGTCATCTCGACGGACACCCACGCAGGCGCTGATATCGACGACTACAAACCGTATCTGCCCGCAGGACTGCACGACGACTTCGACGAGTGGGCCAAGACCTACGTCAGCCCGTTCGATGACCTGATCATCGCGACCGCAAACCGGAACTGGGATAACGACCTCCGCATTGCTGACATGGACGCCGACGGGGTGGCCGCCGAGGTGCTGCTGCCCAATACCGTCCCGCCGTTCTTTCCGACCACCCCCAACATCACCATCAGCCTGCCCCGCACCCGCGATGAGTTCGAGAAGCGGTGGGCGGGCGTGCAGGCCCACAATCGCTGGCAGGTCGACTTCTGTTCGCTGGCCCCGGCCCGTCGCCGCGGATTGATCCAGATCTTCCCCAACGATGTCGATCGGGCGCTGGATGAAATTCGTTGGGGCGCTGAGCAGGACTGCTTCGGCGGGGTGCTGATTCCGCCGGTCTCGCCGGGTGACCCGAATGTCGCCCCGCTCTTCCATACCCGATACGAACCGATCTGGGCGCTCTGCGCCGAGCTGGACCTGACGGTGGTACAGCACGCTGGTGCCGGCAGCCCGGAGATGCCAATGGACCAGCCGGCGTCGAACGCGGTCTTGGTCACCGAGATGGCAATCTGGGCGCAGCGCACCCTCGGTCACCTGATTCTTGCGGGGGTGTTCGAACGGTATCCGACGCTACGGTTCGTGCCGACCGAGCAGGGCACGCTGTGGGTACCGGCGCAACTGGGCATACTCGACGCCATGGTGCCCACGATGAAGTCCGAGGCCGGCAACCGCACCTACGGGATGTTCGGTGGATCCTCCGTCGACGAGCTGACCCTGACACCGAGCGAATACGTCAAGCGGAACTGCTATTTGGCCAGCGAGCTGGCGCCGTTCGACTCCGCGATGATCGATTTCATGGGCCCCGAGCACATCATGTGGGGCAGTGATTATCCGCACGAGGAAGGCTTCACGCCGCACTCCAAGCTGGCCATCCGCTGGGCGCTGCATGACAAGTCGGAAGATGCGTGCCGAAAGATTCTGGGCGGCAACGCAGGTCGCTTGTACCGGTTCGATCTTGATGCGCTGGCGCCGATCGCTGCCAAGATCGGACCTACCGTCGCCGAGGTGCGCACACCGCTCGAGGAGACCGGTTATCGGGCCCCGGCGGCGTTCGGCTACCGACCGTTCGAGGGCGGGCTGGCACTCAAGCGTCTGGCGCCGGCCCGAAGCTAGTGACTGCCGGGATCGTCTGCCTGGACCCGCTTCTCGACTTCTCGCCAGCGCCCGGGTCGAGGCGTGGGGAACGTCCCCTTTGCGTCGCTCTTGCCCTGCTTGAGCACCGCGTCGGCCTCGTCGATGTCTTTGATCAGCTGTAACGCGAGTTCCCGCTCCGCCGCGTAGTAGCGCTCCGACCACTGCATGGCGATCCGCGGGTAGGCCCACGCCGGTTCCAGCGCGGCAGCCTGCGAGTCGGTCGACACCCGTTGCCGCATGTCGTCGACGTAGGCGATGTGCTCTTGCAAGATCTCTTTGAGCCTGTCCGGCTCGTTGAGGTGCCCGAGCCAAACCCGTAGCAGCACACCATGCTTGAGCATCGGCGGATCTATCGGAGCTTCGGTGGCCCACTTGCTGACCGCATCCTGGCCCGATTCGGTGATCTTGTAGGTCCTTCGGCCGCGCAGGCCGCCGTCGTGCTGGACCCGTGATGTCGCGTAGCCGTGGGATTCCAGCCGCTTGAGTTCCGAATAGACCTGGCTGAACGATGGGCTCCAGTAAAAGTAGCCGACGCTCCAGTCCGCCCACTTCTTGATGTCGTAACCGGAAACCTCTTCGCCGAACGCGAGCATGCCCAGTACGGCCCAACTCGTAGGCGGAAGGTTCGGTAATTCGCTGGACCCCACTTCCAAAGGGTAGCAATCATTGGATGGCTGAAACGGCTGCTGACCACTCAGCGGGACGGTGTGACCGAGCGACCGGCGCCGAGGAGCTCGAATCCCTTGTAGCCCGCCGCGGCGACGTCCGCGATGATCTGACCGTAGACGCCGAAGCCGCCGACGAAGGGCATGAAAACCCGCGGCTTGCCGGGGACGTTGGCACCCAGATACCACGAATTCGCGCGCAGCATAAGGCTCTCCGAGGCTCGTTGGGTGCACTCGTCGCTCCAGCCGGCGGCCGCCACCTGGGTGGCCTCCATTGCCGTGGCCCCGTGTGCGCCGAGGTAGCCGATCGCGTCGGCAATCCAGTCGACGTGCAGCTCAGAATGCAAAGCCATGTTGGCCAGTACCGATGGGCTGCCCGGGCCGCTGACGTTGAACAAATTCGGAAAGCCGGGAACGCCCAGCCCGAGGTACGTGACGGGGCCGGACGCCCACGCCCTGTTCAGGGTTTCGCCGCCGCGCCCCACGATGTTGAGCTTGTCCAACGACCCGGTCATCGCGTCGAACCCGGTCGCCAGCACCAGCGCGTCCAGGTCGTAGTGGGCGGCCGAGGTCGCCAGGCCCGCGGCATCCATTCGCAGGATCGGCGTCACGCGCAGGTTGACCAGCGTCACGTTGTCGCGGTTGAACGTCTGGTAGTAGTTGTCGTCGGTGCAGATCCGCTTGGTGCCGATCGGGTGATCGGTCGGGATCAGCCATTCAGCCGTCTGCGGATCGTCGACGACGGCCCGGATTTTCTCCTCCCAGAAGATTCGAGCGGTGTCGTTGGCGCCCATGTCGAGCATCTGGTCGGGAAAGGTCTTGCTGAACAGCACACCGCCAAGCTGCCAACGCTTTTCGTAGGCAGACCGGCGTTCGTGCTCGGACACGTCGAGCGCCGACAGCGGATGCGGCTCATGAGGTGAGCCGCCCCCACTGGCCATCGACAGCCGGCGGCGCTGCGCGTAGCCGGCCTTCTGCGCGCCGCGCGCGTCGTCGTCGAGCGCAACGTTGCCGGCTGGAATGCTGTAGTTGGGGCTGCGCTGGAACACATACAACTGATGCGACTGCTGGGCGATACACGGAATCGCTTGAATCCCTGATGATCCCGTGCCAATCACGCCGACCCGCTGGCCGGTGAAGTTCACGCCCTGATGCGGCCAGTGCGCCGTGTGGTGGACTTTCCCGCCGAACGACTCCAGCCCGTCGATCGCCGGGATGTTCGCATTCGACAACGGGCCAACGGCCAGAACCAGGAAGCGGGTCGAGACTAATTCGCCGGAGTCGATGCGGATGTCCCACCGCAGCGTGTCCTCGTCGAGCACGGCGTCGGTGACGCGGACGCCGAAAGTGATATCCGGTCGCAGGTTGAATCGGTCGGTGACGTGGTTCAGATACCGAAGGATCTCCGGTTGGGTGGCGTACTTCTCACTCCAGTCCCAATCCTGCTGGAGCTGCTCGTCAAATGAGTATGAGTAGTCCACGCTTTCGACATCGCATCGTGCGCCCGGGTAGCGGTTCCAGTACCAGACTCCGCCGACACCGTCCGCGGCCTCCAACACCCGCACGGTCAGGCCCTCGTTGCGTAGCCGGTGTAGCGCGTAGAGCCCGGCGAAGCCCGCGCCGATCACCACGACATCGACGCCCCGGGTCATACCGCCGACGGTACGGGGTCAACGGCGGCTCGGGCGCCGATCGTCCCGCTGTGCGGGAATTACCGGCCCGGAGCAACACCCGGTGTGGTTGCCTGAACGCATGCCGGCCGCAGACCAGGGTGAAGCCTGGGATCACCAGGTCGACTTCCTGGTAGTCGGCAGCGGCTGCGGAGGCTTCACCGCGGCTCTGACCGCCCACGCCCATGGACTGGCCACCCTGATCATCGAGAAGGCCGGCGTGTACGGCGGCAGCACCGCGCTCTCCGGCGGGAACATCTGGGTGCCCAACAACCCGACGTTGCGCCGTGTTGGCCTGGCGGATTCCCGAGACGACGTGCGCCGCTATCTCGACGCCGTCGTCGGCGATCGTGTTCCGGCGGCCAACATCGACGCGTTCATCGACAACGGACCTCGGGCCATGGAGCTTCTCGAACGCGCCAGCCCGCATCTGCGATTCCAATGGTGCACCGGGTATTCGGACTATCACCCTGAGGCACCCGGTGGACGCGCCCGGGGACGCACCATCGAGCCACTGCCCTTCGACCTGAAGAAGCTGGGCGATGACGAGAAGTGGCTACGACCCGCTGCCCTGGCCACCCCCGGCGGATTGTTCGTCACCTCAAAAGAATTCGCGCGACTGAATATGGTGATGCGGACCTGGTCGGGTCGCCGTGCCGCCATGCAGACCGTCGGCCGTGCCGTCAAAAGCCTTGTGCTGCGGCGTCATATGGATACTCTCGGTCGGGCGCTGATCGGCCGACTGCGGCTCGCCGCCAAGGATGCGGGCATCGCGCTGTGGCTCAACACGCCCGTGCAGTCGCTGATCACCGACGAGTCCGGAGTCGTCCTCGGAGTGCGCGCCCAGCGCGCCGGTTCGGTGGTCCGCATCCGGGCGTGCAGGGGCGTGCTGCTGGCCACCGGGGGTTTCGAGCACAACAGTGAGATGCGTAAACGTTTCCTTCGGGACGGCGGCAAGGACAACTACAGCGCCGGCTCGCCCGATAACACCGGCGACGGGATCGCCGCGGGTCAGGTCGTCGGCGGCGCAATCGATTTGATGGATGACGCTTGGTGGATGCCGGCGTTCAAGCGGCCCGACGGCGTGATGAGCGTGCTGGTCTCGGAAAGGTCGATTCCCCGTTCGATCATCGTGAACCAGGCTGGCCGCCGATTCGTCAACGAGGCCGCGCCGTACGTCACGTTCGTGCACCAGCAGCTCGCCGGTGGGCATGATCCGATCTGGTTCGTCTTCGACCGCAGAGCCAAGAACCGCTATCAGTTCGGCGGCGTGATGCCGGGCCAGAACTTCCCCGGCGACTGGTTCACGTCCGGGTTGATCCACCGTGCGGGCAGCCTCGACGCGCTGTCCGCGGCGATCGGCGTGCCCGCATCTTCGCTGCGCGAAACCGTCAACAGGTTCAATGGATTCGCGCGCGACGGCAAAGACCGCGATTTCGGCCGGGGAGACAGCGCCTACGACAACTACTACGGCGACCCGACGCTGCCGCACCCGACGATGGATGTCATCGACAGCGCGCCCTATTACGCGGCGCGCATCCAGGCAGGCGACCTGGGCACCAAAGGCGGTCTGGTCTACAACGCCAACGGCCAGGTGTTGCGGGCCGACGGCAGCGTCATCGGCGGGCTCTACGCCACCGGTAACACCTCGGCCGCAGTGATGGGTAACGACTACGCCGGTGCCGGGGCCACGATCGGGCCCGCGATGGTGTTTGGATTCATCGGCGCCCGGCATGCAGCAGAAAGCGATTGGTATGCAGAGTAATTCAGGTCAATTGACCGGTAAGGTCGTCGTGATCACTGGTGGCGCCGGAGGTCTCGGCACAGCGTTTGCTCGCCACATAATCGAGCGGGGCGGCAGCGTGGTGGTCGCTGATCTGCTCGATGACGAGGGCAAGCAACTGGTCGGCGAACTCGGCGCGCAGGCGCGGTACACCCATCTCGACGTCACCGATCCCGAGCAGTGGTCGGCGGCAGTGCAGTTCACACTCAACGAGTTCGGCTCGCTCAACGGCTTGGTCAACAACGCCGGCGTATCCACCGGGCAGTACCTTGAGCACGAACCTCTGGCGCACTTCCGGATGGTTGTGGAGGTGAACCTGATCGGGGTGTTCAACGGTCTGCAGGCGGTTATCGGGCCGATGCGCTCGGCGGGTGGCGGATCGATCGTCAACATCTCTTCTGCCGCCGGGCTGTTCGGCTTGGCGTTCACCGCGGGTTACGGCGCCTCCAAGTGGGGAGTGCGGGGGCTGTCGAAGATCGCCGCCGTCGAATTGGGTCCTGATCGAATCCGGGTCAACTCGGTGCACCCGGGCATGACCTACACCCCGATGACCGTCAATGTCGGGATCCAGGCCGGCGAGGGTAACTACCCCAACACCCCGATGGGTCGGGTCGCCGTGCCCGAGGAGATCGCCGGGGCCGTCGGCTATTTGTTGTCGGACGACGCCTCCTATGTCACGGGCGCGGAAATCGCGGTGGACGGTGGGTGGACCGCGGGGCCGACCCTGAAATACGTTATGGGACAGTGACACCAGACAGGAGCACAGATGAAGCGACTAGCAGGTAACCGGATCCTGGTGACCGGCGCTGCCTCGGGTATCGGGCAGGCGACCGCGCTGCGTCTGCTGGACGAGGGCGCCACCGTCGTCGCGGCGGACGTCGCCGCCGACGGACTGGACAAGACCCGCGCCCAGGCCCAAGAGGCCGGCGGCGGTGAGCGCCTGACCACGCTCGAGATGAATATCGGCGACGAGCGATCGGTGGTCGACGGTGTGCGCTCGGCGGTGGACACGCTGGGCGGCCTGGATTCGGTGGTGAATGCGGCCGGAATCCTGCGTGCCGTGCACACCGAGCAGATGGGTCTGGATCTGTGGAACCAGATCATCGGGGTCAACCTGACCGGAACCTTCCTGGTGGTCCGCGAGACGCTGCCGACGCTGTTACAGAATCCCCGCAGCGCCATCGTCAATTTCAGCTCGACGTCAGCGTCGTTCGCCCATCCCTACATGGCGGCCTACGCGGCCAGCAAGGGCGGGGTTCAATCCTTCACCCATGCGCTGGCACTCGAATACGCAAGCAAGGGACTGCGCGCGGTGTGTGTGGCACCCGGAAGCATCAAGTCCGGAATCACCGATGCCACAGGCGGATACATCCCGCAAGACGCGGATTGGGGCTTGTTCACCCGGCTGATGCCGATTATGCCGACCACGGAGGAATCCAGCGGTGCGGGCATGGCTGCCCCGTCGGCGGTGGCCGGGGTGATCGCGATGCTGGTCTCCGATGACGGCGCGTTCATCACCGGCACCGAGATCCGCATCGACGGCGGTACGCACGCGTGAGCCTGACCTACGAAGACACGCTTCGTGAAATCACCACCGACACAGGCGTTCTGCGCTACCACGAAGCAGGTCTGATCGACGCCGGGCCGCCTTTGCTGCTGCTGCACGGGTCCGGCCCGGGTGTGACGGGATGGCGCAACTTTCGCGGCGTGCTGGGCGCGTTCGTCGAATTCTTCCACTGTTTGATCCTGGAGTTTCCCGGGTTCGGCGTCAGTGACGATTTCGGTGGCCACCCGATGATCACCGCGCTGGACGCGGTGGTTCGTTTCGTTGACGCGCTCGGTCTGGATACCGTTGACATCGTTGGTAATTCGATGGGCGGCGGCGTTGCGCTCAACTTCGCGATCGCTCACCCCGAACGGGTTCACCGGCTGGTGACCATCGGCGGTATCGGCCGCAACATCCTGACTCCGGGCCCGTCGGAAGGCATTCGGCTACTGCAAGAATTCACCGAGGAACCCACCCGCGAGCGACTGGTCCGCTGGTTGCATTCGATGGTTTACGACCCAGCAGTCGTGACCGAGGAACTCATCGAGGAGCGCTGGACTCACGCCACCGATCCGCAGACGCTGGCCGGAGCGCGGCGGATGTACGGCAAGGAAGCGTTCGCGCAAATGATCAAGATGATGGAGTCGTCCAAAGGTTCGCAGCCCTGGGCGGCGATGCACCGGGTGAAGGCGCCGACGCTGATCACTTGGGGCCGCGACGATCGGGTCAGTCCGCTGGATATGGCGTTGATCCCGATGCGGACCATCCCCAACGCCGAACTGCACGTGTTTCCCAACTGCGGTCACTGGACGATGATCGAGGCCAAAGAAGCTTTCCAGAGCGCTGTGCTGGCGTTTTTGCTGCGTCAAGACGGCAGCGAGATCAGTTGACGCAGGGAACGCCGCCGCCCCCGATCGGTGCACCTCGATCGGGGGTCGGGTCCGTGCTGTCGGAGCCCGTGCTGTCGGTGTCCGTGCTCGATTGATAGCCGTACTTCTCGTAAGTGGTTGAAGGCGTAGCGGATTCGTCCTGCGACGGCGCGGAGAAGTTGTCATCGACGATGACTTCGATGTGCCCGAACTGCAGCGTGCGGTTCGGTTTCTCAGGTGCGTCGATACCCAGCAGGCTCGCGACTTCGCGTGCGTCGCTATCGGCGCCGGGTGCGTATTCGATTGTGGTGGAGGAGGGTTCACCGCGAACCCGGTCGCGTATCGCACCGGTGGTGTAGCCGTCGTGCTTGAGCGTGCGCGCCACTTTGGTGGCGAGGCCGCCAACACTGCTGGCGTTGATCACGTCGACGACGGTCGACGGGCTGGGCACTCCCGCGGTGGTCGTCGACGTGGCCAGGGAGGTTCCGAAGGCGGCGGCCACTTCGGCCTTGATCGCGGCGGGGTCGACGATGTTGACGTCTTGACCGTTGATGTTGTCGTAGCGCACTACCGGCAGGGTCCGGTATTCGATCGAGCCGCCGGCCAGTGCCCCCATTCGACGGAACTGCTCCTCGTCCCAGCCCGACGACAAGACGACGTCCTTGCGCGCCACCGCCATCAGGCCCTTGAGTTTGCCGATATTGGTGAAGGTGCCCGAGTCCTGAAGTTGGCGCATAACTGAGGACAGGAACGCCTGCTGGCGGTGGGTGCGGTCCAGGTCGCCGTTTTCCAGCCCGTGGCGCTGCCGGACGAATGCCAACGCCTGCTCGGCATCCAGGGTCTGGCGTCCGGCGGGGAAGTCGGCCCCGGAATATGAGTCGTACACGGCGTGCTTCAAGCAAACGTCCACGCCGCCCAGGCTCTGGGTCAGGTCGTAGAAACCGGCCAGATTGACCTCGGCGAAGTAGTCGATGGGCACCCCGGTGAGGTTGCGCACCGCCTTCAACGTCGCAGCGCGGGCGGCTTCGCGGCCCCTCGTCTCCAGCTCTTTCTGGTTGCTCACGCCCTTGTCGATGAGTTTCTGCTCGACGTACTGCTTGGTGAGCCCGTAGGCCTCTTTGATCTTGATGTGGTTGTAGCCGGGCACGCCGTTGAACGACACCCAGTCGTCGCGGGGGATGGAGAACGCAGACACCCGGTCGTCGGCGCCGACGTGGGCGAGGATCAACGTGTTGGTGTTGTAGCCGCCGTCGTCTGAGTCGCCGGCGTGCAGGTGTTTGAGCAAGTTCCACGGCAGGTCGTCGCCGTTCTGGTCCTTGCGTGAGTCCAGCCCGATGAGCAGGATGTTCTGTCCGTCGCCGGTCGATTTCGGATCCTGGGCGCTCAGCGCCTGCGAGATCGTGATCCCGCCCAGCCCGCCCAGTACGCCGTGGGCCATCCACCATCCCGACCCGGTTGCCACCACCGCGACCACCGCCACCAACGTCCCGCAGACATGCGCCAGCGTGCGGCGCCGGGCTTTTGTCGACGTCGCGCGATGGCGGTGTTTAGTGCTGGATCGCTGCAGGTCTCCCACCACAATCTCGGCTGTATTTGGGGTCCGCGCCTGACCCGGGTTCCAATTTGCGCGGGCAACGGTTACTACTTGACGTCTAGTATGCGGCAGCTTGCTGAGGATCGCGCTGTGACCCAGGTAACCGCGCGGGCCCGGCAATAACGATCAAAAGCGCCGCTACCAGCGACAACGTGCTGCCAATGGGCCACTGTGTTGGACGGCCAGAATCGGCTATTTGTGGCCAAATCGTGCTGCTATAGGTCCAGGACTGCCCCGTCGGTGGCCAAAACCGCGGAGGCGAAGCGGGCCTGTGCGGCCGCCGCCGTGCGTTCGGGCACGCCCGGGAGGGGGTGGTTGTGGGTGAGCATCAGGCGTGACACACCGGCCTCGACGGCGATGGTGCCGACTTCCTCACCGGAGGTGTGGCCGCGCTCGGCGTTTGCGGGTTCCCATGCCTCGTGCAGCAACGTCGTCACACCCGCCACATGCCGGATGGTCTCTGGGTCGAACTCGGTGTCGGTGCAATAGGCGAGACGGTTCCCGACGCGGAAGCCGGCCGACGGCAGCGTGTGGCGGGTCTGCTCCCACGTCTGGATCTCGTTACCGGCGAAGCTCAACGTGTCCCAGCCCAGCTCCGCCCAGCGCGCCGACGCCACCGGCGACGCCGTCTGCAGCGGGGAGGCCAGAAGCTGAGCCTCCACGATGGCTCGGGTCGGCCGGCCGTAGGAAAGGGAGCCGGGGCCGGCGATCGTCAATTCCCGGCCGCCCAGCGCCCGCGCGCTGACGAACCCCAGACCCGTCACGTGATCGAGGTGGAAGTGGCTGAGCACCAGGGTCACCGTCTCGACACCGTCGAGAAGGGACGGGCTGATGTGCAGTGCACCCAGACCGGTTCCAGCATCCAGCACCAACGCTTCGGTGCCGGCGGTGATCAGATAACAGCTTGTCTGGCGGGAGCTGGTGGGAATCCATCCACCGCTACCGAGAACCGTCATCCGCATGGCTAGAGAACCTACGTCGGGCGTCGCTGCTGAGCCCGCGCGACAGCCGATTCGTGAACCGCCACTAGTCCGTAGCGGTCACCGATCGCAGCTCTTGCAGCGACTCGTCGATCAAGCGCCGCAACGCGGTCGGGTCGTTCTGCTGTACCCAGCGAGCGAACGCCACGTGAAAGATGGTCACGCCCGACTGGGCGGCGAGGATAGCCGCGTTCATCGAGACGCCCCGCTCCATCAGCGCGCCCTTGATCGCGGCGGCGAGCCTCTGCAGCTTGATCAGTTCGCGCTCCTGCAGCTCGGGGTTGGCCTCGATGACCTGAGAGCGGATCCGGGCGAAAGGGTGGCGCTCGGTGAACATCTCCGCGACCGGATCGAGTCCGGCTGTCACGACCGCGAGCGGACTCGCCTCCGCCGGTGCGGCGGCAAGCCCCTCGAGCCAGAGGTGTTGGAGCTCCTGGCTGCCGCTGAACAGCACCTCCCGCTTGTCCGAGAAGTAGCGGAAGAAGGTGCGCTTGGTCAGCCCGGCGCGCTCGGCGATCTCGGCGACGGTCGTCGCCTCATATCCCTGCTCGTCGAACAATTCGATCGCGGCGCCCATCAGGCGGCCCTGTGCGTCCGGTTTCCAGCGTGACATCGGCTCTGAGCATAGTTGATGACACCAAGTGCCATGTGGTGTTATGGTGATGACACCAGGTGACATAATCTACCGACTGGAGATTTCAATGCGCGTTTTCGTAACGGGCGCCTCAGGCCATATCGCCGCCGCCGTCATCCCCGAACTTCTCAACAACGGCCATCAGGTCGTCGGCCTCGCCCGCTCCGACGCTTCGGCCGAGGCTGTCACCGCTCTGGGTGCCGAGGTCCGCCGCGGCGATCTCGATGACCTCGACGGTTTGGCGGCCGTTGCTGCTGAGGCTGACGGCGTCATCCATCTCGCCTTCAAGCACGAGGCGATGCGTACCGGCGATTTCATCGGCGCGGTCGACTCCGACATGGCCGCCCACGAGGCGATCGGTGAAGCCTTGGTCGGCACCGACAAGCCCTTCGTGTCGACCGGCGGGACCCTGATGCTCGCCATGGCTGGGATCACCGGTCGCCCCGGCACCGAGGACGACCAGTCCGAGGGCGGCCCCCGGACCGACGCGGCCAACTACACGATCGCTCTTAGCCGACGGGGCGTGCGCTCTTCCGTGGTTCGGCTCGCGCCGATGGTGCACAGCGATCTCGACCACGACGGCTTCACGCACGCGCTGATCGGCTTTGCCCAGGAGAGCGGGGCCGCGGCCTACACCGGCGACGGCTCCAACGTCTGGCCGGCGGCCAACACCTACGACATCGGTATGCTCTACCGCCTGGCGCTGGAGAAGGCTCCTGCCGGCTCGACGCTGCACGGAGTCGGTGACACCGGTATCCCGCGCAAGGTGATCGCCGAGACGATCGCCGGCAAGCTCGGGATCGGGACCAAGAGCATCACCGCTGAGGAGGCACCGCAATACCTCGGCTTCCTCGCTGCCTTCGCCGGCCTGGACAACCCCACCTCAAACGATAGGACCCGCGAGCTGCTGGGGTGGGAGCCGACCCATCCGGGCTGGGTCGAGGATTTGGAAACGGGCCACTACTTTAGTTGACGGAAGGTCCGGCCGGTGCTGCTACTGGTCGAACTCCTTCGTGGCTGCGCAGACCCAACAGTTTTCAAAGGCCAAGAGACATAAATGCGTTGAGCCTCCTGTCAGGATTGAACTGACGACCGCTCGCTTACAAGGCGAGTGCTCTACCACTGAGCTAAGGAGGCCGGTTTTAACCGGTGTCAGCCTAGCGGGGCGACGATGCGGGCCGGAACGGCCCGATGAGGAGCCGTGCAATCCAACCTAGCGGGGCGACGATGCGGGCCGGAACGGCCCGATGAGGAGCCGTGCAATCAAGGCGAGCGGCTCACTCGTCGTCGGGGCCCGAGCGCTCGTGGTCGATAATGCGCTGGGAACGCACCGTCCGCGGCGGTCCAGTCCGCCGGGGGCGGCGGCCGGGCAGCGGAATCCGCTCGGCGATGTTGCTCAACGGGTTGACCACGAAGGTCAGCGACATGACCGCCTCCTGCAGCGTGGCGATGGCCGGCTCGAGTGCCTCCATGCCGGGCGCGAGCCGGCTCAGGGTGTCGGCGACTGCGGCGAGCTGCTCAAGCGGCCCGTTCCTGGCGGTCAGCTTGTCGATCAGCCCGCCCTCGGCAAGCAGCCGATCGGCCAGCCCGTCCTCGGCGAGCAGCCGCTCGATCAGCCCATCGTCGGCGACCAGCTGATCCACCAGCCCACCGCGCTGCAGCGCGCGTTCCAGCCCTCCGCCTTCGGCGGTCAGCCGGTCGAGCAGACCATCCTGCTGGGTCAGCAGGTCGACCACGCCGCCCGGACGCAGCAACCGGTCGATCGGGCCATCAGTGGCGAGGGCGCGCCCGAGCGGTGCGTCGTCGTCCAGCAACCGGGCCAGCCGGTTGGCCCGGGTAATGGCGTCATCGATGCCCAACATGTGCGCGACCGTATTGGATCTGCTCGTCGTACTCGTCTCACCGAGGGTTCGGTGTGCCACCCCAAGCGCCGACGTTGCAACACCGAGGCCCGCGTCGGCGGCGGCAAGTCCGACTCGCACGGGCGCGGTGGCGATGTTCGCCAGGCTTTTGCCGAGATTCATTCCCCGAGTGTATGCAGGCCCGGCGATAACCCGAGGTTGTTGCCGTGATCCGGCTACCACCGAACTCTCAGCCTGAGCACAGCCGTCTTGGAGGATTCCCTTAGCTAAGTAGGAGGGAATTGACCTCATGGCAGCGGGAATCGCCGAAGAAACGGCACCAGAGGCACGGGTACTCGTCGTCGATGATGAAGACAACATCGTCGAACTGCTCTCGGTAAGCCTCAAATTCCAGGGCTTCGAGGTCCATACCGCCACCAATGGCCAGGCGGCGCTGGATTTGGCCCGCGACGTCAAGCCGGATGCGGTGATCCTCGACGTGATGATGCCCGGAATGGACGGCTTCGGGGTGCTGCGCCGACTGCGCGCCGACGGCATCGACGCGCCTGCGCTGTTTCTCACCGCCCGTGATTCGCTGCAGGACAAGATCGCTGGGCTGACGCTCGGCGGCGACGACTACGTGACCAAGCCGTTCAGCCTGGAAGAGGTCGTCGCCCGGTTGCGAGTCATCTTGCGGCGCACAGGTAAAGGCATCACCGAGGATCGCAACGCCCGGCTGACGTTCGCCGACATCGAAATCGACGAAGACACGCACGAGGTGTGGAAGGCCGGCGAGCCAGTGTCGTTGTCGCCCACGGAGTTCACGCTATTGCGCTATTTCGTGATCAACGCGGGCACCGTGTTGAGCAAACCGAAAATCCTGGACCACGTCTGGCGCTACGACTTCGGCGGCGACGTCAACGTCGTCGAGTCCTATGTGTCCTATCTGCGTCGCAAGATCGACACCGGTGAGAAGCGGCTGCTGCACACCCTGCGCGGAGTTGGCTATGTGCTGCGGGAGCCCCGATAAGCAGCAGTCCGGTTTCATTGCTGCAGCGCCGCAGGTTAGGCGAATAATGATTGCATGCTGAAACAACTGCGGGCCGCCATCCCGCTGCGGGTGAGCTTGGTTGCCGCCACCTTGGTGCTGGTGGCCTGCGGGCTCGCGGTTTCGGGGATTGTGGTCACGTCCATCCTGCTCAACAGCCAAATCCGCCGGGTCGATCGCTCGCTGCTCGACGCGAGCCGTGGCTGGGCGCTGGCGCACCGGACGGTGTCGTCGAGGGAAAGCCCGACCGCTGACCGACCGCCATCGAACTATTATTTGCGCAGCATCTCTCCAGACGGCCACACCTGGACGGTCGTCAACGACAGCAGGGCAGAACCCGCGCTGCCCGATAGCAATGATGTGGGCCCGGTGCCGAGGACGGTCGGGTCAGTCGACAACTCGGGCACCAAGTGGCGGGCGGTTTCGGTGCGAAGTCAGTATGGAAGCTTGATCACCGTCGCTTATGACCTGTCCGACTTCCTGCAGACCGACCGCGCGTTGGCCTGGTTGCAGCTGGGCATCGGCGCAGGGGTGCTGCTCGTTCTGGGCGTGGCCGTCTACGCCGTGGTATCCCACAGCCTGCGGCCGTTGTCGGAAGTCGAACAGACTGCCGCGGCAATCGCAGGCGGTCAGCTCGACCGGCGCGTCCCGGAACGGGACTCACGAACCGAAGTGGGCCGACTTTCGTTGGCGCTCAACGGGATGTTGGCACAGATCCAAGCAGCGTTGGCATCGTCAGACGCTTCCGCAGAGCTGGCACGCAACTCTGAGGAACGCATGCGACGATTCATCACCGACGCCAGCCACGAGTTGCGTACGCCACTTACCACCATTCGCGGTTTCGCGGAGTTGTACCGGCAAGGGGCGGCCCGCGACATGGAAATGCTCATGTCGCGGATCGAGAGCGAATCGCGGCGGATGGGGTTACTGGTCGACGACCTCCTGCTGCTGGCTCGGCTGGATGTCGACCGCCCGCTGGAGAAGCGCCGGGTCGACTTGCTGACGCTGGCTTCCGACGCTGTACACGATGCTCGCGCGCTCGCACCCAAGCGAAAGATCACGCTGGATGTCGTTGACGGCCCGGGGATTCCAGAGGTGCTCGGCGACGAGCCTCGGCTACGTCAAATTCTGGGCAACCTGATGATCAACGCCGTGCAGCACACGCCGGAAACCGCCGCCGTCGCAGTACGGGTCGGCACCGAGGGTGACGACGCCGTGCTGGAGGTCATCGACGACGGACCCGGGATGAGTAAGCAGGACGCGCAGCGCATCTTCGAGCGGTTCTATCGCACGGATTCGTCCCGAACGCGCACAAGCGGCGGCGCCGGGCTGGGACTGTCGATCGTCGATTCGCTGGTGCGGGCGCACGGCGGTGCCGTCACCATCGACACCGCGCCGGGCCAGGGCTGCCACTTCCGGGTCAGCCTGCCGCGGATCGCCGACATACCCGCCCACGCCGATTCAGCCAGTTAGCTCGGCGAGCGCCGCCTTGATTTTGGCCTGCGCCTCATCGAGGGATTCCGCAGACGGGTTGCGATCGACGTTGGCGAAGCCGAAATCGCTGAGGCTGCGGGTCGGGAAGACGTGGATGTGCAGGTGCGGAACCTCGAGTCCGGCGATGATCACCCCGGCACGGTCGGCGTCGAACGCCTTGGTGACGGCCTTGCCGACTAATTGCGCGACCGACATGATCCGGCCGAACACCGCTGGGTCGATGTTCTGCCATTGGTCGATCTCTGCTCGCGGCACCACCAACGTGTGTCCCTGGGTCATCGGCTCGATGGTCAAGAAAGCGACGACCTCGTCGTCCTCGTACACGAACCGGCCCGGCAGTTCGCCGTTGATGATTTTGCTGAAGATGGTGGCCATGGCTCCAGCATATGGGCCGCCCGTTTGGGCCTAACCGGCTCCGCCGTCGATCAACGCGGAAAGCTCCGTGACCGACCACGGCGGTGAGTCCCGGTGGTCGCGGTAGCCGATCAGAGCTGGCGTGGGCCGCGGGAATCGACCGACGAAACCACCTGCGGCGGCAAAGATTTCACCGGTGATCTGCGTGGCGAGGTCGCTGGCCAGGTAGACGTAGGTCGGTGCGGCGTAGTCAGGCGTCGCGACGTCGAGCGCACCCTGCGTCGAGACGTCGTCCAGTAGTCCCCGCCGGTTCAGCTCGCTGATGTGGGTGACGTAGTCCGACCCGGTGGACAACCGCGTCTTGGCGCCGGGGCACACCACGTTGGCCCGCACGCCGTGCTCCTTGAGTTCGGCGGCGATCGCCAGCGTCAGGCTGTTGACCGCACCCTTGCCGGCCGGATACCCGGTGCCGCCGTAGTCGCCGAGGAACGCGAACGAGCTGGTGTTGACGATGCTGCCGCCGCCCTGCGCGACCATCTTGGGTGCAGCGGCGCGGCAGGTCGCGAACACCGTGCCCAGGTGCGCGTCGATCAGCTCGGCGAACTGCGCCGGGCTGATGTCGAGGATGGATGAGCCCGGCGGTTCGGCGATACCGGCGCAATTGATCAGGATATGGATGCCACCGAACTCGTCAATACACCTGTCCACCAACGATTCTGCAGCCTGCTGGTCGGACGGCGAACCGGGATGGGCGACCGCACGCCCGCCGGCGGCGGTGATCCCGTCCGCGGTGGAATCGGCACTGTCGGCGTCTCGCCCGTTGACCACCACGCCTGCGCCGTGTTGAGCCAACAACGCCGCGACTGCAGCGCCGATGCCCCGCGACCCGCCGACCACGACAGCGCCGCGGTCGGCGAGCAGCGAGCTCACTCCTCGGTGCCGAATGTCATCGCGTCGAGGTTCCAGTATCCGCGCATATTCGCGATCAGCCCGGCGTCGTTGACGCGGTAGGTGAATACACCGCGTACGCTGCTGGTGATTCCGTTGTCAAACTTGCTGCGTAGCACCAAGATATGTGCGACCTCATTGGGATCGCTGGACGGAAACGTCTCCTCGCAGGTGATCGTCAACTGGTTGGCGGCGATGTTGGTGTCGTAGAACTCGGCGATGCCGTCCTTGCCCCGCACGCCGGTACCGTCGGGGTTGGTGATGGACTTGCCGATCGGATCCTCGACGACGACATCGTCGGCCATCAGGGCCAGCCAGCCCTCTCGGTCATGGGCCTGGACACAGCGCCATGACGACTGTGAGGCGGTCAGCGCGGGAGACTGTTGAACGGTTTCGGCAGACATGTCTAATCGGCTCAGCGGTCGGCGTCGGTATAACGGATGACGCCGCGAATGTTCTTGCCGTCCAGCATGTCCTGGTAGCCGTCGTTGATCTGCTCCAGCTTGTATTGCCGGGTGATCATGTCGTCGAGATTGAGCTTGCCGGCTTTGTACATAGTCAACAATTGGGGGATGTCGAATTGCGGGTTGCCGCCGCCGAAGATGGTGCCCTTGATGGTCTTCTGCATCAGGGTCAGCATCGCCAGGTTCAGGGTGACGTTGGTGTCCAGCAGGCTGCCGATGGCGGTCAGCACGCAGGTGCCGCCCTTCGCGGTCAAGGTCATGTAGTTTTCCACGTCGGCCCCGAGTAGCTCGCCGACGGTGACCACGACTTTGTGGGCCATCAGGCCCTGCGTCACTTCCATGATTCCGCCCATGGCGGCGAAGATGTCCGGGTAGACGTGCGTCGCGCCGAACTTCAGGGCCTGGTCGCGCTTCCACTCGACCGGGTCGATCGCGAAGATGTGGCGAGCGCCGGCGATGACGGCGCCCTGCAGCGCTGCCATGCCGACCCCGCCGATACCGACGATGGCGACGTCGTCTCCCGGCCGGATGTCGGCAGTGCGAACCGCCGAACCGTAGCCGGTGGTGACGCCGCAGCCGACCAGAGCGGCGACCTCGAACGGCACCGTCGGGTCGATCTTCACCACCGAGCTGCGGTGCACGACCATGTACGGAGAGAACGTGCCCAGCAGTGTCATCGGGAAGACGTTCTCGCCGCGGGCCTGGATGCGGAATGTGCCGTCGGATACCGCGGCGCCGCCGAGCAGCCCGGCGCCCAGATCGCAAAGGTTGCGCAGGCCGGCCTGACAGGTCGGACACTGTCCACAGGACGGGATGAACGACAGCACCACGTGGTCGCCCGGGGCGAGGTCTTCAACGCCGGGGCCCACCTCGGTGACGATGCCGGCGCCCTCGTGGCCACCGAGGACCGGGAAGCCACCCATCGGGATGCCGCCGGTGACCAGATGGTGGTCGGAGTGGCACATGCCGGCCGCTTCCATCTGGATCTTGACCTCGTCCTTCTGCGGATCGCCGATCTCGATTTCCTCGATCGACCACGGCTGGTTGAACTCCCAGATCAGCGCGCCTTTTGTTTTCATGAAAGACCTCCAACAAGATGCCCTGACCCGGGTGTCGGTGAAAGGGGCCGGCCTGGGCCGGACGGCAATTTAGAACGTGTTCTCATTCGAAGCCCATTATGACGTGCGTCACCGTGTTGTAAACAGCGGGGATCACCAGATAGGAACCGGAGCCTGTCCCAGCGGGTAGTAGCCGGGCAGCTTCTCACCGGCCACGCTCCGTTCGATGCGCTTTTGCATACCGGCGCTCAGGTCGCCGGACTGGATAAGAGTCCCGAACATCTTCGCGACGTGTCCGAAGTCGAAGAAGTCGCGCTGCCACTCGATGAGCCCGTCGTTGTTGAGTCGGAACCAACTGCCGCCGATGCCGTAGATCTCGTCCTGGCTTCCGTCGGTCTTGTTGACGATCTGCTTCCAGAAGCCGACGATCTCGCCCTGCTTGTCGTCAATCAAGACCTTCTGGTACTCGTACACCCAGTTGTCCAGGCCCTCCATCTCCAGGCCAAGCGCGACGTCCCGGATCTCATCGACCCCGACGCACATCACGTCTTCCTTGGGCCCGATGTTCCAGCCGTAGGTGGCCTCGGGGGCATAGAAGTCGGCCAGCGGTGTCCAATCGCCCGCATTTTCGGCGTCCTTATTCGCCTGCAGCCACCGGTCGACCCATGCTTCCAGTTGCTCACGTGAGTGTGACGACTTCGTCATTGTAGTCAGTCTCCCTTGTTATCTTTGATCAATAGTGCTTGGGTTGGGCACATTTCGACTGCCCGCTCGACTTCTTCGCGGGCGTCCTCAGGCGGTTCGGGATCAAGGATCTCGACTTTTCCGCGTTTGGGCACCCGGAAGTAGTCGGGTGCCTCCAGCTCGCACATCGCATGGCCCTGGCACAAGTCCATGTCGGCTTCGATCCGGTAACCCATCATCACGCCTTGCTGCGACGGCGGTACCTGACGGTCGCGGGTTTGGCCAGTTGCACGACCATCTTGGAGTGGTCGTTGCGATAGCTGTCGGCGGGCTGTGCCATCTCGAACTCATACTCGCGCAACAGAACCGAGAAGATCGCCTTGATCTGCATGGTCGCGAACGCGGCACCGACGCAACGATGACGGCCCGCACCGAACGGAATCCATGTCCACCGGTTAGCGACGTCAGCCTGATCGGGCTTGTTGTACCGATCCGGGTTGAACGCATCAGGATCGGGGAAGTCGTCGGGAATCCGGTTCGAGATCGCCGGCGATGCGGCGACGAAATCACCGTCATGGATCGGGAATCCCTCGACCTCGAATTCACCCTTGGCAACGCGCATCAGGATGATCAGCGGTGGATGAAGCCGCAGGGTCTCCTTGACCACGTTGTCCAACAACGGAATCTGCCGCAGTGCATGGAAACTCACCTCCTGACCGTCGGCGTACAGCTCCTCGAGCTCGGCGACGATGTCGGCGTAGACGTCGGGGTGTCGGATGAGTTCGATCAGCGTCCAAGCCGATGTGCCGGAACTGGTGTGGTGCCCGGCGAACATCAGCGAGATGAACATCCCGGTGACCTCGTCCGCCGAGAACCGCAGATCGCCCCCCTCGTCCTTGATCGAAACCAGCACGTCGAGCATGTCGCGGTCGGCCTTGTCCGCGGGCGGGTTCGCGATCCGCTGATTCATGATCTCCTGAACCAGCGCAACCAGTTTCACGCGCGCTTCGTCGCGCCGTCTGAAGCTCTCGATCGGAAGATACGGATCGACGTAGCAGAGCGGATCCGTGCCTCGCTCCAGCTCGTGGTAGTACTCGGCGAATCGGTGATCGAGCTGCTCGCGGAATTTCAGGCCGATCAGGCAGGCCGTCGACGTGTAGATGGTCAACTCGGAAAAGAAGTCGAGTAGTTCGATCTCGCCCTCATCGCCCCAATCGGCAATGATCTTCTTGACTTCGCCCTCGATGGTGGCCGCATGGCCCTTCATCTGCTCACCGCGCAGCGCCGAATTGTGCAGCATCTCCTTGCGTCGCTCGGGGCTTGCGTCAAACACGACGCCCTGCCCGAAGATCGGCGTCATGAACGGGTAGGCCTCGGCCTGGTCCAGATCTTCGTCGGCGGAACGGAAAAAGAACTCGTTCGCTTCCGCCCCGGACAGGAAGATGACGTGCTTGTCGACCAGCTGGAACCACCCGACGTCGCCGCACTCTTCTCGGATGCGGTTCATCAAACCGATCGGGTCGGTGCGGAATTCCTCGAGATGGCCGTGCTCTTCTTCGCCGCCAGAAACCCGGGGCACGATCGCTGTGGTCATGTGCTCACTCCTCACCGGCGCTCGTGCCTCGCGCCGCATTGTCGTTTCGCGAAGTCACTGTCCTGGTATCCCCTCTTCGCCGAGTGCGAGTTTCTGGCGGTCCTCGTTGTCAGCCAAGGGCGCCTCGGGCTGAATTTCCATGTTGACCACGTAGCCGCCCCGTGGTGTTTCGGCGACGAACGTGATCGCGCGGGCCAGATCAGCGGCCCGCAGGAAGTAGTCGTGGCGGGCCTGGCCCCACTTGGCCCAGTCTTCCAGCGCGGGGCCGATCGACTCGGCGGGCAGACTCCAGCCCATCGCGGTCTTCGTGGGGCCGGGATGCACGATCGATGCGCGCACGCCGGTACCCTCCAGCTCCATTTGCAGGTTGGTGACCATCGCCACCACCGCAGCCTTCGCGGCGCCGTAGGCCCCCATGTGCGGGCGTTGGCGCAGCGCGACATCGGAACCCACGAAGATCAGGTCACCACGGCGCCGCTCGACCATTCCCGGGAGCACCGCCGTGGCCAACCGGTTGGCCCCGATCAGGTGAATCTGGATCTGCGATTCGAAAGCCTCAGTGTCGATTTCGTGCAGTCGTCCGAAGTAGGTATCGCCGGCGCCGGCGATCAGAATCTCGATGTCGCCGAGTTGCTCGGTGGCCTGGTGTAGGAATCCCTTGACCGAGTCAGTGTCGGTGATGTCGAGCGGCAGGGCGATCGCCTCACCGCCGTCGGCGCGGATCTTCTCGACGAGCTCTTGGCACTTCTCGACGCGCCGCGCGCCCAGCGCCACCGGAAAGCCGTGGGCGGCAAGGTCGACGGCGGTGGCCGCTCCGATACCCGACGATGCGCCGGCGACGATCGCGGGCCTTCGGGCCGGATGTGGTTCGAAACGCGGCATTTACGAGACCTCCACGGTCATCGGTAGGTGGGCGAACCCGCGGACGTTGCTGGAATGCACGCGGACGGAGTTGGCCTCGTCGACCTGGTATCCGCGGATTCGCTTGAACAGCTCGGTGAGTGCCACCCGGGCCTCCATTCTGGCCAGGTGTGCGCCCAGGCAGAAGTGTGCGCCACTGCCGAAACTCAGTAGCTTGGAACCGATGTCGCGCCCGATCACAAAGTCGTCGGGATTCTCGAACGCCCTTTCGTCGCGATGCGCCGAGCCGGGCAGCAATAACAAGACGTCCCCCTCGGGGATCGTCGTGTCGTAGAGGGTGAGCTCTCCCGACACCGTGCGGGCCAGGATCTGGCTGGAGGTGTCGTAGCGCAGGGCCTCTTCGACCCACAGCGGCACCCGCGACGGGTCTTCGTACACCTGCGTCAGTTGATCGGGATTCTTATGGCCCCAAAAAGCAGCATTGGCAAGGAGTTTAGTTGTGGTCTCGTTGCCTGCGATCACCATCAGGAACATGAACCCGAGGATTTCCTCGTCGGTGAGCCGGTCGCCGTCGATCTCGGCCTCGAGTAGCGCGGTGGTCAGATCATCGGTCGGTTCTTTGCGACGATCGGCGATCATCTGCTGGTAGTAGACGATGAGGTTGAGCGACGCCTCGATGGCCGAAGCCGGTACGTCGGTGACGCCGTCCTCGCGGTGCATGACCCCGTCGGCCATCGACCGGATGCGGTCCCGGTCAGGGACCGGCACGCCCATCAGCTCCGAGATCACGTCCATCGGGAGCTTGCCGGCGAATTCGGCGACATAGTCGACGGTAACGCCGGATCCCGCCTTCTCCAGCATGGTGTCGAGGTGTTGTACCGCCAGCTCGGTGACTCGCGGCTCGAGCTCGCGGATCCGGCGCGGCGTAAAGCCTTTCGAGACCAGGGTGCGCAGCCGCAGATGGCCAGGATCGTCCATCGCCAAGAACGACATAGTCTTCGACGCATGTCGTCCGCGCGACACGGGGTCCAGCGAGACGCCGTCGCGGTTGGACAGCGTGCTGCTGTTCCGAAATCCCTGATGCACGTCGTGGTGTCGCGACAAGGCCCAGAAGCCGAGATCTTCGTTGCGGTAAAGCGGTGCCTCGTCCCGCAGTCGCCGGTAGTACGGATAGGGATCTTCGTGGAAGTCGTAGTCGTAGGGGTCAAGGAGCGGCTTGTCGATCCGAGTGGTCATCGGTCTTCCCCCGTTTTAAGGATGAGGCCGACCGCGTAGGCGAGGTGGTCGGCGATCTGGTGATAGGTGTACGCCCCGCTGGCGGCGTTGACCAGTGCGCCGAAGAACGCCATCTCCAGTACCGACACAGTGCGCGGGTCGGCGTCGGGCCCGATGGCGGATGTGATGCGACGGTGAATCTCGGCGCCGATCCGGTCACGCACGGACCGGATGGCCGGATCTCCGCCGCCGCCAAGCAACGCCGTCGTACACGCCGCGGCAACTTCGGGTTCGTCGGCGACCACCAGCGCGAGGTGACGCAGGGCCTTATCGACCCGAGTCGGCATGGGCTCGTTGACGTCGGTGAAGTAGGGGACCCGCCGCACGAGATCAAGGTAGACCTCGACGATCAGGTGGTTTTTCGACGAGAAGTAGGTGTAGGCGGTCGCCGGGGCCACTTTGGCGCGGGCGGCCACCGCTCGCACGGTCAGGTCGGCATAGGACTTCTCCCGCAGAACCTCGACGCCCGCGGCGAGCACCTTGCGGAAGGTTTCTTCCTGTCGACGGTTGCGAGGCACGTCCCGGGCCGGACGGCCGGCGTCGGGAGTGATCGTGACCACTGAGTCGCTGGACACTTGTCCAAGCTATCCGATACCTCCGCCGACAGGCAAGCCTGTGCAAGAAAAAGGCGTTTAAACAGCTCTTTTAGGATGGCAGTGACGGCCGGAGGAGACCGGCCCTTGCACTTTCTGGGACACGGAGACTATGTTCGATTGGATTATTCCGGACATGTGTCCATCCTTACCCGGGCGGAGGCGACGATGGCGTTGCTGGCAGACGGCGTGAGCTCGCTGCTCATCGACGGCAAGCTGCAGAGCGGCAGCCAAGGCACTTTTCCGACCATCAACCCGGCCACCGAGGAAGTGCTGGGTGCCGCGGCCGATGCCGACGCCGAGGACATGGGCCGCGCCATCGAGGCGGCGCGACGCGCCTTCGACGACACAGACTGGTCGCGCAACACCGAGCTGCGGGTCCGTTGTATCCGCCAGCTGCGCGATGCCTTGCGCGAACACGTTGAAGAATTGCGCGATATCACCATCGCCGAGGTCGGCGCGCCACGGATGCTCACCGCTGCCGCCCAATTGGAAGGGCCGGTTGGCGATTTGAGTTTTGCGGCCGACACGGCCGAGTCCTATCAGTGGAACCAGGATCTCGGTGAAGCATCACCGATGGGGATCCCCACCCGGCGCACCATCGCGCGCGAGGCGGTCGGCGTCGTCGGCGCGATCACCCCGTGGAATTTCCCGCATCAGATCAACCTCGCCAAGCTGGGTCCGGGGCTGGCCGCCGGAAACACCATCGTGTTAAAACCCGCGCCGGACACACCGTGGTGCGCGGCCGTGCTCGGAGAAATCATCGCCGAGCACACCGATTTCCCGCCGGGCGTCGTCAACATCGTTACCTCCAGCGACCACAGCGTGGGCGCGCTACTCGCCAAAGACCCTCGGGTGGACATGGTTTCGTTCACCGGCTCCACGGCCACCGGCCGCAACGTAATGAGCGACGCCGCGGCGACTCTCAAGAGAGTGTTCTTGGAGCTGGGCGGCAAGTCGGCGTTCGTCGTACTCGACGATGCGGACTTGGGTGGGGCATGTTCCCTCGCGGCCTTCACTGCGTCCATGCATGCCGGGCAGGGATGTGCGATCACGACCCGGCTGGTGGTACCGCGGGGCCGGTATGACGAGGCCGTCGCCAGCGCCGCGGGCACCATGGGGTCGATCAAGGCCGGCGATCCGAACAACGCCGGAACCGTTTGCGGGCCATTGATTTCGGCACGTCAGCGCGACCGGGTGCAGAGTTACCTCGACCTTGCGATTGCAGAGGGCGGCACGTTCGCCTGCGGCGGCGGCCGGCCGGCCGGCCGGGATGCCGGGTTCTTCATCGAGCCCACCGTGATCGCAGGCCTGACCAACGACGCACGCCCCGCACGGGAGGAGATCTTCGGGCCTGTGCTTACCGTGATAGCCCACGACGGCGACGGCGATGCGCTGCGTATCGCCAACGACTCACCGTATGGGTTGTCCGGCACCGTGTTCAGTGCCGACCCGGAGCGGGCCGCAAGGTTCGCGTCGCGGCTGCGAGTGGGAACCGTCAATGTCAACGGCGGCGTCTGGTACTCGGCAGACGCGCCATTCGGCGGTTACAAACAGTCCGGCAACGGACGAGAGATGGGTCTCGCAGGCTTCGAGGAGTACCTGGAAATCAAAACCGTTGCGACCGCGGTTTAGCGGCCAGTCGCAAGAAAGGAAAAGCGTGAGGTTCGAAAACAAAGTCGCCATCGTGACCGGGTCCGGTGGCGGCATCGGTCAGGCGTACGCCGAGGCGCTGGCCGCCGAAGGTGCAGCGGTCGTAGTGGCCGATATCAATGCCCAGGCGGCCGAGGGGGTGGTCAAGCAGATCACCGCCGACGGCGGCACAGCCATCAGCATTCCGGTCGACGTTTCCGATCCGGAATCGGCCAAGGCAATGGCCGATCGAACGCTTGCCGAGTTCGGCGGCATCGACTACTTGGTGAACAACGCCGCGATATTCGGGGGCATGAAGCTTGATTTCCTCGTCACCGTCGATCCGGAGTACTACAAGAAGTTCATGAGCGTCAATCTCGACGGCGCGCTGTGGTGCACCCGCGCGGTGTACAAAAAGATGGCCAAGCGCGGCGGCGGCGCGATCGTCAACCAGTCGTCCACCGCGGCGTGGGTGTACTCGAACTTCTATGGACTGGCCAAGACCGGGATCAACGGCTTGACTCAACAGCTGTCGCGGGAACTGGGCGGCCAGAACATCCGGATCAATGCGATTGCGCCCGGACCCATCGACACCGAGGCCAACCGGACCACCACCCCCAAAGAGATCGTCGACGATATTGTCAAGGGGCTACCACTATCCCGGATGGGAACGCCTGAAGATCTCGTTGGCATGTGCCTGTTTCTGTTGTCCGACGAGGCGTCGTGGATCACCGGCCAGATTTTCAATGTTGACGGCGGACAGATAATTCGGTCATGACACAACACGAAGACAATCTGCGACTCGGCTACATCGGGCTGGGAAATATGGGTGCGCCGATGGCTAAGCGAATGATCGAATGGCCTGGTGGTGTAACGGTTTACGACATCAGGACCGACGCTATGACACCGCTGGCTGAGGCCGGCGCGAGTCTGGCGGACAGCATCGCCGACGTTGCCGCCGCAGATATCGTGCACGTCACTGTGCTCGATGATGCTCAGGTGCGCCAGGTTGTCGGCGAACTGGCTGCCCACGCCAAGCCGGGCATCGTCATCGCGATCCACTCGACCATCAGCGAGACCACGGCGGCGGAATTGGCTGACGAACTCAAGCCGCTGGGAATCCACATCGTCGACGCTCCGGTCAGCGGCGGCGCGGGTGCCGCCGAGAAGGGTGAGCTCGCCACCATGGTCGGTGCCGAGCGGGACGTCTACGAGCGGATCAGGCCGGCGTTCAAGCGGTGGGCGTCGCTGGTGATCCACGCCGGTGCCCCGGGCGCGGGAACACGAATGAAGCTGGCCCGCAACATGTTGACGTTCACTTCGTACGCCGCGGCGTGTGAAGCGATGAAGCTGGCGGAGGCGGCCGGGTTGGATCTGCAGGCGCTGGGCCGGGTGGTGCGTCACACCGATGCACTCACGAGTGGGCCGGGCGCGATCATGGTTCGCGACGATATGAAAAATCTTGATCCAGAGCACTTCCTGTACCAGCCGTTCCTGCACACCCGCGGCCTCGGTGAGAAGGATCTGAGCCTGGCGCTGGCATTGGGTGAGGCGGTATCGGTAGAACTTCCGCTGGCCGAGTTGGCCTACCAGCGGCTGGCGGCCGGACTCGGTGTGCCGCACACCGCGTCGGACTGATCGGAGAGACCATGGACGAGTTACGCCGCAAGGGCCTCGAGAAAATGAACGAGGTTTACGGCTGGGAGATGCCCAATATCGAGGGCGACGCATACTTCGACCTGACCGTCGACCACCTGTTCGGCACGATCTGGAGCCGACCGGGATTGTCGATGCGCGACAAGCGCATCATGACGCTGACGGCGGTGACGGCCGTCGGAAATCGCGACCTCGCCGAGATTCAGATCAACGCGGCGCTGCTCAACGGAGAACTCACCGAGACCGAACTCAAGGAGATGGCCGTCTTCCTCACCCACTACCTCGGCTTTCCGCTGGGTTCGGCGCTCAATGGCGCGGTCGACACCGTGGTGGCGAAGCGGAAGAAGGCCGCGGCGAAGGGCGCCGGCGAGGACAAGAAGGCCAATGTCGACGCAGCGATCAAGATGAACTCGGGTAAGACCCTCGACTGAAGCGCGGCGCCCATCGTCGCCAACTGGGCTGGATTTGCCTGGCTTCTCCTCGCGCCGTTTCCCGGCGCGCATCGTCGCCAGACTAAAGTGACGTTCCGTGCGCGTTCTGGTGATCGGCTCCGGTGCCCGCGAACATGCCCTGTTGCTGGCGTTGCGCGGCGATCCACAGGTCGAGGCGCTGGCCATCGCACCCGGCAACGCGGGCACCGCGTCATTAGCTGACCAGCACCAGGTCGACATCACGTCCGGTGACGACGTCGTCGCATTGGCCCACAAGATCCGAGCCGACCTGGTGGTCATCGGCCCCGAGGTCCCGCTGGTGCTGGGGGTCGCCGACGCCGTACGCGACGCCGGGATCGCCTGTTTCGGGCCCAGTAAGGACGCCGCTCGCATCGAAGGCTCGAAAGCATTCGCCAAGGACGTGATGGAGGCGGCGGGCGTACGCACTGCCGGTAGCGAAATTGTCGACAGCCCAGCGAAATTGGACGCCGCCCTAGACCGGTTCGGGCCACCTGCCGGCGACCCGTCCTGGGTGGTCAAGGATGACGGTCTGGCTGCGGGCAAGGGCGTGGTGGTGACTGCGGACCGCGACTCAGCGCGTGCGCACGCGGCCGGGCTGCTCGACGACGGGCATCCAGTGCTGCTGGAGTCCTTTCTGGACGGCCCCGAAGTATCGCTGTTCTGCGTTGTCGATGGTGAGACGGTGGTGCCGCTGCTGCCGGCGCAAGACTTCAAGCGGGTCGGCGACGGCGACACCGGACTCAACACCGGCGGTATGGGCGCCTACGCGCCACTGCCGTGGCTGCCCGAGAGCGTCCTGCGGGACGTGGTCAGCGGCATCGTCGAACCTGTTGCGGCCGAATTGGTTAAGCGGGGGAGTTCGTTCTCCGGATTGCTGTACGTCGGACTCGCCATTACGGCAATGGGGCCGGCGGTAGTCGAATTCAACTGTCGTTTCGGCGATCCCGAGACTCAGGCCGTGCTCGCCCTGTTGGACTCGCCGCTTGGTCAACTACTCCATGCCGCAAGCACCGGTACGCTGGCCGAGTTTGGCGAGTTGCGCTGGCGCGGCGGCGCTGCTGTGACGGTGGTGCTGGCCGCCGAATACTATCCCGGACGCCCCCGGGTCGGCGACATCATCGCCGGCTCCGAAGCCGACGGGGTACTGCACGCCGGAACGGCCCGCCGCGACGACGGTGCGGTCATCTCGTCGGGTGGCCGGGTCCTCTCCGTGGTCGGGACCGGCCCGGATTTGGTTGCGGCCCGGTCGGCGGCCTACGACATCCTCGATTCAATTCGGTTGCCCGGCAGCCACTTCCGCACTGACATCGGTTTGGCGGCAGCTGAGGGCAAGATCCGCGTCTAGATACCCGCTGCCTGGCCATCCCGGCGCGGGTCGCTGACCGCAAGAAATCCGTCGTCGAGCCGCCAGATCGCCTGGCAACTGCCGAACTCGTTGTAGTCGTCGGTGGTGACCAATTGATGGCCGCGCCGTCGGAGCTCGTCCAGCGTCGACGGCGGAAAACCTTTCTCGCAGCACACTTGCAGGCCCTGTGCCCAGCGAAACCGCGGGCCATCGCAGGCCGCCTGTGGATTCTGACCGTGGTCGACGATGCGCGCCACCACCTGCACGTGGCCCTGCGGCTGCATCGGCCCGCCCATCACCCCGAAGCTCATCACCGGGGCGCCATCCTTGCTCAGAAAACCCGGAATGATGGTGTGATAGGGCCGCTTGTTCGGCCCGACCCGATTCGGATGTCCCGGTGCCGCAGTGAAATCCGCGCCACGGTTTTGCAGCGAGATCCCGGTTCCCGGCACGACGACACCGGAGCCGAATCCCATGTAGTTCGATTGGATCATCGACACCATGACGCCCGAGGCATCGGCGGCGGTGAGATAAACCGTGCCCCCGCGCGGTGTCCCGGCGGACGCCGGCTTGGCTCGGTCCCGATCGATCAACGTCGCGCGGTGGCGCAGGTAGTCCTCATCGAGGAGGCGCTCTGGGCTTACCGTCATGTGCTCGATGTCGGACACGTAGGCCTGCGCGTCGGCGAAGGCGAGCTTCACCGCCTCGATCTGGAGGTGCACACTGTCGGCGGAATCGACTGCGAACGAGGCCATGTCGAAGTGTTCTAGGATTCCGAGGGCGATCAAAGCAACGATGCCCTGACCATTGGGAGGTATCTCGTGCACCGTGTAGCCGCGGTAGCCGCCGGAGATCGTGCCGACCCAGTCAGGATGATGTGCGGCGAGGTCGCTGGCCCGCATGGCCCCGCCGTTGACCGAGGCGTGGGCTTCAATTTTGGCCGCCAGTTCTCCGCGGTAGAAGGCTTCGCCGTTGGTTACGGCAATCGCCTCCAGCGTTGTCGCGTGGTCGGGCAAGGTGACCAATTCGCCTGGACTCGGTGCCCGGCCGCCGGGCATGAAGGCTTCGGCGAACCCGGGCTGGGATTCGAAGAGCGGCACCTGTGCTGCCCATTGCTGGGCGATGGTCGGGGAGACCAGAAAGCCGTTGCGGCCGTAGAATATTGCTGGCTCAAAGAGCCGTTCGAACGAGAGTTTTCCGAACTTGGCGTGCAACTCCACCCATGCCGACACGGCTCCGGGGACGGTGACGGAATTCCAGCCGAACGCGGGAACGCCGTTGCCGCCGAAATACTCTGGCGTCCATGCGGCGGGTGAGCGTCCCGACGCGTTCAGCCCGTGCAGTTGCCGACCATCCCACACAATGGCGAAGGCGTCTGAGCCGATGCCGTTAGAGACCGGCTCGACCACCGTCAAGGCGATCGCGGTGGCGATGGCCGCATCGACCGCGTTGCCGCCGTCGGCGAGCATCCGAAGACCGGCCTGCGCGGCGAGGGGTTGCGAGGTGCACACCGCGTTCGTCGCCAGCACGGGCTTTCGTGGCCAGCTGTACGGCAGTTCCCACCCGAACGGCTGCATCGGCACAGTGTCTCAGCGTGTCCTGACTGCGGCAAGCACCCGATATCGTCGGCGCAACGGTAGCTGATACCATTTACGCTTCTGGCCTAGTTTGTAACCCTAAGCACCCAAACAAAGGTTGACCACATGCCCAAGCCAGTCATTGTCAGCGCAGTTCGGACCGCCATCGGGACGTCGTTCAAGGGCTCGCTGGTCAACACGCCTCCTGAGGTGCTCGCGACGACCATTCTGCAGGAAGCGGTGCGGCGATCCGGGGTCGAGCCGTCCGACATCGACGACGTGATCTTCGCCGAATCGCATTACGGTGGCGGCGATATGGCGCGCTACGCCGCGTCGGCATCAGGCATGTTCTCGGTTCCGGGTCAGGCGGTCAACAGGCACTGCGCAGGCAGTCTCACCGCGGTTGCCAACGCGGCCGCGCAGATCGGTGCCGGCGCCGAGAAGGTCGTTGTCGGTGGCGGCGTGCAGTCGCTGTCGATGACCCCGCTGATGAACTGGCGCATCCCCGGCCCGACCCTGGAGTTCGAGGAGCGATGGATTCCGCCGACCCACGTGGAAACGCCCGAAGCGCCGGGCCGCGACATGTCGATCACCGTCGGATGGAACACCGCGCAGGCCATCGGAATCACTCGCGAAGAGATGGATGCGTGGGCATTCCGTTCACACCAGCGTGCCATCGGGGCGATCGACAGCGGCGCCTTCGTCGACGAGATCGTCCCGTTGAAGATCAAGGGCCTCGACGATGCGCTGGTGGAGTTCAGTGTCGACGAACATCCGCGCCGCAACTCCACTCTCGAGAAGCTCGCGTCGTTGAAGGTGCTGCACCCGGAGATCGACGGGTTCTCGATTACTGCCGGCAACAGCAGCGGCACCAATGACGCCGCCGCCGCGCTGACGCTGGCCGACGAGGACTTCGCCCGATCCGCCGGGCTGAAGGTGCTGGGCACGGTCAAGGCTTGGGCTTCGGCCGCGGTCGAGCCGAAGGACACCGGTCTGGGCGCGGTCAAGGTGATCGGCAAGGTGCTGGACCGGGCCGGGTTGGCGCCCGGCGACGTCACGCTGTGGGAGATCAACGAGGCGTTCGCATCGGTGCCGATCGCCGCGTGCCGCGAGTACGGGCTCGACGAGGACCGGGTCAACATCTACGGCAGCGGCTGCAGCCTGGGCCACCCCATCGCCGCCAGCGGCGCGCGGATGCTGACCACGCTGGTGTATGAACTGGGCCGTCGCGGCGGCGGGATCGGCGTGGCAGCGATGTGCGCGGGCGGCGGCCAGGGCGGCGCGGTAGTGATCGAGGTTTAGCTCGAACGGCCCGCGTCGATCAGCCGACTGGCGTGATCGAGTATGCAATTCAGGCCGTACTCGAAGTTGATGTCGTCAGCCGCGCCGATGCGGTGGCCCTTTTCGGTCAATCGGGCGATCAGTGGCATGGTCTCGGGGTCGATGACCGACGTCCCGCTGCTGCGATAAGGTTCGGCTCCGCTGGATTTGTCTTGCAGCCGTTCCAGGACTGCCGCACCTTGGGTGTGAACCGAGATGCTGGCGTAGGTATCGAACGCGTCCTCGGGTGACAGGCCCGCCTCCACCAGGGTCGCGACCGCCTTCTCGAGCTTTTGGAAGGCCGCTTGGGTTGCCTCCCGGCCGAAGGTGCCGCGGATCAGGATCAGATCGCACAGGATCGGGTTGCTCCGGAATGTCTGGCGCATCTTTCGAGCGTGATCACGCAACGAGTCCCGCCAGTCTTGGCCTTCGACGAACGGTGTCGCGAAGTCGTACTGGCCCAGCGCACGGTCGGTCATCGCGTTGAGAAGATCGTCCTTTTTCCGGAAGTACCAATAGATGCTCGTCACACCGACGTCGAGGTGCTTGGCCAAAAGCGGCATGCTCAAGCCGTCCATCGAGACTTCCTCGGCCACGGTGAAGGCGCCGTTGATGATTTCGTCGACGCTGATCGATCCGCGTTCCCGCCGTTGCCGCTTGTCTGCGACGGCCTGCCTCGCCAATTCGGGTACCTCCGTGCGCTGAGGGCGCGTTCTGTAGCGCACTATCGTATCAAATATCGTAAGCCTTTTTGTAGGGCCCGCCGTCTCCAGCGCCCGCAACCCTAGGCGGTCAGTAGCGGCGCCATCCAGGTCAATTCGGCGGGCAGTTGCGAGCTCCAGAACGAAGGGTCGTGACCGCCCGGAGGGAACCCGCCCGCCGGTGGGTTAGGTAGCTGAGCCACGAATTGCTTCGTCGCGTCGTAGAACGGATCGCTGGTACCGCAATCCACTCTGATCGGGATGGACGCCAGGGCGGGCATCCCGAAGATCGAGTTGGCCGACCAATCGCCGGCGCCGTCGAATGCGCCCGGGGCAGCCGCTCCCGGCGACAACCACAGCGCGGGGCTCACCGCACAGATCGCCGCGGTGCGGGCCGGCCCGAGCCGACCGCCGAGCAACAAGGCGCCGTAACCGCCCATCGACCAGCCAAGAAACCCGACGCGGGAGGTGTCGAGCCCCTGAGCGTCCAGCATCGGAATGAGTTCGTTCAACACCATGGCGCCGGAATCTTCGCCGGAAGCCCTTTTGTGCCAATAACTTCCACCACCGTCGACAGCTACCACCGCGAACGGAGGCAGGCCGGCGCCAACGGCTTGGGCCAGGCCGTGTTCGACGCCGCCGTCCATGACCGTGGCCGCGCTACTCCCCTTGCCGTGCAGGGCGATCACCGGTCGCAGCGGTTTAGTTTGACCCGGCGGCCGTGCGATTGCCCAATTGGTACCTAACCCGCCGCGCGCCGCCGACACGAACGAGCCGGTCGCCATCGTTGGGGCCGGGGCGATCGGCGGCTCCAGCGGCGGATGCGGCTCCAGCGGCGGATGCGGTGCCAGTGGAATCCCGGCGCCGGTCATCGCCACCGGCGCCGCCTGTGGGGGTCGCCCGGGAATCAGCCGGTCCATCGCGTAGGCGCCGAATGCTCCGGCCGCCGCACCGGTGCCCAGACGCAACACGGCGCGACGACTCAACTCTGGCATGCGGGTCATCATAGGGCGCCGCTTCGTACCGCATCGCCGCTGCGCGGCTGGGGGTGTTTGTCCGAAAGGGCAATGCGGCACCAGCCTGACTGGCACCATGACATAGGTGACTTCGGCCGTCGCTTCCGAGGGAGCTTTCGCTCCCCAGGCTCCCGTTGCTGCCCAGGGAGTTGTTGCTACGAAGGCTACTGTCGCTCCGAAGAAAGTTGTCGCTCCGAAGGCGGCGGTCGCTCCGAAGGCAGCGGTCACTCCCAAAGGAGCGGTCACCCCCAAGGGCGAACGTCGTCGCTACGCGCTGGTCAGCGCGGCCGCCGACTTGCTGCGCGAAGACGGATTCGAGGCGGTCCGTCACCGCGCCGTTGCACGCCGCGCAGGCCTTCCGCTCGCCTCGACCACCTACTACTTCTCCAGCCTCGATGACCTGATCGCCAGTGCGGTCGCCCACATCGGGATGTTGGAGGTCGCGCACCTGCGCGCTGCGGTGGCCCCGCTGTCCCGCCGGCGCCGTGGCCCCGACGCGACGGCCGACCTGCTGATCGACTTGCTCGTCGGCAGCGAATCCGAACCACGCTTGACCGAACAGCTGATTTCGCGCTACGAGCGTCACATCGCCTGTGCCCGCCTGCCCGCATTGCGCGAGATCCAACGCCGCAACTTGCGCCAGCGGGTCGATGCCGTCGCCGACGTGATCGAACGGTCTGGACGTTCGGTGCGCCCGGAGCTCGTCTCGGCGTTGATTTGCACGGTCGACGGCGCAGTGGTTTCCGCCTTGGTCGATGACCGCCAGGATCCGCGTACCGTCGCGCGGGCGACTGTGATTGATGTCATTGACGCGGTGGCGCCGTTCGACCGGCGACCCGTGCGGATTTGATCGCGCACTAGCCGAATTAGCCGGTCACACCACTCTTTAGGGCGACTGGCGAGCGTTAGCAGCGCGTTGAAAGCGCGTTAACAGTGAATGCGCAGCCAAGCGGTCTGGCCTAAACCCGTGGTAGGAACGTCGCAACGGACCGTTCCCGAGGGGAGCCATGATCGAGGCCGAGGCCGCTGGGGAGCAGCCGCGACTGCGCCGGGTCATGGGGCCCGGCCTGCTTTTGCTGTTCATCATCGGTGACATCCTGGGTACCGGCGTTTACGCGCTTATCGGCGACGTGGCCGCCGAAGTCGGTGGCGCAGCCTGGGTTCCGTTTCTGTTGGCCTTCGTGATCGCCGCGATCACCGCGCTGAGCTATCTGGAGCTGGTCACCAAATATCCTCAAGCCGCAGGGGCCGCGCTGTACGCGCAGAAAGCGTTCAACAAGCCGTTCATCACCTTCGTCGTGGCCTTCGTGGTCATGTGCGCGGGCATCACCTCCGCCGCGACCGCATCGCGGTTTTTCGCGTCCAACTTCTTCATCGCGTTTGAATTCAATTGGGGGACAGCAGGCGTCCTTATCGTCGCGTTGGTATTCATCGCCGTGCTGGCCACGGTGAACCTGCGCGGCGTGGGCGACAGCATCAAGCTCAACGTCGTACTGTCCTGCATCGAGGCCACCGGATTGCTATTGGTCATTGCCGTGGGTCTGTGGGCGTTCGCCGGTGGCCGCCACGCCGACTATTCACGTATCGTCGCTTTCGACACCGCAGGCGACAAGAACATCTTCCTGGCCGTCACCACGGCGACGTCGCTGGCTTTTTTCGCAATGGTCGGCTTCGAGGATTCAGTGAATATGGCCGAGGAGACCAAGGATCCGGTCAAGACCTTCCCGAAGGTCCTGCTGTCCGGCTTGACCATTGCCGGCGTCGTCTACGTGCTCATCGCGGTGATCGCGGTGGCGCTGGTTCCGGCAGGAGTTCTGCAAGCCAGTGACACTCCGTTGGTTGAGGTGGTCCAGGTTGGAGCGCCGGACCTGCCGATCAAGAACATCCTGCCGTTCATTTCGATGGTCGCAGTTTCCAATACCGCGCTGATCAACATGCTGATGGCCAGCCGGTTGATCTACGGGATGGCCCGCCAGCGCGTACTGCCGCCTGTGCTGGGCACGGTGAGCCGTACCCGCCGCTCGCCGTGGGTGGCAATTGTGTTCACGACGGTGATCGCATTCGGAGTGATCCTCTACGTCACGGTCTTCGCCGATAACGACGCCATTGAGGTGCTGGGCGGTACGACCTCACTTCTGTTGTTGGCGGTCTTCGCGATGGTCAACGTCGCGGTGCTGGTGCTGCGCCGGGACAGCCCGTCGACGATGCGGGCCGTGCAACGGCCCGGGGAGGAGACGGGCAATCGATCCAGTAGGCAGCCGCGACGGCACTACAAGACGCGGACCCCGCTGCCGGTCATCGGCTGTGTGGCTTCGCTGTATCTGGTGACGCCGCTGTCTGGCCGGCCCGGCCAGCAGTACCTGCTCGCTGCCATCTTGATCGGCAGCGGTGTGGTGCTGTCGTTGGCGACTCACCTTTTCAACCGCCGTCGCGCGCATCGCGTGCTTGCCATCGACGACATCGCGCCGATTGGCGCTACGTCAAGCTAGCCGTCGAGCTGTCGACGAATCGCGGTCAACCCGCGTTGCGCTTCCTCGAGAATGGCAGCGACACGTGCGATCCGCTCACGTAATGCTTCGGTATCTGGTTGTGGGGCGGGGCGACGACGAGGGGCGGGCGCCAAATCGGGCGGCAGAGTTGGCGTGACGATGTAGCCGGTCGCGAAATCGCCGTACACGGTCACGTCTTCGGGCCGCTGATACCAAAACAGCCCGACGTAGGCGCAAACGACAGCATCGACGGGATCCTCGTCCCTATCGAGTTGCACCGGTCGAGACGCGGCGGCAACCCGCTTCCGCAGTTCCACCCACGACACGTTGTGGTTCACCCGCAGTCGGGGAGTCGCCTTGTCGAGTCCCTCGATCAGCGTCATCAACTGCAGCAACTCGTGCTTACGAACCTCAAAGGAACCCCTTTTGTACTTCAGGGTCTTCTCCAGACCGAACAACGCAACGGTCGCCGGATGCGGATACACCTCGATTGCCCGTCGCAGCGAACTCGATGCGGGATCCATGTCGAGGGTGAGGGCGGTCGCTATCCGGGCGCCACGAGGATCGACGAATTCGGGCTTTTCCGCGTACGCCGGACGCGCTCCCGCTTCGAACCTGTGGAAGTCGTGATTGAGCGCGATCTCGCACGGCCGGTGTCCGGTCGGGTTCTTCACAATCAGTGGCGCGTCGATGGCTACCAGGCAGTCGGTGCTGACGTAAGGTGCCACCGCGGCCTCGATGCTGGCGTCGTCTTGCGCGGCACCGACGTGCAGAAGCCGGCCGTCGGAATCGATAACCGCGACACCGGTGTTGTTTTTCTCGCCCCATGCGAGATCGAGCCCAACGAAGTGCATGGGGCCACTGTGCCTGATCCGCGCCCTTGGCGGCGCCGTAAGCTGTGTGTTTGTGACAATCCCGAACGTGCTGGCCAACCGTTACGCCAGTGCCGAGATGGTGGCTATCTGGTCGCCGGAGGCAAAGATCGTCGCCGAGCGGCGGCTCTGGCTGGCGGTGTTGCGGGCGCAGGCGGAACTGGGGGTTGAGGTTCCCGAGTCTGCCATCGCCGACTACGAACGGGTGCTCGACGACGTCGACCTGGCCTCGATCGCCGCCCGTGAGCGCGTGCTGCGCCACGACGTCAAGGCCCGCATCGAGGAATTCAACGCGCTGGCCGGCCACGAGCAGGTGCACAAGGGCATGACCAGTCGTGACCTGACCGAGAACGTCGAGCAACTACAGGTACGCCGGTCGCTGGAATTGGTGTTCTCCCACGGCGTGGCGGTAGTAGCCCGATTGGCCGAGCGCGCAGTGGCCTACCGCGACCTGGTGATGGCCGGACGCAGCCACAACGTCGCGGCGCAGGCCACCACGTTGGGCAAACGGTTCGCGTCGGCGGCGCAGGAGACCCTGCTCGCGTTGACCAGACTGCGAGACTTGATCGACCGTTATCCGCTGCGCGGCATCAAAGGCCCGATGGGGACCGCCCAGGACATGCTTGACCTGCTCGGCGACGACGCGGCGAAGCTGGCTCAATTGGAACGCCTCATCGCTGATTTCCTAGGCTTCGCAACGGTTTTGACCAGTGTCGGGCAGGTATATCCGCGTTCGCTGGACCACGACGTGGTGTCGGCTCTTGTGCAGCTGGGCGCCGGGCCATCGTCGCTGGCGCACACCATTCGGCTGATGGCCGGCCACGACCTGGTCACCGAGGGTTTCGCAGCGGGGCAAGTCGGCTCGTCGGCAATGCCGCACAAGATGAACACCCGTAGTTGCGAGCGGATCAACGGGCTGCAGGTCGTATTGCGCGGCTATGCGTCGATGGCCGCCGAGCTGGCCGGGGCACAGTGGAACGAGGGAGATGTTTTCTGTTCGGTGGTGCGCCGAGTTACGTTGCCGGACAGCTTTTTCGCTGTCGACGGGCAGATAGAGACGCTGCTGACCGTGCTCGATGAATTCGGCGCCTATCCCGCGGTGATCGAGCGCGAACTGGAACGCTACCTGCCGTTCTTGGCCACCACCAAGGTGTTGATCGCCGCCGTGCGCGCCGGTGTGGGTCGGGAAGCAGCGCACGAGGTGATCAAGGAGCACGCGGTCGCAGCGGCACTGGCGATGCGTGAGCGAGGCGCCGAACCTGATCTGCTGGACCGGCTGGCAGCCGACCCGCGCCTGCCGCTGGATCGGGCCGCGATCGACGCCGCGCTGGCCGACCGGAAGGCGTTCATCGGTGCGGCCGGCGAACAGGTCGATGCGGTGGTCGCGGAGGTTGACGCGCTGGTGGCCCGGTATCCCGATGCGGCCAAGTACACGCCGGGCGCGATCCTATGACGCTGGCCGGGGCGCTCTCGGAGATCGACTTCACCGATCTGGATAACTTCGCCAGCGGTTTTCCTCACGAACTATTCGCCGTCCATCGTCGCGATGCACCGGTGTACTGGCACCGCCCGACCGAACGCACTCCCGACGGAGAGGGTTTCTGGTCCGTCGCTACCTACGCGGAAACACTTGCGGTGCTGAAAGATCCGGTGACCTTCTCCTCAGTCACCGGCGGCGACCGACCGTTTGGCGGCACACTGTTGCAGGATCTGTCCATCGCGGGCCAGGTGCTCAATATGATGGACGATCCGCGGCATTCGCAGATTCGACGACTCGTCAGCTCAGGGTTGACACCGCGGATGATCTCCTCTGTCGAAGACGATCTTCGTGCCCGGACCCGTCGGCTGCTGGATGCGGTGCTGCCCGGCGAGCCGTTCGATTTTCTGGTTGACATAGCCGCTGAACTTCCGATGCAAGTGATCTGCATTCTGCTGGGTGTGCCGGAAGCCGAAAGGCATTGGCTCTTCGAGGCTATTGAGCCGCAGTTCGACTTCGGCGGATCGCGCACGGCTTCGCTGGCGCAGCTGTCGGCCGAAGAGGCCGGTTCACGGATGTACACCTACGGGCAGGAGTTGATCGCATCAAAGCGAGCTGCTCCGACCGACGACATGTTGTCGGTGGTCGCCAACGCAAAGCCGGATGACTTGGGAGGGGAAGCCGCGCCAGCCATGTCAGACCTCGAGCTGTATTTGTTCTTCAGCCTGCTGTTCAGTGCCGGCGCGGAGACGACACGCAACGCGGTCGGGGGTGGGCTGCTGGCGCTGGCCGATCATCCGGAGCAATTGCGAACGCTGCGTGAGGATCTGGGTGAGCTACCGACGGCGGTCGAAGAGATGGTCAGGTGGGCGTCGCCGTCGCCGTCCAAACGGCGTACCGCGACCCGCCCTGTCACGCTCGGCGGGCAGTCGATCGAGGCGGGACAAAAGGTGCAGATCTGGGAAGGCTCGGCCAACCGCGACGCCAGCGTGTTCGACCGTGCCGACGAGTTCGACATCACCCGGAAGCCCAACCCACACTTAGGTTTCGGTCAGGGCGTGCATTACTGTCTGGGTGCCAACCTGGCGCGGCTCGAGCTTCGGGTGCTGTTCGAGGAACTGCTCTCGCGGTTCCGTGCTGTGCGGGTTGTGCGGGATGTCGAATGGACTCGCAGCAACCGGCATACCGGTATCCGGCACTTGGTTGTGGAATTGCGCTGAAATTAGCGCGTTCTCACGGCAATCCCCGCCGAGCGTAGCTCGAGAGCAGCCAGCCCGCGGATAGCGCCGGGATCCGCAACGCGCCACGCACCGACCGGGTCTGGGCTGACGGCGGTGAGTCGGCGCAATGGCCGGTTGGCCAGCGCCCGCAGCGCCAGCAACTGTTCACCGGCAGGCGTGGCCGCCAGCGCGCTCACAGTCCATTTGCGCCGGAAGAACCGGATGCGCAGCACCAGCCAGGGCACCACCACCCCGAGAGTCGGTGGCGCCGCTACCGCCAGGGCCAGCACCACGGCCAGCCAGGTCGCAGTGGTGTCCAAGTTATGACCGGCACCGGCGATGTCGAGGGCGGCTTTACTGGCCGCGTTGAGCGGCTTGCTGACGGCACCGCCGACCAGCGGGATGCGATCGGCGCTATGGCCGGCCGACTTGAGGCTGTCGGCCACACCGTCGGCACCGCCTTTGACCTGCCGACCCACCTCGGCGAAGGTTGACACTGCGCTGTGGACGGCGAGGCCGACGAACACCCACACGATCGTCCAGATCACGACGACGATGTCGCTGAACAATTGAGCCAGCAGTCGGCCCGGAGTTGTGGCGTAAGGCAGAAGCCGCGATTTCATACCCCTGATCCCAGCACAGCGCGGGTTTCTAGGTTGGCCTTCTCGGGCCCGCATCGTCGCCCGGCTAGGTCTGACGGCCGGGCTTCTCCTCGGGCCCTCTCGGCCCGCATCGTCGCCCGGCTAGGCTGTCCCGGTGCGTCCCGCTCTGTCCGACTACCGGCACCTGGCCAGTGGCAAAGTCCGTGAGCTGTACCGCATCGATGACGGTCACCTCTTATTCGTCGCGACTGACCGGATTTCAGCATTCGACTACGTGCTCGACAGCGTGATCCCCGACAAAGGGCGCATCCTGACCGCGATGAGCGTGTTCTTCTTCAACCTCGTCGAGGCACCCAACCACTTGGCGGGTCCACCGGACGATCCGCGTATCCCCGACGAAGTCCTTGGCCGTGCACTGGTGGTGCGACAGCTTGAGATGGTCCCGGTTGAGTGTGTCGCCCGCGGGTATCTGACCGGCTCCGGCTTACTGGACTACCAGCAGAACGGCAAAGTATGTGGCATCGTATTACCGCCGGGCCTCGTCGAGGCCAGCAGGTTCGCCACACCGTTGTTCACGCCTGCTACGAAAGCCGAACTGGGACAACATGATGAGAATATCTCGTTCGCCCAGATGATCGGGATGGTAGGTGGAGTCCGCGCTAACCAGTTGCGCGACCGCACTTTACAGACCTACGTACAGGCCGCCGACCACGCCCTCCGAAAGGGAATCATCATCGCCGACACCAAATTCGAGTTCGGCATCGACGCCCACGACAATCTGGTGCTGGCCGACGAAGTCTTCACCCCCGATTCGTCGCGGTACTGGCCTGCGGCCGATTACCGTGTCGGCCATGTGCAGACCAGTTTCGACAAGCAGTTTGTCCGTAATTGGTTGATCGGTCCCGAGTCCGGCTGGGACCGAGGCGGATCCCAGCCGCCGCCCGCGCTTCCCGACAGCATCATCAACGCCACTCGTGCCCGTTACGTCGATGCCTACGAACGAATTTCGGGACTACGCTTCGCCGATTGGATCGGCGCATGACTGCCGCCGGCGACGATTCAGAGCGAAGCGATGAGGAGGATCGGCGCATGACTGGCAGTTCGACACCGCCGGTCGCCAAACGCGTGGACACTCGGCGGGAGTTTCACGGTGACGTGTTCGTCGATCCTTACGAATGGCTGCGCGACAAGTCCAGTCCCGAGGTGCTCGCCTATCTGGAGGCGGAGAACGACTACGCGGACCAGACGACCACCCAGCTCGAGCCATTGCGGCAGCGAATTTTCGACGAGATCAAAGCACGTACCAAGGAAACCGATCTATCTGTACCCGTTCGACGCGGCGACTGGTGGTATTACGCCCGCAGCTTCGAAGGTAAGCAATATGGTGTCCAATGTCGTTGCGCGGTAACCGATCCGACTGACTGGAACCCGCCGATCTTCGACGAGCACACTGAGATCGCCGGCGAGCAGGTGCTGCTCGACGAGAATGTCGAAGCCAAGGGACACGACTTTTTCTCACTGGGCGCCGCGAGTGTGAGTCCCGACGGAAATGTGCTGGCCTATTCCGTGGACGTGGTCGGTGACGAGCGGTATACGTTGCGGTTCAGGGACCTCCGCACCGGAGAGCAGTACGCCGACGAAATTGTCGGCATCGGCGCGGGGGCGACCTGGGCCACCGACAACCGAACCGTCTACTACATCACCCTCGACGCCGCGTGGCGCCCCGATACGGTGTGGCGACATCGGCTTGCTTCGGGCCTTGCCGCCCAGAAGGTGTATCACGAAGCCGATGAGCGGTACTGGGTCGCGGTGGGCCGGACCCGCAGCGATGCTTACGTGCTGATCGCGTCGGGATCCGCGATCACCTCGGAGGTCCGTTACGCCGACGCCGCCGACCCGGAGGCCGAGTTCGTCACGGTGCTGCCGCGCCGCGACGGTGTCGAGTATTCGGTGGAGCACGCGATCGTCGATGGGCAGGACCGGTTTTTGATCCTGCACAACGAGGATGCGGTGAACTTCACGCTGACTGAAGCGCCCATCGACGACCCCGCCGCGCAGCGCACCTTGATCGGCCACCGCGACGACGTCAGGCTGGACGCCGTAGACGCGTTCGCCGGGCACCTGGTGGTCAGCTACCGCGGTGAGGCGTTGCCCCGAATCCAGTTATGGCCCATCGACGGCGGCGATTACGGCCGCCCCGAGGAGATTTCGTTCGACTCCGAGCTCATGTCGGCCGGACTGGGCGTCAACCCGAACTGGGACGCGCCCAAACTACGGATCGGCGCAGGATCATTTGTCACCCCGGTACGGATCTACGACTTAGATCTCCTCACCGGCGAGCGCAGCCTTTTGCGCGAGCAACCGGTACTCGGGGATTATCGGCGTGAGGATTACATCGAACGCCGCGATTGGGCGCCCGCCGCCGACGGAACCAGGATTCCAGTTTCGATTGTGCGCCGCGCTGGCATCGAATTCCCGGCACCGGCATTGGTTTACGGGTACGGAGCCTACGAGATCTGCGAGGACCCGCGCTTTTCCATCGCGCGGTTGTCGCTGCTGGACCGCGGCATGGTGTTTGTCGTTGCACACGTTCGCGGCGGCGGTGAGATGGGCCGGCTGTGGTACGAGCATGGCAAACTGCTGGAGAAAAAGAACACCTTCACCGACTTTGTCTCAGTCGCAAACCATCTGGTGGAGACCGGCCTGACCCGCCCGGAGCAGTTGGTCGCGCTGGGCGGCAGCGCCGGTGGTCTGCTCATGGGCGCGGTAGCCAACATGGCACCTGATCTGTTTGCCGGAATTCTGGCCCAGGTGCCGTTTGTCGACCCGCTGACGACGATCCTGGACCCGTCGCTGCCGCTGACCGTCACCGAATGGGACGAGTGGGGAAACCCGTTGAGCGACAGCAATGTTTACCAGTACATGAAATCGTATTCGCCGTACGAGAATGTCGCCGCCCAGAATTATCCGGCCATTCTTGCGATGACTTCGCTGCACGATACCCGGGTCTACTATGTCGAGCCCGCGAAGTGGGTAGCGGCGTTGCGACACAGCAAGACCGACGGCAATCCGGTGCTGTTGAAGACCCAGATGACCGCCGGCCACGGTGGTATCAGCGGGCGTTACGAGCGATGGAAAGAAGTGGCCTATCAATACGCTTGGCTGCTAGCTGCCGCCGATCGCGACCATTACGGCAGCGGCCAGGTAGACGATCTCCTCAGCGGTGCGCAGGGGTAGCTGCGTCGTCATCGACTCAGGTGGGTTGGGCATTCGGGCTGCATAGATGTTGGCCGGGAACATCGCCAGCATCAGCACCAACAGGCACGCGGCGGCTGCAATCCGAGTAGCCGGAACCAAGAGGCCCACCGCACCGAGCAACTCCAGCACGCCGGTGATGCTGACCAACAATCCCGGTGCCGGCAGCTGCGGAGGCACGATCGCAATCAAGCTGCCGCGCAGTGGCGGCACGAAGTGTGCCACACCGGTCAGCACGAACATCGCGGCCAGGCCGACGGCGATCGCCTTGACCCAGCTGTCCATGTAGTCGACGCCGAGCCAGCCCACGATCCGGGCGGCAAGGCTCGCGGCCAGCAAGGTGATCAACGGAGCCATCTCGATTTCTCCAATCTAGTCACTGACAAGTTATGCGAGCAAGCGTATGGCTACGAACTAGGCACTGTCAAGTTGGTCCGCTATGCTGGCGTTATGAGTCGTCAGACCTACCACCACGGGGACCTGCGTGCCGCGATCCTGACCGAGGCCGCGCGTCTCGTGGCTGAGCGGGGCGCCGACCGGGTTTCGCTCCGCGAGTTGGCACGTGAGGCGGGGGTGTCGCATGCCGCCCCGGCGCACCACTTCACCGACCGGCGCGGTCTGTTCACCGCGCTGGCCGCGCAGGGGTTCGAGTTGCTGGCCGCCGCCCTCGCCGAGGCTCGGCCACGGTTCCTCGATGCCGCGCTGGCCTACGTGCGGTTCGCCATCGAGCATCCGGGCCACTACCGGGTGATGTTCGACAAGTCACTGCTCGACCCGTCGAGCCGGGAACTTGCGGCTGCCGAAGCGGCCGCCGGGGCCGAGCTGTCCCGCGGCGTCGCGTCGTTACCGGATCGGCACGCCCAAGCGGATCCGCGCGGTGCGCAGCTGGCGGCTTGGTCACTGGTGCACGGGTTTTCGATGCTCTGGCTCAATGACGCGGTGAACGCGGAGCTAAAGGCCACCGATCCGATGGTCACCGTCGAGCGGATCGCCACGATGTTGTTCGAGGAGTAGTGCTCTAGACGGGCACCGTGGTCTGGCGTCGGCCAGGCGGCGGTGGCTTGTTGGGCAGAAACGCCACCGGCAGCAGCGTCAGCGCGACAACGACGATCGACACCACCAAGACGAGTGTGTAGGCGTGGGTGAGGTCATGCATCAGCCGGATGGTGAAATCAGCGGAGACCTCGTGGTGCGATGACACCGGTGGACCATGCTTCCCGAATTTGCCCCGGAGGATCCCGAGTTTCTCTGCGGTGCCGATGGTTTCGCTGCGATTGAACTGGCTGGTCAAGATCACCGACATCAACGCGGTGCCAACCGCAACGGCGACGTGTTGATTGACACTGAGCAGTGTCGACCCGCGCGCCACCTCGTGGGGAGCCAACGTCTGTACCGCCGATCCGGACAGCGGTGTCAGGGTGCAGCCCAGGCCGATGCCGGTGATAACCAATCCCACCATCAGGATCGGCAGATATTCCGCCTGTTGCGATGCGCCATAGGCGAATACGGTCAACCCGGTGGTGATCGCCGTGATCCCGACCAACAGGACATTGCGGGGTCCGCGTTTGTCCATCAAGGTGCCGGCCAGCGGCATGGTCAGCATCGCGCCGAGCCCCTGCGGGATCAACTGCAGGCCGGACTGCAGCGGAGTTTCATGCAGCAGCTGCTGGAGATAACTGGGAATGACCAGGACGGCGCCGAAAAACCCGACGGAGAACGCGAACATCGCGGAGTTGGACAGCGTCACCGCCCGATTCTTGAACAGCGCCAAGTCGATGAGCGGATGGTCGGCGCGGTGCAGCGCGTGCAGAACAAACGCCGTGATCAAAGCGATTCCGATGAGCCCCGGTATCCACACATGATTGTCGGTGAAGCTGTCACGCCGCGGCACCGAGGAGATCCCGAACAGCAGTGTTGCCAATCCGGGTGACAGCAAGAGCATCCCGACGAAGTCGAAGGCCTCCGATGGGCGCGGACGATCTCTCGGAAAGATCAATGCCGCGAGCATTATCAGGATTACGCCGACCGGCAGGTTAATCCGGAAGATCCATTGCCAGCCGTAAGCGCTGATCAGCCAGCCACCGAGGACCGGCCCGCACATCGGGGCAAGCAGCATCGGGATACCGAGCACCGCCATCAACCTGCCGAGGCGTCTCGGGCCGGCCTCGCGCATCAAGATGATCAGAGTCAGCGGCACCAGCATCCCGCCGCCAAAGCCTTGGATGACTCGAAATGCGATGAGCTGGGTGATGTTTGATGCCATCGAGCACAGCAGCGATGCCAAGGTGAACCATAAAGCCGCACCCATGAACAGCCGCTTGGTGCCGAATCGGTCTGATGCCCAGCCGGCTAGCGGAATCACGGTGGCCTGCCCGAGCGTGTAGCCGGTGATCGTCCACGCGACGACGGCCTGGGTGGATGCGAACTCCGCGATGAAGGTGCGCTGCGCGACGCTGACGACCGTGCCGTCCAGAATCGCCATCACCGAGGCGAGAATGCAGACACCGGCGATGCGCAGCAGGCCGGCATCCAGCGAATCTGGGTACTCGGCGAGGTCGTCGGCCGCAGGTCCGTCGTTGGCCGTCGGTACTGCGCGAGAAACCATGGACACCAGACTAACGAGAAAGTAGCTAGCTGATCAAATAATATGTCTTGGGGTAGCCTCCCGGTATGACTGTGACCGAGATCGCTTTGACCAGCCTTGATGGCGACCCGACGTCGCTGGCCGACTACGGCGACCGTGCGGTGCTGGTGGTCAACGTGGCGTCCAAATGTGGCCTGACACCCCAATACGCTGCGCTGGAGCAGCTTGCGCGCGACTACGGCGAGCGCGGGCTCACCGTCCTTGGAGTTCCGTGCAATCAATTCATGGGCCAGGAGCCCGGTACCGCCGAAGAGATCCAAACCTTCTGTTCCACCACCTATGGTGTGACGTTTCCCCTATTAGCTAAGACGGAGGTCAACGGGCCGGGCCGGCACCCGCTTTACGCCGAACTGACCAAGACGCCCGACGCCGCCGGCCAGGGCGGTGACGTGCAATGGAACTTTGAGAAGTTCCTGATCGCCCCCGGCGGCGAGGTGGTCAACCGATTCCGGCCGCAAACGGTGCCTGACGCGCCGGAGGTGCTCGCAGCCGTCGAGGCTGTGCTGCCGAATTAGCTGGTCGGGCGGGGCGAACTGACGCCTGCCGTCCGCGTGTACGTCACCATCTGGACACCTGGCATCGTCAAAATTGTGGTGTGTCTGGAAAGTTGATCGTCTCGGTCTCCGGGATCTGTGAACGCACATTGGATGACGTCGCCGAGTTCTGCGGAAAGATGGATGCTCGGGCGGTACCGGTTTCGTTGCTGGTCGCTCCGCGCCTGAAAGGCGGCTACCGGCTGGATCGTGACCCGGGCACGGTCGAGTGGCTGGCCGGCCGACGCTCCGCCGGTGACGCGATCTTGCTGAACGGATACGACGACGCGGCCACCAAGAGGCGCCGCGGCGAATTCGCGACGCTGCCGGCGCACGAGGCCAATTTGCGCTTGATGGCTGCCGACCGGGTGCTCGAGCACCTCGGGCTACGCACCCGGCTTTTCGCGCCGCCGCGCTGGACTGTGTCGCCGGGTACGGTTATTGCGCTGCCGGACAACGGATTCCGAATTCTGACCGATCTGCACGGCATCACTGACCTGGTCCGGCGAACGACGGTGCGGGCACGGGTGCTGGGCATCGGGGAAGGTTTCTTGGCCGAGCCGTGGTGGTGCCGGATGCTGGTGCTGTCGGCCGAGCGCGTGGCGCGCCGTGGCGGCATAGTCCGGGTCGCGGTCGCGGCCAGCCACCTGCGCAAGCCCGGACCGCTGCAGGCGATGCTGGATGCGGTGGATCTGGCGTTGCTGCAGGGATGCGAGCCCACCGTTTATGAGTGGCGAGCCGATCAAGCGGTTCTCGACGCGGCATGACCGGTCAGGTCGCTACTGTGTAGCGCCATGAGCGATACCCAAGCTGATGTCATCATCGTCGGGGCGGGCCTGTCCGGCCTGGTGGCCGCTTGTGAGGTGGTGGATCGCGGCAAGCGGGTGCTGATCGTCGACCAGGAGAACGACGCCAACCTCGGCGGGCAGGCGTTCTGGTCGTTCGGCGGCTTGTTCTTCGTCGACAGCCCCGAGCAGCGTCGGCTGGGTGTGCACGACAGTCACGAACTCGCACTGCAAGATTGGCTCGGCACCGCGGCGTTTGACCGGCAGGAAGACTACTGGCCGAGGCAATGGGCGCATGCCTACGTCGATTTCGCGGCCGGGGAGAAACGCAGCTGGCTGCGCGCCAGGGGCTTGCAGATCTTCCCGCTGGTGGGCTGGGCCGAGCGCGGCGGCTACGGTGCGCAGGGCCACGGCAACTCGGTGCCCCGCTTTCACATCACCTGGGGTACCGGGCCGGCCATCGTCGAGATCTTCGCGCGACGACTGCGTGACCAGCCCAACTTGCGTTTCGCGCACCGGCATCAGGTGGACGAGCTGATCGTCGAGGGTGACGCGGTGACCGGAGTTCGGGGCAGCGTGCTGGAGCCCTCGACCGAACCGCGCGGCGTCCCGTCATCGCGGAAATCAGTCGGGGAGTTCGAGTTTCGTGCTCAAGCGGTGATCGTCACCAGCGGCGGCATTGGCGGCAACCACGATCTGGTGCGGGCGAACTGGCCGAAGCGGATGGGCCGGGTGCCCGAGCAACTGCTCGCCGGGGTGCCCGCCCACGTCGACGGCCGGATGATCGGGATCACCGAGAAGGCCGGCGCCCGGGTGATCAACCGGGACCGGATGTGGCACTACACCGAGGGCATCACCAACTACGACCCGATCTGGCCGTTGCATGGCATCCGGATCATCCCGGGGCCGTCGTCGCTGTGGCTGGACGCGAAGGGCAAGCGGCTGCCGGTGCCGCTGTTTCCCGGCTTCGACACTCTCGGAACGTTGGAGTACATCGCGAAGTCGGGCTATGACTACACGTGGTTTGTGCTGAACGCCAAGATCATCGAGAAGGAATTCGCGTTGTCGGGTCAGGAACAAAACCCCGACCTCACCGGGCGAAGCGTGCGCCAACTCCTGGCGTCGCGAGCGCGGTCGGGGCCACCGGGCCCGGTGCAGGCCTTCGTCGACCGGGGCGTCGACTTCGTGAGTGCAGACTCATTGCGCGACTTGGTGTCGGCAATGAACAAGTTGCCCGATGTGCTGGCGCTGGACTATGCGACGGTTGCAGAGGAGGTCATCGCGCGCGACCGCGAGGTGGTCAACAAGTTCACCAAGGACAGCCAGATCACTGCGATCCGCGCTGCCCGCGGGTATCTGGGCGACCGGTTGGGCCGGGTGATCGCTCCACACCGCTTGGCGGATCCGAAGGCCGGACCGCTGATCGCGGTCAAGTTGCACATCCTGACGCGAAAGACGTTGGGCGGATTGGAGACCGATCTGGACTCGCGGGTGCTCAAAGCCGATGGAACCCCGTTCGACGGGCTGTACGCGGCCGGCGAAGTGGCCGGTTTCGGTGGCGGTGGTGTGCACGGTTACCGGGCGCTGGAGGGAACATTTCTGGGCGGCTGCATCTTCTCCGGTCGGGCCGCGGGCCGCGGTGCGGCGAGCGACATCGGCTAGAAGGCGACCGCGCTTTCCTCGGGCAGCACCTGGAAGTCGGTGCTGGTCATCTCGCTGAGCCGGCCGTAGTAGATGCCGCGGGCGTCCGGGGCGATGATGCCCTGGTGGATGGGCACCGCCCGGGCCGGCGCCACTGCCCGCAGGTAGTCGACCGCCTCGGAGATCTTCATCCAGGGTGCCGCCGCCGGAGTCGCTAACACGTCTACCTGCTCATCCGGGACGAACAGCGCATCGCCGGGATGCATGAAGCGCGCGGGATGCTCGCCGTCACCGATGAGGTATGAAATGTTGTCTATCACCGGGATCTCCGGATGGATGACGGCATGCCGGCCGCCGAGTGCGCGGATGGTCAGCTCGCCGACCGACAGCTCGTCGCCGACATGCACCGGTTGGCACGGCACGTCGAGCTGCTCGGTGGTCTGCGGGTCGGCGTAGAGCGCGGCACCGGGGTTGGCGTCGATGAGTGCGGGTAGTCGCTCTTGATCCACGTGATCGGGGTGCTGATGGGTGATCACGATCGCGGAAAGACCGGTGATGCCTTCAAAGCCGTGTGAGAAATTTCCCGGGTCGAACAGCACCGTGGTGTGGCCGAAGTCGGCGAGTACACAGGAATGGCCGAAATGCGTGAGTTGCATGTCTACGATTGTGCGCTCATGGGGTCCACGGCATGCGCCTAGTCCTGGCGGCGACGCTGATCGCGGGCGATCTGTTGGTGGCGTGCGTGTCGTCGTCGGGTTTCGCCGTCGCGGACCCGGAAACCTGCCCGCCGGTGTGCGACAAGATTCCCGACACGGCCTGGATCTCCTCGTCCGCGATACCGCTGAACGCCACCTACCATTGGCCGTCGCCGGCCGACTCGGCCGTGCCGATGACGGGTGGCGCGACGCCCCGGTTCCGGTTCGAGGAGGTGTGCGCGACGCCGGCCTTCCCGCAGGACACCCGCAACTCCGCGGTCGCGAGCCGGGTGGCCGTGGAAAAACCCCAGGGCCAATGGCAGCTGCGGGCCGAGGTGGTGCACTGGCGGGGCGACACCGCACGCGGCGGCCAAAGCGCGACATCGGTGTTCGACATCGCCGCGGCCACGTTGCGTGGTTGCCAACTGGGGGCCTCGGCAGAGTCGCCGTCGATCACCGTCGGCGAGCCCAATCGGCTGGCCGCGGTGATCAGCGGACCGGTGCTCATGCACACCTATCTCGTCGCGCACCCGGAAAACAGCACGGTCAGCGAGCTGGAACTGTGGGCGTCGGAGCCTGTCCAGCTGCCGTGGCCGATAATCTCGGACTCCCAGGTGCTGGACGCCATGACGTCGCCGGTATGCGCGGCCTACGTCGGCTCGTGCTAGCACGACGGCCGGGGAGCCGACCGGTAGAGTTGGCGCCGAGCGACCAGATCAGTAGGAGGAGTGCGGGTGGCCCGGGTGGTTGTGCACGTGATGCCCAAGGCTGAGATCCTCGACCCGCAGGGTCAGGCGATCGTCGGCGCACTGGGTCGACTTGGACATGCTGGTATCTCAAATGTGCGGCAGGGCAAGCGGTTTGAGCTCGAGGTAGATGACAGTATCGACGACTCGGCGCTTGCCGAGATTGCGGAGTCGCTGCTGGCCAACACCGTGATCGAAGAATGGACAGTAAGCCGAGAACAGCTGTGACGGCCCGGATCGGCGTCATCACCTTCCCCGGGACGCTCGATGACGTGGACGCCGCCCGGGCGGCGCGTGCGGTCGGAGCAACCCCGGTCAGCCTCTGGCACGCCGACGCCGACCTCAAGGCCGTCGACGCGGTGGTGGTGCCCGGTGGATTCTCCTACGGCGACTATCTGCGGGCAGGTGCGATCGCCAGGTTTGCCCCGGTAATGGGCGAAGTTGTCGCCGCCGCCAACCGCGGGTTGCCAGTTTTGGGGATTTGCAACGGCTTTCAGGTGCTCTGCGAGGCCGGGCTGCTGCCCGGTGCGCTCACCCGGAACGCCGGTTTGCATTTCGTCTGCCGCGACGTGTGGCTGCGGGTGGCGTCGACGTCGACGGCATGGACCTCGCGGTATGAGTCCGACGCCGACCTGCTGATCCCGTTGAAGTCCGGCGAAGGTCGCTACGTGGCCTCCGCCGATGTGCTCGACGAGCTGGAAGGCGAAGGTCGCGTGGTGTTTCGCTACCACGACAACCCTAATGGCTCGCTACGCGACATCGCCGGTGTCAGCTCAGCCAACGGCCGCGTCGTCGGGCTGATGCCACACCCTGAGCACGCCACCGAGGCGTTGACAGGGCCGTCCGACGACGGGCTGGGTCTGTTCTATTCGGCGCTGGACGCCGTTCTGGCCGCCTGAGCCTGCGCGCGGTTAGCGCAACGCGTGTTCCGCCAACACGTCAACCGCGCTGTCTTGCGCTGAAAGCCCTGCAGCACTGCGTAATTCGCGGAATGCCGCACTGAGCGCATCAGTGGCTTCATGTGGGTCGATGAAGGTTTGGTCGTCGGTGAGCACCGCTACGCCGAGCTGGTCGACGTAGCTCCACACGGTGATGTTGACCGGAGCGCCGGGGGACAGCACGCCCGTCGAGTAGATCTCGCTGACCGGGGCGCCGCCGAAGTGGCCCCGCTCCCGCGGCCCGGCCACGCTGGAGACCGCGACGTTCATAATCTTGTTCGGCGCGTCGCGCTGACCCAGCCACCGAAATGCCGCCGGGGCAATCGCCGTCGGTAGGTAGCCCATCAGCTGCCCGTACAGCCGTGGGCCGAGAATTTCGTGGTCCTCCTTGGCGATCTTGGTCGCCAGCGCCACCAGCTGGGCACGCTCGGCCGGGTTCGCGACATGCACCGGCAGCGAAATCGACAGACCGCTGATCTCATTGCCGGTGACCCGGTCCGACTTGTCGGTGGCGGTCGGTACCGACGCGATGATCGGACGGTCGGCTTTGCCGTCGTAGCGCAACAACAGCTGGCGCAATCCGCCGGCCGCGGTCGCCAACACCACGTCGTTGAGTGTGATGCCCAGGCCCTTGGCGGTCGTCTTGACGTCGTCGAGCCGAAGCGCGGTGCTGGCGAAGCGGCGCCCCGGCGACACCACATGATTGAGGAATGTCGCTGGCGCGTCGAACGCGTCCGCGAGGTCCGGGTGATCGCCGCGCTCCCGGCTGCGGCGGTGCACCCGGGCGAACCCCTTGGCGGCGTCTCTGACAAGCCCGGGGAGCTCGGCGATTTGCCGAACGTGGTCGCGGCCGGCGGCTCGCAGCAGACCTGCCGTTGTCGGTGTGACGCCGGCCTCGTCGTTGTGCCGCTCATCGGTCGGTGCGTCCCTGAGGTCCATCGCGCGGGCCAGTAGATTGACCGAGGCGACGCCGTCGGCCAGTGCGTGGTGGATCTTGCCGATCAGGGCAAACCGTCCGCCGGCCAGCCCTTCGGCGAAATGAAACTCCCACAATGGGCGCCTGCGGTCCAGGGGCGTGGAGGCGACCTCGCCGATGAGGGTGTCGAGCTCTCGACGGCCGCCCGGCGCCGGCACCTGTACGCGCCGCAGGTGGTAATCCAGGTCGACCTCGCAGTTTTCCAGCCACATCGGGTGATGCAGCCGCCAGGGGATGTCGACGAGCTTGTAGCGCAACGGTTCCAGCAGGTGCAGCCGGCGGAGTAGATGGCGCCGGAAGACGTCATAGTCGAACTCGGATTCGCCGCTGGAAGGATCGATGATCACCACCTTCAGCGTGTGCGTGTGCAGGTTCGGCGTTTCACTGTAGAGCAGCATGGCGTCCATACCGTTGAGTCTTTTCACGTTGGCACCGGCATCACTTAGCCCAGGACGGGGAAACGCCGTTGGCGGGCAAGGCGTTCGAGCGCGGTCTGCATCACCGAGCGCACGTGGGCGTCAACCTCTTCGACGTCTGGGTCGTCACCGAACCGGGCGGTGATATCGATCGGCTCCAGCACTTCGGTGATGATCTTGGACGGCAGCGGCACGTTCGGCGGGAAGATCACGCTCAACCCGAACGGGAAACCGAAGCTCATCGGCAGAATGTCCATCCGCGCCTTGGTCAGCCCCAGCTTGCGGGCCAACCAGTTGCCCCGCGTCAAGAACAGTTGGGTCTCCTGTCCGCCGATCGACACGGTCGGCACGATCGGCACGCCGGCTTCGATCGCGGTCCTGACGTACCCGGTGCGCCCGTTGAAGTCGATGGTGTTCTCGCTGAATGTGGGACGGTAGGAGTCGTAGTCACCGCCGGGAAATACCAGCACGACCGCACCGGAGTGCAGCGCCTTGGCAGCATTCTCTCGACTGGCCTCAATGACGCCGAGGCGGCGAAGCACGCCGTCCAACGGTCCGAGGAACACGCCGTAGTGGGCCAAGGTGTAGACGGGGCGGTCATAACCAAAAGCGTCGTAGAACGCCGGCGAGAAGATGAACACATCCGGCGTCAGCATGCCCCCGGAGTGGTTGGACACCACGAGGGCGCCACCCGCAGACGGAATGTTGTCGATATTGCGGACCTCGGCGCGATGCCACCGCTTGATCAACGGTCCTACGATGTCGGCGACCTGCCTGGTGAACGAGGGATCCCACTTGGCGGTTTCAGGTTCGTCGTGCGCTGCGTCAGTGCCGTCGCTCATCGTTCCCCGCTCATCTTCGATCGGATCGCTTGACTAGCACGATACGACTCCAGTTCGGCAGCTACCAGCGTATATGGTACTCTCCGTTTCGGAGAATCCCATATTCGCGTGGTAACCGCGGTCATTGCAGGCGGACTGCACACAGGGGGACGATGCCCGAGAAGGTTCTTGTCACAGGCGGTTTCGGTCTAGTCGGATCGCAGACCGTACGGCGGCTGGTCGAGGGTGGCCACGCTGTGGTCGCCACCGACCTCGGCACCCCCGCGCAGCGCAAGGCCGCCGCGTCCCTGCCTGCCAACTCCGAAGCGCGCTGGGCGGATCTGACCGACCAGGGAGAGGTCGACCGGCTCGTCGCCCAGGTGTCGCCGACGGCGATCGTCCACCTGGCCGCTGCGATCCCGCCCGCGGTGTATCGCAACCCCGGGCTCGGCCGCCGCGTCAACGTCGGCGCGACCGCGGCGCTGCTACGCGCTGCACAGTCGCGTCCACGACCGCCACGCTTCGTCCTGGCCTCCAGCAACGCCGTTTACGGAGCCCGCAATCCGCATCGTCATCCCGACCGGCTGCGCGCTGACTCGCCGCTGCAGCCCTCAGATCTGTACGGTGCCCACAAGGTCGAGGCCGAAGACCTCGTTCGTGCTTCAGATCTCGACTCGGTGATCCTGCGCCTCGGCGGCGTCATCAGTGTCGACCCGCGCGCGATGCCTTTCACCGGCGATGCGCTGTACTTCGAAAGCGCGTTGCCGACCGACGGTCGCATCCACACTGTCGACGTGCGGGATGTGGCGGCCGCGTTCTGCGCCGCGACGACTGCCGATGTCGTCGGCGAAGCGCTGCTGATCGCCGGCGACGAATCGCACCTGCGCCGGCAGAAAGAAGTTGGCGTGGCGATGGCCGCGGCACGGGGGCTGTCGGATGTGTTGCCCGCCGGCCGGCCCGGCGATCCCGACAGTGACGAAAACTGGTTCGTCACAGACTGGTTGGACGTCGCCCGCGCTCAGCAAGCCCTAACCTTCCAGTCGCACTCCTGGCCGGACATGCTCGCCGAGATGCGCGCCGCTGCCGGATGGCAGCGCTACCTGATGTTCCTCATTGCTCCGGTTGTGCGGCAGTTCCTCCGACGGCAGGCCGCGTACCGACATGCACCGGGCCGTTACGCCGATCCGTGGGGTGCCATCCGATCCCGGCTCGGCGATCCTTGCCCGGATGCCGATCGCCAGGCGACGCCGGGAGAGCGCTAAGCCGACGAATCCCGGTAGGCCTCAAGAAGTCTCAGCCACACTTCGCTGATGGTGGGAAAGCACGGCACGGCGTGCCACAACCGGTCGATGGGCACCCGACCCACGACGGCGACGGTGGCCGAGTGCAGCAGTTCGGAGACACCCGGGCCGACGAAAGTCACACCGAGCAGATAACCGTGGTCGACGTCGACCACCATGCGCGCCCGGCCGGTGTAGCCGTCTGCGTAGAGCTTCGCTCCCATCACGACGTCGCCGATTTCGACGTCTACCGCCTGAACGCGGTGACCAGTCTGCTCGGCCTGTTCGGCCGACAGCCCGACCGCGGCGGCTTCGGGCTCGGTGAAGAAAACCTGCGGCACCGCGTAATGGTCGGCGGTGGCGGCATGGGTGCCCCACGGCGCGGTGTCCAGCGGTTGGCCTGCCGCCCGTGCCGCGATTGCCGCCCCGGCGATCCGTGCCTGGTATTTGCCCTCGTGCGTCAGGAGCGCTCGATGATTGGCGTCACCGGCTGCGTAGAGCCAGTCGCCACCGACGGCCTGCACGCGACAGGTGTCGTCGACGTCAAGCCAGCTGCCCGGGGCGAGTCCGACTGTCTCCAGGCCGATGTCGTCGGTCAGCGGCGCGCGGCCCGTCGCGAACAACACCTCGTCGACTTCCAGCTTGCTTCCATCGCTCAGCTCCAGAGTCACTGGTCCGTGCGCGCTGGGCCTATGTAACGTCGTCACCGAAACACCCACGCGTACAGCAACACCCGACTCGCGAAGTCCGCGCTCGACAAACTCGCCGACGAACGATTCCATCCGGGGCAGCAGACCAGATCCCCGCGCCAGCAAGGTCACTGCGGCGCCCAAGCCGTTCCAGGCGGTGGCCAGTTCGACACCGACACCGCCGGCGCCGACGACGGCAAGACGACCGGGCACCGAGCTGCTGTCGGTGGCTCTACGGTTGGTCCATGGTCGGGCTTCGGCGATGCCCGGCAAATCCGGAAGCGCTGCGCGGCTGCCCGTGCTGATCACGACGGCGTGGCGTGCCGTGAGCACGGTAACCTCGCCGCCGTCCGTGGTGACCGTCACGCGCCGAGGCCCGTCCAATCGTCCATGGCCGCGCAGCAGAGTTGCGCCGATTCCGGCCACCCAATCGGCCTGACCGGCGTCGTCCCAATTGCTCACATAACGGTCCCGGCGACCGAACACGCCGGCGGCGTTGATCGGACCGGTGACCGCTTCACGCGCGCCGTCGATATGGTCGGCGTCCGCGACCGCGATGACTGGACGCAGTAGCGCCTTGCTGGGTACGCATCCCCAGTAAGAACATTCACCGCCGACCAGCTCACGCTCGACCATCGCAACACTGAGCCCCCCGGCCCGGGCACGCTCGGCGGCATTCTGTCCGACCGGTCCGGCGCCGAGCACGACCACGTCGTAAGTATGTTCGGCTGTTCCCACATTCGGCCCCTCACTCTCGGGTGGATTGACAGCGTACTGCGGCGCGTATTGAATGGGTCAGGCAACCCAAAAACCTTCCGGCTTGGGGAGACATAGAACGTGCCAGAATTGGCGAGACAGTCATGAGTTTCCGCGACCTGCACTACGCGGACGAGCCATTGCTATTGCCCAACGCGTGGGATGTGTCCTCCGCGCTTGCTTTTTACGACGCCGGGTATCGCGCGATCGGTACCACCAGTTTCGGGGTCGCCGCGAGCGCCGGGCATCCTGATGGCGGGCGATCGAGCAAGGAGCCGACCAGCAGGTTGGTCCGCCAGCTACGGACCTTGCCGGCCTACGTCTCCGCCGATGTCGAGGACGGCTACCACGATGATCCCGACGTGGTGGCCGGGCATATGTCTGATCTTGATGTGGCCGGCATCAACATCGAGGACAGCACGGACGAGAAATTGATCAACCCGCGGGCCCATGCCGCCAAAGTGGCTGCGATCAAGCAACGTTCGCCTGACGTCTTCGTCAACGCCAGAGTCGACACCTACTGGCTCGACCAGGACGCCGATGTCTCGGCCACGTTGAAACGCGCCGAAGCCTATGTCCAGGCGGGCGCGGATGGAATATTCATCCCAGGCGCGTCGGACCCGTCCGATCTACGCCAGCTCACGGCGAACATCCCGGTTCCCGTCAACGTGCTCGTAGTGCCACACCTGAGCATTGCCCAGTTGTGGGATCTAGGCGTGCGTCGAGTGAGCACCGGGTCCCTGCCGTATCGCGCCGCGATCGACGCCGCGGTCGACGTCGCGCAAAAGATTCGCAACGGCGCGCCTCCGCCCACGGCCACCGGCTACCCGGCCATGCAAGCTCGCCTGGTCGAATTCGACCGCTTGGAACAGACTCGGTAACTGCCCTCCATCTGTAACACGGCACCCGGCATAACGGCATTTAAGGAGCGTCCCTCTTGTCGCACCATTTCGACACACCAACCGCCCGCGAGGATCCCCGGCTGAATCTGTGCGACTTCTATCTATTCGCCGGTAGCGTCGCGGGAACCACGGCGATGGCCATGACGGTTAACCCGGCCGCGAATGCGCATACTGCGGCGCCGTTTCGCGACGAAGCCGTCTACGCGTTCCGCTTCGACACCGACGGCGACCGACGCGAGGACGTGTCTTTCAAAGTGCGATTCGGCGACGTCGTCCACGGACCTTCGAAAGCCGGGAACTTCGATCACGTCCAGAGATTCGAAGTCCGGCGGGCCGATCACGTCCCCGACGGCCTGGACGGAGATCTGGTGGCCTCCGGTCAAGCCAACGACGTCGTGTTCGCGTCCGGCGACGATGGCGTCCGCGTATTCGCCGGCGTAGTCGATGATCCCTTCGCCGGTGATGCCGCCGCCGTCGAGGCGTTCAAGACTGCGTTCGCAACCGGCAGCTACCAGCCTGAGGCGTTTCGCAATCGGGTCAACTTCTTTCACGGCCGCACCGTCGCGGCAATTGTCCTCGAAGTCCCGGACGGGTCGATCGCCGATACCGCGCGTGTGAACGCATGGGCAACCGTGTCACTGTGCGGGCATGCTCCCGAGCAACAGGTGGCCCGCTGGGGGCTGCCATTGCTTACCCACATCTATCTCGGTGGCGATGACCTGCGAGAGCGGTACAACCGTAGTCGGCCATCCGACGACGACTCGGTGTTCATCTCAAGCATTGTGTCGACCGTGAGCAGATACGCTGCTGCGGCCGGCACAACCGACGATCCTGAGGCATACGGGCGTCGGGTGGCACGGTTGTTCGGATCGCTCACTCTGCCTTACGAACTCGGCACTGTCGCCTCGTTCGACTACACGGGGTTCAATGGCCGATCGCTGCGCGACAACGTGATGGACAACATGCTGTCAGTGCTGACCAACTCGCCGCTGGGCACTGGCACTGGCCCCGATCCAACCCGGTTCAGCCACATGTTTCCTTACCTGCGTCCGGTGGTGGCGGGTTGACGGTCGCCGTGAACGGCGACGCAGCAGTCGCCACCGCTCCACCTGGGCTTGATCAGTAGGCGCTGACGTCGATCTGGACAGGGTATCCCGCGCGCAGCACCGCGACCGTGGACGGCGGGGTGAGCACCGACGCGGAGCCTGCGGCCGGCCTCGAGAGCCGTCCGCGATATGCATAGGCCCTTTCATCCCATACCGCGAGATGATCACCGACGACAACAGCCGGGCCGTCCTCGGTATCAACGAATACTCCGTCGGGCAGGGCGCTCCACGGCAGCAGAAATTCTGCGGCGTTGGTTCGCTCGCGATGCAGTTGGTTGTCCATGTCTTTAGCGTATGTGGTTGTGTCGCAGTGGGTTTGGCTCCACGCCTGCCGGTAGGTGTGGTAGTCACCGCGCCGGCATTCGGCACATGGCCGATGGCCGGCGGCAAAGGCGATTGCTTCGTCGAAAATGAACAGTTGGGTGTAGTGATTCGGCGCCCACTGGGGTGCGCGGCGACCCTTGAACTCCAGCTTGCAAGTGATCCAGGTCTTTGTTTGATGGTTGCGGACGATGTTGCGGGCGCCCCGGGCTTCGTGCAGCCGACCCCGGTTGCCCATCCACGCTCCGCGACCTGCCACGGCGATGATCTCGCCGCGCGGTGTTACCCGGTTACGGGCGGGCCTGGTTGAAGTCATCGGACGCCTTCGAGATCCAGAAGGGCGCGTTTGGCGGCAGGTCCACCACGGTAGCGGCCCAACGTGCCGTCGGCTCGGACGACCCGGTGGCAGGGCACGACGACCGGGATGGGATTTGTCGCGCAGGTCGTCCCGACTGCGCGAACGGCCTTGGGCGAACCTGAAAGTTGCGCCAAGGTGCCGTAGCTGGCGGTGGTGCCGTAGTCGATGTCGACGGCCAGGTGGCCAAGAACTAGCCGGCGAAATCCCTTGGACAGCTGCCAATCCAGCGGCACATCGAAGCTGTGGCGGCGTCCGGCGAAATACTCGTCCAGTTGCCGCGCGACGCCGTCGAGCCGCTTGGGGGCGTGCAGCAATCGGGAGCTAATGCGGTCGGAGAGGTTCTGCAACACCACGTCGTGCCCCTCGCTGCTGAAGGCCACTCGCACCAGCCCCGCTGGTGTCGCGGCGATGAGCAGTGAGCCAACGGGTGAATCGACCGTCCGGTAAGCGACATCGAGAAGGTCGTCGCGGTCGGCGGCCGCCGCCAGGCGGGCGTGCAGGCGGGTGATGTCGTCGTCGTCGACCGGATACGACGCGGCGAGGTCAACTGTGGTCATCGGTGGACTCCGTTTCGGTGTCGTGCGCGTAGGTGCGCCGCAGGGCGGCGATGCCGTCGGCGGCAGCCCGTCGGGTGGCGACGGCGCTGCTGTCCAGCAGCGCGGCGATCTCGGCGTAGGGCAGTCCGGCCAGGTAGTGGTACGCCACCGCCTGGCGTTGTTTGTTGGGCAACGCGGCAACCGCTTCGGTCAGGTCATGGTGAGGTCCGTCGGCGTGATCCTGCGACGGCCTGTCCGGTGCGTCCGCGACCGGGATCGCCCGCCGGGACGCGGCACGGACGATGTCGATTGCCTTGCGATGGGCGATGGTAACCAGCCACGCCTCGAGGTTGGCATCGGCCGGCAGGTCGGGGTAGGCCTTCATCGCCGCCAGAAAGGTGTCGGACCAGGCGTCGTCTGCGTCCGCGTGCCCCACGACCGCGCGGACGACCCGCAGCACGGTTGCGCCGTGCTGCGCGACGACCTTCTCGAACGGCTGCTTCATGTGCGCTACCAGAGTGCTTGCGGGGCAGGCGGTATCGCATTCTCGAGCTCGAGCAGAAATTTCTTCCGGCCCAGACCGCCGGCGTATCCGGTGAGTTGTCCGGTGGACCCGACCACCCGATGGCAGGCGACAATAATCGACAGCGGGTTGTGCCCGACAAAGCCGCCGATGTCGCGGGGGCTGATGCCGCCACCGACTTTGCGGGCCAGCGCACCATAGGTGGTGGTTTGGCCGTAGGGGATTTCGGTGAGCAGTTGCCAAACCTGTCGCGCCGTATCGCTGCCGTGCGGGTTGAGCGGCAGATCGAAATCCCGCCGCTCACCGGCGAAGTATTCGCTCAGCTGGCCAATGGCCCCATCGAAGCTGCGGTCGTCGCTCTGCTCGACGCGGGACCCGAAAGTGCTCCGGTCCGGCCGAGTCCAGTGCCCGGGGTAATACAGGCCGGTCAGACCTTCGTCGTCACCAACCAAGGTCAACGGCCCGATCGGGGACTCGAAGATGACGTGGCGCGCCGAGGTCGTCGTAGTGGACATGGGAGCCTCCGAAGATGTCGTAGGAACTGTTTCTAGTAAGAAGACGCCGGAGGTGCCGGATTTGTGAGGTTCACGAACGGCACAATTGACGCGCCAACTCGCGCAGATCAGGCGCGACGACTGTCGGTTGGGGCAAGTCAGGGATGGGCAATGGCGCATTGCCGGGGCGCGTGATCAGCGCGCCGTCGAACCCGGCAGATTGCGCGCCGACGGTGTCCCAGACATGGGCGGCGACCATCATGCAGTCTTCGGGAGCCACCGCGAGTTCCTCGCACACGCTCCGGTACACCGCCGGGGCCGGTTTAAACATGCGGCACGCCTCGACGCTGAACGTTCGCTCGAAAAAGTGCGCGAGCCCGGCGTGTTCCAGAGGGCTCGGCCCGTCCGGGTTGGGTGGCGAATTCGTCAGCGTCACGAGGCGAAAGCCGTTGTCGCGCAGCGTTGTGAGCCCATCCTCGACATCGGAGTGGGCCGGCATCGTCAGCATGGCGTGCCGCACGCTTTGCACGTCAGCATCGGTGATCTCCACGCCGTGGATGTTCGCGAGCATCGGCAGCAGCCCCTGGCCCAGGGTGAAGTAGTCGACATAGTGACCCGCCAGCGTTGCGGTCATCGAGTAGGTGACCAGCTGAGCGAACCACTCGCGCATCACTCGCTGATCACCGAAGATTCGTTCGAAAAGTGGCACCATGGCTTCGATGTCGATGAGCGTTTCATTCACGTCGAACACAAGAACGGCCGGAGCAGCAGGCATCATCCGATCATCTAATACGAGGTGAATCTCGTGGCTGAGCTCATCCCACGACGACGACAATTTTTCCGCCGGCTTCGCCGGCCTCCATGACGCGGTGTGCTTCGCGGATCTCGTCGAAGGAGAAGACGCGTTCCGGGGCTGCTTCGAGTCGCCCGGCGGCCACCTGCGCTGCGATGTCCTGCAGCGGAACATCGGACAGCGGGAAGCCGGGGCTACCAAACACAAAGCTGCCGAAGAACGACCAATTCACCCCGCTGGCCATGCGCAGCAGCGGGTTGAAGTCGCCGATCGGGTCCAGACCGCCCAGCCAGCCCGCGAGGCAGGCGGTGCCGTCGCGGCGAAGCATGTCCAGCGAGTCCAGGATGGTGCTGTTACCGACCAAGTCGAGGACCGCATCGATCTGCTTGGCTTCCGCGATCTCGGCAGCGAGCGTTCGCGACTCCAGCTCGACACGTGCGGCGCCGAGCGCCTCCAGAATGCCGAAACGCTCGCGCTTGCGCGCGGTGGCTATGACGCGTGCTCCGGCCGCGACCGCCATCTTGACTGCGGCCTGGCCGAACGACGAAGACGCGCCTCGGATTACGACCGTTTGTCCCGCAGACAGTTTGAGGTTCCGGAAAAGGCATGTCCAAGCGGTACCAAAGGTTTCGGGCAGCGCGGCCAATTGCGACCAGGGCAGTTCGGACTCGATAAGGGTGACATTCGGCGCGCGCACTCGGGTGTATTCGGCGTAGCTGCCGTTGATGGTTCGGCCGAGGCCACCCATCAGCGCGGCCACCTTGGCGCCGACCGGAAACTCTCCGCCCGGACAAGAGTCGACGATCCCGACGCATTCGATGCCGCTGACTTCAGCGGCTTCCGCCCATTCGCCGCGGCGCATGTGCAGCTCGGCGTGGTTGAGCCCGAATCCCCGGACTTCGATGACGACCTCGCCGTCCTTCGGAAGCGGTTTGGGGATGTCGGTATAGACCAGGCTGTCGAGTCCGCCGAACTTCTCCAACACGATCGCCCGCATGGTTTCTCCGCCCGCCCTTTCACGTACCACCGCGGGCGCGGTCGGCAGTGCGTCGCCCGACGGTGACGCAGGTTCAAGTTCGGCCGGACTGACGTTTGGCTGACGCGACTCCGCGAGGGACATAGTGGGCCGTCCTTCCCCGGGTCATAATGGGACATGCTGCCCACTATTATGGGCTGTCCAACCCAAATCTGTCTATGCCGGTCAGCTCTTGGCTTTGCCTCGAGGAGACCGGGTTGGGGATCCCCGGCGCTTGGGTGCTGGTGCAAACGAACGCACGTATTCGACAGCGGCATTCAGTGCTGCCCGCAGCGGTTTCGGGTCGTCCAAGGCATGAGTGAGCATGGCGGCGCCCTGATGCGAGGCGACCAGCGTTACTGCGAGGTGTCGCGGGTCGGCGTCGGGACGCAGATCGCCGCGAGCGCGCATCGCTGTGAGCCCGGCGCGCAGCAATTCGATCCATCGGTCGTAGCCGGCGGCGAGATCGTCGTGGATTCCGGGATCGGCTTCGGTCAATTCTGCTGCCAGAGAGCCGTAGACGCAGCCACCTCGTCGATAGACCGCGTCGACGTCGGCGATGTTGGCGTCCGCCCACGCCTGCAGCGCCTCGAAGCTGTCGAGGCTGCCGAACCGCGGCTGCGTGTGGAACTCCTGGACGTGGGTAGCGCGCGCGGCGATCACCTGGCGGGTCAGGTCGCGTTTGTCATGGAAGTAGTGCGAGATCTGCGATCCGCTGACGGCCGCCGTGTTGCGCACCTCGTCGATGCTTGTTCCGGCAACGCCACGCTGGAACATGAGTTTGGCGGCTACGTCGACGATGCGCGCCCGAGTCACGCGGCCCTTACGGGTGAACCGCGATGCGGCGTCGTCGGACACGAGGCCGCCCCCTTTCTGATCACGCAGGTTGGACGGCTTTGCGCCGACCGCGGGGACGCCGCGGTGCGCGAGGGACGCGTTCGGCGGGGTCGGCGGCGAACATGCGCAAGTAGTTGACCGCAAAGCGCACGGCGTCGGCGTGCGGCCACTCCGTCCGATAGGTGAAGCTCAACGCGGCCCCGCCCTGGTGGGCGCTGACGATGACCAAAGCCAACTTTCGCGGGTCGGCATGCGCGACCAGCACGCGTTGATCTTTCATTCGTTGGATGGCCTGCTCCAGCAGCTCGATCCATTGCCAATAGCCCGCTGCCAGCGTCTCGCGCGTTGCGGTGTCAGACTTTCCGAGTTGTCCGGCCAGCGCGTGGTAGGTGGGCGTGCCCGAGTAGCCAATTCGTCGCAGGTAACGCATGTTCAGATCGATCCAGCGCTCGAAGTCGTCGAACGTATCAAGCGCCCCAAGCTTCGGCTGCCGGTGAAAGTCGAGCACCACATTGGTCTGGCGCGCGACTACCGCTCGGATCAGCGCCCGTTTGTCGGTGAAATAGTGGGCGAGTTGGGAACCGCTTACCGACGCGGCTTTGCGCAGCGTGTCCATGTTCAAGGCCGACAGGCCGTCGCTGAGGATCAGCCCGGCGGCGACCTGCACGATCCGGTCGCGCGTGGCGCGACCCTTGGCGGTTAAACGCCGGTCGTCTTCCCGATCGGCATGGACCATAACGTCAGGTTAACGCGCCCGTACCGCTGACTATGGGACGTTCAACCCATACGGGTTGCGCCGTGTGTCGTCAGGCGGCGGGGAGCACTTTGGCGAGGAACGAGCGGATCAGCCCGGTCACCTCGTCCAGCGCCGACTCCAGCAAGAAATGCCCTCCCTCGAGCAGATGGATTTCGGCATCGGGCAAGTCATCCGCGAAAGCTTGCGCACCGGCCGGGCCGAATATTTCGTCGCCGCGGCCCCATACCGCTAGCAGTGGCACCTTGCTGGCGCGGAAGTAGTCCTGCACGTGTGGGTACAGCGGCGAGTTGCTGGCGTAATCACGGAACAATTTGAGCTGCACTTCGTCGTTGCCGGGCCGGGATATCAGCGCATAGTCGTGATACCAGGATTCCGGATTCACCAATGTCTCGTCCGCCACCCCGGTGATGTATTGCCAGCGGGTGGCGTCCAAGGTGAGGAATTGCCTTATCGGGCCTTCGGTCTCGGCTGTCGGCGCGGTCTGGTAGGCCGTGACGTTCTTCCAGAAGCTCTCGACGAAGCCCGCGTCGTAAGCGTTGCCATTCTGGCTGATGATCGCCGTGATCGCGCCGGGGTCGCTGAGCGCCAGCCGCCACCCGATCGGTGCACCGTAGTCCTGTACGTACATCGCGTACCGGTCGATCGTCAATGCACGCAGCAGGCCTAGGGTCAACGCGGTGAGCGCATCGAAGGTGTAGTCGAACTGCTCCACGGGCGGGGCGTCAGAAAGCCCAAATCCCAGATGATCCGGTGCGATCACGTGGTAGCGCTCAGCGAGCGCAGGAACCAAGTTGCGGAACATATACGAGCTGGTCGGAAAGCCGTGTAGGAGCACCAGGGCGGGGGCGTGCGGATCGCCGGCTTCTCGGAAGAACAGCCGGTGACCGTCGACGGTGAGGTAGCGGTGATGAACAGTCGGCATGAGCGATTCCTCCTGGCCCGATGGGCGATATATGCGGAGATTTTGGGATAGACAACCCATTATGCTCCTGGCACTACTGCGACACAAGGCTCTCGCGCCGAACGTCAGACCGCACCATGCGTTGACCGGCAGGGCAAGACCTGCCTATTCTGGGTTGAGTGTCCCATTCCTGAGCAGGCCAGAAGGAGTAGCTGTCGATGGGTAGCGCCTTGCGGGACAGGACAGTCTTGGTGGTGGGCCGCGGAAGTGGAATCGCGCGTGCCGTCACCCTGTTGGCGCGATCAGAGGGAGCCCGAGTCGTCGTCGCCGGGCGAGACAAGACCAAACTGGCCGGTGCCTATGACGATCCCGGCATCAGCGCCGAGGTCGTCGACGTCACCGACGATGCGTCGATCGCCGCGCTCGCCGGCCGCCTGGGCCCCGTCGACCACGTGGTGTCGACCGCCTCTGCTCGCGCCCGTGGAAAACTGGCCGACTTACAGCGCCGCAACCTGCTGCAATCGTTTGACACGAAGGTCATCGGGCCAACCATGCTGGCCAAATACTTTGCACCGCAGATTAATCCGGGCGGCTCGTTCGTCCTGTTCTCCGGCGTGCACGCATTCAAGCTGAACGTCGGCTATCTCGGCGTGGGCGTCACCAACGGCGCTGTCGACTTCCTGACTCGCTGGCTGGCGGTCGAACTCGCCCCCATCCGGGTCAACGCCGTCTCGCCCGGTGTCATCGACACCGGCGCCTGGGATGCCATGGGCGAAGACGGCAAGCGGGATTACTTCGAGCACATCGCCGCCAACAACCCGACGGGTCGAATAGGAGCCCCCGACGACATCGCCAGCGCCGTGTTGTTCGCGATGACCAACACCTTCATGACCGGTATGACATTGCGGGTCGACGGCGGCGAGCCGCTGACTTAGTACCTATTCCGCGGCCTTGTCCGCCAACGATCTGCGCGTGCGCGGTGACTTGCGCAGCCGAAGGTTGAAGAGAAGAGGCGGTGCCGCGCTGGGTTTGTTGCTATTGACATGGCGTGAAATCGCTACGCCTCATCCAGTCCGAGATTCCGTTCGGCGGCTACAAGATGAGCGGAATCGGACGCGAGCACGGTGCTGAAGCCATCCATGAATACACGCAGGCCAAAAGCATCACGGTCGGTCTCGAACGATTCAAATCCCGTTTCGAGGTCTGACCGGACGGATGCGGTGGTGGCGCTGGCTCAGGGATGGGGGTACTCGCGCGCAGCGGGCTCTGCGAACTTATCCAGTTCCGGGAGGTTGACCACGATCGGATCCGGGTGCGAACGGGTGACCACCCAGACGGTCGGTTGCTCGGCGGACGCGTTGATCTCCTGGTGCACGGTGTTCGCCGGAATGAAGACGAAGTCTCCCGGACCGGCCTCGACGACGTGCTGCAAGCGGTCGCCCCACCGGTACCTGGCGGTGCCTTCCAGCACGTACAGGATTGTCTCCTGATCGCCGTGGTGGTGCGCACCGGTCGCTGCGCCGGGCAGGACCGTACTGAGGAAGGCGCTCAGTACCTTGGCGTCGGGGTTGCGGCTGTCGAAGGCGACCGCCCGGTGCAGTCCCGAGGTCTGCGGAGTGTTGTCGGAGAGTTGGTCACGGCGAACGACGCGGACTGAAGGCTCGTGCATCGTGGATTCCTTTCTATTCATTATGGATCGGTAGTGCGCTGTCCCCGGCCGCGTGCAGTCCGAACGGTGAGGGGTCGCCGACCCGCCAGGTGCCCTCGAACTGCACGCTTCGGCCGGCTACGCGGGCCCTTTGCATAGCGCGCCGGGCCGTCAGTAGCTGCTGGCCCTCCCAGCCCTTGAGCCGAACGGGTATCTGCGGTCCGGTGGTGTTTAGCAGCGCCTTGCCGAGTTGCCAGGCATCGTCAGCCGCCTTGGCGGTGCCCGCACCGATATGCGGACGCAGCACGAAGGCAGCATCGCCGATCAAACAGCTTCGCCCGAAGGCCATTTGAGGAACCTCCAGATCGACGATCACCTGGATGAACGGTTCAGCGGTTCGTTGGACGAGCTCGGTGAGCGGCGGGGGGAGCTCGGTGTCAGCCGCGGCATGCAGTTCCTTAAGATGGCGGGTCTGGACCAATCCCGGCGGCACGGTCAGCTCGGCTGTCAGACCGTTGCGATCGGTGAGCAGGTCGTTGAGGGGGCCTCCCGGAGCAACGTTGCGATACCAGAGCCAGTTGCACAGCACGGATCCGTCCGTGCCCGGAATCGGATAGGTCAGCAGGTGGCCGTGCGGCAGGATCCGGTAGGTGATCGCGTCCCGCAGGATGCTCGCTGTGCGGCCGCTGAGTTCATCACGTTCGATGGTGCCGCGCCATGCCACATATCCCACATAGCGCGGTTGCGCATCGGGCACCAGAATCGCGCGTCCCGTCGAGCGGATGCCGTCGGCGCACACCACGAGGTCTGCGGTCATAGTCCGACCGTCGGTCAGTGACAGCGCGACCTCATCGTCCCGGTTATCAAGGTGCGCAAGCTGATTCGACAGGTGGTAGTGCTCGGTGCCGAAGGCGTCCAGCAGCCCTTGGTACAACTCGAAGTACGACGCGAACCGATATGCGCAGGGTTGCTCGTGGGCGACCGAGCCGTCATCTCCGAGATAACGAAGTCTGCTGGCAGAAACGCCGATGTCGCCAATCGACTTACCGACCCGCTCCACGAGATAGCGAATTGTGATGGGGTGCGCGACGATGCCGGCCCCGCGATCCTGCAGCGGAACCGCACTACGTTCGAGAACGTCGACGTCCCATCCTTGGTCGCGGAGAACCAGCGCTGCCGTGAGACCCCCGAGGGATCCGCCCACCACAAGTGCCCGGCTCATACGCCCTTCCCGTCCACGAGAATTTTGGAGCACGTACCGGCGTGCGCGGCACCGATGACCTGCAGTATGTCGAGGTCACTACTGGCGACTGGGAGCCTGCCGCGACCAGCGCCACGCGGCGCCGGTGTACCCGTGGCAGAAGGAACCGTGGCGGCCATAGCTCCAAGGAGCGCGTACATAGCGCCCGCTGTCATCGGTGCTGACCCGTCGTCATGGCTTGTGCCGGTTAGGCTTCCAGCCTGGCCCGGATTATGGCCAGTCTTTCTTCGAGCTGCGTTGCATCGATGATTCCGCGGCTCACGAGGGAATGCGCGAGGGAGAGGAGCTGGTTTTCCGGATATGGCAGGTTGGAATAGCGGCTTGCCGACAGCTGGTCTTCCTCGGCGCGTCGGTCGATGAAACTGAGGGTTTCTGTACCGCGTGCGTCGCGATGCATAGTGCGTCGCAGATACCATCCAGACTTGACTTCCACGGTGGCAGCGGATTCTCAACCCCGTATTTCGCCGCCATACGGCTCCAGACCTGATTGCGTTCGACGATCTTTTCCAACGGGGCGATCTTGATCCCCGCGATCCGCTGTGACTCTTCCGAAGTACTCACCTTGATGCCCGCTCGATCGTTCAGTGGTCTGCTGGATGGATGGCCGGACGGGTGTCGGTGATCGCGTTCGTGGTCACGCCCACCTTGGGCAATGCGACCCCGATCAAACAATCACGAGTGACGATTTCGGCGAGCTGGTCTTCGTCCCAGTCCTCGGTGCCCTCAGGGCGGACGGGCATCACCATGAAACGGTGCTTCTGATTGGAATCCTCCACTCGGATAGCGACGTCCCCCGGAAGGTAGAGCCCGAACTCAGCAAGTACCTGCCGTGGCCAACGCACGATGCGACGGCGATAGTTGGGTGTGCGGTACCACTCCGGCGAATTGCCCAGAATCGGGCGCGGATAACACGAGCAAAGGGTACAGACAACCACGTGGTGAAGGGTGGGTGTGTCTTCAAGCACATGCAGCCGCGTGAAGTCGCTCGGTGTCCCGAAACCGGTCGGGTTGAGCCAGTCCACGCCGACCTCGCGACTGGCGGCTAACCCGTCATTAAGGGCGAGCTTCTTGTAGTCGGGATCAAGCCACGCCCGCGCCACCATGTGAGCGGCCGGAGTTGGACCAAGGCCTTCAGCGAACTCGGTGAACCGGCGATGATCTTCCGCGGTGAACAGTCCCTTTTCGATGCATAGTTCGCGCACAGCGATTTCAAGGACTTCGAAGTCGGTGATCTCGTCGACCATCGGCGCCGCGGTGCGATCGTGATCGTGATCGGTCATTCCTTCTCCAATAGGCAGTGGATCTGCGCCCCGACCTCAGACCTAGGCGATCGCCTCGAGCCAGCGTTCAGGGATCTCGGTCTGAAGGGTGTCACTGTCCGTCCCGGTGTAGCCGTGCCATAGCTGGGAGAGGTTGAACCGCACGATGTAGAACCACTCCGGCTTCTGGTCATGTCGGTCCCAGGCCTCGTCCTCGGGTACAAGGCTCTCGTACGCGACGGTTGCGATCTCGCCCGTTGCGCCACGCACGTATTCCTGCGTGCGGGTATAGAACAGGGCGGGTAGCTCACGCACCTGGACCATGTCGCCGACCTGAAACTTTTGTTGGCTGGCCTGGCCGGAAAACACTTGTGGGTCGCCCTTGCCGACGGCGTGAGTGTGATGATGGTTGCGCTTCACTTCCGAACCGTTGCCTTCGAATTTCGGCTTGGCGTCCAAGGGTTTTCCCTCCAGGCCGCCTTCATACCGGCCCTTGACCTCAACCAGGCGGTCGGTCAGCTCACCCAAGGTGATGTGATGTTTCTCAACGAGGATCCGCGCGGCAGCCAGCAGCCAACGACCGTAGTAGGGAAGCCCCAGATAGTTGGTGCGTCCGATGTCGACGTTCTGGATGCGGCGACGTTCCTCCGACACCCAGATGCCGCGCCACCCGAGAACCTCGCATAAGACGTAGGTTTGCAGTTCCCATACTTCGTATTGCTTATTCTCGAATTTGATTGGCGCGTCTGGCTCTCCACCCACGTCGTGGGGAGTCTTCATGTATGCGGCGAACCGCTCACGGTCAATCAGGTCAGGATATGGCGCGTCGGGAAGGTCGGTGAAAGCGGACTTAAGCCGGGCCATCAGGTCCAGATGGGCCGCACGCTCCGAAGGCGTTGTCATGACAGTTTCCGTTCGTGGTTGCGACGTAGGTGGCCATCCCGGACCTGGCCGGCGGAATACATTGAATAGCAGGGCATTTCGGCTGCTCAGTCGCGGAACACGGTGAGATGGAAAGGGCGATCGGCGGCTTGGCCATTTAGGGCATACGTGCGTACACGCATCTCGTGGGGGTCAGTCAGGAGTCCGACCGTAAAAATTCCCGGATCGACGTCCTCGTACATCGTGCTGCCGACAACGCGGGAGAAGTTGGTTTTGGCAAAGCCCTGAAGCTCGTCCTCCCAAGAAATGGCGTAGTCGCCGATGCCCGTGCACTCGGATTTGACGATCCGGTAATCGCGGGCGATCGTGCCGTCCGCTCCTATGATGCAGGCCAGCCTGCCTTCGGAGTCAGACAATGTTCCATCCTTCCATGCTCACTTTGTCACTTTTCCACGGAACCATTCCTATAGCCAGGGAGATGGCGTTAGCGCGTTGGGTACCGATGGTTTCTGCGATCCGTCGCCATGGCCACCAAGCCGACGCCAATGCAGCACCAACATGGGAAATCCCTTACGACCAGCCGCGAATCTACGATCGATATAGATGGGCGTTAGACGCAAGCGCGGGATACCAGCAAGCTTGAACGGCCGACGATCACCCGATGCGTACGGGTGCCTGCTGGGCAACCTTCGCTCGTCCCACCCTCACTGTCACAGCAGTGGAATTGTCACGGCCGGTTACTACGGGCTCAGGGCGACCGACGCTTCGGCCGTATAGGACAGGAACGTCAGGGTCTCCTGCAGATACAGCTGGACGGTGTCGGCGTCGTGGGACAAATAGCCGATCGATACGTCGGTGCCCAGCTGCAAATCGAAATCGCCGCCCCGGGTGGTCAAGACGAACGCGCCATCGATGGCCGGCGCCCAGATGATGTCGCCGTCGATCAGCCGACGGATGTGCTCGCGGATCGGGTAGCCGTGCTCGGTTGTCTCGCTGACTTTGGTGTAGGCGTCGGCCGAAAGCAGCACCGAGTACGGTCCATCGACACCGGCCAATCGCAGACTGGACAACGCTTGGGAGACGACGTCGGGAAAGGCGCGAACGTCCTTGGGCAGCTTCAGCGCCGGGTTGGAGCTACTGTTCCGGATGCCGTCGATCAACGCGTCGCCATAGCCTTCGAAAATAGCCCGGTCTTCGACGAAGGCCAGCTTCTTGGCGGCTGCTTTGACCGGATCCCAGTCGGAGTCCTGCGAGCCACGTTCCACGTCGTCGATCTCTGAACGTGACAATGTAAATGGAACCCGAAGCCGCACAAGCGGTTTACTGGTGCGCAGATGAGCGACCACACCGTCGCTGGGCGCTTTGACGTCGAGCAGTCGCCCGGTGCTGATCGCCGCCGTGGTCGGCCCTCCCGGCTCGCTGACGTCGACGACTCGGCGGCCGGCGATGTGGCGCTTGAAGGTGCGCGTTGCCTCCAATTCGATTTCTTCCCAAGCTTCTTCGGTGACCGGCGCCAGGTCGCGGTAGAGATTGTTCATTGCGGTGTTCCTTTCAAACTGCCGATCGCCAACGAGCCATCCGCTGGCACGGTGACTAGAGCCGGAGCCGCTGCCGGTGAACTCGGCAGCGGCGGGGGGTCGTCGAGGAAGTCGACGGTGGGGGAGAAGAACAGTCCGCCGGTAACCGCGGTGGAGAAGTCCAAGATCCGGTCGGTGTTGCCCGGCGGGTCCCCGAGAAACATGTTGCGCAACATCCGCTCGGTGACCTGCGGAGTGCGCGAATAGCCGATGAAATACGTACCGAATTCGCCCTTGCCGAGCTCGCCGAAGGGCATGTTGTGCCGCACGATCTTCAGCTCGGTGCCGTCATCGTCGGTGATGACGTTAAGCGCGATGTGCGCGTTGGCCGGTTTCTCGTCGTCGTCGAGCTCGAGGTCTTCCAGCTTGGTCCGGCCGATCACGTGCTCCTGCTCGGGGACCGGCAGCGCATCCCACGCCGTGATGTCATGCACGTACTTCTGCACGTGCACATAGCATGAGCCGGCGAAGTCCGGATCCTCGTCGCCGATGGTGGTAGCCGAGACCGCCAGCGCACCGTCCGGGTTCTCGGTCCCGTCGACAAATCCGAGTAGATCGCGGTTGTCGAAGAACCGGAAACCGTGTACCTCGTCGACAACGGTCACCGCGCTGCGCATCGACCGCAGAATGCGATTGGCCAATTCGAAACAGACGTCCAGCGTCTCGGCCCGAACGTGGAACAACAGGTCGCCGGGTGTGGTCGGGGCAGTGTGACGCGGGCCGTCCAGCTCGCCGAACGGGTGCAGCTCGGCAGGTCGCGCGCCGTCGAACAACCGGTCCCAGGCCTGCGAGCCGATCGAGGCGATCACCGACAAGTGTTTGGTGGGATCGCGGAATCCAATTGCTCGCACCAGCCCGGAGATCTCCGGCAGCGCGTCGTGCACCGTCGCCTCGCCGCCCTTGTCGATTGTGACAACCAGAAAGATGGCGGCCGGCGTGAGCGGAGCCAGAACCGCTTGTGGCTGCGCCGAGGGCACTGAGGGCACGGGTTCGACCCTAACCTGCCCGCGGGTTTCAGATAATCCCGTGATGAAAAGATGGGCAGATGGCGGCCACGGCAGAGGGGTTGTGCGAGTTCATCGACGCCTCCCCGTCGCCGTTCCACGTCTGCGCCACCGTGGCGTCCCGGCTGCGCGCCGCCGGCTATGACGAACTGGCCGAGGCCGACGATTGGCCGCAGGCGGGCAAGTTCTTCACCGTGCGGGCCGGGTCGCTGTTGGCCTGGGACAGCGCGGATGATGCCGGCGGTCGGCCATTCCGGGTCATCGGCGGTCATACCGACAGCCCCAACCTGAGGGTCAAGCAGCATCCTGACCGTCAAATCGCGGGGTGGCAGGTGGTCGCGCTCGAGCCCTACGGGGGTGCCTGGCTGAATTCCTGGCTGGACCGCGACCTTGGCCTGAGCGGGCGGCTGTCAGTGCGCGACGGCGCCGGCATCGCACACCGGCTGGTCCGAATCGACGACCCGATCCTGCGGGTGCCGCAGTTGGCCATCCACCTGGCCGAGGACCGCAAGTCGCTCACGCTGGATCCGCAGCGCCACGTCAACGCGGTGTGGGGAGCCGGGGGCGGCCACCGACCGTTCATCGGTTTCGTCGCCGAGCAGGCCGGCGTCGACCCAGAAGACGTGCTCGGCGCCGATCTGATGACCCACGACCTGAGTCCGTCGAGGCTGTCGGGCGTCGACGACCAGTTCGTCAGCGCTCCACGGCTGGACAACCAGGCCTCCTGCTATGCGGGTCTGGAGGCGTTTCTGGACGCCGCATCGGCCGATCACCTGCCGGTACTCGCGCTGTTCGACCACGAAGAGGTCGGATCCACCTCGGATCACGGCGCCGACTCCGACCTGCTGCTGACCACGCTGGAACGCATCGTGCTGGCCGGTGGTGGCGGACGAACGGACTTCTTGCGCCGGCTGCCCGGGTCCATGGTGGCCTCGGCGGACATGGCGCACGCGACTCATCCCAACTACCCGGAGCGCCACGAGCCCGGGCACCTCATCGCGATCAACGGCGGTCCGGTGCTCAAAGTGCACCCGAATCTGCGTTACGCCACCGACGGCCGCACCGCCGCCGCGTTTGCGCTGGCATGCCGGCAGGCCGGCGTGCCCCTGCAGCGTTACGAGCACCGCGCCGATTTGCCGTGCGGCTCGACGATCGGTCCGATGACGTCGGCCCGAACCGGCATCCCGACGGTCGACGTCGGTGCTGCCCAGCTGGCGATGCACTCCGCACGGGAATTGATGGGCGCCAACGACGTTTCCGCTTACGCGGCGGCATTACGGGCATTCTTGTCACCGCGCTGACCTACCATCCCCGGTATGGCACTTAACGTGGAGATGATCACGTTCGACTGCAGCGAGCCCGCCAAGCTGGCTGACTGGTGGGCGCAGCAGGTCGAAGGCGAGACACAGGAGTTGATTCCCGGGGAATTCATCGCGGTCATCCGGCCGGACGGGCCGCGGCTGGGTTTCCAAAAGGTTGAAGATCCCACACCCGGCAAGAACCGGGTGCACCTGGACTTCGGCGCCGCCGATGTCGACGCCGAAGTAAGCCGGCTCAAGTCCGCGGGAGCCACCGAGGTCGGCCGCCACAGCATTGGCGAGAACTTCCGCTGGGTGGTGCTCGCCGACCCGGCCGGCAACGCCTTCTGCGTGGCCGGCACGGGGTAGGCGCAGGGCTCAGCTCTCGGCGAGGAACAACGGGTCGTAACGGATGACATTTTCCACGACGATCCCGTTGCGAGTGCGGACTCGGTCGAGCCCCCGGATCCGGAACGGCCCGGCCGGGCCGGTGCCGCGCCCGGTGTAATGCAAGAAAACCAACTGTTCGCCCGCAGTGGAACCGTCGACGGTGGCGCTGTCGACCACTTGGAGCTGCAGATCCGGTGCAGCGTCGAGGATTTCGGCGATCTTTGCCGTGTAGGCCTCGACTCCTCGGACCGGCTCGGGGTCGCCCGGCCAGTAGCCGACGATGTCGTCGGCCAAGATGTCTAGTCCGTGCGACAGGTCGGGCGCGGCCCAGAACGCCGCGAACAGCTCGGCGCTGAACTTCGTGGCAGCAGACGTCACGTCGGTCATGGTTCCTCCCAGGGGTAGGCGCTTCGATTGAGCGCGTCTAGGCAAGCGTGCTGCGTGGTGTGCAGCAGCACAATTACCTCCGAGGTCATCGCCGTGGGTGCGCCATGGTCGCTACGGTTACGTCGTGAGCCAGGCGACGGTCGGTGTCCTGTTGCGCGAATGGCGGACGCGGCGACGGGTCAGTCAGCTGGACCTGTCGCTGAGCGTGGGCGTGTCGGCGCGGCACCTGAGCTTCGTCGAGACCGGACGCTCCCGCCCCAGCCCCGAGATGGTGCTCGCGCTGGCCGAGGGACTCGATGTTCCGTTGCGGGAGCGCAACACGCTGCTGCTCGCCGCCGGTTTCGCCCCGCGTTACCAGGCGCGTCGACTGGAGGACAGCGCGCTGTCCCCGGCCCGTGATGCCATTGCGCGTCTGCTCGACGCACATGACCCCTACCCGGGTGTGGTCATCGATCGCTGCTGGAACATCGTGGGCGCCAATGCCGCGGCGTCCGCGCTGACCGCCGGGCTACCCAGTGACCTGCTCGGCCCGCCGGCCAACGTCTACCGGTTGTCACTGCATCCCGACGGGCTGGCCGGCCGGACCCTCAATTTCGCCGAATGGGGTGGCTACCTGCTGCACCAGTTGCGCCGCACGGTCGGGCTCACCGGCGACCCGGTCGTGCGGGCTCTGGAGAAGGAAGTGTCGCAATACCCGGGCGTCGCGAACGTGGCGGCTTGGGGCGCTCCACCGGACGAGGCCTCGCTGCTAGTCCCGTTTGTGCTCGATGTCGGCGGCGGACAACGGCTGTCGATGTTCACCACGCTGACGACATTCGGAACTCCGCTCGATGTGACGCTTGCCGAACTTGCCGTCGAATTGTTCTATCCCGCGGACGCCGACAGCGCCGATCTGCTCCGCGGTGACAATGGTCGGATGCCGGCCCCCGCCGCGGCAACCGAGAGCGCACCGGCCCGGGAATCTAGACTGTCCACGTGACCTCTGGCCTCACTCACGCGATCGATACCGTTGAGCGGGCCGCGGCCACCCCTGACCAGCCGCAACCGTTTCGCGAACTCGGCCTCAAAGACGACGAGTATCAGCGGATTCGCGACATCCTGGGACGCCGGCCCACTGACGCCGAGTTGGCCATGTACTCGGTGATGTGGAGCGAGCACTGCTCCTACAAATCGTCCAAGGCGCATCTGCGGTATTTCGGCGAGACCACCACCGAGGAGATGCGGGCCGGCATGCTGGCCGGCATCGGCGAGAACGCCGGCGTCGTCGACATCGGCGACGGCTGGGCGGTCACTTTTAAAGTCGAGTCGCACAACCACCCGTCCTACGTTGAGCCCTACCAAGGCGCGGCCACCGGGGTTGGCGGCATCGTCCGCGACATCATGGCGATGGGCGCTCGGCCGGTCGCAGTGATGGACCAGCTGCGGTTCGGCGCCGCGGATGCCCCGGATACCCGCCGCGTGCTCGACGGCGTGGTGCGCGGCATCGGTGGCTACGGCAATTCACTGGGCTTGCCCAACATCGGCGGCGAAACCGTCTTCGACGCCTGCTACGCCGGCAACCCATTGGTCAACGCGCTGTGCGTGGGCGTGCTCCGGCAGGAGGACCTGCATCTGGCGTTCGCCTCCGGTGCCGGCAACAAGATCATCCTGTTCGGCGCGCGGACCGGGCTCGACGGCATCGGCGGCGTGTCGGTGTTGGCGTCGGAAACCTTCGGCGGCGAGGAGTCTGAAAGCGGCGGCAAGAACAGAAAGAAGTTGCCGTCGGTTCAAGTGGGCGACCCTTTCATGGAGAAGGTGCTCATCGAGTGCTGCCTCGAGCTGTACGCGGCCGGCCTGGTGATCGGCATCCAGGATCTCGGTGGTGCCGGAATATCTTGTGCGACTTCGGAATTAGCGTCAGCTGGCGACGGTGGCATGGTCGTCGAATTGGACACTGTTCCGCTGCGCACCACGAACATGACCCCGGCCGAAGTGCTCTGCAGCGAGTCGCAGGAGCGCATGTGCGCGGTCGTGGCACCGGAGAACGTAGACGCCTTCTTGGCGGTGTGCCGCAAGTGGGAGGTACTGGCCACCACGATCGGCGAGGTCACCGACGGCGACCGGTTGCAAATCACCTGGCACGGTGAGACGGTCGTCGACGTGCCGCCGCGCACCGTGGCCCACGAGGGGCCCGTGTACCAACGTCCCGTGGCGCGTCCGGAGTCGCAGGATGGGCTCAACGCCGACACCTCGGCTGGCCTCCCGCGCCCGGTCGCCGGGGACGAACTTCGCGCGACTTTGCTTGCGCTGCTGGGCAGTCCGCATCTGTGCAGCCGTGCGTTCATCACCGAGCAATACGACCGCTACGTGCGCGGCAATACCGTGCTCGCCGAGCACGCCGACGGCGGCGTGCTCCGCGTCGACGAGGCGACCGGCCGCGGTATCGCGTTGTCGACCGACGCGTCGGGCCGCTACACGCTGCTGGATCCTTACGCCGGTGCCCAACTCGCGCTGGCCGAGGCGTACCGCAACGTCGCCGTCACCGGCGCCACCCCGGTCGCGGTGACCAACTGCCTCAACTTCGGTTCACCGGAGGATCCCGGGGTGATGTGGCAGTTCGCACAAGCGGTCCGTGGTTTGGCCGACGGCTGTGCGGCACTGGGCATTCCGGTGACAGGCGGCAACGTCAGTTTCTACAACCAGACCGGGACGACGGCAATCATGCCCACCCCGGTGGTGGGTGTGTTGGGTGTCATCGATGATGTCGCCCGTCGCATCCCGACTGCGATGGGCACCGAGCCGGGCGAGACGCTGATCCTGCTCGGCGACACCCGTGACGAATTCGACGGCTCAATCTGGGCGCAGGTCACTGGCGACCATCTGGGCGGGTCGCCGCCCGCGGTCGACCTGGCTCGCGAGCGACTCCTTGCCGATGTGCTGAGCGCGGCCTCCCGCGACGGGCTGGTGTCTGCAGCCCATGACTTGTCTGAAGGCGGTCTGGCGCAGGCGGTGGTGGAATCGGCGCTGGCCGGTGAAACAGGTTGTCGCATCGTGCTTCCCGAGGGCACCGATCCTTTCGTCGCATTGTTCTCCGAATCGGCGGGCCGGGTGCTGGTGGCCGTGGCCCGTACCGAGGAGAGTCGCTTCCAATCGATGTGCGATGCGCGTGGCCTGCCGGCCGCCCGCATCGGTGTCGTCGACCAAGGTTCCGACGCGGTGGAGGTTCAGGGTCTGTTCACCGTGTCACTGGCGGAGTTGCGCAGCACGTCCGAAGGAGTGCTGGCCGCGCTGCTCAGATGAGCACCAGCCCGGCCGAACCTCGTCGGCATCCGCTGCTGGTCTGGGCGTGGAGCCTGCTGCGGCTGAAATTCGTCGGGGTGGCATTCGGCGCGTTGTTCTTCTGCTTGTCGCTGACGCCGTCGCTGCTGCCACGAGACTGGTTGTTTCAGGGGCTGATTGGTGGTGTCAACGCGGCCTTCGGCTACGGCCTGGGCGTGCTGATCGGCACCACCACCTACCGTGTCCTGCTGCGAAACGCCCGCTGGTGGCCGCCTTCGGCGCGGGTGCTGTTCTGGATGAAAGCCGCGGTCGTCGCGATCGCGCCGACGGCTTGTGTGCTGATGCTCATCCCGGCGGCATCCTGGCAACGGCAGGTGTCCGCGCTGATGGGCATCGAGGGGCCGACTACCCCGGGTTATCTGCGCACGCTTATCGTCGCGGCTGTTGTCGGCGCGCTGTTGGTGTCCACGTTTCGGGTGCTCATCGACGCCGTCAGGCTGGTGGCCCGGATGCTGATCAGGCGCTGGCACCTACACGACGAGGTCGCGTTGTTCATCGGCACGGCGATCGTTGTGGCGCTGCTGATCACGTTGATCGACGGTGTCCTTGTTCGCGGATTCTTCGCCGTCGCCAGCGCGGTATCTCAGCCGCAGGACAGCGCCACCCCCTCAGGTGTGTCGCAGCCGCAGCTGCCGGAAAGGTCCGGCAGCCCGGCATCATTGGCGCCGTGGGACACTCTGGGATACCAGGGCCGTGACTTCGTCGCCACCGGTCTGCACGCAGCCGAATTGAGCAGGCTCAACGGCAAGCCCGCCAAGGAGCCCATCCGGGTGTACGCCGGGCTGCACACCGCCCCCGACGATCAAGGTCGGTCGGACGTGCTCGTCGAAGAGCTGGCACGCACCGGGGCGTTCACCCGCAAGGTACTGCTCATCGCGCCGACCACCGGGACAGGCTGGATCGACCCGGTGGCGGCGAGATCGCTGGAGATGATGTACAACGGCGACACCGCAATCGTCGGTCTTCAGTACTCCTATTTGCCGAGCTGGATCTCGTTTCTGGCGGACCGGCAGAAGTCCATGGATTCCGGCCGGCTGCTGATCGACGCCGTCCACGACCGCTGGGAGCAATTGCCGCCGGACCACCGGCCGAAATTGGTGCTCTATGGCGAGAGCCTGGGTTCGATGGCCGGTCAAGCCGCCTTCGCCTGGCTGCCCGATGTCCGCCGGATGGGCTTCGACGCGGTGCTGTGGGTCGGGCCGCCACACGAGAGTCCGTTGTGGCGTGCGCTGATCGTGCGGCGCGATCCGGGCAGCACCGAAGTGCGGCCGCGCTACGACAACGGACGAACGGTGCGGTTCTCCGAAGCCATCGATCCCGCGGATGTCGACCGGCTCGCCGGCCCGCCCTGGGTGGGCACTCGCGTGCTGTTTCTGCAGCACCCGTCCGACCCGGTCGTATGGTGGTCGCCCGACCTGTTGTTCGGTCGGCCCGACTGGCTCATCGAGCCGCGCGGCCGAGATCGGAGCGCACTGATGGGCTGGAACCCGGTGGTCACCTTCTGGCAGGTCAGCGCCGACCTGACGAACGCCGAGAGCATGCCCGGCGGGCACGGCCACAATTACAGCAACGACATCTTGGACGGTTGGGCCGCGGTGGCTCCGCCGGACGGCTGGACAGCAGGCGACACCGAGCGCGTCCGTGCCGCGCTGAGAACCCCCGGAAGCGCCAAAAGCTAATGCAGCACAACGGCTTTCTGAGAACCTGAGCTATGGCCGCGCGTCAAAAAGCCGACCCGGCAAAGACCCGTGGCGCGGTCCGTGCTGTCGAAGACTGGTTACGTGACGACAGCCGTCCGGCGCCGAGTCGCGCGGATCTGGCGGACGCGGTTCGGCTCACCGCGCGAACATTGGCCGCACAAGCGCCCGGCGCCAGCGTCGAGGTCCGAATTCCGCCGTTCGTCGCGGTGCAGTGCGTTGCAGGGCCGAGGCATACCCGTGGCACACCGCCCAATGTCGTCGAGACCGATCCCCGAACATGGCTGCTGCTGGCCACCGGACTGCTGCGGGTGACAGACGCCACCGCCACCGGCGCGCTACGGCTCTCCGGTTCGCGGGCCGCAGAGATCGCGGCATGGCTGCCGGTGGTGAGGTTGGGCGATCCGCGGCAGGCCGGACCGTGACCGTTGGGGCGTATGCGATTTCTGATAGCCCGTGGGAATATTGGTGTGCGAAAATTGGCTGCTAGATGCTGCAACACGCTTGGCCAATTGGGTGACACGACCATCCTTTCCGTAGACTTCGTAACGTCACCATCCGCCCCCCTAGGGAGCCGCCGCACCGTGACCGCCCAGCTGCCAGTGCCCGACGAGAATCCGCCCGGCGAAGAATGCGGTGTATTCGGCGTATGGGCCCCCGGGGAAGAAGTCGCCAAGCTCACCTACTACGGCCTCTATGCACTGCAGCACCGAGGTCAGGAGGCCGCTGGTATCGCCGTCGCAGACGGATCACAGGTGCTGGTGTTCAAGGATCTCGGTCTGGTCAGTCAGGTTTTCGACGAGCAGACGCTGGCCGCGATGGAAGGCCACGTCGCGATCGGGCACTGTCGGTACTCCACCAGCGGCCAGCCCACCTGGGAGAACGCCCAGCCGGTTTTCCGCAACACCGCGGCCGGCACCGGGGTGGCCTTGGGTCACAACGGCAATCTGGTGAATAGCGCCGAACTCGTCACGCGTGCCCGTGCCGCCGGACTGGTCAACACCAGAGTGCCGGGTACGGCCACCACCGACTCCGACATGTTGGGCGCATTGTTGGCGCACGGCGCAGCAGATTCCAGCTTGGAGCAGGCGGCGCTGGAATTGTTGCCGACGGTGCGCGGCGCGTTCTGCCTGACATTCATGGACGAGAACACCTTGTACGCCGCGCGCGACCCGCACGGTGTGCGGCCGTTGTCGCTGGGAAGGCTGGACCGCGGCTGGGTGGTGGCGTCGGAAACCGCCGCTCTGGACATCGTCGGCGCCTCGTTCGTCCGCGACATCGAGCCGGGCGAGCTGTTGGCGATCGACGCCGATGGCGTCAGGTCGACCCGCTTCGCCAACCCCGAACCGAAGGGCTGCATCTTCGAGTACGTCTACCTGGCACGGCCGGACAGCACGATCGCGGGCAGGTCGGTGCACGGCGCCCGGCTCGAGATCGGTCGCCGACTGGCCCGCGAATGCCCGATCGACGCCGACCTGGTGATTGGCGTTCCCGAATCGGGCATCCCGGCCGCAGTCGGCTATGCCCAGGAAGCCGGCATCCCCTACGGCCAAGGCCTGACGAAGAACGCCTACGTCGGACGCACGTTCATTCAGCCGTCGCAGACCATTCGCCAGCTCGGAATCCGGTTGAAGCTCAACCCGCTCAAGGAAGTCATCCGCGGCAAGCGGCTCATCGTCGTCGACGACTCGATCGTGCGGGGCAATACCCAACGCGCTCTGGTCAGGATGCTGCGGGAGGCCGGGGCCGTCGAAGTGCATGTGCGGATCGCTTCGCCACCGGTGAAGTGGCCTTGCTTCTATGGCATCGACTTCCCTTCGCCGGCCGAGTTGATCGCGAACGCCGTCGAAGACGAAGACGAGATGCTCGAAGCGGTGCGGCATGCCATCAATGCCGACACGCTGGGATACATCTCGTTGCGAGGTCTGATCGCCGCCACCGAGCAACCGACGTCACGGCTCTGCTCCGCCTGCTTCGACGGCAAGTATCCGATCGAGCTGCCCAGTGAGACTGCGCTGGGTAAAAACGTCATCGAGCAGATGCTTTCCAACGCCGCGCGGGGGGCCACGCAGGCAGACATTGTGGCCCGCGGAATATCGCCGGAGGCAGAGCAGGCCACCGCGCTACGCCATCCCTAACCTCGCGGTGTCATCGCGCGGATGGGAGATACCCGCGCTGGGCAACGCGGTAGCCTTTACCGCGATGACCGACCGCGGAAAAGACCCGGCCGCCCCGGGCGTTACGTATGAATCGGCCGGAGTCGATATCGAAGCCGGGGATCGCGCTGTCGAATTGTTCAAGCCGCTCGCGTCCAAAGCCACCAGGCCCGAGGTGCGCAGCAAGCTTGGCGGATTTGCCGGACTCTTTGCGCTGCGCGGCGATTACCGCGAACCGGTGCTGGCGGCGTCCAGCGACGGGGTGGGCACCAAGCTGGCGGTCGCTCAAGCGATGGACAAGCACGACACCGTCGGCCTGGACCTGGTGGCGATGGTGGTCGACGACCTGGTGGTCTGCGGCGCCGAGCCGCTGTTCCTGCTGGACTACATCGCCCTCGGCCGCATCGTGCCGGAACGGCTCAGCGCGATCGTCGGCGGCATCGCTGAAGGGTGCATGCGCGCGGGCTGCGCGCTGCTCGGCGGCGAAACCGCTGCGCACCCGGGTCTGATCGAGCCGGACCACTACGACATCTCGGCCACCGGCGTCGGCGTGGTCGAAGCCGATGACGTGCTCGGGCCCGACCGGGTCAAGCCCGGGGACGTGATCATCGCGATGGGGTCATCGGGTCTGCACTCCAACGGATACTCGCTAGCCCGCAAGGTTCTGCTGGAGATCGACCGGATGAACCTGGCCGGTTACATCGAGGAGTTCGGCCGCACGCTGGGCGAAGAGTTGCTGGAGCCGACCATCATCTACGCCAAAGACTGTCTTGCGCTGGCCGCCGAAACCCAGGTCCGCACGTTCTGCCATGTCACCGGCGGTGGGCTGGCCGGCAACCTGGAACGCGTCGTCCCGAACGGGTTGGTGGCCGATATAGACCGCGGGACGTGGACGCCCGCACCGGTCTTCGCGATGATTGCCCAACGTGGCCGGGTCTCCCGTGCCGAGATGGAAAAAACCTTCAACATGGGCGTCGGGATGACCGCCGTCGTGGCGCCAGAGGACACCGACCGCGCACTGGCGATCTTGACCGCCAGGCATTTGAACTGCTGGGTGCTGGGCACCGTCAACAAGGGCGGAAAAGCAGGCCCGCGAGCAAAGCTCGTCGGGCAGCATCCAAGGTTCTAAAGACTAGCGACGCCAGTCGGCGTCGTCGCTCCACGCGTCAGCTGGGTCATCACCGTCGAGTTGGTCGCCGGCCTCTTCACCCGACCCGGACAGCTCCTGCCGAAGCCGATCGAAATCGGTCTGCGGTGAGCTGTACTTGAGTTCTCGAGCAACCTTGGTCTGCTTCGCCTTAGCCCGGCCGCGGCCCATGGGGGAACCCCCTCGCGCAATAACGGAGCGGCCTAACGAGTAGGCGGCTCCGATCGTTTTGTCTTTATTGTCCTGTCGACAGTCTACCGTGCCCGGTGGTTGCGTGCTGTTGCGCCCTGCACGTTATGCAGACGGTTATCGGACTGTTCCCCGCAACCGCTCGACGGCCACCCGACCGGCGCCGGGTGCGTCGACCGCCGGCAGCGATGCGGCGTCGATCATTGCCGCCACTTCGGCGTCGCCGCCGGTGCTCAGCGCGGTGTCGGCGGGTATCCCCCGCTTGAGCAGTGCCAACGCCACCGGGCCCAGATCGACGTGTTCGACCACGGTTCCAAGCCTGCCCACCGTGCGGCCGTTGGCCAGCACCGCATCACCGGTGGCCGGCCGGTCCACCGACCCATCCAGGTGCAACAACACCAGCATGCGCGGCGGTTTGCCCAGGTTATGCACCCGCGCAACGGTTTCCTGACCGCGGTAGCAGCCTTTGTCGAGGTGGACGGCTCCATGGCCCGGATCGCCGATCCAACCCACTTCGTGCGGGATGGTGCGCTCGTCGGTGTCGACGCCGAGCCGTGGGCGTACCGCCGCCACCCGGTGGGCCTCATATGCCCACACCCCGGCCGGGCGCACGCCGGCCTGCGTCAAACGACGTTGCACGTCGGCGAAGTCGCGGCGGTCAAGCAGCACGTCCAGCTCGACCTGACCCTGCCGCGCCTCGGCCATCCGGCGTACGAAGCCGCCAGCGATAGGCGCCGCAGACATCTCGGCGGGCAACGCGTCCAGGCCGAGCGCGTCGAGCACTGCTGGTTCACTGAGCTGCGGTCCCAGCAGCGACAGCACGGCCAAATCGGCGGGGGCAGCGGTCACCTCCGACCAGAACACCATCTTGCGCAGGTAGCCCAGCAGCGGCTCGCTCCGCCATGGCTCGGTGTCGAGATAGGTGACGCCATCGAGCTCGGTTTGGACCCAGTGGTCTTCAACCCGGCCTTGCCCGTCCAGGCTGAGGTTCTGCGTGCTCGCGCCATCCGGCAGCCCACTGACGTGCTGCGTTGAGATGCTGTGCAGCCAGGTTCGCCGGTCGGCGCCGGTCAGGGTGAGCACACCGCGGTGTGACCGATCCACCAGCGCAGCGCCGGTTTCGGCGGCTCGCTGCTCGCCCAGCGGATCACCGTAGTGCCAGATCGCGCCGGCGTCTGGGCCGGTTTCGGGGGCGGGAACAGCGGACACACACCAACTCTACGGGTCCGCGGCGCTGGGTTTTTTGGTGGCGACCCGCGGCGACCGGCTCCACCGGCCTTGCGATCGCTCCGGTCTTTCCGGTGGCGACCCGCGGCGACCGGCTCCACCGGCCTTGCGATCGCTCCGGTCTTTCCGGTGGCGACCCGCGGCGACCGGCTCCACCGGCCTTGCGATCGCCACTAAACTTCTGGTCCATGACAGGCCACCCGGGCGTGATCGTCACGCTCGACGGCGAGGTACACCCGCCGGGGACGCCACTGCTGTTCGCTGATGACCTCGCCGCGGTGCGGGGCGACGGCGTCTTCGAAACACTGCTGGTCCGCGACGGCGGTGCGTGTCTGGTGGAGGCGCACCTGGGCCGGCTGAGCCACTCGGCCAAACTTCTCGACCTGCCGGAGCCGGACCTGTCGGCCTGGCGGCACGCGATCGAACTGGCAGCGCGGCAGTGGACGAGTGATACCGCCGACGAGGGCGCGATGCGCCTGGTGTACAGCCGCGGCCGGGAACGCGGCTCGGCGCCGACCGCGTACGTGACTGTCAATCCGATCGCCGACCGGATAACCTCCGCCCGTCGCGACGGGGTGGCCGCAGTGACCTTGCCCCGCGAGTTGCCTTCCGCCGGTGTCGAAGCGATCCCGTGGCTGCTGGCCGGCGCCAAGACGCTGTCCTACGCCGTCAACATGGCGGCGCTGCGGCACGCCGGCCGCCATGGCGCCGGCGACGTCATTTTCGTCAGCTCGGACGGCTACATTCTGGAAGGCCCGCGCTCGACGGTGGTGATCGCCGCCGGTGGCGAAGGAGCCGGTAGCGACCTGTGCCTGTTGACTCCGCCGCCCTGGTATCCGATCCTGCGCGGCACCACCCAGCAAGCACTGTTCGGTGTTGCTCGCGCCAAGGGCTATGACTGCGACTACCGCGCCCTGCGTGTCGCTGATCTTGTTGCGGCGCAGGGAATTTGGTTGGTATCGAGCATGACACTGGCCGCGCGCGTGCATACCCTCGACGGCCGGGCGCTGCCGAGCGCGCCGATGGCGGCGGATTTTGCCGAGTTGGTCGACGCCGCCATTGTCAGCGATCGCTGAAATCAGTTGTCTCCGTGTCGCGGACCGGGTACGGTCGGCCGTACACAGGGAAGGAGGTGGTCCGAGAAATTGATAGCTCATTGGACATGTGAGGTGGCTGCCCGCTAGCTGCACCAGGCGAGGAATCACCTGCGCGCGCTGGCGAATTCCCCGCAGTCACCCGGCCCCCGAGCCTCCGGTCCGTCCAACCTGGAACTACGGCTCGGGGGCTGCCCATTTTCCGGGTCAGCTCGCCGGCTGCTCCCCGCGCCTCGAACACTCTCTGCGGCAACCGATATGGGGTTGGCGGGTTACGCCCTCACCCCACGAACCTGGCGAGCCGCGCCGACAGATGCGGCACCAGGCCGCCGTCGGCGTCCACCCGTTCTTCCACATAGGCCAGATCGCCACCGTCGACGATGCCGTAGAGGCGCTTGGCTCCGCCGACCAGCACGCCCGAGCGGCTGCGGGCCAGGGCATCAGTGGCCAATTCCCACGATGACTGATTGAGCGGACGTCCGTAGAACAGCTCGACATAGCCGGCGGAGTGCGCCAGCAGCAATTCGATGGCCTGTGATTCGGTTGGGTCGTCGGGTTCGTCCACGAAACGCCAGTAACCGGTTTCCCGCAGGCCGGGTTCCTGGTAGTCGCCGGTATCGGTAACCCGCCAGGACCTGGCCTCCCAGTTCAGATAGTCACCGCCATCATGGGAGACCACGATCTGCTGCCCGAACCGGTAGTCGCCGCCGGCCCCGCGACCCTCCCCTTCGCCGCGCCACACTCCGACCAGCGGCAGCAACGCCAGCAGGGCGTCGTGCAGGTTGGCGCCTTCGCGCAGATTTGCGGTGTCTGCGGGGATAGGCAGGTCGTCGAAGACGGGGATGTTGCGGGCCGCGGTCAGCTTGGCGCGTTCGAGCGCTGCGGCCACGGCACGGTCCGCGGAACCAGGCAGACGGACTGACTCTGCTTCGTCGTCGGCCTCGGTCAAGCGCCGCTCCTCCGCATCGCTTCGCTCTGCATCGTCGTCGGCGCGGCTCACGATTCGTCGGTGATCAGCCGATACAGCGTGTACAACGCGAACCAGGTGACAACCACGACGGCCGCGACGAGCATGATCTCGAAGAACAACACCACGGCGACGAGTCTAGTTCGGCGCGGCGCTCAGGCGATCTTGACGTCAACCTCGTGTATGCCCGCGCCCGTCGGCTCCACAACCGCGTCGCCGTTACCGGCGGCCGAGAGCGCCCGCAGCGTCCAGGATCCGGGTGCGGCGAAGAACCGGAAGTCACCGGTGGCCGATGCGACGACCTCGGCGGTGAACTCGCCCGAGGAGTCCAGCAGTCGCACGAACGAGCCGCCGACGGCTTGGCCGGAGCCGTCCACCACCCGGCCGCTGATGACCGTTTCCTTCTCCAGGTCGACGCTGGCAGGCAGAGTCTGTCCTTGCTTCGGAGCAGAGCACATATCAGCTTCCCAACTCGATCGGGGCTCCCACTAGCGAGCCGTATTCCGTCCAACTGCCGTCGTAGTTCTTGACGTTTTTATGTCCGAGTAATTCCTGCAAGACGAACCAGGTGTGCGACGACCGCTCACCGATCCGGCAATACGCGATGGTCTCCTTCGACCCGTCCAACCCGGCATCGGCGTACAGCTTGGCCAAGTCGTCGTCGGATTTGAAGGTGCCGTCGTCGTTCGCGGCCCTACTCCACGGCACGTTGATCGCTCCCGGGATGTGGCCGGGACGCTGGCTTTGTTCCTGCGGCAGATGGGCCGGTGCGAGGATTTTGCCGGAGAACTCGTCGGGGGAGCGCACGTCGACCAGGTTCTTCTCGTTGATCGCGGCCAGCACCTCGTCGCGGAACGCCCGGATCGAGTTGTCGGCCGACTTGGCGGTGTAGCTGGTGTCGGGCCGGTTCACGGTTTCGCTCGATAGTGGCCGCCCGTCGAGCTCCCACTTCTTCCGGCCACCATCAAGCAGCTTGAGGTTCTCGTGGCCGTACAGCTTGAAATACCAGTACGCGTAGGCGGCGAACCAATTGTTATTGCCGCCGTAGAGGATCACCGTGTCGTCATTGGCGATACCTCGGTCGCTGAGCAGCTTGGAAAACTGCTCGGCGTCGACAAAGTCACGCCGCACCGGGTCTTGCAGATCGGTACGCCAGTCCAGCTTTACTGCCCCGGCGATGTGACCACCGTCGAAAGCCTTGGTGTCCTCGTCGACCTCGACGAAGACAACGTGGTCGGCATCGAGATTGCTCTCGGCCCAGCCGGCGGAGACCAGGACGTCGGAGCGTGCCATGTTAAGAGTCCTTTCGGTTGCTAGGAAGAAGTGCTGTGTGCCGGCCTGAGGCGCGCCACGAGCGGGTAGAGCTGGCAGCCCAGGCAGATGCCGAAGGCTGCGTTGAGGAATGAGGCCACCAGCGCTGCGCCGGTGGCGATGACGCCGAACAAAGGAGCGCCCGAGGCAAAGCCCGCGACGCCTAAAACCGCGAAGACGAGGCCAACCAGCTGAGCGAATTTCAGCGGGGCCACCGGCTCACGCTCACGGACCGGTCCCAGGCGCGGCGCGACCACATTGGCGAACACCAGCCCGTAGGGATGACGGCGCGGCCCGGCCACGGCGCCGATCGTGAAGACGACGGCCTGGACTCCGAGAATGACCGCGGCGGCCAGCGTGCTGATGCCGGAGACGATCAGGGTGACCACCAGCACGACGGTGGTGACCCAGGCGGCGAATCGGGGTCCTCGGACATCGACCTGATCGGGGGTTTTGGTGTTCGACACGATGCTGCTCCTAGATGCGTGGTGCGGGCGGTAGGACGGGGCGCCACGGGGTTTTGTTCCTGGCTGCTCCGAGTGCGGCGCGAGAAGGCGCGGCTACTCAGCGGCTACAACAACAGCAGCCCGCGACGCGGCACAGATCAATTGTGCGGCGATTAGTGAGCAGAAGCTCGACGCGGGCGGACACGCTCATCACCTTACCCAATGGCGACATCATCAAGCCAACAGCGGGGCAAGCGCTGATCGCAGGTCATCGGCTTTCGGTACGCCCGCGGCGCGGTATCGCTGCTGGCCGTCGGCATCGAAAATGAACGTGGTTGGCAGCGACAGAACTGAAAGACGCCGCGCAGCACTTGGATTGGCGTCCATATCGATCTCCACGTGTGCCACGTCGGCAAGGTCGTCGCAGACTTGGTCGACCACGCGGCGCACCTGCGTGCACGGCGCGCACCATTCGGCGCTGAAATGCACGACGGTCGGTCCAGTGCTAGACAGGCCCAGGTCACTGGTGTCGACTTGGCCCGACGTACTCGAATCAGTCGCCCGGATGTCACCGGCTCGGCGGTTCAGCAGCCACCCGATAACGGCGGCCAGCGCTAACGCCGCCGCAACCGCCACAATTGCGGCAATCAACGGACCCACTCCTTCCCGGGCCGGCCCGGCTCGCACCAACGCATAGCTGAGATCATGCCCGGTTGAACCCGTCCAGAGTGATCGTTAATCCCGAGGTGATGCCCTCGATGATCACATCCGAACCGCGCGCACCCTCGCTCGTCGGCGCCACCCCGAACGGGAGTTTTTGGTCTGGCAGCTTGCCGGTGAATGCGGCCAGCACCGCGTCGCGCTTGTCGGCGGGCACTTTCTGGTTGGCGGTGTTAGGGCCGGTGAGCACGTCGGTGGGGGTGAACACCAGGGTGGTGTGGTCGTGGCCGGCTATCGAGAGGTCCACGGCGACGCTGACCCGTTTGTCGAAGTGGGCTGCCCGTGGGGTGCCGGTGAATACCAGGCCATGGTTGCCGGAGATCCCGGATTCAGTCGTGCCGCCGGTGGCGTTGTTGGTGTACTGCGTGGGCGCCTCGACGATCAGGTCGCGGATGCCCATGTAGCGGCCAAGGTGCAGCGAGTCGATGATGATCCGGCTCTCCAGCTTGCCGACCCGTAGTTTGGCATCGGGCCTGATCAGCCACGACGCGTCGGTCAGGTCGATCGAATGCATGGTGGCTTCGAGCGTGGCCTTGCCGATCACTGGACGATCGACCGCAGTGGCCTTGATCTCCAGATCGTCATATCTGTGTCGCATCGCCTGGGGGATGAGCGGGAACGCGATTATCGCGACGAATGGGTCAAAGCCCAGGTGGGCTGTTTCGCGCATCGAACGGGCCATTCGATACTCGGCGTAGATGCTGATCCCGAAGTCGACGCCGGCGGCTCCGACGAGCACGATCACAATGGTCAGCAGCACTCTTGCCGCTGCGACCAGCACCTTACGCATCCGCATATTGTGCGCACTCGTCTACAGTCACCGCGCTGGATTCCATTGCCCGGCTCCTCCTCAGACCGTGCCGGTCTGCATCGTCGCCGCGCCCAAGATCAGGCAGCACGCTATCGTTTAATGACCTGGCCGTAAACTTCACATCTCACCATGAATTTGGGAGACGCCTTTCCCACGACGCTGGAGGGGCTTGCTTGGACCTACTGCTGTTGACCGCAGAGCCGCACCCAGATGTGGTTCTACCGTCGTTGTCGCTGCTTGCTCATACCGTGCGCACGGCGCCGCCGGATGTTTCCTCGCTGCTGGAAGCAGGCAGCGCGGACATCCTGATCGTCGACGCGCGGCTCGATCTGCCGGCGGCGCGTGGCCTGTGCCGGTTGCTGGGTTCGACGGGCCGCTCGATCCCGGCGGTCGTAGTGGTGAACGAAGGCGGATTGGTGGCCGTCAATGCCGACTGGGGCTTGGACGAGATCCTGCTCCCCAATACCGGGCCAGCGGAGATCGATGCCCGCCTGCGACTACTCATCGGCCGTCGAGGCAACCTGCAGGATCAGGAGGGCGTCGGCAAGATCAGCCTTGGTGAACTCGTGATCGACGAGAGCACCTACACCGCCCGGTTGCGCGGACGTCCCCTCGACCTCACCTATAAAGAGTTCGAGCTGCTGAAGTACCTGGCGCAGCACGCTGGTCGGGTGTTCACCCGGGCACAGCTGTTGCACGAGGTATGGGGATATGACTTCTTCGGCGGCACCCGCACGGTCGACGTGCACGTGCGCCGGCTGCGGGCCAAACTCGGGCCCGAGTACGAATCGCTGATCGGCACGGTCCGCAACGTGGGTTACAAGGCGGTTCGCCCGACTCGCCGGCTACCCGGCGGCGAGCCCGACGCCGCCAACGTCACTGAATCCGATGTCGATAACCACCGAGACGCGTTGGTCGATCCGTTGCGCAGCCAGTGACGGCGCCCCAGTGGCGGGCGACGCTGGCCGCAGACGAGCAGCAGCAGATCCGCGAACTCGTCACCGCGGCAAGTGAGTCCGACAAGGTGACACCCGTCGGTGAGCAAGTCTTGCGGGAGTTGGCAAATAACCGCACCGAGCATCTGCTGGCCTCCGGTGCGTACCCCGGGGCGACCGGCGAGAAAGTCGTCGGTTACCTAAACCTCGCCACCGGGCCGGAAGATGGGTCCGGCATGGCAGAGTTGGTCGTGCATCCGCAAGCTCGCAGGCGCGGTATCGGAGCTGCGATGATCCGTGCTGCCCTGTCGAAAACTGTTGGTCGGAACCGCTTTTGGGCACACGGAACACTTGAACCGGCGCGGGCGACCGCGTCGGCACTTGGTCTGGTACCGATTCGCGAACTCATTCAGATGCGTCGTTCGCTACACGGCGTCCCAGCGCCCGCGCTGCCCGACGGGGTGCGCATCCGGACCTACGCCGGCACGGCTGACGACGCCGAACTGCTGCGGGTCAACAACGCCGCATTCGCGACGCATCCAGAACAGGGCGGCATGACCGCCGCTGACCTCGCCGAGCGGCGTGCTGAACCGTGGTTCGACCCCGAGGGGCTGTTCCTGGCCTTCAACGCGCAGACGGACACCCTGCTGGGCTTCCACTGGACGAAAGTGCACCCCGGGAAAGCCGGTCTCGGCGAGGTCTATGTTGTCGGCGTCGATCCCTCGGCGCAGGGCAGCGGTCTGGGTGGCCTGTTGACGTCGGTGGGTATCGCGTTTCTGGCGCGTCGGCTGATCGGAGCAGCGCAACCTACGGTGATGCTCTACGTCGAGTCGGACAACACCGCCGCGCTGCAGACGTATCGGCGCCTGGGGTTCGAGCAGTACAGCGTCGACACCGCCTACGCCGTTCCCTGAGCTATTCACCCCGCGTTCACGCGACGGGTGGATACCGTCTACGCCCGGCGCTTACTTTCCCGTTAGCGCCGGCAAACCCTGCCGGGAGTGTCAGTCGTGGACAACGTAATTGAGAAGGCGAGATCAGTGAAGATCGACGGTGTGGGCAGGGCGTTGGTGGCGGCGGTTTCGACGGCGGTAGTCGGATGTTCGGTGTTGACCGGCTGCGGCAGCGACGGCAATCTCAAAGGCGTGTCGCCGGCACCGACGGGCCCGGTGAACTGTGGCGGCAAGTACGACCTGACCGCGGAGGGGTCCACCGCGCAGCAGAACGCCATCGCGTTGTTCAACAAGGAGTGGGCCACACTGTGTCCCGGCAAGAATCTGGCCTACAACCCGACCGGGTCGGGCGCCGGACGCGAGCAATTCATCGCCGGCCATGTGGATTTCGCGGGCTCGGACTCACCGCTGAGCAACGATCAGGTCGACCGGGCGGCCAAGCGCTGCAACGGGAATCCAGCGTGGCATCTGCCGATGGTGTTCGGGCCGGTCGCGCTCGCCTACCACCTCGACGGTGTCAATTCTTTAGTCGTCAACGCCGATGTGCTGGCAAAGATCTTCAGCGGCGGGATCACCGATTGGAGTGATCCGGCGATCGTGGCACTCAATCCCGGCGTGGCGTTGCCAGACGCCAAGATCTCGCCGATCTACCGGTCGGACTCCTCCGGCACCACGGACAACTTTCAGAAGTACCTGGCCGCGGCCGCCGCGCAGAGCTGGACCAGGGGCGTCGGCAGCGAGTTTCAAGGCGGCGTGGGTGAGGGTGCGCAAAAGTCTGCCGGTGTCGTCCAGGCCGTGCAATCCACACCCGGCGCCATCGGATATGTGGAGAAAGGCTTCGCCGATCAAAGCGGTGTCCCGTACGCGCAGATCAACACCGGCAGCGGTGCGGTAGCGCTCACCGACAACGCGGCCCGCAACGCCATCGACGCCGCCGCGTTCGCCGGCGCGGGCAACGACTTGAAACTGGATCTGAACTCGCTCTACAGCACAAAAGCGGCGGGGGCCTACCCGCTGGTGCTGGCGACCTATGAGATCGTCTGCTCCAAGGGATACGACGCCGCCACCAGCGCTGCAGTCAAGTCATTTTTGACCGTGTCTGCCGACAACGGTCAAGGCGGTCTTTCCGCCGCCGGATACGTCGCGTTGCCCGACAAAGTCAAGCAGCGCCTGGTTGCCGCGATCAACGCAATTCAGTGATCGGAGCGATTGATCCGCGGGGGCGATTGATGAGAACACTGTGACCTCCCCGGATCCGGCGGGTGCCGGTTCCGGGGAGGTTGTCGCCGCACCGTTCCGTCAGCCAGTCGTTACCCGGACGCTGCGGTGGGGCAACACCAAACCGCGTCGTGGTGACCGGTCGTTTCGCGGGCTGTCCGAGGGATCCGGCGTCCTCATCGTCGTGTTGATCACGGCGATCGGGCTGTTTCTGCTGTGGCGCGCAATACCGGCCTTAGCGCGCGACAAGGAGAACTTCTTCACCTACGGCGGCAACTGGGTCACCACCGACACCTCGGCCATGCATTTCGGCATCTTCGACCTGCTGCAGGTGACGGCATTCGTGGCACTGTTCGCTTTGATCCTGGCGATGCCGATTGCCTTGGGCATCGCCCTCACCCAGTACTCACCGCGCCGGCTCGCCGGCATACATGGTCGACCTGCTCGCAGCGGTCCCCTCGATCATGTACGGGGTCTGGGTCTGGGGTCTGGGGTCTGGGGTCTGTACATGCTGGCGCCACGGCTACGACCGCTCGCGACGTGTCTCAATAAGCGTCTGGGCGGTGTCTCGTCTTCTTCGCCACCGGCAACACGTCGGTGGCAGGTGGCGGCACGATCTTCACCGCCGGAATCGTGCTCGCGGTGATGATCCTGCCCATCATCACCGCGGTCACCCGCGAGGTGTTCATCCAAACGCCCCAGGGTCAGATCGAGGCCGCGCTGGCGCTCGGCGCCACTCGCTGGAAGGTGGTGAAGACCACAGTGTTGCCGTTCGGCCGCTCCGGATACATCAGCGGTGCATGTTGGGACTGGGCCGCGCCCTGGGTGAGACTGTGGCGTTGCTGATTATCTTGCGCGGCACCCAGGCGGCATTCGGCTGGTCGCTGTTCGACGGTCGATCGTCGCAGCGCTGTTCATCTACGCACTTTGTATTGCCACGCCTGGCTTTCCGCGGTCCAGTTTCGCGGTATCGCTGGCGTTGGTACTGCTGATGCTTCCGGTGATCGTGCGCGCCACCGAAGAGATGCTGCGGATTGTCCCGATGGACCTGCGCGAGGCCAGCTACGCGCTCGGCGTGCCGAAGTGGAAAACGATCACACGAACTGTTCTTCCGGCCGGGCTGTCCGGCATTATCACCGGCATTATGTTGGCATTGGCCAGGGTGACGGGGGAGACCGCGCCGCTGCTGATCCTGGTGGGCTATTCGAAGGCGATCAACTTCGACATGTTCAGCGGCTTCATGGGATCGTTACCAGGCATGCTGTACGACCAGACGTCAGCGGGTGCTGGTGCCAACCCAATTCCCACTGATCGGCTGTGGGGTGCCGCTCTGACGCTAATCTCGCTGATCGCTGTGATAAACGTGGGGGCCAGAGTAATTCCGAGAACCTTTGCGCCCGAAAGGCTAGGCAGGAGCTGTAGTGGCTAAGCGGTTGGACCTCAAGGACGTCAATATCTTTTACGGCTCGTTCCATGCGGTCGCTGACGTTTCGCTGTCGGTTCTGCCGCGCAGCGTGACGGCATTCATCGGGCCGTCGGGCTGCGGGAAAACCACGGTGCTGCGCACGCTCAATCGGATGCACGAAGTTACTCCCGGTGCTCGTATGCAAGGCACTGTGCTGCTCGACGACGACGACATCTACGGCTCCGGTATCGACCCGGTGGGCGTGCGGCGCGCGATCGGAATGGTTTTCCAGCGTCCAAACCCGTTCCCTACCATGTCAATCCGCGCGAATGTGGTGGCCGGTCTGAAGCTCCAGGGCGTGCGCAACCGAAAGGTGCTCGACGACACCACCGAATACGCGCTGCGGGGCGCCAACCTGTGGGAAGAGGTCAAGGACCGGTTGGACCGGCCGGGCGGCGGGTTGTCCGGGGGTCAGCAGCAGCGGCTGTGCATCGCGCGGGCCATCGCCGTACAACCCGATGTGCTGCTCATGGACGAGCCGTGCTCGTCCCTGGACCCGATCTCGACGATGGCGATCGAGGATCTCATCGCAGAGTTGAAGCAGGCTTACACCATCGTCATCGTCACCCACAACATGCAGCAGGCAGCGCGGGTCAGCGATCACACCGCGTTCTTCAACCTGGAAGCCGTCGGAAAGCCGGGCCGGTTGGTCGAGGTCGACGACACCGAGAAGATTTTCTCCAACCCGACCCAGAAAGCCACCGAAGACTACATCTCCGGCCGCTTCGGTTAGCTGGATTTGGCGACGGACTCTTCCTCAGGAAAGCGGCCGGTCGCCTGGAAGATGACTCGGCGCGCCACTTCGACGGCGTGGTCGGCGAACCTCTCGTAAAAGCGGCCGAGCAACGTCACGTCGACGGCTGCAGCCACGCCGTGCTTCCATTCCCGGTCCATCAAAACGCTGAAGAGGTGGCGGTGCAGGTCGTCCATCGCGTCGTCTTCTTCGCGGATGCGTGCGGCCTTCTCCGGGTCTCGCGACGACAGCACTTCCTGCGTGCTGTTACCCAAATCCACAGCGACTCGTCCCATTTCGGCGAAGTAGCCGTTGACTTCCTCGGGTAGCGCGTGCTGTGGATGACGCCGGCGCGCGATTTTGGCGACGTGCAGGGCCAACGCCCCCATCCGGTCGATGTCGGCGACCATTTGGATTGCGCTCACGATCGACCGAAGGTCGCCGGCGACCGGTGCTTGCAGGGCAAGCAACACGAAGGCGCTCTCCTCGGCTTGGGTGCTCAGCTCCGCGATCTTTTCGTGGTCGGACATGACCTGCTCGGCCAGCACCAGATCGGCCTGCAGCAGCGCGTGAGTCGCGTGCTCCATCGCGGCACCGGCCAGCCCGCACATCTTTCCGAGTTGCTCGGAGAGCTCGGCGAGTTGCTCATGGTATGCGGTGCGCATATCGGCAAGCCTACGTTCTCAATCTGCGGTCCGGCACGAAGTGGGGGGTGAACTCGCGGTGAATGCCGATTTTCCTGCTGATCCGTGACGGTTAAAGCTCATTCGCAGGTGGTGTCGGCGGCGTTGGTGACCGACAAGTCCTCCGGCAGATTGGTCGGTGGGCTGCTGGCGCTGCGTTCGATCTGCACGTTGACCGACGATCCGGCCGGTGGGGCAGCGCCGATCGAAGAGAAGTCCGAGCCCAGCACCACCTGCACCACGTGCCCAATTCCCGTGACCCGCTCGACTTTTGGGATCGCAAACGTCGCCGCGACGGTGGCGGCGGCCTGCTCGTTGCCTGGTGAGAAGAACACCGCGGTGGATTTGAGCGAGTTCGGGTAGTCCTCGGGCGACTGGACGTTGAATCCGCGGCGCTTCAGCTGGTTGCTGGCCGTGGCGGCCAGACCCGATTTGGCGGTCGCGTTGGACACCTGCACGGTGATGTCGTGTGGTGCGGACGTCACGGCTTGGACGTGTTCGGGGTGCGGGTCGGTGGGCTGGCTGGTCTGGGGCGCCTTGCTGCTCAGGGGTTTGGTCGGCGGCCTCGATGTCGCGTTCAGGTCGTTTTCGCCCGGCAGCGGATCGTCGTTGATGATGGCGTCGAAAAGCGCCCGCATGTCAGACGTGCGCGGTGGCTCGTCACCGTTTTCGTCGGTTATGCCGGTCGGCACGGTCACGAAGGAGACGTGGCCCGCCGTCATGCCCTGCACCGACTGGCCGAGCTGAACGAGGTCCCTGGTCTTGACGTTGTCGACGTAGCTGTTGCCGATGAACATGTTCACGACGTTGTTGAGTTTGTTGAGCGAGAAGAAGGTGTCCTGGGATATCAGCGACCGCAGCAGCGAGGACATAAACAGCTGCTGACGTTTGATGCGTCCGTAGTCGCCGTTGTTCTCGGTGGTGACATTGCGGGCTCGCACATAGTTCAGCGCTGTTTTCGAGTCGATCAGTTGACGTCCGGAGTGAGCCAGCACCGTGCCCAGCTCATAGTCCTTGAGCGGCCTGGTGGTGCACACCTCCACGCCGCCGAGCGCGTCGACCATCTTGGCGAAGCCGGAGAAGTCGACGGCGATAAAGCGATTGATGCTCAGTCCCGACAGCTTCTGGATCTCCTTCACCAGACACTTCGGCCCGCCGAAGGAGAACGTCGAGTTCAGTTTCGTCTCGGTGTAGACGTTTCTGGGTCCGTACTTCTTGGTGTCCGAGTCATACAGTGGGCCGTATTCACCGGTGTCGGGGTTCCATGCCTCGCATTGGATCGGCGTGATCGCCAGGTCGCGCGGGAACGACACCGCCACCACACGTTTCCGGTTCGCCGGGATGTTGACCAACATGACGGTGTCCGAGCGCGCGCCACCGGCGTCCTCGGTGTCGCCCGCGCCCATGCTGCCGTTAGCCCCGGCGCGAGAATCCATGCCGACGATCAAGAAGTCTTCGTCGCCGTATTGCGCGTTCGCGTCGACGACATCCCGCGAATGGGGGTCCAATGCGCTGACCGTGTTGAGCCGGTGGTTCTTCGACGCGCTCCACTGCCACGCCCCGCCGGTCATGGCCAGCGCCGCCGCCGCAATGGTGGCAGCCGCCAAACGGCCGGCAAGCAACATCGCGTCTCGCCGGCGACTGCGCTTCGGCGCGGCGTATTCGTCGATCGGGTCGGCTGGGGGGTCTTCGACGAGCCGCTCCCGTCGCGGCCGGGCCGGTGTTCTCGGCAGCACGGTGGTCTGCTCGACGTCGGCGGTCTCGATGAGCCGCGCGGGATGGCCGGCTGCCAGGTCGGGCAGGTCGTAGGCGTATTCCGAGGCCGCCGCCATGGCGTAGGCGTCGTATCCGTCGTCGTCCTCGTCGCTGAACTGTGGGGGTTCAGGGTCTGCTGGTTCGGGGTCGGGAGCCGCATGGTGGTGGCGCGGTCGGTCGGCGGCTGGGCCGCCGACCTTGGCGATCAGCTCGGCGACGGTGAGCCCGCCCTCGGCGTGGCATCCACCGGTGTCGTGGTCTTCGTCGGCGGCGGGCTCGGCTGGCGCCGACGTCGCCGGGGGCGCCGACCATCGATGGGCGACGGCGACCGCCTGTGAGGGCGCCCCGAACCGCTCCCACGGCGCAGCGCCCCGCGATCCTGGCGGCGTTCCGAGAAGGTTTACGTCGTCGCCGTCGTGACCGGGAGTGGCTGCGTCGGCGCCAAAGTCGCCGTCACTCATGTCCTACCGGCCTCCGAATCTGATGAGGTGCCCAACGTGCTTGTGCGTACACATCAGCGCGGCGCTGCCGATACAGCGCTGCGATTCCGCACGACCCGTGCGGTCGCGTCGTATCTGTCGCAGCCGTGCCGTGGTGACAACAAGCGATGCCACCGGCGCGTGAATGCAACAAGTTCCACATGGTACTGAGGCAGCCCGAGAAACGCGATCTCGGGACGGTACTCGTTGTCTAGCCGCCGGAGTGCATGACGTCGGCTCCGAGCGGAACCGTGCAATCGTCCCGGTCAGCCAGCCAGCCGTCTGGCAAAGCCACCCGCGCCGGCGACCCCTGGCGCCCCCGCGGCCCGTTGGCCGCGGTCGGGAACGGCGCGGTTCCGTCGAGTTTGTCCAGCAGACGGTCGAGTTCGTCGCGTGTTTTGACCAGCGCCAGCGCCCGCCGCAGTTCCGAGCCGGCCGGGAAACCGTGCAGGTACCAGCCAATGTGTTTGCGAAGGTCGCGCATGCCCTTGTCCTCGCCGAAATGGGCGCTCAGCAGCTCGCCGTGTCGACGGATGATGTTGGCGACCTCGCCGAGATTGGGTGGCGCGGGTGGCGGGCTGTCGGTGAACGCGGCCGAGAGCTCGGCGAACAACCACGGCCGGCCCAGGCAGCCGCGCCCGATGACAACGCCGTCGCAGCCGGTCACGGCCATCATGGTCAGCGCGTCGCTGGCCTCGAAGATGTCGCCGTTGCCCAGCACCGGGATCGTCTGCACGTGCTGCTTGAGGCGCGCGACCTGTTCCCAATCCGCAGTTCCGGAATAGCGCTGTGCTGCCGTGCGGGCATGCAGTGCGACCGCGGCCACTCCTTCGGATTCGGCGATCCGGCCCGCGTCAAGGTGAGTTTGGTGGTCGTCATCGATGCCGATCCGGAACTTGACGGTCACCGGGATGTTCGTGCCCTGGGTGGCGCGCACGGCCGCGGCGACGATCTGGCCGAACAGCCTTCGCTTGAATGGCAGCGCCGCCCCGCCGCCACGCCGCGTGACCTTGGGCACAGGGCAGCCGAAATTCATGTCGATGTGATCGGCGAGCCCCTCGTCGGCGACCATTTTCACGGCCGCATATGTGGTGGCCGGATCGACGGTGTAGAGCTGCAGCGACCGCGGCGACTCGTCGGCGGAGAACGTGGTCATGTGCATGGTGACCGGATGTCGCTCGACCAGCGCGCGCGCCGTCACCATCTCGCACACGTAGAGGCCGCTGACGGTTCCGACGCGTGCTTGCTCGAGTTCTCGGCACAGGGTGCGGAACGCGACGTTCGTCACACCCGCCATCGGAGCTAACACCACCGGGCTGGCCAGCGCGATGGGACCGATCCGCATAGCCGGCCTACCGCCGGCTCAGGCTGAGCTTGCCCTCGGTTTTGTGCAGCTGCTGGGCGGTGAGTCGCAGGTCGCCCCGGCGGGCTTCCCGCTCGAGCTGGCGCTGCTTGGACACCTCAAACTTGTCGCAGGCTGCCTCGAGCTCCTTGATCAGAAGGGCGAGGTCGTCGCGCTCCCGGGCGGCCTCACCGGTGAAATCATCACGCTCGAAAATGCGCCACTTCTTCAACACCGGCATCACCACCTCGTCAAGGTGGATGCGCGGGTCGTAGACGCCGCCGACGGCGATCATCACAGCCTTGCGGCGAAACTCCGGCACCGAGAATCCGGGCATCTTGAAGTTGCGCAACACCCGGTGCAACGCATGCATCGCCTTGTTCGGCGCGATCTCCAGGCCGGCTTCGCTCGTGTCGCGGTAGAAGATCATGTGCAGGTTCTCGTCCTGCGAGATCTTGGCCAGCAGCTGATCGGCGATCGTCTCGTTGCACGCCTTGCCGGTGTTGCGGTGTGAGACGCGGGTGGCCAGTTCCTGGAACGTGACATAGAGAATCGAGTCGAACAGGTTCTCGGCTAACAAGTCACCCTGCTGGTTCTGGCCCGGGCTGAAACCCCGGCTCACCACCTCGATCCGCAGCTTCTCCAACTCGACCGGGTCGACGGCGCGGGTCACCACCAGGTAGTCGCGCAGCGCGATCCCGTGCCGGTTCTCCTCGGCGGTCCAGCGGTTGACCCACTGACCCCACGCGCCGTCCATGCCGAAGCTCATCGCGATCTCGCGGTGATAGGAGGGCAGATTGTCCTCCGTCATCAGGTTCTGCACCATGGCTACCTGAGCCACGTCGGAGAGCTGGGATTGCCCAGGCTCCCAGTCCTGCCCGCCGAGCGCGTAGTAGTTCTTGCCATCCGACCACGGGATGTAGTCGTGCGGGTTCCAGGCCTTGTGCATGCTCAGATGCCGGTTCATGTTCTTCTCGACGACCGGCTCGAGTTCACGCAACAGGTCCAGGTCCTGCGGATCCGGCACGATGCCTCCCAGTTATCTGTGTCTGTCGGTTTCAGTCAATATATCTGTGTACGCCGGTAGCATTCAAGTTCCGATCCCGGCAAGATTATTTCGTGGCGCCCTCATCGCGGCCCGCTAGTGGGTCGCGGCCCTGCTGAGCAACATGTCCACGCAGTAGTCGATGAACTGTTCGCGGGTGGCCGACAGCCGACCGTCCAGGTAGGCGGTGAACAGTGCGGTGAGGCCGCCGATCAAGCTGGTGGCGACCATTTTCTGGCGCACCGGATCACCGATCTGGGTCAGCTTGCGCTGCAGCAAGTCGATGAAGCTGGGCATCCACTCCGCCCCCGATGCGACCAGCACCGGCTCCACCGCCGGGGCCAACAGGAGCACCCGCCCGCGCACCGGGTCGTCGACCATCAACGCGACGAATCGCTCGACGGCTTCGCGCGGTGTTGTCGCCGACATCAGCGCCGACATCGCCCGGGAGCAGACGTCGTCATAGACGGCGCGCACGAACTCGTCACGGTCGGCGAAGCTTTCGTAGAAGTAGCGTTCCGTCAGCTCGGCCTGCCGGCACACCGCCCGCACGGTCATCGCCGGACCGCTTTCGCCGCCGAGCAATTGCACGCCTGCCGCGACGAGTTCATCGCGGCGCAGGGCCTGGCGATCCTCCAAGGGGACACCGGACCAGCGGCCTCGGCGTTGACCGGACGGCACAGGACTCCTAAACTAGTGACAACGCATGTAGTCAGTTTGGCTGACACGGACAGGAAATTTCACCAGTGACTCAAGATACGTCTGAGGCAGGCTCGGTCGCGGCCGGTTGCCCGGTTTCGCCGCTGGGATATGACGCCCCGCCTGCACCCCTCGGCCCGGACTCGCTGACCTGGCGGTATTTCGGTGACTGGCGGGGCATGCTGCAAGGCCCGTGGGCCGGGTCGATGCAGAACATGCATCCGCAACTGGGTGCTGCGGTCGAAGACCACTCAACGTTCTTCCGGGAACGCTGGCCGCGGTTGCTGCGGTCGCTGTATCCGATCGGTGGCGTCGTCTTCGATGGCGACCGTGCGCCGACGACCGGGGCCGAGGTGCGTGACTACCACGTGGACATCAAGGGCGTTGACGGTCAGGGTCGCCGCTATCACGCGATGAACCCCGATGTCTTCTACTGGGCGCACTCCACGTTCTTCGTCGGCACATTGCATGTGGCCGAACGTTTCTGCGGCGGCATCACCGAAACCCAAAAGCGGCAGCTGTTCGACGAACATGTCGAGTGGTACCGGATGTACGGCATGAGCATGCGGCCGGTGCCGAAGAGCTGGGAGGACTTCCAGGCCTACTGGGACCACATGTGTCGCGAGGTGCTGGAGAACAATTTTGCCGCACGCGAGGTGCTCAACCTGACCGAGCTGCCGAAACCGCCTTTTGCGCAATGGATTCCGGATCAACTGTGGGCCCTGCAGCGCAAACTGCTGGCGCCGTTCTTCGTCTGGGTGACGGTTGGCCTCTACGATCCGCCGGTGCGCGAGCTGATGGGCTACAGCTGGTCGCAGCGCGACGAGTGGTTACACCGCCGCTTCGGCAACCTCGTTCGTCTGGTGTTCGCCGTTGTGCCTTCGCGGTACCGCAAGCATCCGCGGGCCCGGACCGGCTGGGACCGCGCCAGCGGCCGAATCCCCACCGACACCCCGCTGGTGCAAACCCCTGCTCGCAACCTGCCGCCGCTCGACGAGCGCGACAACCCAAAGCACTACTGCCCCAACGTCTGACAGCAACAACGCTGCCATCAGCGGTATTTGTGGTCAGCTGTGTGCGTGGTGGTGAGCTTCCTCAAGTCCGGACTCGTGCACGTGCCCGTGGGTGTGCTCGGTCCCGTCGTCGTGGGTGTGGGTGTGCTCGTGCTCGACGTGCTCGTGCTCGTGTGCGGTGTGCGCGTGCGTGTGAGCGACACCGCCGTGCTCGTGCTCGTGCGCATGCGGCCCTTCATGGGTGTGCTGTTCGGTCATCTTCATCTCCTTTGTGTGAAACATATTGTTTTGATTGGTCGTAACGGTTAGCCGCGTTTGCGCGTCGGCTTTCGGGCGCTGCCGCCCGAGGCAGGTTGGCCGACTACCCGCAGCCCGTCATCGACGCGGTGATGCCGCGGGACCCCCGGACCGGAGTGCTCGGCGTTGTGGACGGCGTCCACGACGAGCTGTCGAACGTGATTGTTCTCCAGGCTGTAGAAGATCGTCGTCCCCTCCCGGCGGGTTCGCACCAGGCGTGCCATCCGCAACTTGGCGAGGTGCTGAGAAACCGATGGTGCTGGTTTTCCCACATGTTCGGCGAGTTCGTTGACCGACATCTCGCCGTCGGCGAGCGACCACAGCACCTGCACGCGGGTGGCGTCGGCCAACATCCGGAACACCTCGACGACCAGGCTGACCTGATCGTCCGGCAACCGGACATCCTCGTTATCTGCATGCATACGCAAATAATAGACCAGTGGTGGGCGATGTCAACGTGCTGTCGGCGTCCGAGGCGATAACTAGATGATCTATATTGTTTTGGGAACACCGAGATGGGAGCCGTATGCGGACCGAAAGCGACACCTGGGATCTGGCGACGAGCGTCGGCGCGACGGCGACGATGGTGGCGGCCCAGCGCGCGCTGGCGTCGGACGCCGGGCTGATCGACGACCCATTCGCCGCGCCGCTGGTGCGCGCGGTGGGTATCGACGTCTACACCCGCCTGGTGAATGGGGAGATCCCCGTCACCGACGACACCGAATTCGACCCGACCCGCATGGCCCGGGGCATGGCGGTCCGTACCCGGTTCTACGACCAGTTCTTCGTCGACGCGACCCGCAGCGGGATTCGCCAGGCGGTCATCGTCGCGGCGGGTCTGGACGCACGGGCCTACCGCTTGCCCTGGCCGCAAGGCACCGTCGTCTACGAAGTCGATATGCCGGATGTCATCGATTTCAAAACCTCGACGCTGAGCAAGCTCGGCGCCGCGCCGACGGCCGAGCGTCGAACGGTCGCCGTCGATTTGCGCGACGACTGGCCCGCCGCCCTCCAGGCCGCGGGCTTCGACCCGCAGGCCCCGTCGGCATGGAGCGCCGAGGGTTTGGTGGTCTACCTGCCGCCCGAGGCGCAGGACGCACTGTTCGACCACATCACCGCACTGAGTGCGCCGCAGAGTCAACTGGCCTCCGAGTTCGTCCCCGACACAACGATTTTCACCGATCAGCGCTGGCGCAGCCACCACGAACGGATGAGCGAGCTGGGATTTGAACTCGACCTCAACGACCTCGTGTACCACTACGAGCGCAGCCATATCGTCGAATACCTGAACACGCGGGGCTGGCAGGTGTCACACCGTGCGGTCGCTCAAATGCATGCCGCCAACGGCTTCGTCTACCCCGATGACGAAGTTGCGGCAGCGTTCGCCGACGTCACCTACCTCAACGCCGTGCGGAGCTGATCAGCCGCTAGTGCAGCCGCGGCAGGACCGCGGTGCGGTAGAAGTTGATCGCGGCGAGCGGGTTTTGCTGCGCAAAATGCATGAACGGTGTCGCCCCGGCGTCCAGCACGGCCTGTACTGCCGCGATGTGGGTCGCGGCATCGGTGCCGGTCGTCCAACCGTGGACGACCTTGTCCACCGAATTGGCCTGCGCCGCGCGCTGGATGTCGACCGGATTGGGTTGATCAACGGCACCGCCGGTAAACCGCCAAAGTTCTGCGGCGCGGATGATTTCGTTCTGGTCGCCGACGACGGCGAACATCTCGGCGCGCTTGCCCAGAGTGGCGGGATCGCGGCCAGAGTCGTGCGCGCCCCGATTGAACGCCGCCACCAGCTTGTGGTCTTTGACGCCGCTGGCCTGACTGATCAACCCGTCGCCGTATTGCCCGGCCAGATGGGCGCTTTTGGGACCTCCCGCGGCCACGAAGATCGGTGGGGGTGTGGGCGGCGGGTCGTAAAGCTTGAGTTGGTTGGTCTGAAAATATTTACCCTGGAAGGAGATTCGCTGGCCGCTCCATAGTTGCCGGATGAGCGCAATGGCTTCGACCAACCGGTCATGCCGCTCTCGGTATGACCCGAACTGTGCGGTGGCCGCCTGTTCGTTGAGCCGCTCGCCGGTGCCGACGCCGAGGAACACCCGGCCGGGGTAGAGGACGGCGAGCGACGCGAACGCCTGCGCGACCGTCGTCGGCTGATAGCGGTAGCTGGGACACGTCACGCCAGTGCCGAATGGGATGTGATTGGTTCGTTGGCCCACCAACGCCAGCGTGATCCACGGAAACATGGCATGGCCCTCGTTGTCCTGCCATGGCTGGATATGGTCGCTGGCCCACAGATAACGAAAACCCGCCTGCTCGGCCGCGTGGGCCTGGTCGACGAGTTGAGGGGCGGTGAATTGCTCATGTGACAGTACGAAACCGACGCCTGGTCCCGACGGAGGCGGGGGAGCGGCAGGCGCAGACGGGGGGCCGGCGGGTTTGGTCTCGCACGCGGCCATTCCAGCCGCGGTCACCGTTCCGGCGGCGGCCGCGAGCCGGCCAAAGGATCGTCGCGATATTCCTCTCATGGCGAACGGGGTACCCCGCCGCGCCCTCTGGCCAAGCGTCGTAACCTCAGTCGGTGAAGTCGATCCTCACCGACACCGGAGTCGTCTCCAACGCCTTGACGACCTTGGCCCCCACTCGCCCGAAGTTGCGAGCGCGCGCGACGACATCGTCGTCGGGTCTGAATTTCGCCACTCCGGCACGCCACCTACTGCCTTGTCGCACACGGATATTCGGGTTGTCGGAAATGTTTCGACCCCAGCCTGAGCGAGTGCCGTGCTGGGAGATGATCCAGGCACCGTCGTTGTCGAATTGCGCCGAAACGGGAACGCGGCGCGCCTGACCGGTCTTGCGGCCGACGGTTTCCAGTTCGGTGGCCAGTGCCGTGCGCAGCCCGATTCTGCTCAACCCTTTGACTGCCGGATTGAGCAAGCGTCCGACAGCTCGTTCTCTGCGGAACTTTCGCAACGTCTTGTCGTCGTCGGTGTTCGTCACGGCTATCTCCGATTTCAAGGTGTCCACCGGACGCTAGTACACCGATCGGTATAGCTCAACCTCGGCGACTCTCGGTGCCCCCACTAGGACTCGAACCTAGGACCTGCGGATTAAAAGTCCGTAGCTCTACCAACTGAGCTATAGGGGCGCGAGGCACCAGGATACTGGGTCCTCGTTTGAGGATTCGGTGCCTGGTGACCTAAGCTGACTTGGCTCCTAACGTAACCATGGTGCGGAGTACCCCGGAGAGATTCGGTTCTGGCCCCCTTCGTCTAGCGGCCTAGGACGCCGCCCTTTCAAGGCGGTAGCGCGGGTTCGAATCCCGTAGGGGGTACGCGCGACGCGGCGACGCGGAGCAGGTGGTACAGCAAGGCCCTGTGGCGCAGTTGGTTAGCGCGCCGCCCTGTCACGGCGGAGGTCGCGGGTTCGAGTCCCGTCAGGGTCGCCACCACGGCTAGGCACACGGTGCCTTCCCGGCCAGGTAGCTCAGTCGGTACGAGCGTCCGCCTGAAAAGCGGAAGGTCGCCGGTTCGATCCCGGCCCTGGCCACCAAGCTGTTTGCACAGCTCAGGGCGCTATAACACAGTCTTGGCATCCCCTCGATCCTGCGAGAAATCGTTTCGAAATGGGGCCAAAATGGGGCCAACGCGATCAGCTGCCGCCATTGTGGAAACTATCGTCGAGCGAGTCGAATGCTGTTGCGATGTCGTCAAGTTCATCGTCAAACAGATCCGCGTAGGTGTGTGCGGTCACGGTGATCGACGCGTGGCCCATTGCCTTTTGGAGAAGTCTCAGGTCGGCACCGGCCCGACGTGATAGCGACGCATAGGTGTGCCGCAAATCGTGCACGCGCAAGTCGGGCCGGCTGATCTCAGTCGCGGATCTGCGCCAGTTGACCGCGCGTTTCCAGTTCTCCAGGCTTAGCCGGGATCCCTTCGGCGACGCGATCGCCGGCGCGCCCGGGATCCGTGCATCGAGCCGCGCCTTCAGCGCCGGCATCAAGCGCTCGGGAATAGGGACAGAGCGTCGACCCGCCTCCGATTTCGGATTACCTTCAACGAGCTTGCCGCCGACCTGAGTCATCGAGCGGCGAACACGGACTCGACGAGCGCCTAGGTCGACATCCTCAACATTGAGGCCGGTGAGTTCGCCAAATCGAAGCCCGGTGTAAGCGAGGAACAAGACGACGTCGCCCTGAGCTCCGCATACCTGGGCAAGGGCTGCGACTTCGCCGGCGGTCAAATAGATGTGGGGGGCTGATCACGGCATTCTCTCGAACACGGTTCTGCCGTTTGGGTTTTCGCGCATGGTCACCGAGACGGTGGACTCGAACACGCTCGAGAACTTGGGGCTTCTGGACTTGATTGGACCAGAAAAAGTCGTGCCCATCGTGACCTACCTTGCGAGTCGCGCGTGCGAGTCGGGCCATGAGAACTACTCGGCGTGCGCCGGACGGTACGCGCGGGTCTTCGTCGGTTTAGGCGATGGCTGGTTACCCGACACTGACGCCGCAACCACCGCAGACGACATTGCCGCTAATTTCCCTCAGGTCTCGGGCGCAGAGCCGTTCACCATCCCGGGCAATATCTACGAGGAGTTGTTCTCCGTGGTTGGTCGGCTCGGCATTGACCTTCGGGAGTCAGCACCCCGGCCAGTTAGCTCGTAAGTTCACCGACGAGCTCGCGCCCCGTCAGGTGACACATGTCGCTGTGCGTGCACCCCACCATTGCGCCCCTGACGCATCCCGTGCGCCTTTTCCACATTGCTCACCGCGACGGTCGTCAGCCAACGCAGCATGTGGTGGTTTGCAGCCTCCCTCCGCAAGGGCGGCTGCAAAGGGCCGACCTTCATCTCCTGCACAGCATCGTGTCAAGAAGCTCTACCTACAACACAACTCCCTTCCACGTTCGTGGCATACGTAGGTTCCCAAAACGCGGGTCAGCGTCTCATTCCTGATGTCACCTAGATGCCGCCGAGTGTGACCCCTGGTCCGGTGGCCTGGCTGTTTGCACGAACGTGTGTCTAGTTGGCCCGAAGGTGCAAGGGTTCTTCCTCGGCGGACGCGATCCTCGGTTATCAGCGGCGCAGCCGACCTTCCAATATCGACGACCCCGGTCCGTTGAGCATATGAAGCAGCGCTGTGCGGCCAGTAACGACCATCATTAAGGCGGCCGCCGGTCCACGGACTTCAGCTCCCTTACCCCAAGCCCGATCAATGTCAGTGCCGCACAGAGAAATTCCCCGCAATCGGCCCAGAGGAACGAAGCCAAACGGCCAAGGCCCGGTGAGAAAATCCAGCGCTAGCGCCGCCAGCTCGGGGTCGGGGTCGAACGGCAAATTGAGGGGAATCCTGACATCGCCGCCGTGGACCAAGATATCGGCAAGAGGATCAAGCGGTCCGAACAGCGGCGGACTCAACGGGTGATCGGCGCATCGACGCAGGGTGGCAGCGACCTCGGCGGCCGGCAGCTCCCCACGATGCCGTGCAAGCTCATCGATCGCGCGAGCCATACTTCCGCGGCGCAGAGCAGTCCGCATGAACACCCAAAAACTGTCGGCGAAGACGCTGACAAGGTGCGCGGCCACCGTCTTGACGTCCCAGCCCGCGCACAGGCTCGGCGTCGCCAACTGCGCATCGTCGAGGTCGTCAACCAGATCTGCAATCTGTCGCCGCTCCTCGGCGACAGCGGCAAAGACAAACTCGCGGTTCACTCGCACTAGCGACCGCTCTGGTGTTGGAGCCGCTCGCTTATGGGCATGGCTCTCCTCGATGCAGGCGAAGCAGGTTCGGAAGTACTCTAGTTCGGAACAGATATTTGGTTCAACATGACATTGGTGCTATCTTCAGACCTCGTCAACCGCCTCAATCGGTGGGGAGCCTCTGGGTATGTGCAAGAGGGGCGGTTCAATGCCGTCGATGCGGCGGGCTGATGGTGGGATTCCGTGTTCGTCGGTGCTGGTCGACGGGCGTCGTGTGGGTGTGTGGCGACATGGGTCCGCCGGTGGGTGGCCCCTGGTGTGGGACCACGGTGGATTGAGTTGCGGTCTAGACGCCACGGGATGGACGGCCAGATGCCGTCGACAGGGCTGCCTCCTGTGACGCCAATCAGGGAGTGTCGATGAGTGAGGACCCCACGGGTCTTGCTGCGATCGATCCATCGCTGCGCACCGTCGCTCGGTTTTTGCCCTATAGGAAGGGTCTGTTCGCACGACATCTCGGAGTCATGCGCGCGGGTACGGCGTTGGCACGGCGAGTGCTGGCGCGCCGTGATTGCGAGGTGGTTGCGGTGTCCTCGACGGCCAGCGTGCGAATTCACCGGCCGCCCGGCTTGCGGAGGATGCCGCCGGCGGTGCTGTGGATCCACGGCGGGGGTTACGTGGCGGGATCTGCGGCGGTGGGGGACCGTGTGGTTCGCACTATGGCCGAGAAGGTTGATGCACTGGTGGTCAGTGTCGAGTATCGGCTGGCACCCGAACATCCCTACCCCGCTGCACTCGACGATTGTTACGCGGCGCTGCAATGGCTGGTTGCGCGCGACGACATCGATTCGCAGCGCATCGTTGCCGGCGGTGTGTCCGCGGGCGCAGGGCTCGCGGCCGCGTTGACACTGCGCTGTGCAGATTCCGGGCTGGTGGACTTGGCTGGGCAGGCCCTGATATGTCCGATGCTCGACGATCGGACCGTCCGCCGAACAACTGTGGCCGGCGCCCGAGGATGGACACCCGAAGATAACGCTTTCGGCTGGCGTTCATATCTGGGCAGCGAACCTGGAATCGAAGGCGTCAGCGCTTATGCCGCGCCGGCGCGACGGGAGAACCTTTCCGGTCTGCCACCCGCATGGGTCACCGTGGGCACCGCCGATCTTTTTCATGACGAAGTTGTGCACTATGCCAACAGGCTTGAGTCAGCGGGGGTATCCACCCGACTTGAGATCATCCCCGGCGCATTTCACGGGTTTGAGATCGCCGCAGCCTTCACCGCCCTTGCACGACAGCTCACTGCAGCCCGCAACGCTGCAATACGTGGATTCGTCGCGATGCAACCGGCATAGATGCGGTGACAGTGGCCATGAAATTTTCCCCAATGGCGGCTAAATAGCGCCCACTGGTGGCCGTCGATTCCCCGTAGGTGGCCAGATATCTCCCCGGCGAGTTGGGGGTGGCCGGCCGGGGCCCCCGTGTTCAACCAGGCCTGAGCGTGGCGGCCGCGAGCCTACTCCCTGAACTGTCGGTGCCAGTTCACCACGGCTTTCGTCGGACGATCCGGGAGAACGTGCGTCGGAATTACCGCTGCGACCCGCGCCGGCGGCTGCCGCGACTACCGTTTAACTGCCTGAGTTGCACGCATATTGCACGCAACTTCATTTGCTCTGCTTAAAGCGTGCTCCCGGCAGATTCGAACCTGCGACACTGCTTTTCGGAAGTGCCCTAACCGACAGCGCGATGATTCATGTGATGATGACGATCATCCATGGAGAGCGGCCCCTGAGACGGCTAGGCGGCTGCACGTGCCACTTGGTGGGTTGGCCACGGATTTGGACACGGAACACGGTGGAACCGATGCGACAAGCGGGACGGGGCGAGACACGTCGGACGGCTGAACGTTGCTGGCCTGCGTCTATGAGACCACGCGTGTCGGGGGAGACAGCGACCGGTTAGCTCATAACCCAGAGGTCGCAGGTTCGAATGTCTGTCCCCGCTACTAGTAAGAAACGGCCCTCGGAAAATTCTCCGGGGGCCGTTTTCACGCCGCTTCTACATCTGGAGCTGTGACGCGCACTGTCGCACCTGTTTGACGGAACGCGAGATGCTCGCAGGCCATGCGAGCATCTACCATCGCAGTAACTTACAATTACAAATCGACCGAATTATGTATCGGCAGCATCCAACTTTGAGATGGTCGTGAAATGCGTTTGACGAAGTTGATCGAGCACCATGAGGCTTGAGTCTGGCCGGGACTTTATCCTGAAGTCTGCGATCCAGAACCAGACGTTGACCAGCGCGGCCAGCCCCGATGAGTGACGTCGTGCAGACCCCGTCGGGCATTCCGTTGGAGCCCGTGTACGGACCCGGTGACCGCGCGCCAGACCCGCCGCCGCCCGGGGAGTACCCGTTCACCCGCGGCAACTTCGCGTCCGGCTACCGGGGCAAAACCTGGACGTTCCGCCAGTATTCGGGATTCGGCACCGCCGAGGAGTCGAACAAGCGGTATCGGTACCTGTTGGGCCAGGGCGGCACCGGGCTCTCGGTCGCGCTGGACCTGCCGACCCAGTGCGGCTACGACTCCGATGACGCGGAGTACGGCGAGGAGGTCGGCCGCGTCGGTGTCGCCGTCGACACGCTCGCCGATGTCGAGGTGCTCTTCGACGGCATCCCGCTGGACAAGATCAGCACCAGCTTCACCATCAACGGCACCGCAGCCATCCTGCTGGCGTTCTACGTCGCCGCCGCGGAGAAGAAGGGCGTGCCCCGCGAGAAGCTCACCGGCACAATCCAGAACGATATCCTCAAGGAATACGCGTCGCGCGGTACCTGGATCTGGCCGCCGGAGCCGTCACTGCGGCTGATCGCGGACACCATCGAGTTCTGCGCAGCCGAGGTGCCGAGGTTCAACGCGATCTCCGTGGCGGGCGCGCACTTTCGCGACGCCGGCGCCAACGCCGTCCAGGAGATGGCCTTCACGTTGGCCGACGGCGTCACCTACTGCGACACAGTCGTCGAACGCGGTCGGATGACCATCGACAAGTTCGCGCCGCAGATCTCGTTCTTCTTCTATACCCACGGCGACTTCTTCGAGGAGATCGCGAAGTATCGGGCAGGCCGCCGCCGCTGGGCGACCATCGTGCGCGAGCGCTACGGCGCCACCACCGATAAGGCGTCGATGTTCCGCTTCGGCTGCGTCGCGGGCGGCGCGTCGCTGTATGCACCTCAGGCGCAGAACAACCTGGTGCGCGTCGCCTACGAGTCGCTGGCCGCGGTGCTCGGCGGCGTCCAGTCGATGTTCACCGCGGCGTGGGACGAGCCGTTCGCCCTTCCCAGCGAGGAATCCGCGACGCTGGCGCTGCGCACCCAGCAGATCCTCGCCTACGAAACCGGAGTGGCCAAGGTGGCCGATCCGCTTGGCGGCTCCTACTTCGTAGAGGCACTGACCGATGCCACCGAGGCCAAGATCGTCGAAATCATGGACGACCTCGAAAAGCATGGCGGCATGGTGCGCTCCATCGAGGACGGCTATCTGCAGGGACTGATCGCCGACGAAGCCTTCAAGATTCACAAAGAGGTGGAGTCGGGCGAACGCCCCGTGGTCGGCGTCAACAAGTTCGTCACCGACGAGCCGTCGCCTGACATCGACACCTATCAACTGAACGCGGAGGGCCGCGATCTGCAACTGAAGCGTCTGGCGAAGATCAAAGCCGAGCGTGACTCGGTCGCCGTCAAGGAAACGCTTGCCGCACTCTCGCGTTCGGCCGAGGACACCGACAATCTGATGCCCCGCCTCATCGACTGTGCCAATGCGTACTGCTCTGTCGGAGAGTTGGTGACCGCACTCAAAGCGGTATGGGGCGAATTCCAGCAACCGGTAGTGTTCTGATGGGCGCTCGCGTCTTGGTGGCGAAACCCGGCCTGGACGGACACGACCGCGGCGCAAAGATCGTCGCCCGCACGCTGCGCGATGCCGGATTCGAGGTCATCTACACCGGAATCCGCCAGCGCATCGAGGACATCGTTTCGATCGCGCTGCAGGAGGACGTCAAGCTTGTCGGGCTTTCGATCTTGTCGGGCGCCCATGTGGCCCTGACTGCCCGCACCGTCGACGCGCTGCGGGCCGCAGACGCCGCCGACATCGCGGTGGTCGTCGGCGGCACCATCCCGCAGGCCGACGTGCAGAAGTTGTTGGACGCCGGCGCAGCAGCGGTGTTTCCGACGGGGACGCCACTGGATACCCTCGTCCGCGACGTACACGCCCTGACGGAAGCCGGGCGGAGAAGACTAATGCGGCTCGGCGTGATGATTGGTGCGGAGAGTGCCGACTGCACGCGCACGTTGGTACCCCGGGTCCTTCGGTGACCGGACCGGCAGAGACTCGGTCCACGGGCCCGCTCGCCGGCATCCGGATCCTTGAGATCGGTCACATGTTGGCGGGGCCATACGCCACGATGATGCTGGCCGATCTTGGGGCCGAGGTCATCAAGATCGAACCACCGGACGGCGACATCTCGCGGCAAGTCGGGGATTCATATTTCGCCAGCCTCAACCGAGGCAAGCGCAGCATTTGCGTTGACCTGACATCCGAGACGGGCCAGCTCGAGCTCGGTGAACTCATTGCCGGATCGCATGCGTTGCTGGCGAATTTGAAACCATCCGCCATCCGCCGATATGGCCTCACCTACGAAGCGCTGCGGCGCTGGAATGAGCGGATTGTCTGCGTGGCGCTCACCGGTTTTGGTCTGGAAGCGGGTGATGATCCGGCATTCGACTACGTCATCCAGGCGACCACCGGCATCGCTGCGCTGACCGGCGATCCGCTTGGACCACCGACCTTGCCGGGCTATTCCGCGGCCGACAATTCCGCCGGACTTACTGCTGCCCTTGGACTGCTGGCCCAGATCGTCTCCGGCCGCGGGGGGCAGGTCGAGGTATCACTGCGTGATGTGATGCTTTCCCAGCTGAACTATCGCGCGTCGGCCTACCTCAACGACGGCATCGAGCCGCGACGGTTGCCGATGGGCGCACACTCGTATTATGTCCCAGCTCAGCTCTTTTCGACTGCAGACGGATTCCTGGCACTGTTCATCACCCACGACAAATTCTGGCGGCTATTCGCCGCTGAGGCCAACATCGTGGGGCCGGCGACGATGAGGGAGCGGGCCGCCCGGCGCGACGAGGTTCTCGCGTCAGTGGCCAGCGCTCTGGTTACCGATACCGCCGCGAACTGGGAAGCGCGGCTGCGTCCGCTAGGCGTGCCCGTCGCTGCCGTCCGAACGCTGCCCGAAGCGCTCGCCGCCAACCCGGAAGTGATCGTTGCCGCGGGCGCATTTCAGTTGATCCGAAGCCCAATTCGGATCGACGGGTATGAACCCGATTACGGCGCACCGCCACGTCTCGATGAGCACGGTGGAGCTAATCTCTCAGTTTGAGATCGCTGTCGGCTGCAGTACCAACCACCGTTCGGTTATTGAGCGATACGGCCGGAAAAGGGGGCGACATATGAATGTCGCGGATCTCATCCAGGCAGCGCTGAGCGGCTCTACCCGAGCGACGGGTCGCCTACTGAGCCTGATCGAGAGCGATCGTCGCGACGAAGTACTGGCAGCTCTGGACACAGCCTCCGCCCGGGTTGTCGGCATTACCGGTCCTCCGGGTGCAGGAAAGTCGACGACGATCGCCGCGCTGGTTGGCGGCTACCGCGAACAAGGGATGCGAGTCGCGGTCCTCGCGGTGGACCCGTCATCGCCCTACAGCGGCGGCGCCATCCTCGGCGATCGCATCCGGATGGCCGCCCACATCGACGACCCCGATGTGTTCATCCGCTCGATCGCAACCCGCGGTCACCTCGGCGGTCTCGCCGCCGCGGTCCCCGCGGCGATCCAGCTGCTTGCAGCACTGTCCTACGACCTCATCGTGCTTGAAACGGTCGGTGTCGGTCAGTCGGAGATCGAGATCGCCGCCGTCGCCGACCCCACCATCGTCATCCTCAATCCCGGAGCGGGTGACGCAGTACAAGCCGCGAAGGCAGGCCTGCTCGAAGTCGCTGACATTGTGGTCGTCAATAAGGCCGACCGCGACGGCGCGAAGCAAACCGCCCGCGATTTGCAGGCCGAGACATCAGCCCCAGTCCTCACACTCGTCGCAGCGCGCTCCGAGGGCGTTACCGACTTGATGGACGCGATCGACGCCCACCACCGCGCCGACACACCCGCCCGAAGGGCATCGCGCGCTCGGGCACAGATCCTCTCTCTGGCGCAAACTCGCCTGCACTCCCACCCGGAACTCGCCGGTTTGGCCGCTGCCGTCGCTGACGGTCGATGCGATCCGTATACCGCCGCCGGTCTGCTGCTGATCGAGTCAGCCACCGCCGATAAATCCGACTAGTTCAGTGATCCTGCAAACACCGACCCCCGTGCGACCATGTGAAGCAGCCGGCGTCGGGCACCAAAGATGCTCACGACTCATTCATCGGCTGCGTTTCATCACTCGGTCCGCCGCGGCCCAATGCTCATCAGATACCCATAGCGAGGCGAAAGCTGCGACGGCGTCACTGGCCGGCACGCCCGACATGACGCGCTTGATGTCGCCGGCAGGCCGATTCGCCAGCGCCCGAGCCAAGGAACGCCACTCAGTTTCGAACGTCGCCCTCGGCAGCACGCGATCCACCAGCCCGACCTTTTCGGCTTGATCGGCGGTGAGTACGGCTCCAGTGCCCGCGAGCATCAGCGCGCGGCCGCGGCCGACGAGGGCCGCGAGCCGCTCCGCGCCACCCCAAGCCGGCATTATTTCGAGTGACACCTGATTGAACCCGATCTTGATGTCGTCGGCGGCCACCCGTATGTCGGCGGCGACCGCGACCTCCGCTCCGCCCCCGAACGCGTGGCCGTTTAGCGCGGCGACGACCGGGGCAGGGAAATTCGCGAGCTCATCACAGAGCGACCGCATCCGCCATGCCATAGCTGCCGCCTGCTCTTCGGTGCGCAACGCACTGAGCTCCTTGAGGTCCCCGCCCGAAACGAATGCCTTATCTCCCTCGCCGCGAATGACCAGGCACAGCGCGCCCTTGGCGCCGACTATGGCCTGGCCAAGCTGGTCCATGGTTTGAGGCGCGATCGCGTTACGAGCATTGGGGCGATTGATCGTGATGACGGCCAGCCCTTGATCGAGTTCTAGATCAACCACTCGCGTTCTCCATCTCAGACACTGGGACTTTTGGCTTTAAGTGTTATTCGCGGGTGGGTTCAACGGTTCAGCGTCAAGGTGCCTGGCTGTATCTGTTGCCGCCGCTCGTCTTGTTGTGATAGATGACTCTTTCTCCAGATTTCGTGACGCCACGCGCTTGACGTACTCGTGTTACCGGCGTCACCAGGCACTCTCCAATCGAAGGGCGCTCGCTTTTCGACCGGAACCGAAAGCTCGTAGACCGATGTGCTGCCCTTTGGGTGGATCCTCGAGGGACATGGTGCCGTGCCGTTTCGCCATGCTAGAAGGCGTCTATATCAGATTTCAAATGTGATATGCAATCTGCAGCTACCGTTCGTTTATGCCAAGGGATGTCAATATTTCCGGCACCGTGCGAGAGCGCGCCGCGCGCGAGTTGCGCGACCGCATCTTGACCGGAGCATTACCCGCTGGCACGCGCGTTGACCTGGATGCCATCACCACCGAGTTCGCCACAAGTCGCACACCGGTGCGTGAGGCGCTCCTGGAACTGTCCTTCGAAGGCCTAGTGCATGTTGCGCCGCGCAGCGGAATCACCGTCATCGGCATCAGCTCCAAGGACGTGATCGACAGCTTCACCATTCTGGGTGTCCTGACCGGACAGGCCGCTGCCTGGGCGGCGCAGCGCGTAAATCCACAGGAGCTCGCTTCACTACGCGAGCTCGCTGGCGAGGTCGCCGCGCGGTCGGGTGACGACAGCATCGGCGAAGCCAACTGGCGCTTCCACCAGGAGATCCACCGCGCGGCTCATTCCCGGCGGCTACTCGCCCAACTTACGCAAGCCGCCCGCATGGTCCCTACCAACTTCCTAACCCTCTTCCCCGAACACGAAAAGCACTCCCTCGATGAGCACGACGAACTGATCGAGGCAATCGCCGATCACGACGCCGAGCGCGCCCGTTCGGTCGCCGAAAGCCACGTACTGGAAGCCGGCCGGTCGCTGGCATCCTGGCTTGACCAACACTAACCAACGCCGTGGGATGCGCCGAGACCGCGTGGACTAACGGCGGCCCTTGACCTGCGTGTTTGAGACCTGCAAGTCACATGCGATAGCCGGTTGGCTCATAACCCAGAGGTCGCAGGTTCGAATCCTGTCCCCGCCACACTGTCCCCGCCACACTGTCCCCGCCACACTGTCCCCGCCACACACTGTCCCCGCTACTAGTAGGAACGGTCCCCGGAGAATCCTCCGGGGGCCGTTTTCATTCTCGATGGGAACACTTTTAATCCCGTCACTATTTTCACGCGCACAACCTAGGGTGACGACGGATGAAAAGACGGATGAAAGACCCTAGCGGGACGGCTGGCGATACCGGCGATAGCCGCGTGGCGGTGAATGTGCGGGTGCATGTATATCCGGGCACGGACGGCGAGGTCGGGGGCACTGTGGTCGAGGATTTCGGCGATCTGGCGGGGCACGCAGTGGATATCGGTGAGAACCA